>NZ_JBWDNS010000003.1:2500-915123 GCF_056269305.1 Paenibacillus sp. J22R3 | reverse complement strand
TAGCCCCACGGGCAGTGACGTTCTACCCCGGCTACCCGTACTAAACCTCTTAAAGACAAAAGAGGTCAACCAGTAAAAACTGGCTGACCTCATAATACGAACGGGCAGTTTGACTGATTAATGTATGTGCAACAATGGAACTGCTAATGAGTCAAACAGGAAGAAGGTCTTCAGTTGTTTCAGGGATTCATAATACTGTTTATCGGTATTTTGCTTTTGGTATCAGCGTATTTTCTTTGGAGGAGAAGCAATGCAGAAACTTTTTGGGTAACAGTTATGGAACTTCTTCATGATATATTTTACGAATATGTTTTTACGAGTTCTCGTTTATGGGCATTAGTTTTGGGGTTGGTCGGTATTGTTATGGCTATCATCGGGGGACTTTCAATTATTTTGTCATTCAACTAAACGGGTACGATAGCTAAACGAACAAGGAGCAGTTTGCCGGCGGCAGCTGCTCCTTGATTCGTTGAAGTAACGGGGAGTATAGTTCCAATAAGTGGTAGTATAGATGACGAGAAGGACTCAATAGTAGGTTCTTTGTTCGACAGAATAGTAGCTTAAATTAAATCGTGAAAGAAGCGGAGGAATATCATGCAAATTATGTTCCGTTACAATTGGTTGGTCAGGGAAGAATGGTACCGGTGGTGTGAGGACGTACCGGAGGAGGAACTGCTTCGTATTCGTACAGGTGGAGTCGGAGGGATTTTACATACTCTTTTTCACATTATCGATGTGGAGTGGAGTTGGATTCGTTCCCTGCAGGGAAAATCGGATTTTCAAGAAAGCTTTGAAAGTTACAGTAGTTTGGAGAAAGTCCGCAACCTGGATGCAGCGTTCCGGCTTGAAGTGCAACCGTTTGTACATTCCTGGGACATAGATATGGAGACTCGCCCATTTTACGATCCCCAACCGGATGGGAAAATGGCCATCGATGCGTGGGGTGAAGTAATGCGTCATATAATCGCACATGAAATCCACCATATTGGCCAACTATCGGTCTGGGCGAGAGATGTTGGCAAAAAGCCTGTGTCAGCTAATGTTATTGGCAAAGATCTCATTAAACCCCAGTTGTTAAGCTAACGGGCATGATAGCTGAACGAAAAAGGAGTAGTTTGCCAGCGGCAGAGCAACGGCCTGCTGGAGAAATCCAGCAGACGTGGTAAAAGCTGCGAAAGCCCCCTTCGATCTATACAGAGAGGGCTTTGAATGATTAGGCTTCGTCGCTCCTTCTCATGCCTCCAAGAATAATGCTGTACCCGTCCGGGTCCGTAATACGCGCATCGAGAAAGTCCCAGCCATCATTTGAGGTTTCAAGCGGTTCCGTTCCGATCGTACCGCCTATGGCTCGTACTTCGTCAACGATAAGTAATACATCCTCCCATGACACATGAACAAAAGTATCCCACGGGAAATCGGGGCCTTCCCATAAACCCTCAACGTCTCTGACTTTTGCGCATTGGGCATTCGGACATACATCGTTAGGAGATGCCGCTTGTTGTAAAATCACTTCCATCACAGGGTACGGTGCCTCCGGATCACCTCGTCTTGCATACCCGGAATCGTTCACCTCGTCACAACCTAGCACTTTTTTGTACCAGTCCAGCGACTTCTTCAAATCGGAAACAAGGCGTACTTGAACCGTTTTTATAAACTTATCTTCCGGCTGCTGCGAAATCGCTTCCTCCGTCTGAGAACGGTTGGCGCTCAAAACAATGTTGTAACCGTCATAATCGGTAATATGCGCTTTCATGTATAGTCGGCCTTCGTACGCGTATTCATAAGGCTCTACTGTAATTTTACCACCTCTGCTGCGTACTTCCTCGATGATATAAGCGAGGTTATTCCAAGCGACCTCAACCAAAGAATCACAACCATACTCCGAGCTTGTCGCTTCCGCTGGTTCATCCGTGCGTTTCTGTGCGACTGCGTTCGGGCGAATATGGTCCGGCGAAGCGGCTGTGCTGACAATGAGCCCCATTCCCCCTCTGTCTCCCCGAGTTGCATGTCCATAGCCGCTGATGTCGTGACATTGCAGCACATTGCGATACCATTCCTGAGACTTTCTGATATCGGATACTAGACGTACAGGGAACGTTAAACCAAATTCTCCTCTTCTGACCGGTTCGTTGGAAGTCAAAATAACAACTCCTCTGCTACAAATATTGGTGATACCATCTTCGCCTGATAGGCTCACAACAAATATATCATATGAACTTTAACCAAACTATTCCTTTATTGCTATAATTAGCAGGTTCTATATTAATGTTCAAGTGGGAGGCTGTCCTTGTTCAGCCAGGGGCAGGAATGACGGCAGTAGCATCGGCAGCCTGTTCCGCTAACGGGCAGGATAGTGTAATCACTTTGTACTTTGCGAATACCTTAAAGTTAAGCATTAATGAGGCAAGGTTCGGAAGGAGACAAAGAAGATGAAAGAAACAAAGATTTTTAAACAAGTGAATAATTGTTCTATTAACGCTGACATCTATTACCAAGGGAGAAATTCGCCTGTCATTATTTACATTCATGGTGGTGGCTTAATTGCTGGAACTAGAGCTTGGATGTCTTTAGAACAAATTGAGTATTTTTGTCAGGCTGGATTTAGTGTTGTGAATATTGATCACCGACTGGCTCCTGAAACAAAATTGGAATCGATTGTAGAAGATATTAGAGATGCATTTGAATGGGCTCGAACCAAAGCAACGGAATGGTATGATTTTGATACAAATAACATTGCTCTATTTGGTAAAGCCTCTGGTGGTTATCTAAGCTTGTTAATAGGCACTATGGACATTAAACCAAAAGCGATAGTTTCTTGTTTTGGACATGATATTCTAGGGGAATGGGCGACGAAACCGAGTGAACATTTCCGCCAACAATATGAAATCGTTGATAAGCAAAGCGCCTATCAATTCATAGGGGAAAAAGAAATAACGAATGGTCAGTGGGAAGAACGGGGCAATTTATTATTTTATTGTTTTCAGCAAGGTGTTTGGGTTAATGAAGTGACCGGATTCGATCCGGCTAATGATTATAATAAATTAATACAATATAGCCCTATTCATAATATCACTGCGGAGTATCCGCCTACGTTATTTCTACATGGAGATAAAGATAAAATAACGCCATATGAGCAATCGGTGATGATGTATAAGAAGCTTCAAGAACATGGAGTATATACTGAGTTGATAACGATTGAAGGAGCGGATCATGATTTTGATCGAAATTTTCATGATCCGATGGTTCAAAGTGCATTTCAAAATGTTGTTGATTTTTTAAGAACACATTTATGCAAGTAATTCTCAGAAATGGCGCGGAGGATCAGCTGCCGTTTTTGCCAATTCAATAAACTTCATTGTGAGGGATAAACATGAAAGACTTATTGGGAAAAGTCATATTAATTACAGGCGCCACCTCAGGCATTGGGCGTGCGACTGCCGAATTACTTGCATTAAAAGGAGCCAAAGTTGTCGTTAACTTTCGTTCAGACGAGAATCGCGCGGTGGAAGTCGTTAACCATATTCGGGAAATAGGCGGGGAGGCATTGTCCGTACAGGCCGATGTTACCCAAAAAGAACAAGTCGATAAGATGGTTGAGCAAGTCATTTCAACCTTCGGGAAGATAGATGTTTTAGTCAATAATGCTGCAGGGGGTATACGTCAAAGTACTTTTATGGATGCCAGCGAAAAATTATGGGAAGAAAATTATAAATTGAATATCATTAGCGTCCTTTTGTGTTCACAAGCAGTATTAAAGCACATGATTCCAAAAGAGAAAGGTAAGATAATAAATATTTCTTCAACGGCAGCCCGTTACGGTGGCGCGGGAGAAAGTATTCATTATGCTTCTGCCAAAGGAGCATTAAATACGATGACAATCGGAATGTCCCGAGAATTAATAGAATACGGAATCATTGTTAACGGAGTTGCGCCAGGTTTGGTCGATACGCCGTTTCATCAAAAATTCGCGCCAGAAGACGATAGAATTGCCCGAATGTCTACTTCCATACCCATTACACGAGTAGCACAGCCCATTGAGATCGCGGAATGTATAAGTTTTCTTTCATCAGATGCCTCGAATTACATATTAGGAGAAATCATAAATGTTAGTGGTGGTCGATGAGTCATTATTGGCTTAAATATTGAGCATCTTCAGGGAATGTCTTAAAATATCCGAACAGAAAGTGGAGTACCCTAAAAAGAAGCCTATTACGCTAACGGGTACGTTAGTTGAAAAGACAATGGAGCAGTTTGCCGGCGGCAGCTGCTCCTTGTTTCGTTGAATATTCCCTAAATTTTCTCATTGTGATACCCTGTTGGGAGTATCTGGTTTGAAAATGAATGGATATAGGATTGGGGGATAATTATGCAAGAAAGAATTGATATGATCGTTCGTAATTACTTTGAGGATTCTGCATACCATATCGATCCGGTACCATTCGGTCTGACTAACTTAACGAAAATTTTAACAATAAATGACCAAAAGTATGTCATTCGAATCTACAACCGTCATACTAAAAGTGTAGAAAGCATTAAATTTGAAGATCAACTAACATTGTATTTGAGTAAACAGAATCTTTCATTTGTCGTGCCCGTATTTTTAAATACGAATGAGGACGAACAATACGTGCACTTGTCCGATGGAACATTATGTGCGATCGTTTCGTTTGTTGAAGGGGCAGTTCCGGAGATATCTAGTGTTAATCAAGCCACAGAGTTTGGTTCTGTTGTAGGTGAAATCAGCTTAGCACTTAATCAATGTGCAGCAGAGTTAATATTTGAAGGCGTTCCCTTCACAGAAATTTATGGACTGCATCCATTAGCCGATTATGATGCTGTTGCATCTTTTATCAAGGCTCCACCCTTTGAAATTCCTCAAACAGCACTTAACTTTTATAAAGATATGATCGGCTTTGTGGAACAACATAAAAATGAATGGATAGAATTGCCGAAGCAATTAGTTCATCATGATGTATTAATCTACAACTTACTCGCAAAAGAGAACAAAATAAATGGTGTATTGGATTTTGATTTTACCTCACTTGATATTAGCTTTATGGAGTTTACTATTTCTCTTAATCACATCATACATTTGACAAACGGATCATGGGATATGACGGAAGCATTTATCAGAGGCTACTCTAAATTTCGAAAATGTACATATCGAGAAATGAATCAACTGGAGATGTTGACTCGAATTTACCATATTGCTGTACTTCATATTTACATCGGTCAGCATTATTCTGGAAATAATGTCGAGCAGAACTTTAATTACATTCTAAGTCAATTTCAAACAAGGAATGAATGGCTGAAAAAACATCTTTCTTCAATTAATGAACTGATTGAAGATTACTTAATTTGATCCATTTGTTCAACTAACGGGCACGATAGTGAAGGTGAGGTGCAATTAGTAGAATGATTGAATCCCAACAAAGTATTTGTCTTAAATACGGTGCTGAATTTCTTGAAAGCGGTCTTAATGAAAAGCTGGGAATTGCTCTTAATGTGAGAGATAAATTAGTCCCTATTAATGGACTAAGGCATAATCCTGAAAATGGAACATGTGGGTGGTATATCTGGGCTGGCGAGGGATTTTCAGAAGAGCCTGACTTCTTTGTCCCCATACATGTAAGGCATATAGATGAGTGGAATCCAGAATTAAAAAAATATCTTGGATTGGGACCAGGTTGGAGATTTCTTATTACGAACGATTATGAGGATGTATGGTTTGACCAGTCATTATTGGATTGACTGATTAAGCTCCCTCGAAATGATTCAGTTTCCTCACTCAGACTCATGAATTCGCAGGATTTCATTCTGTAGATGTTTAAAGAAGTGGATGAAGGAGAAGCCGGTAGCTGGGGGATGGGGAATTGGGCATGCGGGAATAGAGGTGAATTTTGTACCACCCATATTGTTCCATGTGTGCACGTCTCCACATCGCCATAGCGATTCTCGCTCCCTCCCATTCACATCTAACTACGGAGTGGAGGTCGGTCTTGTCGGGTGACAAGAACATTATCTCATTAAAAGCCGCGAATATCGCGGCTTTTTGTATTTATGGGATCAAGTTCTTGTCAAAACCAAATGACAAGAACTTGATCCCATTACCGAAATTGACAAGAACTTGATCTCATTACCGCGAAAAGCTAGAAATCGCATTGATGAGTTAACAATCCAGAAATAACCGACTGCACTTCGTTGAACTAACGGGCAGGATAGCGCGAATGGCTTCGCAAATATTTCAGGACGGAAACATAGTGCATAAGAGGGGGAACATGAATGTTAGGGTTTAAAAAAAAGAAAAAATATAAAATACCTGGAGAAAAGATACGGAAGTTGATTGATTCTAATGAGGGATGTATCGCAACGGACAGGATTACCGTAGATGGATGCAAAGTTGGTTTCATGTACAGAGAAGTACCGTCACCAGATAATCCAGACAGTGGTTGGCGCTTTATGGCAGGAGATGAGGACGATGATTATATGAATAATCCTGAGAATCATGCTGTTTACCAAGTAAACACGATATGTAATTATGATTCTGAAATTATACAATTTCTTGATGCTTCACCGGGAGCCGCTTTTATCAGAGATAAAACAGGTAGGCTGGTATTAGACGAGGAATGGGAAAATCCAGAAGAATGAACTAACGGGACACGATAGTTTCATGATACGACGGCAGCCGGCCAAACGATAGGTTGCCGTTTTTCATTGAAGTAACGGGCAGATTAGTGGAGGAATTTCCCTTTCCTTAGTCGAATACGACTTATGTCAAATTCCAATAAGAAGGGCTGGGTTAGATATGAGTATTATTCTAAATAAAGCTGGCGCGATATTTATACCTGTAAGTAACATAATCAGTGCACGTGCGTGGTACTGTTCCATTCTTAATCTGGAACCCAACTATGAAATAATCGCAGGTCATTTATGCTGTATACCGTTCGATAATAATGGATTAAACCTTGTTCTCGACAGCCGAATATACAACGAGGAATCCCTCTACAAAAACCCCTCATTCCATTTCAATACTGACGACATACATAAGGCATATGACTACTTAAAAGAACGGAATGTTGAACTTGTGACCGAAATAGAGCATGGACAGTGGATTAACTTTAAAGACCCTGATGGGAACGTATTGATGATTTGTCATTGTTAGAGTAACAATCGTCTATTGCGCTAACTTGGAACGATAGCACGATGAAGAACAGGCCGTCTATTGTCGGCGACCTCTTGAGCTAACGGGCAGATTAATTTCAGACTGAACTGGTAAAATAAATATAACTTGGTTGGAAATGAGGACTGAATATTGGTGGATAAGGTGGAGAAAAAGCTCACGGAAGATATTCGAAAAAAATTAGCATTGTCTTTATTTAATATGGGCTTTAAACGAACTAAGCCTACATTTTACACGAAACTACATCAAGACAGAATTGATTTTGTTCATTTGCACAAATTCACGTTTGGTCCTAAATTTAGGGTTCATATAGGAACCAGGCTCTTATTAGATTCGTTTGATGCAATAGCCTTAAATGGAATAGATAGTGACTCATTTAGAAACAAGTATAATTTTAGTTTTGAATCAACTGAAGAATCGGTGAGTCAATGTGTTAGTGAAATGACTCGATTTATTCAAATTGAAGGTACGAATTGGTTTAATCATTCTAAGGCATTAAGTAAATTAGATTCGTTAGAAAACAATTCAGAATTAGTTAGTAATAGTTACAAACTTCTGGGTATCAAAAAACAAAACTAATCTCAACTTGTGCTATGCGATGTATCACATGGAATCGAACGTCAGTATGTCGTTGAACTAACGGGAACGATAGTTCAACAACAACACCAGGCAGCTGGCAGGAATAGGTAGCTTATTACGCAAATGGGTAGTAATGCGGTTACGATATTGTGGTATCTGAAACAGCTTAAAGTAATAAAAAAAAGGGGATGCCTTTTATTAAACAATGAAATCAAAAAAAATATATATTATTTTCATGTTAGTGATTTTCATTTTTACTTCATTTATTGTTTTTATCTACAATTATTACTCGAATTTTAACTTTAGAATGAAGATGGATTTAATTACGACCACCGAGTCTGAAAGTAAAATTAAAGACAAGAATGGGAATGCACTAATATTGCCCAATAAAACAATTTTTCAATTTCAAAGTGGTGAAAGAGAAATTGTATATTATTGCAATCAAACAGAAGATAGAATAAAAAAATTCTATGAAGTAATATCGGAATCGTTTGAAGAAAAAGACAAAAACAATTTTCAATTTAAATACATACAAACCTTATATGAAATACATCTTTCTAAAATGGATGGTTGGAGTGGAAATCGAATTCATATAACATTAATAGAATAATTTTGTATTACACCACCCGAGGCATTTCTGATTACGCTAACGGGCACTATAGCTCAATAAACATCAACGAGGCTGCCGGCAAATAAATCCGGCAACCTTCTTTGCACTAACGGGCAGGATAATACAGGAAATTCAAGAATAACCTATACAACAGGACAACTGATACCGTAGTAGACCAACAAAAATACGAAAGCAGCAGTCAATTAAACGGCTGCTTTTAGGTTTGTTCTGCAAACGGGCAGTTTAGTTCCAATTTGTGGTATTATGTAGACTTTAAACAATAAGGGGGGCTTGCAATTCGTTTTGCTATTTTCTTACTACTTTGTTGTCTAATAAGTGGATGTAGTGGCGTTAAGCAGACGGATGTCAGAACCAACTCGATGATTTATGATTTTACTGAACCCTCAAAGTTCCCATTTGAAATAAATGAGGTTCACACAGAAATTGAAATTGATAACCTTCACCAATTTGTTTTTCATTATAAAAATAAGCAGACTGATCAAGAATTAAAATACATTTTGAGCAAGGTTATCATTGGTGAACCTGATACGTTATCGGATAGGGAAAAAATGCAGTCTTTACAGCTCGAAAACGGGATGCATGCCTATTATAGAGAAGATGGAGAAAGTCAATCGATATGGTGGGAAAGTGAGAATGGTTTTAAAGCTCGCTTTGTGTATTACATTAACAGCAACGGCCATCTGGAGCCATTAGGCGAAAACAAACTAACTCAAAATGAACTAATAAATTTAGTTAATCAAGTTGAGTAGCAAGTTGGAAATGATGATTCGGCATTCAACTAACGGAGAACGTTAGTTCAATCATTACACGACGGCGGCCGGCCAGACAATCGGCTGCCGTTTTTCATTGAAGTAACGGGCAGGATTGTTTAATTTACTGCGCGAATACCTCAAATATAGAAAGTCCACGAAGTCCCTAATATGACGTTAGATGAAATGGCCGAACAACTTGAAAGATCGAAGGTGAATTTGTGAAAAGAGACAAAAGTCTGATAGATTTTTCACCAATTTTAGGACAAAAGATTACTGAGATAAACCGAATGTTTCCAATACTAATTCTCAATGAAGGACACTTGACTATTGAGTGCCCTTGGAGATTAAGGAAGGGAAACAGAGTAATTGTGGGACAACCAGAAACAGAAATAGAAGACAAGAAGGATCAGGCATTTATAGAATTGGAAAACATACTCATAGGTAATACAATAAAAACCATAATACATTTCGAAGATATTTCAGATCTTATTGTGGAATTTGACGGGGAAGTGTTTCTCGATTTATTTCATGACAGCTCATGGTATGAGGGGTGGCAACTTCAAGGTCCAGGACAATTTTGTGTTGTATCAACGCCAGGTGGAGGCTACTCGTATTGGAAAGAAGATTAGACCTGATTACGCATCGGACCATTCAGCCCCTACCAAGGGGTCCGAAGGTGCAGGTTCATGCGGACATACCTGCGAGAGATGGCAACAATCATTAAGCTAACGGGTACGATAGCTCGGACAATAGAAAGGCAACCGATCGGAGGATCTGTTGCCTTTCTATATTTAAAGGGCAGGATACATTGGTGGTACCTCGAATATACAGTGAAATCGAATTATTTAAATAAGAGGTGGATAAAGTGAAATGTTTTATTCTAACAGGTGCTTCACATGGAGTAGGTGAAGCCATCGGCAAAAAACTATTATCAGAAAATCATCATCTTATATGTATCTCTAGACAAAAGAATGAAGCACTTATTACTTTAGCAAATTCTAAGCAGACGATTTTGGATTATTTCGAATTTGATTTGAATCATGTTGCGGACATTGATAGATTAATGAAAAACATCTTTGAGAAGATAAGTCCTGACATTGCTTCATTATACCTAATTAATAATGCAGCAATTTACTTTAATCAACCTATAGCAGAAACAGATCCAGGTTTGTTAGCTCAGTTGATGAATATTAATTTGGTTTCACCCATGATTTTAACTTCAAGTTTCATAAAGCATTCTAAGCAATTATATGTTGAAAAAAGAATTTTGAATGTTTCGTCCGGATCATCATTCAATTTGACCTCAGGTGGAAGTTGTTATTCAACATCCAAAGCCGGTTTAGAAACTTTCACAAAAAGCATTGGAATCGAAGAAACTAATGTCAAAATTATGGCTGTTCGACCAGGTATGGTCGATACAGAGATGCATGCTACTACAGCAAATAAGAAGATTCTAAAAACACCTGAATATGCTGCTGATCGAATACTTACTTTCCTAATGGATCGTTTTGAACACGGGAAGACGGTAAAAGCATGGTAAGCATCAACTAACTGGGAACGATAGCTCAATGACACTAAGCTGCCGGAATGAACGGTAGCCTGTTCTGCTAACGGGCAGGATAGTTTCATGACTTCACGAATACTTCAATTATGTAGATCACGTGATTTTAGGTTATCTGGTAGGTGAGATCCCCTAAAACAATTTATTAAGGCTTGGAGGATTGTTATGTTTAACATAAAAGAAAAAACATTCTGGAGTTGGTTTCAAGAAAACGAAAGCTCACTTATTAATGATATTTTACTCCAGGATCAATTAGTCGAGAGATTACATGAATACTGTGAAATGCTTTCATATGAAATTGGTCAACTAAGTGAAAAAGAATACGAGTTTGTAGTTTCAGCAGGCGGTAATACGGATTATTTCAATAAAGTAGAAAAGTTAGTAAAACATTCTCCATACATTAAGAACTGGTTAATAACTGCCTTTAAACAACCCAAAAGTAGAGAATTCAAAATTAATCAACACAGTATTGAAATTAGTACAGATGATTTATGGTTTGAACCATTAGAAAATAAGAAACAGCCGAATAATTTTGGTCTAATGATATTTATTAATGGGTATTCAAGTTTCAAGCGTATAGAATATAGGGAAATGATAGAGTTAATTTTGCAAACCATTCTCGGAGAAGAAAGTTTTGCGAAGAATATTAAATATATTGAAATGGAGCCATTACCAAATGATTTTGAAAAGTACATATCAATAAAGGATTTGCCTGAATATATAGATTGGAAGAAAAGTAGAATACAATGATTTTTGAGAATATCCATGAGTCCAGGACACTTCACCTAATACCGTATCCGCGCTGTGGTCCTGGCGGCTCCTCGGTCTGCCCGAGGAATTTCGAGTATCAGATTCGTCCTTCATTGAGCTAACGGGCACGATAGTTGAACGAACCAAGGAGTAGGGAAGGATCATCCCTCGTGTTCGACTCTTGCTCCTAGCTACCTGATATTTACGACAAGCTTGCCCGTTAACTTAATGAATAAAGGAGCAGCTGCCGCCGGCAAGGTGACAGAACATGTCATTGAATTATTTAAACATTGCTAAGAAGGTGGTCAGGATGTCCAAGTCCAAAAGATTGATGGAAATGATGATGACCGTTAACCGGAAGCGGCGGTTCAAAGTTCAGGAGCTTGCCGACGAATTCGGTGTCTCCAAACGCACGATTCTAAGGGATTTGCAGGAGCTTAGCGAGCTGGGGGTACCGCTCTACTCGGAAGTAGGGCCGCATGGGGGGTATCAGGTTGTAAGGGAGCGGGTGCTGCCTCCGATCGCTTTCACGGAGGAAGAGGCCGTGGCGATGTTCTTTGCGGTGCATGCCCTGCGCCATTACTCCTCGTTGCCGTTCGAAGCGGAATCCGCCTCGGCGCTGAGCAAGTTCTACCTTCATATGCCCGGGGACGTCCGGGATCGGATCGACGGCATGAAAAACCGGGTCGACTTCATTACACCGACAAGGCGGGGAGACGCGCCCTGCTTGGCCACTCTTCTTGACGCTGCCGTACACCGGAAGGTACTCTCAGTCAAATACGAGTCGAAGGAAGAAGGGGAGAGCAGTCGCCGGATTCAGCCGGTCTGTATTTACGCGAACAACGGTTTTTGGTATTGTACGGCTTATTGTTTCCTGCGCCAGGGTTTGCGCGTGTTCAGATGCGACCGAATTGGCGAGGCGGCTTATGACGAATCCGGCACGGCGCCGCTCGATCTGGGCGATGTAAGCCTTAGCCGTCGTGCGTCAGCGGAGCCGAGAGAGCCGATACGCCTTCGCGCGGAGCTGAGCAGAGCCGGTGTCCAGCGGTGCGAATCCGAATTGTGGCTCGCTCCTCTGCTCCGCGTGCGCGAAGACGGAAGCGGGACAATCGATAATAAAGTGTCGCGTGGAGACATTTCTTTTTACACGGATTTCTTCATCGGACTAGGAAATGAAGCTGAATTGGAAGAACCGGCAGAATTAAAGGACTCGATTCGGCGGAGGCTCTCGGAGATGTTGGCTCGCTGTCAATGAACGGTTTTTCCCCATTCAGCCTTTTTTCCAACGAAAAACTGACACCTGCAAGGAGCAGGTGTCAGTTCACATCACGGCCTCTTCTTTTATTGGCTACTGATGCCGGCGATAAACTCCACACTCTTTATCTCCGAATAAAGTTTTTATAATTTCCGCTTTTGAAAGAAAGCCAGCAACGAAATCATATGAAACAGAGGTAGCTTAGGCGTCTTCTGTTCAATCCGATAATACTTCCAAGCATGTTTATCGATTTTTTTAAGCTCCCAATTTCTTAGTCTAGTCTGTTCTTCATAAAAAAAAGAATGATCTAACAACTAAATCACTTCCCTTTAAAATAAATGGTGATCGATCGAACGGTTTTATTATAAAAAAAGAAGTATGACAGCATAGTGTCACACTTCTTCATAGCGATTTAACATTTTCCCAATTTTATCTTTTATCTTTTGCCTGAGTGATTGAGGTTCAAGTACAACTGCGTCCTCGCCAAAACTGAGCAATTTCTCAATTAGCCAATCTGTGTCAATTGCCTTAACAATTGTTAACAACAGAGAACCGTCTTCATTAAACTGCTTCTCATCCAAATAAAATTCATCCAACACAGTTGCAAGCGAACCAGCAGTGAAATGAATGACGGCATATTCGGTTTGCTCCTGATTCTTGCCGCCGCCGGATAAAATATCCTCGGTGTGGATATTATGATGCCGCTCGAACAATTCCGGTAAGACAGCAAGCTTCGACATTCTCGTTAATTTGAACACCCGATAATCGTCCCTGGAGCGGCAGTAGCCATACAAATACCAGGCGTCGTATTTTAGCAGAAGACTGACGGGCTCGACTATGCGATCCTGACGTTCGTCCTTGGCATTCATATAATGAAAGTGGACAAGCTGGCGGGCATTAATGGCAGAGTGCAGCGTACGGAGATGGGAAGTATAGGATCTCCAACTGCCGAGATCCATCGTCAGGCTCGGAGCTCTGCTGTTCTCAGTCTGAACGGTCTTCAGTCGTTGTATCGTATCATGTGCCCGCACATCTTCAAATACGGTTGTCGTGGACTTGAGCAAGGTAATTAAGGAGGCAATATCGTCGGAGCTGAGTAGGCTTTTATCCATCTTGTATTCCTTCATGATTCCATACCCACCGTTTACGCCTTGGTAGGAGACAACAGGAATGCCCGCCGCACAGATCGCCTCAATGTCCCTGTAAATTGTTCTTTGCGAAACACCGTACTTGCACGACAATTCAGATGCAGATACCACATCATTATTAAGCAGCATATAGATAATTGATATTAATCTCTCTAACTTCAAGGAAGTCACCACCTTTAGTATTGCACTGTTATGATAGTAGTGTACATTGATAGTTCTTATTTAACAAACTGGATGTAACTAAAGGAATGCTAAGGTTGCCGTTTTCTCAACTAACGACAGGCGGCGTAGCCGTTTCGCCTTGTGGCTGCCGGATGATTCGAATATGATGGATGGAGGACGTTTCAAGTAGATCGACCTTAGGAGGCGAAGATGAACGAAGCCGCTTTTGATATGAAGTTATTTGAGAGCTACAAGCCGGGGTTAACCTCGTATTGTTATCGAATGTTGGGATCCATTGATGATGCGGACGATGCTGTACAGGAAACCTATATTCGGGCATGGCAGAGCTGGGATCGTTTCAGACAGGACTCATCTATTAAAACATGGATCTACCGCATAGCGTCGAACTTATGCCTGGACAAGCTGAGGCAAGCGAAGCGCCGTACACTTCCCGTTGACCTGTCCGATCCGGCAGTCAAGATTGTCGAACCGAACGAAACGCTGCCAGATTCGTCCTGGATTTGGCCCTCACCTGAATTCGGAGAAAATCCGGAAGATGCTCTCGTTCGCAAGGATACCCTTCAGTTCTGCTTTATCGCACTCTTGCAAACCTTGCCGCCTCGTCAACGCGCGGTTCTTATTCTGAGGGATGTCTTTGAATGGTCTTCGAAACAAATTGCGGAAACATTGGGAATGTCGCCGGCAGCGGCGAACAGCGCCTTGCAACGCGCCAGGGAGACGATGGACCGAACGCGGCTTCGCTCCGACGAATTTAGCAAGATGGATGTCAATCCCGACCAAAATCTTCTCTCGCGGTATGTGGAAGCGTTTGAGCAATTCGATATCCAAGCGCTTGTGTCGTTGTTCCATGAGGAAGGTTGTATGTCCATGCCGCCTTTCGCCATGTGGATAAGCGGGCAAGAAGATTTGTCCGCGTTTTTTGCGCTTACGCGCTGGCATTGCGAGGGGTCCAAATTTTTGCCAACTACAGTGAATGGTGGTTATCCCGCTCTGGCGCAGTATGTGCCAGGTAAGGAGGCATCCGTCCTGGTGCCTTGGGGCATTCACGTGATTGAAGAGAAAGATAATCGGATCTTCCATGTTCAAAATTTCATAAATGCAAAATTATTTTCCCGATTAGGGCTTCCGGAACAAATAGACCGATGAATTCGGAGATTGGCGTTCGTCTATATTAGTGAGAACAAAATTCCCGTAAAGAGGTGTCCTTCACAATGGAAACAAGCAATCCAACAAAAGTAACCGTAGAGACCGTCGTTCAAGCCCCTGTAGCAAAAGTATGGAGCTATTGGACCGAGCCTGACCACATTACGAAGTGGAATCAACCTTCCGAGGAATGGCATGCGCCAAGAGCGGAGAACGACTTGCGGGCCGGAGGCGAATTCCTGACAAGGATGGAAGCGAAGGATGGCAGCATGGGTTTTGATTTTAGCGGAATTTACGACGAAGTGAAGCTGCATGAGACGATTGCCTACACATTGGGAGACGGACGGAAAGTGGATATTGCGTTCGTCGATCAAGGCGAGGCCACTAAGGTCGTTGAAATCTTCGACCCGGAGAGCACTCACCCCGTTGAATTCCAACAGGCGGGCTGGCAAGCGATTATGGATAGTTTCAAACGTTATACGGAAGCATCATAATAATAATCGAGGCGCCTATTAAGGCGCCTTTTTCAACAGGATAAATCAAAACTCTGAAGCAGCTGGCTAGAATGCTCGGCTGCTTTTTCGTTACAGGATAGGGAGATGCAAAAAAAGCCGTGCTTCGCGGCTTTTCTAGTTGAGGTAATGAACCTGTAATGCTTACATGCTACTGACGTCTACGCCTGTTTGCCCGTTGTAGCCATGAGAATGCGGGTTGCGGCCATCGACCGTCGTAAAGCCTTCAAACTGATGGTAGTGTCCCCCGTTAGGAAGGGGAACCGCTGGACCTGTAGTTCCTTGTAACGTATGGGTGTGGCCTTGGCTAACAAACGTGACTGTATTATAGCTGTGAACATGAGGGACACCGGTAGGAGAGGGAGCGGTCCAATTCACGTATTGGTGCGAGTGTCCGTCGTTCACAGTGGTCATCCCGGACAACGAATGAATATGAACTTGACGAGGACTGCCGTCCCATGAAGTGATAAAGAGCTTGTGGGCGTGAAGAGAATCATCTTCACCGGAATCGAAAATGAAACCGCTAATTGGAATTTTCATGGAGGATCTCCTTTCATGAGTTTGGTTTCTCGGGATAGTGTATGGTTGTTTCATTGAGGAGTGAAACGGCATTCGCCTATACTCGATGAGCACTTTAGACCCGCAGAATAATGTAGCGAAACATTAAGTAGTTGGCAACGTATTGAGTTATACCTACATCTTTTGTAAAGTCGTTGTATGAGGCGAAACTGTCACAGCAGTAAAGCTTTGGAATGAAATTAAGAAGCGGAGTGATTATTTGAAAATGAAAGATGACGGTAATGGTTCTTTCATAGGCCTTGGAATTGCTTTAGGTGCCGCTTTTGGTTCCGCTTTTGGTGTCGCATTTGGAGCAGTATTCGGTAATGTAGGTCTTGGAATTGTATATGGAACTTCATTTGGAATTGTAGTCGGATTAGCAGTCGGTATTTTTAGAAATAACAAAAACAAGTGAAAACGCTCGATTACGTTAACGGAGAACGATAGTTCAATATAAATACTATGCTGAAGCTGCCGGTAAGATCGGCGGCTTTATCACGTTAACGGGCAGGATTGCGCAATGTTTTCGCGAATATTTCAAGATGAATTTGCTAAAGTCGATATACTAAAGAACTTGGAGAAAAATCTCATGAAATATTTTCTTTTTCCATATTTAAAGTACAAAGAAGTAAATGTATATATTGATGGTCAGAATCAATTGTATTTAGTGTCAACAGGTAAATCTAAAAAGTATGGTGTAGCGGAGATAGATTATATCAATAAATTAGAATCCGGATTCACGGATAATGACCTTAAAGAAAAGTTAATGGATTCATTTTCCAAGTGTTATTCCATTGAATCTACGGATACAAAGGCAAATGAAACAGTCATGGGTAGATTAATGGGGTACAAATCTTATACACGAGCAGTAAAGGGTTTGAAATTAGTAGGTATATCATGGAGTTATAGAAAGGGATATAAAATTGTTCTAACTGAAAAGATACAAGGACAAGGTTTTGTTCAACTAATTATAGAATCCAATGATGAAACACTTGTCAGATCTGTAAGAGAGGGAATTGAGCTGGCATGTATCTCAAGCGAATGAAGTACGACTATGCTGGTTGGAGTCATTGAGCTAACGGAGAACGATAGTTGAACGTAAATTGGAGCAGTTTGCCGGCGGCAAC
Organism: Paenibacillus sp. J22R3; assembly: GCF_056269305.1. Classification (NCBI taxonomy): domain Bacteria; kingdom Bacillati; phylum Bacillota; class Bacilli; order Caryophanales; family Paenibacillaceae; genus Paenibacillus; species Paenibacillus sp. J22R3. The sequence continues at coordinate 897,744 of NZ_JBWDNS010000003.1, read as the reverse complement.
TGCTCCTTTGTTTCATTGAAGTAACGGGCAGTTTAATTCAATCAATCTGTTTGAAGTTACTATTAACAAAAGGGGATAGACTAATGAATGGTAATATCAAACCAACAGTCTATGAAGATGTAAACGAGGTCCTTAATTATTTCCTAACGAATATTCAGAGCATTACAGCAGAAAATTTTGTTGGCATGTATGTGATTGGCTCACTTGCACTTGGAGATTTCAACCCAGTTAGCAGTGATATTGACTTTGTCATTGTGACTGATATTGATATTGGCGATACTCTCTTCAAAAGATTGAAAGATATACATGCTGAGTTTGCTTCCAGTAGTTCGCCCTGGGCTAATAAGATAGATGCGGTATACATTACTTTAGAAGCCTTTCGTAATGACAACTCGCCCTCAATACAGTATCCTCAAGTAGAACATGGGACTGAGTTATTCAAAAACTCTCTTGAAGATGGCTGGATCTTTCAGACATACACATTACGTGAAAATGGGATTGTCGTTTTTGGTACTGAACCATGCTCCTTTATTAACCCTATTGACCCTAAAGATATGATACCTTCAGTAAAGGCTATTGCAGGATTGTGGCTCGAATGTGCCCAACGCGATTCTTCTTGGCAGGAATGGGTTAGAATTAGGAAATGGCAGGTTTTTGTTATACAAACTCTTTGCCGAATGCTTTACTCACTGCATACGGGTTCAGTAGCCTCAAAGCCTCTAGCTATAAATTGGGCTCGACACGAACTGGGCAAGCCTTGGGATTCGCTGATTACGCGTTCTTTATCATCGAAAGACGAGAATAGTAATATTACAAAGCGTGATATGGACGAAACAATTGATTTTATTCGATACACAGTTGAGAATGCTAAAGTAAATTGGTAATTACGCTAACGGGACACGATAGTTCAAAGAATCATGGAGCAATTTGCTATTCGCAGATGCTCCATTTTCTATTGCCGCTTTAATCTGACACGCCTGGTTGCCGCAGCTGACTGGTCATTCTCAGCTGCCGTTGCTCATTGAAATAACGGGCAGGATTGCGTGGTGTATGCTCCGAATTACTGATGAGGGAAAATTCCATACTTAAGCGGAGGGCGTTATGAAGTTTGAATATGAACTAACAGGTATTGGTTGGGCTGATGGTTGCATTGAAATCAACTCATCTACCGCTCACTTCGCAGCAAGCTATATAACGGATGCTCTTTACGACATGTTGAAAGCAGTCAGTTCACTTGTTCCAGAAGTAAGCCCATATCCTGTCTCAATGGCGCAGTTTGAATGGAATGAGGAGCCCGGTGGAACTTTGTGGACATTAAGGAAGATTAATGTTAATTCCTTACGTGTACAAATTAAGTCTTAAAAGGGGGCTAATTTTGACTTTCCAATGGATAATTATCTGAAATTAAAAGGTTTCACAGCGAAAAATGATTAAGCGTTGCTTAACTGTGAAAGGATCGATTTAATGCGCTTCAAATAGACGCAGCACTTTAGTCCGGTTATTCTTCTCCGCCCAGGTTTTCGGTGAAATTCCAAGCAAGTTCGCTTGATTGCAATCTGCCCCGAAGCGCAGTAGCCACTCAATTTGCTCCACTTTATATTTACGCTGCAATGCGAGTTGAAGGGCCGTATTGCCATCCGAATCGGCAAAGTTAACATTCGAACCGTTGTTTAAGAACCATTCCGCGATCTCGAATCGCTTCCAATTAAACGCGGATAGAAATGCTTCATCCTCAATTTCTGCTCCATGTGTTTTAAAGCGACTAGCCGCTCTGACATCGTCATACCATGCGATCGCAAACATGCAGCCATTGGGGTTGGCGCCTTCATTCAGCAGATAGGTGTAAAGCTTCTCGTTTCTGCCGCGCGTGTACGCGTACCAGAGCGGGGTAGCGTTGAAGAAGCCGCACTTGTCATCCGGAATTCGTTGGACGCTGTTTAGGTCCATGCCGCTTGATAGGAGCAGCTTGACAATTTGAAGACTCGCATCCACTTTCCGCGGATCATCTGAAATATCCAGCCCGCATATATAATGGAGCGCGTTTTTGCCATCTTCCTCCGACCATTGCAGCCACTTTGACTCCTTTTGAAGCAGCTCTTCGATGACCTTGACATCTAATGCTTTCACTGCGCGAATGTATTTGTTCATGTCCGCTATAGCTCCTTTACTGGATACATGCTGTTCCTACCTATCTACATACATTCACGGTTTAATCTCATAATCCTTTTTTGAGAAAGTCTGAACCCTCCTTGCATGATATCCAAATCGCATTTCCATCTCTTATAACATTTATCCTATAATAGTATGGAAAGATGGAGTATATGATGGAAAATACTATCATGGAAGAATCCAAAAATAATTGTGCCATGTTAAACTCCCTCGGTACGATTTAGTTTTCTCACGAATGCTCGCTTATTCGCAGGATCTCACCCTTGCCAGAAATACAGAAAGATAGTAAGAGAACCACAGTTATAGACCAGAACAACATGAAGGCGTGTCGAAACAGAGGGGGAGGTTGTAGCCCCCATATCCTTCCATATACTGCACGCATTCTCCACGCCGCCCCTGGAGGTTTTCACTCCCATGTCTCAACGGGTCGATGCCCTCTCATTCCTTCGTTACGCCTGTCCAAGGGGTGGAGGCCGGTCTTGCTAACGGTACGGGTCGGTGCCCTTTGGTTTAATGTATCCGGTACCCCGTGCTTTCTTTGAAATCCCGCGAATAAGCCAAAACTCGTGCAACGAAACGGGAAGATGTTGGTTAAGCCGCTAGCTGAATGGGCATCGTTTTATGAGGATTGTAGGCTTCGCGGCTGCGAGCCATTCCAACGAGTATGCGAGCAAGTTTTCCACATAGCTTCATAATAGACCTCATTTTCTTCAACTTCTTCACCTGCACGTTGTGAGCATGCATAGCTTGAAACTCCGGGTTGTTCATCACCAAACTCATGGTCATTATGAAGATAAACCGTCGGAGACGAGAGCGTCCTCGTTTGCTAATTTTCATCTGTCCGGTCCATTTGCCTGAGCTAGCTTCTGCAAGATTGAGGCCAGCATGACGCAGCAGGGCATTGCCGTGAACAAACCCACTTAAATCCCCTGCCTCACCAAGAATACCAGCTAATGAAATGGCGCTGATCCCTTTGACAGCAAGCATGGATTTTGCAAAAGGAATGCGATCTAGAACGGCAATGATCTCTGCCTCAACCGTTTTTAGCTGCTGGCAAGCAAGGTCGTACTCATCGAGCAGTTGCTTTAAGTGAAGCTTGTAAGCATGCGTGGCTTGTTTAGATCCAACAGAACGACAAGCAAGTGAGATAAGCACTCGAGCCTTCCGCTCACCAGAATGCCGTTTCATAAGGGTTTTCCAGCCAGCAATGACGTCTTGAGGTTGCAGCTTACTCAATTCTTCGGGCGTTGGGAAAAGACGTAGAGTAGCTAACGAACCGGTGCACATTAAGATCTTGAAAACTTGCCGCAGCTCTGGGAAAACAACATCGACCCAGCGATGAATTTGGTTTTTAGCGCTAACAAGTCTCGTTACGACAGAGTCGCGGTTGGAGAGATAGACACGTAGCTCTTCAAAGGCCTCAGGGGTGTTACGGACGAAAGAGTAGTAGCCGTTTTTGACCATGTCCGCAATGACGAGCGCATCCTTTTTGTCGCTCTTGGACGGCGTATTGTCGCGGTTTTCCTTATTCTTTTTTACAAGATGAGGATTGACGAGAACGACTTCAAATTGACGCTCGGAGAGCCAGTTGGAGACGTTCAACCAGTAATGGCCGGTTGGTTCCATACCAACAATGGCAGCAGTTAGGCTATGAGCGGCTTGTAGCAAGTGGATCCACTGAAGCAGGTTTTGAAAGCCTTCTTCATCGTTCGAGAAGGACAGGGGATGACCAAGTGCAATTCCTCGAAAGTTAACAGCCCGTGCCACATGTGTTTGCTGAGCGATGTCGATACCGACGACCAGATGGTGAGCGGTAATTTTTTCAATGAGTTGATTTTGTTTGTCCTGCGATTTAAACTTCATAGTAGAGCGTCCTCCTGGATGATGGGATTTAAAGGGCTATGACCCGTTGCGTACTCCCATCGTACCGAGGCGCTTTTCTTTTTACAAAGACGAAATTAATCCATCTACAGGAATGCTAACGGGACACGATAGTTATATAAACGACCAGGAAGAAGTTGCCGGCACTGATCGGCAGCTTCTTTACGCTTTTCATTGAAGTAACGGGCAGAAGAGTGTGGTAGATCCTCTATTTAATGGAATTTAAAGGTAATCTTATAGTAGCGTCGAATACTTTTTTAATATCAAATATTTGGAGGTTGAGAAAGATGGAATTAAAGGTTGAGCGTTTAAATTTTGAAATGGCTGATATTTCAGGGTCTCGATTTGAAAATGTAAAAGCAGAGGAACTAAATTTTAATAATGTCAATTTGGCAAGAACGCAAATTAATAATGTAAATATGAGTGGAATGACTTTAAATGATGTTAATATGTCTGGATTTAAAATTTCGGACGCTAATTTGAGCAATCTTGAAATTTATGAAGCTCAAATGGGCGGAGCCTATATACATAACATTGGTATCCCTAAAGAAGGAGATCCCCACTACAATCCAAAAACCGCTGGTCAGCCAATAAGATTTGAGAATTGTGAACTAAGAGGTAGCCAGATTTCAAACTGTGACCTTAGCAATGTAGAGATATTGGATTGCGAATTAAAAGGTATGAGAATAAACGGGATACTGGTTGAAGAACTTATAAAAAATTATCAAGCAAGCAAACAAAAGACTAATTTAGAATAGGCTGCCTACATTATGCCTTAAGTCTTTCGGTCAATTCTTTGGAATTATGAATTACGCTAACAGGCACGATAGTTCAACGACATGAGGGCTGCCATTGTTGGCGGTCCTCGTTACATTTACGGGCAGTTTAGCGCAACAAACTCAATCGTATTTGCGTATCATTTCATTTTATATGGGAATAAGTGGTATAAACAGATTTGGAAAAAGGTAAAAAAATCTACTAACGAGAACAATAGTTCAATTAAGACACGAAGGCAGCCGATCGGATATGATCGGCTGCCTTCGCTCAACTACCATGAAAGAACGAATTAACGCACAAACACGTTATTTGTCTTGCAAATTTGCAAATGAGGCGTGTTCTTTATCGAAATAATAGCGTCGATAATTGCTGACGTGACCGAAAAAATAGCGAGTGACGCTGATAAATCGCTTCACATTCAGATCTTTCTTGTACCAAATCGAACGAATCACATTCTTCTGTTTATAATGCTGATCGATCTCAGCCGATAACGCCGGATCGGTGATGTAACGCCTTAATACCATTTTCGGAACATTCGTCCACAGCGCAGAAGCTTGTCCGTACACGCAATCGGTTTCTTTGCCGTAAACGACTTGGTCCACGAGCGCTGCAATCATGTTCAAACCTGCTGCCCGGACAAACAAACTACTTCTACCTAATCGCGGGTTGATTTCAAACATCATGTATTTGCCCGTCCTGTTGTCGAACTTCATGTCGATATTGGAAAAACCGACATAACCGATGTTTTCCAAGAATGCCTTAATTTTGGCATAAATATCCTTATCGAAGCGGCTAATAATAGCGGCATAGTTACCGAGTGTTTTCGGTGCATACTCTTCGAGTACGGGCTGGCCGAGACACATCATTTTTACGGTTCCATGATCATCGGAGTAGCTGTTGATTACACGCATCGCACTGTCGCCGCCGGGGATAAACTCTTGGATGATCAATTTCCCGTTATAATCGGATCTATTCATATTGCGAATCATTGCTAAATAGTCTTCTCGCTTGTCAAAAAAGAAGACCTTCTTCTTACCTTCAAAGTGACAATGAAGGTATTCATAAGCATTGCTATTCTCGGGCTTTACTACGATCGGAAATTGAAAATCCATGCGCTCTAACGCGTTTTCACGCTCGTTCGGTTCGCAAACGACTGTCTTAGGGTAGTCTAAACCGAATCGTTCGCACAAGGCATAGAACTTGTCTTTGGTATCGAGCGTTTCCAGCAGCTTGTCCGATAAGAAGTGATTCGCAATCAGACCTTTGAACTTGTCATAATGTCGCGATAACATACCCGCATAATAATCTGAACAAGGAATAACGATCAATTTCTTATTTGGTTCAGCATGCTTCTCCAAGATGGACAACAAAGCGTTGGGGAATACGTCCTCTTGGTCGAAGTGGTCGATTTGGACGAGTTCGAACAAATTGCTGTGCATGGTTGGAATCAACAGCCGCGTACAGAGTAGGAGCGGTTTTACCTTGTAGGTTTCGTGGATAAGTCTGACATTACCGTAGGCGTTCTCATCGCTGCCAAGTATGATGGGTAGAAAATTGGGCTGGTTCATAAGTTCTCCTCGTTTAACAAATTCTTGGTTCATTGTTCTTATTATAGCTTAATTGAGTCTAAACGTCTGAGAAGGTCAGACGAAAAGGATTTCCCAATTTACTTGCGGGAGGTTACGCTAGTGGGAGATATCATCAAGGGGCAGGAGGTTGTCAATGGCAACAAGGGTTTCAATTCTTTTAAAAGAAGAAGGACACGAACTAGAGGTTTGGGAAGGTGCAGGTTCGGAGTTCCAACATTATGTCAACGACCATCGGATAACGGTTCGTCCTGGTTACAATTCGAACAACGCTATTATCGAATTTCATTGTGGCGTAATTGATCTCACTGTGAATTTAAGCCTTCTTGATTTGTCTCAGGAAAACTCACCAATGTTGGCTTCGATTAACCAAAGTGTCGTGGAAGATACAACTGCTGATGAATTTGACTGGTGGGATACGATTCCACCATTCGGGGTGGTAGAACTATACGGTATCGTAATAGATCGTGGAAATGAAACGACCGATGGTGAGATTAAGGCGTTTTTCACGTTACTCTATCATTTCATCCGAAAGCATTTCCCCGTATTTGTATTTCGAGAAAGTGAGATATTATCCATTCGTTCCTATATTAGCGATTGGTTCAATGAAACAAAGACTTTTATTCATGAAGAAGAAAGAGGATATCGAGTGAAGTTTTCACACTAAAAAGCCGTCCGAAAACGATCCTCTTACAAATATCGCAGATAAGATGGGATCTCCGTGAAATAAGGAGCATTACAATATAACTATGATGGAGTGTGAGTAGAACGTGGAGAAACTGAAACTGATAAGTACCGAGAAGGAATATATTTTTGGCGAAGGGCAGCCTTTTCAAAGCAGCCATGCCTCGACGGTTGCAGTACTGCCGAATGGTAATGTGGTTGCAGCATGGTTTGCCGGCAAGCACGAGAAATCCAGCGATGTGGCAATTTGGATGTCCACACGTATTGGAGGTAGCTGGGCAGTTCCGTATAAGGCGGCAGATGAGGAGGGGATTGCCCATTGGAACCCTGTATTATTTGTTCAGGGAGACACTTTAGTTTTGTTCTATAAGGTCGGCCATGAAATCACGGATTGGTATACGCGAGTCACCTATTCTGAAGATGCCGGGCGAACTTGGACGGAGCCGCGCGAATTAGTTCCAGGGGATGTTGGGGGGCGTGGGCCTGTGAGAAATAAACCAATTGCATTGAAGGATGGAACGATATTGGCCCCGTCATCGGTGGAGCGGCACGATCCTTCTGCTGCAGGAAAACAGATCTGGGAAGCATTTGTTGATATATCGCGTGACAATGGGCTAACTTGGACAAAGAGCGAGCTTGTGCCCATGAATTTAGATAAATATGTAGGCGCAAACCATTGGTTCGCAAAAGGTCTCATTCAGCCAACCCTATGGTCTTCAGGCGGAGAACGAGTGCATATGCTTCTTCGCAGCACGGAAGGCATGATATTCCGCAGCGACTCGCGTGATAATGGGCAGACTTGGTGCCAAGCATACCCAACCTCGCTACCGAATAACAATAGCGGAGTTGATGTGACCTTGATGGACAATGGCAAGTTAGCACTTATTTTTAATCCGGTTACGGGATATGCAACGGATAGCCCTCGTACACCGCTAGTGGTTCGATTTTCGAGCGATAACGGCCTTACTTGGGGCGACGAGGTAGTGTTAGAGAACGAACCGGGTGAATACTCCTATCCGGCAATAGTATCCAAAGATAATGAACTATATCTTACCTATACGTGGAAGCGGGATCGGATCGCATTTTGGAAAATGACGTTAGATGTCAACAAATAGGAGGCATGGTTAATGAAGCCTATTAAACTCCTTTTCGTCTTTATCAGTGTCATAACAGGTATTTTCTCATTTACAGAAGGAGCAATGGCTACTAGCTATCCAAGTGCTGTTGCTTGGAATAATTACCTATACGGACTCTCCACAGAGGAAGTTGATAGTAAAAACATTGGCAATCAGATTGGAAGAATCGAGCGTCTAAGGACACCTATGCCAAAGAAGAACGGAGAATCTAATGACAAGCCCGTCGGAAGCCTGTTGTTTGAAATTAATGGGGTAGATACACATGATGTAATCGCAGTTAAAGTAGATGATAAATATTACAAGGCATCCCCAAATGGACCACTTCCTGTTACAACCAAGGATACCATTGCAGCAAGTAAGGTTATAAAAATGTCAGTTATTAGTTTTTTGGGTGTTTTTTTAACATTGATCATCGTATGGAGAAGAAAAAGAAGACGCATTAGTTAGTTCATTCCGTTAACGGGACACGATACTGGGATCAGTTCAGGAAACAGGGTTTCTGTTTTCGGATGATTACCACCTGATATTATCCTGCACGGAAAGTCAGGCGACATAAACTACCGGATGATATGCTTCTTACGAAAGGAGGGATTGCCGTGGAGTGGCTAGAGCGAATGAATCGAGCTGTCAGCTATATTGAAGACAACTTAGACCAAGATATTGATTACGACCAAATTGCTAAAATCGCCTTATGTTCGGTTTACCAATTTCAACGCATGTTTTCATTTGTACTTGATGTCCCATTGTCCGAATATATCAGGCGCAGAAGGCTGACGCTTGCTGCATTTGATTTAAAGAACAGAAAGAACACTGTGACGGAGCAAAAATGGTGAGTTGGACCGTTTATCCCAGTCGGTAAGTGGGGATTGGAGAGTCGAATGCAGTCTCAGCAAGGAACTTGGAGCTGTCTTTGCATTTGATTCTTATAAATTTACAAACAATACGACGTTCCCTTATCTGATCGGGTGTTACAAAGCGGTCGATAGCAAGGTGAATGGATATACAGTTGTTGATGTTCCACCATCTACATGGGCAGTATTTTCAACATTACATGATGGGAATGGCAGCGGAAAGTTTGATTTGCGGTCTTTGAAGAATCGGATATTTTCGGAATGGCTGCAAACATCAACATTTACGATTTTAGATGGCGGCAACTTCGAGATGTATGGTACAAGCGCAGATGGCTACGAATATTGTGAACTATGGTATAGGGTCGAGGGATAGAATGGAAAAAGCGGCTGCCGACATGACCGGTCACCGCGTTTTCTTATCTCGAAGATGTCACAAGGACCATTTCAGCATGGTTCTTTAAACTACCATGAAAGAACGAATTAACTTTCATGCTCTGTGGTCAGTAGAAGAGATGCATGAATGGCTAACGGGTACGTTAGTACAAAGATTAAGGCACGCAAGGGCCGTGGAAAGTATCCACAGCCCTTTTTCGTGAGAAATTACAATATTGTTAATCTGAACTTTGCGCGGAACTTTTTATCTTTTCACCGGTAATCGTGTTGCACGTCTTCCCCGGTCTTCCATGGAATATAGACGAGCACGGCATCGTCCGAAACGAATTCCAGATGAACAGCTCCAGTCTGACCAGGGATTTGCTTTTCAAACCCAAATTGGCTGCCTAGCCATTTATACTTTTCACTGTATGCAGCACGAAAATCTGATTTCTCTTTCGGAAACTTAAACCATAGCGTATCTGCGATGCCAGGCTTTAAATCTCCAACATCGGCGCCTTTTCGAACAAGGTGTTGATAGAATTCATTCGTATTCGGAACGTGAAAATGAAGTTTGCCTTTGCCGGCGCTATTGACATCCAGCTTAATCCAGCATATTCGCCCAGGTGCGATTTCAACTGTAGCAAAATTCGGGTTGTAAGCTAACACTTTAAATCCGAGGCATTTGCAATACCACGGCAACGCCTTGAACTAGATTCTCGTTTTTAGATGAAAAATCCTGCATTTTCTTATTTGAAACTTTTTCGAGCTACGAAACGCCTTCTGAAGACAATATTCGTCACGTCAAAAAGATTACCGAATTTGGCTTATGTTGCGTTACGGGCACGATAGCTCAATAAATGTAACACGAATGAAATCCAATCTTTAGCTCAGCTTTATGAAATGCGTCTATAATAAATCTTGACCCCCCTTTATTATATATAGCTTAGACCCGTAGCCCGTTGCTGCGGGTCTCTTTTTAGATTGAAGTAACGGGCAGGATAGTAAAAATTGGGACACGATAGCTCAATAAACACAAGATGCGGCAGCGGGCATAATGGCTGTTATTTTCTCATAATACAAAGTGAATTTTTTCCAAGATGCTGAAAACGAAACCTAACTCCCTACATTCCGTACAAGTTATACATTACTGGGAAAGCCTTTAATGGAGGTGTGCAAGTCTTGAAATTAGCTAAGTACTCATTTTTATCCGGTTTGCTGATTTCATTAGTTCTATTTATTCTGACGTTCTTTATAAATAATGATGTAATTCAGCGAATTTCTGGTTACAGTGGTTTAGCCCTAATAGCTTTCACAGTTATTTTAAGTGGAGCGATGATATCTGGAGACCGTCAAAGAGCTAATGACAGCAGTGAGGATTCAAAGGAAAAAAAACAGAGAGAAAATGCGGCTATGGCTTGTTTTCTAGCAGCAATCCCGATTTTACTACTTTGGGGGTATCTGGAATATTATTTTTAAACTATAGAGGAACGATAGCTAAACGAACAAGGAGCAGTTTGCCAGCGGCAGATGCTCCTTGTTTCTTTGAAGTAACGGGGCAGTTTAGCTTAAAAACAGGACGAAATTCCCTTTGGCATCCTAATTCTAATTGGTAAAATTGATGCATGTAACAACGGCATTATGCTAACGAGTGGAAATATTAGACAAAGGTTGTGTTGGTTTAAATGGGCAAGGGAAAGCGAAATGTATTTATACTAATTAGCATATGCATTGTAATAATTAGTTCTATGTATTTGATTAACATCCCCAAGAAAACAAAGCCTGTTGGCTCAACACTAACAGAACAGGAATTAATGGATGATTTAAAAATTGTGGCAAACCAAATTGTAAAAGTTTACGGGTCAGTTAGTGTTTCAAATATTGATGAAATATCTGATTTGGTTGATAAAAGTGATTTAGTAAATAAAAGTGGAAAAGTCATTTATTTAGAATCGAAAACACGAAACAACTCCAAGTTAAATCATGTGTATGCTGCTATGGGAATGTTACTCTATATGGATAAAAGGAACTTGCCCATTGATGTTGCCGGCGTAGTTATTCTTACTTCGCGAAAAATTATGATCGATGGAACTTGGAAAATCACCATTACATCAGATGAGTTCGAAGAGTTGTATAATACTTTAAAAGATAAAAACCTCCAAGATAAAGAACTTATAGATCAATTGGCAAAGGACTGGATAAAAAAACACAACTACAAAGGGTGGTTAAAGTAATAGGTTATCAACTTCAGAATGACGAGTTCTCCTTACTTATAGTAGTAGATAAGCATTACGACGCTAACGGGGCAGTTTAGCTGAATCAAGACATTCCTTATAACTAAAATAATGTATCATTAAAGCAGGAGGTGTTGTTTTTGTTTGAGGATAAATTAAAGGAACTTGTAGATACAAAAAGTGTCCACAAGCTAAATGGGGCATCCCTAGGTATTGTAAAAGAGATAGAAAATCAATTAAATGTAGTGTTGCCTGATAGTTATAAATGGTTGATAAAGGAATACGGTTCCGTTGGTTTTGAAGGATTTGATATTGATGGAATAGGATTAAACAATGTCTTAATATGTGTACAGAACACTGATAATTGGAAGAATTTCGATATCCCACATGGTTATGTAGTTATTTATGAACCAGGAGCCGACTGGATTTATTGTTTAGATACGACCCAAATGAAAAACGGGGAATGCCCTGTTGTCGCTTGGTATCAAGGTCAGAGTAAAGGTGAAATGGAAGCCGAGAATCTGTATCAGTTTATTTTAAACTACATTGAAGCTTAGACCTTGTCATTACGCTAACGGGCACGATAGTTCAACAAGCATGAAGAAACGGCAGCCGGCATGGCTGTCGTTTTCTCAACTAACTGGCAGGATAGTTGTATACCTCCATATGAATTAGGAACAATACGTATAAGAAATTTGTGGAGGTAACGTTGGTGAATATACTGAAGGTACGTCTGATTTCAATCATAATTGTCACTGTGGTTTCGCTTGGTTGTACCGACTCAGAAATGGTTGTAGTTAGCGCGTCCTGCGCCGGAAACCATACATGACCCTTTTGTTGAACCCCAGGCGAACATTAATTTAATGAATGAAGTCTTCTTGTTTGAGCTTAGTTCGAGAATAAATAAAGCGGTAAATGAGAAGTTCGGAGAAGTCCATTCTGAATCATACGAGATAAATGGAATTAGAGCAGATGGACATGGAGGTTTTGATGTAAGGATTTATGGACGGATACATCATGGGTCAGTATTTGACGACGTAAACATATACTTTGACACTCCGCACTTCAACAGTGGCTTAGTTTTTTCTAGAATAGATATCGTACACAAAAGTGAATGAATGAGAATAAAAGTGGGCTGCCGGCATGAACGGTAGCCTTCTGTTATGCTAACGGGCAGGATACTTCCAATTATGTTAAAATTAAGTATGCTTACATATCGTAATTAGTTGATTTATATTTGGAGGGAATTTTAGTTGAAGAATATTAATTTGAGCAATGTTATCTGTTCCGTGTTTTTAGGAATAGCTTTCATCACAGGTTGCCTTATCATCAGCGGAAATCAATCATCATCAAGCAAAACGATTGAAAAGCATAACTCAGATAACCCCCTTATGACACTCAAAGAAACTGCGGATTATCTAAATATATCTGAGTCTCAAGTAAGGGGAATTATTAGTTCTGAAGAAACAATCCTCAAAACATCTGGAACATATTCGGGAAAGATGTTTCCCATTATCAAAATCGGTAACGATATATTTGTAAGTAGTGTTGGTTTAAATGATTGGATTTCAGAATCATCACAACAGAGAATTCAGTATTGAATGGATTCAAATTGAAACAATCGTTAAACTAACGGGCACGATAGTTTAATAAATACTATGATGAAGCTGTCGGCAAGTTCGGCGGCTTTATCACGTTAACGGGCAGGTTTGCTTAAGTGTATGGCGAAATCTTCTTATCAGGGAAAAGCCTTACTAAGAGGGGGAAACAATTTGTCAGGTAATCCAAACTATATTCAATATATCCGTGAGAGAGTTGGACAAGATTTAATTTTTTTGAATTTTTCTGGAGCGATAATCTATAATCAAAACAATGAGATACTGCTACAAAAAAGAGGAGATAGAAATGCTTGGGGATTTCCAGGAGGAGCGATGGAACTTGGAGAATCTGCGAAAGAAACAGCAATCCGTGAAGTGTTTGAAGAAACTGGCCTTAAGGTAGAAGTTGAGCATCTCATAGGTGCATATACTAAATACTTTGATGAATATCCTAACGGTGACAAGGCTCAGACAATCTCATTCTTTTTTCAATGTAAAGCCGTTGAAGGAGAGCCCAAAACGGATGGAAATGAAACTTTAGAGTTGGCTTACTTTCCAGTAACAAATTTACCACCTCTGTTTGTAAAACAGCATCAAGACGCAGCTGAGGATTTTTTAGCTCGTAGGAAGGGATGTATTAGATAAAGTAATTGATTAAACTAACGGAAACGATAGTTCAACATAGACATAATAGAAACCGACAGATAGAGCGGCAGCTTTTCATAAAGGGGTTTAGACATATGGAACAGTTCATTGACGAGGATTGGTACGGCAGCTATTTTGAATTAGCCATTCAATTTAAAAACAAGTTAAGTGATGATTTGCTAAGAGACTGTATTCACGGATTATGGTCAAATGATCACCTGTTTGGCCCTTGTATTGAGAAAGAGAATGTGGGTAAAGGATCTATCGATTTCGGCTTAGTTTCAAGTGAAGTTTTCTCGAATTATCTGTACGGTATTTTAACATTGCCTGACTCAACACTGCTCGGATGCTTGTCATTAACTGTAAGAGAGGAAGAGGGATCTGATTGGCTGGACTTTTGCATCCCTTCAGGAATATTAGAAAAGAAGTATTCTGTTACGTATCCACTTATCCCCGAGACAAATTTATTTCTGCAAGAACTCGAAACGGTGTTTTCTGAGATCGCGAAGACAGTTTATTCAATATCTCCATTTGATATGGCGTTGATCGGAGAAGAGGTTTCTGGCATGCTCTATGTCGATTCTCTTACTAAAGATTACGTGTTAAAAGGGGGAGTAATCATACCAGAAAAAACCGCAGCTAAAGTGGGAGCTTTGAATGCGGGTATTCGAATAAGTTCGGATTTGCTTCTATACCCAAACAAAACAAACTGTTTCTGAGCAGGCATAACATTGGATTAACGATACGATGGCACAACGTAGAATAGGTTGCTGAACAATCGGCAACCTATTAAGCTAACGGGCAGGATAATTTAATTATGAACCGGTAAAAATATCCTTAAAAACGGACGAAGAGTCCATGCTTAGGGAGTTCTATAAAATGAAAAATATTGTTGCTGTTTTCCTATCAATATTAATAGTTATTCCGATTTGTCATGCAACTGAGCTGCCCTCAATTTCACATGTTGAATTAAATCCTGGATTTGTTGGTTATGTTACGAAGATTGAAAATCAAAGTGCCTTAGTCGTTAAGCCTTTTAGTAGAAAAATAAATGAAACAAGAAAAGAGTTCTATGATGCAATATGGGTTACGAATATGCCCCCAAATATAGAGGTTGGACAAAATGTCCATGTTTGGTTTGAGGGGTTAATAGCGGCTTCTTACCCAGGTCAGGGAAAGGCGTTGAAGGTCACGATTTCCGAAATACAAAAACCTGTAAAAGCAATACTTACTCAAGACGAAGTAATACGTAAAGCCCTCATGAATAAGGACATTGAACATATAAACATCCTCGTAATTAAAGAAGTGAAATATGATGAAAAATCAGCAATGTGGACTATTCGATACAAAAGCTCAGTCATTACGGATGGTGTACTAGAAGAGCATACTATACCAATACCTGATAAATAATTTCGTTTAACTAACGGATACTTTAGTTTAATACAGACCACAAAAGGCAACCGACATTTACCGGTTAACTATATTTGACAAAGAAAATTATAGCGGAAATTATTAAAAAGCTTGGCGAAATCTCCAAGCTTTTTAATATCAATATGTCAAAACTATTGTTTCTTCCATTCCGCCGCGAGCTTGTCATAAAAAATCAACACGGAATTTAAATCATTCATTTTATGCGGTAACTCAAGCTTAGAAGTTACTCGACTTAATTTTAAAATAATGTCCTTATCTTCGGCAGTTAAATTCCCTTTTTTGGCGCTAATCTTCATAACATCCATGTACCAATCAGTGAAATCGAAATAGAAATCATTTAGTTTTTGACTGGATGAACCAGGTATTAAGTAGAAGAAATCTTGCAAGGTTTTATTCGCATCGGTTAGACTTTGGTAAGTGAATATTAATGAATTACTGTGCAGCAAGTTCGGTTCGATCCATTGATTTTGTTTATTAATTGTTTCAAAACTTGCTCCTGTATTCATTATATATTGTGCGGTGGTATATGCCATTGTTGCTACGTGCACCCTGATTTTCTTTTGTTCTTCACGTAACTGAAAGTTCTGCCATACCGCAAAACTAATAATTAAGACGAGCGAAATGATAAAAACGTATCGTTTATTCAACTTTCCTTAGCCTACTTTCTTCGGATGGTGAGAGTGGTTATTCTAATGCAGTGTTATTTTAATTATATGACTACTTGGCTAATACCAACAGCTGATAATTTTGGGAAGAATGTAATTTGGGTTTTAAAAATAAAACTGCTGACGTGAATTATTACGCTAACGGTACTATAGTTAAACGAACAAGGAGCAGTTTGCCAGAGGCAGCTGCTCCTTGTTTTATTGAAGTAACGGGCAGGATAGCGCAACTTCTCTAACAGCATTTCGTCTAATGATAGGGAAATATTGAATAAATTGAAAAAATTCAAAAGGAGATTGATGAATTGTTGCGCACTTTGAAAATATTTGTATTCATGGTTATGATTTCGTCTGTTGCAATTACTTCGGGGTGCCGTGCGGACGAAAACCCGCCAGTGAAGAGCTCATCTATCTCACTCGATGAGCAGTCAACAACACAATTTCATTGGTCATTATCTAAAACTCCTGACCACTGGAAGGTTTCGGTAACTCCAAATAGTAAAATGAATGAATATAAAATTGATTTTGATTATTTAGGAGAATCAGCAGCAATAAGTCCATCAATTACTCTTAAGGGTAGTCTCACTGTTTCTACAAGCACGATTCAGCCACATTCTAAAGGGTTTACACTTAGCAATGTTCACTTCGAAGATAAAAAAATCACTCATGAATACATCCTTAAATGGGTACAAGACAATAAGGATTACCAAGAAACCGCAATAGTTAATATTACAATCCAATGAGTTGTTTAAGCTAACGAGGAACGATAGTGATATTTATGGTGATTTACGGGGGGAACGATGAAAAAAAGAAATCGAAAAAAATATCACAAGTCTTATATTGCGACGATGAAGTATGAAGTAGAGTTTAATACAGCATTGAAAGGAGTCAGTTTCGGATTTGAAATAGGAGAATCAACTATCATCAGTCGAAAAAACCTTGATGTAGTTAGGGATTATGGACTTTGGAATGGGATTTCTGGATATAACTTAGTTTTTATTGTCAAAAAGATTGCCACTGAAGCTTGGGTACCTGATTCCGTTAGACAAGATTTTGTCACGGTATGTATTTATTCTATGGAGTTTCCATCAATAAAACGAGTCCTTACTTACTATCATTCAACTAATGAGGAACGATAGCTAAACGAACAAGGAGCAGTTTGCCAGCGGCAGCTGCTCCTTGTTTTATTGAAGTAACGGGCAGGAATGTGGAAATAGTTGCATGTGTTCGATTATTGCTCAACCTGCTAAATTAGACATACTTGGGGAATTTGGGAGATGTGATGTATCAGCATGAGAAGTACAAAGATTGTTATTGGAATATTACTTTTGTCACTCGTCTTTAACATTTATCAATGGAAAACGATAAAGTCGAATAAACAAACAGAGCAATCCTCTTTGAGCAGGAATATGGGGATTCTAGGCTCTAATTTCATACAGGCAAGGTCTTCTATTGAGGATATCCTGACTGGTTATTACAGGGGATTTCACATTGGACGAGCCTATGCTGTCCTTAGGGACGCTAGCTTTAGAGCAGATGAGATGTATGCTCATTATAAAAATGAGAATAAGGTTCGGGGTTGGTATTATATTGGTCATAGTATGGACAACGCATCTAACAAAATGGGGAAATTAATCATCAAAGCAAAATTGGACGAGAATGATGTTGTTCAACTAAATGACATCAAACAAATGCTGGATGTGTATATCGAAATGATGCAAAAAAGCAATGCGAATACTGGCTACATTGACGACCAATCTCTTCTTGAAGCTGAAAAAGCCGCAGATCAATTTAATAAGTAGTGAGCTTATATATTGAACTAACGGGCACGATAGCTCAATAAATGTAACACGAATGAAATCCAATCTTTAGCTCAGCTTTATGAAATGCGTCTATAATAAATCTTGACCCCCCTTTATTATATATAGCTTAGACCCGTAGCCCATTGCTGCGGGTCTCTTTTTAGATTGAAGTAACGGGGCAGAATAGTTCAACGGAATCTGGAACAAATTGAATAAATGGAACGTTGTTATATTATGAGGGGGAGTACGTTGGTGAAGATAATTATTTCGTTTTTAATCACTCTATTGATGCTTACGGGATGTAATCAATCCAAAGTAATCAATTCTGAAAATTCAATAACTGAGTCCACTCATAATCCAACAGCACAGGAAATTATCGCTCAAAATCCGAATGCAGACATTTTTCAATACCAAGGAGTTATTTACGACAATGCAAGTAATATTGATTGGGTACAACAAGAAAAGTTATCAGTTGGAGATAAGGTTGGAATGATTACAAAGCAATATAAAGATGGTCTTAATTTTGAAGACGAAATGGCGACGAAACTTCCTGTTGGAGTAGAAATTTTTGAGCCGATTAAGAAAAGTGGACCAGTATTAATAGTCAAATTAAATGGTAAGGAAATTAGATATTTGGGATTACTCGAGGGTTGAATCTTTGCCTGGCGTTCCGCTAACGGGCACTATAGCGTAAAGACAATAGGGCTGCCGGGATGAACCGTAACCTGTTGAGCTAACGGGCAGTTTAGCGCAATTCGACAAGTGGATATAATATGCATATAAAACTTTCAGTGAGGTCGGTGGCATGAATATTAAGTATCCCTTTAGACCGAAATCAAATGCATCACTTGTTCCAGGGCAGTTCTGGGCAATTCCCTTGAAAAATGGGCAATTTGCTTGTGGCAGAGTGATACAGGTAACCAAATCGTATATGGCAAGTCCAACAAAAACATTCCTAGCAGGACTAATGGATTGGTTGGGTGATTCGCCACCAACACCAGAGTATATTGCTGGAAAACAGACCATTGTACAAGGCGTAGCGCACATTCGTACAATCTACGAAACTGGACTAGGAGAAATGATTACAGGCTTTCGTCCACTGGAGTCAGATTCAATTGAGCCAGATTCTTTCCGTTCTCAGACAGGGTACCAGCCTGGGATTTGTATGTTGATGAAGGGATTAATCGAAATAAGACCAATCACTCATAGTGAGTGGGAAATCTGCCCAACATTAGGTGTTTGGGGAACGGACTTCATTAGAGAACTTGCAGAGGCTAAGTTATTAGGATAGCCATTAAGCTCCCTCGAAATGATTCAGTTTCCTCACTCAGACTCATGAATTCGCAGGATTTCATCCCGTAGTTAAGGTGCCAGAAGGGGATGGAAGAGTAACCGGTGACGGGGGATTGCAAATTGGGCATGCGGGAATAAAGGTGAATTTCTAATCACCCATATTGTTCCATATGTGCACGTCTCCACTTCGCCCTAGCGATTCTCACTCCCATGTCTCAACGGGTCATAGCCCTTTCATTCCTTCGTCACATCTAACTACGGGGTGGAGGTCGGTCTTTCTAACGGAACGGGTCCGAGCCCTTTTGTTGAACATATCCCGATACTCCGTGCTACTTGTCATCCTGCGAATGCTTGAGCTGGTGAGGATCGTTAGATCTTAAGCTGCCAGCGGGAAAACACGAGTTGAATCGTAGGCTTCATTGCTTTTTGCTAAGCTGACAAGCAAACGAGCTACTTTGCTGCATAGTTTCATGATGGACTTCATTTTCTTCAACTTCTTATCCTCCACGTTATGACGGTGCAAAGCTCGTATTTCCGGGTTTGTCATGACCATACACATCGTCATGAGATAAAGAAAATGACGAAGACGCGGCCGACCTCGTTTGCTAAGTACCATCTTTCCCCGCCACTTTCCAGAACTGGCCTCAGCTAGATTCAACCCTGCATGCCGCAGCAGCGAATTGCCATGCGAATAGCCACTTAGATCACCAGCCTCACCAAGTACTCCAGCTAAACACGTTGCACTCACACCACGTATTTCTAGCAGTTTCTGAGCGTACGGAATGCGTTCAAGAATGAGGTGAAGCTCATGCTCAATTTGTTCAAGCTGACTCCGAGCCAGGTCGTATTCTTCAAGTAATTGCTCCAGATGAAGCTTGTAAGCGTTGAGTGCCTGCTTAGTGCCAACACTGGATTTTGCAAGTAAAATGAGCAACTCAGCGCGTTTTACTCCAGCATGACGCTTCGCATATTGCTTCCAACCTTCGAGGACTTGTTCCGTGTTCATTCGACTGATGTCTCTCGGCAAAGGGAAGAGTCTGAGTGTTGCGATTGCACTGATGGAGGTAAGGATTTTAAACACTTGCAGAAGCTCTGGGAAAACGATATCCACCCAGCGGTGGATCTGATTAACCGTACTGTTAAGTCGTTTGGTAACCGTCTCTCGATTTGCCATGAGAATGCGTAGTTCCTCGTAAGCTTCCGAATGAAACCGAACAGGGGAGTAATACCCGTTTTTGATCATATCTGCAATGACAAGGGCGTCCTTACGGTCACTTTTAGAAGGTGTATTGTCACGGTTTTCCTTGTTCTTTTTGACGAGATGGGGGTTAACCAAGACAGCTTCAATGCCTTGAGAGCCAAGCCAACTTGCTAAGCTGAACCAGTAGTGGCCGGTGGGTTCCATGCCAACGATGACGTTGCTCAGCCTGTAGCTCTTGAGTAGATCTTGAATCCAACGTTCGAACAGTTTGAATCCCTCGTGATCGTTACAAAACTCGAGTGGAGTACCCAGAGCAATGCCGCGAAAGCTGACAGCGCGAGCTACGTGAGCTTCCTGAGCAATGTCTACGCCGATGACTAGGTGAGAAACGGTAATGTTTTCAATGAGTTGATTTTGCTTATCCTGTGACTTAAACTTCATAGTAGAGTGACCTCCTGATGGGCTTTTTGAGGCTTTTGACCTCGTGTGCAACCCCATCGTACCGAGGCGCTCGTTTTTGTTCAAACGCCAAATTATTCGTTTTACAGGAATTCTAACGGAGCACTATCGCTCAATACACGACGGCAGCTGGCTTAATGATCAGCTGCTGTTTTTCATTGAAATAACGGACAGTTTAATTGTGTTTATTCTGTTCTTATGACTTTCTTCACTGTTACTTCATTTGCAACCAAGTTGGTGAAGGTAATGATATAGTGATGGTAAGGCGGGTTATGAGGTCCTTCAAAAGTCGATACTTTCAAGGTTGTCTCCCAATAATATTGACCTGGCTTCAAACGTTTGACCTCAACGACATTATCGACCATGAATTGTCGCTCATCCTTATATTCTCGAAGAACGTTTTCTATCGGTTTGAACAAAGTCCACACGAATGCGTCTTTAACCACATCACATGAAGATTGTTGTTGATTCTTTGTTGCTGTTTCATTTGCGACTTTATCCATGGGCGCAGATACACCCAATGAAGCGGCAAGTAAGACATTTGCTAATAATGTTAACTTCATCAAAATAACCTCCTTTTATAGAGGTATTTTCTCCCCAAAGAAACAAGTTATAAACACTGCTAACCTCAACGACAGGCTTGTTCCGCTAACGGGGCAGTTATGCGTAACTTCCAGGGAATGTAAACATCTAAATAACGTAAGGAACGAGGAGGCAGACAATTCATGGGAGGAACGAATGTATGGGATGCGGAGTGGGAGGTTAACGAAGAGCAGGCGCGGACGCTGATCGGCAGACAATTCCCTCAGCTGTCATCGAAGCAAGTGAAGCGATTGGGCTGGGGCTGGGACAATACGGTTTTTCTCATCGGTGACGAGTACGTGTTCCGGTTTCCAAGAAGAACGATTGCAGTTGGCTCGATTCGTATGGAAGGGAAGCTGCTGCCGAAGCTGGAGGCATATATGACCATCCCCTATCCGAAACCGTTGTTTTATGGCGAAGCAAGTGACGAATACCCGGCACCATTTCTTGGCTATGCCTACGTGCCAGGAGATTTCCCAATCGGTTTGACGGAAGAACGCCGGGCTTTATCGGCAGAGACGCTGGCGAAATTTTTGCGGAGATTGCATGAGTTTCCGGTGCAGGCGGCGCTGAAGTGCGGAGTTCAGCAAGATCATCGAAACTTGACGGACATAGCATCGCGCAAAGTGAAATTGGAGGGCTTTCTATCGAAGGTGGCTGAACATTTGTCGCCGGAGGAGTCCGGTGTGATCGAAGCGTATATTAGCAGGCTGCAAAAGGACCGTGTCGAGGTGGTGAATGCACTGCTACATGGCGATCTTCATTTCAAAAATATGCTTGTGAATGAGAACGGGATCGTTTCCGGCATCATTGATTGGGGCGATCTGAGCGTAGGCCATCCGGCTTGCGATTTGAGCGTTGCTTATAGCTTTTTACCACCTTACGCTCGCGGCGTGTTTTTCGAAACGTACGGAGGAGCGGACGAGGAAACGAAGCTGCTGGCGCGGCTGATCGCGGTATACATCCCCATACTGATCTTAATGCAAGCGGTCGATGACGGGAATGAAGCGATTGCGGCAGAGGCGAAATCCAACATCATGCGGGCACTGTCTGATTAGGCTCATTATTTCGTTGCGGCTATGGGGCTATGACTATCGGCACCATTTTGTCGTTTAAAGGCCGCGATAAGGTACGATCCGCCTTCTCTGATGCCGCTTTATGTTGAGGAACACGAAATTCAACAGAGTAAGTCGTTGCGCTAACGGGACATGTTAATAAACGACCAGGAAGAAGTTGCCGGCACTGACCGGCAGCTTCTTTACGCTTTTCGTTGAAGTAACGGGCAGTTTAATGGAATTTCTAGGGGTATTAGGAAAGAAGATGCATTACAATAATAAATGGTGTTAAGAAACTGGGAGAAGCAAAAATGATTTCTAGTTATAAGCCTTAGCTGCTGCTATAAAGAATAGGGAGGCGTAATATTGATCTTCGAGAAGAAGACTAAGCGGCTTGACAGTGTGCGAGCTCTAATTCATGAAATGCTTCTTACAAATGAGAGTAACTCCAAGAAACAGGAGGCTTGCGAACAGTTGTCAGGGGTTTCTACTTTTGCTTCGATGCTCGCTCTGAGAAGAGGACAAGATTGGGAATTTGCTGCGATTGCGGGTTTGCTTCACGATTTTTATTTCTATAAAACTGGAATAAAGGCCTTCCCTGGCCACAACAGCGCAGATGCTGTAAGACCGATTATACGTAGCACCCAAATTTTTTCCGACGAAGAGATGTCAGTCATTCTTAGATCGATCTTTTATCAAGAAGATAGATATCGAGCCCATGGACCATATGAGGAAATTATCAAAGACGCCATTTTATTGCAATTATACTTTCACAATACAGGTAACATTTTACCGAATACGGGTACATGTAGACTACAAAATGTATTTATTGAATTAGGGATTCCAGTGGAAAATGTGAACGTGGAATCCAACGTCGATACGGAAACATTAAACACTGAAGAAAGACGACTTATGCTGGCTGATTTTGCAGAAACGCTTGCTGGGCAAAATATTGTTGGCGTCCCGGAAGATGAGCGTTATCGGGAGATTTGCAAGTATTGGCCGGACTCGGATATCTATAAAGTGCTTAAGGAAAATTGGTGTGCTGCATTCGTATACTACTGCTGTATGCAGGTTGGATTTCTACTGCCAATTCGATATCCAAACCGCATGTATCGATTAGCTGGGGTTGGTGCATGGTTGGATTGGGCCCAGCTGCCTGAGACAGGATTTTTCTATCACGATAGACAAGATGGATTCAATCCAGAACGTGGTGATATTGTCATTTTCGAGAAGCTACTTTCTGATAATTCTCACGATCATATCGGAATTGTTTTAGCTTGTGATGACAACAAAATATTGGTTGCGGAAGGTAATAAAGATAATAAAAACTACTCCAGTGTTTTATACAGGGGTAGGGGTCACTGTATATTCGGCTATATCCGTATAGACAACGGCTATCAATATCATTTCAACGGAGAGTATATACCGATTGGTTAATAATTTCGGGCAATGTGTTATTGCGCTAACGGAGAACTATAGCACAACAATTACTGTTTCAATTGGCATTCCGCCGGTAACGGACAGCATACTCTAACGAACATAATGGATACTTATAGTGAAATTACGAAAGGAGAGGATATAATGCGTATATCACTCTTAGGTATATCAATATCACTTTTTGGTATAGCGCTTATTCTAGCTTCAAGTGGTTCAGCAACTTCGTTTGGACTTGGAGTCACGTTTATAGGACTAATATTTTCATTTGTTTCTTGTTTTCTGAAAGATAAAAATAACTAAACTATTATTGCGATTTAACGAGAAATGATTGCGCAACAATAAACAGGTTGCCAATGAAATCAGCACCATTCGTTGCTATCGTTCTCCGTTCAATTAACTGAATATTGATCTTGAAAAGACATTATTATTATTAGCGTTCATCATGAAAGAGCTGCCGACTGGCAGCTCTTTGCTATTCTAACGTGCAGTATCTTAATACCCAATCTAACTATTTTTTTGGTAAACTTGATACAGAAATAAGTAACGGATTTTTTGATATGGAAAGGGACACATTGGAGATCAGCTTATGCGAGAAGCTGAGATATTCGCAGCTTCTATGAGTCATAGATCAATATTTCTCTTCACACATACAGCTCAATTGTATTATGAAAAAAGAGGGTGGGAGATTGTTGACATTGTCGAACCCCCTGATGTTCCCTACGTATCGGTAGTTATGTCTAAACAAATTGGATGATACCTTGGTTACGCTAACGGGCAATAGCTTAATAATCATCAAGAAACGGCAGCCGGCATATGGTTGCCGTTTTCTCAACTAAAGGGCCAGTTTAGTGGATTGAATTATCCATTTATGGTTGGTCAATTCCATGCTAAACTAAATCTTTAAATGATTACGAAAGCAGTAAAGCAGTCTGACATCACCCAAGGGAGGATATAACTATTAAATACAATTGGAAACACCTCTTAGTTGGCCTACTATTATTGAGCTTTATTTTTCTATATTACAAAGAAAATCAAAATAATAAGAAGTACGAGAGTTATCTTTCTCAAGAAATATCAAACAAGCACAACGAGCTCATTGGGAATTTCTTTCTCATAAGAGATGACTTAGAACCCTTACTTAACAATCAACCTAATTTCAACTATAAAGAGATTTTGGCTGAAAGGTTATATAAAATCTCAATGCTTTCGCAGGACTTAGACTATTTTATTAGTTATTTTCATTTAGCAAATGGACTACATAATATAACATCAAGTGTTTCAAATAATTTTGGCTTTTATTTTGAAAGAAATGACTTTACCAAAATTACTAATGAAGATAGGGAAAAGATAACTAAATTAATTGAACTGTCAGATAGATGGATGAATGTAATATCATATGAATATCCAGGAATTACAAGAGAAAATCAAAACGAAATAATAAACAAGTATAAGAGTAATTCCTTTATAAAGAATGAAAAATGGATGGAAACAATGATCGGATTAGATAATGTTTCAAGAGAATATGAAGGTATGTCAAGAAGTGAGTAACCTAAGATGCAGCCGGCAAGAATGATCGGCTGCTTTTTTTGTAGAAGTAATAGACAACTTAGCTTGAAAACAGGACGTAGTCGAGGGGGAGTTGCTGTTGAAACGGCTTAAGTATAAATCACTGCTTGTTACATTAGTTAGCGCATTGATTATCATAGGTGTAATTAGCGTAAGCATCTGGTATTATCGTGCTGACCCGTTAGTTGACGATGGTTTAACCACCTATACAGACAAAGTAGGGAATTATAACGTTTATACCATTATGCTTATAAATAAAAGCAGAACAGATATCAAGATTCAAAGCGTGACAGTCAACGGGAAAATGAAGCCGGACCTTGTTCAACTTGGTATTAGTTATAATACGGGTCACCAGGTCCAATTCATGGGGGAAAAGACAGACCCTGCGACTAAGTTCATGGATGTTCATAATCAATCCATTCGTCCTCAATTATCCGCACAAAAGGTTCGGGCCATTATTGAGAATAAAGCTAAGTCAGATCATAGGACACCAATCCATTACGGTATTGCCGTCCGATTCGACCAACAACCCTTGCAAGAGGTAACGATACGTTATAAATATTTAGGTTTGACCAAAGAAAAGCATATTACTAGATGGTTCGAATAATGATCCGAAAACGTTATGAACGCTAACGGACAGATAACAAAAAAATTATCGATAAATTTTCGATAATTTTTGACAGTATTATAGACTCTTGTTATAATGGCGGCAGGGGGGAAATCGCTTCAGGGTAATATTCATGAAGTTTTGGTGTATTCCTCCATATGATATAATACGAATAATAGGCCTAAGGACATGCTGAAAGAGCTTAGTTAAGCAACTGAGAGTAGCTTTTGGCTTTTGTTATAGTGATATTGAAAATGCTGTTAAATTTAGTGAAATCATGACTTCAAGGAGAAAGAGAAG
Source organism: Paenibacillus sp. J22R3 (assembly GCF_056269305.1). Taxonomy (NCBI): domain Bacteria; kingdom Bacillati; phylum Bacillota; class Bacilli; order Caryophanales; family Paenibacillaceae; genus Paenibacillus; species Paenibacillus sp. J22R3. The sequence goes on along the minus strand of NZ_JBWDNS010000003.1, from coordinate 871,413 downwards.
TGCTGCTATTGTGGCTAAAATCAAAGAAATTGCAGAGAAAATGAACATATCAGTAAGCACGGTATATAAAGCTTTAAGCGACGCAGAGGACGTAAATCCGGAAACGAAAAAGAAAATATTGAAAACGGCGATTAACATGGGCTATGTTGCCAAGCGGAAAGGCGATAATCACAAACGGATTTGCGTCTTCATCGACCAGCCGGAGGATAATCATGTGCAGTATTTCGATTATGAGGTCATGATGGCTTTCAAGCGTAATGCGATTCATAGCGGGCATGAAGTATCTATAATGTCACTGGATTATACGCTGAATCATTCGAAATCCTTCGATGAATTGATGAATGAATATCAATTCGACGGTGCCGTCATATTAGGTTTAAGCAATTTCAATCCTTATTTCGAACAGTTGAAAACGACAAGCCATCCTGTGGTCATTCTAGATAACTTCCTTGAAAACCAAATGGTTTCCAGCGTATGCTGCGACAACATGAAAGGGATGAAACTGGCGATCGATCATCTGGTTGATCTGGGCCACACTCGCATCGGTTTTATTAACGGTCAGAATGATGCCTATGTATGCAAGGAAAGGTTGGGGGGGTATATCAGCAGTATCGCGTTACGCGGAATTGCATATGACCCTGAACTTGTATGCAATGGGAACTTTACGGAGGAATCGGCGGCTCCCTTAGCACGTCATTTAGTCAGTATGGGTGTGACAGCGATTATGTGCTGCAACGACATGCTCGCTATTGGTGCGATTAAGGAATTAAAGGGGATGGGACTTAACGTTCCACGAGACATTAGCGTAGTCGGATTTGATGATATTAAATTATCAAGCTACATCACGCCGAAATTGACCACGATTCATACGGATCTCGGTAATATGGGTGAGAAGCTCTTTATTGTTTTGGAGCTGCTAATGAAAGACAACCGACTGGATATGTCGTTGCAGCCTTCGTACCTGGTGGTTAGGGAATCTACGGCAACCGTTAATAGCAAAGCTGAATAGCCGGATAGCCGGATAGCCGGATAGCCGGAGCGGCTAGCTATTCCCTTATGATGACAGAAACGGATACGATATCGCACCAACTTTTCTGCCGAACGGGTTCGGCGGATTTTTTTTCATGTGAATAGTGATGAAATTTACAGCAGCACAATGAAGGATGAGACACCTGAACGTCCAGGCGTTTCATCCTTTTATTGTGCTTTTTTTTCGCAATGGATGCGAACATAAAACTCAATTATATTTATCGATAATTTATCGATAAATAATTGACAATATTATAGAGGGTTGTTATGATGGACCAAGATTCAAATCGATCACTGCGATGATCCATTTTATGGACAAGGAGGTGTGCAGAGTTAGCCGGTATCCGTTGTTTTCGTGAAAATGATCAGGTGGGTTGAATGAAAAAATCGATAGTTGGAGGTTAACATGAAAAAGATATCAAGTCTCATTCTTGCGATGATTGTTATGCTTACTTTGGCGGCTTGTGGCAATGGCAATAATGAAAGTGCTTCCAAAAACAACGGCGGCACATCTGCCAGCGAGCCGGCACCGGCTGCCGGTCAGTCGGAGGAGAATGAAAAAAGCTTGAAACCAGAGGAAGGCGCAACGATTCGGTGGTGGGGAAATAAAGAAGATTTGGAATGGATGAAATTCGTAGGGGATGCATTTACAAAACAATATGGTGTGGCAATTGAATATACAGATCAATCTACGGTTGATGCGTTTCAAAAACTTCAGACTGATGGGCCAGCCGGGTTGGGACCGGATTTATTTACCTCCGCCCATAACAACACAGGAACGCTAGCAGCATCAGGTGTACTTATGGAAAATTATTTTACTGATGAGTATAAAGAAATGTTTGTTAAGGAAGCGATAGACGGCACTTCCTATAAGGACATTCTTTATGGCTATCCGTTAAGTATTGAGACTTATGCGCTGTTATACAATAAAGACTTGGTCAAGGAAGTTCCTACGACGATGGATGAATTGATTGAACAATCAAAGTCTTTCACGGATGCGAAGCAAAATAAATTCGGTTTTATGATGCAAGCGGATGACTTCTATTATGTCCATGCCTTCCTTGCGGGTTATGGTGGTTATGTGTTTGGCAGTAACAATACAGACCCAACCGACCTATCGGGATTGAATAGTGAAGGTGCGATAAAGGCCGGCAACTTGCTGCAACGCATACACAAAGAAATATTGCCATTAAGCGTAGAGGACATGACGTTTGATATTATCAGTTCCATGTTCAATGAAGGTAAGCTGATGTTTCGGATTGGTGCTCCACCGGACTTAAAGAGCATTCGAGAAGCGGGTGTGGATTTCGGAATCGTACCATTCCCTCTGCTTGAAACAGGTGAGCATCCGAAGAGCTTCTCCAATGTAAAATCCATTTATCAGAGCGCCTATAGCAAATATCCGGATGCTGCTTCTCTTCTGGCGCAGTTTGCCACATCGGAGGAGATGCTGCGTAAGCGTTTTGAAATGGTTGGTCAGATCCCCGCTTTAAAGAGCCTATGGGAGAGCGATGCAATCAAAAACGATCCTAACGTAGCGCCATTCATGGAGCAGGTGAAATATTCCGTTCCGATGCCGAACATTCCTGCGAACAATTCGATGTGGGTGCCGATGCAGCAAGCGTATAATCTCATTTGGAATAAGAATGCAGATCCCAAGACGGCGTTGGATCAGGCGGTTGCCAATCTTAAGGACTCCCTTGCAGCTGCGAAATAAAGGAAGCGTGCGCGAACTACTGTATGTAGTTGTACAGTAGTTCGTAATCTACACGGGAAGGTGATTTACGAACTTGCAACCAATGGAGGCTATAGAAACAGGAACAGGAAAGCATCGTGTACATGTAGTCAGGGGAACAATTCTCTCTACTCTATTCATGGGTTTGGGTCAAATTTATAATCGTCAATATGTAAAGGGAATCGGTTTTTTTCTACTTGAGATTTATTTCATCCTAATAATGAGTCACCCCATTATAAGAGGCATCATAGGCGTGATAACGCTTGGAGAGCAGCCGCAGGTTAGAAGCAGAGGGCGTATTGTTACAATCGGGGATCATTCCATCTTTCTTCTCATTTCCGGGATCATTTGTATCATTACACTTGCTCTGTTCTTATTCGTGTACTATTTGAATATTCGGGACGCGCATGCAGTTGGTAAACGGCGAGAGGCTGGCATGCACGTCAATTCTTTCAAAGAGATGGTTCAGAACATCAGGGAAAAAGGATTTCCATACATGTTGCTGATTCCTTCCATTGTTTTCACGGCATTTTTAACGATATTGCCCTTACTGTTCGGAGTTCTGATCGCGTTTACGAATTATTCCGGTCCCGATCATCTTCCTCCCAAAAACCTTGTGAGCTGGACTGGGCTGGATACCTTTAAAGATCTGATTACGTTGAAATCATGGAGCCAAACCTTTTATGGCGTATTTGCATGGACGATTGTATGGGCGGTCATTTCAACCGTGACAACGTTCGGTGTTGGATTGCTATATGCTCTAATGATTAACTATCGAAAAGTAAGATTCAAAAAACTTTGGCGGGGCATTCTGATTCTTCCGTGGGCAATTCCAACGTTCATCTCGTTGCTTATTTTCCGTAATATCTTCAACGGAGCATTCGGTCCATTGAACCAATATCTTAAGATGTTGTCTATCAGTCCAATTCCTTGGCTTTCCGACCCCATATGGACGAAAACGGCAATCATCATTACTAATATTTGGATTGGTTTTCCGTTCTGGCTCATTCTCATGTCGGGCGTGTTGACGGGAATTGACAAGGAACTCTATGAAGCTGCGGAAATAGATGGAGCATCTACGCTAAACAAGTTTAAGTCCATTACGTTGCCGCTTGTCATGTTTTCAACGCTGCCTCTGCTCATCATGTCTTTCGCCGGAAATATTAATAATTTCAATATCATTTACCTGCTTAATACGGGTGGTCCGGTAGACAGTAAGTATAGCTACGCAGGCTCAACTGACATTTTGATCAGTTGGATCTACAAATTGACCTTAGACAATAGCAAGTTTAATGTAGCTTCAGCTGTTTCTATTATTGTTTTCATAATAATTGCAGCACTCTCGATTTGGAATTTCCGAAGAACGAAAGTCTTTAAGGAAGAGGATATGCTGTCATGATGACGAGAAAAACGTCGCTTATGGAAGTCGTAACACTGTCGGCCATTTACATTGTTTTATCCATTACCGTCGTACTGGTTGTTTACCCTGTCGCTTGGATTATCTCCGGTTCCTTGAATCCCGGTGACAGCTTATATGCTAGCACGTTCATTCCAAAGAGGATTACATTGGAGCACTTTAGACACTTGTTTACGGAAACGCCGTATTGGCTCTGGTTCAAGAACACATTGATGATTGCCTTCTTCAATATGATTTTGTCTACGGTGCTGATTGTGACCGCCGCCTACGCATTTTCGAGGTTTCGGTTTCCCGGCCGCCGTTACGGCTTAATGACGATGCTTGTGCTTCAAATATTTCCTAGCTTTATGGGCATGATCGCCATCTACATTCTGCTGCTGCAGATCAATTTATTGGACAATCTGTGGGGATTGATTCTCGTGTATGCCGGCGGCTCTATTCCGTTCAACGCCTGGCTGGTAAAAGGGTATTTTGACGGCTTGCCCCGCAGTTTGGAGGAAGCAGCCAAGATAGACGGGGCATCAAACACGAAAGTGTTTACTAAAATCATGCTGCCGATGTCGGTGCCGATTCTCGTATTCGTTGCGGTCAGTAATTTCATTGGTCCTTGGATGGATTTTATATTTGCAAGACTTGTCATACGCTCGCCCGAGAACAAGACACTCGCAATTGGTCTGTTTGAATTGATTAGCGATCGCTCGAATACGGAGTTTACTACATTTGCTGCCGGAGCCGTGCTCGTTGCCGTTCCTATCACCATCATTTTCTTGCTGCTTCAGAAGTACATGGTGGAAGGCTTGAAGGCAGGAGCTAATAAAGGGTAATTAATAACTTAGCAAAGGAAGTTGTATACGATGAAGGCTATGATTACAGGAAATAACGGAGCTGTGGCGCCGTATGTGAACAGAGAATTGAAGTCTAGAAATCTTGATGTCACGGTCTGGAACCGTGATTTAGTAGGCATCGATAACGAAGAAGAGGTATATCGGTTCATAGAAGAGACGAAACCGGATATTTTCTTCCACATTGCAACCGGTCCAATTGAATGGTTGGAGTATATCGCTAAAGCAACGAAGAAACTGGGAATAAAACTTGTGTTCACAAGCACGGTTTCGGTGTACTCGGAGGACAAGACAGGGCCATATACGCCTGAGAGCATTCCTGACGCGGAAAATAGCTACGGCGTTTATAAGATTCAATGCGAGAAACTACTGAAAGAGGTATATCCTGAAGCTTATATTCTTCGGCTAGGGTGGCAAATCGGTTCCGAAACAGGTTCCAACAATATGTTTGATTTCCTATGCAGAGGCCACCGGGACAATGGATGCATCGAGGCCAGCTCGCAGTGGTATCCTTCCTGCAGCTTTCTAGAAGACACCGCAGCAGCGATCGTGGGCATCGCACTGAATTACGAAAGCAACACGTACCTGCTGAACTCGAATCGCAACTACTCGTTCTATGACATTGTTCTCTATTTGAAACGACTGCACCAACAGGACTGGAAGGTTGTCGAGACGAATGCTTTAGTCCGAGATGACCGGATGTATGATGACCGCATTAATATGAAGCCGTTTGATTTCGCTTAGAAAGTGCTCTGCAAGATAGCGGAAAGACGTAAAAATGCTGAAATGCCATTCGCGCGAATGGTATTTCAGCATTTTGTGCATGGTGTGATTTTCATGAAATTGAGTCGATTTCATTTGCAAAGCTTATAGGCAGGAGAGTCCAGCGACGGGTTGAAATGCCTTCGGCCATGTGTTATGATGACACCAAATTTAACGATTGGAGTGATTGAATAATGTAATATTTCTTGCCGGTCTTAGGGGATAAAACAAAGGTGATTTTGCGTTGTTTTGTTCTTTATTGCCACGGGAAAGTTACTTATTCTTTCACTCTTTTATATACTGCTTCTGCCCTCCGTACGGGCTGGCCTGATGTATATTTTTGAGCTGCGAGAAAAGTAACTTTCTTGCAGCTCATTTATTTTTTTTCAGCAGCAGGAGGGAAAAACATGTCAACGATTCAAGTATCCAACCTGACCTTTGCGTATGAGGGCAGCTATGACACTATTTTCGAGAAGGTCAGCTTCCAGATCGATACCGATTGGAAACTGGGATTCACGGGTAGAAACGGGCGCGGTAAAACGACGTTTATGAAGCTGCTCCTCGGTGAAATGGAATACAGCGGAACCATCTCGTCCCCGGTCGGCTTTGATTACTTCCCATTCACCGTTAATGACCCGGATAATCTGACCATGGATGTTGTGAGCGACATTTACCCAGATTATGAACTTTGGAGGCTGGAGCGCGAGCTTTCCCTTCTCAAAGTTGCGGAAGACGTGCTGTACCGGCCGTATAACACGTTATCCAACGGAGAGCAAACGAAGGTGCAGCTAGCCGCCTTATTTTTAAAGGAAAATCATTTCTTGCTGATCGACGAACCGACCAACCACTTGGATGTACATGCGAGAAAGCTGGTTAGCCAATATTTGAACGGGAAAAAAGGGTATATTCTGGTGTCGCATGACCGGGCATTCCTCGATCATTGCGTGGATCATATTCTGTCGATTAATAAAACCAATATTGAAATTCAAAAAGGAACCTTCTCCAGCTGGTGGGCAAACAAGCATTTGCAGGATCAGTTTGAGCTGAACGAAAACGAAAAACTCGTCAAAGATATCAAACGACTGTCCGATGCCTCCAAAAGAACCGGCCAATGGTCACATGAGGTGGAGAAAAGCAAAAACGGAACACGCAATTCCGGTTCCAAGGTAGACAAAGGATATATCGGGCACAAAGCCGCCAAAATGATGAAACGCTCGAAGTCGATTGAGCAGCGTCAGCAATCCGCGATTGAGGAGAAATCCAAACTGCTCAAAAACATAGAAACTTCGGAGAACCTGCAAATTTCGCAGCTGGTTTATCCCAAGTCCCTACTGGCTGAACTGGACGACGTGGCCATACACTATGACGGCAAAACGATTTGCCAGGACGTCAGCTTCACCATTAACCAGGGAGAGCGAATTGCTTTAACCGGGCCGAACGGGTCGGGAAAATCGAGCCTGCTTAAGCTGATTCTTGGCGAACCTATTCCGTACACCGGCGCTTTCCAGAAAGGCAGCGGGTTGCAAATCTCCTATGTCTCGCAGGATACTTCGCATTTAAGAGGAGACTTGTCCGACTATGCCCGGGAGCAGGGGATTGATGAGAGCCTGTTTAAGGCGATTTTGCGCAAGCTCGATTTCTCCCGCATACAGTTTGAGAAAGATATGTCTATGTTCAGTGGAGGTCAGAAGAAGAAGGTCTTGATCGCCAAAAGCCTTTGTGAAAAAGCCCATCTGCATGTTTGGGATGAACCGCTTAACTTTATAGACGTTATCTCCCGGATGCAGATCGAGGAAGTGCTGCTTGAATATCAGCCTACCTTGATTTTTGTAGAACATGACATTGAATTCACGAGGAAGATTGCAACAAAAACGGTGGAGCTGAAGAGCTGAGGCCTATTCGCATACGAAAGGAATGGATAAGATGTTGGATGAGATTGTAGATGACAGAGCGAACCGCTTACTGATAAGAGAGGTGGTTCGCGTAAATCCATATTATATATTGAGTACGACCTCACTCATTAATACTCCCGCATCGACAATTAAGATCGCCAAGTGTCGGAAGACAAGAACAGTATCCGAATGAAGTCCGCGTAAACCGCGGGCTTATTTATTTATCGGATCATGTTTTTGTCATGTGAAGATGATTTCCGACTGGTGATTAGAACATTGTCCGATTGTCGACAATCAGCCGGTTGACCTGAAACTTCAAGAGCTCAGCCGCCAAATGGCTGTCGTTTTCCCATCCAACTGAAAGGTCAGCGCAACTTTCCAACTGTTGGAAGAGTATATCCTATCAAAACCTACCATGGTACCACAGCATATTAAATAAGGTGTTCAATATGAAGCTGCTCCGGAAGGGGATGCATAATGGATAATGGATAACAAGCTCGGGTTAATGCCTCCGAACGACGAGGTTTTGGATAAGTTCGGCATTCGAGTAGTCGATCCGATTGGTGGAACCCATAATCAGCATTGGCTTGTAGATCGTCTAGGAGAGCGACTTGTCTTGAGACGGTGGTGGTCCACATCGACTGACAATATCGACTACGAAGTACGTCTGCTGACATGCGTCGCTGCACAAGGATGGCCCGTCGCGCCTGCGGTTGAAGCGCCTATTGAAGTAGACGGTCAATATTGGTGCCTGTTCCCTTATCTCCCCGGTGATCCGCCGTCCGAAGTTAACCGGGTTCTCGAACAACGTGCTCGAGGACGACTTTTGGCTCAATTCCACGATGATCTGGCGAAACTTAACGGGTTCGGGCAGCGCGAAGGCTGGCGGCGCTGCGAGGAGATCCTAAATGACCCGGCATTGGACACTATGCTATCCAAGCAAGAGCATAGGCAACCGGAGGAGATCCGTATCCTGCGATGGCACCTTGATCGAGCACGGGAGAGGATTGCAGGGCTTAAACTTCAGGATCGGCCAGGTATTGTTATCCATGGAGACTTCACACCGTGGAACCTGCGCTTCTTAGACGGACGCCTCTCGGGGATCCTTGACTTTGATTTGTCCCATTGGAACCATCGAGTCGCCGACTTCGCACTTTCGTGGCGGGGCATGCATGATGAGATTGTCCAAGCGTATGATGAAGTTTCCCCGCTTGACCCTGAGGAGTGGGAGCTGCTCACGCCAGTATGGTGGGCATGGCTCATTGAAGATGCCTGTCGGGATATCACGAGAGGCATCTTAGTAGATGAGTGGACAATTAATCATATATTGAGACGCTCTCCGTTGATGGGACGAGATTCTGGTGTATACAGGTAGAGGTTTCCATCAGCATATAAACAGGTGGGAGTTGAGAGTGGATGGCTGCGTGCATTGAAATCGCGAGAACGTCCCAATGGGTGAATCGAATCCGGGACTATGTTATTCTGCTGAACGATATCCAGCTCGGGACTGTCGAAGATGGAGGGAAGGTGCAGTTCGAAATAGAGCCTGGCGAGTATGAGCTGCGGTTAACCATTGATTGGTGCGGAAGCACCCGAATGCCTTTTACGATTGCCGATGGGGAGAAACTCCTGTTCCTTACTGGCTGCCGCATTAAGGGGATTGACTACTTTCATCCGTTGATGATGCTTTATTATGTTTTGTATAAGAAGGATCAGTACCTTTTTGTGATTCAGGAACAGGAACAGAAACTGGAACCCGGACCGGGACAGCAATTGATACAGGAACCAGTTCGGCCGAACGAGACAATAGAAATATATATCGCGGGGCAACGTTATGAGCCTTGAGTGACCGTATGGAAGAAATTCAACTATTTGAGTATGACGATGAGAGGAGGAGACACGATTGGGACCTGCGCAGTATTCGGTTAGAAATCCTTCAGGGAACAGAATCATATTTGCCATGACGATGATGATAATTCTATTCATCTACCATGTAATCGACTCCATACATGACCAAGACAGCGTAATTACCCTATGGGCTACGGCTGCAGAGCTTCTCCTGTGCGTAGTTGTCTTGCTAACGACATTGGTCAGAGGATGTAAGAAACCGACTGAACTCTATTTTCACGGGGAGCAGCTGGTATTAAACGGACGCAACATTCAAGCGAAGGATATGAAAGTCATCCTCATTATGGGGTATTTCAGACCAACCATCGGAATCAAGCCACATGGGAACAATATCGTCCCCGTCCATATGTGCTTTAGGTTCGCTAAGGATGAAGATCAAGGCATCTCGGATTTAGGGAAATGGGCTGTACAGAACGATGTGTTGCTGGTTCATAAACGATTTCTAAGGTGGATATGAGCAATAGCCTGCATCGCACAAAGGCCCAAGAATGATTAGCCGCCTCTACATAACTTACGTTAAGGAGGTGGTACACTTGGCTCTGACCCGGCGCTATACCTTGTCGGATTTGAAAGACGAGGTCTATTATTTTGATCATAACTGGAGAAGAATTTTCGCGAATGGCCGCGCCGTCTATGTGGCAACGAGGAATAATGCTTCACTTACCATCAGTATTATCAACGCAAAGGGAAATAAGGTTCCCAAGGTGCTCCAGCGGTACAAAAAGGGAAGCAGAATTGTCGTAATCGGGCTTGCCGTACATGCGCCACCGCACACAACTACGAATTTATAAATACGAGAACGGTTAGAGAGACAGACAGCTGATTTCAAATCGGCTGTCTTCTTCCAATTCAGCAGCGTCAGAATCTCGAGAAACCCAACGTTGTTTCAAACGTCGGGTTTCTCTTTTGGTTGTACTTGTCCACCTTTCGCAACAAATGATCAGCAGGCAGGGTCACAACCGTTAGCGATTCCAACGGGCTTATTTTCATGAAATAGCCACGCTGACAACCGCTAAAGTTTTGCTCATGTTGTTTCGGCAACATAGTGGCTGTCGAGACTGCGGGCTGAGGCTGCCAATCGGCAGCCTGTTTCTCTGTTCAATTAGGAGTAACACCTCGATTCGAATAAGATGAAACGTAAAGGTGCTTTTTACAGTATGTAGGGCAAAAGGAAAATTCCAGATGAGGTGTGCACGCCATGATGACGAATACAGAAACTACCGAATATTTAAGAGCAGAATTAAAGCTAATCGAACGATGGGAGCAAGATCAGAAAGGGCTGTTCTTCTGGGAGAAGCTCGGCAGACTGCCCTTTGCTATCTTGGACCGAATCACCCCAAAGTTCATTCAGGATAAGATTGGCACAGCGCTTGACGAGCTCGGCAATTATGTTCAGAGCGGCGGACGATATCTGATCAGCAAGGATCAGATGTACCGCAAATTCTTTCCGAATGCGGAGCGGGATGAAACAGCTGACTTAGTGCGAATCGGTCAGCTTCCGCTAGGTAGAATGGATGAGATCGCCGATCGCATTATCCAAACAAGCAGCAAGACGGCGACGGTGCAAGGTGCGACAACGGGAATCGGGGGTATTTTCACACTTGCCATTGATATTCCGCTCCTGCTCGGCATTTCACTTAAAGCTTTGCAGGAGGTGGCGATTAGCTACGGCTATGACCCGACGGAACAGGCGGAGCGGGTCTTTATCGTCAAATGTTTGCAGTTCTCCTCCGCTGATATCGTCGGAAAGAAAGCGATTCTGGATGATCTGGCTGTGTTCCAATCCGGTGAGCGGAGCGGTCAGGTCATGTCCCAGCTGCAAGGCTGGCGCGAGGTCATGCTCACGTACAGAGACAATTTCGGATGGAAGAAGCTGTTCCAAATGATTCCGATCGCAGGCATGCTGTTCGGTGCCTATCTGAACCGATCCACCCTTCAGGATGTCGCTGAAACCGGTAAAATGATGTATCGGAAGCGCAGAATTCTCGAGAAGTTGAACAAGGATCACGCGGAGAACTAGTGCCACTCAGATTAAGACCCAATCATGCTCACATGATCGGGTCTTTTCAAATATTCCATAATAGCATGCCTATTCACAAAATAGGGTATCCTTTATCGTAAATCCACCTATCGTGGGGGTCGCCATGATGCCACATACCTACCTAATTTATAAAGACTTTTAACGTACGTTTATTTTAAGTTATTGAAATAATGGAACGATCAATGCAATTACACCTAGAATGGTCGTCCACCATGCAATTGCCTTCTTGGGGTTAGCAAAGCAAATGATCCCTAGGATAACGGCAATTCCGCCCATCAAGAAAGGCGAATAGAAAAACCCGATTACAGCCAATACAATACCGATCCAGCCAAGCCATTTTGCTGCTGTTTCATTCATCGTTAACATCTCCATTAGTTAGATTTGTATGAGCAAGTTGTTTGCTTCGACTAAAGTAAGGTAGGTATGTCGCATCATGGCAACCCGACTGGAATTGCTTCTATTTCAACGCACTGGCGTTTGACCGGTTGCCATGCAAATGAGTCCGAGGATAACAGCTATGCTGCCCATCCAGGCAGTGGCAAAGAAACAGCCGATAATTGCTACTGCGATGCCGATCCAACTAAGCCATTTTCTTGTCATTTCGCTCATGTGCAGCATCCCCCTTATTCGTTTTAGGAAATTGAGGGCTGCGGTTTTTACGCTTTAGCCGATTTGTCTTCAAGACCATATCCATCACGGGGTTCGTTACGCCGTACATCGCTTTCTCATCCATATGATGATGCAGCAGATGTCTTTTCTTCATCCATTTCCCCCAAGGAGTCAATGGTACGATAGGGCGATGAGCGATATAATGCTGCCATTGATAATAGATCTGAAAGCTGGATGTACCGAATACGACGGCTAGCGACAGATGCCAGTCAAATCCCGTTACCAAATACGCCGCTGCGAGGATAATCAAATAGCCGTACACATCGACTGATACCGGTCCGAATAAATGCTTCACATCGTTAGGCGTCTCGTGATGAGCAACATGCCCCTTATAGGATTTGGGAGCAAATTGTGGACACTCATGAAGAACGAATCGGTGTGCCGTATATTCGATTAAGATAAATACGACAGCGCCAACGCAAATGGCCGGAATAGCCCAGAGACTGCCCAATGTTGCTATGACCCCGCAACAGCTAATGAAGACAACAGAGATGAGAAACATAATAGGATGCTGGCCTAAAAATTCTCGCGTATATTGCATACGGGTCGTCTCCGATCTCATATACAATCCCTCCCATTTAATCGACTTTGTGTTGATTAGTCGTCACACAGTTTATTATAATGAGATGGAGGATAAATTCAATGATCAAGATGCGCTTAAAAGTCGATTATCCGACACACGGCTTAAGGAAGTTCATTAGTTGAGAAATTAGTTCACTTTGAGGTGGAAGAACATGCAGGACAAGACAGATCCTAGAATAATAAGAACGAAGCTGATGCTTAGAGATGCCTTAATTGACTTATTGGAGGAGAAAGGATTAGAAGCGATAACCATCCGGGATTTGATGCAGCAGGCCGGTTTGCATCGGAGTACTTTTTATTTACACTACCGGGATAAATACGATTTACTAGAGTTGAGCAAAGAGGATATGATTAATGAAATTCTATCAATTGTGAATGAGATCGACCCTATTCACCTCATGAAATATGCCGCGCGTAACGAGCCTGATCCGGCTTTCCTGAAGCTGTTCGATTTCTTTACCCTGCATGCCGTATTTTTCAGAGTTCTCTTAGGACCTAAAGGCGATCCGGCTTATCCCATTCAAATAAGAAGAATAATGGAAAAGCTTATCTATAGTAAGCTGTCCTTGATTCAGTCCGAAGAGGCAGCGATGCCGCGTGAGTACATCATTGCTTATTTGGCTGCTGCAAATTTAGGTGTCATCCAGCACTGGCTAGAACACGGCATGCAGCTTTCTCCCAGAGAGATGGCCTTGTTGATAACGCGGATGACCACCTTCGGCCCGCTGCAGACCTTCGGACTGAAGGAGGCATAAGGAACTAAAGACGACATAGGTCAACCTTATAATACGGGTTGGCCCTTTTTGTGCTTAATTTTCGCTAAAGATCACTTCAACTGTTCGACAAAGAACGGCCTCTTTGCTCGATTAATGTATAATTGTGCGATGGGGATTTCTTCAATTACAGGAAACAATGAGGAGGATTCATGCAAGGTAAAAATAATACACCAAATCCAAAAATAACAACCTTATTTAACTTCCCCTGCTTCGGTAATATGAAAGTCAAAGTCTGCTTTACTGCGGGATGCTTGATCGAAGGGGGCAAATAATGTGATCAAACTTATGGTAGTCGATGATGAACGTTGGATTCGTGAAGGATTGAAACAGACGATTGACTGGAGCTCGCATGGCATTACATTCATAGGCGATGCCGAAGATGGATGTGCAGCGCTTAAGCTGATCGATGCGAATGTTCCGGACATCGTCATCTCGGATATTAGAATGCCCGCTATGGACGGAATGGAATTAATAGAAGAAATCGAGCGAAGAGGCTTGGACATCAAGGTTATTTTCATCAGCGGGTTCAGTGATTTCGTATATGCGCAGAAAGCCGTGAAGCTGGGAGCCTTCGATTATATCCTCAAGCCCATCGAGGAAAAGGTCCTCATGGAGATTATTGAGCGCTGCATCTGCGAAATTACGAAGAAGAGAGAGCTTGCTCTCCGATTAGAGGAGCTTTCGGGTCGTGTTAGAGAGAGTCTGCCCCTCGCTAGGCAGAAGCATTTGGAAATGTGTTTAACCCAGCCCATTGCCGGTCCGGAATTATTGTCGAAGTGGGAGGCGCTTCGCATTGAGCTGAACCCGAATCGACTCATTGTCCTGTCTGCAGTCGTCCATGATTGGGGTGAGCGGGACATAAGCGAGAGAGGCTGCTCGCAACTCAGATACGCGCTTGGAAACCTCATGGAGGAGGTCTTTCAAGAAGGAGATATATCGTGCGTGGCATGTCTCTTACATGAGAATGAATTTGCGGATGCAGCGCTTATTAGCTCGTGGGAGATGGAGACAGCCGATCCTGCTATGGAAGTCTACCGCTGCGCGAAGCGGGTTATAGAAGGTGCGCTTGAAGTGCTGGGCATTCAAATTAGCATCGGCATCAGCAGCATGGCAGAGGGGGAACGACTGGTAGTCGCTTTTAGGGAAGCGCTTACAAACAGTGCGGGATATGTATTGAACGGCCCTGGTCTTGTGTATGGCCCGGCAGATGCAACTGTTGGAGCCTGTAAAGGAAAAGAAACGGTTATGTTCACGGCGGGCATACCCTCCACTGCGATGAAAGCCGATGCACTCGACATGGCGTGGATGAATCGAGTTCTTCATGCCATCAAGCTGATGGATGAAGGAAAACTAACCGATCTGCTTGACCAGCAGACGGAGCTTATTGAAGAGCTTGTTAAACAGACTTCCGCGCTTGCCGTTCGATGTGAGATGAATATGTATCTGGGGACCCTTCTATCCAAGTGGAAAGAGCTGTGCTTGGTGAGAGAGCATTCAGAAGCCTACATTGTTACTCATCAACAGAAGCTTGAGCTTTACCGCTGTACGCTGGGTAATTGGAAGAACGCAATAATAAGTGCTTTTCTGAAGAAAGATCGAGCTGCTGCCGGGTCCGGACAGCGAAGTACGATCGAAATCGCCCTGCGCTACATTCACGATAACTATCATCATGGCATCAGCCTCAATAAAGTAGCAGAAACGATCTATATGAATCCTTCCTACTTTAGCAGGGTATTCCATGCTGAGGTTGGGGAGACGCTGAGCCGCTATCTTATTCGCATTCGAGTTGCGAAAGCGAAAGAACTGCTCGAGCAGACGCCGCTTAAGATCTATGAGGTTGCGGAATCTGTAGGGTACAGAGACTTTCGGCATTTTGTCAAAACCTTTAAGGAATCGGAAGGGATCACCCCTGCCCAATTTCGAAACTACGGCACATAAGAAGAGAGGGATACCATCATGTCGTCACTTATCGGAAAGCTGAAGCTCCCTACTGTCGGTATGAAAGTATTTGTCCTTTTTGTAGCCAGCATGCTGATTATTATTACGGTCATGGGCTATCTCTTCTATGATAAATCCGCTGAGCTGATGGAGAACAAAATCGGAGGCATGGCTCTTCAGAATGTGCAGCAGATGAGCAAGCGGATCGATATTCTCTTGGAAGGTTATGAGGATCGTTCCCTTCAGGTCGTTGGCAACGAGGAGATTCAGAAACAGCTGATTGGAAAGTTCGCCAATGAGACAGAGGAAATACAGAATAATGATGCGAATACAGCTTTCTTGTCAAATTTGGTAAATTCAAGAAATGACATCAATGATATCTATCTGCTGGGCGAGGAAGGTTTCTCCTTCCATTATTCGCCTAAGACGTCATTTCCCGCCTATAACGCTTACGCTAATGAATTTATGCAGGAATCCTGGTATAAGCAGATTCGGAAGGCTGACGGCGAGGTCGTATATTTTGGCATTCGACCGTCGCTCATTAGAGGCGGAGACACCAATTTGGTATTCAGCTTTGGCCGTGCGGAGAAAAACTTTACGACCCGCGGAGAAATTATTGGCGTGCTGGTCTATGAAGTCGATCCAACGGAGATCATCGAGATTCTGTCGGAAATCGACTACAACGGATCAGGCATGAATGTCATCGTTGATGATGAAGGGCAGATTATCGGCGATAAGGATGGGGTACGTCTGTCCAGTAAGCTTGGTGTTCCGCTAGGTAAAGAGAGTCAGGGAATAGTAAGCACTAGGGTGGATGGGGAACAGATGCTGGTTGTCTACAACCGGTTGGAAACGAGTAATTGGACGCTGGTCGGTATGCTTCCGGGCGCTGATTTAATGAAGGAAGCAGGCAGTCTGCGGTGGTACATCCTCTCTCTTGGACTGGCTTTCGCCTTCATCGGCATACTGCTTGCGATCTTTATTGCCTCAACGGTCCATCGACCGCTTCAGAAGATGATTCGAGCCATGCGCAAGGCTGAGAATGGCGACTTTAACGCTCGCATCGAAGACAAGCGCGAGGATGAATTTGGTTATCTGTTCAGTCATTTCAACCGAATGGTCGCTCGTATCAAGGAGTTGATTAACGAGCTATACGTGCAGAAGCTGCTTGAACAGGGGCTTCAGCTCAAGATGCTGGGCTCTCAGATCAATGCCCATTTTCTATACAATACCTTGGATTCGATTCATTGGATTGCCCGTATTCACAAGGTTGACGACATCAGTACGATGATATTCGGGCTGTCTAAATATTTGCGGGTAAGCTTGAATGAAGGCAGGGACGAGGTTGCCGTCAGCGAGGTCATACAACTGCTTGACAGCTACATCATGATTCAGAAGATTCGTTACCAGGATAAGTTTTCGCTTCATTTGCATGTCGATCATTCGCTCGAGCAGTATACGGTATTGAAGTATATTTTCCAACCGCTTGTCGAGAACGCGATTTATCATGGTCTGGAGAAAAAGTCAGGCAAAGGCCGGCTAGATGTAGCTTTTATCCACGAAGCCGACTGTTTGAAGTTTAAGGTAACGGATGATGGTGCGGGCATTGCGGCAGACAAGCTCTCCGATCTGCAGCTTATCCTAGGCGGCAAAGGGCCTGAGGAATACGATAATTTTGCCCTGCGGAATATTAATTCGCAAATCCATATCGCTTACGGCACTCAATATGGAATCGAGATTCAAAGCAAACATGGCGCTGGCACCGAAGTCACGATGACGATCCCGCTTACACAGAGAAATCAAAGCAAGCATGCCGGCTGAGCGCCTGACGCAATAGGGCAGTAGAAGCAACTGATTTCGCGAGAATGTAAGAGAGGATGTAGGTCACGATGAAAATGCTTTTAAGCAATAAAAAGCTTGTTTCGTTCATGCTTGTCCTCATGATCATCATCATCATGTTATCGGGTGCCTTATTTATCAAAGGGACCCGTTCGAGTTCGGAAGCCAGCACAGACTTGACTGATTTGCAGCAGGATTCCAAGAGCACGGCGAAGCATGGCAGCAGTCCTGTAACGATAAGCTTCTGGTTCCCGTGGGGAGGGGGATTTCAGAAAGAGTTTCACGATACGGTCGTCGTACCTTTCGAGAGAGCAAACCCCGATATTAAAGTCAAAATGAGATTTGTCGAGAATTCCGATAATTCGCAGGCTTCAGATAAACTCTTAACGGCAATCGCGGGAGGCAGGGCACCGGATGTCGCTATGATTGATCGCTTCCTAATCAGCGAATGGGCATCGATGGGGGCATTAGAGGACTTGTCGAGCGATGTGACTCATGACGGTATGGCTAGCCTCTACTATCCGAATATTTGGCCGGAAACGCAATATAACAATAAAACATTTGCCTTGCCATGGAACGTAGACAGCCGTGCGATGCTTTACAATAAAACGATGATGGAAGAAGCCGGCCTTGATCCCAATAAGCCGCCAACCACGATTGCCGAGTTAGACGCGATGGCTGAGAAAATGTTCAACCTCAATAAGGAGGGCAATTACGAGCAAGTGGGCTTCGTCCCTTGGATGGCGCAAGGTTTCTTATATGCGAATGGATGGAATTTCGGCGGTCAATGGGAGAACCATGGAGAACTGACACCTAACAATCCGGAGAACGTCCAGGCGCTGGAATGGATGCAGAGTTATGCGAAGAAGTATGACCCTAAGAAGCTGGCAAGCTTCTCGGATACGATCAGGCAGGCCGGGGTAAACCCATTCGCTTCCGGGAAGGTCGGATTTATTTATGAAGGGAATTGGCTGTTGAATGATATCAATGACGTGAGTTTCGATTGGGGAATTGCGCCTATGCCTACCCAAGAAAGCGGTCAATCGGTAACTTGGGCAGGGGGCTGGTCGTTCGCCATGCCCAAAGGCGCGAAGCATAAAGAAGAAGCCTGGCGATTTATTAAATATGCGGCGGGGATCGAAGGCTCGTATCTCTGGGCAGGCCGCGGCGAAACCTATGATTTGAGCAGTATTCCGGAAGTGAATAAGCAGCTGGGCTTGGATAAGAAGAAGAACTTAGAGGTATTCGTGAACCTTCTTGACCATGCTTATATTCGTCCGGTGTCGCCGATAGGCGGATATATGTGGGACGAGCTGTACCGGGTGCAGAAGCTGGCTGTCAATTTGCAAGGCGAGCCGCAAGCGCTGCTGGACGAATTGAAGCGGAAACTCGATGCTCACCTCATTGAAGTGAAGTCCGAGGAACGCAGCAAGACGGAGCATCCCACACCGGACACATTATAAACCATAGAGAAGAGAGTCTATCGAACGAGATAGACTCTCTTTTTTTACGAGAAAAACCATATCAAGTCAAAATAGTACACTAAATGCAAAAGCAGTCTCGTTACCACTAGAAATAAAAGCGTTTACACTGAGAACGTGTAGCGACGAATACCCAGTAAAACGAGTTAATAGGAGGAGAAAAGGTATGGAAGCTCTAGCTTTGAAACCGGGCATGATTAAGTTTTTCATTGCTGCACTATCGGTAAGTTTGGTATTGACAGGCTGCGGGGGTACGAATGGCGAGAATGGAACGAATACGACCGAAGCGAATAACGCATCGAGTTCAACAAGTCCAGACAATACGGCAAGCCCAGACAACACAGCAACCCCGGACAATACAGCGAGCGAAGACAGCGGTGAGAAAGTTACACTCGATTTCTGGGGCTGGGGTGGCAAGTTCCAGACGGACTACACCAAGATCGTAATCAGCGAATTTGAGAAACTGCACCCGAATATTAAAGTGAAATACATTGCCGAGCAAGGGATCGAGAAATTAACGACGCTGATTGCCGGAGGCACGCCGCCGGATGTGGCGCTGCTGGATCGCTTCATGGCCGGAGCATGGGCGGCCAAAGGCTCGATCGAGAGCTTGACTCCCTACCTCGAGATTGACGCAGATGTAAGCGCAGACGATTATTATCCAAGCGTGTGGGCCGAAGGGAATTATAAAGGCGAGCTGTATGCGATGCCGTTCGGCACGGATAACCGCGCCATGTATTATAACAAAACCTTGATGAAAGAGGCGGGCCTTGATCCGGAGAAACCGCCGACCACGATCAGCGAGCTCGATGCGGCAGCGGAGAAGATCTTTAAGAAGACGAGCAGCGGGTACGAACAAGTCGGCTTTATTCCATGGATGAATCAAGGCTTCTTATATACGCAGGGCTGGAACTTTGGCGGAGAATGGGCGAAGGGCGAGGAATTAACGCCGAACGATCCGCAAATCGTGAAAGCGCTGGAATGGATGGCCGGTTATGCGAAGAAATACGACATGGCCAAGATCAACAAGTTCAACGACGTCATGGGCAAAACGGGAATTAACCCGTTCTGGACGGGTAAAGTCGGCTTCGTGTTCGACGGCAACTGGATCTTAAACGATTTGACCAGTAACGCCAAGGTCAAACCAACCTTTGAGTGGGGCGTCGCTCCGATGCCTTCCGAAGACGGATACGCGCAAACCACTTGGGCAGGCGGCTGGTCGTGGGTCATGCCTAAGGGAGCTAAACATCCTAAAGAATCGTGGGAGCTCCTTAAATTTATCGCCGGTTATGAAGGCACGCTGCTTTGGGGTAAACGCGCCGATGCCGGCAACGATATAACGGCGATGCCGAAAGTAAACGAAGAATTGAAGATTACGGAAAAAGAAAAGTTGAAGGTATTTGTAGATTTAATGGAAATCGCGCATACCCGTCCTGTTACCCCGGCAGGTCAGAAACTGTGGGATGAATCGTTCAAGGCTTCGGATGCGGCGCTCAATGGAAAAGGCGAGCCGAAGAAGCTGCTCGATGAAGCGAAGAAGAATGTAGATAATGAGCTCAAGAAATTAACAGCCAAATAGAGACATAGGAACGAGAGGGGTAGGAGCCAGTGCTACCCCTTCCTACTTGAATTCAAAGAGGTGAGGATTGTTGAAATGGCATTGGATTGATGCTTTGAACTGGAAGAAAGTCATGCTTATATCGATCACCTTTCTTGTTTTCTCGGTCACCTTTGGCGAAAACCTGCAATCTTATGCCAGCGAGCGATTACGGGATCGCAATCAGAATCAAGGCGTTCCGCAAGCGGATTTAACGGATATGTCCGTTGACGATATTCTGAAGCCAACCTATGGGAAAACGCTTGGCATGTATAAGGAGAAGGGCTATAAGCCCGCCGAATCCTTCGAGGCCAGCCTTAAAGCCGATCACTATTCAGCCTTCGGAGGCGTTAAGCCGAGTACCAAAGCAGTCGAGAGTACCTCATCCGCTCTGATATGGGAGAAGGATACGGAGTGGCTGGAGTGGACCATTGAAGTTCCGGAGGACGGGCTTTACAGCCTCGTGGCGAGCTATTATCCGCTAGCCGGGAAGAGGCTGCCGATTCAGCGTGAGCTGCTCATTGACGGGCAGAGTCCTTTCCGCGAAGCGCAGCGGATCTATTTCACCCGTAACTGGATGGATGAAGGCAAGCCGCTTCAGAACAATCAAGGTGACGACGTTCGGCCGAAACAAATCGAGAAGCCGATCTGGATGGAAACCGCGATCACGGACGGAAACGGTCTGTACTCAGAGCCCTTTCAGTTTTACTTCGGTGCAGGCAAGCATGTTATTCGCATGAATTATTTGGTTGAAGCGATGGCGCTGGATGAAATACGAGTGAAGTCCCCGGAGCAATTGCCCGGTTATGGCGAAATCGAGAAGGGCTACGAATCACAAGGCTTCGAGCCGGTACGGCAAGTGAACGTGAAAGTGCAAGCGGAGAACAATCCGATGAAATCCGATCCGACGATTCGCCGAGAATCCAATGGCGACCCCTTAATGGAACCGGCAGGAGACGGAACGAAACTACTGAATGCATTCGGCGACTGGCGCTGGAGAAAAGGCGGACAGAGGGCTTCATGGACGTTCTCGGTCCCGAAGGATGGATTATATAAGATTGGCATGAAATTCGGACAATGGTGGGGCGATGGGTTACCGTCTTATCGCCAAATTCTCATAGATGGGAAGGTTCCGTTTCAAGAGCTGGCTGAGTATCCGTTCTCCTACTCCCGAAACTGGCGAATTGAAACCCTTCACAAAGACAAGGAAGACGGAGATGCGCAGCCGCTGCTCATGCATCTAACCGCAGGCGAGCATACCCTCACGATGGTTGCGGTTGTCGGGCCTTATCAGTCCATTGTCGAGAACTTAACGGCGGATACGCAGAAGCTGTCCGATCTATACAGGCGAATTATTATGGTCACCGGACCGACACCGGATCCCAACTTCGAATACGAGCTGGGGAAGAAGATTCCTAAGCTTATTGATGATTTGAAGATCATTGCCGATGATTTGCTAGTCCAAATGGATGCACTGAATGCCATATCGGAGAAGGAACCGAGTACGGTAAACAGTCTTCGCATGATGAATCATACCTTCGAGAAAATGATCCACAATCCCGATTCGATTCCAAGGCAAATCTCGGAGCTCAGCAACAGCCAGACCAACTTAAGCACGCTGCTGATGGGCTTGCAGAATGTCCCGCTCGTGCTGGATTACCTGTTGGTCAGCTCCCCGGATACGAAGTATCCGAAGGTGAAATCGAATTTCTTTCAAAAGTCCGTCAGTACGCTGAAGAATTTCATCGCCTCTTTTACGAAGGACTACACCGGCGTTGGCAGCGTCTACGACAAGGACCAACCGGCACATGAAACAGGTCCGGTACTCGAAGTATGGGTGTCTCGGGGCAAAGAGTGGGCGGAGATCATGAAGGAAATGGCGGAGGAAGAGTTCACGCCAAAGACCGGGATACGGATCAACGTGAACACGCTCCCGGCCGGACAGCTCAACTCGGGTTCCGTCAATACGCTGCTGCTCGCGGCCAGTTCCGGTAAAGCACCGGATGTCGCAACCGGAGTGGACTCCCATTTGCCCGTCGAGTTTGCGATTAGGGATGCTGCCGTTGATTTAGCCCAGTTTCCGGATTACGAGGAAGTCAGCAAACGGTTTCTGCCGGGCTCGCTGATTCCGTTCGGCTATAACGGCGGGAATTATGCGCTGCCGGAAACGCAGGATTTCAACGTATTGGTGTATCGCAAGGATATCTTGAAGGAGCTAGGCGTGAAGGTCCCGCAAACATGGGAAGACACGTATGCCATGCTGCCGATCCTGCAGCAGAACGGCATGCAGATGTATTATCCGATTTCATCGCTCGGCTTCATGCCGTTCCTCTATCAGAACGGAGGAGAATTCTATCAAGAGAGCGGAGCGAAGTCGGCGCTTGATTCTCCGGAAGCCTTTCAAGCCTTTACGGAATGGACGGAGCTGTACACCAATTATAAATTTCCGGTTGCCGCGAACTTCTTCAACCGGTTCCGTACAGGAGAAATGCCGATTGGGATTAGCGACTATTTGACCTACGTACTGCTCTCTACGGCAGCGCCTGAGCTGATTGGCCGCTGGGGCGTAGCGCCTTCGCCGGGGCATATCAATCAAGAAGGCAAGATTGATCGTACGAGCGGAGGGGTTGCGCAATCCATAGCTATCTTCAAGCAATCCAAGCATCAGAAGGAAGCTTGGGAGTTTCTGAAGTGGTGGACGAGCAAGGACAGTCAGGTGCAATTCGCGCAAGAGCTGGAAGCGTTGCTTGGCGTCGAGGCCCGCTGGAATACGGCCAATATGGAAGCCTTCTCGCAGCTGCCTTGGCCGGAAGATGACTTGAAGGCTTTGACGGAGCAGTTGAAGTATTACAAGGAACAGCCGTATGTGCTTGGCGGATATTTTACGCCTCGGAACATCGATAATGCTTGGAACCGTGTCGTTCTGGGCGGGATGAATATAAGAGAGTCGCTGGAGCAGGGAGTCAAGGATATTAACAAAGAGCTTAGAGCCAAACAAAAAGAGTTCGGGTTCACGCCGGATTAATTGTGAGGGCACGAGGAGGAGCGGTATGCAAAGCAGTGTAGAAGTGAATAATCCGCTTCAGCTGAAATCACAGAAGATAAGCCGATTCAAATTATCCCAGGCAGGCCGCAAGGCTGCGCTAGGGTACTTGTTTCTGAGTCCATTCCTCATTCTGTTCATCGTCTTTACGGTCGTTCCCGTCGTTCAATCCGTCTATCTGAGCTTCACCTATTACAACATGCTTCAACCGGCGAAGTGGGTCGGTCTCTCGAATTACAGCGTGTTGTTCTTGGAAGACGATATCTTCATCAAATCACTGAAGAATACGTTTATCTTCGCAGTCATAGCAGGACCGCTGAGCTACTGTCTCTCCTTCCTGCTCGCTTGGATAATCAACACGCTGCGTGCCAAAATGCTCTTCTCGCTCGCTTTCTATGTGCCGTCGATTACGAGCGGGATCGCGTTATCCATCGTCTGGCTCTATATTTTCTCGGGAGACCGTTACGGATTATTGAACAACTGGATGCTCAGCTGGGGAATGATCAGCGAACCGATCCTGTGGACGACCGACCCGGATACGATCATGCCGGTGATCATCATCGTTTCGTTATGGATGAGCATGGGGACCGGCTTCCTGGTATTCCTTGCAGGCTTGCAGAATGTTTCGCCCGAGCTCTATGAAGCGGGTTCGATTGACGGAATATCAAGCAAATTCCAAGAGCTGTGGTTTATTACGCTGCCCTTGATGAAACCGCAGCTCTTGTTCGGCGCGGTCAATTCCATCGTAGCCGCCTTTGGCGTATTCGACATAGCCGTGGCCATCGCGGGCATGCCAAGCCCGAACTACGCCGGACATACCATTATCTCGCATCTCTTTGATTATGCTTTCATTCGGTTCGAGCTCGGATATGCATCTTCCATTGCGGTCTTCTTGTTCTTCCTAACCTTCGGATTAGGGCGAATCGTGATGAAGCTGCTATCATCCAAAGAACAATAAGGGGGCCAAAGGACGTGACGGTAAACTATGCGAAATTTGCGGCCCGCTTTAACCGGGGACTGTTGTACCTAGTCATGATCGCGTTGGTTGGTTTTACGGCCATGCCTATCATTTATATGGTTTCAACCGCCTTCAAGCCGCTGGATGAGCTATTTCTTTACCCGCCAAGATTTTTCGTGCAGAAGCCGACCATGCGCAGCTTCTATGACTTGCTGACCGCAACGGACAGCTCAATTGTTCCCTTCTCTCGTTATATCTTCAACAGTGTATTTATTTCGATTACCATCGTAGCGGCGAGTTTGTTCGTTTGCAGCTTGGGTGCCTACGTGCTCTCCAAATTCAAGCCGCCGGGGGCGGGCTTCATCTTCGCCGTTATTCTGTCGGCACTGATGTTCTCGCCGCAGGTGACGCAGATCCCGACTTACTTGATCGTGTCGAAGCTGGGTTTAGTCAACACGTACTGGGCTTTAATACTCCCGAAGGTCGCGGTTGCCTTCAATATCTTCCTGATGAAGCAGTTCTTCGATCAAATCCCCGATGCGTTAATCGAAGCCGCGCATATCGACGGCGCATCGGAATGGAAGATCTTCTGGCGCGTCATTATGGCGGTCAGCAAGCCGGCCTGGGCAACCTTGGTCATCTTCACCTTCATCGGGAACTGGAATGATTATTTCTCCGCGCTTGTCTTTACGACAAGCGAAACGATGAAGACGCTGCCGCTGGCAATCCAAACGCTTGCCGGGGGACCGGGGGTTGTTGCGCGCTCGGGCGCTCTTGCCGCAGGCACGTTCTTGATTACGCTTCCGCCGATCTTAATCTTCCTTCTGTTTCAGAAGCTTATCATGAACACGATGGTTCATTCCGGGATCAAATCTTAGGGGGCGGACACGATGATCAAACGTATATCAGCGAGCATAATCGGCTGTTGTCTGCTCGTTCTGCTTGGAGCTTTACCCGCCGCCAATGCATTACCGCAAATGTCGTATACCCTTGATCCGATGTATGGCTACAAAATTCCGATTCCGCTCACGTACACGGTAGACAATGTCATTCTCGATGTAGGCACGCCTGGCTTAAATAAACCAAGCGACTTGTTTATCGACGAGAAGGGGCAGTTGTATGTCGCGGATACGGATAACAATCGGATCGTGAAATTAAGCAACGACGGAAAAGTGCTGGGTATCTATGGCAAGGAGCAAGGTGTCGAGCTTGACCAGCCAAGCGGCATATTCGTCGATACGCTTGGCGATATGTTCGTGGCGGACACAGGCAGCGGCAAGGTCATCCATTTGTCGCCGGAAGGAAAGCTCGTCGAAGAATTCGTGAAGCCGGAGTCTTCCTTGCTAAGCGAGGATTTGGAATTCGCCCCGGATAAAGTCATTATGGATCGGCGCGGTTATTTGTACGTGCTGAATAAGACCGACTACAGCGGCTTTATGATGATCGACGCCATGAACCGGTTTCGGGGTTATATCGGAGCCAACCGCGTTCCTTTCGATTGGAAGAAGCTCCTTATTCGAGTACTGGCAACGCCCGAGCAGAGGGAGCAGCTCAACAATGCGGTTCCGCAGCAGAATTCCAATCTGACCATTGACAGCAAAGGATTCATCTATGCGCCAACCGTGCTGAGCAGCGCCGATCAGCTTAAGAAGTTCAATGCCATGGGGGAGAACATCTATACGAAGAAGTTCTTCGGTGAATCGTCGATTGACAGTGGAACACTGGAGCTTCCTTATTTCGCCGATCTGGCGATCGATCAGTATGGCATTATCAATGCGCTGGATGCCATGTCACGGAAGATCTATCAGTACGATCAAGAGGGGAACTTGCTGGCCGTATTCGGCGGTCAAGGCGATGCGAAGAGCAGGTTCGAATATCCTTCGAGTATCGTTGTCGATCAAGCAGGCACCATCTACGTGCTTGACCGAGATCGGAACAATATTCAGATGTTCAAGCCGACGCGGTTTGCGGAGCTCGTCCATGAAGCCAGTCAGCTGCATTATAACGGACGTTATCAAGAGGCGTTAATCCCTTGGAAGGAAGTTTTGAAGATCGATGAGAATTACCCGTTGGCCCATCGCGGCGTGGCCAAAGCGCTGATGAAGGAAGAGAAATGGAAAGAGGCCATGAAGGAATTCAAACTGGGCGAAGATCAGGATGGGTATTCCAAGGCCTTTGCCGAGTACAGGCATGACTTTATGCGCGAATATCTCGGATGGATTCTCATCGCTGCCGTTCTCATTATTTATGCTATTTATCTCATCGTGAAGTTCATGATTCGCATTACGAACACCGTCATAAGGAGGTATGGCTATTGAATACATCAGCTGTGAAACAGTCCGGTCAGCGTTCGCTGCGGCTCGGGGTAGCCATCCTCTTCCATCCGGTGGATGCCTTTGAAGAGCTTCAGAAGAAGAAGCATCTCATGTCGGCATTTGTGCTCATTCTGCTCACCTTATGCGTTCGAATCGTAACGATCTATATGACAAGCTTCCATATTACGTCCCTGCAGCCCGAATACGCCGATTTGAACTTGGAAATCATCCGATTCGTAGTGCCGCTGATATCGGGGGTTATCGCTTGTTATCTGATTACGGCGATTATGGACGGCGAAGCGTATTTCAGCCAAATCTTAACGGCGATGTCCTACGCCCTCATTCCGTATATCGTATTTGCGATTCCGCTCGCTGCGATTTCCTTGGTGTTATCAAGAGGCGAGCTGGGTCTATATAACAGCATCAATCTCATCATCTGGTTATGGGTCGCGCTGCTTATCTTTATCCAGCTGAAGGTGCTGAACGATTATTCCTTTAAGAAATCGGTAGGCGTCCTCCTGCTGTCTATATTTGCTTTTATCACCTTCTGGGGAACGGTTGGTCTCGTCTTCTCCCTGACGAATCATGTCCTGCAATTCGCACGTGAAGTCTCCATTGAAATCAGATATTTATGGGAGAATTAAGGGGGTACCATGATTACGAGAATAGTGAATCGCAAAACAATCTATTCAGCATTTGTTGCCGTCATTGTGGTGCTTCTGGTCATCCTTGCCTTACCCTCGCTTAAGAGTGCCATTGCCCGCGCGCAGCTGGAAATGAAGCCGAAGAACGAAGTAGTGGAGGCTGCGGCCGATACGCCGGCAGGTGATGATGCAGAGCAGCAGACACCAACCGAATTCGAGAAAGTGGCGGAAACCGAGCGGCTTGAGCTGCTGTTTCGTTCTTCCGATTCCGCGATTGTGGTGAAGGATAAGAGTAATGGCTATACATGGCAATCGGCGGTTCCGATTCAGGACGCAGCAACGGAAGGCAATGATCTATGGACCGCAAGCAGCCAGTCCATCTTCCATATGACGTTTACGGATCCGAATTTACCGGCACTTGAAACGCAGGAGACGAACTCGGTGATCGAGCAGCCGAAGATCAAGACAACGGCGCTGGATAACGGAATATCCGTTCATTACGAGCTGCCAAGACTACAGATCAGTTTCGATATGATCTTCGAATTGAAAGGGAACGCCCTAGAAGTCACCGTTCCCGGACAATCCATTCAAGAAGCAGAGAATAATTGGCTGATGGCGATATCGCCGCTTCCGTTCTTCGGAGCGGCCCTGGATCATGATCAAGGCTATGCGATTTACCCGGATGGTCCCGGGGCGCTGTCGACCTTTAAGTCGAATCATCCGAATTACTTGAATCCCTATCGTGCGAGCGTGTATGGATCGGATACGATCTCATTTAATAACTATCAACGGCAGCAGAATGCGCTGTTGCCTATATTCGGCTTGAAGGTGAATGATAATGCTTTTCTCGGCATGATCACGAAAGGCGAGTACGATGCGAACATTCTGTATTCGCCCAGCGGCTACTTGATCAATATGAATCGCGTATCCTCGGAGCTTGTCTATAGGCGTGAGTATGAAGCGGTGAAGAAGGACGGGAATTTGACCAAGAAGCCGGAGAAGCAGCTGCTGCGGGAAGATCATACCATTCGATATGTGTTCTTCAGCGGCAAGGAAGCGGATTACAGCCATATGGCTTCCGCGTATCGGCAATATCTCATCGATGAGAAAGGGGTCGCTCCGCGCATTAAGAAAGGAGAACCGATTCCGTTCGGACTTGATCTGCTAATGGGCATTAAGGAAGGCCAAATTCTGTTCGATCATTTCATTCCTACGACATCCTTTGATGAAGCTCAGCAAATCATGGAGGATCTGACCAAGCGGGGAGTAGACAGCATCTCCGCCAATCTGCTGGGCTGGACTAGAGAGGGCTACTTAGAGTACCCATCCGGTTATAAACCATCTTCGAAGATCGGCGGCACAAGCGGACTAAAGAAATTAAGCGAGTATGCCAAGGCGAATAACGATCAGCTGTTTCTACAGGACAATTACATCATGGCCTGGAAAGGCGTCGACGGCTTCTCTACACGCAGCGATGTCGTTGTCGGAGCGAATCACTTTGCAGTCACGGATCGGTATAGCGAGCTCTTCTACTTGAATGCGGGCAAGCAAAATGAACGTTTTCAAGATAAGGTGCTTGATCCGCTCAGCAAATTGGCGATTACCGGCATTAATTTCGATGGTATCGGCTATACGGACTACTACGACTTTAATAAGGATTACCCGCTGAATCGAGAAGGAACGGCTTCGAAGTGGCTGGAGATGATGGGTAAATCAGTGGACCAGTTTGGCGCAGCCGCCGCAATCGGGGGCAACGGGTATACCATTCCCCACTCGTCCCGTTTGTTCAGTATTCCGATGGAAGACAGCGGCTATTTCTTTACGGATGAAACGATTCCGTTCTACCAAATGGTCGTGCATGGTCTGATCCCGTACTCGGGCGATGCACAGAATTTATTTTACGATCCGCGGCTGCAGTTTCTGAAGATGGTGGAATACGGCTATATGCCTTACTACCAATTTACGAAGAAACATTCCGAGGATCTCAAGGACACGTATTACAGCGATTTATTCAGTTCAGCCTATCACAACTGGGTCGATCAAGCGGTCGATCAATATAAAGAAATGAGCGAGAAGCTTCAGCCGGTATGGTCTCAAACGATGGTAGAGCATCGCAAGCTGGAGAAGGACGTCTATGAAGTTGTTTATGAGGATGGTAGCCGACTAATCGTCAATTATTCGCCGCGAGAGGTCAAGATCGATGGTCACCTTGTGCCGGATAAAGACTTTATCGTCGTACCGAAGGGGGGATAAGCATGAGCGAGCGGAGGATGAGTTTAGAGAAGAAGAAGATGCTGGCTGGCTATGTTTATATCGCCCCATGGGCAATAGGCTTCGCCTTGTTTATGTGTTATCCCTTGGTATATTCCCTTTGGCTTAGCTTTCATGAGGTCGTCGGCGTAGGAAACTTCGAGCTGGAGTCCGTGGGCTGGGACAATTTCAATCGCGCTTTCGTGCTCGATACGCAGTTTATTCCGCTGTTTATCTCGGTCATTCAAGATGCGGTCATCAATACGCCGCTTGTTCTCGTGTTTTCCTTGTTTATCGCGATCTTGCTCAATCATAACATTAAAGGCCGAGCGTTCTTCCGAGCCGCATTCTTCCTGCCCGTATTGATCGGTTCCGGTCTGGCCATGCAGCAGCTGCTGTATGCCGGGGTAGGCAAGGATACGCTGGTCAACGGAATCGGCGTTCCGGATGAAGTGTTTCTCTATATGGGACCTACTTTCTCGCAGATCGTCTTTGATATGTTAAGCCGGCTCACCGTGATTTTCTGGAAGACGGGCGTGCAAATTCTACTATTCTTAGCCGGTCTTCAAGGCATATCCATATCCCTGTACGAGTCGGCAAGATGCGATGGCGCAACCGAATGGGAGATGTTCTGGAAGATCACCCTGCCGCTGATGACGCCGATTATTCTGCTTAATTTGGTTTATACCTGCGTCGATTCCTTCACGGACATTAACAATAGGATGATGGTTTATATCAAAGATACGGCCTTCACCGACATCCAGATGGGGTATGCTTCCGGAATGGGCTGGATCTACTTCATGTTTATTTTCGTGCTGCTCATTCTCGTATTCGTTTCTACCAAGCGCTTTGTAGTGTACACAGGGGAAAAATAATACAGGAGGTGATTGCAGCGTGAAGTCGATTCCCATTCCGAAATCCAAGCAGCGCGTTGCTGCTGTTGCGCAAACAGAGGTAGGCAGCAAAGTAAAGGCGATCCGAAACCACAGCTTGGTTAGCCGAATCGGGAGCAAGAGCCGCTGGATCTCGCTCATCTATCGCACCTTCGTTTATGTCATTCTTATTGATTTGGCCTTCGTGTTCCTTTATCCATTTATCTATATGGTTACGACTGCGCTCAAACATCCGGTGGATCTGATGGATTTTACGATTAAGTGGATTCCGACGAGTCTGGCCTGGGAGAATTTCTATTACGGCATGAAGGGTCTGCAATTTATGACGCACTTCAATAATTCCGCTCTCATTGCCGTCTTGAGCGTGGTCGGCCAGGTGTTGGCCTGTTCCTTTGTTGCTTACGGCTTTGCCCGCATCAAATTTCCCGGCCGGGAGCTGCTGTTCTTCCTGTGCATGTTCACCATGATAATTCCGCCGCAAACGATCATTGTTCCTCTGTTCATGCAGTACAAAACAATGGGCTGGCTGGACAGCGTGCTGCCGCTCATTGTTCCGTCCTTCTTTGCAGGCGGGCTTCGTGGCGCACTGTTCATCTTTATCTTCCGTCAGCTGTTCCGCGGGCTTCCATGGGAGCTCGAGGATGCGGCCCGAGTGGATGGATGCGGCAGCTTCAAGGTGTATTGGAAGATTATATTGCCGCTTACGCCGCCCGCTATTGTCGTAACGACACTGCTGTCGCTCGTATGGCATTGGAATGATTTCTTCGAGCCGTCGATCTTCCTCACCTCGGAAGAGAAATTCACCTTGCCGATGATGCTGCCTCGACTCTATCAATCGCTGGATACGTTAACGGGCAGCAGCTTTGAAGTATTCAGCTTACCAGTTGTTATGGCCGCTACTTTCATGGCGTTGTTACCGATGCTGCTGGTTTATTTCTTCCTTCAACGGTATTTCATTCAAGGCGTGGAGCGTTCCGGTTTGGTAGAGTAAGACGCGAATTGCCAGCTTGGCCATATACTCACTATTGGGAGGGTTAACTATGACTAAAGTACGCATTGGTTTCATTGGAACGGGAGGCATTGCAGGCTGGCATGCCCGCCAGCTGCTGGAGCTTCCGGAGGCTGAGATTAAGGCTGTCGCCGATACGAGCAGCAAGAATAGGGACAACTTTATTGCCAAAAATAGCTTGTCCGATGTGCTGCAATTCTCGGATTATCGCGAAATGCTGGAGCAGGCGGACATCGATGCCGTCATTATTTGTTCCCCGCACACGCTGCATTTCGCTCAGGCGCAAGATGTACTTCGCAGCGGGCTGCATGTAATGATCGAGAAGCCAATGACCTGCTCGTCGGAAGAGGCAGAGCAGCTGATGCGAGTCGCGGAGCAGTCAGGCAGGATCATGCAAGTTTCCTACCAACGCCACTTCCAACCTGAATTCTTATATATTCGAAATGCGATCGCCAGCGGCGAAATCGGCAAGCTCACGTCGATTACGGCATCGCTCTACCAGCAATGGAGACAAGGAACGCCGGGTTCTTGGCGGGCTGATCCAGCATTATCCGGCGGCGGCTTCCTGATGGACTCGGGCAGTCACATCATCGATGTGCTGCTGTGGACGACCGGCCTTACGCCGATTGAAGTGAAGCCGCAGCTGCATATGCACGGCGCCACCGTCGAGATCGACACGTTCACGTCGATCCGTTTCGCGGAAGGTGCCGTTGCCGGCTTGAACTTGGTCGGGTATTCGCCGTGCTGGCATGAAACCTTCGTATTCTGCGGGGAGCAAGGCGGCATCTTCTACGATAATGGGAAGATCACGCTGCGCCGCCTCGGGCAAGATCCGATCGTGCCGGAGCTTCCGGAGCAAACGACCAACCAAGATAAGAGCTTCATCGATGCGATTCTTGGCCGGCATGAGGTGCTTGTACCGGGCGAGTTTGCCTTGAAGGTCGTGAAGCTGTCGGAGATGATCTATCAAGCTGCCGGCTACGAGCCGCATGCAGACGCAGAAGCGAAGGGGGAGCAATCGGCATGACAATTCAATTAGGTATGCGTATTCCGCCCAAGATTGGGGCGGAAGGAATTGCGAAGACGGCCGCGTGGGCTGCAAGCATTGGGCTTGATGTACTGGATGTGTCCAATCTGACTCCCGATGTGAAGGCTGCTTGCGAGGATGCTCGGATGGGTATCGGATCGATCGATGCCCATCATACGTCACGGCTGTTAAGCCGCGATGAAGGCCGCCGCGAGGAAGCGCTGGAAGCGGCGAAGAAGCAATTAAGCTCCATTGCTGCACTTGGCGGAAGCGTGCTGTTTATGTGTCTTGTACCCGAGGATCATACCCTCCCGCGCAAGGAAGGCTTTGCGATCTGGAAGGAAACATTTCCGGAGCTCGTACGCCATGCAGAGCAGACGGGGATTTATATTGCGATTGAAGGATGGCCCGGACCTGCGCCGCATTATCCAACGCTTGGCTGTACGCCGGAAATGTGGAGAGCGATGTTCGAGGCGATCCCATCGAAGCATTTCGGGTTGAACTACGATCCTTCTCATCTCGTGCGCTTAGGCATTGACTACCTTCGCGCATTGGACGAATTTGGGGAACGCATCAATCACTGCCATGGCAAGGATACAGAAATCCTCCGGGAAGAACAGTACGAGAGCGGCGTTATAACGCCGACCTTCGGTACGAAATACGACTTCTCTGAGGGCTCCTGGCGGTATACGATTCCAGGACACGGGGAAGTCGACTGGGGGAGAGTGGCCGTTCGTCTGGATCGCCTCGGTTATGCAGGAGCTGTAAGCATTGAGCTGGAGGATCACCGTTTCTGGGGCTCTATAGAGGCCGAGAGACAAGGAGTTATGAAGGCGACTGAACATCTGGCGAAGTATTTTAAATAAGAGAAGAGGCAAGCAGCGGAATGTCCGTTTGCTTGCCTTTCTTTTGGCAGGAGAGGGGGTTGGCGATTCGATGCTGGCACAGCGATATATGACTGCGGATCTGAGGGGTATGATGACCTCGCGGGAGAATTACAAGCCTTATCCTACTAGTGAAGACCGCCAAGAATGGGACGGATTGCCGCTTCATCTGCGAACCTATTGGGTGAATAAAGGCGCTAAGAAGCTCAATCATGTATGGAATCCGTTACCGGCCACCGCGTACATGGACTATAGCAGAACGGGCAATCGGTCGCGGTACGATTCGGCTTCATGGGAGAGGAGACGGGATTTGGCTTCCTTGGTCATAGCGGAATGTATCGAGAACGAGGGGCGATTCCTGGATGACATCGTGAACGGAATATGGTGTATCTGCGAGGAAACGTTCTGGGGGATTCCCGGGCACGGGTATATGATGAAGAGGCAGAGCGAGCTTCCGGATGTGGCGGATCCCGTTATTGAATTGTTCTCCGCCGAAACTGCGGCACTGCTCGCTTGGACTTCTTATTTGCTGAGGACTCGACTGGACGGCATAAGTAAGATGGTCTGCGAGCGGATACAGCATGAAGTAAGGAAGCGGATTCTGGATCCGTATTTGAATCGGAACGATTACTGGTGGATGGGCTTCAATCAAGAGAGGATGCTGAATAATTGGAATCCGTGGTGCAATTCGAACTGCTTAGCGGCATTCCTGCTGCTGGAGGATGACCCTGGACGCCGTGAAGCAGCTGTTATGAAGGCGATGCGCAGCTTGGATCAGTATATGGAACGGCTCCATTCCGATGGAGGCTGCGAGGAAGGACCTAAGTATTGGATGTACGCCGGCGGTATGCTATTCGATTGCTTGGAGCTGTTTTACAGCGCCTCGGCTCGTGAAATCAACGTTTATCATGAGCCCCTCATTCAACAGGTCGGAGGTTATCTGTACAAAGCTTTTATCGATGACAACTACTATGTCAATTTTGCAGACAGTTCGCCTACGGTGCAGATCCCCGCAGAGCTTGTCTATCGGTATGGACGCCGTATTGGAGATGATAAGCTTGCCGGATTGGGAGCCATGATGCTGAGGAAGGAGCGGGAAGCAGCAACCGACCCTGAGTTTTCTTCGATGTCCCGCCTGCTGCCTGCGTTATTTCATTACTCGGAAATCGTGCACTATGTAGGAGAAACGCCTTATGTCCGAGATGCATGGCTGGATGGCATTGAAATGATGGTGGCTAGAGAGCAGCAGGGTTCGTCTAAGGGGTTATTCGTTGCAGCGAAGGGCGGACATAACGATGAAAGCCATAATCATAATGACATTGGTCACTTTATCGTGTATTGCAATGGCTCTCCGATGATTATCGATCCCGGCGTGTTGACCTATACCTCGCAATCGTTCTTTGCAGAGCGTTATTCGATATGGGCCATGAAGTCCGCTTACCACAATGTTCCGATCGTAAATGGCGTAGAGCAAAGGAATGGACGATCCTATCGAGCAGTCGATGTCGATTGCCAGCTTGATAATAAGGCTGCATCGCTAACGATGAATATCGCAAACGCATATCCGGAGGCTGCCGGGATTAAGAGCTGGATTCGGACGATAAGCCTCATTCGTGATTCATCCTCTTATGTGGAGATTAAGGATGAATTTCTCCTGCAGCAGATAACGGAGGATATAACGTGGATGCTGCTGTCGCCGCATCTCCCTCAAACCGAAGGGAGCGGAAGCTTTATTTTGCAGGATGAGAGTCACAACAAGGTTTGCATCCAATACAACAGTACGATGTTTGCGGGCTCGGTCGAAACCATTACGTTAGAGGATCCAATCATGCGAGGTGCATGGGGAGATCACTTGTATCGGTTTGGACTTCAATTGAGGAGTCCTATTGACCAAGGAGAATGTAGGATCAGCATTAGTCAGGTTTAGTTGAAGGGCTGTAGGGATCATACCCTATAGCCCTTTCGTGTGTATTTATGTCCATTTTATTGTAGAAATTCAAGATAGTGCATGAATTCGAAAAAATCATAGTCGGTTGGCAATCCCATAAAGAGGCTTTCAGTTATTGTACACTTTCAGCCACTTCTACCAGCATGTAGCATATAAAACAAGCGTTTGGCAAGCGCTTACATTCTGTAATGCGAAAGGGGCTGATTGCAGCTTATCAATCTCCGTACACATGCAACATGATCCATGCAGACGTCAGGCAAGGGAATCATCGAGCCGTACACATGATGAATAAGGGAGTTGTGATGAAGTGAGAAGATTCAAATTCCGTAAGCGAAAATCAGTCTCAAGCGTAGCCCTGATCGTGCCTGTTCTGTCCATGCTTTTATCAGCCGTATCCATACCTGTTGCCAGTGCAGCAAGCTACAATATCACCTCATACGGAGCTAATGGCGGCGATACTGTGGATGATACGCAGGCTATCAACAATGCCATTACGGCAGCGGCCAGCGGCGACACGGTGTACTTCCCGTCCGGTACTTATTATACGTCCGGGACTATTGTCGCGAAGTCAGGCGTTAAACTGATCGGACAAAGCAAATCGACAGCCATCATCAAATATAACGGCACGACGGACAACAATATGATTTCCCTCAGTGGGAAAACCGGTGTTGAGATTGCGCAGCTCACCATCGACGGCAACAGCAACAATCATGTTGTTTCCGGGATCTGGGGCGAGCCCGGCGGCAGTCATTACATTCATGACAATATCATTAAGGATCTGACCAAATCGGATGGTTTCGCGCCGTTTGGCATCCTGCTGTCAGCTTCCTCTGACTCAGTTATCTCCAATAATACGATCTCGAATATCGGCGTCAATTCCGAATGGGGCGCAGGGATTCGTGCCGGCTGGAACTCGAACAATACGAAGTTCCTGAACAACACGATTTCCAACACGGGCCGTGGCGGTATCTTCGCGAGTGACGGCTGTAACGGGGTTGTCGTCAAAGGCAACACGATCACGGGATCGGGCGTTAACGCGCACGGCCTCTCGATCGAGCTGCACACGAACTGCAATAATTCCGTCATTGAAGACAACAATGTCGACCACTGGATCAGCGCTGTACGGTCCGAGTCTATCGCGGTTCGGCGCAATGTCGTTCATACCACGGCCGGCACGGTCAAAGGCA
Source organism: Paenibacillus sp. J22R3 (assembly GCF_056269305.1). Lineage (NCBI taxonomy): Bacteria > Bacillati > Bacillota > Bacilli > Caryophanales > Paenibacillaceae > Paenibacillus > Paenibacillus sp. J22R3. Next base: position 834,747 of record NZ_JBWDNS010000003.1, on the reverse strand, counting down.
TGGGACTCGAGGTTATGGTGACGCACGGCGTGACGACCGACAATTTAGTCGATGGCGGTCAGCAAGTCGGCATGCAGCAATCCCCGGGAACCGGGTACCAATATTGGGGCTACAACACCGTTCAGAACATCGTCATGTGGGGCATGCAGCTCCAAGGCGAGGGAACGGGCGAGACGGAGCAGTTCCAATACTTCTATAAGAATACGTTCAAGAACGGACCGAACAACAACCCGGCTGCCGCTTATCCCGGCTATGCCGGCAACGCGATCCGAATTCACGGCAATTCGAAGAACCTGACCTTCGACAGCAACATCATCACGAACAACGGAGGCAAAGCGATCGAGATTACGACGGCCTCCGGTACGGATCGGATCAGCTTCATCAACAACACGATTACGGGCAATGCCGGAGCGTCCATCGATCAATATCCATCCGCGGCGGCCGATCTCGAATGGTCAGGCAACACGGTTAGCGGCAACGGAACCAACACGCAGCTGACGAGCCGCGGCTTCAGCGATCCGAAGCCCGTCGCGAATTTCAGCGCCCCGCTGACCGTGCAGCTCGGTCAGCCGATTACGTTCACCAACTCCTCTACGGACAACGGCACCATCGCAGAGAACCTGTGGGATCTGGGCGAAGGTCCTCCGTTAACGTCAACAAGCCCGACCTACACGTATCAGACTGCGGGCAACTATCGCGTGACACTCGTCGTTTGGGACAATACGGGCCGCGCAAGTCTGAAGGAACAGATGGTCAACGTCTATGCCGGTCCGCCGGACACCCAAGCGCCAACGGCACCGACGCTTACCTCCCCGTCCAAATCGAACGTAACCGTGGACCTGTCCTGGTCCGGTGCGACCGATAACGTCGGCGTCATCGGCTACGATGTCTATAAAGGCGGCACGCTTTACAGCTCCACGTCCGCGACGTCCTTAACCGTCAACGGTTTAACGCCTAGCACGGCTTACAGCTTTACCGTTAAGGCGAAGGATGCGGCCGGCAACGTGTCGGCTGCCAGCAACACGCTGAACGTAACGACGGATGTAGGCGACACGCAGGCACCGACGACGCCGACGGGTCTAACGGTCACGGACGTAACGGATACGACCGTAACCCTCGCCTGGTCGCCATCCACCGATAACATGGGCGTAACCGGCTATGATATCTACAGCGGTTCGACCTTGGTGGCATCCACGACCGGCGCAATCAATACGTTCAAGACCGTAACCGGGCTGACGCCTAGCACGGCCTATACATTTACGGTCAAAGCGAAGGATGCTTCGAACAACGTATCGGCGGCGAGTAGTTCGGTGTCCGCCACTACCGATCCGGCCGCTAATTGGACCGCTTGCGCAGGCGAGAACCAAACCTGCAGCTTTACCGGCACCAAAGAGGTTCGTTATGGCGCCAATGGCAGCTTTAACTATGGGATTTTCACGAACTCGGTCGTTTGCTCGAACAACCAATTCGGCGATCCGGCTCCAGGCGCTTACAAGTCCTGCGAAGTGAATTTAGCCGGAACCGGCAGCAGCGATACGACTGCGCCTACTGCTCCGGGCAGTTTGACGTCACCCTCCAAAACGAGCACTAGCGTTAACCTGTCTTGGGCCTCTTCGACAGATAACGTAGCCGTAACGGGCTACGATGTGTACAGCGGCTCTACGCTGGCAGGCACGACGGCGGGAACGACGTTCACGGTTAGCGGTCTAACCGCAGGGACGACATATTCCTTTACCGTCAAAGCAAAGGATGCGGCAGGTAATGCCTCCGCAGCAAGCAATGCGCTTAGCGTCACGACGAATGCCGCAGCGGATACGCAGGCACCGACTGCTCCGAGCGGACTCGCTTCTCCTTCGAAGACGAGCACGAGTGTCAGTTTGTCTTGGACGGCATCGACCGACAATGTCGGTGTAACCGGCTATGAAGTATATAGTGGCTCGACTCTGGTGGGAACACCGGCAAGCAACTCTTTTACCGTGACCGGTTTGGCTGCCAGCACCAGCTACTCCTTCACTGCGAAAGCGAAGGATGCGGCCGGCAACTTATCGGCGGCGAGCGGAGCGCTCAGCGTCACGACGAACGCGGCGACGGATACGCAAGCACCAACCGCGCCGACAGGTCTCACTTCGCCTTCGAAGACTAGCACGAGCGTAAGCCTGTCCTGGACGGCATCGACCGACAATGTCGGCGTAACCGGCTATGACATTTATAACGGAAGCGTGCTTGCAGGCTCTTCAACCGGCACGACGTTCACCGTCTCCGGCTTGACGGCGAATACGTCCTACTCGTTCACCGTGAAAGCGAAGGATGCCGTGGGTAACATCTCTTCGGCCAGCAGCTCGCTTAGCGTCACGACAAGCAGCTCGGCTGCGGCGAACTGGACGAATTGCGCAGGCGAGAACAATACTTGCTCCTTCAGCGGAACGAAAGAAGTTCGTTATGGAGCGAATGGCGCTTACGCATACGGGACGTTCACGAATTCCGTCTATTGCGGCAACAGCACATTCGGCGACCCGATTCCGGGCTCGTACAAGACTTGTGATGTGAACCTTGGCGGTAGTGGCGGTGCCGATACACAAGCACCAACTACACCAGCCAATCTGACATCACCATCGAAGACATCCACGAGCGTCAGTCTGTCCTGGTCGGCTTCGACCGACAATGTAGCTGTAACGGGCTATGATGTCTACAGTGGAACGACACTGGTCGGCACCGCAACGGGAACTGCTTTTACCGTTAGCGGACTTTCGGCTAACACCGCCTATTCCTTCTCTGTCAAAGCCAAGGATGCAGCCGGCAATATATCCTCTGCCAGCACGTCCATTAATGTGACGACCAATGCTTCAGGCGGCGGCGGTACGGGCAGCGTCATTCAAGAGTATTGGACCGGCGTATCCGGAACGAGTGTCAGCAGCATTCCAACGGGCACGGCGCCTTCGGGCACAACGGTGCTAACCAGTCTTGAAGGAGCAACGAACTGGGCGGATAACTATGGTGACCGTATTCGCGGTTATATCACGCCTGCAACAAGCGGTACCTACACGTTCTACATTGCAAGTGATGATGCATCGCAGCTGTTGCTCAGCACCAATAACAGTCCTTCGAACGGTTCCGTGATTGCCAGCGTCTACGAATATACGGGCGTACGTGAATGGAACAAGAATAGCTCCCAGCAATCGGCATCCATTACCTTGACTGCCGGTCAGCCGTATTATTTTGAAATCTTGCATAAAGACGGCGGCGGCGGAGATAACCTGGCCGTCGGCTGGACCGGACCGGGCATCTCGACGATCACGGTCATCGGCTCCGGTTATTTGTCCCAATACTGAGTTAACTGGACCTCTGGTCTCGCCGTCAGGATATTAACTAATCATTATTATCTGTAATGATCACGAGCTGTCAACTCATTCGGCCTAGAGAGAGAGAAACCCCACGTTGCCATCAACGTCGGGTTTCTTTTCGTTCACGGCACTATAGTTGCCCCATAACCATCGCATTCAAAATTGTAACGGTTGTGACAGCGGCTATTTTGCACAAAAAGCCCATTTTAAATTTCTAACGGTTGCCACAGAGCCTAAATGGACATTTTACGTTCAAAATCAACCAATTTACGGTATATAGCCTCTGTCACAACCGTTAGATTTTTAAAAGTCGATTATTTGATGAAATAGGCTCGCTGGCAACCGTTACATGCATGTTGAGTAAATAGGAGGCGTATCGTTTGTACTGGCCATCGATCAGAGAGTTTTTGCGTATTCCGGACCATCCGGATATTGTCACAAATGAACGTCGCCATACTTATATCGTGAGTACTTCTGCTGTTGGCGCCGAACCCATCCTAATGGAGCAAAGTGAAGGACCGTGGAACAATGGCATACATGGTTTGTGGGCAGCAGCAGCTTCCGCGGGTTCAGGTCAGCTTTCTAATGGTGACTATTGCGGATCGGCTCCGGAGGCGAATCTTTTCCTGCTACAAACGGGTCCGTTCTACACGCCTAATGATATTAATGAGAGAATTGGCAGCGCTCTGCGCTGGTTAAAACATAACTGGCGAAACTATGAAATTCGTGGCGTTGTTCTGACAGTTGTGTCAGCCCATGATACCGGACTCCTCCCCTGGCAGGCAGATCCCATTCGCGTGCTCTGCGAAGAGTTAGCGGACGATGATCTTCTACTTGTATCTTCTGTAGGTAACACGAAGGAATTGACTTGCAATGGACCTGCTTCTTCTCCTTCCGTCCTGTCAGTTGGCGGCGTTATTGTTCCTGAAAGTGGATATATGCAAGACGCCAGTCCATACCATTGCTGCCGGGGCATCACTTTTGAAGGCAAATGGGTCCCGGAGATCCTTGCTCCTGCTGAAAATATCGTTCTACCCATGCCTTTTGGTTCGGGCTTAATGCAGGATGCTTTATCGCAAAGTGTCTCGACTTTCAGTGCAGCTTGCGAGGCATTGGAAGCCATTACGGGTATCAGCTTCTCGCCAACCCCGGCGTGGAAAGAAGGACAATGCTGGTACTCGGAGCGAAGCACCGAAGCTAGGATTAGTATTGCGCGCCAGTGGCTCGATTGGGAGGGGGCAACTTGTTGCCGTTTTTTCTAACGAACACATAGGGCCTTATTTGAGCGAAAATAGTATTTTCGTCATTCTCGGCTATCGTACTCTCAGATGCTCTATGAATCCCTATTTGCGAACCGGATTCGCGCGAATCATCTGGATAAAATTCATCGTGGAAGCAGAGAGCGGTTCGTGCTTGCGCGTACATATCGCGATAGTGTTGGTTAAATGGATCCCCTCCACATAAACACGGCATAGCTCCCCGCGTTTGACGTAGTCTCGCACAACCAAGGAAGAGACAAAGTTGGCGCCGTAGCCTGCAATTACAGCGGTAATCGCTTCGTGCAATCCATTGAATTGCAAGGAGATCGTCGGTGTCGAGGAGTTGTAGGTGCGGCATAGAGACAGCAATCGCTCACGGGTGGAGCTTCCTTCTTCGCGCATAACGAAAGGCTCCTTCATCATGTCGGACAATGAAACTTGTTGATTCGCATAGCGATGGCCGGGAGCAACGACGAACCATAGCTCATCCCGAAACAACTCCTCCGTCTGAATCGTATCCGGATAAGCCTCCGGCAGTCCCCCGTAAATGGCGATATCGACCTCTACATTCAAGAGCTGTTTCAAGGCATCACTGGAGTTCGTCGTTGTGATGATCATTTCGACTTGCTCGTACTGCTGTTTGAAGGTTGCAATCCAAGCGGGAATCAAGAAATGAGCCGGCAAATACGTCGCTGCCAAACGAATGCATCCATGCGAGCCGCTCAGGTAATCCTGGGCATATTGTTCAATTTGTTGTTCCACGGCAAAAAGTCGCTTTGCCAGCAAAGCGATCTCTTCGCCCGCATCCGTTAAAGCGATCCCTCTTCCTTGCGGCTTGAGCAGCGGGAGCAGCAGCTCTTTCTCGAATTTCTTAATCTGCGCGGTGATGGCGGGCTGGCTGATATTGAGCAGCTCCGATGCACGAGTGACACTCCCGGTACTTGCAATCACATGAAATAATCGTAAGGCATGTAGATTCATCGCGAGCCAGATCCTCCTAATCACCAAATCATATATATGAAATATATAAATCCAATTTAAACATATATTATATTTATGATTATAACTCGAATACACTGGAAGCAGAAGTTCATTATGAGAAGGAGAAGTGATCATTATGAATCAAGCTGCGGTCTGGAGTAAAGTTGATCAGTATATTGCGGAACGGTTGATTGAACAGGATGTTATTCTCGACAACGTGTTATCGAACAATCAAGTAGCGGGATTACCGGCGATTGATGTCTCGCAGGCACAAGGAAAATTCTTGAACTTGCTTGTACAGCTGCATGGTTCCAAACGAATCTTGGAGATTGGTACTTTAGGCGGTTATAGCACCATATGGTTAGCGAGAGCCCTTCCTTCGGATGGCCAAATTGTCACACTTGAGCTCGACCCCCATCATGCGCAAATTGCAGCAGCTAATCTAGCTCTTGCACAGGTACAGGATAAAGTTGAAATTAGAGTGGGCGAAGCTTTACAACAATTGGCTCTCATGCGGGACGAAGGCGAGGAGACATTCGATTTCATCTTCATTGATGCGGATAAGCCCAACAATCCGAACTATTTGAAATGGGCACTTCATTTCTCCCATCCCGGGACGGTCATTGTTGGCGATAATGTTGTACGTGGAGGCGAGGTGCTAGACGAGATTAACCCCGATCCACGTGTAATAGGGGTGAGACAGTTCTATGATCTCTTGGCAGAAGAGTCCCGAATTACAGCCACTGCGATTCAAACCGTGGGCAGCAAAGGCTACGATGGGTTCATGATTGGTCTTGTTACAAGCTGATCGCACAGCTCGCATATCTCACCAAAGGCTACCCGGTCGGTAGCCTTTTCTGATAAAGTCATATTTCGTATATATTGAGTCTACTGTGATCAATGACGCATACCTGAACCTATTCTACAATAACAGTTAAGTATAGTTATCATCCGCATCATCGTATGGGAGAGGATCGTATGTCGGAAGCATCAAGGCTGCTGGATGGCCGAATTGCACTTGTAACAGGGGCAGGAAGCGGGCTCGGGCGAGCAATTGCCATCGGCTTGGCGGAACAAGGAGCGAAGCTCGCACTGGTAGGTCGCAGAGCGGCGAAGCTGGAAGAAACAGCAGCATTAATCCGTGAACAAGGCGGCACGGCTTACCCGATTGCAGCTGATATTTCGAAGTTGGATGAAGTAGAGGCGATGGCCCGGACAATCTTCGCAAGCTATGGTGTCCCAGCCGTAGTCGTGAATGCGGCCGGGGTGTTCAAAGAAATCGGTCCGATTCTGGAAAGTGATCCAACAGGATGGATGGAAACGATGATGATTAATGCTATCAGCCCTTATTACATCTGCAGAGCACTGGCTGGAGAGATGGTGAAGGCGGGGTGGGGACGCATCGTTAACGTTACCTCCGCGGCAGCATTGGCCGAGCCTGAGGGGACCAACAGTGCCTACGCTACGAGTAAAGTGGCGTTAAATCATTTTACAAGACAGCTGGCTGCAGAGCTTAGCGGTACAGGCGTGACTGCAAACGTGTTTCACCCCGGCGAAGTGAAAACCGAAATGTTCGAAGCCATAAGGGACAATGTTCGCGTACCGGGAGAGCTGCAGGACTGGGTGGCTTGGGTAGAGGGGACAGGCGGTGATTCGCCGGCGAAGTCTGTTCAGCTTATTGCCGATTTACTGAAGCCGGAATCGGACTCCATTACCGGCCGATTCCTATGGATAGAGGACGGACTCAAGCAACCTAAATATAGCTGGGATTAGGAGCGTTGATCATGACAACCTTACAATCGCATCTGGATGAGTTTAATCGGCAAGGTTTCACCGTATTTCGGGGGGCAATCTCGGAAGCGTGGGCGGATCAGCTGCATGCCGGGTTGCTGCAGTATTTGGAAGAACCGCCTCTGCCGGGTCAATGGGACGGATTCCGTACGCGTATGTTTGAGCGGGGAGAGGCGTATATCCGATTAATCGAGAATGAACCTATCGTCGACTTCGCGGAAGCGCTGCTTGGCGAGAAATGCCATATGTTCTGTATGAATGCGTTCACGACTAAGAAAGGCAAAGGCTTTGATACGTGGCATGTAGATGAGGAGCTATTCTTCCCGCTGCCTGAAGGAACAGAGCTGGATGAGCGTATCCGAATGCCGACCTATCTCATTACGTGCATCTACTATTTGGTAGATGTTGCACCGGACATGGGTCCAACGCAGTTGATCCCGACGAGTCATCGGAGCGGTCAGCATCCGCCGGCTAATCAGGATCCGCCGACCTATAAAGGGCAAGAACCTGTTACGATTAACGCGCGCAAAGGCGATTGCCTGATCTTCTCCGGACAGACCTGGCATCGCGGATCCACGAATCAAAGCGATACAGATCGCGCCGTGCAGCAAATGATGTACGGGAAAAGGTGGATTTCGCAGCGATTCTGGCCCTTCATTAACTATGTGATGCCGCAGGATGTCATTGATTTCGCAGAAGGGAATTCTCGTCTGAAACGATTGCTGGGCTTTCATCAGCACGGTCCTTACGGATGACATCTATATTTACGCTTAATTATAAGCCGTTGTTTTGCTGCCTTAAGCAGCAGGGCAGCGGCTTTATTGCTGCGCTGTTTACGAAACTAGCGATAATAACGGTAATCATGTCATGGCTATTCGTATATTGTGTCTATCCCCTTCCGTTATGATTAATCCAAGTATCGACATTTTCTTAGGAATCGGGTTACAATTTGCATTACCATAGCGGTTGTCGTTATGATCATACCGGACTGAGGTCGATTGATTGACGCAGAGAGAGGTAAGCTAATGAACCAGAAGAGAACATTGCGTTTCAAATTCATCCTCGGTTTTTTTATCGTAACGACGCCGTTGATTTTTTTTCTGTTCTATAATAATTTCTATGCCATGAATGTCGTCCGTACGGAGGTATCCCAGTCGTATTACAACTTCCTCGAAACGCAGGTCTCCTCTCTCGATCAAACGTTGGAGGAAACGAACAATTATATTCTGCGCCTTGGAAGCAGCGATTTCTCCTACACCAATTTGATACCGCTTACACTGTATCCGAAGGAGAACGGCGATTATTTTATGGCCAAGCAGTGGTTATTGCGCAAGTTTGATGATGATCTCAGCGTCTATAAAGGAATCAAAACCTTCTTCGTCTATTCGAAGAAGAATAATGATATGATCAGCGTGAAAAAAAGCTATGAAGATACCCAGGAATTTGACGGCGTCCTGTATTCCTTCTTCGAACAACATGCGAATGACATGGATACACAGAACTGGACGGTCACTTCATGGGAGGATAAGTATTACTTGGTTCGTGTCATTCCGATCAGCCCGAATGAAATCAATCGAGAGCTGTATGTAGGCGCACTAATCGATATTGATCACTTAATTCAACCGCTTAGACAATCTAATTTCGGGAACAGCGGAAAAGAATTGCTGCTGATGTCGAACGCGGGCACTTCTCTTATTGAAACGACCCTCTCTTCCGAGAACGTGAATGAAATCGTGAAGAAGCTCGAACACAATGAGATGAAGTACGTCTCTTTTACGAAGTCATCGAGCGGGAGCAAGTATATGCTTGTCGGTCTTCCATTCCAATATGCACCGATTAGCCTGGCTGTCTTCATACCGGAGAAAGTCGTGCTGCAGAAGCTGTTATATTTTCAACGCTTGCTCTTCTTGCTCCCCATTGGGTTAATTATCATACTTGCTTTCTACTTGTTATTCGTCAAGAACGTACTGCTGCGGCCCATGAACATTCTTATCAAAGGAATGCAGAGCATCGGCCGGGGGAACTTGGATGTGAGGCTTGGCGACCATTCAACCAAAGAGTTCTCATTCCTGGTCGAGACGTTTAACAAGATGGCTTCGCAAATGCAAGGCTTGAAAATCAACGTATACGAGGAAATGCTGCGAGCACAGCGGGCAGAATTTAATCATCTGCAAGCGCAAATTAACCCGCATTTCTATTTAAACTCCTTGAATATTATATTCAGCCTCTCGGTGCTGGAAGAGAATCTGCTGGTTCAGAAGATGACCGAGCATTTAGGCGATTATTTCCGCTTCATTACTCGTTCCCATCGGGATACGATCACACTGGCCGAAGAGATTGGACATATCGAGAACTATTTGGAAATTCAGAAGCTTAGATTCCCGGAGAAGCTAACCTTTCAAATTACAGTCCCTGACATGTACAAGCCATACAGTATATCTCCCTTAATCATTCAACCTTTTGTTGAGAATGCGATCATACATGGAATGGATAAAGGAAAAGCGATCTTTCAGATTGCGATCACGGTGGCCCAATCCGAAGAGTCGGCCGATTGCTATGAAGTGAGGATCAGCGACAGCGGTAAAGGGTTTGCTCCTGATAAACTACAGCTGTTCCAAGCCGGTCAATATGCCGAAGGGCAGGGCTCAGGCGATAAACATCTCGGTATTTGGAATGTACACCATCGCTTACGGATGAAGTATGGCGAGGGATTCCGTATTCTGTTCGAGAATGGAGCCATTAAAGGGGCAGTCGTCCGCTTAATTATTCCCAAACAGTCAGCATATGAAGAGCAGGGGGATCTCTAGCATGTATAAGTTACTTATCGTAGATGATGAAGTCTATGCGATTAAAGCGTTGTTGCGAGGGATCGATTGGAACGGGTTAGGCTACAGCGAGGTGTACAGCGCGAGCGACGCAGATGAAGCGATGGAGATTATTCGAACCGTGAGCATCGATGTGCTGCTGTGCGATATTGAAATGCCTGACAGCAACGGACTCGATCTGGTTGGCTGGGTTAGAGAGCATAACACGTCGATCGTGCCGGTTTTCTTGACCGGTCATGCCGATTTCGCCTATGCACAACAAGCCATTCGCCTGGGCAGCTATGAATATTTACTGAAGCCTGTTAACTATGATCAGCTAAGAACGGTCATGGTGAAGGTACAGGAGCGGGTAGAGGATCTGAGGAAGGTGGAGCAATTCGATGAACGCTTCCAAACCTATGAGAAGCTTTGGGAGAAGCAGAAGCCTCTGCTGACCGAACGATTCTGGCAGGATATATTAGCTCAGCGCCTCATTCCGTCCACGGATAATTTGATGCAGCAGCTTCCTGCGTATAATGTCACTTTTGACCCGAATACATGGATTTTGCCTATTCTGCTTAGTGTAGAGATGTGGAGCAAGGAGTTCAATCTGCGCGATGAAGAAATCATGGAGTACGCACTGCGTAATGCGGCAGCTGAGATGTTTCTGCAATCACATGCAGGTGACGTGATCCAAGATCGCAACGGCCTTCATTTCATCCTCATTTACTTGACGAACCCTGCAGAAGCAGATAAGGATGAATGGCATGCCAAATGTCAGGATTATATTGACGTGTGTTCACGACTGTTCTATTGCAGCTTGTCTTGTTATATCGGACGGCCGGCAGAGATAGGCGATCTATCGGAAAGCTATCATACGTTACTGGAGCTTGAGGCTCGTAATATTGTGAATACGAGGGTTGTCCAATTCCAGCCGGAGCGCACTGGCAGCGCGTCGACGAATCCGATCAAAGCGCCGGTCCATATTGAATGTGCGGATTGGGTCGTGCTGTTCGAGTTAGGGAAGAAGGAGGAGCTCATGAAGCGATTGGAGGCCGTCCTTGCAGAGCTTCGGGAGGATCAAGCCAGTGCCGCAGAAACGATCGATGCCCTGTATCACTCCATTTTACATATGGTGTACCAAGTGTCGCATAAGCATGGACGGTCTGTGAAAGAAATGCTGGGTACAGGAAAGTGGTTTGGAGATGCTTCGGCAACCCGTTCCATTGCTCACTTCCAGCAATGGGCCGCACGTGTTATTACAGCAGGAATTGAATATATGCAGTTGATGCGGATGGACAGCTCTGCCATTATCGAGAAGATCAGGCAGTATGTGCAAGCGAATTTGAAGGATGTAATGAGGGAAGGGATTGCCTCTCATGTGCATTTGAATTCGGCTTATCTATCAAGGCTGTTTAAGAAAGAAACAGGGCAAACCTTGATGGACTACATCATTACCGTTCGCATGAATCAAACGAAAATTATGCTCATCGAAACAGATTTAAAGATTAGTGAAATCTGTGAATCTATGGGATACGAAAACTTCTCTCACTTTAGTAAAATTTTCAAAAAACAAGTCGGTGTTCATCCGCAAGAATTTCGCAAGCGATATCAAATGCTGGATAAATAAGTGCAAGAACAGGCCCTCGGTGAACAATTTATTGTTCATCCGAGGGTTTATTTTAGCTTCTAAGGATGTATAAGTTTCACTTCATAAATGAGCTTAGAATTCTCCGGTATGAAACGCGCTGCGCCGCTAAAAGGACGGCGGCAGCCGTTTCACCTTGTTGCTGTCATAATAACGGCAATGATGTCATTCCACTTCGTAGAATGCCATTAATCGAGACTCTATAATAAAGGTAACAGATGGGGATAACGAGAAAGAAGGTGCTGAATATGGGTAATAAACCCATTAATAATCAATACAAAACATCCTTTATGAAGAAAGTATTTCAAAATCGCTATTTATTACTCATGTTACTGCCGGGCGTGCTTTACTTAATTATTAACAATTACATTCCGATGCTTGGGTCGGTTGTCGCTTTCAAAAGCATCAATTACGCGCTGGGTTACTTGAAGAGCCCGTGGGTCGGATTCGACAATTTCAAGTTTCTGTTTAACTCAAGCGATGCCTGGGTCATTACGCGGAATACGATCTTGTACAATCTAGTATTTATCGTTCTTACACTGGTCAGCGCCGTTACATTCGCTATCCTGCTGAACGAGCTGCGAAACCGCTTCTTCTCCAATTTGTATCAGAGCATCATGTTCCTCCCTTACTTTCTGTCTGCGGTCGTTGTAGGGTATCTTGGTTACTCGATGCTGAGCCAGGAATTTGGTTTCATTAACACGATCCTATTGGCACCGCTTGGCATTGAACCGATTTCGTGGTACAGCGAGCCGAAATATTGGCCGTTCATCTTGCCGATCGTCTACATTTGGAAGAACGTCGGCTACTCCATCGTGATTTACTTGGCGGCCATTATCAGTATCGACAAGGAGTACTATGAAGCTGCCATAACCGACGGTGCAACCAAGTGGCAGTTAATCCGAAACATTACACTGCCTTCCATCAAGCCGATGATGATCATTCTGACCTTGCTCGCAGTCGGTCATATCTTAAATGCGGATTTCGGTTTGTTCTATCAATTGCCGCTTGATGCGGGAGCCTTATACTCAACAACGAATGTCATTGATACGTATGTGTACCGGGCCTTGATTCGACTGGGAGATACGGGAATGTCATCGGCAGCGGGCATGTATCAGTCCGTAGTCGGATTCGTTCTAGTCGTTAGTGTGAATTTCCTGGTACGCAAAATAGACAAAGAGAATGCACTCTTTTAGAACAGGAGGAGGAGAAGCTTGGAAACTACATCTTCGGTCAACTATTCTTTGCAAGATGAACCTTCGGCTGTAAGAAGGAACCAGCGAGACATACTGGCTGTCTCAGCCAAGTCCAATATCATTCTGAACATTATCTTTATCCTATACGGTTGTCTGTGTCTCCTTCCCATCTTGTTGGTCGTAGGCGTTTCCTTCTCGGATGAGAAATCGATCGCACTCCACGGCTATAAATTAATACCTGAGAAATTCAGCTTGTCCGCTTACAAGTATTTGTGGTTCGATATTCACAGCATTATAACGGCTTACGGGATATCAATCGTAGTTACGGTTGTCGGAACAATTGCCGGAATCATTATGACTGCCTTGTTTGCTTATCCGTTATCGAGGAAGGATTTTCATTTTCGCGGGTTCTTCTCCTTCTTTATCTTCTTCACGATGATATTCAGCGGCGGTCTGGTGCCATGGTACTTGGTATACACGAATCTCCTTCATCTGAAAGATACAATCTTCGCCTTGATTGTCCCGGGCCTGCTAATGAACGCCTTCTATGTCATTATCATGAGAACGTTCTTTCAAACGACGATTCATCCCTCGATTATTGAATCCGCAACGATGGAGGGGGCAGGTGAAGGCCGAATTCTCGTTCAGATTGTTGTCCCGTTATCGCTTCCTGTATTTGCGACAATCGGCTTGTTCTACTCGCTCGGGTATTGGAATGGCTGGTACAACAGCTTGATCTTTATTAATAATGACGACATCATCAATCTCCAGTACATGATGTATAAAGTGTTAATGAACCTGCAGTTCTTGCTGGCAAACGCCCAAGCGGGTGGTCCGAGCTCTACAGAGATTGCGAATTTGCCTAGTGAATCCGTTCGTATGGCCATGTGTATTGTTGGTACGGGGCCAATGGTGTTCGCCTATCCCTTCTTCCAGAAGTATTTCGTCAAAGGATTGACTGTAGGCGCTGTAAAAGGCTAAAACTAGCATTGCTAGTTAGCATAGATAAATATACTCAGGAGGGTTTGTATGAAGAAAATGAAAAAAGCAGCTCCACTCGTTGTAGCCTCGATTGTTTCGGCATCTCTATTGTTGTCAGGCTGTGGAAAAAGCAATAATCAGAACGCAAGCAACGAGCAGGCAGTTAATGATACAAAACAAGAAACGACGGCGACCAATGAATCCACCACCGCGACCAATGAAGCTCCTGCCGCACCGGAGCTGGCGCCATACAAACTTAAGATGGTCGTTCCGGGCGGAGCGGTGCCGAAAGACTTGGCATTGGTCAACGAGGAAATCAGCAAGTATCTAAAGGATAAAATCAACGCATCGTTTGAACTGGATGTCATCGACTGGGGCAGCTGGCAGGACAAAGTGAACTTGAAGTTTGCATCGAGCGAGCAGTTTGACTTGCTTCAAACGATGAACTGGGATAACTTCGGCACGAAGATTCAACAAGGCAACATTATCGACTTGACTGATCTGATCGACAAAAACGCACCGGATCTGAAATCAGTTATTAACCCGGCGTTGCTCGAGGGTTCGAAGGTGAATGGACGCAATTATGGGATTCCTATCAATAAAGAGCTTGCCAGCCAAGCAGGTGTCATGCTCCGCAAAGATCTTGTAGATAAATACAAAATCGATATTACTCAAATTAAGAAGGTCGAAGACTTAGAACCGATCTATCAAATGATCAAAGAGAAGGAGTCCGGTGTTACTCCGCTCTACTTGAATAAAGATACAAGCGTGGATTGGATTTATAATCCGATGAATTTCGAAGATTTGGGAGACGCCAGCCCTGGATCGGTAGTACGCGGAGCGAACGACTTTAAAGTCGTGTCCGGCATTGAAACGCCGCAAGTGAAAGCAGAATTGGATCTGGCTCGCAAATGGTTCCTGGCCGGTTATGTGAACAAGGATGCGGCAACAGCAGCGGATATCTCGGGGGCACTCAAAGCAGGTAAAGCCTTCTCCTACGTCCAACAACTGAAGCCGGGTAAAGATGCGGAAGATAGTTTGGCTAACGGCGTTGAATTTGTGCAGGTGGAGTTAACAAAGCCGATCGTGAGAACGGCAGATACAACGGGTTCGATGACATCGATCTCCAGAACCTCGAAGGATCCGGATCGTGCGATGATGTTCCTGAATCTCCTTTACACGGACAAATACTTAGTTAACTTGATTGCATTCGGTATTGAAGGCAAGCATTTCGTGAAGAAAAGCGATAACGTGATTGACTTCCCGGAAGGCGTAGATGCTGCAACATCAGGTTACGTGCTTAATGGCGCTTGGATGTTCGGTAATCAGTTTAACGATTATCTGTGGGCCAATGAGAACCCGGCTAAATGGGACAATTTCTTGAAATTCAATGAATCCGCGGAGAAGTCGAGCGTACTGGGTTTTGTCTTTAATCCGGAACCGGTTAAGAATGAAATTGCGGCGTTCAACAATGCGAAGAAGGAATTCGAGCCAGCCTTATTCACCGGAACTGTTGATCCTAATGAATTCCTGCCTAAATACATCAATAAAATGAAATCCATCGGGGTAGATAAAATCATCGCAGAGAAGCAGAAGCAACTGGATGAATGGGTAAAAACAGCGAAGTAATGCTGTAACCATTCAGCAATGTACATCTCAAAGGCTGACGCTCTTCGGAGCGTTAGCCTTATTTATACCAAGGAGGGATTCGGGTGCTTAATCATGTGCTTAACTTCGAGCAAATCGAGCATTTCAAGGAACGGGGCTGGGTCAAGGTCGAGCAAGCCTTTGCGCCGGATACCGCACGCTCCTGTCAGCAATTTCTATGGGAGAAGCTGAGAGAGAGAGGGATTCTGCAAGAGGATCCATCGACTTGGACAGAGCCGATGATTTACATCCAGGAAGCTTATCGGAGTCCGGAATTTGACCGTTGCAACACGCTGAGAATGGCTAATGCGATCGAAGAGTTGATCGGCACAGACAGATGGACAGATAAAGGTGTGTACGGCGTGGATGAGATTCATTCTACATGGGGCTGGTGGCCGGTGAACTTTGCACTGGGGGCGGAGAAAGAGTGGAGCGTTCCAACTGAAGGGTGGCATTGGGATGGCATACACTTCCGTCATTATGTAGATAGCCCGGAGCAGGGACTGCTGTGTTTATGCTTATTCTCCGAAATTGCTCCTCGTGGCGGCGGTACGCTAGTGCTTGAAGGTTCACATAAGCTGGTCGCTCGTTTCTTGGATCAGCATCCGGAAGGACTTGAATCACAGGCTGCAATAGATGCGCTAAACCTGCAGCATCCTTATTTAGCCGAATTGATCGGCATAACGAGCGAGAAAGCTGCTTCTTCTGCAAAAGACCGCATCAATATCTTCATGAACACGCTGCATACGGATTCAAAAGGTATTCAATTGCGTGTGGTTGAAACGACCGGCTCTCCGGGCGATGTCATCCTCTGTCATCCGTTTCTGTATCATACCTCATCGCAGAACCATAACGGCGTTCCACGCTTCATGTGCAACCGAACGACTCCGTTAACAGAACGCATGAACTTGAATCGAGATGAACCTCGTGACTACTCGCCGTTAGAATGGAGCATACGGCAGGCACTCAGCGATAGGGAGACTACATAATGACGACTAAGCTTGAACCAGCAATAAGCTGCAAGGAGTCTTATTTTAAGATATATGGCAAGAGCAGACTGGTGATCTCCGGGGAGTTGTCTTATTTCAAAACGGATCCGATCGAATGGGAGGATCGCATCCGCAAATTAAAAGCCAATCTCTTGAATTGCATCAGCACCTACGTGCCTTGGGGGTTACATGAGAACGAGAAGGAGCAGTTCAGCTTCTCGGGCCGCTTAGATGTCGCCGAGTTTGTGGAGTTAATGAAACAGAATCAGTTATTAGGTATATTAAAGCCGAGCGGATATGTTTGCGATGAAATCTCTGGTGGGGGATTCCCAAGCTGGATTTGGGCGGAAGGAGTCAGAACGAGAACCGGTGACCCCGCTTTTCTATCTTATTTGCATCGCTGGTTGGATACGATCACACCTTTGTTGAAAGACACTCAAATTACAGCGGGAGGAAATGTAATTCTTTGGCAAGTGGAGAATGAGTTCGGTTTCGGGAATAAGCCGTATTTGCTTCAACTGGCCAACAGAGTGAAAGAGCTTGGCATCGAGGTACCTATCGTGCTGAATAACGGAGATTATTATGCCGAAGAGGGGCTGCTCGGGGCATTTGATTACTACCCTACACCTGCTCCGGATCAGATACGGGAAGTCTCTGCTTACTTTCAGAACTACCGGGCAACGCATCCGGATAAGCCGATCTTTAGTCAGGAATTCGAGGCGGGCTGGTTAAACACCGCTCTAAGTTCAGACGTGACGACAATGGGACATTTACCGCGTGTATGGCTGGAAAGCTTGACGAAGCTTGCGTTCATTAACGGCTGCGCAGGACTGAACTACTTTATGTTTGCCGGTGGAACCGATCCGGGGATGCAGCCTGCTAAATTCTTCCCGAATCGCTATTATAACGAAGCCGCCATCGAAGAGTGGGGCGAGCTCGGGGAATTGTACTATCGCTATAAGACTACGCATGCTCAGCTGCTTTCCTTCGAATCCTTACTGGTGGAAGAGCCGGAAATGATGACGGGTACAGAAGTTTGCGTAGAAGGGGTTCCTCCCGAAGTGCTGGTCAACCTTCGCGGTAAGCAGCTGCTAGCTTTCAGTAATGCTTCCGATGACATCCAAGCTTTCACCTGGGAGTCCGAGTTGTTGGGCGTATTTCCAACCCGAATCGTGCTTCAGCCGATGGAAACCAAGATCTATCCGCTCCATGTTCATTTACATGCGGGCTTGAAATGGATTCATTCCTCGGCTGAATTCCTCTACAGGGATGCGAGCGTTTGTATCGTATTTGGGGAGATCGGACAAGAAAACCAATTGAAGCTGATGTGGAACAGCGAGTTACTGCCGCATGTGGTTGATTCCGGAGCCGTACAGACAGCATGGTGTGCGAATGAACTAACCATTACTTTCACACCTGGGCCGGAAGATCAGTGGATCTGCTTGGATGCCTATCGGATTATGATGATTTCGCGGGAGCGGGCCATGCATACCTGGTTTGGGCCGGAAGTCGACGGCAAACGGGATCTGCTTATTTCGGACCTTTATTATGCGGAATGGTCGGCATCTGACGACGATCATATTCAAGTGGAAGCTGAACCCGGTGTTACCCATGCGTTGACGGTGATTCGCAGTGCGGATGCATCCATGAAGCAAATGACTTACACGGCACCTCATCATAACGTTCCTGATCTTCAGGAAACCGCCGAAATCATGAATTGGGACATTTGTCAGGATTGGGAGAAATCATTTGTGTCCTCGCAGGCTGCAGCCAAGAAAACCAATCTAGGGCGTTCCTTTGAGACCAATGGGCATAACGATTGCGGTTATGCGGTCTACACAAGCGAATGGATCAGTGATGGTGAGGAGCAGCAATTATTGATACCGGAAGTAAATGATTACTTTGATCTGTTTATCAATAATGAATGGGTTGCTTCGGGACAACGCACCATGAAGCTCCGGTTAACCAATCTTATTGCCGGGAGCAACAGCTTGACGCTTCGCTGCTACTCCACGGGGCATGACAAAGATATGGCGCTGGATCCGGCTTTAAGCGGAATGATGCTGCCTTTGTATGTGGGTGCCCTTCACTCCGAAGAGCTGGTGAGCTGGAAACAGAAGATGTTGTTCACCAAGGAAGAGAAGGATGCGATGTTTGAGGACAAGGATCAGTTACTCTCCTATCACGAAGATGGCTATGCGCAGGAGATCGGCATTGATATCGCAGCGCTCGGTAAGGAGACGAAGAATTGGTCCTCATTCGAATTTGGCTCGGAAGGCCTTCTAATGAAAGATGCCAATATTGACTATTCGGGCTCGGGTGAAGTCCTAAACCGAACACAATTTCATGCGGATGCCAAGTATGCCGGAAATCGGGTGCTGCTTGAAGTTCGGGATGCTGATCTAATCTACGCCTTGTATGTGAATGGCAAGCATCTCGCTGCGATTTGGCAAGGGTGGAGCAACTGGGGATTCGAGAATAGCCCGAAATATTGGGATATCACCCCTTGGATTCAATTCGGAGAATACAATCAAATCCTTCTGCGTTGTCTAATGGGGCCAAGAGGCGGCGGTGTCCTTCAGCCCGCTAGTATCTCCTACTACAAAGCCGCAATCGAAGGGGAAACGAGCTTTACTCCGTTAGCATCAGGAATTCAGGCTGCGATCGAGGGTGAGCTCGGTACTTATGAGCAGGATAGCTTGCAAGGCTTGGTAGCTAAGCAAGAAGGCTCCCTGATTGTAGCTAGAAGTCAATTTGCCTATTCAGAATGGACAGATGTGGTTCATCCGGTGTACATCGAGCTGGAGGGCGTACAAGAGTTCACTTTGATTTATGTAAATGGCGAGTTAATCGGCAAATATTATCCCGGCGGCTATCAACGAAGATTCTATGTCTGGCGCTCATGGCTCAGAGAAGGTAATAATGAGCTGGCGCTTGTGGGTAAACTCACGGCTTCGCCGCAGCCTTGCATCAAGATCGGCTGTTATCATGTGAAGATGAAAGATCGTATTGTACTCAACTGAAACACATTGGCAGTCGATCACTGGGATCGGCTGCCTTGCTTGTTATCGGGGCCAATCAGCACCGTCAGACTCACTAACGTAACGAAGATGGTAGCGCCCATATCGGACAGAATAGCAATCCAGAGCGTTAGCCACCCCGGAATGGTAAGCAGTAAGGCGACCAGCTTCAATCCGAGTGAAACGCCTATATTAAACCGAATGATCGCATTCACTCGTTTTGCCACGGATACGGCCTCCGGCAGTTTGCCCAGATGATCCTGCATGAGCACGATATCCGCCGTCTCGATCGCGCTATCCGTTCCTTTGCCCATGGCAATCCCCAGTTGAGCCGTCGCCAACGCAGGTGCATCATTGATGCCATCCCCAATCATAGCGACTTTACCGCTACGCGCGAGTTCTTTAATCTTATTCACTTTATCTTCGGGCAGCAGATTGCCGTAAGCTGTAGTAACACCAACGAATTTAGCAACCTTCTCTGCGGTCGTCTGATGGTCGCCGGTAAGCATGACCGTGTTACGTATGCCGGCCTGACGAAGCTTTGCAATGACCGTTTTACTTTCTGCTCGGATTTCATCAGCGATGCCGAACATGCCAAGTACCTGCTCACTGTCAGCTAGGAGAACTAACGTGAGCGCTTGATTCTTCATATCAGTAATTTGAGTTTGGACGTCGGCTGGAATAGTGAGATGTTCCATGCTACGCTCATTTCCAAGCCAATATTGCTTTCCTTGTACAAGGGCGGCAATCCCTCGGCCGGAAATCGTCTGGATTTCATCTGGTGCTGAGACCTGGATTCCCAGTTCCGTAATTTTCTTCATTACTGCTTTGGCCAGTGGATGGGAAGAAGAGCTTTCGATGGCACCTGCGATTTCTAAGAATTGATGCTCTTCGTATACGATCATCTTCTCGACGTACGGTTCTCCTTTGGTTATCGTCCCCGTCTTGTCGAAGGCTATGGTATCGATTCGGCCTAACTGCTCTAGGAAGACGCCGCCTTTGATCAAAATACCGTTCCGCGCACTTCGAGTTATACCAGCTACAATCGCTATCGGTGAAGAGAGAATAAGTGCACAAGGGCATCCGACGATTAAGACGGCCAAGCCTTGATAGATCCATTTGCTCCAATCTCCGCCTAGGAGAAGGGGAGGAATCAAGATGACGAGCACTGAGATCAGCATAATGATTGGTGTATAGTACCTAGCGAATTTATTAATAAACAGCTCAGTCGGTGTTTTCGTTTCTTGGGCTTCTTCAACCAAATGCAGAATCTTCGCCAGTGAAGAATCCCTGTAAGCCTTCTCGATCCGGATGTGTAGGACACCTTCATTGTTGATGCTCCCACCAAAAACAAGCTCTCCATTGTCTTTCTCGATCGGTAATGCCTCTCCGGTAATTGCAGCTTCGTTAACCGAGCTTTTACCGCCGACTACGACTCCATCGGATGGGATCTTTTCTCCGGGTTTCACGATGACCAGGTCACCGACTGTCAAAGAAGTGATAGGGACGACGACTTCGTGGCCATTCTCAAGTTTCACCGCTTCTTTAGGAGCTACTTGAAGGAGCGTCTCCATAGAGCGACGGGCTTTCTCCATTCCAAGTCCTTCGAGCAGTTCGTTCAAGCCGAATAGAATGGCCACGAGCGTAGCTTCCTTCCACTCGCCGATTGCAACGGCGCCTGCCAATGCGATTGTCATTAAGGTGTCGATGTTAAATCGCAATGCCAATAGATTCTTTAGCCCGCGTAGAAAGGTCGAATAGCCGCTCAGAGCAATGGCTGCCAAATACATGCCGATCTGGATACCGCTGTTTAACTGATCGCCGGAGATATAAGCGACACCATAGAAGATCGCGGAGACGATCAACATTTTAACCATTTTGGAATTCCCGTGTTCATGAGAATGATCATGATTATGACTATGACCATGACTATGAGTGTGATCACGGGTATGATTATGACTACCCTCGTGAGCGTGGTTATGACCTGGTGCGCAATGATCACACGAGAGTCCATTGGAGCGGGATTCTTTCATAAGTGCACCTCTTTTTGCTAATATATGAGTATGTATTCATATGATATGTTGGAATTATTTTTCTGTCAAATGTAATTCCTCCATCCGGCGTGCTGCAACAATCGGCCACCGGCTATGTTATAATAAAGGACATCATATTCGATGGCTGGTGGAACGATTTGGACGATAAACTTACGCTAGAAACCTGCGACGATTCATGCAGCGGGACTCAGATTGATTTTAGAGTCGTGAAAGAACATTTAGTTGATGAGTCCTCAGCCAGTGCGATGGCCGATTTATTCAAGACACTAGGGGATCCCACTAGGGTGAAGATTATTCATGCGCTATCTCAGAGCGAGTTATGCGTACATGATTTGACACAAGTACTCGATATGGGGCAATCCGCGATTTCGCATCAGCTTCGATTTCTAAGAAACCTTCGTATCGTAAAGAGGCGTAAAGCGGGGAAAACCGTATTTTACTCCTTAGATGATGATCATGTGGAGCAAATATTCATTCAAACGTTACAGCACTTGAGACATGATTAATTTCCGCTTAAAACAAACAAGGCAGCCGATCACTTGGATCAGCTGCCTTGTTTGTTTTACATGGAATGACTATGAGAAATTTGAAGTGAAAACGCCTAGGATGATAACAAACACGACTACATAGAACGCGATTCCGATACATGCCCAGATCAAGCCTGCCTTGGCATAGTTCGCTTTATTCGGATTCGCACCGCCGCCAAATGCCCAGACGAGAAGCATAATGATATTTACAATTGGAATCGCAAGCAGGAGAGTTGTGAGCATCCAGTCTTTTACGGAGATAATAGGTGCACTCGGCTGTGGAGCAACAGACTGGTAGTAATTCGGATTTGCATTCGCTTCCATTGATTAAAATCCCCTTTATTAATTGTTAATTTTTGTATGACCCACAACGATACTATAATAGGACTTAAAGTTAATCAAGTTAATTTTTGTTACTCTCCTATTAATTCAGCTGCCTTGTTTGGTTCCCTTTATATGGGTCAAGATCATTTGGTATAATTGGAAAGGTATCAGGATTCATTCAAATGGAGGCGTATAATCGATGAAAATTGGATTCCTAATTATTGATATGCAAACAATCCATCTACAGGAAATAGACAAGCAGATGATAGAAAGAGCCAGTGAGTATATAAACTATGTATCAGATGTGCTTCGTTCCAATCATCACCCCGTTATTCACATTCACGACATTGAAGGTATTTCGGACTCAAACAGAGATTCCTTCAATTCGATCCCGGAGATTCAAGTTCAGGACACAGACATCATCGTAAGCAAAGAAAGCTCGAATGCTTTCTGGCAAACAGACTTGGAGCAAGTACTGCTGAAGCATGAAGTGGAATTAGTCATCCTTGCCGGATTTGCGGCAGAGCAATGCGTGTTGTTTACCTATAACGGTGCCAGTGAACGAGGATTTAAACCAGTCATGTTGCAAAACGGGATTATGAGTAAACACGAAGACATCATCACCTCAACTTACCGGGATCGGAATCTGATCTCCTATGCTGTCGTTAAATACTTAATGTAAGTTTAAACAGGAGAAATTAAACATTTATGGAAATGATAAACTTACTTGCAGCAAAATCAAGAGAAGATTTGCGGGCATGGTTACTGGAGCACAGTACGACTGAGAAAGCGTGCTGGGTCGTGGTAAGCATGACGCCATCCCCCGATGCAGTGTTATATTTGGACGCGGTCGAGGAATCGTTATGTTTTGGATGGATCGATGGCGTGAAGAAGAAAATTTCTGAAACCGAGCTGGCGCAGAGATTATCTCCTCGAAGTAAGAAAAGCTCATGGACGGAATTGAACAAAGAACGCGTCCGGCGGCTCGAACGCTTGGGGTTCATGCATGACGGAGGAAGAAAAGTGCTTCCTGATATGAGCCCGGATTCTTTTCGAATCGATGGGGCTATAGAGCAAAAGCTTAAAGAAGATCAGCAAGTTTACGAGAACTTCATGGCTTTCCCAGAGCTCTACACGAGAATCAGGATCGACACGATCCAAAGCTACAAAGATCAGCCGGAATTATTCCAGAGCCGACTCGAAAAATTCATTGCCAACACGAAAGAGAACAAGATGTACGGTCAATGGCATGATAATGGACGCCTCATAGAGGAATAGATGCAGCACACAGCCCCCAACTTGTAGTCAAGATGGGGGTTAACTTTTGCAGGATAATGGAATCCAATCCTGAATAATCAAATAAGGTTACGTTCCTTAGTTGATCAAAAGGAGTAGGGTTATGCATCGGCATGGAGATTTACATCGCGTATCTTTAGGTAAACGACTAATCGCTTTCTTATGGGATTATGTGATTATTTCGGGCTATATCGTTTTGTTAATCGGGGTATCTTTCATGATTCGTCCTTGGCTGACTCCATTGTTTACGACATCGCCATTGTTGGCGGAGCTCAGTGGATTTCTATTTATTACGCTGCCTGTCTATCTTTATTTTGCACTTTGTGAGGGATCGGCAGCGCATGCAACATGGGGAAAACGGAAAATGGGAATTCAAGTGACTGGTCTGAATGGTAAGCCAATCCGTTTTAGAGTCTCACTGCTGCGTTCCGCCCTTAAATTCGCCCCGTGGGAGCTGGCCCATTTTACCATTTGGCATATGGTCATTCCTACTGATTACCCCGACTCATTCATTTACTCTTTATTAGGGACCGTTTACGGTCTCGTGCTTATCTACTTGATCAGTCCTTTATTTAGTAAAAAGAAACAAACGATATACGACTTGATAGCGGGGACTGTTATTAGGTATAGGGCTTAAGGGAGTTTAGGGTCTTGTCACAAAAACGTCGCATAAAGCGTCGTTTTTTTTGAGCGGAAGGCGCTTAATGTGTTAAATTTATTTTTCCGATTGACATACTCGGAATTTGCTCTTATAGTAAAAACATTCTAATTTAAGAGAACAAGAAATAGGGAGGCAACAATATCATGAACATCCGGAAACACGCGGGCCTCACGCTCGCACTCATCCTCGCATTGACACTCGTGCTGTCCGCTTGCGGCAACAAAGATAAGAATGGGAATAATTCGGCATCCTCCGGCGATACGGCGCAGAATGCACTTGCGGGCAAGAAGATCGCGCTTGTCATGCAATTCAATCAAGGCACGTTCTCGGCCCAATATGTCGACGGCGTAACGAAGCAAGTCGAGAAGTTCGGCGGCAAAGTAACCGTTATGGCATCCGACAACGACTTGAATAAAATGGTCTCTAATCTAGATACGGCGATCAACCAGAAATTCGACGGTATCCTGCTCGACCACGGCAATGCTGACGCGCTGACGAACGGCGTGAACAAAGCAGTCGCCGCTGGCATCCCGGTCGTCGCTTTCGACTCCGGACTGACCGTGGACGGCGTAACGAGCCTGGCTCAGAACGACCAATTGTTGGCAGACAAGTCGCTTGCGGCGCTGGCTAAAGACGCTGGCGGCAAAGGCAACATCGTCAAAGTATGGGTGGCCGGCTTCCCGCCGATGGAATCGCGTCAAATCAAATACGCTGAATTCCTGAAGGCGAATCCGGATATCAAGGAAATTGCGCAATTCGGCGATGCAAGTAAAGCGCAGCTTGACGCGCAAACGCGTATGGAAGCGATTCTGAAAAAGTACCCGGAGAAAGGCAGCATTACGGCGGTCTGGGCCGCTTGGGATGAATTCGCGAAAGGCGTTACGAACGCGATCAAGCAAGCTGGACGCACGGAAATCAAAGTTTATGGTATCGATCTTAGCGACGAGGATCTCGCGCTCATTCAAGATCCGACCAGCCCTTGGGTGGCATCGGCAGGCGCTGATCCGTCCTCCATCGGCCAAGTGCAAGTGCGCTACCTGTACCAGAAGCTGAATGGCGACAAGACGGACGCGACGGTGCAGATTGAACCGGTATTCGTCAGCCGCGACTCGCTGCCGACGGACAAGAAAGTAACGACAGCCGATCTTGGCGAATACGTCGAAGGCTGGGGCAAGAGCGAGCAAGGCAACACGGATTATTTGAAAGAGCTGGAGCAAGCGGTAAGCGCGAAATAAGCGCTGGTAATAAGCGACATAGCGATACGCAATGATGAAGAATCAGCAGGAAACGGCGCGGAGCTTCCGCGCCGTTTTCTTCTATCCGGAAGAGCTTCTGAGAGGAGTTGAGCGATCATGGTAGCTGGACAAGCATCACGCACGGCGAGCGTGCTGCGCATGAATGGCATCGGTAAGTCTTTCGCAGGCGTCGCGGCGCTGAAGAGCGTCGATTTCGAGCTGCGAAGCGGCGAGGTTCACGCACTTCTCGGCGCGAACGGCGCTGGCAAGAGCACGTTGATGAAGATTTTATCCGGCGCATACGCGGGCGACAATGGCACGGTCGAGATCGACGGCCAGACGCTAATCATCCGCTCGCCGGCGGACGCAAAGAAGAACGGCATCCACTGCGTGTATCAGGAGGTGGATACGTCGCTTGTGCAGCATCTGAGCGTCGCGGAGAATATTATGCTCGACCGCTTGGCCGCTTCAAAAGGCAGCGCCTGGATCTCTTGGAGCAAACTGAAGCAGGATGCCGCGCAGGTGCTGGATAAGCTCGGGCTTGGCATCAATATTAACAGCAGCGTGTCGGAGTTGACGCTGGCGGAGAAGCAGCTCGTGCTTATCGCGCGGCTGTTCGCGCAAGATGCGAAGTTCGTCATTCTCGACGAGCCGACGGCACCGCTGAGTATAGAGGAAGCAGACCGGTTATTCGGTCTGATGGACGGCTTGAAGGCGGCCGGCATCGGCATCGTATTCATCTCGCATCGCTTGCCGGAAGTGTTCCGGGTTAGCGACCGGATCACGGTCATGAGGGACGGAGGCGTCGTCATGAACGTATCGGCCGACGCTACAAACATCGTTGATGTCATCCGCGCGATGCTCGGCAAGAGCTTCGAGGAGGAGTATCCGAAACTGCCGGCAGTTATTGGAGAGCCGATCCTGGAGACTCGCGGGTTGGCAGCGGGACGTCGCGTGCGTGGCGTGGATCTGACCGTACACAGCGGCGAGATCGTCGCGGTCGTCGGTCTTGTCGGCGCCGGCAAGACGGAACTGTCACGACTTCTGTTCGGCGTGGACGTCGCAGAGGGCGGCAGCATCGCGCTTGCCGGCAAGGAGGTCGTGCCGCGTTCGCCGGCAGATGCCGTGGAAGCGGGTATCGTGCTTGTGCCCGAGGAACGGCGCAAGGAAGGTATTCTCGTGCGCGAATCCGTGCTGCACAATTTGAGCCTGCCGATTCTGCGCTCGCTCAGCAAGTTCGGCTTTATCTCCGGCGCCAAGGAGAAACGCCACGGGTCGGATGTGATCGGGCGGCTCGGCATCAAGGCGTCGCATCCCGATATCGCGACGGCGTTCCTCAGCGGCGGCAACCAGCAGAAGGTAGCAATCGGCAAATGGACGAGCACGGACGCGCGTGTTTTTGTGTTCGACGAGCCGACCAAGGGCGTCGACATCGGCGCGAAGCGAGATATTTTCCGGATCATCGGGGAGTTAGCGCAACAAGGAAAAGGCATCTTGTATTTAACCTGTGAATTTGCGGAAGCGCTGGGTCTGGCCGATCGAATTCTCGTCCTGTGCGACGGGAAGATCGTCCACTCGTTCCGGCGGGGTGAAGCGTCGCAGGAAGATTTGCTTTATTTTGCGAGTGCGGGTAAGGAGGAAATGTTATGAACAATCGGCTGCTGCAATTCTCGTTTAAGTATGGAGCGATTATTTTCATCGGAATCGTCTTGCTGTTCTTCTCGCTCTATAACGAATATTTTCTAACGTACAACAATATCGCGGATATCCTGCGCTCCATCTCCATCGTGACGTTCGTCGCCATCGGGGTGACGATCTCGCTCACCGTCGACGGCTTCGATTTGTCCGTCGGGTCTACCGTGTCACTGGCAACCGTATTGTCGGCGACGATGATGGTTTGGTACCAAATGCCGCTCGCCGTCGTCATTATCGTACCGATCGTGTTCGGAGCTCTAATCGGACTGATCAATGCTTTTCTAATCGTAAAGGTTCGCATTCCGGATCTGCTGGCCACGCTGGCGGTCATGTATATCGTTAGTGGCGTGCATAAGACGTACACCAAGGGCTACTCCATCTACAGCAACATGCAGATGCAGGACGGAAGCAAGGCGCCCGGCGAGATCACGAAGCAATTTCTCTGGATTGGTCAAGGCAAATTGCTTGGCGTGCCGTTCCCCGTCATTCTCATGGTGATTGCAGTCGTCGCGGCGCATCTGTTCTTCAAGTACACGCGCCTCGGCAGGCAGATGATCATGATGGGCGGAAACGAGGAAGCAGCCCGCTTATCCGGCTTGCGCGTCAAACGCGTTCGTACACTCGCGTATGTCGCGTCCGGCGTGCTGGCGGCGATCGGCGGCATCCTGTTCACCGCCCGGGTTGGCAACGGTCAAGTCGATGCCGGAGCGCCGATGCTCATGGAAGCGGTCGCCGCCGTATTTGTCGGCTACTCCGTCTTCGGTGCGGGACGTCCGAACGTCATCGGCACGTTTTTCGGCGCGATCCTGATCGGCGTACTCGTCAACGGCATGACGATGATGAACGTGGAGTATTACACTACGGACATCATCAAAGGGGCAGTGCTCGTGCTGGCGCTGGCGGTCACGTTCATTCACCTCAACCGGCGCAGGGGTTGACGGTTATCTGTAAGCCTAGGACCATGTCCTAGGCTTTTTCTGTCGAGAAACCCGTGTTTATACAACGTCGTTTTTTAGCTTCCGGTACGGTAGTTCTATGTACCTCCGTAATGAGTGCATATTTTGTCTTCGCATTCTAACGCTAACGGTTGTGACAGTGGTTATTTGCCATAAATTAGCCCTTTTTATAGTCTAACGGTTGCCAGCGAGCTTATTTAATCATTTTCCCCTTGGAATCGATCCATTTGTTGCAAATAACGACTGTGGCAACCGTTAGATTTTCAAAAAGGCTTATTTGTATGAAATAGCCACGCTGGCAACCGTTAAAATGTTATTCATGATGTATAGACAACAAAGCGGCTGCCCGAGACTTTCTCGCGCAGCCTTCACTTTGCCATTGCATGGAGAGATAATCAAGATAGTCAGTGGATTAGGGCACAGAGATAAGCTCTTTTTTGCTGCGTTAAACTGGTAATTTTCGTCGTGCGAATTAGCAGGATAATTTATCCATAATGCGAATAGTTTTATATCTGGAGGGATCACTAATGGATGATTTCAATCAAAAAGCGAACCGTTTTGTGAAGGATCACTTCGGCAGCCGTGCTGAGCATCTCGCGCCTCTGGCATCCGGTGACTGGTCGAAAGCCTATTCCTTTACGCTCGATGGACATGAAATGATTATTCGTTTCGGCGACTATGTGGAGGACTTTGAGAAGGATCGCGTCATGGGGGCGTTTTCCACGGCTGCGCTGCCGATTCCGAAGGTGATAGAGGTGGGTAAGACGGAGAACGGATTCTTCGCCGTATCTGAACGGGTTCGAGGCGAGAAGCATCTCGATGAGCTTGACGAATCGGAAATGAGGGTTGTCCTTCCGCAATTGTTCGATGCACTCTACGAGCTACAGAAGCAGGATCTTACTAGCACACAAGAAGTTGGACTTTGGCGTCCGGAAGGAACGGGTCCGAGCTGGGGAGCTGAGCTATTATCGGTAGCCGAGCCAAGGGAGAGGCTTGCTGGCTGGCGCGAACGGTTAGACGCTTCGCCACGCGAGGCAAGTATCTTCGATGCAGGCGTAGTAAAGCTTCGTAAACTCGCCTCGCAGCTCCCGGAGATCCGAGGAATCGTCCATAATGATCTATTGAACCGAAACGTGTTGGTGAACAATGGGAAACTAACCGGGGTTTTCGATTGGGGAAACGCGTTCTTTGGTGATCCGCTCTACGACCATGCTTGGTTTCTTTATTGGTGGTCTTGGTATCCGCAGTGGCACGGGATCGACTTGCAAGCCATGCTGGACCACCACTGGGAGCAGCGCGGGGGCCAGCCAACACAGATGAAGGAACGCCTACTTTGCTACCTCATTCACATTGGGCTTGACCATATCGCCTACTGCGCTTTTAAGGAACGTACAGAGGATATGAAGAGAAATGCCGAACAAGTCTTGAGTTATATCTAACATGCATGACCCATATCATGAATGTTGAATTGTTCGATGAAGGAGGGATCCATGATGCAACATCCTATTAGCATTACTCCGTACAACTCCAAGTACGCCGAGCAAACGATAGAAATGTGGCGTGCGAGTAAGGAGAAGGCGATTGGGCAGAAGGAACTCCACAGTGTGGACGATCACATTTACTTTCTGAACAATATGTTGCCGGAGCGGTTTCATATTGACTTAGCGCTTATAGATGAGAAAGTAGCTGGCATCATTGCTTACAATGAGAGTGAAGTAAGTCAGCTCTATATTCATGTCGATCATCAGGGGATCGGAATTGGACAGACCTTATTAAATAGAGCCAAAGCGCAATCGAGCGGCAAATTAAACCTATACACGTTTGAAGTGAATGTGAACGCGCAACGATTTTATGAAAAGCATGGATTTAAAGTTATTGCCAGGGGCCATGAAAATGAAGAAAATTTACCGGATATTCTCTACGAGTGGGTATCGCCATAATATTCATCTTACAAGGCTATGAAAGAGAGGCTGATGGTTTATGGGTACGAACGCTGTCCAAACGACGAAAGAAGAGATTCTGGCGCACTACAAGGAAAATGGTTTCGCCGTCATACCGAATGCGTTGTCGCAGGAGGAACTGGACTACTTGAACGGATTGGTAGAGGCCTCCTTGAAAGAGTCTCCGGAGCATTGGCATCAACCGATTGAAGGCGCAGTCGGTACTGGCAGCTTCCTCGAGAAGCATCCGCTTGAGATGGATCCATTCATTCGTCATCCAAGGATCTTTCCACTTATTCAGGAGGTGCTGCTCGGGGAAGCTCGTTTTGCTCAATTTGATTTTCGGGATGTTTCCGCAGACCGAGCGAGCGCCAGCGAGATGAATTTCCACCGTGATATCAGCTATTACGGAACGATAGGCGGGAAGATTTACGATCCGGAGAATCCCTATATCAGCACGTACACTTGTGTTATCTATTACTTATCTGACGTTCACGAGTGCTGCCCAGCGTTCTGCTTAGTACCGAATAGCCATATGTATGGGTCTCTTGATGAAGCGAAGAAGAAGCAAGGGGAAGCTTACCGGGAGATCCCGATACGGGGGCAAGCGGGTACCGCCGTGTTGTACAATATAACGACCTATCATACGCGCAAGGGCGGAAGAGCGGATTGTACGCACGGCCGGCGGACGATGCATAACTACCACTCCCGGGCATCGAGCTACCCGCTGACCAACTGGGCGACGGTTCCTGAGGTGCTCGCGCTCAGCGATGATCATGACACCCGCCTGTTCTACTCGCAATGGACACCTAACCAAATCAAATTCGCAAGAGAGAACTATACGAAACCAATCCCGGCTTACTATCCGGTGCATATGGTGAAGTAGCTACTTGCTGCATAATGAACCCCCGCTCAATGAATGAGCGGGGGTTCATTATTTAAGAGGGATTCTTTTGTAAGTTGTGAATGATTTCGGGTGTAATGGGAATCTGCAGCTGATTCATTGCGTATAGAACAGCTCCGGCAACAGGAGGAAGTGTGGGTTCTACAAGGTGGTACCTTCTGTTTGATCCGTTTAAGAGCATGCCGCTTAACGTATGAGAGAAATAAGGACTGTTCACAACGCTTCCTATCAACGTAACCTCAACCGTATCGCTTGAAAAAGAAGCAGCCAGAAGCTCAATGCCAACTTTAATTTGGTTAATCGCTCGGTCACAAACTCTGATCGCGAGAGAACTTCCTTGCTCAGCTGCTCGGGTTATCGTCGGTGCAAACTGTCCGAATTTCTTGTCGCGCTCTTGACGATCTTCCATAAATCCACCTCGTGCCAGCATGGAGAATTCAGCTGCCGATTGTACATGCCAGTGCTGCAGCATGGACTTCATGAGTTCTTCGTCCGATTGATCGGTATGTCCTGCAAGCATCTCATAGGCGGCGTCGTATGCAATAAATCGAGCAGCGCTTGCTGCGTAGTGATGGAAATCGTAATTTCTTATAAACCGGCCTTCTTCGGTAATAGCTACGATAATAGAGCCGGTACCTGCGATTACAACAATCCCGGGCTTAGCTAATAAGGCCCCATAGTGAGCTACCACGGCATCATTTACATGCCAATGTGGACCAGTTAAGCCGGGGATATCGGTTAAAGGAATCACCCATTCGAGATCGGATGCTGCATCATATCCTGCGATCCCTGCGGCAGTTCCTGCCACCTGATGCCTCTCTTTATTAGCAAGCGCCAGCGCTTCTGTAATAGCGTTATGTACATTCTGTACAGCTAATATATCTTTATGGAGGGAAGCAGCCCCTTTCTCGCAATAAGCAAGAACGTGTCCCTTAAGATCACAAACTAACACTCGCGTGTTCGTCCCGCCGCCGTCAATCCCGATGAGAATATCAGTTGATAGCATCGTGAGCCCCTCCTTGTGCTGCGGTTCTATTGAAGAAATATTTTAACAATGGCGGTGCGATCAAGGTTGTTAAGATAATGGTAATGACAACAGAGGTGAAGTACTCCGCCGGAAGTAATGAAGCTTGTAAACCAGTGGCTGCGATGATCAACGCAACTTCTCCTCGGGAGATCATACCTGACCCAATGGCTAAGGACGAGCGGGAATTCATTCCCGTTATTCTTGCTCCGAGTGCTCCGCCTAGCAGTTTCGTTAGAACAGCAACTAGGGTTAAAGCCACCATAAAGCCAATCTGATTCCCTACCCCAGCGAAGGACACGTTCAATCCGATACTGACGAAGAAAACAGGCACAAATATGGAGTACGCGATGGGTTCGATTTTGGATTCCACGGTATGCTTGAACGAGGTTTGGGAAATTGCGATGCCAGCGGCAAAAGAACCGATAATAGCAGCCATCCCCATCTGTTCTGCAAAATAAGCAAAACCGAAACAAACAACAAGCGCCATGGTGATAACCGGCTCCGTAACCGAGATACGCGCGAATAGCTTCATGAACCTTGGCACAATCAGCCATCCGACGAAGAGCGTCACGATGAAGAAAAGCAACTTTTTGCTAATTAGCATCCCGATCGAGATATCGTTTCCGCTTCCTAGGAAACTCATCATAACTGCCAGTAGAATGATAACAATGACGTCATCGATGACTGCTGCCCCGAGGATCGTTGTACCTTCTCGAGAGTTAAGCTTGTTCAAATCCTTCAGTACCTGCACCGAAATACTTACCGATGTTGCGCTAAATACGGCCCCCATAAAGAGAGCATAGTTAGGATCGAGGCCGAAGGCTTCCGCTACGGCATAACCACCCAGAAAAGGTAGAATGATTCCTCCGACAGCCACGGCAAAAGCAGACCGCCACGTTTGTTTGAGCTGTTCAAGATCGGTTTCCAGGCCTGCAATAAACATGAGTAAGATAACGCCAATTTCCGCTGTGTAATGAATGAATTCATTATTCTCGATCCACCCAAGGACTGCCGGACCAACAAGGATGCCTACGATTAGTTTACCAAGTACGGAAGGCTGCCCTAGCAGCGTGGAGAGATGTCCGAAGATCTTCGTGAGTAATAAGATGAGAAATAGATAAAGAATGAACTCCATATTGTTGCACCTCAGTTACCGCATATTGAATTTGTATCCATAATATACCCTACATGATGTAGGAATCAAATAGAGGCATATATGCAGAGAAGGTTGAATACAATGGCAAATAAGACGGGTTTACCAGTTCTGTTTCAAACCAGGAGGTTGATCGAATTGCTGAAAGCAGTGGATGTCAACTTGGACGCGGGGGAAATGGTGCTGAAGCTGGAGAAGGATAGCGCACCTAAGAGGATCGAGTACAGCAAGCTTGAGCGGTTAGAATTGGCGAGAGAGTCGGTAAGAAAGCTGCTCAGAACCGTTGAGGTGAAAGTGATCAAGCTGCATGTCAGAGGCATGGAGAGCACGGTCGTCATAGCCAGCGACAAGGTTGGAGATTATGATTATGTCGAGCAATATTTGAAGAAGATTGCCGAGAAATATGAGATAACCGTTGAGCAATAATAGATATCTTACAGCGCCTCAGCCTGGCTCGTCAGCAGGATGAGGCGTTTTTGTGCGTCGCAGAAGAGTAAGATTCCGGGCACATATGGTATGATTTCATTGGCTTAAAGGAATGATCGGGGGATCAGAATAGAATGGAACTTCTTCAATTGCACTATTTTCTCGAAGTTGCCAGGCAGGAGCATGTGACGGAAGCGGCACGCAGTCTACATGTTACGCAATCTTCGCTAAGCAAGACGATTCAACGTCTCGAGGAAGATCTGGGCGCTCCTCTGTTCGATCGAACGGGGCGAAAGCTTAAGTTAAATGAATTCGGAAGCAAATTCCTTCTTCGAGCGGAGCGGGCTTTATTTGAATTGGAACAGGGGAAACAGGAGATTTGTGCAGATGGTTAGCGCGCAGAAATGGTTACGCTTCTTCATCGAGGAGAGGTCGATTTTGGTATAACTTTGCCCCCTATACAAGAGAATAACGACTTAGCGAGTCAGACTGTATACATTGCCCCCATTCTATTAGCAGTTCCTAAAGGTCATCGTCTGGCCAATCGGAGCAGCATATCTCTGACAGAGATTAGAGATGAGTGGTTCGTTGGTGTCAAGAAAGACTATGGTGTTCGCAATTTCGTGGACTCTTTATGTAAATTGGCCGGATTTCTGCCTAAGTATGTGTATGAGGGTGATGAACCTGCAAGGCTAAGTGATCTTGTAGAGGCCGAAATTGGCATAGCCTTCATACCAAGTACAGCCAGACATTCACGGCAAAATATCCATTATCTCCAAATCGAGGATCATGAATTGGTACTGGAGATCGCTTTGCTGTGGAACAAAGGTCGGTACATTTCACGGGCTGCTCAGGAGTTCCGTGAGGTGGTTCTGGAGTATTTTGCGGAGTTATCGAACCTGCAGAAGGAATCGGCAATTTAATTATTAAGATATGTTCATAATCCGGATCAGAACAATTCACCCTCTACTTGCGTCTAATAGTTACATCATAAGGAAAGGGTGTCATTAATTTGGGAAATAAACCCATTAAACGCGTGACGATCATGTCTCTTCTTGTACTCCTGACAGTGATTCATACTAATAGCGTGTTTGCGGCGGCGAATGAACAATCGCCAGCCTTGTTGCTCGATGGGAAACCTCTTGTATTGCCGGTTCAGCCGGTGATTGAGAACGGAGTCAGCTACGTTCCGTTACGTCCGATATTCGAAGCACAAGGTGCTAAAGTTAGCTGGGACGAGCCCAGGCATACGGTGACGGCTACTAAAGAAAGCAACCTTATAACCTACCAAATGGGCAATATGTTTGCTTATAAGAATAACGACAAGCTGGCGCTTCCCGTGCCCGGTAAAGTCATCAACGGCTCTTCGATGGTTCCGCTGCGGTTCATTAGCGAGCTGCTGGGCAATGTCGTCCAGTGGCATGCCTATTCTCAAACCATCACGATCTCGTCTGCGAATACGTTTGAAACAGAGATTACATACGGTGCAAATCTTAGGTCGCTGCCGAATTCAACCGATGAGGCGTCTGTGATCCGAATGCTTCCGAAGGGCCAGCGGATTCATGTCATTCGCGAAATCGATGCCAACTGGCTCGAGGTACAGACCGTAGACAAGACGATCGGATTTATTTCGGCTAAACCTAAGTACACGAACTACTCGAGCCCGAGCCTGACCATGATGCAAGCCGCTCAAATCATCGCATTTGGCTCAACCTACTTCGGCACGCATTATGAATTCGGCGCAGATCCGAACCAAACGAAAACCTTCGATTGCTCTTCTTTCGTCAAGCATGTGTTTAATCAGGTGCTTTCGGTCGATCTGCCTCGTCTCTCCTACGACCAAGCGAAGGAAGGGAAGGAAGTTAAAGTAGATGACTTGCGACAAGGGGACCTGATGTTCTTCAGCGCACGCGGTCTCGATATCGGACACGTAGGCATCTATGCCGGGGATGGCAAAATCCTTCACACTTATTCGGACAAGCTTGGCGTCCATATCGAGGAGTTTACTGGGCAATGGAAAACTCGATTCGTCACGGCAAGACGAGTATTTTGATAGGAACAACTCTATGAGGAAGACCAGAAACTAATTGTTTACATGGGAACGGCTGTAAGATAATCTAGTAATTATAAGCTGGAAGGTTTTGGAACTGGTTGAATAGGAGGCAGCGATCACTTTGATCAGCTGCCTCTCTTCACCTTATGGGCAAGTTATACGAGAGAGGAGTACCCCGATGCATGTAAATGAAGTTTTAGAGCATATTCCGCAATTGCAGAAAGCGACAGCTGTTTCACAGATTCATAAAGGCTTCTCCTATGATGGCAAATATCTCGTTTACGAAGACGGCGACAGTCCGGCTTATGTTCTGCGTACTGCGACTTTCAAACAGTCCGAATCCAAACGCCGCGAGTTTGAGGCAGTCGGTCTTATACATGGTCTCGGCGTGCGTACTTCTGAACCCATTGCATTCGGTACGATCGAAACGCTTGATCGATGTTATATGGTTTTGCGATATGTCGAGGGTTTGGATGCTCTTGAAGAGCTGCCACGGATGACGGTCGATCAACAGTATAAAGTAGGCGTCGAAGCCGGGCGAGAACTTCTTATGATGCACGAGGTGCAAGCGCCGGAAGATACGGAAACGTGGTCCACGCACAGGGCTGCGAAGCATAAACGTCATATGGATGAATACTTCCGCTGTGGGGTTAAGGTTCCTGAGGAAGAGGCTATTGTTGCCTTTGTCGAGAAGCATTTACCGCTGCTGGAAGGGCGTCCGAACAGGTTCCAGCACGACGACTTTCATCCTGCCAATCTGCTCGTCCATAATGGAGCGTATGTCGCGGCGATCGATTTCAATCGGTATGACTGGGGAGACCCGTATCATGACTTTTTGAAAATCGCTTACTTTAGCCGTGAGGTCAGCATTCCGTTCTCCATTGGGCAAATCGATGGGTATTTCGACGGGAAAGTTCCGGAGCATTTCTGGCAGCTATATGCGCTGTATACGGCAATGACGATATTTGGCACGATTACGTGGACGCTTAAGGTCGTTCCGGAGCATCTCGATTCGATGATGGACCGTATTCGTATCCTGCTGGACGATCATACCCATTTCGAAAGCGTCGTACCTAGTTGGTACAAGCAAGGTGAGCATAGATGAACATGATACTCGAGAAACTGTGCACGCTTTTGCAGCTAGGAGAGTTGGTCAGTCAGCCAGTACCTGTGGTAGGCGGGCTGTTACATCGCATGTATGCAATGGAAACAACCACAGGGAAATATGCCATTAAAGCACTAAACCCGCAAATCATGCTCCGACCTACCGCGATGTCCAATATGATTCATTCCGAAATGATTGCTGCGATCGCAGCCAATAACGTACCTGCTTTACCGGCCAAGCGATTTAACGGCAGTTCCGTGCAGCAAGTAGATGACCACTATTTTCTCGTATTCGATTGGGTAGAGGGACGAAGTCTGAAGCCGCCTGAAATAACGAGTGCTCACGCTGAACGGATAGGTGAGACTCTCGGCGTTCTCCATAAGATGGACTTCTCCTCGTTAGGTATCAAGGCGAATGGGAGCATCGGCGGTGTGCATGCGACGGATTGGAATTCCTATATAGAGTTAGGTGAAAGCAATCAGTCGGTGTGGGTAAGCTTGGCTAAGGGTGTCGTGGATCAGCTCTACGACTGGAACGCCAAGGCGAACCATGCGGCGCAGTTGCTGGCATCCAACATAGTGATCAGTCACGCGGATCTAGATTCCAAGAATGTGTTGTGGAACCAAGACTCACCTATTCTTATTGATTGGGAAGCCTCAGGAGCAATAAATCCCATGCAGAATTTAATTGAGACTGCTATTTATTGGTCAGCGGATGAAGCTGGTCATCTAGACCGCAGTAGATTTCAGGCATTCTTAAGCGGTTATAAGAAGACGGGCGAAACGTTTGAGGCGAATTGGAAAGTCGTGCTAGACAACGGTTTTGCAGGGATGTTGGGTTGGCTGGAATATAGCTTCAAACGGTCCCTATGGCTGGAGTGCACGGATGAACAAGAGCAGCAGATGGGGACGGAGCAAGTGATCGGAACGATTAACTCCTTAAGGCGATATGCGGAGCAACAAGCTGAGATTGAAGGTTGGTTGAACGAGGAGGAAGCGACGTGAATAACAACTTAGGCAGGAGTGAAACAACATGAAGCTGGTTCTAGTATTCGGGCCGATGGCAGTTGGCAAAATGACCGTTGGACAAGAGTTAGAGAAGATCACGGAGTTAAAGCTATTTCATAACCACATGACCATTGAATTACTCGTTCCGTTACTGGGATTTACGCCCGAGATGTGGGAGCTAACGAATCTATTTCGTCAGAAGATATTCGAAACCGTTGCCAAGAGTGACGCGTATGGGTTGATCTTCACGTATGTATGGGCTTTCGATCAGCAAGCGGATTGGGATTATGTGAAGAAGGTCAGCGAAACTTTTGAGCGAGAAGGCGGAGAAGTTTACTTGGTTGAACTTGAAGCTGATATGGAAGAGAGAATTGAGCGTAACAAGACACCCCATCGACTGGAGCACAAGCCTTCCAAACGAAATGTGGAACAATCGGAGCAAAGAATGAGAAGTGCAGTGGAACAGCATCGTTTGAACTCATTGGACGGAGAGATTGAGCACAAGAATTATATGAAAATCAACAACACAAACTTGAGTCCAGAGGAAGTCGCGGAGAGAATTAGATCTGAATTTAATTTATAGATAAAATAGAGATCGCGGTTTTTCATATTGACTAGGAAGGAGATAAACATGACAACCATCGGGCTTATCAGGCATGGCGTGACGGATTGGAACGAGCTTGGCAAGGCTCAGGGGATATCGGATATCCCTCTTAACGAAACCGGAATGATCCAAGCGAAGGCCATAGCCGACAGGCTATCGGGCGAAAGCTGGGACATCATCATCTCCAGCACACTAACCAGAGCGAAGCAAACCGCCGAGGCAGTACGCAGCTCGTTGGGGATCGACAGCTTACTAACGGAAGAACGAATAAGAGAGATTAATTGCGGTCAGATCGAGGGAACCACAGAAGAAGAACGGGTTGCAAAATGGGGCGTCAATTGGAGCTCACTAGATCTAGGCATCGAAGCGTTCGATGACGTGGCGAAGCGGGGAGCAGCGTTCATCGAAGAAGTTGCAGCTAAGCACCGGGATCAGAGGATATTAATCGTTAGCCACGGAGCGTTGATCGGGCTATCACTGCAGCGACTAATGCCACAGCGATTTGAATCTACATACATCGATAATACCTCCTTGACTATCATCGCTAATCACAATGATGAATGGGAGTGCACTCTCTTCAACTGCACGAAGCACCTCTAACGAACCGAGGGTCGTTTAAAGAATAACCCCGCTCGAATTCGAACGGGGCTTTTGCCAGCTAAGGGGTATAGTTAACGCCAGCGGTATATTTGTTACCGGCATTCCACAGGAGGTATTCATTAATGCCTGAGTCGTGTAGTGCTTGAATTTGCGCATCCACCTGCTCT
The DNA here is from genome assembly GCF_056269305.1 of Paenibacillus sp. J22R3. Lineage (NCBI taxonomy): Bacteria > Bacillati > Bacillota > Bacilli > Caryophanales > Paenibacillaceae > Paenibacillus > Paenibacillus sp. J22R3. The sequence goes on along the minus strand of NZ_JBWDNS010000003.1, from coordinate 795,356 downwards.
TTGCCGTAATGGACGTAGCTTCCTTTTGCCAGCCAAGAGGCTGTAAAGTCTTGTATCCACGGCCGTGAGATCGGAGGGGATTCGAGCGCGCTAAGCTTCTCCTTCTCGCGTTTGGCATACTCTTGGACAAGTCGGTACGGCTCAATATCCGGATGCTTAATGCCGAAATACCCATCACTCCAGTGGCTCGGATAAATCATCGAGGAGATGACGTCGACATTCTCCGATATGCGGCTAAAGTTCTGCCCAATGCCGGGGGCTTCGGGCAGCGTGGCGGAATAGCCGAAGATATCGACCGACACTTTAACCCGATATGGCTTTAACTGCTCCTTCGCAAAATGAACAAAGTCCGTAATGGCATCGACGCGCAGCTGGGTAAAACGTGCCTTCTCGCTGAAGTCCGGCGATTTCGGCAATGTTTTCTTATAGTCGCTGAGCGCCTTGTGGGCGGCATCCAGCGCCTTCTTGTTCTCATCGGTTTTATCACCGTTATAAGTTGTAGTTGCCGTGTCATAAGCGCTCTGAAGGGGAGGAAGCCCCGCCTCATAAGCAGCCATCTCTTCTGCATAAGCTTTCTCTTCCTCAATGAATTTGGCTGGCTTCTTATCTTTGTACTCCCCCATAGAATAGGAAAGAACCTTATCTTTCTTCTCGAAGCCTTCAGGAAATCGAACGTAGTCGAATTGAATTTCCTGATATCCAAGCTTGGCAGCCAGAATAGCCACATCCACGTTATATTGCCAGTTTGATTTTAAGAATGGATTGATAAAACCATCACCGTTCCCATTCCGCCATACTTTGCCGTCCAGCACATAGGACAGCTCTGGATGTTTCTTAGCCAGGACAGTGTCCTTGAACGCTACAATACGTGCGATCGGATAGATATTGTGGTCATGCAGTGTTTTGACGATGGCATCCGGATCTCTCATATAGGCTTGCCCGTTCGCCTTCAATTCGCCTTCAGGCTTAAAGGTGATATAACCATCGTCGTCTTTGATATCGATAACCATAGCATTCAGATCGGTGTCATCTACGAGCTTCAGCAGAGATTCCATGCGCGCGCCGCCTGCTGACCACCCCGTAACATAGATGCCTCGTACGGCATCGGGATATTCAAAGACATACGGCGATTGAAAGGTCGGGGTCGGGTCTGGATCCGGATCCGGTGCAGGCGTCGTTGCTGGATCATCGGTAGGCGTTGTGGATGGATCTTCCGATGGACTGGTCGCCGGATCATTGGTACCCGTGGATGAGGGTTCATCATCAGGTTTGACAGTATCCGTATTGGTTGTGTTGTCAGAAGGACTTGTCGTAGGCTCATTGTTGGTGTTGGGCGTTGTGCTTGGTGCTGTGTTCGAACTCGGCTGATCCTTGTTGGTAGAGGAATCCGAGGTGCAGGCGGACGTAAACAGCAGCAGTGCGCACAACAAGCTTGCAGTAATGTGTTTTTTCACAGCATGTGCACTCCTTCGTATTCAAGTGGCGTCCTTAACTAAACTATATGGCCTTTGCTGAATGGCAATGCTTCGTTAACGGGAACTAATCAAATAAATGGAGGTAACAATCACAATGGGCGTAAAAGGACTTGTACTAGGCATTCCGGTCACACAATCGGGCAACTTCGACGACTACGAGAAGGCGATCGAGTGGTACGTGAACGTGCTGGGATTTGAGCTGGTTTGGAAATCGGGCATTGCTAAACTTAAGCTGGCATCCGGGTCAGAAATTCTACTTTATGGCGCAGAAGATGAAGAGAGCAGCATGTGGTACACAGGTAACATTAAACAGAATCCGCATTATTCGATTCAGTTTGAAACGAATAATATCGAAGGACTGCGAGCAGCTTTAATCCAAAGCGGGGTGTCGGCCGGGGCGATCTCCATCGGCGGCGTCGGCGATAAAGTCATGATGTTCAACGATCCTTACGGGAATCGTTTCTGGGCTATTGAGGAGCAATAATAAGAATTGAACTATCGTCAGGAGCTGGAAATGAAACATATAGGGACTCTTCTCGTTGTAGTTGTTGTATCAATGATGTTAGCTAGCTGCTCGACAGATCATAAATCACAAATTCTAGGGAGTTGGATATCCGATCAAGCTTCTCAACGAGCGGGTAGTGACGAAGAATTGTCTCACTTCAATCACTTGGAAGTTAAAGAAGGACAAATCACTTTAGGGAACTATGTAAATGAAATGAAGGACGGCAGCACGGTTAAAATAGTAAAAGAGTCAGATGCCACAATGAACTATGAATGGAAGTCAGACAACGAAATTTCAATAAACAATTCAATCTACGAAATCGAATTGAAGGATCATGAAATGATTTTAAAAAATGAGAATGTTGAGATTCACTATAATAAAGAGAAACAATAAGGCAGATGTGGAGCGGGTAGGAATCAACAAAGTGTATAACTTCTGAGGTTGTCCTAATGGGCAGCCTCTTTTGTTGGGCGTGAAGTTATCTGTTCACGATTCGGAGTCACTTATTTATTTAATTTTAACAAGACAATTCATAGTTTTCTATTTACATCACTCTTATTTATTGATACATTTCGTATACGGTAAACAGGAATAAATATGGAAAAGAGGCGAATTAGTGGGGAAGGTTAGCTTGAAAGAGGTATTTTTGATACGAACTGTCGCATGTCTGAGTATTGTTTTTCTACACAGCGTTGACGTCGCGGATGGCTGGTTCTTTGGTGGGTTAAGGTTGCTATTATCTTTCGGCACGCCTGCGTTTATCCTCATTTCCGAGATCGTATTAGCAAATGCATACCCCACTCATACGCCACATGGATTTTTGAGAAAAAGACTACGTTATATCGCAATACCGTATACCTGTTTTGTAATTATCTATTCGATTCAGAACACGTTTGCTTCAGGTGGGAAAGGGGATATCTCAGCTTTAGTAGCTAATTTGTTTAAAGGCTTCGTTCTTGGAGAAACATCAGCCTATTTCGTCGCTATTATTTTTCAATTCTATCTTCTACATATGTTTTTCGTCCGATATGTGTTTAATCGGTTCCGTCCACAATGGATTCTGATTATAGCCGGTGCGGTGAACATTCTCTATCTTGCTTTCTTTAACTTAATCAGCCCGCCTGATCATCCAACTGCGATCTATATTTGGGATACGTTCTACAGGATGCCTTTTATTGGCTGGATTTTCTATTTTGTAGTCGCTTATTATTTGGGTATCCATTATATGAGATGCCTAGATTGGTTGCGAAGGTATCAATATTATATTTACGCATTAGTCACGCTCACAGGTTTAGCTGCGATTTATCTTTTAGTGAGTGATATTATTCCTGTTATATCCTCTAAGCGCTTTGATATGATTTTTTTCACACTGAGCACAGTGTTCATGTTGCTAATTATTGCGGCTAGAATAAGAGTAATGCCATCCTTTATTGTGAGAATAAGCCAGTATTCATTTGGCATCTATTTGCTCCATCCGCTAGTGCTTTTTGTTGTTGATCATTTCTTAGATTTACCCAACAACATGATTGGCGCAATGATTCTATTTATTTTCGCTCTTGGAGGTTCAATGGGTACAGTGGCTGTTCTTAACCAATTTTCGTGGGGGAGCTATTTAATTGGGCGTATTGGAGTAGGCTTAGATCTAAAACGTCCAAACAATAGGATAACGAAAGAGAAAACACAGCCTGTAAACTAAAGAGAAATCAACAACTACTCGACAAAGATAAAAGGAAGACAGCCGGTATCCGGATGTCTTCCTTTTTTATACATTTGTTTGTGCCATAATATATGTGTAGAACCTATCTAGTTGGCTAGGTGTAAATCCGGCGGACCTGAGCGGATCGAACTTCCGGGCGGGAGAATCGAGCCGTACGAATCATTCTTACAAGCGCTTATTAGAGAAGTAAAAGAAGAGACTGGGTTGGATGTAGTGGAAATTGAAGGTGAACAGACAAGGATTGATACTGTGGGTATCGATCCGAGCTTTGAAGTGGAATGCATACAACCATTCGCGGTATACCAGACAGTTAAAGGCCCCTTTGATTCAGTTGGAGCGTACTTCCGCTGCAAAGTACAAGGGGAATTATTGCTATCCGGTGACGAAACCAAGAACCCAAGATGGATTGCAGTAGATCTATTGAGAGAACTAATGAAGGATGATCCTTTACAATTTTCTGATGTCGACCGAGCAGGGCTGCTATTTTACTTGAAATCCAGCTAGTGTGAAGCGATTCGTGCGGGAAAAGGCTGGACTTCTATTACGATGTAACCTTGCAGCGGTCATCATCGTCTAATATGGCAAAAGATGCTGCGAGGGGACCTATGATGAGTAATAGATACAACGGGGTTATCAGCTCCGTGCTGATACTGCTGCTGGTTATAAGCGGATGCGGGACGGCGACTTCGAAGCCCGGCGATTTAGTCAAAGGCTTAGCCAAAGGTGATTCATTTCAACCGCTGGAGAAGCGCGAATTGGCCGGCTGGCAAGGTGCCCTAGACGGGGACAGGGTGGTCACAAGAGACAAGAGTGGATTGACGGTAACTGACCTGGCCGCGAATAAACTTCTAGCCTCGATCTCGATTAAAGATGATGCTGGCTTCGATATTTCGGGTAACTTCGTGGTGTGGTCTGACCTGCGTAACGAGAAAACGCCTCTCGGAGATTTGGGCAGCTACGATGCTTCTAATGCCGATATCTTTCTCTATAATCTGTCCACAGGAGAGGAGCGCCAACTGACAAAGGACCCATCGGCGCAGATCAACCCGAAGATATGGGGGAACTACATCGTTTGGATGGATAATGCCAGCGACGCAATCAAAGAGTACCCGTCCCATTGGCAGCTTGTCTTGTACAATATGGAGACTGGTGAGCAGAAGACGATTACATCAGAGAGCGGCGGTCATACGAATCCAGATATTGATGCAGGAAACGTCGTTTGGGAGAACGGGCATCGTGTGACGAAACGGGTGCTACGAGCAGGAGAGAATGTGCCGGAGAACAACACGGACATTTATCTATATCGGATCGAAACCGGCGAAACCATTCCCATTGCAGCAGAAGACTACAAGGAAGGACGTCCCCAAGTATCGGGCAGCCTTGTAACTTGGGAGGTTTTTAACGATTCCTACGCAGGAGATGTTTTCGTCCATGACATAGGTACAGGAAAAACGACCCAAGTGACCTATTTGGATGCGGCTCAAAGGACCCCCGTCATTTATGGTCATTTTGTCGCCTGGATGGATGAACGAAACGGTTCCTCCACGCATGATGTAGGAGCTGAATCCCACAATTCGGACATTTACCTAGGAGATCTGGACAAGGACACCGAAACCGAAGTATCGGGAGAAGGGCCGCAGATTAATCCGCTCATTTCTGAGCATTGGATCGTGTATGGACGCTCATCGGATGCAGAGGCCGCGCTTACTGCTGTCCGATACAGATGAAGAAAAAATAATAGACTTGACTATTCAAGGGGAACTGACAGGTACTTGACTTCCGTATGCTATAGTAAAAAGGTGATTTTACGGTGAGAGACATTATGTAGTTTACGGAGGCACCTCATGTTCCAGTATAGTAATCAGCAATATGCAGGAGTGAAATTTGGCACACAGGATTTAAGGTATGGTGAGCTAATCAGTTGTACGTTTGATCGGTGCTCGTTTGCCAATGGATCATTGAATGAGATTATTTCCAGTAACTGCCGCTTTATAGAGTGTGATTTTCGCGGAGCTTCGTTAAATGGTTCCATTCATAATGAAACCGCATTTGAGAATTGCAGCTTTAACGGTGCTAACCTGTTTGTATCGAAATTCGAAGCATGCAAAATGACAGGTTCGGATTTCTCCGGCTCCAGTATGGATGGCATTTCTATTATTAAAGGTGACTGGTCCTATACGAATATGAGACACGCTTCATTAACAAGACAGGATTTGCGTGGGGTTAAATTCTATGAAGCAGACCTATCAGGAGCGAATTTAGAGAAGGCCGACTTGAGAGATTGTGATCTGACGATGGCGATTCTGGCCAAAGCGAAGCTGCAAGGTGCAGATGTAAGAGGGGCCAAGATGGAAGGCGTGGATTTCAAATCGCTCACCATTACCGGATTGAGAATGGATAGAGAGCAAACGGTATTGTTCTCCCTTGCTCATGGTGCCAAAGTAGGTTGAAGACAAGATGCATATTAAGGGACCGTGGCGAAGTGCTCCACGGTCCCTTTTTGAATTCATAATTACAACAGTCTTACTCTTTATCGATTTTGGTGATGGTGTCTTCCTTGTACTCAAACGTTACATTCGTGCCTTTTTCCCACTTGACTACCGTCTCTGCAATCTCACTGCTGACCTTATAGGAGACCGCACCGACACCGGTTTCAATTTCGATGGTCTTGTCGTCATTAACTCCGTTGAATACACCAGACATTGCAACAGGCGCTTCTTCCGTCGTAACCGTTTCGTTTGCTGATGAGCCATTGTTAGCGGCAGCTGAATCCGTTGACGCGGAGTTGTTACCAGCGGCTGCGGAATTCGTTGCCGAAGCGTTCTCACCGGAATTGTTGTTGCTGCACGCCGTTCCAATAATTGTGAGGGAGAGGGCGACAGCAAGGATAGGCAGGTATTTTGCGATTTTGTTTTTCATGATTTTCACCTCCGAAAGGGTTAAACGTCCGATCGGTAGGGAAGTTTCGATAAATGATTGTGAAGGTTATGTAAATCACGTCGAATTAACCATATACCGGAAAATACCATTTGCTGATACAATCAGTGAGAGCATGTACATCATATAGGGGGCGAGGACTTGAATCCGAAATTCAATCATCATCAATACGTAGTTAGAAAGCAGATCCTTTCTCTGGTCGGCGCTAAAATCGATATTTTCGACATCGATGAGAGACCGGTTCTGTTCTCGAAGATGAAAGCCTTTAAGCTCAAGGAAGACATCCGGTTGTATGGGGATGAAACGATGCAAGAAGAGTTGATCACCATTCAAGCGCGAAGCGTCATTGATTTTTCTTCAACCTTCGACGTAGTCGATGTCGAAACCGGAGTCAAGATCGGTTCTTTGCGACGTAAAGGGATGAAGTCGATCTTCAAGGATGAATGGGCGATATTGAGCCCGAGTGAGTCCGAGATTGGATTGATTAAGGAAGATAATGCGCTGCTTGCGCTTCTGCGAAGATTTCTGACGAATCTGATTCCTCAGCATTATAACGTAGAGGTGAACGGGACCAAGGTTGGGGTGTTCAAACAAAATTTCAATCCGTTTGTCCAGAAGTTAAACCTTGATTTCTCCGTGGATCACGAGGACAAGCTGGATCGCCGCTTGGGTCTGGCTGCTGCGGTGCTGCTTATCGCCGTCGAGGGCAATCAGGGATAGAAGCGTAAAATGATTACGCAAATTGGTCCAGTCGATATACCTGAAGAAAGATGGCAAGAAGTAATCAACCGAGCCAAAAAGCCGTCGCACTTGGAATGTATGCAAGTGGACACCGCACAACCCGTAGACGATTACATTGGTGATGTTCTGCTATATATGAATAAGTAATACGAAGAACGGCAACCGACATTGGCTGCCGTTTTCTCATCTAACGAGCTGAATAGTGGCATCAAATACACTGCAGAGGGAATTTTTTCTTATATTTTACAATAATATAAATTGTTTGGGAGAGGAGTATTCATTTGGAGCAGAAACTGCTTTGGGGCGTCATTAGTGCCGCTTTCTTTACTCAGATCGTAGTACCGGCCATTCAAGCTTCATCAACAGGGAGCGTAATTGCCATTTCACCGAATCGATGCGGTATACATACCGCTTCCGAATCACTTGCACAAAGAATAGACGATCCGCGCCGCCAAGGCAGGAAAGCATGTGCTTTGCGAGAAGCCGCTGGCTCTGAGCGCGAAATGGTTTAAGCCTACAGCAATACTAATGAGACGGAGCGGAGACGTGATCGAGTGGAAAATGAACAAGTCGAGCAAGTGATATCCCCTGTATCGCTGCTGCAAATGATTTTTGGCGGATTAGAGCAATCCATAGGGGTTATAGCAAAGTTAGCCATCCCGGACATACTGAAAGACGGTCCTAAAAGCCACGAGCAGCTTGCCATAATAACAAACACGCACGCTCCGTCACTGTATCGACTGATGCGGATGCTTACCAGCATTGGCATATTCGCTGAACTGGAAAATAAAACATTTGCCATTCGTCCACTCGGTACTTTCCTGCAATCGGATACATTCGGTTCCGTACGGGCACAAGCCATAATGAGTGGGGAAAGCTGGTACAGGAATGCATGGAATAGCCTTCTATATTCTGTGCAGACTGGAAATTCCGCTTTTACAGACTTTTATGGCCAAGGTTTCTTCGAATACCTGGATGATCATCCGGAAGCAGCAGAAGTTTTTCATAATGCGATGTCGGAGCATTCGCAAATCGTATTTCCTGCATTGGAGTTTTATGACTTTTCCGAGATTAATCGGTTGGTCGATGTAGGCGGCGGGCATGGCGGAATGATGAGAGCGATCCTTGAGCAGTATCCTCATATGCAAGGTACGGTTCTTGACCTTCCGGCTGTAATTGAAGCAACGAGAGAAAATATTCGGTCTGCCGGTCTTGAACAACGCTGCGATTGCGTGGGCGGGAACTTCTTCGAATCCATACCTCCAGGCGGAGATGCGTATTTTCTGAATCATATCATTCACGATTGGAGCGACAACGAGGCTGCCACGATTCTTCGCCATTGCCGTCAGCAGATGCATGAAAATGGAAAACTAATCATATTGGATGCTGTTATTCTACCAGGTGACGCACCACATCCGGCCAAATTCTTGGATTTGGAGATGCTCGTTCAAGTTCATGGTATAGAACGGACGGAACTAGAGTTCCAAGAACTGTTTAAGCAGTCCGGATTCAAGCTTTCGCGGATTATAGCTACACCGACACCGGTTTCTATCATTGAAGGGATCCCTATTTAGGGAAAGGTGTGAATTGTATGGTTGCCGGCAATCGGGATATCGTGGATTTCATCCCCGTAAGGTTGGAGGCTGACAACAGGATTCATGAAGTGAAAGCTTGAGAAATCAGGCTTTTATTTTTTGTCCAACGATGGGAGGGTGATAACATGAGTTCCGACTCAAATCCGAAACAGCTTCTAAGCAATCGGTTCGTACAGGTGATCCTGTTATCCGGAATGTTCCTGCAGCTCGGCATTTGGGTTCGGAATTTCTCTATATTGCTTTACGTATACGATCAAACCAAGGATGCTTTCGCGATTTCGCTAATTTCGGTTGCTGAATATGTACCGATTATCCTGCTTTCGTATCTAGGCGGCATGTTTGCCGACAGATGGCGCCCAAAGCGTACGATGGTGTGGTGCGATTTTCTAAGCGCGCTTTCGATTTTTGCCGTTTTGCTGACCATTATGTTCGGCAACTGGAAAGGGATCTTCTTCGCAACGCTTGTGTCGTCGATTTTCTCCCAGTTTTCACAGCCTTCCGGTATGAAGCTATTCAAGCTGCACGTGCCTGAAGCACTGATGCAGGCGGGGATGGCGATGTACGAAACGCTGTTCTACATGTTTATGATCCTGGGCCCGATGATCGGTACGTTTGTTTATGTAAGCTTCGGAATCCATGTCTCGCTGGCCGTTACAGGCGCTGTTTTCATTATGTCGGCATTGGTTCTGTTAAATTTGCCACCGGATCAAAGCGTCGTGAAAGAAACGCAAACCTCCGTAAGGACCGATATCAAACAAGGCTTTAAGTACGTGCTCTCTACAAAAATCCTGGCTACGCTCGGCGGAACCTATATTGCTGGAGGACTCGCGATCGGGATCATCGAACCGCTTTGGATCTTTCTGATCACGGAACAACTAGGGCTTAAAGAGACGCACCTGCAATGGTTCTTACTAGTTGAGGGAGCAGCGCTGTTGATTGGCAGTGGCGTTACGATAGGCATCGCGAATAAGGTTTCGCCGCAAATGCTGTTTCTCATAGGCAATGCGGGGGCTGCCGTTACTCTTGTTGTTTTGGGTTTTTCCGAATGGATTTGGCTTTCGTTTCTTATGAAGTTTTTGCTCGGACTCATTTTGCCCTGCAATCATATCAGTACGAACACCATGATCATGCAAAACACGGAACAAGCATTCGTGGGGCGGGTAACCGGGATTTTGAATTTTATATTTTGCAGCGCTATGGTCGTCATGATGAGCTTGGCGGGTCTTATTAAAGAACTGACATCGCTGTCTGTCGCCTTTTTAATTTCCGGGTGTCTTTTTGTTATTGGCATCTTCATTATTCTTCCGATCTTGCGGTTGCCTGCAAAATCGGCGGCGCCGGATCCGTTAACAGTAACATCGACAGAGGAATGAAGTCGATAAGTGTTGATTTCATACGCGACCTCCGACGTACTTGACTGGAAATATATCCGGATTACGCCTTATCAGCACATTACAGATAAAACGAAGAACGTCTTGCTCCCGACATCGTTGATTGTCATCGGCGTTATTCTCTTATTCTTATTGATTGCGTACCTCATCGCGAACAATCTGTTCGGCGCTTTCCGGAACTATATTTCCGAGCTGGAGAAGCGATTCGCCTCAGAAACCGTAGGAGCGTTATTCTGGTTCCAAGAAAAGAAATGGCAGCGCATTAGTGTCACCATTCGCCCGCTGATGTTTCGCGCTTCAGGTCTGCACCGTTTTCTTACGGAACGCCGAAACGAGCAGAAGCAGAAGAGGGATCCCTATCGAACAAATTGGGAATGCAATTGTTTGCCAATACAGATTCACGGACTTCAAGATCGCCTCGTTCGGGATTAACAGCGCCATAATAAACATCGCCGGAGCTCCGAACCAAATGAATGTCCGCCAATTCTTCACACGGAACCAGCGAGCCGCCTCATAGCTTGTGATGAACAAATATAACGAGATCCGGGCGAACAGACCGAAGACCCAGATGAAGATGACGAAGATATCCATGTTTTGTATGAAATCGAGAAGATTGATGGAGCGTACGAGCATAAAGTACGGAAATCGCATCCTAGCGGATACATCCGGCCCGAAGACGAGCAGGACCAAAGTCGTTGCAAGGCAAGCCAGTATAGCAGTCATGCCAACGGCAATCAGCGACTTCGAATAGGCTTGTCGCGGGTGCTCCAGAAAAGGAAGGATGCTGAAGAAGATCAAGGATTCCCCCAGAAAAGAAGCCGTTTGAATCGAATGTTTCATAAGGGGGAGCACTCCGAAATCAGTGATGATCGGCAGGATATAATGCCACTTAATATCGACGATATTCAGACTAAAGCCCACAATCAGTGTAAGCACCATAATAGGTCCGGCGATTTCGCAAAATCTTCCGATGCCCATAATGCCAACGGAGTACGTGATGTAGGTCATTAATACGGTCATGAGCAGCATAATCAGCCAAACCGGCGTTTTGTCGAGCATGATGAGATGGATAAAATCGCCAAACAAGCGAAGCGCGGCCGCATTCAGCCCAAACCACACGGCGAAATAAGGTAGTACGATTGCCCTTCCCAGCCATTTCCCGAGAATGGCCTGACTAAACTCGACCAGTGTTTGCCGGGGATGCAGCATGCACAATCGGACGACGATCGCAGTTAATCCCATCGCCACAACGCCGCCGGTTAGCATGGCTATCCATGCATCCTGTTTGTTTAGATTGATCGTAGGCGTAATCATTCCCCAGATGAATAGCACGACTTCGACCGTCGCGAAGATCCACATGATCTGCACGCCTGACAATTTCATCTCTCTCACGTGCATCCCTCCTGACATTAGCGGTATATTGAAGAATTGGTTTCACCCAGATCCTTGCATTTTAGATTAACGCGCACCGACACCTCGATCCTCGGAAATATCTCGTTCCATTTCGGTCGCAGCGATTTCCACTGTGCGGGATGCTGATGATGAACGATTTCGCCAAACCCGAAGAAATCGAGTTTGATTTGCTTTTGCGCTTTGTCGACGATCTGCTCAACCTTCTTTTGGGTTTGTGCATTTATGGACTTCTGTATCAGCATGAGATGGCTTTCCATGGACGGATCCAAATTCGTATTATTTTCAACGAGAACGCCGGCTCCAGACAATAGAATATCGACTTTTACGCGATTTCCTTGCACGCTCGTGTGAATCCGCCGATTCAGGGATCTTAGCTTTAAACTGAAGGTTCCTTCGTATCCGGACACCGTGAAGGTCATGAAGTAATTGTTGATTCTCCTTCTGACCCAATTGGTATAGAAGGATTCCTCTGGATTTAAATATCCCGCCAGTTTGAGATCGTTGTCCTTGTCCAAAATCGCGAATCCGGAATATACATAGTGCTTCCTCCGATTCATCGTGAGCGCCGGCAGCAGAGGCTGAGTGCCTTGACCCAAGGCATCGTACATAAAGGCAGCGAAATAGAAGTTTCTGAGCCCTAGCGTGGCTTGCTCGTCATAGAGCGTTGACGTGATATAGGGATCGAACATAGAGTTGATTTCGAAGACATCCTTCGCTTGCGTACCTTTTACGACGAATATTTTGGATCTGGCTTCTGACTGGGGGTTGCGGAAAAATTCGTCGACTAAATCAGCTATACCATGCTTGGCCAACTTCTCGCCGATAAGAACGATTTCACGATGGCCTATAAACAAGGTTCGCGATAATTGAGCCTGCAGCTTCTGCGCCGCATCCGTGTTGTTTTTGCCCATAGCGCTCAATACCCGGAAGCTTTTCCGAGTGCTGTTTCCCTCTTGTACGCCTATACCCGATGGTATCGCAATTAGTGTGCTGAGCATGTATTTGCCATCCTTGTTCATGTCCATCCCCGTGCCCATAACGAAGGCCCGTTGATCGGGCTCCTCGAGATTCCAACAACCGGTCGTGATTAGCGCCATGAAGAGCATTACGAAACCAATTTGGGCTGCCTTGATCATGGGTGGTCCGCCTCGGAAGCGGGTTCTGCTTTTCGGGTCAGCTTTTGCGGCCAACGCAGCAACACGTCCTTTAGCCTTCCCTTGTTGAGAGGCGCAACCGGCGCCAGATATGGCGTACCGAACGGCTGTAAATGAATCAAATGAATGAGAATGGCGATAATCCCAATCGCGATTCCGAACAGCCCGAACAAGCCCGCAAGTATCAGCATCGGGAAGCGGAGGAGCCGCATGGGAAAGCTGAAGCTGTATCTTGGAATGACGAACGATGAGATGCCGGCAGCAGGTACGATAATGACAATCGGCGCAGATATAATGCCTGCCCGAACGGCTGCTTCTCCAATAACCAAAGCGCCGACGATGCTGACGAGAGGACCGATCTGCCGAGGGAGTCGGATTCCGGCCTCTCGCAGCGCTTCGAATACGAATTCCATCATGAAGACCTCGATCACTGTCGGAAAAGGTGCTTTCTCCCGCAAGGCGGCGATGCTAAGCATGAGTTTGGCAGGAACCATCTCCGGATTGAAATCGGTCAGTGCGATATAGATGGATGGCAGGAAAACGGAGACAAGGACAAACATATAGCGAATCCATCGGTTTAGTGTGACGAACAGGAAACGCTCGAAATAATCGTCCGGTGCCTGTAAGCCAGCCCAGAAAGTCATGGGCACTACAAGCGCGATCGGCGTTCCGTTCGACAAGATCGCCACTTTGCCTTCGAGCAGCCCGGCGGCAACGACATCGGGTCGTTCGCTGCTCAATATTTGCGGGAAAGGCGAGAAGTGTGTATCCTCAATGGATTCTTCGATATAGCCCGATTCCAGAATGCCGTCAATGCGGATGCGCTCGACCCTTTTGCGGACTTCATTCAGAACGGAACTGTCAACGACGCCTTCGATATAGGTGATGACGACTTCAGTTTTCGTATACTTTCCAAGCGTTAACTGCTCCATTTTCAAGTCAGGCGTGGCGAAAATGCGGCGCAACATCGTGGTATTGGTGGTCAACAGCTCCGTGAAGCTTTCTCTGGAGCCGCGAAGAGTCGCCTCCTCGGAGGGTTCGCCGATTGTGCGAGATTCGAAATTGGACACGTCGGCTACAATAGCCGACGCTTCGCCTTCTACCAGGATCGCCACATGTCCCCGCAAGACGCATTCCGCGATTTGGCTGGCATTCGAAATCGTCATGACGTGCAATAAAGAGAACCGCGATTGTTCGAGCATTTGGGAGATGCTGATAACGGAATCCAGCCCTTGCGGCAGCCCGTCGTAGAAGAGCGGCTTTAATATATTCATATTGAGTTCTTCCGTATTAACCATGCCAGACGCATAAATCAAGAGCAGTCGCACCTTGCCATCAGCTGCAATTTCTCGAAACGAGACGTCCGAGCAGTTCAGAAAGATGCGTTTAAACAGCTGTTCGTTTTCCTGAATATCGCGATACAAGTCTGCTTGCGCATTTCCTGTGGGTGATATTTTCACGGTCGAACTTCCCCCTCTATTACTGAACGATGCAGATCGGATTAGATGGCTAATTTGCATATTTTATCCAGAAGCAGGAAATCCATACGGAATTGTCGCAGTAAAGCCCCGTTCGAATACGAACGGGGCTTTGTTGGGTGGAAACTTTTTGTGTGCATTTACTTGGAAAAATATCTAGCAATCTAGCAGATATGAGTTCAATTCATCGTTTCGCGTGTAGTTACTTTAAGGGAAGTAGCTGAAAATAATGTGCGTACTTCCAAGCGGTCTGCAACTTGTATATAGTTTCATATGAGGTTCAAACCGATCCTATTGATGAATGGAGTAGATATAGTGGAATATCGTGTTCTTGGTCGTTCCGGTTTACGGGTTAGCGAAGTAAGCTTAGGTTGCTGGGCAATCGGCGGACCTTCGTGGCGTGACGGTGAGGCAGTAGGTTGGTCAGGTAATGATGATAACGAGTCCATTGCCGGCTTGAACCGTGCTTTCGAGCTGGGGATCAATCATTTTGATACCGCAGATGTCTATGGAGACGGCCACTCGGAGCGCGTTCTCGGACGTTTTCTAAAAGAAGTCCCGCGTGATCAAGTCGTCATTGCGACCAAAGTAGGCTGGTTCCGCGGAACAGCGCCAAATGCGATGCAGCCTATCCACATTCGTCATCAGCTGGAGCAGTCGCTTATGAATTTAGGTACGGATTATCTCGATCTTCATTTCTTCCATAATACGAATTTCGGACCGAATGACCTTTATCTGGAAGAAGCTGCAGATACGATGCGACAATTGCAAAAGGAAGGCAAAGTGCGCGTAATCGGGCAATCCGGTTACGGCTACAGCGACTTCATGCGCGTCTGCCCGGTTACGCGTCCGGACGTGCTGCAATTCCACTATAATGCTTTCGGCAATCAATTCGATAAACCGGATACAAATCTGTTCCAATGGGCAGATGAGCAAAATATCGGGATGGTCTTGTTCGGGCCACTGGCACAGGGACTGCTTCTCGATAAATTCGATCCGGAGAACCCGCCGCAATTCGGCGAAGGCGATATTCGGGCGTCCAACTCCTCCTATACCAAGGAGCGCCTGCTGGAGATCCGTGAGCGTCTTCAACCGATCAAAGAACGGTTCGGCATGGAGGTTCAAGATTTGGTGCGGGTAGCGATTCAGTTTGCGCTTGCTCAATCTCCGAACACTTGCGTCATCCCGGGCTTTAAGAATGCGAAGCAAGTAGAGTCCAACGCACAAGGTGCCGGCAACCCGTTGAATGCGGAAGAAGTAGCCTTCATTCGCAGTGTAATTCAAGGCGCTTAAGCGAGGCATGCTTAATCATAGCGGTAGAAGCCAACCCGCCATATTTTGGCGGGTTTTTCTGTAACCTTTTGGCCTAATCTGCGTCTCAGGATATGAAGACGACTTGCGTAGTGTGGAGGAAGAGGAATGAGGCGAAGGCTGTTCTTGCTTGTGGATGCTTTATTGCTAGCTTTGATACTGACGGGGTGTTCATCCGGCTCACAATTACCTGACGAACCTGTAAGGCCGACGATTACCGTAAAAGGGGTTAGTATTGATTATATAGCAGCTCATTATTGTTGGTTTGGTTCGCGAACAGACGGGGTTTGTGCAGATCCTCCGGAGCCGGGTACATACAACAAGATGATCAAAGATAAAGCAATCAAGGCTATTCGCGGAGATGTGATCTCTGTTAAGTTTCCGATTAATCCAGATGAGTTTACATTAACTTTGTACACAGACGATGGCCAACAAGTATGGATAGGTAAGCCAAATCAATTCCGTTTTGACCTACCTATGGAGCCGGGGTATTATAGATACCGACTGTCGGCTGTATGGGCGGAGAGGAATACGGCTGATTATGATTTTGGCATACAAACGAACGACAAATTTAAATGAACCGACTACGAGAGGAAGCTAGAACATATGACAGCACGTTGTGCCTGGGTCAATGAGGACCCTATATATATCGACTACCACGATCATGAGTGGGGAGTCCCTGAGCATGAGGATCGGAAATTGTTCGAGATGCTGGTACTGGAAGGGGCACAGGCCGGATTAAGCTGGTATACCGTGCTGAAGAAACGCGAGGGCTATCGGAGAGCGTTCGATGGATTTGATCCCCATATAGTGGCTGCATACGACGAGGCCAAGGTTACTGAGTTAATGGCAGATGACGGTATTATTCGGAATCGACTCAAGATCCAATCGGCCATCACGAATGCAAAATGTTACTTAAAGGTTCAAGCGGAATTCGGCAGCTTTGATGCTTACATCTGGCAGTTTATCGGCGGCGCGCCAATCCGGAATCATTGGAGCACTAGAAGTGAGGTACCGGCAACCACTCCGCAATCCGATGCCATGAGCAAGGATCTCAAGAAACGCGGCTTTAAGTTCGTCGGTTCGACGATCTGCTATGCGTATATGCAAGCCTGCGGCATGGTGGATGACCATTCGTTGGACTGTGATTATCATAAATAAAGCCGATACTATTGGCAGAACTCCGCTTGTCCTTTATGATGGGTATCGAGGGCGACATGTATAAATCTGGAAGGGAACTCTCGACCTCGTGAAACGAATCGCGATAAGGAGGAACTATCGTTATGAAGCTCACGTACGAACAGAAAAAGTCCATGCTCACCAACGGTTATATTCATATCAAAGGCGCCATTCCTAAAGTCATGATTGACCACGCAGTAAAGCATATTAATCATTCCGTTGGGCAAGGGATGCCGCCGGAGCTGATGCCCACATTTCGCGCGCAATCCTACTGCCCGGAGCTCTCTGACAAACCGCCGATTACCGGTTTGTTTAACGACACGCCGATAAAATCTTACGTAGATGAGCTGCTCGGTGAAGGGATGTCCCACCCGATTACTGGCGGTCAGATCGCCCTGCGTTTTCCTACGCTGCAGGATCCGCCTACCATTCACGCGCCTCACCTGGACGGAATGTATACGCCGACCAATGGGGTCAAGGAAGGGACGATCGGCAATTTCTCGATGCTAGTCGGTGTGCTGCTTAGTCCGGTTCGCGAATCGTTTGCCGGGAACTTTACAGTCTGGCCGGGCACGCATACGACTTATGAGCAGTATTTCCGCGAGCATACACCGGATGCTTTGTTTAATGGCATGCCTCCAGTCGAGCTGCCGGAACCGGTTCAGACAATAGGAGAACCCGGTGATGTGTTCCTCGTTCACTATCAGCTCGCGCATACCGTAGCTGCGAACGCCACTCCTAACACGAGATATGCGATTTTCTTCCGAGTCTCTCATATCGAGCACAAGCAGGATTGGAGAGCGCCGATGATCGATATTTGGCGGCATTGGCCGGGGATTCGTGCTATTCAATAGGGAGAGATTGACTAGAATGATAACCTAGATTCCTATATAAACTGTGGCTGAGCATTGAGATGCTTGGCCTTTTTTTGTTTTCTGGAAGTATGGGAAGGTCGAACGGAAGTCGAGGATGCCGAAATCGAACACTCCGAGTTCAAACTAACCAATCTGGCCGTGCGTGGGGGAGTGAGAGTTCAAAAAGTCAACTCTCACAGCCGAACCCGCTCAGAAAACTTCTAACGAATCGTACAGGGCTTATTTGCTGGATAATGACCCCGAAATAATTCTAACGAATCGTAGAGGTCCTATTTGGCGATTTCTGGGTGTTTGGGAGCTCATAACTTCGAAATAAGGTTTCTACGATTCGTTAGATTCTCAAAGCCCCGAAATTCTGCCCAATAAGGCTCCTACGATTCGTTAGAATTTCACAGGATGCAAGATGCGGAGTGTGAGATGTGGGGTGCGAGATCCGGAGTGCGAGATGCGTAGTATGAGGTGATCATATTTACTTTTTGTGGGATTACAGAATGCGAGAGACAAGCAAGTATGCCCTCCACCCTCCCTCTCCGCCCACCACAGAACTGCTTGTCAAAACTGTAGATATGTTCGTTTCGTGCCATACGTTCCGCCGCAGCCCTTCCCTATAATTGAAGATGTAGGACATCATCAGGGGAGGTAATTGGATTGAATCGTTCATATCATCGATTTCGTTTGAACCGGTGGAGACAAAGGATCTCGGGCTTGACCGCCGTCATTATGCTTCTTTCTATGGTCATTTCGGCTATTGCTGTACCGGGGAAGGCAGGGGCAACTGCCTCGAACTTGCTGACCAATCCCGGGTTTGAGGATGGATTGAATGGCTGGGATTATACATCACTCGAGGGGTCGGAGCCGGGGCCGGCCTCGACGCTTTCCATCTCGGGAAGCGATGTGCACACTGGAGCAGCCGCGGCGAGCTATTGGAACGGCAGTGCATACACGTTCAAGCTGAGCCAAACGGTGACCGGACTTACGAATGGTACCTACACGCTGAAGGCGTGGTCTTCCGGAGATGCGGGAAACAACAATTTCAAGCTGTACGCGGATAACTTCGGCGGCAGTGAGAAGCTGACAACGGATATCATTAACAGCGGCTGGGGTACGATTACGCCTTACACGGTCGAGGAGATCCAAGTCACTAACGGACAAGCGAAAATTGGTTTCGAGGTGAATAGTTTGGCGGGAAAATGGGGCTTTTTTGACGATGTGGAATTGGTGAGGGTGGAGGAGCCAGAGGAACCGACGGTCCCATCCGATGAGCCGTTTATCAAGGGTGCGGATATTTCAAGCCTTCAAGCCATTGAAGATGCCGGCGGCAAGTATTACGAGGGTGGTATCGAGCGCGATTTGCTGGATATTCTGAAGGATCATGGCGTGAACTACGTTCGGCTGCGCATCTGGAACAATCCGTTAGAGGCAGACGGCTTTAACGACAAAGCCCATAACATAGAGATGGCACAGCGGGTGAAGGAGAAGGGCATGAAGCTGCTGCTCGACTTCCATTACTCGGATTTCTGGGCAGATCCGGGCAAGCAAGTGAAACCGGAGGCATGGGCGGATCTGAGCTTCGACGAACTGAAACAAGCCGTCTATGATTACACGGCAGACGTCATGAACGGGTTGAAGGCTGCGGATGCCTACCCGGATATGGTGCAGATCGGCAACGAAATCAATCCGGGCATGCTGCTTCCGGACGGCTCCACTTCGGACTATAGCAAACTAACCGCTTTGCTGAAGCAGGGCATTCAAGCCGTACGCGACACAACTCCTGCGGAGCATAAGGTTAAGATCATGCTTCATCTGGCTGAGGGCGGCAACAACTGGGTGTTCCGCAGCTTCTTCGACGCGATGGAGACGGCAGATGTAGATTATGACGTCATCGGCATGTCCTTTTATCCTTTCTGGCATGGTCCGTTCCAGACGCTGAAGGATAACCTGAACGATATGGCGGACAGATACGGCAAGCAAGTGATCGTTGCCGAGACCTCCTACGGATTTACAGTTGAGGACGGCGATGGCTACCCGAACAATTTCACGCAAAAGGAAGCGGATGAAGCGGGTTTCCCTGCAACGGTAGAGGGGCAGAAGCAAGTGCTCACCACCGTCATGAACACGGTAGCGCATGTGCCGGGCGGCAAAGGAGCGGGTGTATTCTATTGGGAACCGGCTTGGATTCCGGTTCCGAAGGACAGTGAAGGTCACTTCCAGGCAGGCTGGAAAAGCGGCGAAGGCGCATCGTGGGACAATCAGGCTCTGTTTGATTTTCACGGCAATGTCCTTCCATCGCTAGATGCATTTCAGTTCGAGCCGGGCGATCTCGATACGAAGGCCGCGCTGACAGCAAAGAACCCCGAGGGGATCAGCGTCCCGGTTAATGAATCGGCAGAAACGGTATCGACGCTGCTGCCAGCAACAGCGGATGTGCTCTACAACGATGGCAGCATTGAGCCCGCGCCTGTAGAGTGGTCCACAATCGAACAGGATGATCTGAGCCGAATCGGTACTTTCGAGGTCGATGGACAGATTACAGGTACAGAGCTAGCAGTGAAGGTTCCGGTTACTGTAACGACCAATCGTAATCTCTTGCTTAACGGCAGCTTCGAGGATAGCACAGCCTTTGCGAGCTGGACGGTTACAGATGCAACTGAAGCAGCAAAAGTGAAGATGGATGCAGCGAATGCTTATGCAGGCACGAAAGCGGTCAATTATTATGCAAACGCAGCATTTACCTTCACGATGTCGCAGACCGTCACCGGCTTAACGAATGGCACCTATCTGCTTAAAGCAAAGATATCCGGCGGCGGCGGGGACAATGCAATCCATCTGTTTGCCCAAGACTTCGGTGCAGAAGCGGTGCAAAGCGGCAACATCGTCAATACGGGCTGGCAGAACTGGAACGATGCAGAGCTCGGCAGTATTCAAGTGACGAATGGTCAAGTCACTATTGGACTAACGGTGGATTCGCCTGCCGAAACTTGGGGTTGGATCGACTCCTTCGAGCTTTATAGGGAAACGCCTGTTGCCGAGTGGACAGAGGCGAAGGCAGTAACCGCTTCGAATGTTGGTACGAGCAGCGTGAAGCTGGCTTGGACCGGTGCAGCGGATGGGGATCAAATCGACAGCTACAAGATTTACAAGGACGGGAAACTCTTGACCACGGTAACCGCTGGAAACGCAACGGAATACACCGTTACGGGTCTAAGCGCGAATACAGCGTATAGCTTCAAGGTGGAAGCAAGCTTGGATGGTGAGATTTGGACGTCCACAGGTCCGTCAACAACGGTACAAACCGCTCAAGAATCAAGCCCCGTAATAGGGCCGGTAACTTCAACAAACGATTCAGCACCATTCGCCATTATGGCGAGCAGCTTGTCCGCCAACGCAGATGGTAAGGTAGAAGTCGCTCTTCCGACAGGCAAGACGGCCGTAACCCTTCCGGCCCAAACGGCGGAGCTGCTGGGAACTCACCCGCTTACTCTGAATACAGAGAAGTTTACGCTGAGCATTCCGTCATCGGTGTTCCAGCAGTTGGCGGCTCTCGGCGGCAGCTTGGCAGACAGCACGATTACGTTGACACTTGCTCCTTTGGATAAGGATGCAGCCAGCACTCAAACAGCTCTATTAGAGAAACAGAACGATGCAGCTATCACAATCATCGGTCAGGTCTATGAATTTAAGCTGTCGATCCGTTCGAAGGATGGCAAGGAAACAAACCTGTCGCAGTTCAAAGAACCACTCACCATTCGCTTCTCGTCTACAGGCATCACCGATCCAGAAATTGCCGGTATCTTCTACCTTACGGATGACGGCAAAATGGAATATATCGGGGGCACTCGAGAAGCAGCAACGGATAGCATCACGGCGGACATCCACCATTTCAGCAAGTACGCGCTGCTGCAAGTAGAGCAATCCTTCTCGGATGTGTCGCCACAGCATTGGGCTTACAAGAACATTCGCCAGCTGGCAGCCAAACAAGCCGTGAGCGGAACAGGCGAAGATCGCTTCGAGCCTAGCCGCACGATTACTCGCGCAGAATTTGCAGCTTTACTTGTGAAAGCATTGAAGCTCCAGCTCACGAATGCTGCCACTTCCGGCGCAACGACGTCATTCACCGACGTACCGGCCGAAGCATGGTTCGCCCCTTATGTGGCAAAGGCAGCTCAAGCTGGAATCATTACCGGTAGAAGCGCTGAGACATTTGACCCGAACAGCCCGATTACACGGGAAGAAATGGCCGTGTTAACGATGCGAGCTTATAGGATCGTACACGGAAACGGTAAACCGACTGCAGTGGAATCGCCTGGACCATTCGCTGATCAGAGTGAAATCTCGGCATGGGCTGCAACAGCCATCAACCAAGCTTCCGCACTCGGACTTGTGCAAGGGCAAGCGGCTGGCAAATTTGCACCGCAAGGTGCAACAACAAGAGCTGAAGCTGCCCAAGTGATCTGGAACTTAATACTCGAACAGTAGCACGCAGCTGTTTATGAAAACATTGGTAATCTTTAAATAACATCCTATAAGCCATGATGATTAAGCGCTTACAATAAATGTGGGAGCAGCAATGCTCTACACGCATCGCTTAAGGGGGATATGGGATGTTGAAGAAAGGCATTGGTATACTGCTTGTCTTGGCACTTTGTTTGTCGCTGGTATCGCTGCAAGCGGCGGTGAAACCGCAGGTGGCCGAAGCCGCCGCTCCGGCATTTGCCAAAGGAGCTGATATCAGCTGGGTGCCGGGTATGGAGGCGCAAGGGAAGAAGTGGAAGGACAAGAATGGGGTGCAGCGGGATATCATTGATATACTCAAAACCGATTATCAGATTAATTCCGTCCGAATCCGCGTATTCGTCAATCCATCCAGCGATTACGGCAACGGATACATGAACAAGGACCGTGCAGCTGATTTGGCGCTGCGGGCCAAGAATGCCGGCATGAGCATCATGCTTACGCTTCACTACAGCGATTCATGGGCCGACCCCAGCAAGCAAACGAAGCCGGCCGCATGGAGCAGCTTAAGCTTCTCGCAGCTGACCAGCACCTTGTACTCGTACACCGTAGATGTGATGAACACGATGAAGAATAAAGGCGTCACGCCGGACTGGGTACAGATCGGAAATGAAACCAATGACGGCATGCTCTGGAACGATGGCAAAGCATCCACGAATATGCAGAATTACGCAACGCTGATTACGACGGGGAACAATGCCGTCAAATCGGTGAGCAGCACCACGAAGACGATCGTACATGTGTCTAACGGATACGACAATTCGCTCTTCGTATGGAACATCGGAGGTTTGATCGGTAAAGGCGCGACCTTCGATATTATCGGGATGTCGCTGTATCCGTCCACCTCGGACTGGAGCACCAAGAATACACAAACGCTGAGTAACGCGAACAATATGATTTCCCGGTACGGCAAGTCGGTCATGATTTGTGAAATCGGCATGGCATACAGCTCGCCTTCAATAGCGAAGAGCTTCATTACAGATATCAAAACCAAGATTCGCGGCATCTCGGGCGGCAAAGGCTTAGGTGTCTTCTACTGGGAGCCTGAGGCGACCCCCGGTTACAACGGAGGCTATAATCTTGGTGCTTGGCAGGCGGATATGAAGCCGACAATTGCATTGGAAGGTTTCTTGAACTAGGTTACTAGGCTGCTGAACTAAGCTAGGCAACGCTACGCTAGGCGAGGTAACTTAGCCCAACAAGAGGATTCCCTCAGGCCGGCAACGGGTCTGAAGGGGAATCCTCTTCCCCGTTTATTCGCAAGCTTGGAGACAACCACGCCGCGGCTCCATTATAATGTTGAAGCATGTCATTACACCTAAGGCAAGGATGGGACGCGCGATGCCAAGAATGAATTTATTCAGCAAAATCGTCATCACACTGGCAGTTCTAATCGTGTTGATTGGGGGACTTTATTTCCTCTCCAATCAGACAAGCACGGATGTGCTGCGAAATGAGCTTAATAAGTCGAATACGAGCAAGCTCGACTTCTTCCAATCGCAGGTGGACGCGAATATGGACTCTGTCACGTTATGGCCGAATTTGCTCGTGCGCGATCCTGATATTTCTGAGCTGAGGGACATGGCTCCGATCGGGGAAGGTTCTCTTGACCTCGATATGATTAATTTAGTGAAACGAATTCAACAGAAGATAAGCACGCAGGAGAGCTCTATTAACTGGAAATGCTCGCTTTACATATACTCGCCTCGACTTGGCCGCGTCATCACCGTTAATGATGTTCGCAGCTATGACGATGTGGCACTCAAACAGCGGCTGCGGCAAGGCTGGCATGTGAGGAAGGATTCGCCGGATGCCACGAATAGCTATGAATTCTCGCTGCTAACCGTCACGCCGTATTATGCGATGAATCGAGCTGAGGATGCCGATCTCATTATCGAGGTACGCTTCAACAGCAGCAATATCGTCGGCATGCTGGATGAATTCAACAGCGACGGCAGGCGCAATCCGTTCTTCTACAAGCAGGACGTAGGGACGATTTTTAACAACACGGCTGACCGGAGCGTCGCGCAGGAGCTGGTAGGCAAGCTGGAGCAGCAGCATCTGATGGATATCAGCAATCAGACGATTGAGCTGAAAGGCATCAAGTATTTGGTCAATACGAAGCAGTCGCCGGTGACGCAGTGGTACCTGGTCGACTATATCCCTTATAGCGACGTCATAGGCCCGATTCAGAAGACGAACAATCTGTTCTATGCCACGCTGGTTTCATTGCTCATTATGGGCTGCGTGATGGCTTATCTCTTGTACGCGCAGGTTCAAGTACCGATGAAGCGGCTCATTCAGAGCTTCCAACGGCTCAAGCAAGAGGACTATTCCGTTCGACTCGTGCCCAAAGGAAACGGCGAATTCAGCTACGTGTTCATGCGATTCAATTCCATGGTAGCGCAAATTCAGGAGCTGTTCGGCACCGTTTATTTAGAGAAAATCCATGTGCGGGAAGCGCGGCTCAAGCAGCTGCAATCGCAAATTAATCCCCATTTCTTCTATAACTGCTTCTCGTTTATATCGAGCATGGCTAAGTTAGAGAACTACAAAGCAATCGTGGCCATGTCTCAAAATCTATCTGCCTACTACCGCTATACGACGAGACAGGAGCGAGGTGTGGTGAAGCTGGCGGAGGAGCTGGATTTTGTAACGAGCTATCTGGAAATCCAGCGGCTTCGCATGAACCGGCTGCATTTTGAGGTGGAGCTCCCCTCCTGGCTGCGACATCTGGACATTCCGCCGCTGCTCATTCAGCCGCTTGTGGAGAATGCTGTCCTGCACGGCATCGAAGGTCGAGCAGGTGAAGGCATTATCCGGCTCACCGCGAAGGAGGAGGACGGAGAAATCCAAATCCGCGTAGAGGACAACGGCAAAGGGCTTGATGAAGCGGGAATCCGATCGCTTATGAATAAGCTTGCAGAGCCAATGGGAGAAGAGACAGGCTGCGGATTATGGAACGTCAACCAGCGACTGCTGCTGCGGTACGGAGAAGGAGCGGGGATGACCATTGCGGGCGGAGAGCAAGGCGGCCTCATCGTAACGCTGCATTGGCCCAAACAGCACAGTGACGGAAAGGAGATTGGAGAGCATGATTGAAATTTTGCTCGTGGACGATGAGTCCTATGTGACGGAAAGCTTGATGAAGACCATTCCTTGGGAAGCGCTGAACGTCCGTACTGTCTATACGGCTGCTTCTGCCATGGAAGCCATTACGATCATGGAGAGTCAGTCGATCGATATCCTCGTGACGGATATTCGGATGCCGGAGATGGACGGTCTTGCGCTTGTTCGCTTGGTAAGCGAGCGGTGGCCTGATATGAGGAGAATTCTACTCACAGGCTACTCCGATTTTGAATATGCCAAGAAGGCGATTCAGCTGCAGGTGTCCGATTATATTCTGAAGCCTGTCGATGATGATGAGTTTATGCGGAGCATACTAGGTGCGATTGAATCCCTCAAGGATGAGTGGGAGGAAGCGGACCGCTACCACCGGCTGCTCTACGATATGAAGTCGGACCATTCCGTGCTCAAAGAAAATCTCATGAATGATCTGCTGCTTGGCAGGCAGTTATCGAGCCAGACCATTGGAGATAAGCTGCGTCAGTATGCACTTCCGATAAGTTTGGATGCTCCTTCTTTCCTGATGCTGATTCAGCTGGGGAGCCATTTTGCCGATTATGACCCGCAGTCGGTGCGGCTCATTGAGTTCGCGGTCGGTAATATCGCCGAAGAAGTGCTGGGCTCATCGTTCAACGTATGGCACAGCAAAGCGCCGCATGATTGTCTCGTTCTCCTGATCTCCGGTGAAATCAGGCCGCTGCGGGCAGAAATGGAGAAGCTCGCAGGTGAAGTCGGCATGCAGGTGCGCACCCATCTCAAAGGCGACATCTCCATTGTCGTCAGCCCGTGGTTCGAATTTCCGAGCAAGCTCTCAGCCGCTTATCGCAGTGCGCTTGGTGCCTTGCTCCAGCATGGAAGAACGAACGAAGCGTCGATTCTGTTTCAGGAGGATTACCCCGAGAATCGGTATTCGGTGAAATCGATTGAGGCACTGTATAAGCCGCCAACGCTCATTCATTTGCTAGAGTCGAAGCAGTGGAAGGCGGCTGAAGAGAAGATTGGCGAAGTGTTCGGCTATTTGGAAGCGGAGAAAACATTCATTACGATGGAGCATCTGTACGAAGTGTATCTATGCATCACGAATGCTTATCTCTACCTCGTTCATAAGCAAGGGCTGTTGAGCCACCAGATTGAAGGCTTGGAGTTCGATCTCATGCTGAACCAGAGCGTGCTGCAGTCACCGGAGCGGTTGCGCAAATGGGCACTGCTCTCGCTGGAGAAGCTGAAGCAAGAGATGTCCGAATCGGATCGCTATACGAAGAGCCATATGATTAAACAGGTACAGGAGCTCGTCACGCAGGACATTGGACTTGATATTTCGGTCAAAACAATTGCCGATAAAGTGTATCTGCATCCGGTCTATCTCTCGAAGATTTACAAGAGCGAGACAGGAGAGAGTCTTGGCGATTTCATCATTCGTATCCGGATGGAGAAGGCACTCTACCTGCTTAAGCATTCCAATAAGAAAATCTACGAGATTACCTCGGAGCTGGGCTACCAGAATCCGCAATATTTTAGCAAAATGTTCAAGAAGCATTATGGCATGACACCGAATGAGTACCGGGACTAAGCGTGCAGAAAGGTTGGCAAAGGTGCAGAAATCTTCGCTAAGTATCATAGGTTCAGCACCTATACTTCCCTATAATTAATCTTGTAAGACATAAACGCGTAGGGGGAAGAACATGACAACCACATGGAAAAAGGGGATTTTCGCAGCATCCGCGCTTATGCTGATTGCTTCCGGTCTGGCAGCATGCTCCGGCAATAACGAGAATGGCGGCAGCGCTAACGAGAACAAGAACGCGGCTTCCACGGAGCAGAGCAATGCGAAGAACAACACAGCAGCGAACACGACGGAAGAAGCGAAACCGGAGAGCGCTTATAAAGACAAATACGACCCGGCCGTTACCATCTCTACCGTATGGGGCGTTGACCCTGCACTGAAATTCAAGAACGGTGAATCCATCGAGAATAACGTTTCTACCAAATGGGCGCTAGATACGCTAGGCATCAAAATCGATTCGCTCTGGTCCGTAACCGATACGAATAATGCTTTTGCAACGAAGCTTAGGCTTTCGATGTCTTCCGGTCAGGATCTGCCGGATGTGGTGACGGTCGGCGACTCTCAGCTGGCGCAAGATCTGATCGAAACCGGCGCGTTCCGCGATGTGGGCGAGCTGTTCGACCAGTATGCGAATGAGAAGTGGAAAACCGCGATGAGCCTCGACTCAAACGTCTGGAATCCTTATATCCGCGATGGCAAGAAGATGGGTATTCCGGTTCTTGATTACGCATACAACCACGATTACCTGCTGTGGATCCGCCAAGACTGGCTGGATAAGCTGAATTTGCAAGCACCGAAGACGCTCGATGATTTGGAGAAAATCATGGATGCGTTCAAGAATCAGAATCCGGACGGTCTGAAGCCGGATAAAGTGGTACCTTTGTCCATCGGCTTCAAGTCGACCATGAACACGTGGATGGGGGATCCATCTTGGATCTTCGGCGCTTACGGCACGATCCCGGCACAATGGAATCAAGCGGCTGACGGCAGTCTGGAGTGGGGTTCTGTTAATCCGGCTTCCAAGCAAGCGCTGGAGAAGCTGAAGCAATGGCGCGATAAAGGCTATATTCCTAGTGAGGCAGCAATCTGGGATGAGAATAAGACCGCGGAGCCTGCGGTTGCAGGAACAGCGGGCATCATTCCGGGACCTTACTGGATGAGCGGCTGGCCGCTGCTGGATACAGCGAAGAACGTACCTTCCGCAGTTTGGAAACCGTATGCACTTCCTACAGGACCTGACGGCAAAGCTGGGCGTCATGGCACTAACTTTACGAGCGGCGTAACGCTGATCAATAAGGACATGGAGCATCCGGAAGCGATTTTCACGTATCAGAATTACCTGTTCGATCACCTGGCCGATCCGCAAACGGGCAGCGATTGGGATCTTGGCGTATTCAAGGGTTATGACTACGATCTAGACGCTAACAACAACCCGCTCTACCTGGACAAAATCCCCGGCGGCGAAGTAAACATCAACCGCTACTGGCTCGTGAAGGACGGCGCACGTATTCCGGATGCTCAGATGAAAGCACTCTTGAAGCTGGCTGACGGAAGCGAAGCATCGACGAAGCTGGAGAAAGAAGTGAAGAACAACTACGGGCCGGAAACGCCTGCTGCAGCGAAAGTGCTGTTGTCGCAGCCTGATATCTCGTTCAAAGACTTGTTCACAGGACCAGCAACGCAAACGATGCAATCCAAGCTGGACTACTTGAAGAAAATCGAGCTGCAAACGTTCAACGAAATCATCTATGGCAAGAAGGGCTTGGACAGCTTCGACCAATTCGTCGCAGACTGGAAATCCTCTGGCGGCGACAAAATGACGCAAGAAGTCAATGACTGGTACAAGAGCACCAAATAACCCGACACCGGGGCAGCTGGGCAACCGGCTGCTCTTTTTTTAAAAGTTGTTGGTGAATGCCGCCGAAATTCACAGCTCGCAGTGGCTAGGTTGCAGTCCGAATAACTTAACAAACGCATTAGGAGGTACATGATGACTAGTTATCTCAAGAGAACATGGTACTTTCATGTGATGCTTCTGCCGGCCCTTGTGTTTCTCCTTGTGTTCAACTACTTGCCGATGGGCGGCATTGTGATGGCATTCCAGGATTACAAGCCATGGCTGCACATCAGCGGATCCGATTGGATCGGGCTTGATAATTTCCGATCGCTGTTTGAGCGCGAGGATAGCTTGCAGGTCATCTGGAATACCTTTTTTATCGCCTTGCTCAAAATCATTTTCAACTTGATCACGCCGTTTACGTTTGCGATTCTGCTCAACGAAATCCGCCATCGGCACTTGAACCGCTCGGTGCAAACGTTGGTCTATTTACCGCATTTCCTCTCATGGGTTATTCTCGGGGGCATCCTCGTGGAATTCCTCTCCTCCGACGGAGGGTTCGTCAATCGCGTGTTGGGACAGCTGTTCGGGATCAAGCCGATCTTCTTCCTCGGGGATGGCAATTGGTTCCGTTTCACCGTCATCGTATCCGAGGTGTGGAAAGAATTCGGCTATGGCACGATTGTGTTCCTAGCCGCACTTGCCGGCATTAATCCGTCGCTCTATGAAGCTGCCGAGATGGACGGTGCGAGCCGCTGGAAGCAGACGCTGCATATTACGATTCCATCGCTGATTCCAATTGCGATTGTGGTGGGCACGTTGTCGCTCGGCAATATACTCAATGCGGGCTTCGATCAGATTTTCAACCTCTACAATCCGCTGGTGCTGGATAAAGGCGATATTATCGATACCTTCGTTTTCCGTACCGCGATTCTCGATGGACAGTTCGGTTTTGCAACGGCAGTGGGGCTGTTCAAATCCGTCATCAGTATGATCCTGATTATTATTTCGTACCGGTTAGCCTTCAAATGGGCCAATTACCGGGTGTTCTAGGGAGGGGGCAGAGAGATGTATCACAAAACGGTGCCTTATCGCGTATTCAACATCATCAATATCTGTCTCCTGGTTCTATTGTCGCTCGCCTGCATTATCCCGCTCATTCATGTGTTCGCGATTTCGTTCAGCGCGAAGTCGGCGGCTGACGGCAACTTGGTCGGCTTATGGCCGGTCGACTTCTCGACGGTCGCGTATACCAAAACCATCGATAACCCGGTATTCCTTCACTCGCTGATGGTCTCGATTAAGCGTACAGTCATCGGCACGATCGGCATTCTCGCTGTCGCTTGTCTGGCGGCATACCCGCTATCGAAGGAAACCTTGCAGTTTAAAGGACGCTCGGTTTATGCATGGCTGTTCGTGTTCACGATGATTTTCAACGGTGGGCTTGTGCCCTTCTACATCGTTATTCAGAAGCTTCACCTCATGGACAATTTCTGGGTGCTCGTGCTGCCGGGAATCGTCAACGTGTGGCTTATTATCTTGCTGATGAACTTCTTCCGCGGTGTGCCGAAGGAGCTGGAGGAAGCGGCGCTGATCGATGGTTCGGGGCATTTTGGCATCCTGTTTCGCATCTATCTGCCTGTCTCGCTGCCGGCCTTGGCGACGCTCGGACTGTTTGCTATGGTGTGGCATTGGAATTCTTGGTTTGACGGCATTCTGTATATTAGCGACAAAGGGGAATATCCTCTTGCTTCTTACCTGCAGACAGTTATCGTGTCACGGGACATGAGCTCCATGAATTTCTCCAAGCAGGAGATGGACTTGTTGTCTCAGAAGACGATTAATGCGGCACAGATCTTCATCGGTGCCCTGCCGATTCTCATTGTATATCCGTTCTTGCAACGATTCTTCGTAAAAGGACTGGTCATGGGCTCGGTTAAGGAATAGCGCTGCAGCCAGAGGCATATCTTGATATCAAAAGCATAGTCAGTTAGGCAATGGAGCCTAGGCAGGAAGCGTGCGCGGAGCACACTTTCATCCTAGGCTCTTTCTGTCTGCCGGCGACTTCTCGGCAAGCAAGGAGGTGAATGAGGTGATCCGACAATCGCAATTGCAACCGCAACCTATCCGTGCCATTCCGCTGTCTGTCAGGGTCATTCCGAATGTGGATGCCGGACTGGCTGTTCAACTCGGCCTCAGACCCGGCATACGGAGCATCGGGCTCCTTACATCGACCATCGATGATGTGGGTTATACCGCGATGGACGAAGCAACGAAGAAAGCGGCAGTTGAAGTGGTGTATGCCAAGTCCTTCTATGCCGGTTCCTCACACGCCTCAGGCCCATTGTCGGGGGAATTTATCGGCATGATTGGCGGCGCCTCGCCTGCCGAAGTGACGAGCGGATTGGAAGCAGCCGTAGAGCTGATGCGAAGCGGAGCTTGCTTCTATGGCTTGAATGAGGAAGGAACGCATGCTTATTATGCGCATGTGATCTCGCGAACAGGTTCTTATCTATCCGGCATTGCCCATATAGCGGAGGGGGAGCCGTTAGCTTACTTAATTGCACCGCCGCTTGAAGCGGTCGTCGGCTTGGATGCCGCATTGAAGGCCGCGGAAGTGAGGCTGTGCACCTTTTATGGACCCCCTACAGAAACAAACTTCGCCGGTGGTTTATTGACAGGCAGTCAATCCGCCTGTATGGCTGCAGCCGAAGCTTTCGCCGAGGTGGTAACGGGGATTGCCGGGAAACCGATTAAGCTGTGAGAAAGCGTGGGTGAGCCAACATGGACAAGAAGCAGTCATTGCAATCGCTTGGGATGATTGAGACGTATGGGCTGCTCGCACTTATTGCAGCAGCGGATGCAGCGGCTAAGACGGCAGATGTGCGGGTTACGGCGTACGAGAAAGTCGATGCCGGCATCGTGACGCTCTACATTCTCGGCGATGTCGCGGCGGTGAAAGCAGCTGTGGATGCAGGCGGACAGGCAGCGCGGGCAGTGGGCAAGCTGCTTGGCGTTCATGTAATCGCGAGGCCGGATGCTGCGATCGCCCATTTTATAGAATCGCTAATGCCACCGGATATGGCGGGAGGAGGTGACCCTACGGCATGAAGCTGGACGTGGATTTGCAAGCGGTCCAGGAGGTTCGCGATTGTCTGCATGAAGCGAAGGCTGCGCAGAAACAGTACGAGTCTATGACGCAGCTTCAAGTAGATCGTATCGTGCAGGCGATGGCCGCCGCAGCCGAGGAGCATGCGGAGCACCTTGGCAGGCTGGCCGTAGAGGAAACCGGCTTCGGGAATGTCACCGATAAGAAGGCGAAGAACCTGTTTGTGGCGCGCAATGTTTACGAGGCCATCCGAGATATGAAGACAGTCGGCATCATCCGCAAGGATGAGGAGCGCAAAGTATGGGAAGTGGCGCAGCCTGTCGGCGTCGTCGCTGCCATCGTCCCCTCGACCAACCCGACTTCAACGGTCATTTTCAAAAGCATCATCGCACTCAAAGCAAGGAATGCCGTCGTCATTTCCCCACACCCAGCTGCGCTTGAATGCTCGCAAGAGGCCTCGAAGCTCATGCGGCAAGCGGCGGAGCAGGCAGGCGCTCCGCCCGGATTGATTCATTGCTTATCGTACCCGTCGGTCGAAGCGAGCATGGAGCTGATGAGGCATAAGCTGACGGACCTTATTCTCGCAACAGGCGGATCGGCGATGGTGAAAGCTGCTTATAGTTCAGGCAAGCCTGCGTATGGTGTTGGTCCGGGCAATGTTCCTGTCTATGTACACCACAGCGCGAACATCGAACGTGCAGCCAGTCAGATTGTGCAAAGCAAGACGTTCGATTACGGCACCATCTGCGCCTCCGAGCAAGCGATTGTGGTCGAGCGGCAGGTGAAGTCTCAGCTAGCCGATGAGCTGAAACGACAAGGTGCGTTCATGCTAAGCGAGCAAGAGAAGCAGAAAGTAGCAAGTATCATAATGACAACTAACGGCGGTAAAAGCTTGAATCCGAAGATCGTCGGCAAATCGCCGCAAGTACTGGCAGAGCTGGCCGGTATTTCAGTTCCGCAGCAATCAACCTTGCTGATTGCGGAAGAATCCAACGTCGGTCTGCAGTACCCGTTATCCGTGGAGAAGCTGACGCCGATCCTGGCGCTGTACACCGTAGACGATTGGCAGGAAGGCAGCCGCCGATGCTCGCAGCTTCTTAAGCTGGGAGGACTCGGACATACGCTGGGCATCCACTGCGAGGATGAGCGCATTATTGAAGCCTTCGGACTTGAACTTCCCGCCTCGCGTATCATCGTAAACGCGGGGACGACCTTCGGCGGCATTGGTGCGACGACAGGCATTCAGCCATCGATGACGCTGGGCTGTGGATCGCTCGGGCATAACATAACCTCGGATAATATCGGTCCGCAGCATTTGATGAATGTGAAACGGGTCGCCTTCGGCATTCGCGAGATGCCATCCTCTGAACCGACTGATCGATCACAGCTCGCCGAACAGGTTGCGGGCAGCCTACCCGTCGGGATTTCCAGAGAGGAAGTATTAGCGATCGTGAAGAGCGTGCTTTCCGAGCTAAAGCTCTAATGAAGTTCAATTAATAAGGAGGAATAAACAATGGCAGGAGAACTCACGGCACTGGGTATGATCGAGACGAAAGGACTGATTGGCTCCATAGAAGCAGCAGATGCGATGGTGAAGGCGGCAAACGTGAGACTTGTGGGGAAAGTCCATGTCGGAGGCGGACTGGTTACGGTTCTGGTCAGAGGCGATGTCGGTGCTGTAAAAGCGGCAACGGACGCAGGTGCAGCCGCCGCCGAGAAAGTCGGAGAGCTCGTATCGGTTCACGTTATTCCGCGCCCGCATTCCGACATCGAGTTTATTCTGCCGAAGCTTGAAGGCTGACCTCGCCTTCTATGAGACTCATTACCGAAGCATCGCTGCGCGCGGCACTGGCTAGGGGACTCCCGAACCCCTATCCGGTTGAACCGGGAGACAAAGTGACGCCGGCCGCTGCTGATTTCTTGAAAGCACGGGGAATTCCGCTGCTTAAACTGTCGGACGCCGTGAAAGCGGCAGCTAATTTGCCCGAAGGGACAACGGCAGATCGAGTGATCCCTGTTGGTGTATCTGGCCGCCATTTGCACCTCTCCCAGCAGCATCTCGAAGCCCTCTTTGGCACGGGATATATGCTGCAAGTGCTCAGAGAGCTGTCCCAGCCCAAGCAGTTCGCAGCCAAGGAAACAGTCACTATCGCCGGTCCTAAAGGTGCCATCACGAATGTTCGTATACTAGGTCCGCTTCGCGCTGCTACGCAGGTGGAGATTTCCCGAACGGATGGCCACCAGCTTGGACTTCAGCCCGCAGTCCGACTGTCCGGGGACATCGCCGGCACATCCGGTGTAACGATTATCGGGCCATCCGGTGTAGTCGTCCTTCAGGAAGGCCTAATCATAGCGAAGAGGCATGTGCATATGTCAAAAGCGGAAGCGGCGGATTATCAGGTTGTCCAAGGAAATCAGTTAATGCTGCAGACGGACTCGGAACGACCGGTTATTTTTCCGGATGTCGTGGTGCGAGTGGATGAACGATTCGCGCTTGAGCTGCACATCGACCGGGATGAAGCGAATGCTGCCGGGTTGGAAACGGGAGATCGGGTAAGAGTTATCGGGAAGAACGGCATCTTAAACGCAGGCTTCGGTACGAGGAGGTGAGTCAGGTGGAGATGAAACAGCTGGTGGAATCGATCATCCGTGAGCTTGTCGGCACGATGCAGGCGCAAGCAGCCGAGCCGCCTCCTAAGGTGTTGTACATATTCTGCGATAGTATGGCTCACGAAGCGTATCGGGATCATTTTATCCTGCTGCAGAAGAACGGGATTCAATATGATCGGCTGTTTCTCGATGGCGTAACATCGGGATGGCTTGGCATGCATAAAGTAGAGTCAAGCGGGCTTGGCAGTACGATCGCTATAGACGAATCCGCACCGGCTCCGATTGAAATTCCGATGGGCTATGATGGCATCGTCATTCCGGAGATTGACGTAGGGGATGCCGGACGAGTTGCGCTTGGCATGAAGGGGACGGTGAGGTCGGAAATTATTTTCGCGGCGCTCGTCATGGGGAAGTTTGTGGTCGTGGGTGACGACGGTTCCGGACTTTCGCGCTCCGATCGGCGCACGCTCAAGGAGCTGGCATTGCCCATGCCGTATCAGAAGCTGTTCAGCTACTACAAGAGCGAAATGCACATGTACGGCGTAGACTTTGCTCCGGCACAAGAATTGGCGGAATGGGTTGTAAAGCGGGTAGGTGGAGCTGCTGCCGAGAAGGTTGGGAACGACGAAAATCCTACTGCTGATGAAGTTGTTAATGAGAGGCATGAGCACGTCGAGTCCACCGCTGATTCATCGGAGCATCAAGCGCGTTTCGACGGGAAATTCCTTTCCGCTGACTGGGTGAATCGGATGGCCGGCAACAAGCGCACCACGGTCATTCTCGTGAAGAGAGGGACAATTCTATCGCCGCTTGCAAGAGATGTGCTCAGAGAGAAAGGCATCGCTGTCCAAATCCGGGATGAAGGGTGAGCAGCCAATGTTCTACGGGAAGGTGATCGGAAGCGTCTGGGCGACCCAGAAGGAGGAAGGGATGGACAATCTGAAGCTGCTGGTTGTTCAGCCCGTAGATTTTGCCGGCAAGTCGCAAGGAATGGCGGTTATCGCCGTTGATCGTATTGGGGCAGGCGTAGGCGAGCATGTGATTATTTCTCGCGGGAGCCCGGCAAGAGCGCTGTTCGGCGGCAGGAACGTTCCGATTGACGCTATGGTTGTCGGCATTGTCGACAGCTTCGACGTAGTGGCGCCGGAAGATGGAGCGGAGGATGAATGATGGAGCCACAGAAGCAGCGCGTCATCCAAGAATATGTGCCGGGCAAGCAGTTGACGCTCGCGCATGTCATTGCCAATCCCGATCCGATGCTGTACACGAAGCTTGGCATTGAAGAAGCGAGCGCCATCGGCATCCTGACGCTGACGCCAACGGAAACAGCCATCATCGCCGCAGATATCGCAACGAAGGCAGCCCATGTAAGCATCGGCTACTTGGACCGATTTACCGGTTCGCTAGTAATCGTTGGCGAAGTATCGGCTGTCAGTATGGCGATCGAAGCGGTGAACATTTTTCTGGCTGAGAAGCTTCAATTTACCATTGCGCCTTTGACGCGATCATGATGCTGGCAGCCGCGAGGAAGATTATGATGATCGGCGCGATCGGCTCGGGCAAATCCACGTTGATTAAAAGGCTGTTCGGCGAGCAGGAACCCGCACTGAAGACGCAGTCACTCGTCTATCGAGATTGGCTGATCGATACGCCCGGCGAGTACAGCGAGAACCCGCTCTACTATCGCGCTTTAATGGCTACATCATTTGAGGCGTGCGCGCTCGTGCTGGTTCAAGATGCGACGCGGGTGAGGAACTATTTTCCTCCCGGATTCTCAAGCGGATTCCCTATCCCAGCTATCGGCGTCATCACGAAGATGGACGCTGAAGGTGCGGATGGCGACAGGGCGGCCAAGCTGCTGCGGCAATCTCTCTCGCTAGGAAGTGAAATCTTCTTCACTTCATCGCTGCAGCTTCAAGGAATCGAGGAGCTTCGCGTAAAGCTTCGTTCAATCGCGTGTAAGGAGTGACGAGCGGTGATGGGTATGGTTAGAGAATTGTGCGGCAGCCATACAACGATGCCAATTGCTGACATGGAAACGATTGAGGATTTGGCGCGCCATCTGCAGTGGATTGCCGATGCGTCCCAATCCGATGCTTTTATAGATTGCCCGCTCACCGATGAACGCACGGCGCTCGTTGTTGCGCAGGCGCATCCGACGACTGCGGCTTCGCTGTACAAGACTTCCGTTGTCGGCCAATTTGCCCATTTTCATAATGAGCCTGCCGTAATGTTCTGTCTCTTGTCAGGCAAACCGATGTTAGGCTCGCGCGGCACCTCGCAGGAAGGAATCGCCATGCAGCAGAACGTGGTGCCGATCCGCTCCAAACAAGGCAAAGTTATTGGCGCGCTCATTCTGGAATCGGATATATCCAAGCATGTCGAGCAGGAGCGGAATGTCGAGCGATTGCTGGAAACGAATGAGCAGCTGGGCGAAACCCTGCTCTCGCTTGCGATGTCCGAAGGCGGGATGCAGTCCTTGATGCAAGAGGGCATCGTGCTGTTCGATGATCGGCACAAGGTGACTTATACGAACGCACAGGCTGCCAAGCTGTTCAAGGACATCGGCTATACCGGCGTAATTGAGGGGATTTCGATTGGCGATTTGTTCGGCGGTCAACTGAGCAGCGTCGTGAAGCAAGAGCATACCGGCGTCTATCGCAGTGAATTTCAGCAGAAGCATGTGGCGCTGGAGCTGAAAGCCTTATCGCTGCAGCGGAATCATCGCATCGTAGGCGGTTTTATTCT
Organism: Paenibacillus sp. J22R3; assembly: GCF_056269305.1. Lineage (NCBI taxonomy): Bacteria > Bacillati > Bacillota > Bacilli > Caryophanales > Paenibacillaceae > Paenibacillus > Paenibacillus sp. J22R3. The sequence continues at coordinate 758,079 of NZ_JBWDNS010000003.1, read as the reverse complement.
GATTCGGGATTTGACGGAGCTGAAGGCGAAGGAGAAGCAGCTTCTCGTCAAGTCGGCCGTCATTAAGGAGATTCATCACCGGGTCAAAAATAATCTGCAAACGGTAGCGGGACTTCTGCGGCTGCAAATGCGAAGAACGAAACACGAGGAAGTCCGGAATGTCTATCTGGATAGCATCAATCGGATTAACAGTATTGCTGTAATCCACGAGACGCTGGCTTTCGATGGGATGGAGACGATCCCATTCCATGATGTTGCGGCCCGAATCGTGAAAACCATCATCTCCTCTTCCGTCAAACCGGATCAGCGGATAACAACGAATATAGGCGGAGATGAGCTTATTTTATCGGCAGAGCAGGCCATGACACTGGGACTTGTACTAAACGAGCTCGTGCAAAATTGCGTCAATCATGCGTTCGCGGAGCGAAGCTCAGGAGAAATTGAAGTTTCGCTGCAGCTCCTTGGCGAGGATGGACGAGTTCGGGTTTCGGATACAGGGGTAGGCATGCGATGCGGCGGAGCTGACTTTGGTGAGAGGAAGGGCCATATCGGTCTCCAAATCTCCGAAACGCTGGTGATCGAAAATCTTAGCGGCACGCTCGAGCTGATTTCCAGTTCGCTTGGCACACAGGTTGACATCACATTCCCGCTTAGGAGGATGAACGGTGAGCAGAACGATTGTCATTATTGACGATGATCCGATTATTCGGTTGGATATTCGCGAAATGCTGGAGGAAGAGCACTACTCCGTTGTAGGCGAAGGGAAGAACGGTCAAGAAGCGATTGAGCTTGCCGCGACGTTAAAGCCTGATCTCGTAATCATGGATGTGAAGATGCCCGTCATGAACGGGATCAAAGCAGCGATGATCATTCGCGGCATGCAGTATTCTTCTGTGCTGCTGCTTACGGCGTACAGCCAGAAGGAGCTTGTGCAGCAGGCACGCGACGCAGGCGTGGTCGCTTATCTGGTCAAGCCGGTATCGGAGGCGGATCTAATCCCGGCCGTGGAAATCGCGCTAGGTCAGAAGGCAGCGTTAGATGGATTAAAGCAAGATATAAGGCAGCTTCAACAAACGCTGGAGGAACGAAAGCTCATTGAGAAAGCCAAAGGAATTGTAATGAAGCGGCATGGCTTGGATGAACCTGCCGCCTACCAGCGCATCCAAGCCCACAGCATGACCGAGCGAGTTCCGCTGTCTGAGCTGGCTGTACGTATCATTGAACGCGACGGATATGCGTGAGCCGCTATGGAGGAGCAGTGGATTACGAGTGTCGGGATCGATATCGGAACGAGCACGACCAAGATGATCGTAAGTAGGCTGCGACTGAAGCGAACCTCTAGTGCGGTTTCGATCCCCCGCTATGAAATTGTGGAGCGGCAGTTGGTGTATGCAAGTCCGATGTATAGCACGCCGCTCTCAGGCAGGGATGAGCTGGATGCGGACGGCGTCTGGGCCATAATTATGGCGGAGTATCATCATGCAGGAATACGTCCTGCCGAGCTGAAGACAGGCGCTGTCATTATTACAGGCGAGACTGCGAATAAGCGGAATGCTCGCGAAATCGTACAGCGGCTTGCTGAGCGTTCAGGCGATTTCGTTGTAGCTGCGGCCGGAGCGGATCTGGAAGGGCTGCTTGCGGGACGGGGAGCGGGAGCGGATCTGCGATCCATGCAAACCAAAGGAGCGGTGGCCAACCTGGATATTGGCGGAGGCACTGCGAATGTTGCGATATTTCGGCGGGGACGGACCATTAAGACGGTAACGTTTCATGTCGGTGGCAGATTGATAGAGTTAGATACGATGGGGAGGGTTACGGCGGTATCTCCATCAATCCGGCCGTGGCTCACATCGAGAGGGTATGGGATCGAACGGGGACAATCCATTAGCTTCGAAGCCTTAGCGGGGATTTGCCAAGACATGAGCTGCTGCATGCTGGACTATGTGGCAGGTGGTGGCTTGCCGCGCGAAGAATATGATCCGGCATTGCGGGAGCTCCTTGTCGGCGGCGGTGATAAGCAGGTGGAGGGAGCAGGATTGCCGGTAATCGAGGAATGGATGGTTTCGGGCGGCATTGGACTATTGATGGAGCTTCCGAAACCGACTACGATGGCAGAGGTTGCCGCGTTTGGTGATATCGGACCTCTGCTCGCACATGAGATTAAGGACGCAATGGCTCATCATTACCATACTGCAATGGGGAAGCCGAATCAGACCGTACGAGCTACCGTTATCGGTGCAGGGATGCAAAGCACAGAGATTAGCGGAGCGACCATCTATCTCGACGCTTCGCATTCGCTTCCGATTCGGAACTTGCCGGTATATCGGCTTGATGAGTTGACGGATGTTATCCTCGCGAATCAGGACGTGCTTGCGGGTAGGGTGACGGATGCAATGCGAGTATGTGCAGGCCTCTATGACAAGGAGGCTTCGATTCCTTTTGCGCTTGCTGTGCGAGGGATGAAAGAAATCTCCTATGCTTCGGTACAGAGATTGGCTGCGGCGATTTGCCAGGGGTATTTGAAATATTTTGCTTCAGCAGAGGTACTGGTCGTTGTATGTGAGCATGATATGGCGCAGGTGCTTGGACAATCGCTCCGAAAGCTGCTGGAGAAGCGGCTATCTATTATTAGCATCGATCAAATTACGGTGATGCATGGCGATTATATCGATTTGGGGGAACCGTTGCCTGGTAGGATGCTCCCTGTAATGATCAAGACACTTGTTTTCCAGCCTGCGTCAGAGCTGGGCGGGTCCGAGGGGGGATAGAAGGATGAGGCTGAAGACGAACCTGTTCGGGAGGGCGTTCCGCTTCCATGATTTGAAGTCCGTTATGGCGAAGGCGAATGAGGAGAAGTCAGGGGATCAGCTGGCGGGGATCGCTGCAGAGGATGCCAAAGAGAGAATGGCCGCGAAGCTGGTGCTCTCCGAGCTGACACTTGGCGATCTTCGCGATCATCCGCTCATTGCTCCCGAGGAGGACGAGGTTTCCCGGGTTATAGAAGAGGCGGTTAACGAGCGGATCTTCGCTGAAATCCGCAATTGGAGCATCGGCGAGTTGAGGGAATACGTGCTGCGTCAGGATACCGGACAAGAGCAGCTGCGCCGACTGAGCCGCGGCTTAACAAGCGAGATGATCGCAGCCGTTACGAAGGTGATGAGCAATCTGGATCTGATTCAAGCGGCATCGAAGGCTGAGATCATCACGAGCTGCAACAGTACGATGGGTCAGCGAGGTGTCCTCGCAGGGCGCGCGCAGCCGAATCACCCCTCGGACAGTATTCAAGGGGTTCGAGCTTCCTTGTTCGAAGCGTTAAGCTACGGCATTGGGGATGCGGTCATCGGCGTCAATCCGGTTATCGATACGGCTGACAGTGTGAAGTGCCTGCTCGAAGCGACGAAGGAAGAGATGACCAAGTGGAATATCCCTACGCAGAACTGCGTCTTAGCCCATGTAAAAACGCAAATGCGTGCGATTCGCAGCGGCGCGCCGGCGGATCTGATGTTCCAGAGTCTAGCCGGCACGGAGAAAGGGAACAGTGCGTTCGGCATTAGCGTAGGGCTTCTCGATGAGGCGCATGAGCTGATTCATAAGCAGGGGACGGGAGCGGGGCCGAACCTGTGGTATTTTGAAACCGGGCAAGGGTCGGAGCTTTCCAGTGAAGCTCATCACGGCGTGGATCAGGTGACGCTAGAGGCTAGATGTTACGGACTTGCAAGAAGATATCAGCCTTTCATGATCAATACGGTCGTCGGATTCATCGGCCCGGAATACCTCTACGATAGCAGGCAAGTCATTCGCGCTGGGCTTGAGGATCATTTTATGGGAAAGCTGCATGGACTGCCGATGGGGGTCGATGTGTGTTACACGAACCATATGAAGGCGGATCAGAACGATATGGATAATTTGGCTGTGCTGCTTACGGCAGCCGGCGTGAACTTTATCATCGGTGTCGCGATGGCTGACGATTGCATGCTCAACTATCAATCTACGAGTTACCACGATATCGCTACGCTTCGGGAGACACTTGGGCGAAGGCCGGCACCGGAGTTCGAGAAGTGGCTCGTCCGAATGGGCTTGATGGAGAATGGCAGGCTGACGCCGCTGGCGGGCGATCCGAGCCTCTTCATAATTTGATCGCGCAAAGGAGGTGCGGGCATGCATTCGAAAATATCCGTGGAGCAGCTGGTTGACCGCGTTATGGCTGAACTGGAGAAGCGCATAGTTTCGTCGTCGCTGCCATCGCGATCTCTGGCACCATCGCAGTCGCAATCGGCGTCGCAAACACAATCACAGCCGCAATCGCAGTCGGCGTCACAGTCACAATCGCAATCACCGTCACAAACTCACTCTCGATCGCAGTCACAGTCACAGTCACAATTACAATCGCAGCCCCCCGAGGACAGAGAATCCATTGGAGGTTCGGTCGAAGGTTATGTAGAAGGTCCAACGGTGGAAGATGCATTCGGTGGCATCCGCACCTCTCGGGTGCCGAGTCCCAAATGGGAGGAAGGCATGTCGGAGTTGGTTGCGAGTACGCCTGCGCGTATCGGTGTATGGCGGGCAGGCACTCGGCCGCTTACGAGAGAGTGGCTCCATTTTCGCTGTGACCATGCTGCTGCAGTGGACTCTATCTATGGGAGCGTCAGCCAGACGCTGTTGGATGAATACAAGCTTTTTGCGGTCGAGACCTGCTTCGTAAATACGGAGAATTATTTGAAACGTCCCGATATGGGCCGCGTCATTACGGAAGAGGGAGCTGGGGTCATCTTGGAGAGGTGCAAAAGGCGGCCACAGGTGCAAATCGTCGTCTCTGACGGCCTCAGCGCGAATGCGGTGAATGCTAATTTGGCCGATGTCTATCTTTCCTTACTCGATTCGCTTAGCGAGCTGGGACTTTCCACTGGGACGCCGTTCTTCGTACGCGGGGGACGGGTTGCCGTGATGGATCACATTGGCGACCTGCTGGAACCGGAGGTGCTAGTCCTGCTGATTGGGGAAAGGCCGGGGCTCGTCTCGTCGAAATCGATGAGCGCCTACATGTGCTACCGGCCGCGCGCCGGAACGGTCGAGAGCAGTCGAACCGTACTATCCAACATTCATGCCGGAGGAACGGCGCCGGTTGAAGCAGGAGCTCATATGGGCACAATCGTCCGTGAAATGCTCGAGCAGCGAACAAGCGGCGTGCATCTGGAGTAGCGGTGCAGACGGGAAAAGTAACTCTAGCTCCGAAGCGGTCGTTTTACCTCGCGGCGGGGGCCAAGAGTTTGGAAATCTAACTAAACGTTCAATCTTGCAGTGTGGAGCCGAGAGTCGAAAAAACCAACTCTCAGCACTCGAAAAGCCTGAAATGTTGGTTGAGAGTCGGAAAATCGAACTCTCAGCATCCAAACCGGTCGATCAGACGCCCGATTCCTTTTACGAAAGCGGATATACCGCTTACGATGTGAGTGTGATGAGGGGGAAGTAGTTCGGTGTGCGCGGCAGGTAGAGTGGATGTGGGGCTTCTTTATGTTAAGGGGGAGCAGTGAGCGGATCTCTCTCCGAATCATCCCCGAACCACCTTCCTAACAGCCCTGCGACTTTCCCCCACAAATCTCCCAACTAATATATTGTATACATATTGTGTACATAAATAATATATGATAGGCTGAGGGTACAACGAGAAAATGCCAATCAATAACTTATACCGGGAGCGTGAGTGAAGAGGATGTCGAGCACGTTGCAGCAGTTAAAGGTCAGCGATAACAAGAGGTTTTTGATGCAAGCGGACGGTACGCCGTTTTTTTGGCTTGGGGATACGGCTTGGGAGCTGTTTCATAGATTAAGCCGCGAGGATGCGGATGAATATTTGAGAGCTAGAGCGCAGCAGAAGTTTAACGTTGTGCAAATCGTTGCATTGGCGGAGTTTGAGGGTTTGACCGTCGATAACTTCTACGGACGTCGTCCGCTTAAGCAGAATGCTGACGGTCAGTATGATCCGACTTTGCCTGATCTTGACGGAGATGACAACTACTGGAACCATGTTGATTATGTTGTGGATCGTGCGGCGGAGTACGGCATCTACGTAGCGTTCCTGCCTACATGGGGCGATAAATATAATGTTGCTTGGGGCAAAGGGCCGGCCATCTTCAATGGTGATAATGCAAGAGTCTACGGACAGTGGCTGGGTGAGCGGTACAAGGATCGTTCGAACATCATTTGGGTATTGGGCGGTGACCGTCCACTGCAAACCATCGAGCATTTCGAAGTGAATAACGCGCTGGCAGCTGGCTTGCGTGAAGGGGATGGCGGACGCAATTTGATTACGTATCATCCATGCGGTGATTCGTCTTCTTCGCGCCATATGCATGATGCTTCATGGCTCGACTTTAATATGATTCAATCCGGTCATCATGAAATCATTCGCGTCAATTATAAGCATGTAAGTGCGGATTACAATAAGCTGCCGGTTAAGCCGACCTTCGATGCGGAGCCTTGTTATGAGGATCATCCGATCAATTTCAAAGCGGTTAACGGCTACTTCGATCAAGCGGATGTACGGATCGGGGCGTATTATGCGGTGTTCTCCGGTGGCTTGGGCCATACATATGGGCACCATTCCATCTGGTCCATGACAACGAAGCCGGAGCCCTATTTCATTATGAATTGGCGACAAGCGCTTCACCGACCAGGCGCGCAGCAGATGCAGCATGTACGGAACCTCATTGAATCCGTGTCCTTCTTTGACCGGGTGCCGGATCAAAGCTTGATTGCGGAGAACTATGAAGGCGCCAATTACATGGTTGCAACTCGCGGCGAGGATTACGGTTTCATCTACAGCCCGAACGGCCTGCCGTTCCGAGCAGCACTCGGCATTCTACAAGGAAGCCGCATCGAAGCATCCTGGTTCGATCCACGGACAGGGGAGTACAGCGCAATCGGCGAGTTCAATAACAGCGGCGAAGAAACGTTCACCCCGCCGATCAGCGGCAGAGGGAATGACTGGGTGCTGGTGTTGAAAATCGTGAAATAAGCATCCGACACTGCTATCCACGCTCCCTTTAATCCTAATTTATGAAGTGCCTGTCATTATGCCTCCTCGGCATAGTGACAGGCATTTTGTCGTTTCTCAGTAAATGGAACGGAATGCAGCATGAAAAACCGCTTTTTAATATATTCGAGTTCGAATGATGTGCTCTATGATGATGGTGTCTGTCTCACTATTGAAATAAGGAGCAAAGATAATATGAATCTCTATCGTCCGATCTATCATTTTTTGCCGCCGAGCAACTGGATGAACGATCCTAATGGCCTGCTTTATTATCAAGGAGAATATCATTTGTTCTATCAATACAATCCGAACGGCGATACTTGGGGAACCATTCATTGGGGTCATGCGAAGAGTAAGGATCTAGTCCATTGGGAACATCTTCCGATCGCGCTAACCCCTTCGATGCAACTAGGGGAAGAGCATTGTTTCTCGGGCTGCGCCGTGATCGGACCGGAAGGCGTTCCAACCTTGTTCTACACAAGCATTGGCAGCGGCGAGGAGCGGGGATACGAAGATGGCGCAGAGCAATGGATGGCTGCGAGCACGGACGGTATGATGACCTGGAACAAGTATCCGGGTAATCCGGTTCTCTCTAAGGACGTTCATGGTGAACTGAAGATCCGCGATTGGCGCGACCCCTACATTTGGAAACACGAGGAAAGCTGGCTGATGGTCATCGGTGGAAAACATGACGGCAAAGGCTGTGCCATGATCTATGGTTCGGATGATCTGAAGTCATGGAAGCTGCTGAACAAGCTGATGGAAGCTCAGCGCACAGAAGAGTATTTATGGGAGTGCCCAATATTCTTCCCGCTGGATGGCAAATATGTGTTGATCTATTCGCCTAAGGACGCCGTTCGCTATTATACGGGTACGTTAAACGACGACTTTACATTCACGCCTGAGCGGCATGGGATACTTGATCCCAGCGGTTGGGAAGGCTTCTATGCACCGAATGTGATGGAGGAAGGCGAGGGGCGAAAATTACTTTGGGCCTGGATGCCCGAATTTGCGCGTGGAGAATTCGAAGGGGCGAAGGGCTGGGCTGGAGCGCTAACCGTTCCCCGGGTACTGTCGCTGACAGAGGACGGCGCACTCCGCATGGAGCCGGTCAAGGAACTCGAGCAGCTGCGCGGAGAGCGCGAGAGCACAAGCGACCTGACGTTGAGCAGCGGCCAAACACGGACACTGAGGACGAGGGGGAGAGCGCTCGAGCTGCTTGCAGAAATCGAGTTGACGGATGCGGACTCAACTTTTGGATTCAAGCTGCTGCATGGGGAGCATGATGAAGAATCCACGCGCATTCTATTTGATCCAAGTCAGCAGCGTTTTACTATAGACCGCTCTCGTTCAAGCCTTTCACCTTCGACACATCGCATGGAGCTGCAGGGGAAGATCGATTGGCAGATCGGAGATACGGCCATCGTACATATTTTATTGGACCACTCCTTACTGGAGGTATTCGCCGGCTATGAATCCAGTATGTCTGCACGGATATATCCGTTATTGCCGGACAGCGATCGAATCAGCGTCTTTGCAGCAGGCAGCGGCAGCGTCACGTTCCGTTCGCTGCAGGTCTGGACGCTTCAATCCATATGGCCTGAGCAGCACGAACCCGGATAACGATCCGGGTTTTCTAATTCACCGGCATGACAGCTGTTTCACCTGAAAAAGAGCGTTTTCAAACATGAATGTCCGCTTATTTGGATATTTCCTGAGAGAGGCGTGAGCTATGATGAATACAAGAAATGAATCCGCTTTCAATGCAGCGAGGAAAGGCCAGAGAGGATGACCAGAATATGAATCATGTCCCGGGAGAGTTACTGCCGGCAGCTTCCCCTCCTATTCATCGAAGAACCCACATCTGGAGGAAGATCAAGAGGCAGAAGATATTGCTGCTCTTCAGTCTCCCATTTGCGATTTGGGCAGCCGTGTTCTGCTATGCACCGATATGGGGCTGGATCATGGCGTTCCAGGACTACAATCCCGGTAAAGGAGTGACGGGCAGTCCTTGGGTTGGCCTCAAGCATTTCCAAGCCTTCTTCCAAGAAGAAATGCTCTATATACTGCTTCGGAACACGATTGCGATCAGCGTCTTGAATATCGTGGTAGGTACGTTCGGAGCGGTTGCTCTTGCGCTGCTGCTGAATGAAGTGAAGGGCGTTTTCTTCAAGCGGACGGTTCAAACCGTATCGTATTTGCCCTATTTCATTTCGTATGTCGTTGTCGCCAACCTGTTCCTGACGCTGCTCTCACCTTCGGATGGGACAGTTAACCGCATTTTATTGAAGCTTGGTCTGATCGATAAGCCGATCTTCTTCTTCGCCGAGCCGCATCTGTTCTGGGTGCTCGTCGTACTCATCAACGTTTGGAAAAACATCGGCTGGGACGCGATTATCTACATTGCAGCGATGTCGTCCGTAGACACGGAATTGTACGACGCAGCCAGTGTGGATGGGGCGGGACGCTGGCGAAAAATGTGGCATATCACCTTGCCATGTATCCGTCCGACGATTGTGGTGCTGCTCGTGCTTAGCGCAAGCGGAATCTTGAATGCCGGCTTCGATCCATCCTACTTGCTCGGCAATCCGATGGTTCACGACTATTCGGAAGTCATTGATACGTACGTTTACCGCATGGGACTAGGTAATGCGATGTACTCCTACGCAACTGCGATCGGCCTATTCCGATTGCTGGTATCCCTGGTGCTCTTGTATCTCGTAAACCGAATGGCGAAGCGGCTCGGAGAGGACAACGTGCTATGAAAAGAGGGACAAGACGATGAAACAAAGATGGCATGATGTCGCGTTCGATGTTTTTAACATTAGCGCTCTCACGATATTGATGATTGTTACGTTGTATCCATTCCTGCATGTGCTTGCATTCTCTCTAAACGATGCCGTAGATTCCATGCGGGGAGGGCTGACGGTGTGGCCTCGTAAATTCACTTTTGCGAACTACGGCGTCATCTTCCGCTACGATGCATTAATCGATGCTTCCATCATGAGTGTGCTTAGAACCGTCGTCGGGACGGTAACCTCTGTCTTATGCACAGCCATGCTCGCTTACTCGTTATGTAAGAAGGATTTGATCGGGTACAAGTTTTTCAATTCGCTGTTCATTATGACCATGTTCCTCTACGGCGGCTTGATACCCACGTTTATTCTGTTTAAGACGATCCACATCTATAATTCGTTCTGGGTCTATATTATCCCGGGCTTGATCAGCGCCTTCAATATGATACTGCTTCGCACCAATTTCAAGGCCATTCCGGAATCGCTGATTGAATCCGCTTATATCGACGGAGCTAACGATATTTATGTATTCTTCCGAATCATCTTGCCGCTATCGACGCCGATTATCGCCACGATTGGACTGTTCGTTGCTGTCGGCCAATGGAACTCCTGGCAGGACACGCTGTTCTTCACAGTCAATGGCAAGCTGCAAACGCTTCAATACGTGCTCATGAAAATTTTAAATCAGACCGAAGCCGGCGCCATGATCAATCAGATGAAATCCAGCATGGCCCGCCGTGGGATGGTCAAAGTAACGCCAGAAGCGGTCAAGATGGCGATTACAATGGTCGCAACGGTGCCCATACTGTGCGTGTACCCCTTCATTCAGAAATATTTTGTCAAAGGTATGCTGCTCGGCTCCATCAAGGGTTAATCGGTTAGATCCGGGGCTGTTCGTCCTCCTAGAGGATTTGTAATAGCATAATAGTCAAAGAGAATTTACACTAATGGGGGAGGTTTCACATGAGACAAGCAAGAGTTCGGAAAGTATTTGGTATGATATTGAGCGCTTTGTTAGTCATTTCGGTAGTGGCCGGTTGCTCAGGCAATAACAACAATGCGACGAACGATTCTACGAAGCAGCCGTCGGAATCAAACGAAGCAAGCGGGGCGTCGGATACACAAGGAAACGCATCGGCGCAGACAGGAGATATGTCTGCATTGCCGGATGCTGAATTCAGCGTCATGCTTGGTTGGAACGTGCCGCAGCTTGCGTCTCAGGATGCGCCGGTCGTGAAACAGGTTTACGATAAAACGAAAGTTCGCCTGAACCTTGAATCGCCTCCGGCTAATGTAGATGAGAAGCTGAATATTATGCTGGCCAGCGGGGAGATGACGGACGCGATCGTCATTTCCAATCCATCCATGGCGCAGAAGTTCATCGACGCCGGATATGTCATTCCATTAGACGAATTGTTCGATAAATACGGCGGGCAAATCAAGGAGAATTTAAACTCGGTATGGGGCCAGCTGAAAAACGATGACGGAAAGATCTATAAAATCCCTTCGAGCTACATCCTTCCTGGTGCGGAAAGAATGCTTGAAACCGGTTATAGCTTTCAGTTTCTGACGAACGTCCTGGAGGCTAAAGGCTGGTACAAGCCGCAAACGTTCGATGAACTTACGGCGCTGCTCAAAGAAGTGAAGGAGAAGTACCCGCAGTATATTCCGATGTCTCTGGCGCTCGGAACAGAAAGCTTCTACACGAACATGATCAAAACCTTGGCAGGGGCCGAGGGCGTAAGGCTGTACAACGATTACGTCTGGACGCCTGACGATAAGCTGATTTACAAATATAAGGACGCCGGCATCCGCGATTCACTGAAGTGGCTAAACCAATTATATCAGCAAGGGTTGCTCGACGAGGAGTCTGCCGTTCAGAACATAGACGGGTTTAAGGCGAAGATGGCTTCTGAGAAAGTGTTCTCGTCCATCGGATCTTGGTTCGACAACATGTACGAAGCGAACAGTATCTTCACCCAAGACAAGAAGCCGTTTCGCTTCAAATACTTCCTGTTGAAAGGGAAACCGGAAGTAGCGAAGACGACTTACGACGCATACGGAGCAAACTACGATTCGGGCGTCTATATTTCGAGTAAAATGAAAGATCCGGAGCGGTTTATGCAGTTCGTGAATTACTTGAATACGCAGGAAGGCAACTTGCTGCAAAAAGGCGTCGTGAACTTTGACGGAGAAGATAAAGATGGCTATGATTACTTTATTACGGATGAAGACGGCAAAAAATATATTAAAAGCACGACTTTCCAAGTAAACGGATGGCAGAACGATGAGCTGTTTGCGTCGAAGCGCGGATTGAACAATTTCGGGTTTCTGACCTTTAGCACGGATATGAACGATCACCCAAGCTTCACGTACCAAATGTCGCGCAAGGAACTGGACTTCTCCATGTGGTGGGACGAAGAGACCAAGCGGGCCAACGAAGGTTATGGCGAGAAAGGGACGGATTGGATCGAGGAAGGAAGAAGCACGGGGTGGGACTACACGGATATCGCCGGACTTAACTTTAAACCGGAGAGCCCGGAGTATATTGCTACTACTAAAGTGAATCAGTTATCCTACAATTCGATCGTCAAGCTGATCCTGTCCGCGTCTGATGCAGATTTCGATAAAGGCTACGATGAGTTCTTGAAGAAAGCGGATGATATGGGCATCGGCAAAGCGGAAGCAGCGATGAACCAAATGTATCAGGACCGCAAAGCAGAGTGGCAGCAATAAGCAGATAAGTTTCGGAAAGGCTCCGGTTGCCACAACGGGAGCCTTTCCGAATTTCTAATGGGCAATTGGGGCAAGGAGGAATCATCATGATTAACTTGTTTATCGTAGACGACGAGGATATGGAACGGGAGGGTATCCGTTCGCTCTTTGATTGGAACCAGCTCGGTATCACGATCATTGGCGAGGCATGGAACGGGCAAGCTGCATTAGAGGCTCTTGCCGACGTGGAACCGGACATCGTGATTACAGATGTGCGAATGCCAGGCATGAACGGACTGGAGTTCGCGAGTAGGCTGAAGCAACACTATCCGAACGTCAAATTTATCTTCATTAGCGGGTATGAGGATTTCGATGCGGCAAGGAACGCAGTCGATGTGAGCGCGGTTGCTTATTTAATGAAACCCATCAATAAAGAGACCTTGATGGATACGATTGCCGGAGCGATAGGCCGGATTCAGGAAGAGAAACATCGCGAGAAAAAGGAGGTCCAGCTCAAGCATCAGGTGGAGGAAAGCCTGCCCTTGCTGCGAGAGCAGCTGCTGCGGGACATTCTGCTCGGCATCGAACGGATCAACGACGAACGGACGATGCAGCGGGCAGAGTCCTATGGGTTGTCGCTGCCTGGGATCCCTACGGCCGTCATGATCGTGAAAGCGGAGGAGCTTGGGGCAGACCGCGAGGAATCGGAGCACTTGAAGACGATTGCTGTCTATCGCGAGCTCAGCGGGTTGATCGGGGAGGAGACGAGCTTACCCGTCGTCATGACCCGAGAAGGCGAATATGTCGTGCTGATTCCTTGTTCTCCGATTCTTACGCAGGAAGACATGGAAGAGCATTTGGAGCAGACGGCCACGAGCTGGATCCAGCAGCTGCAGCGGTCAACGGGGATGACCCTTGCAATCGGCATCGCGCTGGCTGAGGATGGTATTCGCAGCTGCCCACGCTATTACCGAATGGCCAGGATGGCAGTCAGCCGCAAGTTTTATTCTGGCGCGCAAAATGTGCTGTGGCATGAGGACGACGAAGGCAGCAGGGATGAATATCCGATTGTCATTCATCGCTTGAAAGCTGAATTGGAGGAAGCGATTATAGCCTCCGATCCGGCTAGGATCGAACAAATTGTCGCGACCAGCTTACAAGGCAAATCGATGAAGAAGGAGCAAGCCTGGTTCGTTGCGATCGATCTTCTAAATACCGCTTTGCAAACGCTTGCGGAGAAGAAAGAGCTGATGAAAGCGGCGTTCGAGCAAGAGAAGGCGCCATGGGAGAAGTTGATGCTGATGGATACCATTGACTCACTATCAGCTTGGGTCGTCGCTTATATTCAAGGCATCGCCGAATTGATCAAGAATAATCAAGGCAACAGAAACGAACACATTGTACAGACGATCAAGCAGTGGGTGAAGAGCGAGTACATGACGGATGTAACGATCAATTCCATTGCAGGCCGAGTATTCCTGGCTCCGGGTTATGTCCGGAAACTATTTAAGAACCACACGGGCATGACGCTGAAGGAGTACATCGTGCAAACCCGAATGAAAAATGCGAGCGAGCTGCTTCGCCAACCCGAGCGTAAAGTAAATGAAGTCGCGCTTGCTGTCGGCTACGAGAACGTTTCCTACTTCTGCGCGGTATTCAAAAACTTTTACGGCATATCGCCGGGGGAATTCAAAGATGCGTATCAAATCCTGGCTTAATGATTTATCCAACCTTACCATAAACCGGATCAGGCTGAAGCCGAAATTAATCGCTGCCTATATGGTTGCCGCCTTCTTGCCGCTTCTGTTCATGGGCTTCTTTCTGGTGCATAAGGCGAATCAGATCATCGAAAATCAAACCAACCTTACCTACGGAATCTCGATGCAGCAGTTGATGTACAACATGGAAACCCGGCTTGCTTCGTATGAGGAGCTGTCTAATCATTTCTACTTTGATACCAATTTGAACCTGGATCTCCAGAAGGATTACAGCACAAGTTCGAACCTGGACAAATACGAGGTCGAGAACGATTTTATCGAGCGTGTAAAAGTATTGCTGAAATTCAAAAACGATGTACGAACTGTCGGTATTTATTTTCATAATGCGACCCTGTATAATGCCAAACCCTATTTGACCTATGCAGACGACAAAATCGCGAGTCAGCTTAATTTCCAGAGAGCCTCGGCATCCAAGTATAAAGGATATTGGGGGGAGCTGAAGTCCATACCCGATGGTAATTTGTATTGGGACGTGGAATTAAGACGCAACGCGCATAATACACGGGTATTCAGCTATAATCGGCCCTTGGAATTTTATACGGATCATCATTCAACAGGCTTACTGACGATTGAAATCAAGGAATCGGAGTTCTATCAGCTGCTATCCAAAGAGGGGAAGGACAAGGCGATCTACCTTGTGGAGCCCGATGGGAATATTATTACGTCCAATGATCGGACTAGCTTGGGCAACAGCCTGGAAGAGGACGTGCTGGGTGAAATAGGGAAGCAGGCTAGCGGGGACTTTCTGCTGCAGCGGAGTGGCGACCATTTCAAAGTGATGTACAGCGAATTGTCGAACGGCTGGAAAATGGTTTATATGATTCCGGTCAACCGTCTGCTGGAAGAAACGAAGAACATGCGAAATTACGGACTGCTGTTTATTCTTGCCAGCGCGGCCCTGTCCGTAGCGTTGCTTGTTCTTTTCTCGAATCTGATCCTCGGCCGTATGACCATTCTGCTCAAGCGCATCCAAAGAATGAGGAACGGAGAAATCGAGACGGGGCGGTTCGTGAGCGGGAAGGATGAAATCGCCGTTCTGGACCATAGCTTTAATCAAATGGCGGAACGCATGAAATATTTGATCGACGAAGTATACACGCTCTCGATAAAGAGAAAGGAAGCAGAATTGACGGCGCTCCAAAGCCAAATCAATCCGCATTTTCTATACAATACCTTGTCCACGGTCAGTTGGCTTGGTCGGAAGAACGGAAATGAAGATGTATGCGAGATCGTGGAAAGCTTGGCGAAGTTCTACCGCATTTCCCTGAGTAAGGGGAAGGATGTCATCACGATGCGGGAGGAATTCGAATGCATTAAAGCGTATATTGACATTCAGCGGTATCGGATGAAAAACCGCATCCGCTCGATCTATGCACTCGATGATGGCATTATGGATGCGACCGTACTGAAGCTGATTTTACAGCCAATCGTCGAGAATGCGATTCTGCACGGACTCAGTCATGAGAAGGAACAAATCTCGATTTTGATTAAGGGCGGATATAACGGGGGGGTCATCCAGCTTGAGGTGAGTGACGACGGAGTCGGCATGGAGCCGGAGGTAGTAGCGATGTTGCTGGATGAGAATGTACAGCTGAATCAGAAGGGAGGTTATGGCTTGCGCAACGTGAACGAACGGATTAAGCTGCAATTCGGACACGATTACGGCGTAGAGGTTAAGAGCAAGCCTGGTTCCGGTACATCGGTATTCATCCGATTGCCTTATCAAACGGAATAAAGGAACGTTTTCGAGCACAAATGTCCGATTATTATGATATTTCGAAGTAGGTGCCCTGATGTATGATGAGGACAATTCATCTAGCGTAGACAACACGGCTGGAATGGAAAATGATAGAACGGAGTGTGAAAGGGAATGATGGGGATTTCCGAAAGATCGGCTCTTGTGAATCATACGATACCTGAGGATTATTTGGAACGCGTATATGCGGGATGGGTAGGAAAAACAATCGGTGTCCGCCATGGCGGCAACGTCGAAGGCTGGTCATACGAGCAGCTGGAGCGTACGTTCGGCGAAATTACCGGTTATTTGCATCAATTCAGGAATTTCGCCGCTGACGACGACACGAACGGCCCGCTGTTCTTCCTGCGAGCGCTTGAGGATTATACGCATACGCCTGATATCACTGCCGAGCAGATGGGGCTGGCATGGCTCAATTACGCGCCTGACGGCCATGGATTCTATTGGTGGGGCGGATACGGCAAATCTACGGAGCATACCGCGTATCTGAACTTGAAGAACGGTATCATGGCACCGCGTTCCGGTTCTATGGCGTTAAATGGAAGCGCTGTCGCAGAGCAAATCGGCGGACAGATTTTTATCGACGCATGGGGACTGATCGCTCCGGGTAATCCGAGATTGGCGGCTCATTATGCGGAGAAAATTGCCAGTGTATCGCATGACGGCAATGGTATTTATGGAGGAATGTTCATTGCCGCCTGTATCGCAGCCGCATTCGTAGAGCGGGATATCGAAGCGATTATCGCAGCTGGCCTAGCCGTTATTCCTGAGGATTGCGAATATACCCGGATGACCAAAGACGTGATCGAGTTTTATCGCCGGAATCCGGACAATTGGCGGGACTGCTTCAAGTTCGTATTCGACAACTACGGTTATGACCGCTATCCCGGCGTATGCCACATTATTCCGAACTCCGCGGTCATCGTCCTATCCTTGCTATATTCCGGGGGCGATTACTCCAAGGCGATTAATATTTGCAACATGTGCGGATGGGATACCGATTGCAACGTCGGTAACGTAGGTACGATTATGGGCGTCATGGTCGGCCTGGACGGCATCGATCCATCGTGGCGCAAGCCAATCAACGATTTCCTATGCTGTTCCAGCGTTATCGGTTCCTTGAACGCGATCGATCTGCCGTGGTGCGCGCAATACGTTGCCGAGTTGGGCTATCGCATCGCAGGCACCGAGCCCTCGGACAAATGGAAGCCGATCTTAAGCGGCGCGCAATCGCAGTTCCATTTTGAATTTCCGGGATCTACGCATGCGTTCAGGACCGATTGGGACGACCGCAGCCATCATGTTACGAGCTTCGTGGAGAATACGACGGAAGCGGCGGCAAACGGAGAGCGCTCGCTCAAAGTTGTCTTCGATCGTTCCCACGGCGGACAAGGTTATCGAGCTTACCGACAAACCTATTACCGTCCTGAGGATTTCAACGACAGCCGTTATGATCCGTGCTTCTCGCCGAATCTTTACCCGGGGCAGTCGATTGAAGCGAAGGTCATGCTGCCTATCTCCGAGAAACGGCCGATTCAGGTGCGGCTGTACGTTCGCGATCGTAATGCCGACGTTCGCCATTACGGGGAGAAGACGACACTTACGCCAGGTGAGTGGACGCAGCTAGCCTACTCGATCCCGGCAATGGAAAATGTCTGTCTCCTTGAAGCGGGCATAGAGTGGATTCCCGAAGGAGGCTGGGGACCGTTGATCGCTTATGTGGACGACATGCACTTCGCCGGGAAGCCTGATTACACGATCGATTTTGCGCTGGAACGACTGGAGAAATGGACCGGTACGCATATTGAAGTGAGCCAGCTCACCTATCTGCGTGGCTTATGGACGTTGGATGAAGGTAAGCTATGCGGCAGCTATTATGGCGAGTCTGCCGAGAGTTATACGGGAGATCTGCAGTGGAAGGATTATCGGTTTGCGGCTTCGGTGATCCCGCAATCCGGCAGCGAGCATCGTATTCTCTTCCGTGTGCAAGGTGGCATTCGCTCTTATGCCGCAGGCTTCTCTGAAGGCGGCACTTTCCGTCTATATAAGAACGAGAACGGCTATCGAGAGCTCGCGAGCGTCGATTTCGACTGGGCATGCGGTCAGGAGTATGAGGTAGGGATCAGCGCGATTGGCGGTGACTTCGAAGTTACCGTTAACGGAGACACTGTGATTCGATACAAGGACGAAGCTGCACCTTACTTGAGCGGTATGGTAGGCTTCGCTAACGATAATGGGAGTCGTACGCAATATTCGACTTACAGGGTTAAGGGGCTTTAGAAGACAAAAGCGGCGGTGCAGGATATCATCCTGCACCGCCGCTTTTTCATTATTTCAACAGCGATTTCAGCTTCGTGCTCGCACTGGCGAGAATCGCCGGGTCGATGACGGCTTTGCGCTCGATGAGCATCTCCGCCAAGCGAATATCCTTGGCGATGCCGGGGCCGATGCCGCTGGCAGCTGCCAGTGTGCCGTCTTCCGCCAGATGGAAGAAGAAATGCACATTGTCGGCCGATTCGCGTTTGATCTTATTTGCGCTGCCGAAGTCGACAAGGCCTGCAACCTGCAACGACTCGTCGTATTGATCCGACCAGAACCACGGAATAGCCTCATACGGTGCATCAGCGCCGAGCATATTCTGCGCGGCATGGATACCTTGGTCCTGCGCATTGCGCCAGGATTCAAGGCGAACACGCGTGCCGCCGTACAGCGCAAGCGGGAAGGAGCAGCAGTCGCCGGCTGCGAAGATATCCGGGTCGCTTGTTGCAAGCTTCTCATTAGCACGGATGCCATTCTCGATCTCAAGGCCGCAGCCTTCAGCCAGAGCAATCTCAGGCACTGCTCCGATACCGATGATGAGGGCGTCGCAGCGAACCGTTTCTCCGTCGGCCATCTCGATAATCTGCGTGCCGTTATCGTTCGTGATGCGGCTGATTGCTGTACCGATCTTGAACGTAACGCCTGCTTCGCGATGTCTTGCTTCCACGACGTTCGCGATTTCTTCAGGTACGCCGCGCGTCAGAATACGCGGACCTACTTCAAGCAACGTAACGTCGCAGCCGCGCTCGCGAGCGCTCGCCGCAACTTCGAGTCCGATAAAGCCGCCGCCGACGATGACGATATGTTTGCCCGGGTGCAGCTGGGAACGAATTGCAAGCGCATCGGCGAATGTACGAAGGTACATGGCACCGGATGTATCGGAGCCTTCCATGTTCAGCTTACGCGGGCTTGCGCCTGTCGCAAGAAGCAGCTTCTCATAGGACAACACGCTGCCGTCTGCCAGCTGAATGCTGTGCGCAGCACGATCAATGCTAGTTACATGGCTGTCCGACAACAGCTGGATATTAAGCTCAGCGAGCTTAGCCTCGTCCAGCATGAATGTCGGTGCCGGTGTTTCATCTTCAAGCAGGACGCTCTTCGATAGCGGCGGACGCTCGTATGGCGTGCGGTTTTCTTTGCCGATCAGCGTAATGCTGCCTTCGTAACCTTGATTACGAAGCTCCATTGCCGCGTTTGCACCCGCTTCGCCGGCGCCGATAATAACCATTCCCCGTTGTGTCATATCTATTTAAGTCCCCTGTCTTAGTCGAGTTTAATGTAGACCTTGCCCGATTCCACTTGAACCGGATAGGTTTTGAGATCTTCACATACAGGAGCTTTCTTGCCTTGTCCCGTCGTATAGTCGAATCTGCCGTTATGTTTCGGACATTCAATGATATGTCCCATCACCAAACCGTCGGATAAGTGAACCTTCTCATGGGTGCAAAAGCCGTCGGTCGCGTAAAATTTCCCTTTATCAGAATGGTAGACAGCAAACGTCCGGTCTGCGTGATCGAAACGGATGACATCCTCCTCATCAATATCGTCAACTTCACAAACCTCAATCCAGCCTTCAATTGTACTCATGTGTTAACTTCCTCCTGTTCGTATGGGTGAAACGTTTCACCTTGTCATTCCATTATAAACATTGCTCCATCTGCTGTCTATTATACAGATCCTATATCTAATTATGTAAGGGTTTTCATATAAGTGTTTTAGGGGAGGACATTGTCCGACTGATAGTACCTTAAAGGAGGAATTCATAATGATTCGACAGGTTAAAAAGAGCGCGAGTATCGCCCTGCTGACGACGCTCGCAGTGAGCGTAATAGCAGTGCAGCCCGCCGCTGCAGCGACGACGGTGATCGTCGATCCCGGCATCCGATCATTGCCGTTCGGCGGGTGGGGCACCTCGCTTGCATGGTCGGCGAATTACACGGGCAATTGGACCAGCAAGGATACGCTGGCGGATTTGCTCTACAGCACCACGAACACGGATGCCAATCCGAGCACCATGTTCAACATCGCGCGTTACAACATTGGCGGTGGCAATGACCCTGCTTATGTCAGTTCCATGCGGGTCGGCGCAGCGGTGCCGGGATACAAAGCGACTTCGACCTCCTCTTATGACTGGACAGCAGATGCGAACCAGCGGTGGTGGCTGCAAGCGGCGAAGTCCAGAGTGCCGTCAGCCGATTTCAAGGCGGATGCCATCTCCTATTCGGCTCCGTACTGGATGACGAAGAGCGGGCAATCTACAGGGAACACGGATCCGAGCCAAGATAATCTGCAGACAGGATACGAAGCTCAGTTCGCGGATTATTTGACGGAGGTGGTGAAGCATTTTCGCGACTCATGGGGCATTACGTTTCGGACGCTGAATCCAATGAATGAAGCGAATTCCAACTACTGGGCAGCCGGCGGCAAGCAGGAGGGGATGAAGGTTTCGGCAGGCGCGAAGCAGGTTGCCCTTATTAACGCGACCAATTCGGCGCTTACTTCGAAGTCGCTAACAGGCACGACAATCAGCGGTCTCGATGAAACGAGCATCGCGATGTCCCACAGCTCACTGGACAGCCTCGATGCGACGGCAGCAGGTGCAATCACGCAGTTTAATACGCACACATACAGCGGCGGGGATCGCCAAGGGTTGTACCAGAAGGCTGCCGGCAACGGCCGCAGGCTGCAAATGTCCGAGGTGACCACTTCCTCCGGGACGCATGATCATAATTCGGTGTCCGCCTTCCTCGGTTTGGCTTCTGCCATCACGACCGACCTCAAGGACCTCGCTCCCCAAGAGTGGGTGTATTGGCAGGCGATTGAGTCGGAAGCGGAGTCTCTAGCGGGAAACGGGAACTGGGGGTTGATTCATTTTGCCTCAGACGGTACACAGAATTATTGGATTATGAAGAAGTTTCATGTGATGCGGCAGTACAGTAATTTCATTCGTCCAGGGTACAAAATCATTGCCAACAACGATGCCAAGACGATTACTGCGATCGATCCGGCAACCGGCAAAGTATCGATCATCGTCTACAATGACACGGCCTCGGCCGCCAGCTACACGTTTGATTTGAACAAATTCGGCACCGTGACCGGCTCCGTTCAAGCTTATCGCACATCATCGACGGAGAATCGCGCGACACTATCGACCCTTGCGTTGTCCGGCAAAACGTTCACGACCAGCTTACCCGCCAATTCAGTATCTACGTTTGTCGTCCAAACAACCGGAGGTATGAGCAACCTTGTACAGAATCCGAATTTTGAAGCCAGCGTCGCAGGCCAGAACATGCCGGGATGGATAACGTGGGGCGGCGACTATAAGGGCACGAATATTGATGCTGATTACACGCAAGCAGGCGGAATAAGCGGTGGCTCCTACGAGGCGGTCCATTGGAAAGCGGCAGCCTATACGGTTTACACTAGCCAAGATATTAGCTTACCGAACGGTACGTACACGCTCAAAGCGAATGTTAAATCAAGCGGCGGCCAGAGCCAGGCGAGAATGGTTGCTAAGAACTACGGTGGGGCGGAGCTGTCTGCGAACATCCCTACGACCTCCACTTATACGACCATCTCGATTCCTAGCGTACCGATCAGCAATGGCAGCGTGCAGATCGGCTTCTACTCCGTGGCGAATGGCGGAAATTGGATTGCCTTTGACAATGTGAGTCTAACGCCGGTGAACTTGGGGCTGAACAAGTCGATTTGGGGTTCGAGCCAGTGGGATGCGAACTATACCCCGGCCAAAGCTAACGATGGCGATTCGGCTGGAACGAGGTGGAACTCGGCTTCCGGAACAAGTGCGGGGGAATGGCTGCAGATTGATTTTGGCAGCAGTACGACGTTTAATACGGTGGTGCTCAAGGAATTCGATACGCGGATTACGAGCTTCAAGATTTCCTATTGGAATGGGTCTGCTTGGGTGGACAGCGCAACGGGGACAACGATTGGAGCAAGCAAGACGGTGACCTTCACGCCGGTAACGGGTACGAGCGTAAGGCTGTTGATTAACTCGGCCACCAATACGCCATCCATCTATGAGTTTGAGGTTTATAATCAGTAGCAAGCAAGTAGTAGGAAGGGGAGCACTGACCTCTTAAGGTTGGATGCTTCCTTTCTCTATGCGCGGAATTTCCATACCGTTCAACGATTCTATCTTCAAGGGATTAAGGTACATGCATGTTCAGCGCAGGGCCGCATGCCAACTCTAACGGTTGTGACAGTGGCTATTTGGCCCAAATGTACCCTTTTTATTTTCTAACGGTTGCCAGCGTGCTTATTTGATCGTTTCCCACTCGGAATCGACCCATTTGCTGCAAATAACGTCTGTCACAACCGTTAGCGTTTGAAACAGGCTATTTTTCATGAAATAGCCACTCTGACAACCGTTAAACTTTGGTTCATGTTGTATAGGCAAGATAGTGGCTGTCGAGACTTTCTCGGTAAGCCTGAGCAGTCCTGGTGGGCTGCCTTTATTTAGGTTGACTTCCCATCGCGGTCAGCTTAATAATCAAGGTACAGATGGAAATAACTAGGACAAGGTTAGTCCTTGGGCAGGTGCTGCTTGAGCGCAGCTTTTTTCGTGACCAGCTCTTTGGCTAGATCGGCTTGTTTGCGCGAGCTCGTCTTGATCTCTTCATTAAGCTTATTCTGGCGAGACAGCTTGCTGTTTAGATCACTGGCGGACTGACTTAGTTTCATGTCGCGCTGCAACTGCTTAATCTTCGCCTGCGCCTTATCCGCTTTGGCTTTCTCTTGCGGGATCTTGCTCTCTATTTCAGCAATTTCGCGTTGCAAACGATCGACAATTGCTTTGGTGAAATTAATGGACATGTAGGGCACCTCATACTCGTTTAGTGTAGCTAAGTCCTCATTTTACTATAGATGTTCCGGTTATGCGAGGAATGGAAGCCAAGGGTTGGAGGTGGTCGCGGAATGCAGGAGCTTGTCGGGCAATGCCAGCAATGTAAGAAGGAGATTTACTGCAAGGACGGATTTCTGGAAGGTTTGATTAGGGACGATGGGAAGTTGGTTTGCTTGGACTGTTCAAATCAGGAAGAGAAGGAGCGGTTATAGAACATGTCGATTCGGTTGAAAAGCACGTACCTGACGATTCCGGTCAGCAGCTTCGCCCAATCCACCCTGTGGTATGGT
This sequence comes from Paenibacillus sp. J22R3, assembly GCF_056269305.1. Taxonomy (NCBI): domain Bacteria; kingdom Bacillati; phylum Bacillota; class Bacilli; order Caryophanales; family Paenibacillaceae; genus Paenibacillus; species Paenibacillus sp. J22R3. The sequence goes on along the minus strand of NZ_JBWDNS010000003.1, from coordinate 734,526 downwards.
GAACATCTGGGATTTCGACTGGTGAAAGAGGATCCATTCTATATCGAATTAGTGAATGAGTCGGGTATTCGCATTCTATTCCAGCAAAATGACCACAATCTAAATTCGCATTTCGTTTACCCGGATGGCGCGCTTCAGTCCTCGTATGGGTTTATGGTAGAAGACGCGGAGGCTGCTTATCAAGCGTTTGTTGAGCGAGGCATCAAGGTCGGCCAGCTCTTCGATTATCAAGGCAAATCGTTCTCGTTCTATGATCCGGATGGCAATTTCATTGAAATATGGAGTCCAGAGCAATAACGGATGGAGGAGGCCATCAGCGTTGATCAAGCTTCATAGCTGTTATGCGAAGGATTTTCACGGGAAGTGGGAGATGGGCAAAAGCCCCACGCAGTTTCACATCCTGCTTGTCGTGACGAAGGGGAAAATCATCTACTACGTCGATGATGAGTCCGTCTTGCTGCAGAAGGGAGATGTTCTCTTCATGCCAGCCGGCACGGTTCGCGGGGGGATTTCGATGAGTGAAGAGCATCAGCGCTATGCCACGCATTTTACGCTGGATACTAATGATCGCATGCTGCTGCCGCTTCTCGCGGAGAATCGTTATTGCAAGACTACGATTAGCGGGTTTGAATATTTTAAACAACGGTTCATGTTATTGAAGCATCACTGGCTCATGAGAGGGCCGTATTCGGAACCGACCTGCTATGCGATTCTGCTGGAGCTGCTTAGCATTATCAATTATGAGCGCGACAAGTGGAAGCTTCCGGCGAAGAAGATTGAGATGACGGAAGATATCAAAACCTATCTGCTCGATCATTATAAGGAGTCGGTTTCGCTGGATGATTTGGCGCATTTGACGGGGAGGACGCCGAATCATGTCTCGCATCTGTTCAAGTCGGTCACGGGATTGTCGCCGATTGACTATTTGCATCATGTCCGGATCGTCAAGGCGAAGGAGTTGATGATTGATAAAATGATGTCGATCAGTGAAATCGCGGAGGAGACGGGATTTTGCGATCAGGCGTATTTTAACCGGGTGTTCAAGAAAGTGACGGGCTGCTCGCCTACGGCATTTATGAAGGGCAGGACGGGTTAGTAGCGGTGGGTGTGGTAGCGCTATCATGATAATCGTTGAATCGTCCAAAAGAAAGCGGGATCGTTACTCGAAAGCAGCCAGCAAACCATCTATGATTGAGACAGGTTGATTATCAATCATACGGAGGGGATTACGCGTGGATCCATCGTGCTTGCAGCATGCGTTGACCGAAGAAGAACGGAAACAGTTTAACGAATTGGGCTATCTGGTTGTCGAGAATGCGCTCTCGCCGGAGCAGGTTGCGGAGCTGACTACAGAATTTGACCGTATTTATGAAGATAAGCTGAGCGGCGGGCATGATCCGAAGACGGCATTGTTTTATCCAAATTTCATCCCGGATCACAGTTCGTTTCTTAATCTTGTGGATTACGATAAAGTGCTGCCCAAAGTATGGGATATCCTCGGCTGGAACATTTACTTGTACCATGCGCATATGATTGCGACTCCTCCGTCTGGGAAGCCGAAGAGTGATGCGACGTTCGGCTGGCACCAAGACAGCGGGCGCGTCAATATGGAGATGGAGTCGCATCCGCGTCCGCGTTTATCGCTGAAGGTCGCGTATTTCCTCTCCGATGTGTCGGAGCCGGATCGCGGCAACTTCTGGGTGGTGCCGGGCAGTCACCTGCAGGACAACTTGGAGATGCCGGCTGATCGGCAAGGCCAGCCGGAGGGCGCGATTCCGGTATGCGTGAAGCCGGGGTCGGCGGTCTTCTTCGATCGCCGCACGTGGCATGCCGGCTCGCCAAACTGGTCGGACTACACGCGCAAGGTGTTGTTCTACGGTTATGGCTATCGTTGGATTCGCACGAAGGACGACATGACCGTGCAGCATCTGTGGGAGAGCTCCGACCCCATCCGCCGCCAGCTGCTCGGCGCGAGCGTGAATTGCAACGGCCATTACAGTCCGACCGACGAGGATGTGCCGCTTCGAGGCTGGCTGAAGGAGCATCAGCCGGAGCTGGTGCGGTAATAGATGGGGTTGAAGGCTGCCTGGTGGCAGCCTTCTTTTATTTTCGATGTTGAGGCGGGCATGCTGATGTCTTGGAAACGCAACATGCCAGCGGAAAGTCGATTTTGTAACGTAGAGTTGCGCTAGGAGCAACAGATGTTCGGGAATTTCGGGTTTCCGGCAGAAGAAGCGCACGAGGAGGTCTACATGGCGAAGAATGCCGGGTTTTCGGTGAAAGAAGCGTACGAGGAGGTCTACATGAGCGAGAGTGCCGGGTATTCGGCGAAAGAAGCGCACGAGGAGGTCTACATGATCGAGGAAAGTCGGGTTTTCGGCGAAAGAAGCGCACGAGGAGGTCTACATGATCGAGGAAAGTCGGGTTTTCGGCGAAAGAAGCGCACGAGGAGGTCTACATGAGCGAGTAAAGTTGGGTTTCCGGTGAAAGAAGCGTACGAGGAGGTCTACATGAGCGAGAGTGCCGGGTTTTCGGCGAAAGAAGCGCACGAGGAGGTCTACATGAGCGAGAAAACCGGGTTTAAGGTGAAAGAAGCGCATGTAGAGAGATCTACATGCGCCGAGATACCTGGGGTTCCGCCGCCTCGCCGCCAACCCTCTATTCCATCCCATACTGCCGCTTGCGGAACTCGCTTGGCGTGCAGTCCATCAGCTTCTTGAACACTTTGCTGAAGTACTTCTCGTCCTGGAAGCCGGACATTTCGGCGACTTGGGTGATTTTCAGATGGGCGCTGGCCAGGAGGATCTTCGCTCGATTAATCCGGCATGCGGTGATGAAGTCCGAGACGTTCTGGTGCAGCTCCTGCTTGAATTTGCGAGATATGTATTCGCGGCTGAGGTGGAATTTGTCCGAGATGCTCTGCAGCGTCAAATCCTCGTGAGCGAACTTCTCGATATGGGCGGCGATGTCGCGAATCGTGCTGCCGCGCTCGCTGACCGCGTTCAGCCGGGCGCCGATCTCGCATGCTTCGCGGACAAAGGCTTCCTTCCATGCCGCGTATTGAAAAGCGCCGCCGGCATCGACAGGCACGGAGCTGCTATCCCCGGCATACGTGTTACCCACGCCTTCTACATTACGGCCGCCCTCCCAAATCGCAGCGGCGAGCTGGAATTCCCGCTGCCAGAGCAGCAGATTCTCCGGAGTAAGCCGGCTTCTCTGATCGAGAGCATCGAACCACAGCTGCAGCGCGCGGCGGATGTTATCCGGACTGCCGCTTTGCACGGCGTAACGCACACGCTCCTCATAGGAGCTGAAGAACAACGCAGGCTCCGCAACAGAAGCTGCGCCACCTTCAAAGCAGTGAATGCATTTCCCCGTCTGCAGCAGGTTACGCTGCATCAGTGCAGTCCGCGCTTGCCGGTAGGAAGCGGTAAGTCCGGACGGGAAGGCAACCTGCAGGCCAACGCCGATGGCAAGTCGCGCCTTCAATGCAACGAACAAGGCATCGTTGCACTCCACGAGCAGTCCGGGCACATCAACCGAGCCGTCCCAGAAGAGCAGAACGATTTCCTGCTCAGATCCGGCATGGTGGCGGAAAGCATGACCCGCGCCACGCTCACGCAGCATCTCGTTCACGATATTAGCGACTGCATAGGCGAAGAGATCCCGGCCGGAGGAGCCGAATTTATCCGCTACGGCCGGAGGAGTGGAGCTTAGCTCCACAACAGCAGTCCGAATCATCGTCTCGGAAGCTGCCATCCCAAACGGCTTCATCGCCAGCGCAAACTCCTGCGCGGAGCCGGTCCCTTTCATCAGCGCAGCCAACAGCTGCTCCGTATAGAGCGGCTTCAGCTGATTCAGCTCAATATCTTGCCCGCGCGCACGAGAGCGGCTCGCATCCTCACTGCGCCAGCTGCTTACCGCCCTCTCGACAGCACTTGTTAACTGTTCCGCATCGATAGGCTTCAATATATAGTCCATGCCCCCGAATTTCACGGCTGTACGGACAAAATCAAACGTATCATGCCCGCTGATGACGATGATTTTGCTCTCGGGCGCATGATCCGCCATCCACTCCATCAGCTTGTCGCCGCCCATCACCGGCATCATCATATCCGTAAATACAAGCGCTGGCCGCTCCGCTTGAATCATTGCCATTCCGGTCGTGCCATCATCGGCCTCCAGCACCGTTTCAATGCCAAATTGCTGCCATGGCACAAGCAGCCGGATCGCCTCGCGAACATGCCGTTCGTCATCTACAATGAGTGCTTTCATCCTGTGTGATCCTCCGATGCATGTGGAATGTGAAGCGTCACCGATAACCCGTGCGGGTGCAAATGCTGAATACTGAGCGCCGCATCCTGCTTAAAGTAAAGCCGCAGACGGAACAGTACGTTCCTCAGCCCAATCGCCAGCCCTTCTTCCTCCTCATTTTCCGTCTCATGATCCCGCATGAGAAGCCGATTAAGCTCCGCCATACGTCCAGCCGATATCCCTTTCCCATTGTCCGATACCACGATCGTGAGTGCCCCGTCATCGCCAAGTGAACTGGCAATAACGAGCTTCGCCGGCTGCTCCGACGGCAAGAAACCGTGCTTGAAGAAGTTCTCCACCAGCGGCTGCAAAATCATCTTAGGCAGTCTTATGCTGCGAGTTCGCTCGTCGATCATCAGAATGATATCGAGCGAGGAGTCGAAGCGCTCTTTTTGCAAATCTAGGTAAGCCTGCACGTAATCCAGCTCCCGGCTCAGCTCGACCCCAACATCTGCCATGTCCATTTGATAGCGCATCATCTTCCCAAGTGAGGTCACAAGCTGATATACTTTCATGTTGCCATGCTGCAACGCAACGGTCCCGACGGATTGCAGCGCATTATAGAGGAAGTGCGGGTTTACCTGGGCTTGCAGCGCTTTGAGCTGAATGGTTTTGTTGGCAAGCTCAAGCCGATATTCCTTCAAGATCAAATTGTTAATCGTCTGCATCATCGACCGGAATCGCTTGGCCAGCAGCCCGATTTCATCATTGCTCTGGATATCGATCTGGACGTTCAAATTACCGGAATCAATCTTGTTGACATAACCGATCAGCGCCAGCAGAGGCTTCGTGAAACGATAAGAGATAAGCAGCAGGGCAATGACCGCAATGGCCAGAAAAGCCGCGCCGACCCAGGTATTAATTAAAGCGGTTTCATTAGCAGTCGCGTACAGATGGCTGTTAGGCGTTTGCTTGATCAGGTACCAATTCATGTAGTTGGTCTTCACCTGCTGGTAGAAAATCATCCCGGAGAACGCATGCCCATCCCAGTCAAAATGCCCCGTCTTCGTAGAGGCACTCCGAACAGACTTAAACCATTCCGTATCCAGCCGCTTGCCGACTTGGGCTTCATCGGAGGAGATGAGGACGCCGCCATCGGCGTCAACCAGATAGTAATTCTCATGTCCGGCATCGTACAGCTGACGATTCAAATCACTCAGCACGCTCGTCTTCACATCAATCGTAAGTTCCGCCAACTGCACATCGCTAGGTGCCAAGAAGATCGGACGATGAAGGGTGAAGACTTGTTCTTCCTTCACAGGAGACTTGATAGACAGTCCATAATTGTGGCTTAAATGCGTCGGTTCGATGTAGGTTTTGGATGCCATCGCAATGGAACCGTTCTGATGCTTGCCGACTTTGATGTCGTCATTCCATAGTAGATAGCTCGTATTCTGACCTGCTACATAGAGTCTGATTTTGTAAAATTCCTGCACGCTTTGATAGATATTATAGAGATGATCCTTAAGCAAATTACGGTTCTGGATAACATCGCTAATTTGATTCGGGAACACTTCGTTCTCCATATTGTGCTCCAAAATATAGTAGAGCGAGCGGGGGACATTCATCGAATTGTAGACAGCAAGCGACTTCTGGTTGATATTGTTCATATAGTTGATGATATTCGTGCCGCCGAGCGCGAGCAGCCGGTTGTTCTTCGAAATGGCCTCTTTGGTTAACGAGGACTTCGTCTGGTGATACGAGATTGCGATGGAGGCTGCTATCGGCAGTATAGTCGCGATTAAGAAGAGCATCATCATCTTTTTGCGGATTGTCGTGTTTTTGAATAAGGTTGTGGTCAAGGATGCGCCTCCCGAATCGATGGCGTGGATTTTGGTATAAACATACGCTATGAAATGTGAGTTGGTCAATATATTCCACCATGAAGTTCACGATCGTCTGTCGATTGCGGTTATCGCAAGCCGCTATACTGAGGTACGAGGGTTAAGAAAGGGGACATCTGGGTGCAGAGCTTGAATCGCAAAATCAAATGGCATGAATGGCTGCAGCAAACCGTATTTGTCGGACCGGGACTTCTGATTTTTCTGCTTATCGTCGCGGTGCCGTTCTTTATGGGTTTCTATTATACGTTTACGGAGTGGGACGGGCTGGATCTGAACCATGCGAAATGGGTCGGCTTTGAGAATATTCATCGCATCTTCACGGATGATGATCGGTTCTGGACCGCTTTCTGGTTTACTGCGAGATTTACAATTGCAGCAGTGGCGCTGACCAATGTGATGGCGCTATTATTGGCCATGCTGCTTACGCGCAATCTGAAGAGCCGAAATGTGCTTCGCACGATCTTCTTCCTGCCGAATGTCATCGGCGGCTTGCTGCTTGGCTACATTTGGTACTTTATCTATGTTCGCGGATTCGCGGCTGTCGGGGAAGCGACGGGGCTGGAGTTCTTCAATCTTCCTTGGCTCGGTACGCCGACAACAGCATTCTGGGGCATTGTTAATGTGTTCGTGTGGCAGACAGCAGGCTACATGATGATTATCTACATAGCAGCGATTATTGGGATCCCGAGAGATTTGACGGAAGCAGCTCGTATTGATGGTGCCAGTCCGTGGCAGATTTTTCGCTCGATCACCATTCCGCTCATTATGCCGGCCATTACGATTTGTCTGTTCTTGACGACATCGAATGCATTCCGGATGTTCGATCTGAATTTGTCCTTGACTGCCGGCGGACCGGGATATGCCTCAGAGTCAATCGCACTCAACATTTACCGTGAGGCGCTGACGAATAATCGGTATGGACTGGGCACGGCCAAAGCGATGATCTTCTTCTTCGGAGTCGCGCTAATCACCGTCACACAGGTTTGGTTCACCAAGAAGAAAGAGGTGGAAGCGTAACGATGGAAGACAAACAACGATATACGCCACTTCTGTTCGCATTCGAGCTCTTATGCGTACTATTGGCGCTGCTTTTCCTGACGCCGTTCTATTTTCTAATCATAAACTCGTTCAAAAAGCTTGGCGCTATACTCTTGAATGCGGCAGAGCTGCCGACAAGCTGGGGTTTTGGTAATTTCAAGCGAGCATGGATCGCGATTGATTTTCCGGTCGTGTTCATGCACTCCGTTGTGATCACCGTTCTAAGTGTAGGCTGTCTGGTGATTGTAGCCAGTATGAGCGCTTACCGCTTGGTGCGAAAGCCGACAACGTTCAATAAGTTTCTGTTCACCGTCTATGTGGCGGCGATGATTATTCCGTTCCAATCGGTTATGCTGCCGCTGATGCGTATCACGTCGATGTTTGAACTGCGGGGGCATGTATACGGAATCGTCATTTGCTACATCGGTTTTGGGATTTCGCTCTCGATGTTTCTGTTCCATGGTTTTATCAAATCCGTGCCGCTTGAAATTGAAGAGGCTGCTGTCGTGGATGGTTGTTCGCCTTATGGCGTGTTCTGGCGCATCGTATTCCCGCTGCTGAAGCCAATTGCCGTTACGGTCATCATTCTGAACGTACTGTGGATTTGGAACGACTATTTGCTGCCGGTGCTCGTCATTAATGACAACTTCACCACGATCCCGCTGGCGGTGCAGAAATTCTTCGGACAGTATTTGCGCAAATGGGATCTGGCGATGGCGTCGCTGACACTTAGTACATTGCCGATCATTGCATTTTTCCTTTTTCTACAAAAACATATTATTCAAGGCATTACGGCAGGATCTGTTAAGGGGTAATATATTGATATTCCACTAAATTAATCAAAATATTACACTATCTAGTTCAATTTATTCGGTGTATTCGCAGAAATATGCACTCTATAATTGGAAATGTAACCAATACCATTTGGGAGGCCAATCATGAAGAAAAGATCGATATTCGCACTTACGCTTGCCACTGCACTTATCGCGAGTGGATGTTCCAGCAACAATAATAACGGGGGCAACAGCACAGACGGGGAGAACGCGAAAGCGACTAACAACACCGCTGCTGCAAACAATTCGGCGACTACAGAGACAACAAACACGCCGAAAGAACCGGTAACGATTAAAGTATTCCAATTCAAGGTTGAGATCGCAGCGGCGCTTGCGAAGATGGCAGAAGCCTATGAGAAAGAAACAGGCGTGAAGGTTGAAATCGAAACGCATGGCGGCGGCGAGGACTACAGCGCATTGCTGAAAGCTGAGCTCGCAGCAGGCGAAGAGCCGGAAATCATTACATCCAGCGGCTGGGCAGGTTTCGATCCTTATGTAGACCGTGCGGTTGATCTCTCGGGCGAGCCATGGGCGAAGGATCTTGTAGAAGCATCTCGTGCACAGATTTCGCGCGATGGCAAATTGCTCGGCATGCCAATGACGCTTGAAGCGTACGGCTTGACGTACAATAAAGACCTGTTTGCAAAAGCAGGAATCACAACGCTTCCGCAAACGCTTGATGAACTGGAAGCTGCTTGCAAGAAGCTTCAAGAGGCAGGCATTATTCCTTTCGCATTAACCAACGAGTGGTGGTCGCTCGGTATCCATACGTTTAATATCGCGAACGCAACGCAGGCTGATCCTGCCGCATTCATTGATGAAATCAAAGCAGGCACGAAAACATTCAAAGACGATCCGCTTACCAAACAATGGGTTCGCCTTGTAGACATCATGTTCGCAAACGGCCAGAAGGCTGCGCTGACAACGGATTACAACACGCAAGTGGCAGAGTTTGCTGCTGGTAAATACGCCATGATTCAGCATGGTAACTGGATCCAAGGTATGGCGGATGAAGTGAATCCGGATCTTAACCTTGGCATGATGCCGGTACCGCTGGAAGGCGCTCCGAACGTATTCACAGGCGTACCAAGCAACTGGGTTGTGAACAACAAATCCGCTCATCCGGACGAGGCCAAAGCATTCCTCAACTGGATGGCCACTTCGGAAACAGGCAAGAAGTTCGTAGCCACTGATTTCAAATTCATTCCGTCGATCACTTCGATTCCGGCTGATCCAGCTGCAATCGGCAAAATCGCGGCAGACTTCGCAACGTTCTCCCAAGAACATCCGGAGCAAGTGAAGGGCTGGCAGTGGGATCGTTTCCCAGACGGCATCACACAACAATTCGGTGCTGCAATGCAGGAATACATGGGCAAACGTATCAAAGCTGACGAGTTGCTTGGTAAGTTTGATAAAGCTGTAGCGGATATCGTGAAGAAATAAGGAGAATGGCTGAGCAGGGGTGACCTTGCTTGGCCATTTTTTTTGTTTGTGACGAGGGGACCGTTCAACTTGAATTGGTGTTTGCGGCTATGAGATGATCGGACTAGAAGAAAGCAGAGGAGGTTGATCAAGAGGATGATGATGAGGACATGGCCGAGAGGACTTTCTGCAGTTGTGTGGCTGCTCGGACTTTGTTTGCTGCTCACTGCTTGTAAAGGGAATGAAGAGTCGGTTGTGATGCCTTCTAATGAAAGTGGACATGCTTCTTCTTCTAATGAAGAGATGTCCGTTGCATTAAAGGCTGTTGTTCCGGAAGGGACGCTGGATAATCCGGTTGGGATGGTGAGTGAGCTCGGTGTAACGACCGCGCTGCGCAATCAAGTATTCGTCATTGAACAGCCGGGCCAAGTGGTGATGCTGGATCTTGCGAACCCCTCAAGCAAACCGCAAGTTGTGCTCGATATTCGGGATCGCGTGTACAGTGACGGCAATGAGCAGGGACTGCTGGGGTTAGCTTTTCACCCGAAGAAGCCTGGGATTGCGTTCGTGAATTACACGACGAAGACGCATACGGTTATCGCGCGTTTCGTGATGAGTGATCCGGAGCATCCGGAGATGCTGGATCCGGCGAGCGAAGTGATCATGTTGACGTATGAGCAGCCTTTCTCGAATCATAAAGGCGGGCAGCTTGCTTTTGGACCGGACGACGGGTACTTATATATTGCGGCAGGAGACGGGGGCAGCGGCGGCGATCCGCATGGCAACGGACAGAATAAGCAAAGCTTGCTCGGCAAGGTGCTGCGCATTGACGTGAATACCGGTGTTAACGGCAAGCATTACAGTATTCCGTTGGATAATCCTTTTGCAGGCGGTGGTGGAGCACCGGAAATCTACGCGCTTGGGCTGCGTAATCCATGGCGTTTCAGCTTCGATACCGCTACTGGTAAACTATGGGCGGCGGATGTCGGGCAGGATCAACTTGAGGAAATCAACCTCATCGAGAAAGGCGGCAACTATGGGTGGAACGTCATGGAGGGGGATCTCTGTTTCAAGCCTAAAGAAGGCTGTAAGAAGGAAGGGCTGATCGAGCCCATCTTCACCTATGGTCGCGACCAAGGAGTATCCATTACGGGTGGCTTCGTGTATCGTGGCAAGGCGCTGCCGGCGCTTGTCGGTTGGTATGTCTACGCGGATTATGCAATGGGCACGATCTGGGCGTTAAGGCAGAATGAAGATGGCAGTGTCGACAATAAAGTGTTGATCGAGACCGATCAGCTGATTACTTCGTTTGGCGTTGACGCAGACGGGGAGCTGTATATTTGCACGCAGAAGGGCAGTTTGCTGCGACTCGGCTAAGCAAGGTGAAACGGCTGTCGCCGTCCTCTTGGCGAGGCAGTGCGTATCTATTTCAAGAAAAAGCCGCTAGACAATGGGAGGGAACGGATTGAAGTTCCTGTCCCGCACTGTCTAGCGGCTTATTGATTGTTATTCTGTCGTAGGTAGCTGCTTATACTTGATGAAAGCTTCCCACTGAGCAGGTGTCAGCTTATGGCCTTCGAAGAGACTGCCCGAGCGTGCTTCCTCCAGCAGCGTTGTCAGCCACTTCTTCTCGGTCTCGCTGAAATCGATGAAGCCTTGAATCATCAGCGCGGAGCCGCGAGGCAGGAAGTTTCCTTTGAGCTGAAGTACCGCATGCATGCGCTCAATTCGCGATTGGCAGGCTTCCAGCTGTTTGACGATATTCTCCTCTACCTTCTTAGGTTCGCCGTGGCGAACGAACGCCATCGACAGAAACAGCGAATGCTGGGGGTAGGATATTTGTTGGAATTGTTTGTCGAGCAGCTCTTGGAATGCCTTTCGTCCGGAATCCGTAATGCGATAAATCGTCTTATCCGGTCGATTCTCCCCAGGTATCGAGACGACCTCAGCCGCCTCGATCAGTCCATCCTCGCGAAGCTGATCTACCGCGTAATAAAGCGATCCGTCGCGAAGTTTGAAGCATTCGTTCCAGTTGCGGTCTTTAATCGTCTGGCGAATTTCGTAGGGGTGGCGTTCATATTCCATGAGCAGCCCTAAGATTAAGAGCCTCATTGACATGGGTTATCCTCCGTGGAACGAAGGCGCTGGTTTGCCGTCGCCTTGGGGACCGTGTTGTCCTTCAGTGCCGGGTTTACCGGGTGCTCCTGGTTTACCTTGCGGTCCGGATTTGGATACTTCCAGCTTGGCGCGTCCCATCAAGATCGCGAAGATGAGTGCCAGTACCGGAAGGATAATCGTCCATTGGAAAATAAAGATGATGGAGTCGCCAAGCTTGCTGATCAGCTGTGATATGAGATCGGCAGGTAATCCCAATTGGGCTTGAATATCGAGATTAAGCAGCGCTTGACCGCCTTTGATCTGAGCAGCTACTTCCGGGTTAATATTCGGGATTTCTTTCACGCCGGATTGGAAGGCTGACTTCTGCATCGCGCCGAATACGGTAATGCCGAGCGCAGAGCCGATTGTCCGGAAGAACGTAATCAGGGACGAAGCTGAGCCTTTATATTGCGGTGGAACTGCATTCAGTGTCGAGATGTTGAGCAAGGAGAAGGAAACCCCGATGCCAAGACCGACGATAATCATAAACAAAGTAATGACGAGCCTGGATGTTTCTTGATCCATGACATAACCTAGTAGCAGCGTGCCTACTAACAGCGTTAGCGCAGATACGACCATGACGTCACGGTATCTGAGCTTGCTGACCACACGGCCGCCAACTTGGCTGCTGAGCACTACGCCAAGCATCATCGGCGTTAGTACGCTGCTCGTTTCTGTTGCTGTTTTGTGGAATACACCTTGAATGAAGAGTGGGATATACGTTGCAGCAGCGATCATAATGCCGCCGTAGAGCACGCTGATGGCCATGCTGCTGGTGACGACTTTGTTCTTGAATAGGGATAGTTTGATGATCGGATCCTTCGCAGAACGTTCGATAAACAAGAAGGCGATCAGCAATACGCCGGCAGCCACGAAGAGCGAAATGGTTTTCGCCGAATCCCATGCCCAGCCGTCCGACCCGCCAAGTTCGAGGCCGAACATCAGCGTAAGTACAAAACCTGTCAGCGAGATTGCGCCTAACCAGTCGATGATTTGTTTACGCGGATTGGATTGTTCGTGATAAGCCTGCGCGATGAAGATCACCGCTAGAATGCCGATAGGCACGTTGATGTAGAAAATCCAGCGCCAGCTAAGATTGTCGGTGATCAGACCGCCCATTACCGGACCGAAGACGCTGGATACGCCGAATACCGCGCCGAATAGACCCATCATTTTGCCGCGTTTCTCGGCTGGGAATAGATCGAAGATGATCGTGAAGACGATTGGCATCAGCGCGCCGCCGCCGATCCCTTGAATGGCGCGGTAGATGATGAGCTGCTCCATGTTCGTTGCGGTTCCGCAAAGGATGGAGCCGACCATGAACAGAATCAATCCGGCGAGGAAGAACCGTTTGCGTCCGTACATATCGGATAGCTTACCAAAGATCGGGGTCGATACGACCATCGCGATCATATAGGCAGAGTATACCCAGATGAATTTATCGAAGCCTCCGATCTTCTCGATAATCGTAGTCATTGCCGTCGATACGATCGTTTGATCGAGTGCAGCCATAAACAGACCGAGTAGCAGGCCGGCAATTACGAGTTTAACATTACTTCTTTTGGCGTCCACTGCGTTCATTCCCTTCCTTGTTGAGTAGTATGTACTCAAATTTGAATACTACTCATTTTATTATACTCAAATTTGAGTTTACAACAAGCAATAATTGGATGTGGGGGTTGTATTTATTTTGTGAAGGCGATAAGGGCTGAGAGTCGCATGCTGTGGGCCGCGCCCTTGGCATGGGCTGAGAGTTCGGGAACGCGACTCTCGGAGGTGAATCGAAGGGGAAGACGATGCTGAGCGTTCCTAAGTGGAACTCTCAGCTCCAAGCAAGAGCGAGATTACTGTCTATTCGGTGGTTGATCCACTCCGAATTGCGGTCATAAGAGGCATAACCGCTTACAGCCCGAGCAAGACCAACAAAAAAAATCTGAGAGTCGCAAAAGGCGACTCTCAGAGGCAAAAGCGCTAATAAAAAGTGCTGAGAGTCGGAAAAACCGTCTCTCAGCACCATCGCGGGACCTAACTCGCCATTGGCGAGAGCTAAGAGTTGCAAAAGGCGACTCTCAGAGGCAAAAAAGCCCGGCCGACTCGAACGCGCCACCGCGCGCCGCGCTATGGCTGCCGCGTCAGTCGTTCTCGACGACGCGGGCGACGGGGCCGGAGCAAGTGCGGCATTTGCCGGTTAGCAGCAGCGCACGTTTCTCCTCGCGGATGCTGTAGTCGACGATTTCGACGGCGCCGCTGCAATTCCCGCAGAATACGTTGCGAACGAGCTTGTCCCGAAACTGCTGCGGGATGGATTTCCATGCTTGCAATGCTTTAAGAGAAGTGACATTATCGGCCTTGTTCATGCGATTCCCCACTCCCATTCCATTCGAATTACTTGATCCAGTCAGTCGTCCAGTAAGCCAGTAAGCCAGTAAGCCATCCACTCACTCATCCAGTTAGCCAATAAGCCATCCAATCAGCTGAATCAGAACAACAATGCAAGCCATTCCTCTCGGTCAACCGGTCCGAAGCATAAGGTGAGATCAACATCCGCGAGCGCATCTGCAACATCTTGAGCCGTATACCTCACACCTGCGAGTCGATCTGTAACGAGGGATACCTCAGCAGTCCCGAAGAAATCGCCGAAGACAGATGCTTCGGTAATGACGCCTTCCTGCACATTGAGCCGAACGTCGAAGGTGCCGGCGGTTAAGCGTTTGACCTGCCGCACATTGAATGCCGGCGACCGGCCATAGTTCCAATCCCAGCTGCGGTAGCGTTCTTCCGCAAGCTGCTGCACAGCGGCGAGATCCGAGTCAGTCAGCTTGTACGCCGGAATTTCGGTGCTGCTGCCGAAGATCGACTCCAGCAGAAACTGCCGAAATTGTGCCATCGTGAGCGGCTCCAGCAGAAATTCCGTTATGTTCGCGACACGGCTCCGGACGGACTTGGTCGCTTTGGACTCGAACTTGGCGGGGTTGACGTTCAGCGCCGAAACGATGGAATCGACTTCGGAGTTGAACAGCAGCGTGCCGTGGCTGAACATTCGCCCTTTGGAGGCAAACTGTGCATTTCCGGAGATTTTGCGCTCACCGACCTGTAAATCATTACGCCCGCTCAGCTCCGCTTCTACGCCAAGCTTGCGCAGAGCTTCAACGACAGGCTCGGTAAACTTGCGGAAGTTATGAAAGGAACGCCCGTCATCCGAAGTGATAAAGCTGAAATTGAGATTGCCGAGATCATGATAGACCGCTCCGCCGCCGGATAAGCGACGCACGACATGAATGCCGTTCTCCTCCACGTAAGCGCCGTTTACCTCTTCGGCGGTATTTTGATTTTTGCCGATGATGATGGAAGGTTCATTAATGTAAAAGAGAAGATAATCTTCTCCGTTGCTGCCTAGATTACGCAGTGCGTACTCTTCAAGTGCGAGATTCCACGAGGGATCGTTGTTGTTGCCGTTATCGATAAATCGCATCGCATGTCCTCCATGTTAATTCGTCGTTCCCCACGCGGCTTTACGGATTTCCGAAGGCGTGCTGCCTGTCTGTTCCTTTACGAGCCGCGAGAGATGAAACGCAGTCTTGAACCCGCATCTTGATGCAATTTCTCCGATAGAAAGGCCGGATTGAGAGAGCAATTCGGTTGCCTTGAGCACACGGTATTGCCAGAGATAGCGGATCGGTGTCAGGTGTTGATGAACGTGAAACAGTCGGACCAAGTGCTCCGGAGATACACCGGCAGCTCCGGCGAGATCAGGAAGAGCGATTTCCTCTGTGTAGTGCTGCTGAATATAGATTAATGCTGCAATGATGCTGGGATGCAGCTCTTGCTGCTGCTTGGTTTGAGCGATTCTCGCGGCAAACAATTGAAAGGCGGAATATCCCAGACTTATCATGAGCTCGTCCTGCTTTAAATAATCATTTTGCAACGAAAGCAGCATATCGGTCACCGAATTGAGTGCCTCCGGAATTGGCATGCTAAAGGGCAGGCTGTCCAAATAATGGAGCTCAGCATCCGTAAGTGCAGAAACCGATAAGGTAACCCAGCGATGCCAAGACTCTTGCGACTCGGCAAAAGCAAAATATTCGTGATGCTGCGGTTTCAGCAGCACGACTTGTCCGGCTTTGACAGAATAGCGAGTGTCATCGATCGTCAGATCGAGCTCACCGGTATGAAGCAGCACCAGCTGAACATCTTGCTGAAGGCGAGGTCCATAAGTGCCTTTGGGCGGATAGACGATGGTGCCGGCGTAGGCGGATTTGATTTTGTCGTAAGGGAGTCCTGAGCTCATGCGAATCGTTCCTCCTTCCTTTCATTATAGCGCCCGAATTGCAAAACAGGAACATGGCGCAGCTCAAAAAAAGAACAGCCCGGCATGGCCGCCAGGCTGTCTTCAACATGCTAATAAACTCTTCTTGCGCCTGCGTAGCGCGGACCCCAGTAGGAGTTGTCCATCTGCTGCACATAGATTCCCTTCGAGGACAATGCGGAAATGAACGAACCGCCGCCCATGTAGAAACCGACATGATCCACCACTCCTGTTGACGGATTATGGAAGAAAACAAGATCCCCCGGCTGCAGCATCGACTTATTAACCGAGAAGCCTTGGCTGAACAGGTTCATAGAGGTTGTCCGCGTTTGCGAAACGCCGAATTTCGTAAACATATAATAGATAAAACCGGAGCAGTCAAAGCCGCTTGCCGGACTCGTTCCACCCCATACATAAGGAATGCCGAGGTAAGAGGATGTATCAGCGACGAGCTTTTGCTTCAAGATCGCATGACTAACGGCGTCTAGCGTCAACGGACCGGTAATGCCGTCAGCGATGAGACCATATTTACTTTGAAATGCAATGACAGCATCGCGAGTAACCGTGCCATAATAACCGGTTGCAGTAGGATAATTGAAAAACCCAAGCTTCTTCAGATCAGTCTGCAAATTCGTAACCACTCCGCTAGATGCACCGATCGAGTAAGTGACAGCGCTTGCATGAGTTTGTCCAGTGAAGGTCGTCGCTTGCGCGGCTCCTGCCAGAAGCATCAAGCTTATGGCCGCCAGTATGGTTTTCTTTCTCATGATTGTCCTCCAACTCTGTTTATGTATAGACCACCACTTCAGCATAACAGCATCTAATATGAGGGATAACCTGTGTTTTGCTGGAAAAAAGAAAAAGCCCGGCATCCAAAGCCGGGCTTTACTCGCATTAATAGAGCGGAAACTTCTTCTGCAAATCGCTGCGTGAAGTCGTCGCATCCTCGCGGATATAGTGGCATACATAAGAACGGCGCCAGCGGTCGGTGCTCCGATTGCGAGT
The DNA here is from genome assembly GCF_056269305.1 of Paenibacillus sp. J22R3. Taxonomy (NCBI): domain Bacteria; kingdom Bacillati; phylum Bacillota; class Bacilli; order Caryophanales; family Paenibacillaceae; genus Paenibacillus; species Paenibacillus sp. J22R3. The sequence goes on along the minus strand of NZ_JBWDNS010000003.1, from coordinate 717,607 downwards.
AGAGGAATGGATGAGCAGTTCATGGAAGAATAGGATATCGCCTTTCTCCATAATGACCGGAACTTCCTGCTTGAGATCGATTCCTTCCGTCTCGTCGGTCCAAGGCTCATGCTCATCGATGTTCTTAACGGCACCGTGGGGAAGCAAACCGAGCTTATGCGACTTCGGAATGACCCATAGACAGCCGTTCTCCTCATCGACGCTCTCTTCCATCGCGATCCAAGCGGCAATCATCGTCATCGGATCGTTCTTGATATAATAGAAATCCTGATGTGCCGCTTGCCCTGGGGAACCCGGCTCCTTGTAGAAAAACATGCTTTGCACGCACACGGCTTCACGGCCCATGAGCTGAGCAAGCGTTCCACGCACGATCGGCAGCTTCATCATTTGGCGCGCGAATCCGTCATGCAGATGGGGGTTGAACAAACGAATCGAATATTTCTTGCTCTCTTCGCAAGCAGCCCACTCCGGCATCGGCTTCTCGTCGCGCAAATCATAAATATGTCCGTTAAAGGCGTCGATTAGGTCAGCTGAGCAGCCGCTCTTAATCAGCAAGAAGCCCTCTTCGTTAAATTGATCTATTTGGGCTTGTGTAATCGGCGTTGTTAAGCGTGGGACTACTTTGTTCATCGCTCTCATCCTCTCGCATTGATTAGCTCAAGCTTACTGCGAAGGAGAGGCGGCGACAATGGCTGGTATTATCAGATATATATCTGAAATTGATATTAGATGTGGTAGTCGACGACGACTACACTCTCAAGCAGACCGTCCAGCGATTTCACGAACGCTTGATGAACAGGATGCGGGCCGTAAGCGCGCAGTGCATCTTGGTTCTCGAACGTTACGCGAAGCCCTAGGGAGTAACCGTGGATATTGCCGGTTTCTTCTGTGATGTTTTGTCCGGCAGTGAGATCGACGATGCCCGGAATAGCGCCTTTGAATGCAAGCAGGCTGTTTACCAGCTCTTGTTCCTTCTCGGGTGTGACGGTGGCGTTCATTTTGAAAATAACGATATGCTCAAACATGGGATTCGCTCCTTTAATAGTTGATTGTACAGCAGGTGTTTCATTGGTGACTGTCCAAACAGAATTATAGCAGAATCGTTCGCGATAATGGAGAGCGGGGGATGATAGTGGCAGGCGGATGTATGAACCAAAACAAAAGAGTACCGGCAATCCGGTACCCTTGTTTATTAACCCATCATCATTTTGCTGCCGGAAGCAGCGGCGGCATCTTCTTCCTCGAAGGCTTTCGCATCGGTCATCCACGGCGTTACGCCTAGCAGCATTTTGCGCATATTCGAGACTGCACCGGCTTTGAGCTCTTCGGAAGGTTCGTAGCCAGGCCATGTGCGCAGGCAGGATTGGGCGTAGTTGTAAATGAGTGAGCGGCGAGTGACATCAGACAGATTGTTCAGCGCCGAGTGGTACGTATAGCCGTTGAAGATAACGGCTGTGCCGGCTTTGACGTTCATTCTGACATGGCCCGGGAGATCCTCTTGTTTCTCCACTTTAGGCAAATCTTCATCCTTCATGTGGATGCTGCCTGGCAAGAAAGCGAGGCAACCGCCGTCATACGGCACATCGGAGAGGAAGTAGAACACTTTGACCATGAAAGGTGCTTGCTTATCGCCAAAGAAAATCTTCGTAGTCGTGTCACGGTGCCAGTTGGTATGCGAAATCTTGCCGGGTGGTTTGAGAAGGGCATCGTTATCGATCATCACGAATTGATTGCCGATCATATCCCGCAAAATGTTCATCATCCGTTTATGTTCCAAAAGCCCGGCGAAGGTTTCACCATACTCAATGATGCCGCAAATCTGCTTCACATGGTTCAACTGGCCCGTAGCTGGGTTGACGCGACCATTGACTTCGAATTCATGGAAGGCTTGATCCATGTCTTCGTTAATGGAATCGACCTCTTGGCTGCTCAGAAAATCCTCAATCACCAGAAAACCGTCACGTTCCCACATCAATTGCTGTTCACTCGTTAATCCGTATAGGCTCATTCATAGACCCTCCTAGTCAGTAAACGCTTTAATTAACTTTAGTTTACGATATAGAGAGAAACGATTGAAGCTGGCGAATTGCCGATTAAACTCAATAAATTGCTGTTTTCAAGAATGGCCCAGCCACTATTAGAGGCGACGCAAGCTCCGGCGGAAATCACGCGGCGAATCATGCTGCACTTTCAGAAAAGCATGCAGGAAGGCATTATAGCTGGCAAATCCGCTTTGCTCGCTGATCTCCCCGATCGAGAGAGACGTGCTGATGAGCAAACGCTTCGCATGATGAACCTTCTTGAGCAGGACGTATTCCTTCGGCGTGACGCCGTATTGCTTCTTATATTGACGGATAAAATGATACAGGCTGAGATTGGCGATTTGTGCCAGCTGCGATACGTCTTCGACCTCCAGGTAGTTCGCATCCATGAATGCCCGTGCCCGCTGCAGCGGCTCCGGTTCGGTGCCGTGGTTTGTCAGCCAAGAACCTCCTAAGTCGCGCTGCTTCCGGAAAATCTCCATAAGCAGCTGATAGATATGCGCAGACAGAGGCATCTCATAGGCCGGATGCTGCTCTCTCATAAGAGCTGCGATCTGTTCGAGCAAACTGTGGATTTCATTGACTGAAGGAAGATTTTGCACGATGGAATAGGACGGTTCTCCGAACAGCTTCGGCCAGAAATGCTCCATGTCGATGCCGTCGAACACCAGATAATACATTTCAAAAGCGTTCTTCGCTTCCGTCTTATAAGCATGAGGCAGCCGCATGTCATGCACAACGCAGTCGCCTTCAACAATCTCAATCCACTGGTTGGCATGCTTAAAGGCGCCTTTGCCTTTGGTAATGAACAGAATTTCATAAGCCGGATAATAGTCGCGTGTATAGAGAAAATCCGATCGAGGTGCATCATAACCGCCGATTAATCCAAAGAACAGATGACTCCGCGCAAACTCGCTTGGCGTGCCGACAATTTCGAACGAATTCATAATGCCACAGTTCCTTTCGGACAAGCCAATAATAGGTTATCTTCATTATATCGCGATAGTATAGAATGCTGCATGCTGTTCTACGATGCTCTCTTCGAATTGGTGAACATGCGTCTTCGGGCGGACAAGGCACCTGAACTTTTTGACGAAATATAGAACTGTTATGAATTTGCCTGTAATGGAATAGGAATTCACGGCAATAAACGGTATAATACCGATTAGGGATTTATTCTTACCGGCGTTCTTATGGTCGCCAGCACCCAATAAACAGCGAATAAGGAGTATGAAGATGTCAAAAACATTGATTTTCGGACACAAAAACCCGGACACGGACACAATCTGTTCGGCAATTGCTTATGCAGACTTGAAAACAAAGCTTGGCCAAGAGGTTGAAGCGGTTCGTCTTGGCGAAGTGAACGGCGAAACGCAATACGCGCTGAATCAATTTAAAACGGCTGCGCCTCGTTTGGTTGAGACCGTTTCGAACGAAACAAGCAACGTTATTCTTGTTGACCACAATGAGCGTCAGCAAAGCGCTAGCGACATCGATAAAGTGCGCGTCCTTGAAGTTATCGACCACCACCGTATCGCTAATTTCGAGACTGCACACCCGCTCTACTACCGCTGCGAGCCTGTAGGCTGCACGGCGACCATCCTTAACAAAATGTACAAAGAAAACGGCATTGCGATCGACAGCAACATTGCAGGTTTGATGCTTTCGGCCATCATCTCCGATTCCTTGCTGTTCAAGTCGCCGACTTGCACGCCGGAAGACGTTGCAGCGGCACGCGAGCTTGCAGCTATCGCAGGCGTAACTCCTGAAACGTACGGCCTTGAAATGCTCAAAGCCGGCGCTGATCTCAGCGACAAAACAATCGCACAATTGATTTCGCTTGATGCGAAAGAATTCTCGATGGGCAGCTACAAAGTGGAAATCGCACAAGTTAACGCGGTTGACGTAAACGACGTATTGTCCCGCCAAGCAGAAGTCGAAGCGGCGCTGAACACAATCATCGCTGACAAAGGCCTTGACCTGTTCGTATTCGTCGTAACCGACATCTTGAACAACGATTCCGTTGCGCTGGCTCTTGGTAAACAAGCGGCAGCCGTTGAGCAAGCGTACAGCGTGAAGCTTGACGACAACAAAGCGGTTCTGAAGGGCGTAGTTTCCCGTAAATCGCAAATCGTTCCTGTGCTGACTGAAACACTTAGCAACCTGTAGGATATAAATGAACTAGGACATAAGGAAGAGGCCGATGAGCAATCATCGGCCTCTTTCTTATGTGTTGACCGAACATTGAGGGGCGAAATGTTGCCTAATAGGCAACATTTAAGAGGCAAACAGCCGCGCCATGATGAAATGCTGCGAATTCTGCAACATTTTCGTCTGATGGATGCCTCAAACCACCTCTCCATGGCGGAATGTTGCCTTCTAGGCAACATTTTTTAGTTACTGGCATGAAAACGAAGAAAATGCTGCCTTTCGGGTAACATTTTCTTCGAATGCACCATAGGATTCGCCGGTGACAGACTGCATAATCACTTCTTTTGTTCTAGCAGCGTGGCTGCTGCATCGACTGCCTGTCTATTACTCAGCACTCATCCCGATGCTAATGATCTTGTACCCTGGAACCGGCACGGAAGCGAAGCCGTCAGTCCCTAAGTCGCCCGCGGCATTTGCGTCTTCGAGAACAGTACTCTCGTACAGACGGCCGTGCGATTGCGAGCTGATCGTCAGCTCAGCCGATTCGCCGGAGAGGTTGTACCAGCGAGCAATCAGATCGCCGCGATCTTCGTTGATCTTCACGTTGGAGAGGGCGAGGCCCGATCCGGAAGCGTTCCATTGCAGCAGACTCCCCTGTGCGGGCAGCGCACCTTCATGCACATCCGTTTGGTTGACCTGCATCGGCACTTGGAAGCCGTAAGCTTGTTGATAGGCGGTGAATCGCGAATCCCCGCCACTATGAGGGAGGATCATCCACTCGGCGACATTCGGACCAATGCACTGCGCATCCGGCGTTAGGAATACGCCCCAATCACCAAGCTCGCCGGTTGATCGAAGGATCGTCACCGCAATCGTTCCGTCTCCGTCACGCAGCACTTCGTATTCATTAAGGCCTTTATTGGCGATGGTCAGGCCGCGTCCGTTCTCATGCACATCGACAAAAGCACTCTGATGCTGGCAATTGCTCGGATTCACCCACTCCTCAGTCGGGATTGTATCCCGTTCAGCGACCTCGAAGATGGAGTCGGCGTAGTGTTTCGCTGCCGTAACGCCAGATGGGAACAGTACGCGCAGACGCTGATCCTTCGCAGGATTATTGAATGCAGCTTGAACACGGACGCCTTCCTCGGAACGACTGAGACTTACCCGAGTCACAATCGTGATCGGCACTAGCTTCGCAGAGCGCTGCGCTTCCCGGTCTAGGAAAGGCACCATTGTAGCGATCTCATGTACCAGCCGCTCATCGGCTTGCTCCGGAATGTCGAACGTATGCGTAATTTCATACGTCGCCCGGTATGCTGTGTCTTCAACAAGCACAACTTGCGCCTCCAGCCCTTTGGTAGTTATGGCGGTGTCGCCTTCCGGCTGCTTGAATATATATTCGTTGCCGATGTCGCCGACATTCTCGTAAACACCAAGCCCTGCAAATGTCTCACCGGATCGTTTGTCCGTAATCGTCAGGCTGCCATCACCGACAATCGTAACGTGGAGGTAAGCATTCTCTATCGTGTTCTCCGCAACGACTAGCGATGATGACTGAGCCGATGTTGATGCCGATTGTGCCGCCGGGATCCACGCAAAGCTGGAATACCCCATCGCAGGAAGCGCTCCGGTCTCGAACGTTACAGCAATGACGCGGGCAAAATACGGCTGCCTAAACTTATCATCCGGCAGATCATAGCCGAATCGAACGCCAAGGTCCACGCTTGTGAAATCCAGCTTCTCGCCCAGATGGTTCACGAGATAGCCATCGGCCGTTGTGTGCTCTAGGACAAATTTGGAATTGTCCGATGGGCTCTCGTTCGGCTGAAAATAGCGGCGGCTAAGCTCCAGCTCCACCGTTACAACGCCGCTCTGCGCGTATCCGCTCGTACTGTATACAACGAATGGCGCACTGTCCGAGCTAATGGAAGAGAAGCTCGCCGTATCGATCTGTGCGCTCAAGTGAGCCAAGCTGTCAGCGATTACAGCAGCAGCGACTCCTTTGCTCTTCTCGAAGCGAGTTTTCATTTCATGGTAGACTTCATCCACGCTGCAGCCGCAGATACTGTCATGAGGGTGATTTTGCATCAACGTTTTCCATGCATAATTGAGCAGACCGTGCGGATAAGGGCGGCCATTCACATGGGCCATAGCAGCCAAGGGCTCAGCGATCTTCTCCAGCATCGTCTGATTCTCTTGGTTGAGCTGCTTAATATAAATACGTGATGAAGCCGTATTGACGAGAGAGTACCAGCCGTCAGTACGCTGACCGCGAAGCTCGCCTCTGATTGTGCTTAACGTCTCAGGCAGAGTAGACTGCACGGCGGCGACGTAATCATCGTAATTGGAATGAATGAAGTCATAGTCCGGATACAGCTCGCGAGCCGTCCGAAGTGCAGCAGATAAATTCGCTTGAGCAGGCTGGTGATCGCAGCCGTTCATGAGAAGCAGATGCGGCGTTGAAGCATACTTAGATGCATTTGCGATGGCATTGTCCCAGAACTTACGCGCCGCTGCCGGTTCCTCTGGGATTTCCATGCCGTTGTTGTACCAGTTGGCGAACAAGATGCCGAGCACCCGTGAGCCATCCGGTGATTCCCAGTGCAGCTCCGAGAATGGCGATTCGAGGTCCAATGCTTCCGACACGCTATTATTAAAGCCCGTGGCTTTCACGCCGCGGCCGAACACGGCTGTTGTGATGCCTGCTTGCTGCAGAATCTGAGCGGCCTGCCCCATGTTGCCGAAGGAGTCGGGGAAGTAGCCAAGCTTGGAAACAGGGCCATACGCTTTCGCATCACGATGTCCGATCTGCATGTTGCGAATATTGGCTTCGCTGCTGGTCAGAAACTCATCCTGCAGAATATACCAAGGGCCGGCAGAGAGCTTACCTTCTTGGACCAGCTCTATAAGCTTCTCGCGTTTCTCGGGATACACTTGCAGATAATCCTCGAGCACGATCGTCTGACCGTCGAGATAGAAACTGCGAAACTCGGGATCCTGATCCATAATTTCGAGCAAGCCATCCATGGTTTGAATGAGTTTGGCATGATGCGCCTCGTAAGGCATATACCATTCACGATCCCAGTGGGTGTGCGAAATAACATGTATAATTGCTTTTGGCGTCGGCATAGAAGGGCAGACCTCATTTCATTTGAATTATTAAAATATATTTTAATCATAAATCGAACACCGATTATTGTAAATCCGTATTTATTAAAATATATATAAAAAATCCCATGACCGCTCAAGCGTCATGGGAAGGTAGGTTTACCGGTCGATTGCCGCACAATCAGCTTCGTTCCGAGCACAAGCTTGGAGCGGCTGCGTTCCTGTGCCGGAGCTAAGACGAGCTTCGCCGCATCGCGGCCGATACTGTAGAAGTCCTGCTCGACAGTTGTGAGCGGCACTTCGAGATGTGCGGTGAAGGAGTGGTTATCGAAGCCGGTAACTGACAGCTGCTCCGGTACTGCGATTCCTCGTTGGAGCGCAGCCTTGAGCAGGCCTGTGGCGGTATAGTCATTCACGGCTACAGCAGCCGTAGGCGTAGGTGCAATGGCAAGCAGATGGTCAAGCAGCACATCATACGGATTGCCGGCAGTCTTGTTCACCTTCAGCGTCTCCAGGTTAATCAGCCATTCGGGCTGAGGCGGAATGCCTGCTTCAATGAGAGCATTGCAGTATCCTTTGTAGCGGTCGCTGACGGATACCGCTTCTTTCCACGATTGGCATACGAAGGCGAGCCGTGTATGACCAAGACGGAGGAGATGCGAAGCAAGGCTGTAGCCTGCTTCAATATTGTTGGAAACGACAAGCGGTGCTTCCAAGCCTTCAATGTTCCGATCAATGAGCGTAAACGGAATACCCTCGATAGCAAGATGGCTGAAGACATCGATGTTCTTATAGCTGGACACCGGATAAACGATGATGCCGCTGACGCGATCCTTGGCCAGCTTCTGAATAATGCTCCGCTCGACCGCATCGTCGTATTTGGAATTGTGGAACGTCACATACAGCCCTTGTGCAGCGCACTCTTCCTCAACACCGCGGAAGATTTCATAGCCGATCGTTTCGCTGAACGGCATTACGAGCGAGATGACGGGAATGGGCAGTATCGAGGCTATGGATACCGAACCTGCCGCTCCTCCTGATTCGGTAAGAGAGCCAGCCAGCGGTTGCGGCGTTCGATCCGTTACGAAGGTCCCTTTTTTCTTAATCCGCTTAATCAGTCCATCCGTTTCCAGTTGCCTCATGGCATGAGTGACGGTAATGGCACTCACGCCGAACTGTTCGGCGATTTCCGGCCCTGTCGGCAGTTTATCGCCTGCGCGCAATTCCTCCGAAGCAATGCGGTCCGTATAGTAGTCGATTAAGATTTGATAGCGGGGTCTATGCTCTTTCACGCTGATCCTCCAAACCGATCCGTCTCATTAATATATATTTTATTAGTATAATGCAAGTTGGAGGGCCAGTACAATAGAGGGCATGCATCTGGCATGGCAAGCGAGAAGGGATTGGAAGCCCATTCCAATTCGGGGCGGATGTGTTATGCTTGCAAGGTATGGGGAAAAATGTTCCATATAGGAGCATGAACACAATTCTGGAGGGCAATAATGGACGGAAAACCTTATGTAATAGCAATTGCTGCTGTTTCCGGGGGCGGGAAGACGACGTTGACCGAGCAGCTGCTTGAACGATTAGCGCATGCGCAGGCTTTATATTTTGACGACTATGACTTTGAGGACAGTCCGGAGGATATCTGTGATTGGGTGGAACGAGGAGCCGATTATAACGAATGGAATCTTACCTCACTACGGAAAGATATTGAGCTTTATCTGCAGGATGTTGAGCTTGAGTATCTATTGCTCGATTATCCGTTTGCCTATTTGAACAACGACATTCATGAATTCATTGATCTGACGATATTTATAGATACGCCACTTGATGTTGCGGCAGCCAGAAGGATATTGCGCGATTATGCGTATCGGTCGATGGATGATCTGCGACATGAGTTATCGAACTATCTATCCCGCGGCAGGGATGCTTACCTGGAGATGCTAAGAAGTGTCAAACCAAACTCGGACATCGTCATCGACGGTACGCAGAGTACCGCAGAAATGGTCGATCGCATTCTACATGCTCTACAATAACAATGGCTGCGCAGTGATGCGCAGCCATTCAGGTTGTCGAGAAACTCTCTGCGATGAGCGCATGCTTTGTCGCTTCCAGCTCTAACGGTTGTCACAGTGGTTATTGGGCATAAATTCGCCTATTTTATTTTCTAACGGTTGCCAGCGAGCTTATTTGAACGTTTTCCACTAGGAATAGCCCCATATGCTGTAAATAACGTCTGTCACAACCGTTAGCCTTTTAAAAAGCCTTATTTTTATGAAATAGCCACGCTGACAACCGTTAAACTTTATTCCCACCGAAACCGAGACTTCTCGGGCAGATTAAAGGCTTGAAACATTATTGTTCAATGGCTGCGCAGTGATGCGCAGCCATTGTTATTTGGTAAACCATCGAATCGTTAAGCTTCGTCAACAATCAGCTTGCCGACCATATCGCGATGACCTGAACCGCACATGACGGAGCAGTGGAATTCGAAGGTACCCGCATTCGCGGCATCAAATTCGCCTTCGCCATCACCTTTGATGTCTACATTGTAATCCGCGATCGAGAAACCATGACCGGCGTCGTCGCTGTGAAGCGTGATTTTGACATGATCGCCTTTCTTCACGTGAATTTCCTGCTGATCATATTCGAAATCCTTGGCCTCGAGCTTGATCTCTACTGTTGGTCCGCTTGCCGGATCTGCAGCCGCGTTCGTAGAAGGTTCATTCGTAGCCTTGCCTTCATTCTCGCCATTGTTGCTGTTGCCATTGCCGTTGTTGCCGTTGTTATTCCCGCAGGCGCTGACTAATGCTGCAATGAGTAGTAATGCTGCTGCAAGTATTGCGAATTTGGCTTTCATGTTTCTATCACTCCTCTACCAATATGGAATCATTACCCATCGTATCATAGTAATATGAAATGAATATGAAAATGATGGGTGAATTTCAAAGAATTGCTTGAACAGCTTAACAAGAAGTACACATCTAGAAAACATCCTCTTAATCTACTATTTGTAAACTCAAGTAGAAAAGATCATTAGGAGGTAGGAAAATGGTTTCGCACAAAAGAGTTGGATTGAAAAGCACACTTGCTGCAACAGCGGCAGCAGCGCTTGTTGTGACAAGCATCCTGGCTACACCGTCGACTGACAAGGCAGAGGCTGCTTCTTCGCAAACAAAGAATGTTATTCTGTTCGTCGGAGACGGCATGGGTACAGCACAGCGTAACGCGATCCGTTTGGCTACTGTCGGTGAAAAAGGCAGTTTGGCAATGGATGCTATGCCATTCGTAGGACTAATTCATACAAGCTCGACTGATCCGGTAACGGATTCAGCGGCATCTGCTACGGCCTATGCCAGTGGCGTAAAAACGTATAACGGCGCTATCGGAATGGATGCCGATAAGAAGTCGGTCAAAACGATCATGGAATATGCGAAGGATGCAGGTAAATCGACAGGTGTTGTTACAACGAGCCAAGTAACGGATGCTACCGGTGCAGCATTCGGCGCCCATGTTGAAGACCGCGCCAAGCAAAGCGATATCGCGCTGCAATATTTGACGAAGAGCAAGGTTGACGTGCTTCTCGGCGGCGGCGAAGATTTCTGGTACCCAGCCGGTGAGGCGGGTAAATTCAAGGACGAGCCTGCTGAAGATCCATCGGAGAAAAGCAAAGGCACACAAGGCAACCTGATTAATAAAGCAAAACAATTGGGCTACAGCTATGTGACGAACAAAACGGATATGCAAAAAGCGAAAGGCGGCAAGCTTCTTGGACTGTTCGCCAACGAGGAAATGTTCCAACAGCGTGCTGAGGGCGAAGGGGACATCTACAACCCGGTCGTTTCGCTTCCGGATATGACGAAGAAGGCGATTGAAACATTGTCCGCCAACAAAAAAGGTTTCTTCCTGATGGTAGAAGAAGAAGGCACGGATGAGTTCGCTCACCAAAACAATGCCAAAATGACGATTAAAGCAGGTCAACAGCTGGATCGCTCCGTGCAAATCGCGAAGGATTTTGCTAAGAAAAATCCGGATACACTTGTACTCGTGCTTGCTGACCATGAAACAGGCGGCTTCTCCATCGAAGCAGTCGATGACAAAGACGAGTCTGGCGATGACATCTCCAAGGAAGACGGTCCGTTCGCAATCGCTAACTCCAAGCAAAACTTTGTTGTAGACTGGACAACTTCCGGTCATACGGCAGTGGATGTTCCGGTAACTGTAATGGGCAAGAATGCGCAATTGTTCGCAGGCAGCTACGAGAACACGGAAATTTTCACTAAGCTGATGCAGGCGATGGGATATAAAGCACATAAATAAGCGTATGGTGATGGATGAAGAAGCTAGCTGCGGAAATCGCGGCTAGCTTCTTTGTTTGTATTGACAGGCAGGTTTGCGGGGATTCAGAATGGGAGTGTATCCTATAAATGAACAATCCTGGGAGGTAGGAAGCTAGTGCCAGAGATAACGGACTTTGTTTTGACCCCAGACATGATTGAACAATTTTATCGGGAAGGTTACTTCTATGCGCCGGGTTTGCTGTCAGCTCATGCGGTGGATGCCATCAATGCCGAGCATGTTGAATTCGCCAATCAACAGGGAGACGGCAAATGGAGGAGCCAAGCCATTATTAATGTGGAGCAAGAGAGGGACAGGTTTCCGGCGACGACTGATTTTCTGACGGACCCGGATATCGTGAGTGTCCTCGAAACGATACTTGGCGACAGAGTGCGAATTTGGATGGGCATGTACGCTGTTGTAGCACCGCATGGCAGTGGGCTTGAATGGCATCAAGATAATCAATACACGCACATCTTAGGGCATATGCTGAATGGGTTTATTGCGCTTGATCCGATCACGCAGGATAATGCAGGCTTGTGGCTTGCTCCCGGGTCGCATCGGCTGGGACGACAGCCGAACTTGAATGCGGAAGGCGGTCATAAGCGGGCCGCTGACCCGGAGAATGGCATCCCGTGTAAGCCGATGGCGCCGGGGGATGCGGTATTCTTTCATCGCGAAACGCTGCATCACAGCAAGCGCAATCATACGGATATTCCGCGTCGTGCCTACGCTTTCCAAGTGGCGGCGGCTAATTGCCGATATGCGGAAACCGGCAAGCTGCTTGAGGATCGCACTGTATTGTCCGGCTATCGCCACCGCCGATCATAGCGGTGAAAATATAGAAGCCGTCTCAACCGGTTGCCGGGAGCAACGGTTGAGACGGTTTTTTTGGTGTCCGGCGTATTAGAAGGGGCCGGCTATGTGGCGGGGCAAGGGCATCGCGGTACCAACTGAGAATTGTTGCAGAAAAGGCAACATTTCCCCTCCCTGACACGCTGATACAGCAGAATGCTGCAAAGAATGCAACATTTGCTAGGTAAATCCCTCCTGTACGGCACAACAAGGTTCATATGTTGCATTTTAAGCAACATTTTCACATAATGACTCAGAATTCATCGTAAATGTTGCCCGATATGCAACATTCCTACAAGGATAAATGTGGTGAACAGATGGCCGGAAGCATTCCGGAAGTGAGCAGTAGTCTAAGCGAGCTGATTACCGCGGTATCACGATGGATCGGCTTGCCTTGAGCAAAGCATCCATGGATAGGAGTGCGGCGAAGTAGATCAGCAGCGCGCAGAGGATGGAACCAACGGAGCTCCAGAGTTGCGGAAAGCCTTGGACGACAGTTAAATAGTCGAAGGCCCAACGGCCGCAAATCGCCATCAGCAACATGCAAATGCCGACCTTTAGATAAGGCCCAATGCTCATATAGATCCCGATTGAGCCGGATATCGAGAAGAAGTTCAGCAGGAATTGCATGATAATCCCGATACCGATGCCGAAGGTGACGCCGACAATGCCGAATTGGCTGCCGAACACGAAGATGGCAATGGCCTTGAACGATGTGGACACGATGTAGTTCCAGAGCGTAGCACTGGCGCGGCCTAGTCCGAGTAGGATCGCATGCAGGGGAGCGTCGAAGTAGTGAAGGAAGAAGATCGGCGCTAATATTTGGAGCAGTAATCCCGCTTCAGGCGCGCCATAGACAAGCGTCGTGAGCGGAGTTGCCCATACGAACAGGATTACGGTAGCCGGTGCACCGATAAGCAGTCCTAAGTTCAGCGCTTGATTCATCCGCTCATGCATAAGCCGATCATTCTTATTCGCTGCCGCTTCGCCGATTGCCGGAATGAGCGCGGTAGATAGGGATTGCGTAATAAAGCTAGGCATATAGAGCAGCGGAAAGGCGTAACCGGCCAGCATCCCGAATTGCTTCGTGGCTAGCGCCGTGCTTATTCCGGCCAGCGCGAGACTTGTGGCAATAAGCAGGGGCTGGAATGCACTATATACCGAATGCACGACGCCTTGACCGGTTGTCGGCAGGCCAATTTGAAGCAGCTCGGTGAGTGTTTTTCTGCCCTGTTTTAGATGACCGGCCCAAGTCTCGCCCGGCAGCTTCGCTTCACCGCGCATCTTATAGCTGACCACGAGGAAAGTGAGGCTGATGGCTTCGCTGATGACAGAGGCGGCCATCGCACCTGCCGCTGCATAGGCGACTCCGTAGGGCAGCAGCAAATGTACCATCGCGAGCACGCAAGCAATCTGCACCGAATACTCGAGCACGTCGGAAGCGGCGATAACCTTCATTCTTTGAACGCCTCGGAAGTATCCCTTCAGTACCGCAGATACTGCGACAATCGGCGCGATCGGCGTAATCGCCAGCATCGCATAGTAGGCGCGCTGGTCACTCAGCAGGATGGATGCGATCCAGTGCGAGCCAAGCAGGGAGAAGGTCGTTAGCGTTACACTTAAGAAGCCGGTCACGGCAAGTGAAACATGCAGGATACGCCTGACCTTCACTTTCTCATCGCGAGCATAAGCTTCCGCGACCAGCTTCGATATCGCAACAGGCAGGCCAAGTTCCGTAATCGTAATCACAAGAGGCACGAGAGGGTGTGCCATCATTAACAAGCCGATACCTTCGGCTCCCAGTGCGCGAGCGACAAACATGCCGCTGATAAAGCCAAGAATGCGGTTGATGAAAGCAGCGACAGATAAGGCCATCGTCCCCCTCATGAACGATTCCTTCTTTTGTGCCATGTTTCGTTCCTCCTGATCCTCGAATACTTAAATGTATTCATCATTCGGAAAAGCATGCGAACGAGCTGTGGCTGAGTGAGAAGTTGCATCGGTATGATACCCATGCCAAAAAGCCAGCCGCTGTGATCGCGGCTGGCTTCAGAGTGTCGAGAAACCCATGTTTTTATTTCCGAACTGCATAGGAGCTCTTCCAACCTGTAACGGTTGTGACAGTGGCTATTTGGCCCTAAAAGCCCGTTTTTATTTTCTAACGGTTGTAGGCGGGCTTATTTGGGCATTTTTCGATAGGAATCACCCACTTGGCATCGAATAACGATGCTCACAACCGTTAGAATTTTATAAGGTGTTTATTTCATGAAATAGCCACGCTGACAACCGTTAGAGAATCAGTAGGCAATCACAACTAAGGAATTGTCACCAATTCGTTACGCAGGCTCATTCTGTCAGCTTGCATTTTAGTCGCCAGCCGTCAGCTGGGGCATCCAAGACGTACTGCTGCAGCTTTCCATCGGGGTTCTCAATGACAACTAACAGCCCATCCGATACCGGCTGCAGGTTATGAATCTCACCGCCAGGCACAAGCTGCTGGGCAATCGGCTCTAGGAGAGGGATAAGCATATTTTCAAGCCAGATTCGTTCCTCATACCAGCGTGGTACAGGAATCGAAGGGGGATAGCCATCTGCCGGCGCATGGAGAGCAGCCGCGAATTGCCCCCGTTCAAGCGGCAGCTTCGTTCCGGCTCCGATTGCGGCTACGAATCGAAGGCATAGCTCAATCGTATGCAGCACTTCATCCACATGCACGCTGCCATTGGCGTAGCGGATTTCAACCGTACCGATATCAAACCAAGAGGCTACGTTGATCCCGCACCGGTGAGATTGCGGGCGGCCGGCGTTGTGTACGGCTAGGGCGGAAGGATCTAACGCGAATCGCTCACGCATCGCTGTCGTTACCGGCGGGCAGAAGAGCAGGCGATGCTCGCTCGTTTGCAGCAAAGCCTTCAGCGTATCCTGATAAACCAGTGCCGCATCTAGGAGTGGGAGCACCATTTGTTCTCCCCATGCTTCGATACCGACATGTACATGAAGTCCGCAACTCCAATTGGCAGTGGCGCCCTGCGCTTGAAGCCGGCTCAGCATGATGCGAATCTGATCCCGCTCCTCCCATAGAATCGGAGGGGGCTTCAGCTCACTTCCGGACTCGATTCCGGTTTCATCTATTTGATGCTCATTCAAAGACATTTCCCAGCCGGGCAGCAGCTCCAGCTCCGCTGGTTTACCGCCTATAAACTCTATTTCAACGCCGAACTTCAGTTGCTTCCAATCTACTGTTTGGGGCCACATTGCAATCTTCCTCTCGTTTGTATGATGAGTCTAACTTGTCATACTTCCGAAAGGAGAGGTGGACCTCGGGTTTACCGGGGAATTTTCAGTTTAGGCATTGTCAGCTCGCCTCCTGATTGATTTGGATATCGCTTACAATATTCGCCCTCTGCGAAAGACATTCCTCCTGGAATGGAAGCGAAGTGTCCAAGCTAGTTGGCGCATTCCACATAGATTAATAGATGAGAGGATTTTATCCATCTCGATGTTTAGCTAGTTTTTTCTATGGAAAAGGAGTGAATGCAGTGGCGGATTGTAATCAAAATCCAGTCGGTGAATGCTCAGAGGCGGAAGGTCGTGATACAACCGCGAACGGTATAGCTTCCCATGCTGAGGGGCTGCAAACAACCGCGAACGGGGATGCTTCGCATTCCGAAGGAAGCGGGACGACGGCAGGGGGAGGAGCAGCCCATGCGGAAGGCTATCAGACGCAAACGTTGGCGGATACCGCCCATGCGGAAGGAACGGCGACTTTCGCGAGCGGAGTTGCCTCCCATGCGGAAGGAAGTTCAACCGCAGCCAATGGAGATGCTGCCCATGCAGAGGGGTATCTGAGTGTAGCCAATGGTCTTGCTTCGCATGCGGAGGGAATATCATCGGTATCGAATGGTTCTGCATCTTATGCCGGAGGCAGGGAAACCACTTCGAATGGTGCAGCTTCCCATACAGAAGGTTATCAAACGACGGCTAATGCGGATACCTCCCACGCGGAGGGGTACCAATCTACAACGGCCGGCGATGCTTCGCACGCCGAAGGCTATCAGACCTTAACGTCTGCGTCTGCGGCTCATGCGGAAGGGTCTCAGACTGTAGCCGGCGGCGGTTCATCTCACGCGGAGGGCAGCAATACGCAAGCGCTTGCTTTGAATTCGCACGCGGAAGGGGAAGGAAATACGGCAAGCGGCCGGGCTTCCCACGTGGAAGGTGGAGGCTTGGATCTGTTAGGCAATCCCGCACCAAACCAAGCCATCGGATCTTCTTCGCATGCCGAAGGGATAGGTACTGAAGCAAGCGGAGACGGCTCCCATGCGGAAGGCGGGACCGTAGATGTTACGATTGCTCCCGGCCCTCGTGCGACGGCATCCTTTGCCCATGCTGAGGGGCAAACCACTGTCGCGAGCGGAACGGCCGCTCATGCGGAAGGGTTCCAAACGCTCGCCAGTGGACCCAGTGCGCATGCGGAAGGAGCCAACTCGACTGCCGGAGGGAGTTTCTCCCATGCCGAAGGGATAGGAACAAGTGCAAGCGGCGTTTATTCGCATGCGGAAGGCGCGGATTCGATTGCGAGCGGCCAGGCCTCCCATGCCGAAGGAGAGAGCAACACGGCAAGCGGCCGAGCTTCTCATGCGGAAGGTGGCGCGGTGGATTCACTTGGTAATTTTGCGCCAACCGTTGCATCGGGTGACAGCTCCCATACCGAAGGGGTAGGCACGATAGCGATCGGATTTGCTTCCCATGCGGAAGGCGGCACGAATGATGTGACTGTTGCTTTTGGACCTAGGGCTCTGGCAGCATTTTCGCACGCCGAAGGCCAAACAACCGTGGCCAGCGGAACGGCGGCTCATGCGGAGGGCTTTCAGACTACTGCGAGTGGCCCAGGGACACATGCGGAAGGCGCAAACACGAGTGCGAGCGGGCCGTTTTCCCATGCTGAGGGAATCGGCACAAGCGCGAATGGACCTTATTCGCATGTAGAAGGAGCCGATACGCTGGCAGGCGGTCAAGCATCGCATGCGGAAGGCTCCGCTACGAAAGCGTTTGCGGCGTCCTCTCATGCGGAAGGTGAAAATACGATTGTCGATATGTCTCATACCGGGGCACACATTATGGGCCAGAATGGGACAACCAGATTTCCGTTTTCATGGCACTTGGCCAACGGGCTAATGGTAGGGCCAACTTTGAACTCTGCCGTGATTGAAGGGCTGACCGGTAATTTGTATCTGGATGGTACAGTTAGCTCGCCGAACGCTGCCGATTATGCCGAGATGTTCGAAACGGCAGATGGGCTTGGAATTGATGTTGGTTATTTGGTTACGTTTGACGATCAGGCTTGTGATAAAATCCGCCGAGCAACGGCCTCGGACAGTTACATCCTAGGTGTAGTCAGCGGACGACCGGCAGTTCTCGCCGACTCCAGCGATTTGCGCTGGCATAAGCTGTTTGTCACGGATGAATGGGATCGCATTCAGTACCATGAGGTGGATGTGCCAGAAATGCTCGATGGTGCGGGCAATGTATTGAGACCTGCCGGTATCAAGACAGAGCCCATGCTGAACCCGGATTGGAACGAGGCGTTTGACTATGTGCCGCGCTCGCAGCGTCCGGAGTGGGTGGCTGTCGGCGTGGTCGGCAAACTGCTCGTTCGGGATGACGGCACATGCGTGCCCGGGGGCTACTGCATGTCGAACGACGAGGGAGAAGCAACGGCAGCCGCAGCGGGTTATCGCGTCATGAAGCGGACCGGGCCGAATCAGGTGCGGATATTTGTGAAGTAAGGGGAAGGAGCTGCGGATGGCGTGCAGCTCTTTTTTTCAGTCTATTTTTCTATTGATTTCATTTATGATACGATCAGAAAACAATATATTCCTATATTAGGTGGTGTCTGGTGATGGAAGTCATTCAGCTATTAGATATCGAGAAGGTTTATTCCGGCGACCGTATTGAGACACCGGTACTGAATCAAGTGCAGCTTTCTTTGAAGCGTAATGAATTCGCGGCTATCGTCGGCGCGTCCGGATCCGGAAAATCCACGCTGCTCAGCCTGATCAGTACGCTCGATCAACCGACCTCGGGACAAGTTATATTTGGCGACGTCAATGTTGCCGCATTAAAGGGAAACCGATTGGCCGACTTTCGATTCGAGCGAATCGGAATGGTATTTCAGCATTTTCATCTTCTGCCTACATTAACTGCGTTAGAGAACGTCATGTCGCCTTTTTTCGGCCGGAGAACGAAGATTGATTATACGAAGAAGTCTGCACAGCTTCTTGAACAGTTGGGTCTTGCAGGCAAACAAGATTCGCTTCCGTCACAGCTCTCCGGTGGAGAACAGCAGCGCGTTGCAATAGCACGAGCGCTGGTCAATGAGCCGGATTGGCTGCTTGCTGACGAGCCAACCGGAAACTTGGATTCTCGTAATGCGCAGCTATTCTATGATTTGCTGCATCAGCTGAAACGTGAATTTGGTTGCGGCATCGTGGCGGTTACACATGATATGCAGCTCGCACAGAAGGCGGATCGGTTGATTGAGATAAGAGATGGACGTGTCGTGGAAGATCGGAATCTCAGCGTAAATGGCGGCAGCACATGCTAAGGTTCATTTGGTCCAATTGGTGGCGCCATAAGGAACGATATCTCATCATGCTTGTTGGTGTGTTCATTGTTAGTGCAGGGCTTAGCTTTCTGTTTGGTCTGAATGAATCCAACAAAGGGACCGTCATGGAAACGCTGGAGAACAAATGGAAGGTTTCTTATGATATCCTTGTTCGTCCTCAGGGGACTCGGGCAACCGATGAAGTAAACCACATGTTTGAGCCTAATTTTCAAGATGGCATTAACGGTGGGATCAGTCGCAAACAGTTGCAGCAAATCAGAGCGATTCCGGGGGTTAGCATTGCAGCGCCGCTGGCTGTAATTGGGTATACGGAATATATGCTGCCGCTTAATCAATGGTATAAATTAAAGGAATACGGCATGTATCGCATGAAGGTTCAAACGACAACCGATAATGGTGTGCAACTTCAGACGTCAGTCCCGTTGTCCTCCTATGCTTACTACGGCCCCCTAGATGATCCGGAAGTCAAGCTGTTTACCTATGATACGACCTTGCTGGTAGGCATTGACCCCGTTGAAGAAGCCAAATTAGTAGGATTGAACAAGGCTGTTCTGGCGTCCTATACTTCCAGATATTTTGATGCTACGGATAGCAGCAAGATTTATGATTTTGATCAGATGTATGGTGGGAGTTATAGAGCCGTCGATGTTCCAATCCTGATGAGTAATCGGCCATTTACAGATAAGAAATATAAGTTTGTTTTTGAGAAACTGGACGTCCCTTATGAAACGGAAGCGCAGGTGGCGGAAGTATCAAAGAAAGTTAAAGCAAATGGCGGGTTAAAATTCCTGGAGCAATTAAAGTCGGTTTCATCTCAAAGCTATATCTATCAGGACACGCTGGAGGATGCTAATGCGAGGCAGGCAGAGAAGTTTATGATGTCGCAGTCAGACCCGGATATTCTCCCCCTCGCGCAGAAAGCGACTTCCCTTGTTTATAAAATAATGAAGAGTCCGTTCTCGAATCGATGGCCTTACACGTATCAGATACAAACATTCCCTGATGCGACACTGTCGTCTGCCGAGCGATTTCCGGACTACTATCGCCCGTATGAGCAAATTACCGATGCGCAGCATCCGGATGCTATATATGGACAAATATTGCGAGCGACATATATTGGGCTCTATGATCCTACCAAACTCCAGGTATCTAAAGATCTGGAGCAACTGTTTCCAATGGATACATACAGAGCACCGTCAGCAAAGTTTGTTTTCGATTCTGAAGGTCGCCCAGCAAATCCGCAATCGACCATTAAACCGGTCAACAATCCGCTCGGCTTCTTGACGAGTCCACCTACAATGCTGACAACGCTCGATGCTGCTTCGTTGATAACAGGTGACAAACCGATCTCTGTCATTCGAATCAAGGCAGCGGGAGTCAATGAGGTTTCAGATGCCAATCAAGCCAAGCTGGCGCAGATTGCCGCAGCCATCGAAGATCAAACCGGGTTACAAACCGATATTATGATGGGGTCTTCGCCGCAGCCGGTTTTGATTCAAGTTCCAGCAAGCGGAACACAGAGCGCAATCGGTTGGATGGAGCAGATGTGGATTAAACTCGGCGCCGCGCTCACGATAGTAAGTGAGGTTAAATTGGGTTTCTCAGGCATGCTACTGCTGGTAATCGGAGTAGCGATGATTTATGTTGCAGCTACGAATATGGTTTCCTTTCTCGTTAGGAAGAAACAATTTGCTATTATGCTGTCAATCGGGTGGAGAAAATCGAACCTGCGACGCTTACTCCTTGTAGAATCTTTGTTGATCGGAGTTTTTGTTGCGCTGGTGACGTGGACAATTGAAGCGTATTTCATTTTTGCCAGAGGATCGGAACTCTCCTTGTCTCGATTTCTGTTAATTGGGGGCTGCGGGTTCGTTATCTATTTGCTTGGCGTCATTGCACCACTCCTACAAGTGGGTCGTATCAAGCCTATGGAAGCTTTGCGCTCAGGTGAGTACATCGCTTCTACTCGAAGAATTACGCCGGTTCGCCATCTGTTTCAGTTGGCTGCGGCTCATTTTCACGGTAAATTGAAGCGGAATTGGTTATCGGTGATTTCGATGGCGGTTCCGACGATGTTATTGATGTTTTTCGTGTTTGTGACGATACGGCTGAAAGGTGTGTTCTATACTTCATGGCTTGGCCAATATGCCGCTGCAGAGATTGGGAGCATGCACTACATTGCGATTGGCATTTGCTTATTAATCGCTGTGCTCACCACGGCGGAAATCGTCTGGCAAAATGTGTGCGAACGAAAGCCGGAAATTGCGCTGCTAAAAGCGTTGGGTTGGCGAAATCGTTCTATTCGTCAGCTTGTCTGGTACGAGGGGATGATAGCCGGAATTTTGGCTGGTTTATTGGCTTATGTATTAGGTGTTCTTTTCATCGCGTTGTTGTATCACAAGGTGCCGGTTGATGAGCTGTGGTATCTGCTTGTGGTTGGCGTGGTTCCTGTACTCACTGGTATATTAGGCTCTATCCTTCCTGCGGAGATGGCGGTAGCCCTTTCCCCGATAGTAGGAATGAATGGTAGTTATACGACAGCTAAGCAGACGGAAGAGCGCATGAAGAAGATTATTATAGTGGCGGCAATGGTTACACTGCTCGTTGCTGCATCAGCTATCGGACGTTTAGTCATGCTAGATCTGGGCAGAGAGGCACAATCAGTAGATGCAAACGCCGTTGCGTCGGCAGCTCCTCATGCTGATGTAGAAGTCGGCAAGCTAGCTGGTTATACGCCTAAGTTCGTGAAGAACGGGAGCAGGGCTTCTTATGATCTGCAACTGCGGATGAATGATCAAGCGGAATTCAGTGTTGAGGCGGCTATTGAGGTAAACAACCAATCGCTTGAAGATTGGGACAAGCTTGTGTTCTATATGATTCCCAATGTGTTTACCAACAAGGATGACCCACGATTGTACCAGGCATCTGCGCGATTTGAAATCAGCAGTGTTGCTGTCGAAGGAGAGAGTACTTCCTTTACTCTTGAAGGGGACAAGCTGAGTGTTCCGTTAATGAAGCCCTTATTGCCTTCAGATCATGCAAAGGTCGAAGTGACCTATTCATTTCAAGTACCGGAGCATGGAATTCGTTACACGAAGTCTGGTGCGAGCTACTATTTAGCACAGTGGTATCCCATGCTGGCGACGTATGAGGGTGGTTGGAATAAGCAGCCTTATACGCCAAAAAGCGAATCTTACCTTACCGGGTTTAGTGACTTCACGCTTCACTATGAGCTTCCAAGCGGTTACGAGGTAATCAGCTCTTCTGATGAAGATGCGACGATCCCTTCAAATTCGGGCGACGTTCATCTCTCCCATGCGAAAGAACTGATGGTAACGGTATCGAAGGAATTAACGTCGGTGGCGACAAGGGTGAATGACGTCGACATTCGCGTATGGGGTAAATGGAAGGAGCAAGCGGAAGAGGCACTTCCCACTATCGCAAAAGCATTCCAGTACTTCGAGCAGCATATCGGCCATTATCCGTACAAACAGCTTGACGTTGCGATAGATAATGTATCCTCAATGGAGTACCCGGGGATTGTGACGGTGGATGGCGATTCGGCAAAGGAAAAACATACGTTGGTGCATGAGTTAGCCCATCAATGGTTTTACAATGTGGTAAGCAACGATCCTTATGTCGACGGATGGTTGGATGAGGGTATGGCGGAGCTTAGCACAGCCTACTATTTGGATGATTTCTCGTTTGATGAGCAGTTCTATAAATCAGGTGGGGTATTCTCGAACTTACCGCTTTCCGCGTACGAGTCAAATGATGTCATCCAGTCGATGTATGCACAGCCGGCCATAGAAATGCGAGAGTTGTTTGATCGATATGGCGGCAAGGATGCAGGTATGGCTTTCTTGCACGCTTATTATGAGAAGTATCAGAATCAGCAAGTGGATACGAAAGAGTTCGTGAGATTCGCTGCGGCTTATCTTGCAATGAGAGATGATTCGTTTTTCCGGGATTGGCTGCAGCTGGACTAAAAGGTTATAAATAGCCCTGCCACTGTGAATGCCTGCCACTGAAAAAGTCCAACTGATGAATGGCACGGACGTTTATTTTACCCGCCAGAGCTGGAGGTATATATATAAGTGTTAATGGGCGTACTCTTTGAGTTGTACAAACTACACGATAAACCGGAGCCTTCCGAGAAAATAGGTACTTTACATGAAAAAAATACATTTGAAATAAGGTTAACTAGCTATATTTGCTAGAAAGAAACGGATGAGTTGTAGGCAGTACACGTCATACTTCATTTGAGACTAGCAAACAGCGAATGTGTTGTACTCCATACACGTCATTTTCGAGCCGCGTGATAGGTGATTGGCCGAACTCGGCTCGCGGGACGCTGAGAGTAGGGAAATCGAATTCTCAGCTCCGGTAGGCGTGAGAAAATATACAGAGAGTCGCGATATACGTCTCTCAGTATTGAAAATCGCTTAATAGAGAGCTGAGAGTCGCAAAATCCGACTCACAGGTTTGACTTTTACCAGCCTGACTCATTCTAACCCATCCCTATCATCGTAAGCGGCTATTCCGCTTAAAGTTCCGCAAACCCAATTATCCTCGCTGTAAGCGGCTATTCCGCCCCCAGCCCCATCTCCCGCAATCTCCACCACCGACACAAAAAAGCCCGAGAGCAACCGGGCCGCACACGATCATGCGGCGCAGTTCCTCTCGGGCTAATTAACTCCTTAAGGCAAATTCACGCCGCGCGAAGCGACGTACAAGCGGTACCAGTCTTCGCGCGAGAGGCGAAGGGTCGCCGCATCGCGGCAGGCGCGGATGCGCTCCGGGTTGATCGTGCCGATCACCGGCTGAATGCCGGCCGGGTGCGTCATCAGCCATGCGAGCACAATGGATTCTCTAGTCGTGTTATGCTTCTCGGCAAGCTGTGCTACCAGTGCAGCGGTTTGCACGACGCTTTCGCTCTGGCCTTCCAAGGAGCCGCCGGAGTAGCGGCCTTGCGCGAGCGGTCCCCACGACTGCAATTGAATGTTCTCCAGGCGGCTATGTTCCATCGTGCCTTCCGGGAACACGTTGTTGCGCCATGCTTCTTGGTTCACGCTGACGGCGGTGTCGCAGAAGCCGATTTTGTGCAGGCTCATTTCGAGCTGGTTTACGATGAACGGCTCGTCGCTGTAAGCTTGCAGCAGACGGATTTGGCCGTGACTCATGTTGGACACGCCGAAGTGGCGGACTTTGCCGGATGCTTTCAGGGCATGGATCGCACTGGCGACATCTTCCGGCTCGACAAGTGGGTCAGGACGGTGCAGCAGCAGAATATCGAGATACTCCGTGCCTAAACGCTCCAATATCCCATCAACGCTATCCAAAATATAATCGGCCGAGAAATCAAAACGATGCGGATTACTCTCATCCCCGAAGCGAATGCCGCATTTGGACTGAATAATAATCTCTTCGCGAAGCGAAGGACGTTCCTTCAGCAGCTGCGAGAAAACGCGCTCCGCTTTGCCGGACGTATAAATGTCGGCATGGTCGAACATGTTGATACCAATCTCAAGCGCGGCATCGAGCGCTTCGTTGCCTTCGCGGTAATGCTCCGCTGTAATCGGGCTGCTCGCGTTCCAGTCGCCTCCAAGTCTCATGCATCCGAGAACAATCTGGCTAGCGTTTATATTACGGCGTTGTAGCGGAATAAGTTTCTGTGTCATAACATCCTCCAAAGTTTCATATGGAATGGTCAAGCTCCTGTTTCATTATGATGCAGCTACTTGCAAAATAAAAGTAGTGAAAATATTGATACGTAATGATACAAGGTATATATAGTAATCAAAAGTATAGCGGGGTACGGTGATGTTTAAACTCCACTCGCGCGACCAGCGCTTCCCCCTCACAATCCCGATAGATCTGCACCTAACATCCATAAAAATAGCCATACGCGCGCCAAGCGCAACTTGTTATAGTACCAGTAACGCGAGAAGGAGAGACTGTTCCGATGGCCCATATGACGAACCCGCTCACACGGATGAACGTGAGACAGCAAATTATTTTACTTTTTATCATCATGGTCAGTCCGATTCTACTGCTGCAATGGTATGGGAACACGAGGGCGGAGCTCATTCTGAAGCGCCATGTGACCAATGCCTACGTGGAGCTTAACAAGCAGAATATGGCCCTCTTGAGCCGCGATATCGACACCGTCAACAAGATTACCACGACGATCATCCAAAATCCGCTCACCCAGCAGCTCGTTCCGGCACCGGGGGAGTCCGTCTTCGAACGGGTGCAGGAGTATTCGAAGCTCGATAAGCTCATCGCCGGCTACTCGATCAGCGTGAATGGCGGCGAAGCGGTCTACTACAGCCTCTACGTTTATGACCCTGAGGACTTTTACTATTTTGCACCGAAAATCCCCATGACGCAGACAGGGGTCTACTTCTTCTCCGACCGCGACAAGCCGGAATGGTTCGACGAAGCCGTGAAGAAGAAAGGCGAAGGCTATATGAAGCTGATCCGCAACAACATCGGCTTCTCGACGCAGACAACGCTGGCCTACGTGCGTTCGGTCAACAACATCTCGAACGGTCATGGCGTCATCGGCGTATTGGTCGCGACGAAGATGGATAAGAAGATTGGAGAATCGTTTCAGAGTGTGACGCTGCCCGACGGCGAGATTTATTTTACCGATTCCACGAATCGGGTGCTGACGGCGACCGCGCCGGGCATAATCGGCACAACCCTGCAGCTTCCGACTGAAGCGGAAGGAATCAAACTGGGTGCAGCGGACGGCATGGGCAACATCAGCAACATCATTACGCCGGAATTTATTTACGTTATTAACGACAATCATCTGCAGCAGCAGAAGCTGATTTATAAGATCCCGGTTAATTCCCTGCTCCAGCAGCAAAATGAACTGAAACGCGTGATCCAGCTTATTTCCATCGTCTATACCATCTTTGGTATCATCGTCATCATGTATTTCTGGCGCTCACTCATGACTCCGCTTCAGCGTTTGGCCTATTTTGTCCGCTCCTACGAACCGGGCAAACGGGTACCTGAGACACCGGGCAAAGGGCGTAAAGACGAAGTCGGCGTACTCATCTCTTCCTTATACGACATGGCGCGGCGGCTCAATGTG
Source organism: Paenibacillus sp. J22R3 (assembly GCF_056269305.1). Taxonomy (NCBI): domain Bacteria; kingdom Bacillati; phylum Bacillota; class Bacilli; order Caryophanales; family Paenibacillaceae; genus Paenibacillus; species Paenibacillus sp. J22R3. The sequence continues at coordinate 691,371 of NZ_JBWDNS010000003.1, read as the reverse complement.
CTGATTCATTACAAGTACCAGATGGAGATCAAGGAGAAGGAGTCCCAACTCCAACTGTTATATCAACAGATCAATCCGCATCTCCTGTACAACACGCTCGAGAGTATTTATTGGAAAAGCACGCTGGAAGGCAACTCCGAATCCGCGGAAATGATCAAGGAGCTGTCCAAGCTGATGAAGATCAGCTTAAGCCGCGGGCGGGAGCTCATCTCTCTCGAAGACGAGATGGAGCATGCGAAGGCGTACATCAGTCTGCAGCAGAAGAGGTATGAATACACATTCAACGTCATCTGGAACATTCCGGAGGAGCTGCTGCACAACCTGATTCCGAAAATCACCTTGCAGCCGCTAATCGAGAATTCCATCATTCACGGCGTTCGCAACATGGGTGAGGACGGCGAAATTATTATAACGGGCGCACTTCTGGACCATGACAAAATCATCATCCGCGTCGAGGATAACGGCTACAAGAAAGTAGACTTCGAAGCGATCCATAGGCTGCTGAACGAAGAGAAGGGCGATCCGGCCATCGGTTACGGCATTCGGAATTTGGATCAGCGCATTCGGCTTCATTTTGGCCGGAGCTTCGGAATTAGCTATGAAGAGCGGGAAGAACGGGGAACGCGCGTTGTCATTATTCTACCGCGCAGCCACGACGAAAGCGGCGATGCAGCTGCGGGTCCTACTATATAAGCAAGAGCAAGGAGGGAACGAAACGACATGTATTCCATATTGGTTGTAGACGACGAACCGTTAATTTGCAAAGGGCTGAGCAGCTTGCTCATGTCATCAGGTCTGGCCATATCCCAGCTGTATGTCGCACATAACGGCTACGAGGCGATGGATTATTTGAGACTGGAAGATATAGATTTGCTCGTGACGGATATTCAGATGGGTGAAATGAACGGAATCGAGCTGATGCATCAAGCCAAAATGATCAAGCCTTGGGTGCAGACGATCATCATCTCCGCCCATGAGACGTTTCAATATGCCCAGCTGGCTATTCGGCTCGGTGCAAAGGATTACCTCATTAAACCGCTGAACAGCGACCAGTTCCTCGACTCGGTGCGTAACGTACTGCTTAACACGAACAAAACAAGCCCTTCACAGGATGAGCTGCTGGCAGGCTTCCGTGAGCAATTCCACATGGAGCAGCCTTCGCCGAAGCGAACAGCACTGCTTAACAAGCTGCTGACAGATACAAAGGAGGCAGAAGCGCTCGCAACAGCAGAACTCTTGAAGCGCGAACATGCCACCGTGCTCACGGGGCCGTATTTCTCCGTGCTGCGCGTGAAGCTAAGCCGTTCCTCGGAGCTGCTGCAATATGCTGCGCTCAACATTGCGATGGAGCTGCTCGACCAAGCATGGCTTCCGGTCGCCTTCTATTCGCCGGAGGATGAGGTCAGCATCATTATTCAGTGGGACGACAAACGCTTCGAGGATAGCGGCACATCGCGGATCAACCAGCTCGACATGCTGGGTCGCAGTTTGCAATTCAACATTACGAAATACCTCGGCATGAGCTGTGTCATCGGCATCAGCCAAGTATTAAGAGGTGTTCCATTCTTAAGCGAGCTCGGTGAACAAGCGCAGAAGGCGATCAGCTGGAACCACGACCATAAGGAGCTGAGCGTCTTCTATTATGGCGACTTCAATTGGAGCCGTTATGACGCGAAGCAGGACCCGACGGTGGAGGAGCTGGATGCGCAGAACAACATTATCGCCCAGAAAGCGAAGAGCTATATCGATGAGCACTATGCTCAGAAGGGGCTTACGCTTCATGAGGTGGCGCAGAAGAACCATGTCAGCCCGAATTACCTCAGCTATCTGTTCAAGAAGAACATCGGCCATAATTTATGGGAATACGTCATCAAGCTGCGCATGGAAGAGAGTCGGAAGCTGATCCTCACCACGGATCTTCGCAGGTATGAGATCGCGGAGCGGGTAGGCTATGAGTCGCCGGAGCATTTCAGTAAAATTTTCAAAAAATATTTCGGTGTCAGCCCAACGGAGCTGAAGAAGTAATATCGCCTATGATCCCCATAGAACTGCACATGTTCAGCCATGACCCGCTTCTCTAGAATGAAAGTAGGCAAGCAGAAACGACGGGCCACCATCAAGCGGAGGCTGCCGTTTCTCCAAGGCTACAACATGAAAGAGGGGACCATATGGGAACGTCCGCGCGGTTTAAAAAACATATTTGGGGTTATTTGTTCGTCGTACCGGCAGCCGTCATCTTCATTCTGTTCTTATGGATGCCGATCGTGAAAGGATTTATTTACAGCTTCTATCAGGTCGATTTCGTCAAAGGCAATACGTTTGTCGGCTTCGATAATTTCCGGACCGTGCTGCATGATCAAGATGTATGGACAGCGGTGAAGAACACGCTGTATTATATGCTGCTCTGCCTATTGATCGGCTTCTGGGTACCGATTGTATTCTCGATCGCGATTTCGGAGCTGAAACGGTTTCAAGGCTTCGTTCGCGTTGCGGCGTATCTGCCGAACGTCATTCCGGTCGTGGTTCTGTACGGGTTATGGCGCTGGATGTACGATCCGGTCGGTCCGATCAACGCAACCATTACGCAAGCCGGCTTCGAGCCGATCTCCTTCATGACCGATACGAAATGGTCGATGATTTCACTCGTCTTCATGGAAACCTGGCAGCAATTCGGTGCTGCGATGCTGATTTATCTCGCAGCGGTGCTGAGTATTCCGCGTGATCTGTATGAAGCAGCGGAGATAGACGGCGCCGGCGTATGGAACCGAATTCGGCATATCACGCTGCCTTTCATTCGCAACCTGGTCGTACTCCTGCTTATTTTGCAGCTTATCGCTACCTCTCAAGGCTTCCAGTCGCAGTTCGCTATGCTGGACGGCGGACCGAACAACGCAACGCTGACCTATGCGCTGCTCATCGTCAAATACGCCTTCACAAGGCTCGATTACGGTGCGGCATCCGCGCTTGGCGTGCTCATGTTCCTCGTGCTCGGCGGACTTGCCGTCCTTCAGCACCGACTTTCCAGCAGAGAGGTGAACTAAGATGAAGAGCTATGACCGCGGTATACTATCCCGTTATGATTTGCAGAAAACATCCAACAAGCTGGTTTATGGCCTCATGCTGCTCGTAATCACAGCGATGGTCTGCTCCATGCTGTATCCCATATTAGTGACGCTGCTGAACAGCTTCAAATCCAATGTGGAGGTCAATTCGTTCCCGCCGCATTTTATTCCTCAGACCTGGCAAGCGGATACGTACTCCAAAGGGTGGAACTATATTCAGCTGCCGCTCTTCTTCCGCAATACGATGATTATCTTCGGCGGCAATATGTTCGTTACGATTCTTGTGCTCGGCTTGGCTTCCTTTAGCTTGTCGAGGCTCAATATCCCGTACAATCGGGCGATTAACTTCTTCTTCCTTGCGGCCTTGTTCATCCCGCCAACGACGTACATCATCCCGAACTTCGTCAACCTGAAGGATTTGGGCTTGCTCAATACGTTCCAAGCGTTCTGGCTCCCGGCCGGGGCGAATGCCTTCTTCCTGCTGCTGCTCAAGAACTTCTTCGACGGCATCAGCCATGAGCTGTTCGAAGCGGGGCGCATCGACGGGGCGTCGGACTTCAGATTGTTTGTATCGATTGCGATTCCGCTGTCGGTGCCGATCTTCTCGACACTTGCCATCTTCGTCTTCTCCACAGCATGGAACGACTGGTTCTGGCCATCGCTGGTGATGCATACAGACCAGAAACGACCGTTAGCTACAGCGATCTATAATTACGTCATTAACGTGCGCAGGCTGGATACGAACGTGAAATTCGCGATGCTGACCATGGTCATGCTGCCGCCGATTGCCGTGTTCCTTATTTTCCAACGGTTCATCATTCGAGGGCTGCATATGGGCGGCGTCAAAGGATAGAAAGGATCACATCGTAATCGTAGACCTGCACATGATCGACATAGGAATACACATTCTGCTTTCTCTGCGCCTCTATTATGATGAGCGTGTAAGGTAAATAAACGTGAGAAGGGGATAAAACATGCGTAAGATGCGTAAGGTTTCATTCATTCTGGCAAGCATGTTTCTAATGACAGGCGTCCTGTCGGCATGCGGAAGCTCGAACGACAACAACACCGGCGAGAACAGCGGCAAGACGAACAACGCGGCCTCATCGAATACCAGCACGAACACGAATACAGCGGCTAACACAGGCGATAACACGGCTGCGGAAGAAACACCTGCCGCTAAAGTAACGATCAGCATCTACTACCCAACACCGGATTTGGTGGAGAAGAGAGCGCTTGAGGACGATAAAATCAAACGTTTCACAGAGAAATATCCGAACGTTGAGATCGTGAAGAGCGAATGGCAGTACAACCCGAACGAAATCGGCATCAAAATGGGTGCGAACGAAGCTCCAACTCTGTTCAATACTTACGCTACAGAAGGTAAATTCCTTGCAGAGCGCGGCTGGGCAGCGGATATTACAGAGCTGTTCAACAACTATGAGTTCAAGGATCAAATGAATCCGATTCTGCAAAATCAATTCATCATCGGCGACAAAGTGTACGGCATTGCGCAGCAAGGTTATGTAACGGGCACAGTCGTGAATAAGAAAATGCTGACGGATAAAGGCGTTGCGGTTCCATCCTTCGACTGGACGTGGGACGACATGCTGAATACGGCGAAAGCGGTTGCGGAACCGAAGAAAGGAATCTCCGGTATCGCGCCAATGGGTAAAGGCAATGAAGCGGGCTGGAACTGGACTAACTTCCTGTTCGAAGCAGGCGGCGAAATACAAACGGTTGACGGCGGCAAAGTAACGGCGGCCTTCAATTCCGAAGCAGGTCTTAAAGCGCTTGAGTTCTACCACAAGCTGGCATGGGAAGCCAGCGCGATTCCGAAGGACTTCGCACTTGGCTGGGGCGATGCAGTAGGTGCATTCGCACAAGGCAGAACAGCTATGGTTATCGCAGGACCGGATGGCCCGGTTGACCAAGGTCTGAACCAAGGCGGCATGAAGCCGGAAGACATTCTCGTGTACCCAATGCCTGCAGCAGAGAAAGGCGGCAAGCATACGGGCGTACTCGGCGGCGACTTCCTTGTTATCAATCCGAATGCTTCCAAAGAAGAGCAAGAAATGGCGTTCAACTACGCAACGTTCGATTACTTCTCCGACAAAGGCTTGGAGTCTGTGGAAGAAAGCATCAAACAACGTAAAACCGACAACAAATTCTTCATCCCGCCGGTTATCCAGTACTACAACGATAACTCGGAATACGGTCAGAAGGTAAAAGCGGTTTACGACAAATACGATAACGTGTACCAATACAGCCCGGAAATCATGAGCTTGCTTGACGGTAAACCGGAAGCACAGTTCAACACGCAAGATTACTATGCTGCCATGACGAATGTCGTGCAAGAAGTGTTCTCGAAGAAAGACGTAGACATGAAAGCAGAGCTGGATGCAGCAGCCAAAAACATGCAAGAAAAGTTCTACAACACAATCAAGGTTGAATAGGTCCGTTCGATGCAGGTCTTGAAGCCGGAATCCCGAACAAGACTCTTCCTCGCAGCAGCGCTACTTCTGGTAGCGCTGCTGTCCCTTATCTCCCTCCGAAAAGATCTATTTACCTCACAAGCAGTAACCTTTAATGAAACCGACAACTTGCTCGTGCTTGCCAATGACAGTTACGAAATCGGTTTTCAGCGGGATGCCGGCGGAATCGCCTATATCAAGGACCGAAGCACAGGCAGCAAGGTGATGCAAGGCAACCGCAAAGGAGCGCTGTGGTGGGCTTTTCTGAAAGACAACTCATCGATAAACAGCTTAGGTGCAGCGAAGTTTGACTATGAGTGGAGGAGCGGGCGTTCAGAGCTGCTGCTGCATTATGGCGGCAAGCTTGCAGTGGATGTGACCGCAACCTTCGATAAGACCAACCGCATTCAGCTTCGTGCTGAGGTGCAGAACGGTACGAATGACATCCTGCAATCGTTTCGGTTTCCCTATGAGTTGAAATTCGCAGCGGATTCGGTGGTTGACGGCCTGCTTCCGATGCTGCCTGGTGTGAAGCTGAAGCCTTCTTTCTTTACCGATAACAATGCTTATGAAGGGCAGTATCCCGGTGTTATGTTTGCTTCCTATACGGCGCTGCGCACGGCAGGCGGTAATGTCGCACTTTATGATTTGGTCGGAGGTGATAAGCCTGTCGTGACGACAGAGCTTGGCTTCAAGAACCAAACGGATGATGCCGGCAAGAGCGCATTCGTGCATCAATATAACGTGTGGACGGAAGCAGGAGCGAGCTGGCGAAGTCCAACTGTAGTGCTTGAAATCGGCGGAGATTATACCGACTCGATTGCCAGCTATCGAACGCTGGGCGGGATTGACCGTTATCCTTCGCTGGATCATAAACTCGGCAACGCGAAGGCGCACACCGCGGAGCTTCCGTTAATGAAGCTGGATATTTCGGCCTTGGGCAAAGAAAAATGGGGCACGCTGACGAGCAGCTATGTGGATGCTTTGCCATACAACGGGATGCTTCATCTCGTAGGTTTCCAGACCGGCGGTCATGATGAGAATTATCCGGATTTCTTGCCTGCTGATCCAAAGTGGGGCGGCGAGGATGCTCTGGAAGCTTTCATTACAGATGCGCAGGCAAAAGGCAATCAGGTTGTGCCGTATACGAACTTCTCCTGGTGGGGCGTGCATTCTCCGACATTAGCGGCATTGCCGGATGGCGTGAAGCTGGAGGATATCGTTGTGGAGCAGGCGAATGATACGCTGCTTAAGGAAGATTACGGCGAACACAGCGGCTATGTGATGAATCTGAACCACCCGTTCGTGACGAAGCGGATTGCAGAGGAACATCAGAAGTTGCTGGACGCTGGCGTGGATGGCATTTTCGAAGATCAATGGGGAATACGCAACGCACCGTTCACGGCAGGTGAGTTGCACCCTGCGGATACGGATGCTTGGTCCGCTTATTTCGAAGGGGTTCAGCAGTATTTTGCTTCCTCTAAACATCGCATGTATACCGAAGACGGCATTGATGTGCTATCCGATAACAGCATTGGATTCATGGGAACGAACTACCTGTGGGATTTGCTCGGCTATAGGAAGAATACCGCTTCTTATACCGATTATTACCCGCTTGCCAGTATGCTGCTGCGCGATAAGGTGCTGCTCTATCAGCATGACCTTGCTGCGGAGACGATGACGGATAATAAGGATATGCTCCGTTGGAATGCGGCGATGGGGTACAACTTAAGCGGCGATTTGTATACCGGTACCACGAATCCATGGATCACTCTGATCGGAGTATTCCAGAAGTACGTGCTTGCAGATTATGCCGATGCACTCGTTCAGCGTTATGATGCGGTCGATGCCACCACGACGAGGACGGATTTCGGGACGCATATCGTCACGGCGAACTGGGATACTCAGAAGCCTTATACGATGGATGAGCAGACGACACTCACAGCGGGCGGTTTCGATATTGCTTCGGTGTCCGGAAAAGTACGGGCAGGCAGCTATGCGAGATACAATGGTTACGAGCTTGATCCCGGTGAGCATTATTTGGCCGAGATTCGTGCGGACAAGGAAATTCGCGTCTATCAGCCGATCGGTTCCGATACAACGCTGCGGATTAAGCCGATGAAAGGCTGGAAGCATGCCCATGCTGCAGCTTACGAGGCAGATGGCACGGAAATCGCCGAATTGCCTGTTGCAGAATCAGGGGAGTGGCTGATGGTAGATTTTATTGCCAACATGGGCGGTAAGATGGCGACCTATGTCGCGATTACGCCTTCAGATGATGGGAGTCCTGTAAAGGATTCGCCGTTCAAGAAGGTGAGGGTACTGGAGAACCTTGCTCAGGGGCATGAGCTTCAATCGAGTACGAACACGAATACGGAGCTGATTGCAAAGCTGGCAGGAGACGGCGACCCTTTCACCTATTGGGAAAGTGTCTTGAACAAATTCCCGCAATCGTTAATCGTTGATCTCGGCGACAAGAAGCAGCTTGGGCGAGTCGTATTGAAGCTGCCGCCGCTTGATGCGTGGGCAGCACGGGATCAGTCCATTGCGGTGCAAGGCAGTGATGACGGTGAGCACTATACCGTCATCAAAGCGCTAGACACCTACACCTTTGATCCTGCGAAGGAGAATACGGTTGAAATTGTGCTGGATGGAGCGAGCTCTCGTTATGTGTTGCTCACCGTGGAGGGCAACACAGGCTGGCCGGCGGCTCAAATTTCTGAATTTGAAGTGTATGGACCGTGAAAACGTCAGATATCGTCACAAAAACGCATGCTTTTACAGATGCGTTTCTTCTTTTTCCTGTTATAATAAGAGATAAGACGGATGACGGGTGGCAAAGGAGAATTGCCGTGAATGAAGCGCAATTAGTGATGTTATCGAGGCAAGGCGATGAAACGGCCTTTAACAAATTGGTCGAGCTCTACAAGGATAAATTATCCCGTATGGCGCATCGAATACTTCGCAGTAAGAGTGATACCGAGGATGTCGTTCAGGAAACGTTTCTCAAGGTGTATTTGAACCTGAACCGCTTTGATGAGAATAAACGATTCTCGACATGGATTTTCCATATCGGGAAGAACATTTGCCTGGATCTTCTTCGTCGCCGCAAAACCCCGCCGCTGCCGCTGGACCAGCCTGTCTTAGCCCAGTCCGATCAAGCGCTCTCTCTCCATGATGTCATTGCGCATGCATCGCTCTCTCCGGAAGGAGAAGTGATCGAACGCGAGCTTTCGTCGAAGATGGCGGAGCTCATCGATAAGCTGCCGGATAAATATAGAAGCGTTGTCTATCAGCGTTACGTACTGGAGATGTCGATGGAGGATATCAGCATTGCGAACAATATCCCTGTGAACACAGTGAAGTCGCGTATTCATCGCGGGAAAGATTTCATGAAGAAACGTTGGGGCAAGACGCTCCTCATCTATTCTCTGCTGTTGTTTAGCTTCTTCTAAACGATAAAGCGTGTTTGAATGGAACGGCTCATTCGCACGCTTTTTTTGCGGATTGCGGCCGGTTGCGGGTCTGATGAAGGACAGTGTGAATAGTTGGGTTCCAGTTCTGGGATACTATGGTTGGTTTTAGCCGGGATTACGCAATATTTACATAATGGATTGTCGTATTTATGGATAGCCAATTCTGGTACATAGCGGTATAATATCCATACGGATTGCGCGAAAATTGTCGATTTTTGATATATTTGAGCAATTGAGAGAGAGATTACACATAAGACTAGGAGAGAAACAGATGAAAAAAGGGATTCTGCTTGCTGTAGTACTTATTTTAATGTCTTCATTGTTCGTCGCATGTGGTAAGAAAGACAACAACACGGCCGATAACTCAACGAACACGAGTAATTCGGGCAATGCAAGTGAACAAGCTCCTACGAAGAAAGTCGCACTTGTTCTTCCAGAGAAAATCGGCGTTAACGCCTTCTTCGTACAAATGGACGAGGGCTTCAAGAAAGCAGGCAAAGAGTTTAACGTAGAAGTAAAAACAATCGAATCGACTGACCCTGCCGCATTCGAGCAGAACCTTCGTTCGACGGTTGCAGAGAACTACGATATGATCATTACCGCTACATTCCAAGCGGAAGATGCACTGAAGAAAGTGGCTGCCGAGAATCCGGACAAACCATTCGCGATTATCGACACCGTAGTAGATCTACCGAATGTACGCAGTGTTGTATTCCGTGAGTACGAAGCATCGTACCTCTTGGGCGCAGCTGCAGGTCTTTCCACCAAAACGAATAAAGTCGGCATGGTTGTTGCAATTGACGCGCCGCTTCTGAAGAAATATACAGAAGGTTTTGCTCAAGGCTTGAAATACACGAACCCTAATGCTGAAATGCTCATCAACTATGTAGGCGGATTTACGGATCCGGCGAAAGCGAAAGAGCTTGCATTGCTTCAATTCTCTAAAGGCGCTGACTTCATCGCAGGCGCATCGGCAGTAGGCGACCTTGGCGTGTTCGAGGCTGCGAAAGAGAAAGGCTTCTTCACTTCCGGTCAAGACATCGACAACACCGGCGTTGACCCCGAGCATGTTGTCCTTGCACAGCTGAAAGGTACTGACACAGTTGCATATGAAACGGTTAAATCTTTTGCAGAAGGCAACTTTGCTTACGGAGCAGTTGATTACGGTTTGAAGGAAGACGGCGTTGGTCTTACTTATGTAACAAGAGACAGCCAATCTCCTCTGAATCCGTTTATCGGACAAGCAACCGTCGATAAAGTAAAAGCAATCAAAGATGATATCGTATCCGGTAAACTGGTTGTTAAGAACCCGCTGAACCCATAATGTTACCCTGCCGGCTGTATGAACATACAGCCGGTTTCTTCCTATTTACACGGTATGAGAGGAGAAGAACGGCCGAATGTTGCTTAGCATGGAGAATATTACGAAGGCTTACGGTCCTGTGAAAGCCAATACCGATATCAATTTTACGCTGAACAAAGGTGAAATTCATGCGCTCGTCGGCGAGAATGGCGCTGGCAAAACAACGCTCATGCGTATTCTGTACGGCATGGAGAAGCCGACCAGCGGCTCCATTCAGATTAACGGTGAAGAACGGCATTTCGCAACGCCTTCTGATGCCATTCGCAGCGGAATTGGCATGGTGCATCAGCATTTCATGCTGTTTCCCTCCTTCACGGTAGCCGAGAACATCGTCATCGGACGTGAGCCGAGCTCCGGTATCGGATTTAACCGCAAGGCTGCAATTGCAGAGGTGGAAGAGCTGTCGCGCCAATATGGCATGCCGGTTGACCCGCGCAAGAAAACGTCGGCTTGTTCGCTTGGCGTCCAGCAGCGTGTTGAAATCTTGAAGGTGCTTCATCAAGGTGCGGACATTATTATTCTGGATGAACCGACTGGCGTTCTGACGCCGCTTGAAGTCAAGGAGCTGCTTGTTTCGATTAAACGGCTCGCGGCACAAGGGAAAAGCTTCATTATTATCAGCCACAAGCTGCAAGAGATCATGGATGTTGCGGACCGGATTACGGTGCTTCGCGATGGTCGTGTGACCGGCGTTGTGGATGCCAAGCATACAAGCGTTGAACAAATCTCAAGGCTGATGGTCGGGCGCGATTTGGTCGAAATAACCCGTACAGAGCCTGATCTGGGCACGGCAGTGCTGGAAGTAAAGTCGCTTACGGTGAATGGCGATAAAGGGAAGCCGCTTGTGAACGATGTCAATCTATCGGTCAGAGCCGGCGAGATCGTCGGTATTGCCGGGATTTCCGGCAATGGTCAATCCGAGCTGATCGGGGCGATCGCGGGTCTCGTAGATATCGGGAGCGGCCAAGTGATGCTCGCAGGCAAAGAGATTACGGGAGCTCCGGTGCGGAAGATTCGGGAGCTTGGGCTTGCCCATATTCCGGAGGACCGCTATCAATGGGGAGCGGCGAAGGATGCGACCGTTGTTGAGAACGGCGTGATGGGACATGCCCGCAGAGAGCAGCGTTACGGCATCCTGCGTGGACGGAGCATTCGTTCCATGGTGGAAGGCTGGATTAAACAGTTTGAGATCAAGACCGGTTCGCCGGATACGAAAGCACAGTTTCTCTCCGGTGGTAACCTGCAGAAGCTGATCGTAGCCAGAGAGCTGGCGCAAGGTACACCTTTTCTTATTGCGGCTGAACCAACGCGCGGCGTCGATGTTGGGGCGATGGAGATTATTCATGGCGAGCTGATCAAGAAACGGAATGAGAAAGGCGCCATTCTGCTTATTTCGTCGGAGCTGACGGAAATTCTGAAGCTGTCAGATCGGATCCTGGTCATGAATGAAGGCCGGATTGTTGGCGAGCTGCGTGCAGAAGAAGCGAACGAAGAACGGATTAGTTTATTGATGGCAGGAGGTAAGCAGGCTTGAAAAGTAAACTCACCCAATTTGCAGGCTCGCTCTTCCAGCCGGTTATTGCTGTCATCCTTGGCTTGCTGATTGGTGCAATTGCCATCTCGCTTGTTGGCGGATCCATTATGGAGACCTACGCGGAGATGTGGAAAGGTGCATTCGGCAGCTTCTACTTTGTAACGAATACGCTGTCCCGCGCAACGCCGATTATCTTGGTCGGACTTGGCGCGACGCTTGCCTTCAGAGCGGGGTTCTTCAACCTTGGTGCAGAAGGACAAATGATCCTTGGGGGACTTAGCGCGGCATTAATCGCCTTATATGTTCCGGGTCCCGGTTGGTACAGGCTCATCATGGCACTGGTTGCCGGTATTCTGGCAGGCGGAATTTGGTCTGCTTTTGCCGGATGGATGGATGCGAAATTCCGCATGAATTTGCTAATTACGACGCTGCTGCTCAACTATATTGCTTCCTTGTTTGCCGGCTATTTGGTAGCTTATCCGCTGAAGGATACATCCGGCTCGGCGGCAATGTCGCAAACGAAGATGATCGAGCAGAGCGTCTGGCTTCCTAAATTGTTTCAAGGCATGAGTCTTCATGCCGGATTTATTATTGCGATTGTAGGTGCAGTGCTGCTGTATCTGTATATGAAATACACGGTGAGCGGTTATGAAACGCGCATGCTCGGCAATAACCCGCTGTTCGCCGCTTATGGCGGCGTGCAGCGCGGCAAGCTGATGCTCTACAGCATGATTGCCAGCGGCGGCTTCGCAGGCTTGGCCGGTGCAGTAGAAGTGCTTGGTACGCAGTACCGCTATTTGGATGGCTCGCTTTCCACACCTGGCTATGCTTGGTCGGGGATTATGGCGACGCTGCTCGCAGGCTCGCATCCGCTTGGCACCGCATTCTCAGCTTTATTGCTGGCAGCCTTGCAAACCGGCGGTATGGGTGTAGAACGTAATACCGAGGTTCCGCTTGAGATTGCGAGTGTTATCCAAGCTACGCTGATTCTCTTCGTCTCGGCTAAATTAAGCTACGGCTTCTTAAAACGCAGGAAAGCGAGGGCTCAAGGTGGAACAATTACTTGATGCTTCACTGTTTAACTCTGCCCTACGAATGGTGACGCCCATTCTGCTTGCCGCTCTCGGCGGCGCGATTTGCTCGCGCGTCGGACTGTTTAATGTAGGCTTGGAAGGGCTTGTGCTGTTCGGCGCTTTCTTCGCGATCGTCGGCAATTACCTGATGGGTAACGTGTGGCTGGCTGTCGCGTTTGCGGTCGTTTGCGTCATGTTATTCTCGATGATATTTGCTTATCTAAGCATCCAGCTTAGGGCCAATGTCATCATAGTCGGGATATCGCTTAATTTCTTGGCTCTGGGCTTAACCTCATTCAGTTTGAGAGCCATCTTCAATGTTAAAGGTGCTTATTACGATAAGAACATGCAAGGTTTACCCGCATGGGATATCCCGCTAATCAAAGATATTCCGTGGCTTGGCGATGTTTTATCCGGGCATTCGCCGCTTGTGTATGCTGCATTCCTGCTCGTCTTCGTGTTTCAATATTTCTTGTTCAGAACGGTGTCCGGCTTCCGGCTGCTGGCTGTCGGCGAGAATCCGGTTGCCGCGCGCAGCATTGGCATTAAGTCCAAACGCATTCAATACGGCGCTGTGTTGATTTGCGGTGTATTATGCGGCTTGGCCGGCGCCCAGCTGTCGCTTGGACAAGTGACGATGTTCACGGAAAATATGACGGCGGGCCGCGGGTTTATCGCCCTTGTCGCGACGATGCTTGGTCAATCGAATCCGATTGGCGTTGGCGCATCCAGCTTGTTGTTCGGATTTATGGATGCGATCAGTATTCGGCTGCAGGGCTTGGCGCTGCCGACCAATTTTACAAATATGCTGCCGTATGTCGTGACGCTTGTGATGATGTTCTTCTTCAAGGATAAGAGTTATCTTGCGGAAGCGCGCAAAGCGAATGAAAGCTCCCGTTAATGAAATATACTAGTATTGCTCAAGGAGGGAAAATAAAGTGAATAATAAAGCAGAACGCTTGAAGAAAGCGAAACCGATTACGCAAGTAGAAGTAGATGCAACGCTAGCGCATCGCTTGCCGCCGGGCCAAGCTCTAACAGAGCGCTTCCCGATCCTGCATGAAGGGGAAGTGCCGAATTATTCGCTGCCGGACTGGAGACTTCGCATCTTCGGTGAAGTGGAGAAGGAAATGGAATTCTCGCTGGAGCAGTTGAAGGCGATGAAGCAATCTGAGGTTCTATGCGATATTCACTGCGTTACGCGCTGGTCGAAGTTCGATACGACGTGGGAAGGCGTGAAGTTCAAAGATTTGCTGCCTTTGCTCGGCGTGAAGCCGGAAGCTCGCTATGTGATGATCCATGCGGATAATGACTATGAGACGAATGTGCCGATTGAGGATTTGATGGGCGATGATATCCTGCTTGCTTTCTTGTTCGATGGTGAGCCGTTGACGCCTAAGCATGGTTTCCCTCTCCGTCTTGTTGTGCCGCATTTGTACTTCTGGAAGAGTGCGAAGTGGATTACGGGCATCGAGTTTATGAAGGAAGACCGCCCGGGCTTCTGGGAGCGCAACGGCTTCCATAACGTAGCCGACCCGTTCCGCGAGGAGCGTTTCTCCGGCGAAGATCTTGGTCTACCGGAAGATTTGTGGAAAGATGTGGACTTCGACTAATGACACTAATGCCTATACTACAAATTCATAGCGAGGATGCGGCGGATTACGCGATTGTATGCGGGGATCCTAGACGCGCCGAGCTGATTTCGAAGAAGCTGGACAATGCGCGAGAGTTGGCGTTCAGCCGTGAATATCGGACGTTCACCGGTGAGATCGATGGTGTGCGTATCTTGGTTACAAGCCATGGCGTCGGCTCTGCCGGGGCAGCGGTCTGCTTCGAGGAGCTGATCCGCGCAGGTGTGAAGACGCTGATCCGCGTGGGCACGGCCGGTTCGTATTCGGCTGACCATCCTGCGGGCAGCCTCATCGTCAGTACCGCTGCGGTACGTGCAGAGGGACTGACTCGCCAGCTCGTGCCGGACGGCTTCCCGGCCGTCGGCGACAGCGATGTCGTCAGTGCTCTGTACGCCGCTGCTCAGGAGAGCGAAGGCATCGTGAAGAAAGGCATCACCGTTTCGCTGGATGCCTTCTTCACCGGGGTGGAAGAGATTCCGCACCGCAAGTATAAACAAGCGGGCGCACTCGCCGTGGAGATGGAGATCGCGGCGCTGTATGTCGTCGCGACGCTTCGCGGTGCGCGTGCCGGCGCGATTGTCGCGCTGGACGGCTACGCCGACAGCGACCTCGCGGAGGTGTACGACCCGCACACGAACGTGGTAGCGGACGCCGTCGAGCGTGAAATCGCTGCAGCACTGCGCGCTGTTGTGATGCTGGCGGGACAAGCTCAGTAGTAGGTAAAGCCGTTTCAAAAGTGTGCTATGCGACTTTTGAAACGGCTTTTTTGCTGCGCGCGTGTCGCGCGTGGTGACCTGATGATGCTCGCCGCAGCAGGCTTCACGGATGCTCGCGCCAGCAGGCCTCGCGGATGCACGCGCCAGCTGGCTACGCGGATGCTCGCATCAGCTGGCATCGCGGATGATCCCACTGTAAGTTTCGCGGGGGATCAATGGGGAGCGTTGGCGCTAACGAACCACAGAGGTCTTATATTAGCCCAATTGCTCGTTTTGAAAATCTAACGAACCCTACAGGCCTTATCTGGTCTCAAAATGCCCAATTCCACTCCATTTCCCCTGAATAAGGCCTCCACGGTTCGTTAGAGCAATCTCGTGGCAGCGCCAATTAGATCAGGCAAAGCAAGCCAACCAGCTAGGTCCCCGAGTAAGAAACCCAACTCTCGGATCATTAAAATTGTTGCATAAATGGCGACAAATTTCCCGCTTAGCTGCCCTCGAACCACAAAATCATGCAGAAAATGCAGCATTGTAGTCTGCTAAGACGCAGATTGGCGGGTTCAGAGGCAAAATGTTGCATAATGCGCAACAATCCTCTGCACAGACCGAAATTCCCTCGGAAATGTTGCACAAAATGCAGCATTCTCCACTTTTGCGAACAAGACAACATACCCAACTACCCCCCCACCAATTCCGAGCCAACTGGCAGTTCAACTAATCGGTTAAAAAGAGCTGTTTGTCCGCTTCCGCTTCTCTCTGGTATATTGAGTGAGGTGGTGCAACAAGCAGTGAAGTAGAAGGAGCGGTCAGCGCATATATGAATCCCATCAGGCGGTTCTCACAACTATTCTCCTCATTTAGCGATATGCCGATGGAACGCAAGCTGCTGCTTGTTTTCCTGGTGCTGATTACATTGCCGCTGACGTTCATTGGGGCGGTTTCCTTTCGCAATTATTCCGATTCGATTGAACAGAACACCATCGCGTATTCCACTACGATGCTGGGCAACATGATGGACCGCGTGGATGATTATATCGACGATATGAGCCGGATTTCTTCCATTCCCGCCTATCAGGATGATATTAAGCAAAACCTGATCAAATCCGGCAAATACCATGAGCAGCGTGCGCAATATTCCTCGGATGAGAACAGCGGTGCACCGCCGATGGATTTTGATTTGCTGTTGGCGATTCAGCGCGGCATTGAAGGCAATATTTCGTTTATCAATACGATTAAGCGAGGCGCTACGTCGGTCTATATTTTCGATCAATATGGAAACGGTTACTATTCGACGAAGTCCGGCGGCATCCGCATGAACATTAAGGAAAGCTACCAGTACTGGATGGAGCGTGCAGCCGCTTCCAAAGGGGAAGCGCTGCTGATCAGCACCCAGAAGTATACAAGTAATTTGAAGAGTACCCGATATGCATTTACCGTGGTTCGCAAAATTATCGACAAATCGCTGCATGATATCGGCTTAATCGCCGTCGATGCCAACATCAACGTAATTGAAGACCAAATTGTCAAATTCGATGGGGTTACGCACGGCAAATCGTTCATCTTCGATGCACTCGGCAATGTGATCTACGATAGCGATAAGAAGTTGTTGGCCACGAATATTAGCGACATGCAGATGGTGAAGATGGCGCAAGGGGAGAAAGGTAGTTTCTATCTGGAGGAAAACGGCGAGAAGCATCTCTATATCTTCACCACTTCTCCGCATACGGATTGGAAGGTGATCACGTCCATCCCGGTGAAGGAGCTGACGCGCAATACGGCTGTCATCCGCAATGTGACGTGGATTCTTACGTTCTTAACGATTGGCATCGCGCTGCTCATCTCAATCTTCTTCTCTTTTGCACTGACGAAGCCGCTGCGGAAGATGATGAAGCTGATGAGAAAAGTACAAGAGGGCGACTTCAGCGTTCAATTCCAAGTCAAACACCGTGATGAAATCGGGCAGCTCGGCAACCAGTTCAACCGGATGATTCTGCGCATCGATGATCTCATTCGAGACATTTACCTGATGGAAACGAAGAAGAAGGAAGCGGAGCTGCATGCGCTGCAAAGCCAGATCAATCCTCATTTCATGTACAATACGCTGGAGTCGATTCGGATGGCCGCGGAGCTCAATGATGATACGGATGCAGCGGATATGCTGGCGATTCTCGGGAAGCTGCTGCGTTACAGCATCAGCGATCTCAATGAAGAAGTCATTCTCGGCAGCGAGATTAATCATATTCGGTACTACGTGGACATTCTGAATTACCGTTATCCAGGCCGATTCGAGCTGAAGGTAAATGCACCTGATGAGCTGATGAGCTACTCGCTGATTAAGCTCGTACTTCAGCCGATTGTAGAAAATGCGATTTACCACGGCATGGACGATAACAAGCCGAAGATGGTCATTGAGGCGTCGGCATGGAAGACCGAGCAAGCTGTATTCGTTCAGCTTACCGACGATGGAATTGGGATGGACGAGAAGACGCTGGAGCGTTTGAACGGTAGTTTGAACGGTGTGCTTTTGCTTGAAGGCGGTTATTCGGATTCGCATCGAACCGGAATCGGGCTGCGGAATGTCAATGAACGCATTAAGCTGCATTATGGTACAAACTATGGAATTCAAGTGAAGAGTCGGCCCGGCATGGGGACACAAGTGATGCTGCGGCTGCCTGTCGTGGGAGGAGAAGTGGAATGAAGATGCCGGTTCTAGCATCCAAACGTATCAAATACACCTTGGTAGCTGCTGTACTCGGCAGCTCCATGCTGACAAGCTGTGCATCCCATCAAACTGCTGACAAGACTCCGCCGCCTTCTCCTAGTATCAAGGAGGAGAACACAGATGGTTTGAAACAAATCACGATGCTGACGAATCGGGTTGACCTTGTGGAGAACGGCGTCTTTCAGAAGTACGCGGATAAGTTTGAAGCGAAGCATCCCGGTACACATGTCGAGTTTGAAGGTCTGACCAATTATGCCAGCGATATTCTCGTCAGGCTGTCGACGCGGAGCACGGGAGATGTGCTGCTGCTGCCGAACAACCTGCCTAATGAGGATTTGATCAATTATTTTGAGCCGCTGAATGATAGTCTCTTTGAGCATACACGGTTTGCCGATTTCAAATCCTATCGCGGTGAACGGTATGGGATTGCAACAGGCGCCGCTACGGATGGTATTGTGTACAATAAAACGGCTTTTCTGAGAGCCGGCATTACGAAGGTACCTGCGACACTGGAGGAGTTCTATGCCGCTTGTGCCAAGCTGAAGCGATTAGGCATCGTGCCAATCTATCTGAACTATGGCGCGCAGTGGCCGATGTCGTCTTGGGGTGAGAATTTAGTCAGTTATATGACCGGGAATGCGAATTACTTGAACCAGATGACAGCATCTGATCAGCCGTTCACCAACGAAAATCCATGGGGTCAGACAATTACAATTGTCAAAACCCTGATTAATAAAGGCTACGTCGAGAAGGACCTCTTCACGAACAACTGGGAGATGTCCAAAGGCGAGGTGGCTAAAGGAAATGCGGGCATGTATTTCCTGGGCAATTGGGTAATCAATCAAGTGATTGCAGCAGGAGGAAGCTCCGAGGATCTCGGTTTCTTCCCATTCCCGTATAATAACAATGCGGAGCGGTATGCGCCGCTTAGTCCGGATTGGTTTCTTGGTGTAAGCAAATTCAGCGAAAATAAAGAGCTCGCCGAAGCGTGGGTGAACTTCTTCGTGAAGGAGTCCGGTTATGTGGACGATTCCGGTTTCCTGCCGGTCGATATGACGAAGACGTCTCAGCTGCCGCAAATCCGGCAGTTTCTAACCTTTGATCCCATCTTCGTCGAACGGCAGCCGCCAAGCGATGATTTCTTGAATATTTCGGCGAAGGCCCAAATGGCATTCTGGTCCGGCGATTACGTCCAGGAGTGGGTCGCGGCGCCGGACCTGAAGGTATCCTTCCAGAGCTACAATGTGAGATGGGCAGAAGCAAGGAAGCTTGTACTGGGGATAGAAGTGTCGAATAAGAAGCAGTCGACTGAGCAATCGACGGATAACGCAGCTGTTGAAGAAGCCGATAAGAAGAAGTAGCAGCAGTTTCGCTTTATAAATAAATTGTAATATTTTCCCTCGTTAACTATACTGGGTATAACTTAAAGGAATGGTGGGATTAGGGCATTGTTGATCGAATAGGTTTCCAGGCAGCAGGTATCGCGTCATAGCGAACTGAATAACCATGAACGAGAGCGGTGTCGGCCTCCGGTAGAGTGAGGTTTGATTAGCTATGCGGACGTTTATGGGTGTCTGAATCGAACCTATTGATCATCATTGCTCCTTGTAGACTGTTCTAGTGAGACGTTATTTACGTCCCGTTAGGGTTGGCTATATTCGAGAAGCCGTGAATGAGCAATATTCATTCACGGCTTTTTGTCGTTCCTATGCTGCACTCTATGTTACCTAAACTAGATTTCATAACAAAGGAGGCTATACCATGCTTAATGTATTCGACGTTGCACAAACGCTAGTTAATCATATACGCGAGCGTTACTCGGAGGATGTTGCTCTTATTGCCTATTACGGATCATACGCACAAGGGACAGCGACAGCCCGATCGGACTTGGATTTCTTCTTCATCCCAACATCTGGAAGAGGTTACGATGCCAGCGTACAGTTTGTGCTGAACGACATCAGCTTTGATTTCTGGCCGATCAGTTGGGAACGCGCGGAGCGGATGGCGAAATTCGAGGAGCCGAACACGACGATCATCGCCGACTGCGAAATCTTGTATGTACGTTCCGAGGAAGATCGAACGAAGTTTCTAAAGCTGCGCGAGACCATCGCCGAGCTCCCTCAACAGCCACAGATATTCATCGAGAAGGCAGAGTCTCAGCTGCGTGAAGTTTATGTGCATCTCTATAAAATGAGCCGACTTCAGGAAGACAACATTTCTGTCCGCCAGATTGAAGCCCACGATGTATTGAATAAGCTGGTGTATGCGCTGGCACTGCTCAATCGAACGTATATGACAAGGGGCTGGGGGAAGAATCGCGAGCAGCTGCTGCAACTCCGGCTGCGTCCGGCTCGATTGGAAGAACAGATCGAATCCATCTTGCGCGCATGCTCATGCAGCGAAATCCGGGAAACCTGCGAGCAGCTTACTGCGGATACAGTTGCCCTATTGACGGAACAGAGAGCAGCCCTTGCAAGCGCTCCTTCTTACTCGGACCGTGCGATAGGTTTCTACGAAGAGATCAAAGGCATCTTCGACAAAATCAGAACGGCGTGCGAGAAGAATGAGTACTCCACGGTCTCTTATTGGTCCATACGCGTGCAGGATGAAGTCGCTCGTTTTCTCTACTTTTTTGAGAAAGGGATGTGGCCCGGTTCCTTGGAAGCCGGATTATCCTATCATTCCTACTATAACGAAGCAGGCTTTCCTAATTTATTAGCACTTCTTGACCCTCATCATCTCGTTTCGCTTCATGACGCCGTCGTGCGGTTGGATCAGCATCTCGAGCAATATCTTCTGTCCCAAGGGGTAGCGATTAACCGCTTCAACAATCTCGGTCAGTTTGAACAATTTCTGAATGAACGCGTTTAAGCAGCACGGGAACGAAACGATAAGCATGCCATAACCGGCATGCTTTATTGCTTTACAGGAATGCATCGGGAGCATAGAATATAGCTTAACGTTGTACCGGGGCATATTCTACACTAGAGGGCAGGGGTCAATGTGTTCGGTGTCATGATCGTCGAGGATGAGATGCTGGTCAGAATGGGATTGAAAAACGCGATCGACTGGTCGAGCTTTGGCATGTGTGTCATTGCAGATGTAGCTGACGGGGAGTCAGCACTCGACATCTACGAGAAAGAGAAACCGGACTTGATCATTACGGACTTGAAAATGCCCGGCATGAGCGGAATGGATCTGATTGCCCGGATCAGAGAGAGGGACAAAAGCACCAAAATTGTCATCTTAACCTGCATGGAGGAGTTTGACCTCGTCAGGCAAGCGCTCCAGCTGGGGGTATCCGATTATATTCTTAAGCTCACGATGACGATCGAACAAATCAATGTCATTCTGAGCAAAATGCAGCAAGAACTGTCCGCGGACGAGAGCCGTCAGCCGTCATCGCTTCCCAAAATCAGCGATGCGAATCGACATGTAATCAAAGAAAAAATTATGAAGGATTATATACTGTACAACGGCTATTCGGAACGAGAGTTCGAAGCGCTGGTTGAGCAGTATGACTTCCATCTTCGATCGGAACGCATGATCATGTGCGTGCTCGAAATGGACCATTTTGCCAAAATCAAAAAGCTATTTAAAGATACAAACGGCCAATTGGTCAAGCATACGATGTTGAACGTACTGGACGAGATGTTCCTTCATTTTCGTAATGGAGAAGCTTTCTGCGATGACGGAGCTAAGTACATCCTTATCTTCAGCTACAACAAGCTGGCGGAGGAGCGCATCATCCGAGAAGAAGTCCTGCACATGCTAAAAGAAATTGAAACCCCTTTCAAAACCTACTTCAACGCTACGGTATCTTACGGTGTAAGCGAAATTCGATCCGGTTATGGATCCCTGCGGAGCATGTATGATCAAGCCTTGAGTGCATTGGAAGACAAGTTCTTCGGCGGTACCGGGATCTACGGTCGTTATGTCGATTTTGACAGACAGGCGGTAACACAGGAGAAAACAGAAGAAATATTGAATATGAGCGAGCGAGTAGCGGGCATGACACCGGCTTTCCTCCAAGAATATGGCGACCGTTTCCGCTCCGTAATGAAGGAGCCATCTCACTCCAGAGCAGAGGTTCTGGAGAAGTTCTGTCACCTCGTCCAGTGGACGGTCAATAGCTTGAAGTTTCAAGAAGAAGGCAGTGAGCAAGTCATTCTTGCGGTCATTCAATCGATCAGGCAGAGTGAGACACTGGATGAAATTCACCGCAGCTTCTATGATTTTCTGTCGAGCATTGCAGCGTCCAAGAGAAAGAAAAGAGTCGTCAGCAAGGAAGTTAGGCTGGCGCTCGACTATATGGAGGCGAATTACAGCAGCGATCTGTCCCTTCAGCAAGCTTCTGTCTACGTGAATTTAAGTCCGAGTTACCTGAGCAGCCTGTTTAAGAAGGAAATGACGATTAATTTCATCGATTACTTAAATGAGATTAGGATCGAGAAAGCGAAGGAACTGCTGCTGGACTCCTACTTAAAGTCCTACGAAATTGCCGAAAGCGTCGGCTTCAAGGAGAACACCTATTTCTGCAAAATCTTTAAGAAGGTAACCGGCATGACGACAGGTGAATATCGAAAACAATGGCTTGTGGAGCAGGCGGAGGAACCGGAAGGTGAAATTATCGATCAGTAAGATCAGGAGGGGCTTCTTTCGCAGTATCGGGTTTGAGCTGCTTGTCTACTTCGTTGCGATCTGGATGATTGTTATGCTTCTTGGTTCTTATCTCGTTTATAATTCCTCGATTCATATTCTGCAGAAGCGCAGCGAGAAGTACATCTTCGAGCAGTTCAGGCAATCCGAATACAATATTCAGACGCTGCAAAATGAGGTCGAGAAAATATATCGCATTTTCTTGATCGATTCTGAGGTTCAGGAGTTTCTGAAAGCGGACAATATCGAGTCCACCTATGAATCGATCGAAATGCAGCAAAATGTGTTTAAGAAAATCAGTGATTTTACAAACAGCTATAATAACAGTCTTAATTCCATCTATGTGTTCACGAAAAACAGCATTATCGGCAGCAGCAAGACGAGAAGTGTCGTCAACAGCCATGGCAACGAGCACAAGCTCATCACGTCGGGCCTGTACGATCAAGCGCTGCAAACGTACCCGAATCCGGTGTGGTACGGCGGGATTACGGAGAATTGGTACTACGATATTGTCGAAGATACGAAGGACCCGGGTTATGTCGTCAGCTTCGTAATGGGAGCGCGAGCGCTGCTGGAGTCCAAGCTTTCCTCGGTGGTTGTGTTCAATATCGACGAACGGGAGCTGCGCTCGACCTATTCCAAGTTCATCAGCTCGCCAGACGATTATATGTATATCATGGATGCCAGCGGAATGATCATCTCCAGCACACGGAATAAGGATCTAGGCCAGAGAGCCTTATTCAAGCCGGAACCCGGTGTCGATTTCAAGAGCATCAACATTACGGAAGGGCGCACCAAGAAGATGGTGGTCTATTATCGCATTCAAGAAACTGGCTGGTACGTGATCAGGGAATTCCCGCTGGAGCTCCTGCAAAGCGACGTTATTGAACTGCAGCAAGTCGTGATCTTCGTATTTGTGATCAGCTTACTTCTGATTGTCGTCGTATTTGTATTCTCGATGCGAAGAATTACGAATCCGCTCAGCAGTCTGGCACGGAAGATGAAGGATATGGGGAAAGGAAATTTGGGGATCACGCTGCCGAATATTCCGAAGAATGAGCTTGGACTTGTTATCATGCGATTCAATGAGATGTCGCTTAACATTCAGGAGCTCGTGACGAAGAATACCGAGGTGGAACGCGAGAAGAAGGAGCTGGAGATAGAGGCGCTGCAAAATCAAATCAATCCTCATTTTCTGTACAACACGCTGAACATGATCAAGTGGATGGCGATGATCAACAAAGCGGACAATATCGTCGACAGCGTCGTCGCCTTAGGGAACATTCTGCACCCGCTCTACAGCAGCAATGAGCCGATGTGCACCGTCAGAGAAGAAATGAGCTACCTTGAGAACTACATGAAAATTATGAACTGGCGGTTTAATAACAAAATCAGCTATCGGTTCGATATTCCGGAGCATCTGGTGGACTATCGCATCATCAAGTTTATTTTGCAGCCGATCATCGAGAACTCGGTTGTACACGGATTGAGCAAGCAGGTCAACCGAATTGATATCGTCATTCAGATGAAAGAGGTCAGAGACGAGCTAATTGTCCATGTCTCGGATAATGGGATAGGGATCGCGGCGGACAAGCTCACCGGGATCAAGAACGGTTTGCATCAGCCAATCTTCAATCGAGAGCAAGAGAAGGTGGCGGGAATCGGGCTGCGTAATGTAAACCGAAGGATCATGCTCAACTTTGGCGAGAAGTATGGAATTACGCTGGAAAGCAGCGAGGGATTAGGAACAAAGGTCATCATCAGACTTCCAAAGTGGATGGAATGATCGATTCATACAAACAGCGGCCCGGAAACATTTCGAGCCGCTGTTTTTTTATGTTATCTAATAATCGAACAATTTTATCGTAAAAATGTTCAACTCGCCTCGCTTACCCCGCAAACCGGATCAAATATTACCATAAATCCGTTAAATCCGCTATTCAAGCTCGATTGCTGCCCTTGTATAGTTAACTTATCAAATGAGTAAGGAGAACCAACACATGAAAACAGAGGTCAGCGTATCGTACACAGCTTCTTTAAGGAAGAAGTTTTTATCTGACAGAACGAAGCTGTTTTTGCTCGGATTGCCGATTATTTTGTTAGTTCTCGTCTTTCAATATATACCGCTGGCCGGCTGGGTATTGGCGTTCTTCGATTACAAGCCGGGCATACCGCTAGCCAAGACGCCGTTCGTCGGATTGAAGTTTTTCGAACTGATCACGACAAGCGGTAATGACCTGCTGAATGCGCTGCAGAACACACTGGCGTTCTACTTCTTAAATCTCCTTACAAGCCCATTGCCGGTCATCTTCGCCATTCTATTATCTGAGGTGAAGCATACCAGCTTTCAGCGAATTGTGCAGACGATCATCACGCTCCCTCACTTTGTAAGCTGGGTTATCGTCTTCTCACTGGCCTTCTCGGTCTTCTCCAATGATGGCCTGCTCAACGAGCTGCTGATGAATCTGCACCTGATTAAAGAGCCGACGAATCTGCTCGGTAATGGCGACGTCGTATGGATCTTTCAAACGATGCTGGGGATCTGGAAGTCGCTTGGCTGGGGAACGATTATCTACTTGGCGGCCATTATCGGAATTGATCAAGAGCTGTACGATGCCGCGCATGTGGATGGGGCAGGGCGGTTCCGCAGAATCTGGCATATCACGGTACCCGGTGTAGCACCGACATTTATTGTATTGATGATTCTGGGCATGTCCAATTTACTCTCGGTTGGGATGGAACAATATCTCGTTTTCTACAACGGATTGGTGGCTGACAAAATAACGGTGCTCGATCTGTACCTGTACCGTACCGGAATATTGAACGCCGATTACTCCTACTCGACGGCACTCGGGATGTCGAAAACCTTCATCAGCATCATCCTGCTCTTCGCAGCCAACGGCCTGGCCAAACGGATCAGAGGGTACGGAATTGTGTAGCTTAGTTTGGTACAAGGAGAGAGAGCATGAAAACGTTAAATACATCTAAATCATCATCCGGCTTGTCCAATATAGGCTTCCAAATCGTGAATTATACGATCCTCACTTTGTTTATGCTTCTGTGCATTTATCCATTCTACTATATCTTCATCTACTCTATCAGCGGCTCGCAGGAGGCGATGACCGGGATCACATGGTTTCCCAAAGGATTCACGCTCGTATCCTATAGCAAGGTGTTCGAGTTTGACGGGATCTTGAGTGCAACGTTCATATCGGTTTCAAGGACTGTGCTTGGCACGCTGCTGACCACGTTCTTATGCTCGCTGTTTGCTTACTTAATGACCATTGAGCAGTTCCCGATGAGGAAATTCTTCTACCGGTTTCTGGTTATCACGCTCTATTTCAACGCGGGGTTGATTCCTTGGTATTTGCTCATGAAGAACCTGCACCTCAATGATAACTTCCTGCTCTACATCGTACCGGGTGCAATCAATGTCTTCTATATCATCCTGATCAAAACCTATATCGAGCAGCTGCCCAAGTCGCTGGAGGAATCAGCAAAGATTGACGGCGCCGGCTACTTCACGATTTATTGGAAAATCATTATGCCGATTTCTACGTCGATTCTGGCTACGATCGCGGTATTCACTGCGGTGGATCAGTGGAACAACTGGTTCGATAATTATATTCTCGTCAGCGATAAACACCTGCAGACGCTGCAATATGAGCTCTATAAGTACATTACGCAAGCATCCTCACTATCGCGGCAATCCGGGATGGAGATTAATAGAGGCGGTGCAAACGCAGTCTATATGACGCCGCAAACGGTACGCATGACGATCACGATGGTTGTTACATTGCCGATACTCTGCGTGTATCCGTTTATGCAGCGGTATTTTGTGAAGGGCATTATGATGGGCGCTATTAAAGGTTAAAGGCTAAGGATGGATTACCCGGTACGATGCGTACTGATAATCAATATTGAATGAGGAGGAAACGAAGTGAGGAGAAGAAAGGGTATCAGGGGTACTTTGATGGCAATGCTCGCTTTGTTGTTCTTGTTCTCAGCGGCTGCATGCTCGGGGTCAAACAATGGAAACTCGAACCAAGCAGTTTCGGAGAATACAGGATCAACTGATTCAGATGCGAAGGAAGCGCCTGCGCCGGAGCCGGTGACGATTACGATGCTGGTCAACCAAGCGCCTGCGGTTCCGTTTGCTGAAACCGAAGTCGGCAAAGAGATCCAGAAGAAGCTGGGCATCACAGTGGAGTGGGTAGTCGCCGAAGACGAGAAAATAAAGGTGCTGCTTGCTTCGGGAGATCTCCCGGACATCATCATGCTCAAGCCTGAGGATCAAGCGCGTGTTATCGAGGGCGGGCAAGTCATTGCCATGGATGACATGATCGAAACAAAAGGTCAGAACATCCTGAATAACGTACCTGAAGTCGTAGACTTCATGAGAAAGTTCCGCAGTAACGGCTCTAACAAGCTGTACTTCATGCCGGTGAACTCGGGGCCGGATATGATGGGCTTTGAAGCGAGCCTTGGTGTGGTTACGAGATGGGACTATTATAAAGAGCTTGGCTACCCTGCGATTACAAGTGAAGACGAACTGCTTAACATTCTTAAACAAATGCAGGATAAGCATCCGAAGACGCCTGAAGGCTACAAAACCTACGGTGTAGCAGCGTGGAATGACTGGGGATTATGGAGCTACTACATGCCGATGGCGATTCTGTACGGTTATGCCGATTGGGGCAATAACGGTTACGTTGTGAAATCCGATACGAATGAGCTCGTAAACAACTTCACAGATACTGAAGGGCCACTTTGGAAAACGGTAAACTTCTACTACAAAGCCAGAAAAATGGGGCTGCTTGATCCGGACTCCTTAACGATGCAATCCGGTGACTTCAGCGCCAAAATGGCAAACGGCTCGATTCTCTACTCTCCTGCGAGCTGGTTTAACGGCGGCTTTAACGGCAAGAACAATGCGAATGCAGTCGGCTATGCGACAATCCCGCTGGAATGGGGACATCAATGGAATGGCGCCAACCAATTGGGTTGGTTCGACAAGTCGCTCGGGATAACGAAGAACTCCAAGCATCCGGACCGCGCTATGGATCTTCTGAACTACCTTTGGTCGTATGAAGGCTCCCGCCTTGCTTACAGCGGCGTCAAAGGTACGGATTGGGATTTGGTATCAGGCGTACCGACAATCAGCGATGCGATGAATAAAGCGAAGATCGAGAACGGCGATGCGTTCAGAAACACAGGCGTTCGCGCCGCACAAACCGGTATCTACAATGGATTGGGTAACTTCGTTATCAATCCGGAAGATAAGACCGAAGTAGACTTGTTCAGCTCCGGCAAATCGTTCAACGGTCTGCTAGATCCGCTTACGAAGGATTTCAGCGATCATTACGGCGTATCTTTCCCGGCAGAAATTTTCCTCAAGAACGTAGAAGCAGGCAAGTCGATTAACCAGCAAAACATGGATACTCGTATTCCTGCTGCGCTTCCCAGCACGCCGGACGATATCTCTAGAATTGACGCCAAGCTTAAAGAATTGATGATCAAAGCCGTTGCGAAAGCAATTATGGCGGATTCCGATGCAGACTTTGATGAGATCAAGCAGAAGACGTTGGATGATCTGAAATCTAACGGAGTCGAAACCTCCAATACATGGTGGGTTAAAGCATGGGATGACACGAAAGCTGCAGTTAATCAATAAATGGCCGTGGGGCACATCGCTAAGCAGGACGCGGCGATGTGCCTCGTTTAATGAAAGGGAGAGTGGGAGTCGAAGTGGATACATGGAGGAAAGATCAGCGTTTGCAGCAGTGGTACCGCGATGCGCGTATCGGATTGTTTCTACATTGGGGGATGCATACGGGGGAGCATAAGACAGATCCGTTCGGGCAGGAATTTCGCTATATTTATGAAACGGTTGAGGCTTTCGATCAAGCTGTGGAAGAGGCAGGCTGGAATGCGCAAAGGTGGGTCAGTACGGCTGTGAAGCTTCGTGCCAAGTATATAACGCTGGCTACGTTTCACTGTCAGCAGGGTTATTTGAAAATATGGCAATCGGACGTGGCGGGGAGTCATAGCACGGGGCGGGACTATTTGCAAGAGATGCTGGATGCAGCTGAAGTTGCGGGTATCCGGATTATCGTGTATATAAACCGGGATTCGAAGAACGCCATTCACGGCGGGATCGAATGGTTGAATAAGGAGGATTATCGCGCCTATAAGCAGGATGGCACGCTTGATATTACTTCGCGTGAGGGCTATCTTGCTTATAGTATTGAGGTGATGGAAGAGTTGTTGGATCGCTATCCGAGCGTGGCCGGTTTCTGGTTCGATGGCTACCATGACAAGCTTGAAGCGCAGCACGTATTTGACAGGCTTCATCGGAAGCGGGAGGACATCATTCTCATCAACAATGATTTCAGCAAAGGGCCTGTTGAAGACGAGGATGCCATGGCGCTGGAGGATTTCGGTAAGGTATGCCAGCCGGATTATGATTGGGCAAGCGGCACATGGGTTGGACCAGGGGATAAGGAGTTTGCCTTCAAGGCCAAATGGGACTGGTGGTATTTGGGGGAAGGAAACGCTGCATGGGGCGGCTATGAGGAGAACTATGCGGACGTTCCGGACAATGCAACGCTTGTGAAGAAGATCGTTACAGTCGCAGGGACTTCTTGGAATGCCCATCTGGGGTACGGTCCGAAGATCGGCGGGGAATTTCCGGAGGTACTGGACAGCTTCACCGATCATTTTGACCGTTTCATGACTTGGGCTGAGGAGTCCATCTATGGCACGGTTGGAGGCGGCTATGATCAAGGCGGATTCCCGCCGGGACATTGGAATGAGGGGGCATATGGGATAACAACGGTCGTGCCCGGAGGGGAAACGCATTATCTGCATGTCCTTACCCCGCCTAGTGGGCAGGTTCTGATCTTGCATGATGCGGGCTATGATGTGCTTTCAGCCTCGGACTTGAGAACGGGCGAGCCGCTGCCGTTCGAGCAGAAGGATGGATATCTGATGATCGAAGTTCCATCATGGGAAACGGTTCGAGTTGATGGAGATCTGGTCATTAAGTTGACTGTGGCCTCGCAAGCTCGCCTTGTCCCAACAGCGCTGCTTGTTGCCAAGGCCAGCTCAGAGCTGCCGTATGCCTCGGCTGTCAATGTGCTGAACGATAACTATCAATCTTACTTCCGAGGACCGGCGATGCATACATGGCCGCAATCGTTGACCTTGCAGATGACCTCAGGTGAGGCGGAATACGAATGGATGGGACTTTGTGTCACACAGCCCGAGACCGGCGCCGTCCTTGATGGCGGCTATGCAGCTCCGATTGGCGAGCGGCTCAAAGCTTATGAGCTTCATGTCAGCCAAGACGGCGTGAACTGGGGCGAGCCGATTGCATGCGGTGAGCTGCGCAATCAGCGCGGCATGCAGATGATTGCCTTCAAACCGGTCAGCGGGGCGACACATATCAGGCTGACCGCACTGAGTAACCACGGCGGCACGGAAACGTTCCAGCTGATTAGCTTGCGGCTGGTGCATGTTTAGTAGAGGGTTGGCGGGGAGTGAGAGGCGAGTGCGATTCGATAGGCGGATTGCCAGTCGTGAAATGCTCTAACGAACCATACGGCGCTTATATGCCCGAAAACAGACCCCAAAAAATGCTAACAAACCGTTGAGGCGCTATTTGGTGGTTTGAGGGGGAAATGGAGCCGCTTTTCCGAAATAGCGCCCGTACGGTTCGTTAGATTTTCAGAGGTGAGGAATCCAGGTGAATAACGTCCCTACGGTTCGTTAGATTTTCGCGGAATTTGGTTAGAGGATCATCTTGAGATGGCGCAGGGGAAAGCTGCTCCATATCTTTGTTTTTAAAAAAAGGCTTGCCCATCACTAATTCATAGTTGACTTATCGGATTAATGTGTATATCATAAAACCAACAACAAATAGCAAGAAGCCTACCGGACAACCGGAGGTTTCCATAGCCGATACTCCTTTATGGGGATTGGACTGTGGAAGCCTCCGGTTTTTGGTTTGCAATCCAAGAAAAAAGGGGTTTTGAAAGATGACAACTACCACTAAATCGCTACGAGCCATCAGCTTGCTCGTGATTTCGCTTCTAAGCTTCGTCCTTATCTTATCTGCATGCGGTAAAGAGGGAAACAACGCCACGACGACTACAGGAGAAACGACGGAGACAACAACAGATGCCCCTAAAAGCACCAAAGAAATTCGTATCGGCTATCAGAAATACGGCACGGTTAATATTCTCAAAGCGCAAGGGACGCTGGAGAAACGTTACGAGTCCGAAGGCTACAAAGTGACGTGGACGGAGTTCCCGGGCGGACCGCAATTGCTTGAAGCACTTAATGTTGGCAGCATTGATATCGGGCACACCGGAGAAGCGCCGCCAATCTTCGCGCAAGCTGCCGACACGCCTCTTGTCTACCTGTCCCACGAGCCTGAAAGCCCGAAGAGTGAAGGGATTATCGTTCCGAAGGATTCCAAGATAGCGACACTCGCTGACCTGAAGGGCAAGAAAATCGCCTTGAACAAAGGTTCCAATGTTCACTATCTGCTTGTCAAAGCACTGGAGAAAGCAGGCGTGGATTACAAGGATATCACGACTGTATTCTTGAAGCCCGGTGATGCCAGAGTTGCGTTCGAGAACGGAAGCGTTGATGCATGGGTGATCTGGGATCCGTTCCTGGCTGCGGCTCAGACGGCAACCGGGGCGAAGCTGCTTACGGATGGAGAAGGACTTGTATCGAATATCGAATTCTATCTGGCTTCGCGTACATTCGCAGAAGCGAATAAACCGGCTATCGATTCTTTCATCGACGAGTTGAACAAGGTTGACGAGTGGTCCAAAGCCAATCAGAAAGAAGTGGCAGCACTTCTATCACCGCAGCTCGGCATCGACATTCCATCGCTTGAGCTCGCATCGGGCCGCAGAGATTACGGCATATCGCCGATCGACGACGCCATTATCGAAGCGCAGCAGAAGATTGCGGATACGTTCTTCAACCTGCAGCTGATCCCGAAAGAAATTCAGGTTAAGGATGCCACACTGAAATAATGGACTGAAATAATCGAACATTTAAATGTAGATGAAAGGGTGATTGAAATGGAAGTATTCTGGTTTATTCCGACACATGGAGATGGGCGTTATCTGGGTTCTGCCGAAGGAGCCCGCGCCGTTGATGCAACGTATATGAGGCAAATCGCGCAAGCTGCAGATCGACTTGGTTACAGCGGTGTTTTACTGCCGACAGGGAGCTCATGCGAGGATGCGTGGGTAGTGGCTTCTTCGCTCATATCGGCTACGGAGAAGCTTAAGTTTCTCGTTGCCCTGAGACCGGGCCTTATGTCACCGACCTTATCGGCCAGAATGGCTGCCACGTTCGATCGGCTTTCCGGAGGGAGATTGCTCGTCAATGTCGTGACAGGGGGAGACCCGGTAGAACTGGCGGCAGACGGCTTGTTCCTCGGGCATGATGAACGCTACGATCTGACGTCGGAGTTTCTGGAAGTATGGCGCAGGGAGCTCGAGGGAGAAACCGTTGATTTCGAAGGCACTCACCTGAAGGTAGAAGGCGGCAAAGTTCTCTATCCACCGGTTCAGAAACCTTATCCACCGCTCTATTTCGGCGGATCATCGCCGGCTGCGCAGGAAGTCGCAGCTGACCATATCGACGTCTATCTCACTTGGGGCGAGCCCCCGCAGGAAGTAGCGGAGAAGCTGGATCGTGTTCGTAAGTTGGCAGCAGAGCGTGGCCGCGAGGTTCGTTTTGGCATTCGTCTGCATGTCATCGTCCGCGAAACGTCCGAAGAAGCGTGGAAGGAAGCCGATCGCCTAATCAGCAAAGTCGATGAAGAAGCGATAGCAGCGGCCAAGAAGGTGTTTGCCCGTTACGATTCGGAAGGGCAGCAGCGGATGACGCGACTTCATGGCGGAGATCGAAGCCATCTAGAAATTTATCCGAACCTGTGGGCAGGTGTGGGCTTAGTCCGCGGTGGAGCTGGAACAGCGCTAGTAGGCAATCCCGCTGAAGTGGCTGCACTGATGCAGGAGTATGCCAATCTAGGTATCGATACATTCATACTATCGGGTTATCCGCATCTCGAGGAAGCTTACCAATTCGCTGATCTCGTATTCCCGCTTTTGCCTTTGAATCGATCAGCTACGGTGCAAGGCCCGACCTCGACCAGTCCGTTCGGCGAGCTTATCGCGAACTCGATCAAGCCGTCGGAACGAGCGCCGGTCAGCTAGGAGGGGGAGCAGATGAAGAGTCCAGCAGATAACAAGTGGAAAACCAGAACGCTATCCGTAGGACTTGAATGGGTCATTCCGATCCTGGTCGTGGTGCTGTGGCAATGGCTCGGAAGCGTGGGATGGATATCCTCCCGCATCTTGCCGACGCCGGTATCCGTACTCGAAGCAGGCGCTAAGCTCGTGCGAAGCGGAGATTTGTTCATCTATATCGGGGACAGCACGCGTCGTGCACTGATTGGTTTTGCAATTGGCGGCGGCATCGGTTTTGTCCTGGCCATACTGAACGGCTTGCTTCCATTATCGGAGAAGCTGACGGATTCCAGTATCCAAATGATCCGTACAATCCCGCATTTATCTCTTATTCCGCTTATCATCGCTTGGTTTGGCATTGGCGAACAAGGTAAAATTTTTCTAGTCGCATTGGGAGTAGCTTTCCCCATCTATCTGAATACGCTCCATGGCATAAGGTCGATTGATCCCGGCTTAATCGAGATGGGTCGGACTTATGGTTTGAGAGGGTATTCCCTATTTCGAACGATTATTTTTCCGGGTGCGCTCCCGTCCATCCTAGTTGGCCTTCGATTCGCGCTCGGCATTATGTGGATTACGCTGATCGTATCCGAAACGATATCCTCGAACAGCGGTATTGGCTATATGGCCATGAATGCCCGTGAGTTCTTCCAGATGGATGTCGTCGTGCTCAGCATCGTCATCTATGCTTTGCTCGGCAAGCTCTCGGATTGGATGGCAAAGCTGATGGAAAGGAGCTGGCTGAAATGGCATTCGCACTTCCGTCCAGGAAAATAAGCATCGAACCCGAAGAGAAGACGCCGCTGGTCGTGCATGAGGCACCTCGCGGACTTCAAGTAGACGTTCGGAATGCAGGCGTTCGCTTCGGCGATCTCGCCGTTCTGAGCGAATTGGAATTATCCATTCCATCCGGGCAATTCTTAGCCGTTGTGGGCAGAAGCGGCTGCGGCAAGAGCACGCTGCTGCGGCTGCTTGGCGGGTTGGAAGCCGCATCGCAAGGTTCGGTGACTTTCGGCGGTAAAACCACTTCCGGACTTAATTCGGATGTGCGGGTGATGTTTCAAGACGCTCGATTACTGCCGTGGAAATCGGTCCTCGACAACGTTCGAATCGGCGTGCCAGGGGGCGATCGCGCGAAAGCTATGGATGCGCTTGAACTCGTTGGACTCGCGGATCGTGCGAAGGAGTGGCCATCTGTGCTGTCGGGAGGGCAGAAGCAGCGTGTTTCACTGGCAAGGGCGCTCGTCGGAGACCCGAGTCTGCTGCTGCTTGATGAACCGCTCGGTGCGCTCGATGCGCTTACTCGAATTGAGATGCAGCAGCTGATTGAGCGGCTGTGGAGGGAGAGGCGATTTACTGCCGTCCTCGTGACGCATGACGTCAGTGAGGCCGTCGCTCTCGCCGATCGCGTGGTGCTGGTGGAGAACGGCACCATTGCGCAGGATGTCTCCATCGCCTTGGCGCGCCCGCGCGAGAAGGACAGCGGATTTACCCATTATGAGAACACCATCTTAGATCGCGTACTTGCGAGGCGGCAGCCGGACGGTGATCGTAACGGGTTCTCGATTTAAATTACAAAGAACTGACCTAGGCTAGAGTGCAAACTCTCAGGGTCAGTTTTTTATTGTCTTTATGGCAGTTATGGAGATGCCTAGTCCAATTATTCTCTATCCGCATATCATGATCTCATTACTTGCTAAATGGAGATGAAGCGATGTCGGCCCCTATCAAGAGCAGAGCTAGCAACGCCCGAATAGATGTCCTGATTCCGGCAATTGAGAAGGATTTATCAACGCTGCCCTATGTGATCGATGCTGTGCGTAAACAAGTAAAGCATCCCATTGGCCGCTTCATGATCGTAGCTCCGAACCGAGTCCGAATGCGGAATCTGTGTAAGCGTAAGAGATGCACGTTCGTCAACGAGAACACGGTGCTTCCGATTACGAAGAGAAACATCAACTATCGCTCCAAGAAGTGGGAACGGTCGGGTTGGATGTTTCAGCAATTGTTAAAAATGGGCGGGGACAAATTATGTACCTCGAAATACTTCTTGGTCATCGACGCAGACACCATCTTAATCCGGCCCCATGTATTCCGAACCGGCAAGAAGACGCTGTTCTACACCCGCAGCTGGAGCCAGCCGGAATATTTCCGAACCTATCGCAAGCTTATGGGGAAGCGAGCCGCATCCCCTACCTCCTTCGTTGCCCACTACATGCTGTTTGAGAAGGCAAAGCTGCGGCAATTGAAGCGGACGATTGCAGCGAAACACGGGATGAGCTGGTACTCGGCGATCCTACGGAAGATGGACAAAACCAAGCAGTTTGCCTTCTCTGAATTCGAAACCTACGGCAACTTCCTTTACGCGCAGAACCCGGGCGGGATTGCTCGTAGGAAGGCGCTGAATAAGAGTCTATCAACGAATATTGCACGAATGACACCTAAACAACTGAAAAGGCTGGCTAAGAGCTATCGCTCGCTCTCTTTTCATAAACGCAAAGGCTATTCGAGGAAAGCGGCCGGGAAGCGGAAATGATGCTGCTTCAATCCAACTCGAGGGGGAGGCATGTACGTGCGGATTGTTCTGCTTGGCGGCGGCTCAGGAAAGAGACTCTGGCCATTATCGAATGAGATTCGTTCGAAAATATTTCTAAAGCTTCTGCCCTCGAAGGATGGCGGCATGGAATCGATGATACAGCGAATCTGCCGACAATTGGAGGAAGCGGGTTTACTTCCACATACCTCGATCGTAGCACATCAGAGTCAAGCCGAAATTATGCAAAATCATATCGGTGACGAAGTCCCTTTCCTGGCAGAACCCTATCGAAGAGGCACCTTCACGGCGGTTGCCTTGGCCGTGAGTTATTTGCATGCCAAGCTGCGGGTAGCGCCGAATGAAACGATCTGCGTGATACCGGCGGATTTGTTTGCGGAGTCGGAATTCTTCAGCCTGTTGAGCCGGTTTCCTGAAATCCTCAAACAATCAGGCTCGGAGCTGGCGTTGCTTGGAACAACCCCTAATCATCCCTCCAGCCAGTTCGGCTACATTGTACCTGCGCCGCAGCAAGATTCAGCGGATAAGGACTACTTAGAAGTCGCCTATTTCGTGGAAAAGCCGGATGAGGAGACCGCGCTGCGCCTCATCGGCAGTCAGGCGATGTGGAATTGCGGCGTGTTCGCTTTTCCGTTGTCCTTCATGCTCTCTGATCTGCAAAGCAGAGGATTGCCGACAGATTATGACGAGCTGCTAGACTGCTACGAGCAGCTGCCTGAAGCGAGTTTCGATGTCGAGATCGTGGAGAAAACGCAGCCTGTCGTCGTTCTCCCTTTCAGTAATATGTGGAAGGATCTTGGTGACTGGAGTGTGCTGCCGAATTATTTTGGAAGCAGTGTCGTTGGCCTTGGGGAGATCTCCAGCGATTGTGTGCATACGCATCTAGTCAATGAACTTGCCTATCCCATCCATGTTGTGGGTGTCTCCAATATTATTGTAGCCGCCAGTGCAGATGGGATTCTCGTTGCCAATAAGGACCAATCCAACCAAATCAAGAAGCTGCGCAGCACCCGGCAACAGCCGATGTACGGAGAGAAAAGATGGGGGACCTATCGGGTATTGGATCAATCGAAGACAGGCGACTGCCTGCTGGAAACGTTGACGAAGAAAGTAGAATTGCTGCCCGGGAAACATACAAGCTATCATTCCCACCAGATGCGGCAAGAGATATGGACAATTATAAGTGGTCAAGGAGAGTTCATCTTGGAGGGCGTCAGTACGGGTATTCAAACCGGAGATGTTCTTCAAATTGCTGCCGGTGCGAGACATGCCATCAAAGCAATTACGCAGCTTGAATATATTGAGATCCAAATCGGGACGGAGCTCGTTGAAGCAGACATCTTGCGGCTGGCCGTGACCTGGGAGGAGATTATTCGGTATTGCAAGAAGGGTGAGTGAGGTGGCCTGTTCGGTAAGGTAGGTGCTAGCTGGCATTTGCGGGGGAACGTGTACAGGAGTTGCTGGACTCCGTGCGCAAGGGAAGTTGCATAGACGCCAGGCGCAAAGGACAATGCCTAAACGCCGTTACGCTAACGAACCGTAGGGGCCTTATTCGGGCGAAAATGGCTGCTTTTGAAATCTAACGAACCGTGGAGGTCTTATTGAGGGAAATCGGAGTGATTGGGGGCAGCCTGCCACTAAATAAGACCCGTAGGGTTCGTTAAAATTTCAAACCAGGTTATTTAACTCAAATAAGACCTGTACGGTTCGTTAGCGTGAGCGCTGACGGAGCAAGGGTCCTGGCAACAACCTGAGAGTCGGGTTTTCCGACTCTCAGCTTCTTTAAATAACCGTCTTCGCGCGATAGTAGTCTCGAACGACTGCTTCGGCCTGCTTGCCGTACATACAGTAGTCCTTATTAGCCGCTGCGTCCTCCGGCTTGTACAGCTTGGCCGGCCAATCCCACAGCATAAAGCCCTCTACCCAGTCGCGCTTGTCGCAATGGCTGAACATGGCTTCGTAATAGCGCGCTTGCACATCCTCGCTCGCTTCGCCCGGCAATCCCCAATCATTCGGCAAATGCTGCGAGCCTTCACGGCTCGGGCAGCCTGCCTCCATGAACATAAACGGTTTGCCGTGCTGCTTCACGACACCTTCGATCCGGTCAAGCTGCTCCTCCCATGTGTCGATCGGATAGTAGCCGCTGGACGAAATAACATCCACCGCATCCCACCAGCTTACTTGATTCTCTTGGTATTTGTCGCAGTTGTAGGTAATGACGCCGGAGTAGACACGTCTAACCTCCGCAATCAACGCGCGCCACTCCGCAGCCCGTCGATCGGTTTGCACCATCTCGCAGCCGACGCACAGCATCTCGCAGCCGGTTTCTTCCGCGATCTGCGCGTAATGAAGCATGAAGCGGGTATACGAAGCGAACCACTCCGACCACTTCGGCTCACACGGTACATCTACATCGAAGAAGTTAATGTGTGCGCGCCAAGTGCCGTTCGCGCAATTGACGACCGGCTTGAGACAGACTTGTAGGCCAAGCGATTTGGCTTTCTCAATGGCCCAGCGTACTTCCTCATCCGTCACCGTAGGCGCTTCCCCGTACTTAATTTCCGTAGCTTGCGGATGTGCTTGCAGCGCGGCGAAAGTGATCGCCGTCCAGTTGACAGCCAGTCCTTCTTGCATAAGCTCCATAGAGCGTTCCGCCTGTTCGGTCTCCCAAGTGCCTCTAATTCCGGTCCAGCCCCAGGTCATTCCACCATAGTAGTTCGCCATCTTCTGCACGTCGTCTCAGCCTCCATCTCATTACACTCCTGTTTCATTGCTCCAGTAAAACAAATGCGAGGGCGTGCAGTCAATAGACATTTATCAACGTGGACCAGAAAGTCAATTGAAGACTACAAATCACAATTGAAACCATTTTACCCCCTTAGCGATTGGCTTATAGTTACACATGTAAGCGATATCATAATCGAAACAGGGGGAACAACAAATGAACAAAACAATCTCGTATACGATGATTTCACTTCTTCTCGTCACCTCGCTGGCTGCTTGCGGCAGCAATAATGAAAGCGCAAACACGAACGCGAATGCCGATGCGAGCAACAACGCCACTGCAGCAAACGCAGACACTTCGAATAACGCAGCGGCAACGAACGATGCAGCAACCAACGACGCAGCAGCGACTAACGATGGCGGAGACACGAAGGCGCTGAGCGGCAAGGTCGTATTCCTAACGAACCGTACAGATATGGTAGATAAGGAGTATAACGATTACGAGAAAAGGTTCGAAGCGAAGTACCCCGGCGTAGACCTGCAATTCGAAGCGATTACCGACTATGAGAAAAACGAGAAAATTCGTATCGCTTCCGGCACTTATCCGGATGTCGTTCTGCTCGGCGGATTGATTCCAAACTCCGATTACCCGAAATATTTTGCACCGCTGGATGATATCAAGTTCTCAGGCGACATCTACTTCAAAGATTTCAAATCCTTCGAAGGCACATCATACGGTATCTCCTCCGGCAACAGCACGGTAGGAATTGTGTACAACAAGAAAGCTTTTGAGAAAGCAGGCGTTACCGCGGTTCCGAAAACATACGATGAGTTCCTCGCAGCCAGCCAGAAACTCAAGGATGCCGGCATCGTGCCGCTCGCATCGAACTTCAAGGATAAATGGCCGCTTGGCGCTTGGTCCGGCGATGTGCCGACGATTATCGGAGCAGCCGCAGACCACCAGAACAAACGGAAAGACACGGACACGCCATTCACAATGGATAACGTTTACGGCAAATCGTGGAGCATCATCCGCGAGCTGAAGGAGAAAGGCTTCCTCGAGAAGGACGTGAATTCCACGAACTGGGAGCAGTCCAAGAAGGATGTAGCGCAAGGCAACTTTGCCATGTACCTGCTTGGCAACTGGGTCATTAACCAAGTTATCGATGCCGGCGCGCCAGCATCCGATGTAGGTTTCTTCCCATTCCCTGCCGACAACTCCGGTCAAGCCAAAGCACCGCTTAACCCGGATTGGTTCTATGGCGTCAATAAAGACGGCAACGTGGAAGCAGCCAAAGCGTTCGTGCAATGGATGATCGAAGAGTCCGGCTACGATGAGTTCGCAGGCTTCATTCCAACATTGAAAGACAAACAACCGAAGCTTGCACAGCTGGCAGAATTCAATACGTACAACCCGACTTATTTTGAAGCTGTAGCCGGTGACGATGTTGCCACACAGATCTTGAACAAAGCGCAAATCGATCAAGATGCAGTACTTCAAGAGTTCGTTCTTTCCAAAAACCCGCAAGCCGTGCTGGATAAAGTGAACGCAGAGTGGGCGAAAGCGAAGAAACAAATCGTGAAATAGTAGTCGGTAAGCTAAAGCTAGATCAATTTTGCCAGGGGGGAACGGCTCTCTCAAGTTCGAGGTGAGGGCCTTCCGCCACAAGGTGAATTGCAGAAAGGAATGATCGCATCATGCTAGGCAACCTATCCTTTAAGAAACAGCGCATCATTATCATTGCATCCTTTACGATCATACCGCTCCTGCTGCTGCTGACTTTCTCCTATTATCCGACGCTAGAGCTGTTTCACCTTAGCTTCACGAATTGGGACGGACTGAGCCCGGATAAAGAATGGATCGGCTGGGACAATTACAAGGAAGTATTCACCGACCCCGATATCTTCGGCGTGTTTAAGCACAATTTTGCCTACTTCGCCGTAGGAATCGTGCAGAACATCGCGGCCATTTACTTTGCAATCGTCTTGAACGGCAAGTTGAAGGGACGTTATTTCTTCAGACTGCTGCTCTTTTTACCATATATCCTAAACGGCGTGGCGGTGGCATACCTGTTTGGTTATGTGTTTGACACGACGCAAGGCTCGCTTAATACGCTGCTTGCTGCAATTGGCCTGAATGGTGAAACCAGCTGGCTCGGCAGTGAATCCTTCGTCAACTACACGCTGGCTTCGATCGGCTTCTGGCGGTTTATGGGCTTTAACATGGTTATCTACTTGGCAGCGTTGCAGTCCATTCCATCAGATCTCTATGAAGCGGCGCAAATCGACGGAGCTAACGCGTGGAAACAATTTCTCTTCATTACACTGCCTAATATTTATAAAATCATCGAGCTTAACCTGTTCCTGACCGTCACCGGAGCACTTGAGGTATTCGACCTTCCGTTTGTGCTGACGAACGGCGGACCGGCAGGCGCGAGCGAAACCTATGTATTCAAAATCATTGCAACGGCATTCCAATTCAATAATTATGGCTTGGCATCAGCGATGAGCGTCGTGCTTCTATTAATAGTTGTGCTTGTGCTATCGATTCAGCGTCTGCTCTTCAGCAAAGGAGGGGACTAAGGCATGCGCGCGCACAATCCGATTGCATCTACTGTGAAATATTTGACCTTGCTGTTCGCGTCTTTCATGATCGTATTCCCGCCTTACGTCATTATCGTGAATGCTTTCAAGACCAAAGAAGAGTTCCAAACGAAGTCGACGATGTCCTTGCCGGATTCGTTCTTCCATTTCGGCAATTTCGTGCATGCGTTCCAGCAAGCGAATATGACGAAGGCTTTTGGCAATACACTGGTTATTGTTGCGGTTACGCTGATTCTGAATATCGTGCTTGGCTCGGCGTTCTGCTATGCGGTTGGGCGGTTTACGTTTAGGTTCAAAGGTTTCCTCGTCGGGCTGTTTCTGATGGCGACGGTCATCCCTTCGATTACGACACAGGTCGTGAACTTTAAGACGATTCAATCGATGCACCTGACGAACAACCTGATGGGGCCGATGCTGATCTATATTGGCGCTGATATTTTGCAAATCTACATCTATCTGCAGTTCATTCGCAATGTGCCCTATGAGCTGGATGAAAGTGCGATGATTGAAGGCGCTTCATTGTTCAAAATCTATACGACGATTATTTTCCCGCTGCTGGCACCTGCGACGGCGACGATCGTGATTCTGAAGACGATCAGCATTTATAACGATATCTACACGCCATTCTTGTATATGCCGACGCCCGAGCTGGTGGTTGTATCGACCTCATTGATGCGATTCTTCGGTGTGAACAGCGGGGATTGGCAGAGTATCTCGGCGGCCATCATCATTATCATGATTCCGACTTCGCTGCTTTACTTGTTCCTGCAGAAATATATTTTTGCCGGTGTGACGAGCGGTGCGGTAAAATAAGGCTACTTTCGCTTGGGCGGTGAGGAAAAGACATGAAAATCATGATCGTGGACGACGAGCAGTTCATCCGTCTTGGCCTCGAGAAAATCATTATGAAGAGTGATGAAACGCATAATGTGATCGGCTCCTTCAGCAACGGTCAGGAGGCGTGGAATTTCCTGCTTGGGCATGAGAGCCAAGAGCAGGATGTACTCATTACGGATATTAAGATGCCGATGATGGACGGGCTGAAGCTGAGCGAGCTTGTGCGGGAGAAATATAAGAACATTACCATTATCATCTTAAGCGGCTTCAGTGATTTTGAATATGCGCGGTCTGCCTTGCGGTTTGGGGTAAGAGACTACTTGCTGAAGCCGGTGGATAAGAGTACGTTGTTCGACTTGCTGGGCAAAATCCGCACGGAGAAGTGCAACGGCAGCGGGGTAGCGGTGGAAGACGGCGCGCAGCTGGAGAGCGATCATTATATTATTGATCAGATGAAGGATATTCTGGATCGGGAATATGATAAGAACTTTGAGCTGGAGCGGCTGGCGGACAGTGTCGGGATGAATGCGAGCTACATTAGCAGGCTGTTCAAGCACAAGACGTCGATGACGATTACGGATTACTTGATTCAGCTTCGAATTGAGAAGGCGAAGCAATTTCTAGCCGATCATCCGCATTTGAAGAATTATGAGATTTCGCATCTGGTCGGCTACAGCGACCCGGTTTACTTCAACAAGCTGTTTAAGAAAATGGTCGGCGTGACGCCGAAGGATTATAAAGATAAACATCGCTGGCCTTAGGGGGCGGGGGATAGTGGGCTAGCCGGACGAGTAGTTCGGCTAGCTTTCTTTCGTCATGCGATCGCAGCTCCTTGTTCCAGCTCCTAACTCCCAGCTGTTTAGTCATGCGATCGTGCGTCGTCGCGGAACTTGGCCGGCGTGACGTGCATGAGCGAGTGGAAGGTACGTGTGAAGTAATGGACGGAGCCGAAGCCGGTCCGCTCGGCGATTTCCTTGATCGTTAACTCGGAATATCGCAGCAGCTCAGCCGCCCTTCGAACACGCTGCTGGCGGACGTAATTGGTATAGGATTCGTTGACGCCGGAAGAGAACAGGCGGGATAAGTGGCGCGGCGATAGATTGATCTGGGCTGCGACCTTGTCGAGCGAGAGCTCGTCATCGTTCAAGTTATCGGTAATGAAGAGCTTCGCCTGTTTCAGCAGTGCAGTTGAACTTCGGCGAGGCATCGCCGACGGCATATTGCCAGGCTGCATGAGCGGCTTGCAGAATAGGCCGGGTAAGGCGAGTAACAGAGATGCAGCAAGCTGCGGCAGTACGGATTCCGGCAGCGAAGGCGAATCGGATTGACGCCGGATCAGCGAGCGCCATAGCTGGGAGGCAGGGAGTTCGTCGCAATCGTAGACGATGACGGTGTCCGTCTCCGCCATCGCTTGGAAGGCGGAGCGCACCGCATCTGAGCTTCCTTTCTCATCAATCTCAAAAGCGACGAAGAGAAGGCTGTTCTCCGGCTCGCCTTGAATGTAGTGGGTGATGCCGGGGCGGGAGCAGAACATTGTTCCTTTCTGCAAAGGGTAGGTGACGCCGTCATCGAGATAGGTGCCTTTACCGCCGAGCACATAGCAAATTTCAAAGAAGGAATGCTTATGCAGAAAATTGGATGTATGGCGCTCGTGAACGCCCCAATAGTGAACGGTAAATACCGCTTCGGCTGTTTTAAGCCGTAAGGCATATTGATTCAGCCACGTGTCGCTTTCCTCCCACATATACATGACTAACAGGCACCTCCGGACAGGTTATAGTGGATGGCGTGAAAAGACAAAAAGCTGGCTTCAACGGCTAAAGACCGAAACCCCTTGATTCTACTACAATAAGGTCATAGGAAAGCGAATTCACTCATAGGGGGATTGTAACATGATTACAGCTCAGGATGTAGAATTTTACAAAGAAAATGGTTATTTGCTAGTGAAAGGCGTATTCAACAAAGGTGAAATTGAAACGATGCGCAAAGCGGTTGACGGTATTATCGATCGCGCAGCAAGAGCGAATATGGATCACAATGCACAGTGGCAAGGTGACTTCCTGCCGGCGGAAGATTTGAAGAAGCTCGTTCTGAAAGGTTTCCATGATGTGCATTACCATGATGCTTCCTTCCTTCGCGCTTTGTCGCACCCGAACATGACGGATGTGCTGTCGCAAATCATCGGACCAAACGTTCAACTCCACCATTCCAAAATGCTGGTGAAGCCGCCGGAAAACGGCGCCGCGTTCCCAATGCACCAGGATCACCCTTACTTCCCGCATGAGCAGCACACAATGCTGGCCGCAAGTGTCCATCTGGACGATGCAGACCTGGAAAATGGCTGCTTGCACGTTATGCCGGGCTCGCACAAATGGGGCGAACTGCCGCACATGGGCAGACATTACCTGAATGCGAAGGAATATCCGGTATCCGATGGTGTGCCATGCGTAGCAGAAGCGGGCGATGTGCTGTTCTTCAACTACTTGACCATTCACGGCTCACCTGCTAACCGCAGCGAGCGTACTCGCCGCAACGTGCTTTTCCAATACCGCAGCGCAACAGACTTCCCATCCAAACAAGAGCATATCAACTGGGGCATGGGCCTCATGGTATGCGGCGAGAATCCAAACTTCAACAAAGCAAGACCGGAATATTCGGTTATTTCGATCTAATAAGAGGCCGGACAGGGGCGATCCTGTCCGGCTTTTTTTGTTTGCGTTACTCGCTCGAAGCGCGAGCATTGTAACCCGCGAGAACCGAGCTTACCCGTTTTCAAGCTCGTAAGCGGATATGCCGCTTAAAGCCTTCAATCCCGCTGGATTCGCTCGATCCTCGCGGTTACTTCTGTGCAAGAGTCAGGATCCGCGAATACTTATGCTGAGAGTTCGAAAACCGAACTCTCAGCTGCAAGAGCGCTAGAAAAACAAGCCGAGAGTCCCGAAATCGAACTCTCAGCGACCAAACTAACCGGATCCTGTCCGCGCCGGAGGATGAGAGTGGGAAAACCAGTCTCTCACTCGTCCCGGCCACCACTTCACCTCTCTTCACATGGACTTCATTTATGCGTGCTATTGTGAATAACGGAGAACAAATAGAGAGGTGGAATCCTAACCTTATGGATCGTTCCAGTTTGAAATTAATGGCCGCGGCGATGCTGCTGACGGCGATGCTGACGGGATGCGGCGCGCAAAACGACGAGC
This sequence comes from Paenibacillus sp. J22R3, assembly GCF_056269305.1. Lineage (NCBI taxonomy): Bacteria > Bacillati > Bacillota > Bacilli > Caryophanales > Paenibacillaceae > Paenibacillus > Paenibacillus sp. J22R3. The sequence goes on along the minus strand of NZ_JBWDNS010000003.1, from coordinate 646,462 downwards.
AGCAGCCGACTAATAACGGACAAGCGGCTGTCGGCGGGTTTAATGGCGGCGATGTGAATCAGCCGGATCGGACGGCGGATTTTCTGGCAAAAGTGGTGAAGGTATCCGGTGATGCGATTATCGTGCAGAAATCAACGTTATCTCCGGCGGATATGCCGCGCGGTGGTGGCGGGTTCGGAGGCGGCGGTGGCGGGCGTCCGAATCGGGACGGGCAAGCGAAATCGGGCGAAGGCCGGAACGGTACCGGCAATGCCGCCGCACCGGAAGCTGGCAACGGCACCGCACCTGAGAGCGAAGCTCCCCCAACCGATAGTGGCAACGGAGCGGCAGCTAATGCCCCGCAAGGTAACGCAGGCGCAGACGGTGCGCAAGGCAACGCTGCACCAAACGGAGAAGGCGGCAAACGCCAAGGCGGCAGATTTGGAGGCGGCGCAGGCTTCATGGATCAAATGAAATTTGAAGATGCGCAGACAACGGTAGCGGTCGACGCCGATACGGAAATCGTAACGATGAGCCGAGGTCAGGATGGCATGACGACCAATGCGCTCAAAGCCGCTGATCTGAAGGAAGGCGACATCCTCACCGTGTGGCTGTCCTCCGATAACACGACGGCGCAATATATCTCGCTCCGGTTCAATCCGGGAACTCAAGGAAAGGCAGGAAACGGGCAATGAGAAAATGGTGGCTGCTCGGGATCGGCGTGCTGCTAGTTGCAGCTGCAGTTGTGGTTTATATGAAAATGGGAACGAAGGAGGAGCCGTTAGCACAGGTACAATCCACCACCCAAGTGGTCAAAGGTACTATTGAGGTGCATGTGAGTGGAACCGGCAGCTTGGCTCCGCTCGACAAACAAACGGTTAAAGCGACGGAGCAAGGAACTGTCGAGAAAATAAACGTGAAAGAAGGCGACATCGTTAAGAAAGGCGATGTATTGCTGACGATCGAAGGCGTGGACAATTCCGACAAGATTAAATCCGAAAAGCTCAACCTGGAAAGCAAGCTGCTAGACTTGGAGGATACACAGTCCAAGCTGAAAACAGCGACAGAGGAAAGCGATATTTCCAACATTAAACTAAGCTTGAAGAAACAGCAGCTTGCGATCGAGCAGTCCAGAACGTCGATTACCGACTTGGAAGAGAGCCAAGAAGGAAGCACGATTACGGCACCGATCGAGGGCACAGTTACAACGCTATCTATCGTCGAAGGGGACTCCTTGAATCCTTCAACTGAAATCTTAACCATCGCAAACTATGCTTCTTTGGAAATGGTCGTTGGCATCGATGAGCTCGATATCGCCAAGGTCAAAGAGGGCCAGAGCGCTACGATCTCTGTAGAAGCATTGGCTGACCAGACTTTCACAGGTAAAGTAGTGAAAATCGCAGACGAAGGTACAGCAAGCAACGGGGTAGCTTCATTCGATGTTACCGTTGCCCTAGATAAAGCGCAAAATCTCAAGAGCGGGATGTCCGCGGAAGCAAGCATCGAGATCGAGAAGAAAGAAAATACGCTCATGCTTCCAATTGACGCAGTTCAATCATTAGGCAAACGCTACATGGTTATGCTCCCGGCAGGTACGCAAACGGCAAGTAACGGCGCTGCAGGCGGACCATCCACAACAGGTGGCGGCAGAACAGATACAACGACGGATAAAGGTACAGATAAAGCGGGCTCCGGCGATGAGTCCACACAAGGCCAGGGTCAATCCAGAGGCCAAGGCCAACAAGGTCAATTCAGCGGCCAAGCAGGAGCAGGCGGCGGCCAGTTCGCCGGTCGCGCAGGCGGCAGAAACGGTGCAAACAGCCGCTTCGGCAATGGCGTTCCAACAATAATTGAGGTCGGAATTCATAATGAAGACTACATTGAAATCCTCTCCGGACTTAAAGAAGGCGACAAAGTTGTGGTGCCAACCGTTGTAGCTTCAACCGGTACAACCGGGGCGCAAGCAGGCTTCGCAGGTGCGGCAGGCGGCTTCGGCGGTTTTGGCGGCGGAGGCGGCTTCGGCGGAGGCGGCGGTGTTCGAGTCGAACGCGCAGCAGGCGGAGGCGGAGCTCAGACGCGTGCCGGAGGTACGCAAGGCGGAGGCGGTGGAGGCACCGGCGGCGGAGGAACACGCTAATGGAAGCCAAACGTGAACCACTCATTCATATCGAGAACTTGTCCAAATTGTACAAAATGGGCGGAGAAACCGTCCACGCACTCAGCGATATTTCAATGAAAATCGATTATGGTGATTTTATCGCCATCATCGGTCCATCGGGCTCCGGCAAGTCGACACTGATGAATGTCATCGGCTGCCTGGATGCGCCGACCGAAGGAAAATATTGGCTCGATGGCGAGGAAGTGAGCCGACTTCGGGAGAATAGGCTCGCTGAAATTCGCAACAGCAAGATCGGGTTTATTTTTCAAGGCTTCAATTTGCTCAATAAGCTGTCGGCTCTTGAAAATGTCGAGCTTCCGCTCATCTACCGGGGCATCCCGGCGAAGCAGCGCAAGGAACAGGCTATCGAGGCGCTCACCAAGGTCGGACTCGAAGAGCGCGTCAAGCATAAACCGAGCGAGCTGTCCGGTGGACAACAACAGCGCGTAGCGATCGCAAGAGCTTTGGCGGGCAACCCTCCGATTCTGCTGGCCGATGAGCCGACCGGAGCACTCGATACCCGTACCGGGGTCGAGGTTATGGGGCTGATGAAGGAATTGAACAAGCAAGGACATACCATTGTCCTCATTACGCATGATACGGCCATTTCGCAGCAAGCGCGGCGAGTCGTGCGCATTCAAGATGGTCAAATCAGTGAAGAAGGCGGTGAGAGACGTGAACGTCAGTCAAGCCTTCAAAATGGCGGCTAAAAGCATCCTTTCCAACAAAATGAGATCGCTGCTCACGATGCTGGGCATCATTATCGGGGTAGCTGCCGTCATTGCTTTGGTCGGTGTCGGCCAAGGGACAACGAAGCAGGTCACCGATCAGGTGCAGAGCTTAGGCACCAATCTGCTCACGGTCAATATTACGGGGCGCGGCTCCAAGACGACCGTGGACTATAAGGAAGCGGAAGAAATTACGGCGAAGGACGATATCGCTTTTGCCGCTCCAATCAATCAGTCGAATGCGACCGTCAAGAATGGGAGCGAGAGCACGTCAGTCAGCGTAGTCGGTACTACAGAAGACTACTTGGACGTGAAGGAGTATGATGTAGCGGCAGGGCGGTTCGTCGCGCAAATCGACCTCGATTATTATCAGAAGATTGCGGTGCTGGGATCGACGACGGCAACGGATCTGTTCGGGACGACAAACGCGGTCGGGCAAACCTTTCTGATTAACGGAGTCAGATACAAAGTGGTAGGTGTGCTGGCTTCCAAGGGCAGCTCGCTGACCGGCTCCAACGACGAGGTTGTCGTGATTCCGATTACAACGGCAGAGAGATTGTTTAAATCCAAAGGGGTCAAAACAATCAATGTGCAGGTGGCGGATGCGGACAAAATGGATGCCGTCGTAACCGAGCTTGAAACAGCGCTGACGAAGAAGTTCCGCGGCGATACGGACAGCTTCCGCGTATTCAACCAGCAGGATCTGCTCGATTCCTTCAGCAGCATCTCGGATACGTTGTCGCTCGCACTTGGCGGCGTTGCAGCGATTTCCCTGCTTGTTGGCGGCATCGGCATCATGAATATTATGCTCGTGTCCGTTACCGAACGGACGCGGGAAATCGGCATTCGCAAAGCGATTGGCGCGAAGAAGCGGGATATTCTAACCCAGTTTCTCATTGAAGCCATCGCCTTAAGCGGGCTGGGAGGTCTGCTCGGCGTTGGCATTGGCGTCGGGGCCTCGCAGCTATTATCCAAGGCGATGAGCATGACCGTCGTCTTGTCGATGCCAATCATTGGCTTGGCATTCGGCTTCTCGGTCTTCATCGGTGTGGTGTTCGGCCTGTTCCCGGCGAACAAAGCATCCAATTTGCGGCCAATTGAAGCACTGCGATTTGAATAGCTCACAAGAGGAGTGCGCAGGTGAGAGGGGAAGCCTTCTCGCCTGCCTCCTCTTTTTTATATCTTGCCGTCCATTTATTATATTTACGATAGGGATTCAACTCCGATAAAGTAGCCTTATGGATGTCTACTACTAGAAAGAGGTGCTCGCATTGAAATCGAAATTCACCTATACACCGCCGGCTAACGGTTATCCGGAGTGGAACAATAACCCTGAGATTTTTGAATTGAACCGAATGAAGGCACATGCTACGCTGATGCCCTTCGATTCTATAGAAGAAGCACTGAAAGGCGATCGCAATGCATCTCGCAGCAGCTTATCACTGAACGGGAACTGGAAGTTTGCTTTTGCCGAAACGCCGTCAAAACGTATTGCGAACTTCTACGAGGATGGCTTTGATACGAGCGCTTGGGACGAAATCGCGGTACCCGGACATTGGCAGCTGCAAGGCTACGATTACCCGCAATATACGAATATCCGTTATCCGTGGGAAGCATCAGAGCCGGACCTTAAGCCTCCTTTTGCACCGACCAAATATAATCCCGTTGGCTCCTATGTACGCAGCTTTACGGTTCCTGATAACTGGCAGGGCCAGCCCGTATTTATCAGCTTCCAAGGGGTAGAGTCGGCTTTCTACGTCTGGTTAAACGGTGAACTGGTCGGTTACAGCGAAGATACGTTTACGCCTGCTGAGTTTGATCTTACGCCATATCTGCGTGCCGGTGACAACAAGCTTGCCGTCGAAGTGTACCGCTGGTGCGATGCAAGCTGGCTGGAGGATCAGGATTTCTGGCGGATGAGCGGGATTTTCCGTGATGTGTATTTGTATACGGCTCCGAAAGCGCATATCTATGACTTCTTCGTAACAACAGAGCTTGACGATGCTTACCGCGATGCCGAGCTTAAACTAAGAGCGACAATCATGAATTACTGGGAAGTGGATCTCGGGACGGTAACGGTGGAAGCGCAGCTGTATGACAGCAAGCGGCAGCCGGTTCTGGCACAGCCCATCGTTGTAACCACTACGCTTGGAAGCAGCGAAGCGGAAGTAGAGATCGAAGCCTCCGTGCAAGTAGCCAATCCACTCAAGTGGAGCGCAGAGCAGCCGAACCTATACACGCTTGTCATTAGTCTGAAGGATGCCGAGCAGAAGCAGCTCGAGACAATCAGCGCACAAACGGGCTTCCGTAAGTTTGAAATCAAGAATGGGCTGATGCTCATTAACGGACAGCGTATCGTGTTTAAAGGGACTAACCGTCATGAATTCTCTTGCCATACCGGCCGTGCGCTGGCGCTGGAGGACATGATTACAGACGTTAAATTGATGAAAACTCACAATATCAACTCTGTTCGGACTTCGCATTATCCGAATCATCCGCTCTGGTACGAGCTGTGCAATCAATATGGTCTGTACGTCATTGACGAGACGAATCTGGAAACGCATGGCAGCTGGGCGTACGATCAATTGGAACTGCTGCCGCATAACGTGCCGGCTAGCAACCCGGCATGGACAGCGAATGTGCTGGATCGGGCGAACTCCATGATGCAGCGGGATAAGAACCATCCGTCCATCATCATTTGGTCGCTTGGGAACGAATCTTTTGGCGGCGACAACTTTGTCAAAATGCATGATTTCCTTCGCGAAGCAGATCCTTCACGTCTCGTCCATTATGAAGGCGTAACAATGTGGAGAGAATCGGCTGACGCGACAGATATTGAGAGCTTCATGTACGCGAAGCCGCATAAGCTGGCTGAGTATGCGCACGATCATCGTCCGAAGAAGCCTTATATTCTATGCGAATACAGCCATGCGATGGGCAACTCCTGCGGTGGATTGCATATCTACACGGAGCTGTTCGACAAGCATCCGGTGCTGCAGGGCGGGTTTATTTGGGACTGGGTTGACCAAGCGATCTGGACAACCGGCGAAGACGGCGTCTCCTACATGGCCTATGGCGGAGACTTTGGAGAGCAGCCGCATGACGGTAATTTCTGCGGCAACGGGTTGATTTTCGCGGACCGCTCCATCTCGCCTAAACTGCTGGAAGTGAAGAAATGCTACCAGAATATCGGGATTACCGAAGTAGATGGCAAACAAGGTCTGTACCGCATTCAGAATAAGAACTTGTTCACGAATTTGGATGCTTATACGCTGCAGTGGTCGGTTGCGCTTGATGGTGTGCTTGCTGCTGAAGGCAGCTTGACTGTTGCTGTGGCGCCGGGTGAAGCTGGGGAGATAACGCTTCCGCTGCCGGCTCGCGAGGAGCATAACGGGGAAGCTGTCTTGACCATCAGCTTCGTCACGACAGAGGCTGCGCAATGGGCTGCTGCCGGTCATGAGGTCGCGTTCGAGCAATTCGTCCTTGCCGCTTCGAAGTCGGCGCTTGTGGGCTCTGTGCGCGTTGAGAGCAGCGGTGCAGTGGACGTATCCGAGCTCGCGGATGTGTTGACCGTGCAAGGGGCAGGCTTCACAGCCGAGTTCGCTCAAACAACCGGCAGCCTCGTGTCCTACAAGGTTGGTGGAACGGAGCTGCTGAAGAGCGCGCTTGCGCCTAACTTCTGGCGCGCGTACACCGACAATGACCGCGGCAACAAGCACCACGAGCGTTGTGCAACTTGGCGCAGTGCGGGCGAAGAACGCGTGCTGCGTGCGCTTCGATGGGAAGCGCTGGCTGACCGAGTCATCGTGCATGCGGAATATTTGCTGCCGACTACAGTGGAATCCACTTGCTCCATTACGTACACGGTTATGGGCAGCGGTGCGATCCAAGTGCTCCAGCAACTGGCACCGGGAGAAGGCTTGCCGGAAATTCCGGAAGTCGGCATGATGCTCGTCATGGATGGCTCCTTCGAGAACCTGGAATGGTACGGCAAAGGGCCGCATGAATCGTATTGGGATCGCCAAGGCAGTGCGAAGCTTGGCTTGTACCAAGGCACACCAGCGGAGCAATTCGTTCCCTACCTGCGTCCGCAGGAGTGCGGTAACAAGATGGGCGTACGCCGTGCAGCAATTGGCAATGGCGCGGGAGCGACACTGCATATCACAGGTGCACCATCTTTTGAACTCAATGTGCTGCCGTATACGCCGTTTGAGCTGGAAGCGCATGATCATGTCTATAAGCTGCCTGCCAGCGATAAGACGGTTGTACGGATCAACTACAAGCAAATGGGTGTAGGCGGAGATGACAGCTGGGGTGCGATGCCGCATCCGCAATATTTGCTGCAAGCGAACAAGACGTATGCGTTCTCCTTCACATTGCAAGGCAAATAAGTAATGAAAAAAGCGTCCCGTGCTGCAAGGTGTATGGAGTTCATACACCAAGCGCATGGGACGCTTCTGTTATTAGTTATCGATGATGATCTTCTGGCCTTCATCGATCCCCTTCTTAATTTCGACCTCGGCACTAGTCTTGAGGCCGACTTCGACGTCGACTTCTTTGATGCGATCATTCTCGATAATCTTCACGTAATTGCGGCCAAACATGCTGTTTAGGCTGCCGCGCGGAATAATGAGGACATTACTGCGTTTCTCGATAAACAGCTTAATGTCAGCCAGCTTACCGATCTCGATCTGCGGTTTCGGCGCATCCAGTGCGATAATAAGCGCTCTGGAATTTCGTCGTTTAATGGCATCGACATCGCTCTTAGGCGCAGTTGCCGGTGTTTGGATGACGGTGCCCTTGTAGATCTTCTTATCCACCGTGACGTCCACTTCAATGCCCTTCTTGACAGAGGCGATCTTGGAAGCGTCTGTTGCCTCGTAGATAAAGTTGACTTTATTCGGGTTGGAGATGATTGCCATCGTTTGCAGCGCTTCTACCGTTTCACCGGGCTTGAGTTCATTCAAGTACGTTATGATTCCGTCTGCCGGAGAGATCAGAAGCGACTTCTGGTACTGCTTGCGCAGGGCATCAAGTTGAAGCTGCTCTTTCTCCAGGTCGATGTGGGCGAGACGTGCATCTTCCTCGTCGCCGCTCTTCACGGCATCGGAGTAACGCAGCGAACGCTGCTCAACGGTAAGCTCCTGTAGCTTGATCCGGAGCGGCAAATCTCCGGTGTCGAGCTCGGCAATCGGTGAGCCGGCTTTCACGGTATCTCCGGGCTGCACGTACAGCTTCTTCAAGCGTTCGCCGGATTCCGGGAACGAGACGGATTGATTCGTATCGGAAGAAGCGGTTGCGGTAGAGGATAAATAGAGTTCCATATTGCCGCGTTTGACGGCTTCTGTTTCGTGAATTTCTTCTTTCTTGCTTAGAATAGGGGGCTGAAGCGACTCTTCTTCAGCAGGAAGCAAGGAGCAGCTGCTGAGTATCAGAGCGGCTAGCGATCCCATGAGTGACATGCGCAGCAATGAAATGGAAGTACGATTACGGAACTTCGGCACGAAATAATCTCCCCTCATAATGGGCACTTATTGGAAGGACAAGCGTCACTACTATGTAAAGAATAACGGCACTGTATAGCGATGTCAACGATTACATTTCCAAATATTAGTTGGGAATTTTGCTTAAGAATGGATAATTGTCACTACGTAGCGATTATGCTAAGGTTTGCAGGTAGACTAAAGGTAGACGGAGATTCACCTTATCACGTTGTGATAGGTTGTATTTGAGAAAGGTGGTTGGGGAGTTTGGCTACAGCTTCACCACGTGCAGCTGCTTTGCAAACCGGTACACTGTACATGATTTTGTTTGCAATCAGTGCTGTACATTTATTGAATGATACGATGCAGGCCGTCGTATCCGCACTGTTTCCTGTCTTTGCAAAATCACTTCATCTAAGCTATGGGCAAATGGGCTGGATTGCCTTTACGCTGAATATGACTTCCTCCGTCATGCAGCCTGTCGTGGGCTATTTCTCCGACAAACGGCCGATGCCTTGGATGCTGCCGATCGGAATGGGGCTTAGCTTGCTTGGGATGGCCGGACTTGCGTATGCGCCGAATTTCTATTCCGTCATAGGAGCGGTTGTGTTTATCGGCTTGGGTTCAGCGGTATTTCATCCGGAGGGCTCCCGTGTCGTATATTTTGCGGCTGGTGGACGCCGAGGGCTCGCGCAATCCATCTATCAAGTCGGAGGCAATGCGGGGAGCTCGCTGGCTCCGCTGATGACGATCTTTATCTTCTTGCCGCTGGGACAGCCCGGCGCGATCTGGGGGACGTTATTGGCAGCTGCGGCTATCGCGATCTTATTGCGGGTGGTTCCTTGGTACAAAGGGCAGCTGGATCAGCATGGGAAGCCGGCTAAGAAATCAGCGAGAGCGGCGACTCAGAACGGTGCGGCAGTTCAGAGCAGAGGCGTGATTATTTTCGCCATGACGATATTGATTCTGCTCGTTTTCTCGAGATCCTGGTATTTCAGCGGCATCTCGAACTTCTATAACTTCTTCGCCGTAGAGAAGTATGGGTTGTCGACCAAGGCGGCTCAAGTGCCGATCTTCATCTTCATGGCTGCCGGTGTGCTTGGCACCTTCTTCGGCGGCGTGCTCGCTGACAATTTCGGCCGCAAGCGGATGATCATGTTCTCGATCGGCGGTGCTTCCCCGTTCGCGCTGCTGCTGCCTCATTTATCCATTGAGTGGGTGTATCCGGTGAGCTTCGTGCTCGGCTTCATCCTGCTGTCCGGTTTCTCCGTCAGCGTCGTATACGCACAGGAGCTTATTCCGAACAACGTCGGCATGGCGTCAGGTCTCATTACGGGACTCGCCTTCGGCATGGGAGCGCTCGGCGCCATCATCTTGGGACATGCCGCAGAAGCTTGGGGGCTGACTAAGGTGATGAACTACTCCAGCGTTCTCCCGATGATCGGGTTATTAGCGATCTTGCTGCCGCCTGATCGGCGAGAGACAGCATAGTAACTTGTGGCTGTCCCTAAAGTACGCATTGTGTACTTTCGGGACAGCTTTTTATTTTGCTCGAGGGAAAGGTGGAGGGCGGCGGTCGGTTGGGTGGAGGCGCGAAATGCTGCTGGAATTGCAACATTTTAGCCGTCTGATGGACTGTAAGAGCCTATTGTTGCCCACTCTGCAACATTCCCGGTCGTACGAGCGGATGAAAGGGGGGTTGGCGCGAGAATGTTGCTTTTGGCACAACATTTCCAGCAAAAACCCTTATTTTCGCCTGAAAATGCTGCCTATTTGTCAACATTTAATCCGGGGGAGCCGTCCAAATGTCAGCATTTCAGCCAGGTGGCTGCCAGATGTAAGAGAGGAGCAGGTTACATAGTAACGGAGGTTGGAGGTGTCAGAGTGACTGCGACAGTGGCTACAGCGAGGAAGAGGAGTTCATCGTAATAGCAGAAATAGCGGAAGTGGGGATGACAGTTGCAGCAGGTGGTAACACTGCTAATGTGGAGGTGCAACGCGTCAGTGACAACGGCTTGCAGAGTTGATAGCCGAAACAGCAACTTCTCGAGGTAACTTATAGGAAGGGAGCGACAGCCCCGCATCAGCCCCTTGAAACGAAGCACATCAATCGTATAAGCTAGAGGTGAGGCACTGATCTTGCATTTGATAGCTACAGCAATAGGCGGTCTCAACTTAATAGGAGGAGCGTGCATTAAGCATGGCGAAGAGTACGGCGCGTAAGCAGCGCGATAAGAAGCTGCAGCAAGGCGGGATGGATCCAACTATGCAACGAGGGAATTGGAACGGTGTGAAACCTGTGACGAGGGTGAAGCCGGATAAACGGAAATATGCGTATCCGAAGAATGACGATGATCGAGGCTTTAAGCGTGCCAGAGCAGCTTAAAGATTGGATCATCGTCATTCTTTTTTATATATCTATACTACTTCCAGCTTCTTACTATACAATCGTTTATTGAATAAAACTAAACAAAGTGATATATTATCTAGGTAATTATCAAACGAATGATGGAGTTGTTTGTTATGGACATTTCAGAATCCTTCTATACCGCATCGCTCTCAGAGCTGAAGCAAGGTTATGTATATCACGGGGAATCCGATAGCTATTACTGCTTAGTTTGCGGGGAACAATTTGAAGAGGGCATCATCTATTCGATTGATACTCGCCTCATGGAAGCTCACAAAGCGGTTGCCAAGCATATCGGCAGCGTGCATGGATCCATGCTTCAATATCTGCTTGAACTAGATAAGAAAGCAACGGGTCTAACTGATTTGCAGAAGCAGCTCATCAGTGCATTTGCCTCAGGCTCTTCCGATGCAGACATCGTGAAGCAAACCGGCAGCGGCAGTGCGTCAACCATTCGCAATCACCGTTTCGCGCTGAAAGAGAAAGCGAAGCAGGCAAAGCTGTTTCTTGCCATCATGGAGCTGATGGACGGAGGCCTTGCGCAAGGAGCGAAATTTGTGCCGGTGCACCGTACGGCTCCTCTGGTTGATGAGCGTTTTGCGATCACACACGATGAGTACAAAGCACTGCTAAACAAATATTTGCCGCAAGGATTGGCTGGGCCGCTCACAGGTCTGCCGCGTAAGGAGAAACGCAAAGCAGCACTGCTCCGCCACATTGCAACCAGCTTCAAGAAAGGCCGCAAGTACAAGGAAGCTGAGGTCAATGAGCTGCTCAAGCGGTTCATGGAAGAAGATTATGTGACGCTTCGAAGATACTTGGTCGACTATGGTTTTCTAGATCGTGAGAGCGACGGAAGCGTATATTGGCTGAGCCTGTAAGCTGACAGAAGCACCAAGCATGAATGGGAATGACTGAAGGAGGAATTTACAATGATGAACAGACGTAAGGAATTACAGAATGAATATGGCATGAAGCAGCGCGCGATGGGCGTGTTTCAAATCATCAATGATCGGAATGGCAAACGTTATATCGCCTCATCACCGACACTAGACTCGGCATGGACGCGCCAGAAGTTCTCGCTCGACATGAACGGTCATATGAATACTGCTCTACAAGAGGAGTACAGAGCACAAGCAGGCGCAGACTTCAGATATGAGGTATTGGAGCAGCTCAGTCTTGGCGAAGAGGTGCGTAATGACTACAAAGATACGCTCATTCCCGGCACGGAAATCGTCGATCGCAATGCCTTAATGAACTACCGTGATTCCCTCAAGCGGCTGGAGAAGAAGTGGCTTGATGAATTACAGCCATACGAACCGAACGGTTACAACCGTCCGCCCAAATAGAACCGAATAAGGAGTTAGGTACGAAATGAATACTAACCAAGTGGCACCCGAAGGTACAACAGCCCAAACGCCGCTGCTGCGGAACCGCTTTTTTCAAACGATCCTCATGTCGAATATTATGCTGCAAATTGGAATATGGGTGCGAAACTTTGCCATCCTACTCTATGTGACCGATCAAACGAACAACGATCCCATTGCTGTATCTCTGATCTCCGTTGCGGAGTTCTCACCGATTTTCCTATTCGCCTTTATTGGAGGCACCTTCGCGGACCGCTGGCTTCCGAAACGAACGATGATTTGGTGTGATTTCATGTCGGCCGCATCCGTCGTGCTGGTGCTGGTCGCACTTGTGTATGAATCATGGGCCGCCGTTTATTTGGCCACCTTCTTATCCGCGACGTTGTCGCAATTCTCGGCACCTTCATCGATGAAGCTGTTCAAGCAGTATGTACCACAGGAGCAACTGCAAAGCGCGATGGGAATCTTCCAAACGCTTATGGCGGTGTTCTTAATCGCCGGGCCATCCGTAGGAACAATCGTTTACCAAAACTTCGGCATTCATGTCTCCATTGGCGTTATGGGGGTAGCAAGTTTGTTATCCGCACTTATCCTGTTCCGACTCCCGCAAGATAAAGCGAGCACGCAGCGCGATCCCGGAGCGAAGCCAACCTCCGTCATGACGGAAATGAAGGAAGGACTTCGCTATGTGTGGAGCAGCCGCGTACTTCGGAAGATGTGTATCACCTTTGCACTGGCAGGCTTATCGGGCGGTATTGCGCAAACGCTGGGGCTGTTTGTCGTGACGGAACGACTCGGGCAGCCGAAGGAATTTCTGCAATATGTGCTCATGCTGAGCGGGATTGGCATGCTAATTGGCGGTGCATTTATTACGGTCATTTCGAAGAAAATGTCTCCGGTTAAGATGCTGGCGCTCGCCTTAGGCGTAAGCGCGATCGGTACTGTCTGTGTTGGTTATTCCGTGAACGTACCGTTTACGCTGAGTATGCAGTTGATTATGGGCATGATTTTCCCAATGGTCCATATCTCGATCAATACCATTATGCTTAAATGGTCAAAGCCTGAATTTATCGGACGCGTCAGCGGCACACTAGGTCCGATGTACATGGGAGCAATGGTGCTCATGATGGCATTGGCCGGACCGCTGAAGACGATCCTTCCGCTTACCACGATTTATACGTTGTCCGGCTTATTAATGCTTGCCGGAGTGCTGTCGCTGGTGCCGCTTTTCAAGCAGCAGGCTCCTGAGTCGGCAGCAACGAGCATATCGGCTTAAAGAAAAATTTACCTAATACTTGTTGACACCGAAAGGGTCAGCAGGTATTATCATGTATAAATCATAGTAAATCGATAGGAAAAGAATATTTTAATCCACCGGATTGCCGGAGAGGGACCAATCATCGAGAGATGAGTGCGTCTCTTTTTTTTATCACATTTTCCTGTGATTCTGATTAAATTCCGATGGAGGGTTGCCCATGAAACCGCATTTTGTAAGGAAATCAGCCTTAACCGCATTCACGCTGCTCATCGCTACATCCCTGGTATTGACCGGGTGTAACGAGAAGGATGCCAGTGCAACTGGCAAGAAAAGTGACGGAGAACCAGAGGTCTCGGAGCTCCGATACCAAGGGTCGGTCGGCGCTGTAACCTTCCCCGAATTAGCGGAGGATCTCGGTTATCTCGCCCCGCTGAAGCTGAACTATATCGGCAATACGATCAGCGGTCCGCAGGATATTCAGTCCGTCGTGACCGGCGATACCGACTACGGCGGCGCATTCAACGGCGCCATCGTCAAGCTGCTGGCTGCCAAAGCGCCGATTAAGTCCGTGATCTCCTACTATGGTGTGGATGATGCAACTTGGACGGGGTACTACGTCCTTGATGGCAGCCCAATTAAGACGGCAAAGGATCTGATCGGCAAGAAGATCGCGGTGAACACGCTTGGCGCACACCATGAATTTGTCATCAAGGAGTATTTGCACAGAGGCGGGCTGACTGCAGATGAGATCAAGCAAGTGACGCTCGTGGTCGTTCCGCCGGTCACAACGGAACAGACGCTTCGCGCGAATCAAATCGATGTTGCTGCTCTGGGCGGCACTTTGAGGGATAAAGCGGAAGAACGCGGAGGCATTCATCCGCTGTTCAAGGATAAGGATTTGTTCGGGACATTCAGCGCAGGCAGCTATGTAATGACGGATAAGTTCATTAAGAATAATCCGAACGCGGCCAAGAAGTTTGTGGAAGCTACTGCCAAAGCCATCGAGTGGGCACGAACAACACCGCGCGAGGAAGTCGTTGCCAAGTTCGAGGACATTATCAACAAACGCGGCCGGAAGGAAGACACAGGCGCGATCAAGTTCTGGAAGAGCACGGGGGTAGCCGGCACAGGCGGACTGATCGCCGACAAGGAGTTTGACACTTGGATTAAATGGCTAATAGCCGAAGGTAACCTGAAGGAAGGGGAGCTGACGGCAAAAGATCTCTATACGAATCAGTTCAATCCCTATCAGGGTGAAACGAAATAATCGCGAATCAGGAAAGGAGCATGAGGAGCATGGATGCCAAAATCAGCCTCCGGAACGTACACAAGTCGTTTCGGATTCAGCGTAATCTATCCCATCTGAAGGCAGATCTGCAGCCGGTATCGGCGCTGCAGAATATTAATTTGGAAGTTAAGCAAGGCGAGTTTATGGTCATTGTCGGCCCGAGCGGCTGCGGGAAATCAACGCTGCTGGATCTGCTTGCCGGACTGACGACACCGAACAGCGGGCAGATTCTAATGGACGGCAAACCGATTAAAGGGCCCAATCTGGAGCGCGGAATCGTTTTTCAACAATATGCATTATTCCCTTGGAAAACAGCACTCGCCAATGTGGAATTCGGACTGGAGACCAAAGGCGTTCCGCGTAAAGAACGCAGAGAGATCGCCCGCAAGTACATCTATCTCGTCGGCTTGGCCGGCTTCGAGAATCGGTATCCCCATGAGCTGTCCGGCGGCATGAAGCAGCGGATCGCCATTGCTCGCAGCCTCGCTTACGATCCCGAGGTGCTGCTCATGGATGAACCTTTCGCGGCGCTCGATGCGCAGACGCGTGAAACCCTCCAAACCGAGCTGCTCCGCATCTGGGAAGCGACGAAGAAGACGATTATTTTCATCACGCATGGGATTGAAGAGGCCGTTTATCTCGGGCAGCGTGTTGCGGTTATGACTTCAAGGCCGGGCAGAATCAAGCAAATCATCGACGTTCCGTTCCAGTCTCGTACAACGGAAGAGGATCTGCGATCTAATCCGGAGTTTGTGCGCATTCGGCATCAGATCTGGGATTTGCTCAAGGATGAGGTGTCTAGGGCGCAGGAGCAGGAGAAGAACAAGAGCCTCGTTGCAGGAAGCGTCAAGAAATCGATGAACAAAGGAGTGGCTGGCGATGGCTAACGTAACGACAGGAAACGGTAAAGCTCTGGCGCGCTACGAAACCGAAACGGCTCAAACTCCGGCGGAACAGCCGGGCAGCGCCGCGCTTCAAGCTGCTGGTGTTCACGCGCGGAAATGGTTTCGCAACCTTGTTGTCATCGTTGCTTTTCTCGTCCTATGGGAGCTCGCCCCCCGCAGCGGATTGGTAGACAGCACCTTCTTCCCGCCGTTGTCCGAAGTGCTTAAGGCGTGGTGGGGGCTGCTGTTATCCGGCGATTTGGCTGCCCACACCGAAGCAAGCTTGACCCGATCATTAGGCGGATTCCTGCTGGCGCTTCTCGTGAGCGTGCCGATCGGGCTTGCGATTGGCTGGTGGAAGCCGGTTGCCGCGTACCTGAATCCCCTGCTTGAGGTGATGCGCAATACGGCGCCGCTTGCGATTCTTCCGGTTTTTATCCTGCTGCTTGGACTCGGAGAAACGTCGAAAATCTCCATTGTCTTCTATGCCTGCTTCTTTCCACTGCTGCTCAATACGATCAGCGGGGTGAAGAACGTCGATCCACTCTTGATCAAATCCGCCAAATCGATGGGACTCTCCTCTGTTGCACTCTTTCGCAAAGTCATTATTCCCGCTGCTATCCCTACGATCTTTATCGGTATCCGTCAGTCTGGGGCGGCCTCCATTCTTGTGCTTGTTGCGGCTGAGATGGTGGGGGCGAAGTCGGGCCTTGGTTATCTCATTCAATATACGCAGTTTAGCTTTCAAATCCCTGAGATGTACGCCGGTATTGCGTCCATCTCCGTCATCGGCTTGATTCTCAACTATGTCATCTTGTACATCGAGCGGAAGCTAACGTCGTGGAGACAGACCTACGGCGACCAATGAGTTCTCGAATGAGGAAAGGTGCGTGGAGAAGCGATGGGCAACAAACAGAAGAAACAGATGAATTTGAATGTATTCATTATGAATGCCGGCCATCATGAGGCGGCATGGAGGCATCCCGGGACGGAGCCGCAGAACATTACGGATATTGCGTATTTTCAGCGAATAGCGCGAATCGCCGAGCAGGCTAAGTTTGATTCGCTGTTCCTGGCAGACGGTCTGGCGGTGAGCAATAACATCAAGCACGGTGCTTTTGTCGGGCTGGAGCCGTTCACGCTGTTGTCCGCGCTGGCTGCGGTCACGGAGCAGATCGGTTTGATCGGCACCGTATCGACGACCTACAACGAGCCATTCCATGTCGCTCGCAAATTCGCTTCGCTGGATCATATCAGCAAAGGCCGCGCGGGCTGGAACATTGTGACCTCCGGCAGCGAGTTTGAGGCAAGCAACTTCAGTCGCGATAAGCATCTGGAGCATCACAAGCGGTATGAGCGCGCCAAAGAATTCCTTGAGGTGACGACGAGTCTGTGGGACAGCTGGGAGGATGATGCAATCGTCATTGACCGCGAGGCCGGGGTATTCGCGCAGCCGGAGAAGGTGCGGAGCATCAACCATGCCGGCGATGCGTTCAAGGTGCGCGGACCGCTGAATATTCCGAGATCGCCGCAGGGTCATCCGGTTCTGGTGCAGGCCGGCTCCTCGGAGGACGGCAAGGAATTTGCGGCGCAATATGCGGAGGCGATCTTCACGGCGCAGCAGACTTTGGTCGAAGCGCAGCAGTTCTACAGCGATGTGAAAGCACGCGCAGCCAGGTATGGAAGAAATCCGGATGAGCTTAAGATCTTACCCGGCATCTGCGCGGTCATTGGCGCAACGGAGTCCGAAGCGAAGGAGAAGGAGCAGCAGCTTAATGAGCTGACGGTTCCCGAGTATGGACTCAATCAGCTCTCGAACTTGCTGGGCCTCGATTTGTTCACCTACCCGCTAGACGGGCCGCTGCCTGAACTGCCGAACGTCGGCGATATTAACGGGAACAAAAGCAGATTCCAGCTGGTAGCTGATCTTGCGACGCGTGAGCGGCTGACGATTCGCCAGCTGATTCACCGGCTGGCCGGAGGACGCGGACACCGCGTATTCGCAGGCACCGCGGTGCAGGTTGCGGATGAGCTGGAAGCCTGGTTCACGCAGGGCGGGAGCGACGGCTTCAATGTCATGCCGCCGTACTTGCCGGCGGGGCTGGAGGAATTTGCTTCGCAGGTCGTACCGGAGCTGCAGCGCAGGGGGCTGTTCCGGACGGCGTATCAAGGGCGGACATTGCGGGAACATTTTGGCCTCGGGCGACCGGTTAATCGGTATGGGACACAGGCTCCATCTCCATTGGCAGCAAGGAACTAACCACATAGATGAAAGAACAAATGAAGGAACAATTGAGGTAAAAACAAATCCAAGGAGGCAATACCATGAGCAAAGTAGAACAAAATGAAACGATTGGTCAAGCATTCGAGGTTCGTCCGGTAGCAGGTAGAATCGGCGCAGAGATTAGAGGGGTTAAACTCTCTTCCAGTTTAAATGAAGAAACGGTTAGCTTCATTAGAGAAGCGCTGCTGAAGCATAAGGTTGTTTTCTTCCGCGGTCAAACTCACCTTGATGATGCAGGGCAGGAAGCTTTTGCCCAATTGCTTGGCGATCCGGTATCTCATCCGACGGTGCCGAACAAGCAAGGAACCGACTATGTATTGGAGCTTAATTCCAATCACGGCGGTCGTGCCGATTCCTGGCATACGGACGTTACTTTCGTGGATGCTTATCCGCAGGCCTCCATTCTGCGGGCAGTTGTCGTGCCGGAGGCTGGTGGCGATACCGTCTGGGCGAATACCGCCGCAGCCTACGACAATTTGCCTGCCGAGCTGCAGAAGCTGGTCGACGGCTTGTGGGCGGTACACTCCAATGAATATGACTATGCTGCGTATCGGAGCAGACCTACAGATGAAGCGGCGGAGACGAGATATCGCGAAGTATTCGTATCTACTTTATACGAAACGGAGCATCCGCTCGTACGTGTGCATCCGGAGACAGGGGAGCGGACGCTGGTTTTGGGCCATTTTGTGAAGCGGATCCTCGGATTGTCTTCCACAGACTCGGCTCAACTGTTCTCGCTGCTGCAAAATCATATTACTAAACTGGAGAACACCGTTCGCTGGCGCTGGGCAGAAGGCGATGTTGTCATCTGGGATAACCGGGCGACGCAGCATTATGCAGTCAACGATTATGGCGATCAGCACCGTGTTGTTCGCCGCGTTACGGTCGATGGCGATGTACCGGTAAGCATTGACGGAAGGAAGAGTGTTACGCGCAAGAAGGTAGGGCCGGCGGGTCAAGTCGGGGAAACGGCTTAATAGCGGGTAATCATGTATAATTGCAAAAAGCCTCGAGAATGGAAGCTGGAAACAGCTCTGCCGCTCGGGGCTCTTTTTCAATTCGTAAGGCTCTGTTTTCGGCTATTGTAGCTTTCGAACAGGAAAACAAATATCTGTGATGGATTCCTCGGATTCCGGACCATGATTGCGTTCATCATAGATTTCGCTAATCCAATGAATTTCATGACGGGCTTGTCTACTAATAGAGCTTCCATATTAAACCTCCATGGAGATGGTATGTCTTGCAATTGGATTTGGATTTGGTAGTATTCTACAAGTATAGTATGAAGTATGATTCTGGGCTTGTAAATTCTTCCTTTTTACGCAAAGCAATAGAATAATTATCCATGATAGGGAACCTTTCCGGCACTCTATCGTCTACTTGATGAGGTGAACGACTTGCAGTTTGATTACTTGAAGCATGTAACAGGCGGATTAGACCGGCATGCGGTGCTGAATGAGCTTATGGCGGCGTACGGTAAAGACGTTTGGAATTTCGCTTTCTTCTACACACGTTCCAGAGAGCTGGCCGATGATATTTCCCAAGATGTATTCGTGAAGGTGTTTCAACAGCTCTACGAGTTCCGCGGGCAATCGTCGATCAAAACCTGGCTGCTGGCCATTACTCGCAACACGGCGCGCGACGTGCTGCGGTCGGCATGGATCAGACGTGTGACCTTCTTCGGAGGGATCGTCCGTCCACAAGAGCAAACTTCGCCTTCGGCGGAGCGGGAAAGCTTCGATAAACTGATGACCGAGGAGATTTGGGCGGTTGTCTTGAAGCTGCCGCAGAAGCTGAGGGAAGTGCTGCTGATGAACAGTCATTATGGACTTTCGATGCAAGAAATGGCGGACATGCTCCACGTATCGGTCGGTACGGTGAAGTCGAGACTTCATCGTGCGCGAGCTGCGGTTAATCGCAGTCTTACCCAAGAAGCGAAGTGGACTGGGGAGGAAGAATGGACATGAAAGAACCGTTAAACAGCTGGGAGCATAAGCTTGCGGGGAAACCTCCCGTGAAGAATGGGTTCACCTCAGAACTGGAGCATAAAGTGAGGGAGCGCATTCATATGCAAAATGAGAAAAGAAGGTCGCCATATCGCGCGGTTGCAGCATTCATGAGCATCGTATTGTTGCTGGGCTGTGGCTGGTGGTTCCGCGATGATGTGATGGCGATGCTGAAACCCGATACGAACGAGAGTATTCCGGCGGGGCTGCGCGGTGATCCGCTGAGAGACCGGGAATATACGCTTAAGATCCATCAGTTTGCACAGGATGGCAGCATCGAATATCAGATTAAGCGGCCGTTTATTATTCGTCACCCTTCCGTGAAGCTGAATACGGTCGATGCGCCTAGAGATTTATATAATGATCCCGAAATGTTTAAAGCTTGGATGGATAAGGAGCAGCCGGACATGCTGCAGCTTCCGTTGAAGTTGTTTAGGGAGCTGGCGGCAGACGGGAAACTTAAGTCTCTGGATACGATTGTGAAAGAACGGAAATTTGAGCTTG
The DNA here is from genome assembly GCF_056269305.1 of Paenibacillus sp. J22R3. NCBI lineage: Bacteria > Bacillati > Bacillota > Bacilli > Caryophanales > Paenibacillaceae > Paenibacillus > Paenibacillus sp. J22R3. Next base: position 626,116 of record NZ_JBWDNS010000003.1, on the reverse strand, counting down.
GTGCCCTCTATGCGCCAATTGTTGAACTGCTGCGGCAGCTGGGCGGAAGCGGCGAGTTATATGGGGTACCGTCGGATTTTAATTCTACGGCGCTGTATATTAATGAAGATGCTTTTGCGAAGCAGGGGATTCCGCTGCCTGAGGGCGAGGTTTCGCCGGAGGAGATTTTGCAGCTTGCCAAACGGTTCCAAGGTACAGGGATTAGCGGTCTCGGGTCATTCGATCGTGACAATAAATTTGCGCTGACGAAATTCTTCGGACAAGTATCCGGGCTGCAAACCTTAAGTAAGAGTAATGAGGGCAAGACGGAGGCCACTGTCAATTCCGAGGCATGGAAGCAGATTTGGCAATCGGTCGCGGCCGGATATCAGGAAGGTTGGATCATGCAGCAGAAGCCGATAGAATATGGCAAGAACGGCATTACGATGGAGGATATGGGCAAGAATGACGCGTTTGCTCAAGGCAAAATAGCCATGATGATCGCGCCGAGCTATTTCTATTCGAACTTGGAGAATTATGCGTTTGAGGGAGTCATGAAAGTGAACTGGTCGACAGTTCCGCTGCACGTGGACGCATCCGCCACAAACCAATTGTCATTCTTGGGCACAAATACCGTATATGCAATCAACGCTGCTTCAACCCAAGAGGATGCGGTCTGGGAGTTGATTTCGTTCATTATAGGCGGAACATGGCGTAGTGGGCTTGAGAATGCGCAGCTATTCAGCACTTTGTTGGCTGATCAATTGGGCATGGATGATAAGGAAAGCAAGCACTGGAAAGCATTCTATGAGAATAACGTTGATGCGGGAAAGGCAGCCGAGGAGTACAGAGTTGCTTTCGACAATCGAGCGAAGGGAGAGTTAGATGCTGCCATATACACATCTGGCGGCGAACAGATGGAAGCCGTTGTGAAAGGAACGAAGTCTGTCGATGCAGCGCTTGACGAATGGCAGAACACATTGGAAATGAGGCTAGCCGGAAAGGGTGATCAGACTCATGAGTAGTCGAGTACGTCGCCCTTCATACGTGGGTTTCATCAGCGTTCTGGTGATTAGCTTCCTACTAAGCGGCTGTATGGCGGATAAACGGGCGGCCGGCAACGAGAAAGAGGTCATTCGTATTGCGCTGTCTACCAAGAGCAGCTATAACTTTACAATTGGGGATTTTGTAACTGCTGCTTTCCCGAATTTCCAGGTTGAGCTCATCGAGATGGAGCCGAATTATAAGCCAATATCGGCTGAGCAGTACGAGAAGAAGCTGAAGCAAGAGAAGCCGGACCTTGTTCTGCTCGGCTATTCAGGCAAATATCCCGGATTGGCGGAACATGGCTTACTGGAGGATCTGTCGGTACGGCTGCAAGCAAGTGGGATGAAACCAGATGACTTCTATCCCGGGATGATCGATAAAATCAAACGCGAAGGAGGCGGAAATCTATATGCCTTAGCTGCTTCCTTCCAAGCTTCAGTTCTCTATTACAACGCGGATTTGTTTAATAAATACATGGTTGATTTGCCTCGAAACGGGATGACTATCATGGATGTGATGCAGCTGGCCAGCCAATTTGCGAAAGCAGGAAGCCGCAAGGATGGGATTGTCGGCTATCATCAGCCGTTCAGCAGTATGCCGAACAGTCTGCTTCTCAGTCTGTCTAGCTCGGAAGGGCTCCAGGCCTACAATTATCGAACCGGTAAAGTAACCGTGGACACGCCTGCTTGGCGCAATCTATTCGCGACTGTCGTAAATCTCTATAAGAATGGCACTTTCATGATGCAGGATGTCAAAGGAGACATGGTTGGCGGTACGTTGACTTTCGATGAGGAAGCCGTGAATGAAGCGGATTTGTTTAAGCAAGGCAAGTCTGCGATGACCATCGGTAGTTATAACGGCATCAAAGGGATGAAGTTTGAAACAGGCATGGTTACGCCGCCGGTTAGTTCCATTGATACGAGCAGATCTGTTCATTTAGCGGTATATGATTATATGGCGATACCGGCAGGTGCGCGAAATGCCGATGCTGCGTGGCAAATCATCGAGTTCATGCTGAGTGATTATGTGGCAAAGGCCAAATCCGGTATTCAGGACGCGTACAGTATGCCAACGCGCAGGTCCTACATGAGCTACGATCATAATCCCGTGCTGGCAGAGCTGTACGAGACGCTTCCCAGCATCGATCAGAGTTATTCGCTCGAAGGGTATGATCCTAAATTCTTAGAACTGTTTCAGCAGCTTCAAGATCGTGAAGTGAAAGCTGCCGTTAATGGCGAGAAGAGTGTAGACGCCTGTATCGCTGCTGTGCAGAAGGAAGGACAAGCATTGTTAGAAGCGGCGAAGCCGAGAAGTCAATAACGATTCAATTTGTTCAATTGACAGTCTGTTTTACGAAATGCATATGTTCAACCCCCGAGCGAATATGGTATTATATTGGCAAAGAAACATAAACAGGCAAAGAGAGTCGGCGGCAACCGACTCCCGGCGCGATTAACCGCTTTTAAGGGCGGAAGGCTGTATCAGGATATGAGATTATAGAGTAGACCGCATTCCTTCGCGAGAGGGCGGTCTATTTTTTTTTGAGGTAATTGAGCAGCGCGAGAATAAACATGCCGAACGTAAACATCAGCGTGATCGCGTCTTGAACCTCCATGGCGTCACCTCCCTTCCGGGAGACTAGCCGACCGCCCTTGCAAGCCATTCATCGCTTCTCTATTATAAGCGAACGCTTGTTCGTGTGTCTATATGTAATTTGGTACATGTTGGGAGGGGGGCTACATTAGATTAGGAGGTAGTGTTACTACTACTAGCTACCCCACCTACCACCTACCACCTACCACCTACCACCTACCACCTACCACCTACCACCACCTACCCTACTTGTCTGCAACACGCATTTTATATTGGGCCTAGTCCCAATACGATAGTTCTTGAGGCTTGAACAAACATGCATCAATCGCATCCACCACATTTTGATTGCTTCGTCTTCCGCCCGGAGACATAAATTCAAAGGAATAGGTTGGGGGAATTCGTTTGTCTTTCTAAGATAATTTGTTCGTTTTATAGGGAGTTTCACCAATGGAGCAGTTACGGTGAAGCATAATTGGGGGGAATTTTATTCGACATCACACAGCATTTTTCTACAATACGTCTACTGTATACTAACCTTGCAGTCTATTTCATATAACCAGGGGGTAAAAGAATTGCCCAAAACAGGATGGAAATTGCTATCGGGTATCTCCGCCAGTGCCATTGTGGCGAGCACTTTATTTAACGTTGGTACTCATGCGGATAAACAGGCAGCAAGTGCAGCAATTCGGGAATGGGCAACGACTGATTTAGGAGTGGCCAATGACGAAAGACTGATTGAGATGCTAAAAAAGCAAGGAAAGATCGGAAAGGATGCAAGTCCCGCGGAAGCCGAACAAGCGTTGACGGCTTTTTTGAAAGCGAAAAATCAAGCAGCAAAACCAAAAGGGTTCGACTCCGATGTTCTGGAAGTGTTGAAAGACAAATCGCATTCAAACGCTAATGGATTGGTGAATGGCAAGGGTAATAAATTAGGGCAAGCCAAAAAATCGACGATCGACTCTGTTGAAGCAGAAGCCTATAACGGCGGTGTCCGTACGGATAAAGTGCTCGTATTAGCGATCGATTTTCCGAATTACCCGAAAAGCTCCATTACCAAAGAAGAAACGGATATGTTTTATGAAGATTACACCCATGATCATTTTCAAACTATGATTTTCGGCCCGAACGGCTATATAGGGCCAAATGGTAAAAAGATGATTTCCATGAAGCAATATTATGAAGCCCAGTCGGGCGGAAGCTATACCGTTGAAGGAACGGTAGCGGGCTGGTACACAGCCAATTATCCAGCCGCGTACTACGGAGCGAACTATCCAACGCCGGATGGCGACGATATTAACGCCAGGGGCTTGGTAAAAGAAGCGCTTAAAAAAGCAGCTCAAGATCCATCCATTAACTTAGCCGACTATGATGTATGGGACCGCGACGATTACAACGGAAACGGCATTTACAATGAACCGGACGGCATCATTGACCACTTAATGGTCATTCATTCCGGGGTAGGCGAAGAAGCGGGCGGCGGAAGTTTAAGCTTGGATGCGATTTGGTCACACCGCTCGAAACTTGCTGCGGGTCCAGTTGCGGTTCCGGGCGGAAAATCCAATAGCAATCGTTTTGGTGGATTGTTAGGCGCTTGGGATTACACGATTGAACCGGAAGACGGGGCTGCTGGCGTTTTCGCTCATGAATATGGTCACGATTTGGGCCTTCCGGATGAATATGACACGCAATACACCGGTGCCGGTGAACCGGTTGCATATTGGTCCATCATGTCGGCAGGAAGCTGGGCAGGAGCCGTTCCAGGTACAGAGCCATCTGGATTCAGCCCGTATGATAAAGAAATGCTGCAGCATTTACACGGTGGAAACTGGCTTAGCGGAACCACTATCCATGCAAATGATGTAACGAGCGCGGGAACAACCGTTTTATTGGATGAAGCTTCCACTAAAGGAACCAACCATGACGCGGTACGCGTGGATTTACAGGATAAAGAAAATCACGTGAACGTTCCAACGAGCGGAACCTATGAATATTATAGTGGTTCAGGAAATGACATCGACCATTCAATGATAGCAACGGTTAACCTGACCAATGCTGCGCATCCGGCTTTAACGTTCCAAGCTTGGTACGACATTGAAGAAGATTGGGATTATGCGTCTGTTCAAGTGAAAGAAGAAGGGACTAGCGTCTGGACTTCCGTTCCGGGAAACATCACGAAGGACAGCAACCCGAACAACCAAAATCCAGGTCACGGGATTACGGGGGTATCAAACGGGTGGGTACCGGCTGCATTTGATTTAAGTGCCTATGCAGGAAAACAAGTGAGCATTAAGTTTAACTATTGGACAGATCCTTATGTCGCTCAACGCGGATTCTATGTGGACGATATTCAACTCACATCTGACGGCCAACCGATTTTATCGGATAATGCAGAAGGAAATTCAGCGTTTACGTTACAAGGATTCGCCAAAGACAAAGGAACCTACTTCTCTACAAATTACTATCTATTAGAATGGAGATCCCATAACGGGGTGGATGCGGCTTTAGGGCACATCCGTCGCGGCGCAAGCCTTATGAGTTATGACCCAGGTCTAGTGGTTTGGTATGTGGATGAAACCTTTGACAATAACTGGACAGGCGCTCACCCCGGTGACGGATTCCTGGGCGTTGTCGATGCGGATCAGCGTGCAATGAACTGGAGCGATAAAGCGGTTGCTTCTTCTCGTTACCAAGTTCATGACGCAGCATTTGGATTGAATAAAACAAATGCCATGTTCTTGGATTACAAAAACCTTTTAGGTATTACGATGAAAGATAATTATACTGCTCGCAACCCATTGTTTGATGACCATGAGAACTTCTCGAACCCTGGTCTAATCGATGCCGGACGTAACATTCCAGCTAACGGATTAAAGTTCCGTGTGGTGGGCGAAAGTGCGGATGGCACAGTCGGCAAAGTCTTGATTTTTAAATAATGTAGAAACAGCGGAAAGGGTGCCAATCCAGCTAGGATTGGCACCCTTCTTGTCATTTGAGCTCTATTTATTTCTAGTAAACGTTTGACCGGGCTTGCCGCGGCAACTGCTCCTTATTGTTTTATTCAGCTGTCATGAAGCGGTATGGCGATCCCGGTATTGGCCGGGGGTAATGCCTTCTAACTTGCGGAAGGAACGGATAAAGTTCTGCGGATTGTTGTAGCGCAGCCTGGCAGCAATGTCTTTCACGGGAATATCGCTCTCTCTTAGCCATTTTTTGGCCATGCTGAACCGGTATGTCGCCAAATATTCGCTAAAGGAGCTATTCGTTTCCTTGCGGAAAACGCTGCTTAAATAATTGGAATTGTAATTTAGCTTCGCGGCGCATTCCTCCAGCGATAGATCGGTATCGTAATGACGATGTATCAGATCAATGATCTTCTCCGAAATGTTGGAGTATTGGGCATCCTGCCGGTCTCTGAAAATACGCACCATGGGGAAGATGATGCGCGTCCAGAACCAATCCTCGATTTCCGGCACGGTATTCAATTCGAATAGCTCCTCAAATAACGAGCTCCGGCCGGAGCCAATCTGATTCATGCTTATCCCTGACTCCTGCTTAACGACCAGCAAGCTATTCAAGAGGCGCACCAAGGGGAAATGATACTCCTGCGGTGACATCTTCACGGAGAAGACGGGAGACAGGAAAGCTTGAAGGATCTCCTTCGCTTTCTCTTTCTCGGCTAATTTGATGGCATCAATGAGGTCGTTTTCCAATTGGCTCGGGTAGCTCCTGATAAAGTAATGCTTCCCTGCATTTACGTGCTCATATTGGATAACGATGCCTTCACCGAGTTTTAGCCGGTATTTCAGTGCATCCAAGCCTTCTTGATAGGCGGCAGGAAGGAGCCCGATTTCATGGAATGGAAGACTGATGCCGATGCTGACCGTCAGATGAAGGAAGCTTTGAATCTGCTGCTGCAATTGTTCAGTCAACATAAATAGGGAGGTTTTAAAGTCCTCGATTTCTGCAGCTGCGCTGCCGAACAGCGTGACGACCGTGTGATCGATCGTCAATGAAACAAGCCGATTCTCGGGCGGTATGAGCTCTTCGATCATATTCTGGACGGCAAAGAGCAGCAGCTCGATGTCTTGTTTGCCGTATCTGGTTTCGTCCAGCGAATCGATTTGAAGAGTCACGACTGCCATCGAATTCCATTTTTCAAGCTGAGCACTGAATCCGAACCGCTCCAATTGCACTACGAGATCGCTTCGCTTCACATTCCCCTGGAAAGCTTTAGCCAAGAAGAACGTGCGTACCTGCTTGAGATGCTGGTGGAGCTCGCTTTCGAGCCTTGTTTTAGATTGAGCCAATTGCCGAATTTGTTCACCGATCGCCTGGAATTCGTTCGTCCGATTCTGACGGATATCGGGCTTGCGCAGGTCTATTTGTTTCAGAAGCCTTTCGATAGGCGAGTACATGCGCCGTGATCCCAGCCATGCGAGCAGCATCGTAATGAGCAGCATAAACGCGCAAACCGCAACGGTATACATGCCGATTTTTTTAGACTCTTTCGTCAGGCTGGCTATGGAAGTGATAGACATATAGATCCAGCCGTTAGTCGGCGATTTGTAATAGGTAACGGAAAACGATTGATGATCGATATCCGACAAGAATTGACCGATTTGCTCGTTAAGCTTGCTTTCTTGATCGAATCCGATGGCCGACAAGGGCTTTCCGATGAAATCGCGGTCAGGGTGGACAATGATGCGGTGCTGATCGTCGATAATCAACGTTATGTCCGACAGATCCGGTGCATGTTGAAGAAGCGACTGCAAACTGCAGGTTGGAATGTTTGCCATGATAATCCCATAAGGATTTGGCTCGGTTACAGGCAGCTTCTTAATCAGGCTAACGCTGTACGTGCACATCGCGCTTTCGGCACTTTCCTCGCTGTAAAACAAATGGGACGGATTCATGACCCATGCCGTATCGGATCTAGCTTCAATCAGACCATCGAGCTGATCATGGAAGGCATATCGATCGAATCGATACAAGCCGGAATTTTTAATCATCCAATTATGGCGCTTGTTTATTAAGACCACATCTTCCAGTTTGGTATCAAACGACTGCATGTGCAGTAGCTCGTCTCGCAGATTGCCATAAAGATTGAAATCGCTTACAGTTAAGGAGCTGTTCATTGCGTTTTTGAGCACGGCGGAGTTAATGACTTGGTTAAGCGTATGGTTGACAGTCGTGAGAATTTGCTCTACATTGGCATTAATTTGCTCGAGAAGCTGGATTTTTCCTTTGTTTACATCTTTTTGTATTTCATTTGACGAAGTTACATACGAGAAGATACCGATGAACAAAACTGGCAATGTGCTTAGCAAAAAACAGAAAAAGGTTAATTTGGTCAGAAAACTGAATGAGCGCATCAAGAGCCATCACCTTATCAATGTTATACCACCATTGTAGGCTATCCCTAAGTACATGGACAATAATCATTAAAGCCTAGAGTAATCATTATTGCAGATTCGGGGGGAATTGATTTGTTGCGTTGTCGTTTATCCGGCCTTATGAGCAGAACCATCAAAACGGTTATTCTCCTGATTACAGCGCTTGCGCTTGCTTCATGCTCCAAATCATTTCGTTCGAATGCGATTGAAGCGGGCGATTCCAGACCTGTCATTACCATTATGGTGCCACTACATTTTCCGCAAGGACCTGAGGCCTCTCTTGTTCAGCAAATAGAAGACATGACCGGCACGAAGCTCGTTATCGATTGGGTTCGCGACGAGATTTATTCCGATAAAATGAATGCTGCCTTGACGATGAATTCCCTGAAGAAAGCGACGTTCGTCAAGTATACCGATTATTTCTTGTTAAAAAGCGCGATTCGTTCCGATATGTTTTGGGAAATCGGCCCTTATTTGGATGCGTTTCCGAACTTGAGACGGCTGAATGGCGATATTCTTGATCAGACTGCGGTTGACGGTAAAATATACGGTTTGTACACGGAACGCCCGTCCTCGCGGCAAGGTGTTATTATTCGAGAGGATTGGCTCGAGAATGTGAAGCTTGCCCCACCACGATCGCTCGATCAGCTCTATGACGTATTGAAGCAGTTTACGTATGGGGATCCCGACCGCAACGGCAAGAACGATACGATCGGATTAACCGACCGAAACGATCTCGTTTTCGGTGCATTCAAGACGCTCAGTTCTTATTTCGGCACACCAAACAATTGGGTTGCAGCCGATCACCTTATGGTGCCCGAATTCGAGACGGCGCCTTATATGGACACGATGAACTTCATGAAGAAGCTGTACGACGAGAAGCTCATGAATCAGGACTTTGCCGTTACGAGCAAAGACATTCAGCGGAATCTCCTTATACAAGGTACGGCCGGCGTCTACATCGGGAGCATGACGGATGTACAGCGGCTGTCCAATGAAGCGAAGCAGTTCAATAATGATGCGAGGTTTACGGTCGTCAACCGGATCGAAGGCCCGCAAGGGTACAAGGTGTGGTCCATCCCGAATTTCAACGGGCTGTTCCTGTTTTCGAAAAGCGCGATCAAATCGGAGGATGAGCTCAAGCAGGTGCTCACATTCTTCGACCGATCCATGGAAGCCGACGTTGCGAATTTGATGAAATTTGGCGTAGAGGGCAGGCATTACAAGCTGCAGGGCAAGCAGGTTCAGCTGCCCTCTGCGAGCGAGCAGCTTCGTATCGATGAAGTCGGGCCGATGTATGTGCTCATGACCGCCGATTTGAGCAATCCGAACCTGCTGCAAGTCGCGCAGGAAGACCCGTTGCTGGCGCTTGCCGAGAAGCTCAGCAGCGATAACGAGAAGTTTATTGTCAAGGATCCGACCGTGAATTTGGAATCCGCGACGTTCGATGAGCGGAGCGAGGAGCTGAACCGAATCATCACGGATGCGACGTATCGCTATATTTTAGGGCAAATCGATCAAGCGGGATTCGGTCAGGAAGTCGACAGATGGAAGCAAAGCGGCGGCAACGCCATGATCGAGGAGTTCACGAGATCTTATTTTGAATAGAAGCGATAGGAGTCCGCCTTGCGATTGTGAGGCGGATTTTTTGTTGTCATTGAAAGACGCGATAATCATTTCTTCAGAAGACGGCCCAAAGCATTGAAATGTGGCGACGTGATTGTATCCGTAATGAACTGACCGCATGTATGTTTGACGTGCAGCTCCTAATAACATATCGATGCGGAGGTCAAGCAAGATGAAGAGAAGGACTTTTGTTCAGATTGGCACGGTTTTGGTACTCAGCACGATGCTGTCGGCATGCGGTGGTAATAACGGCGGAAACGCCGTGAATGAAGCGAATAGCGGAACCGATACGAAAGCAAATGAAGCAGCCGTCACAAACGAACCTGCGACAAGCGAAACAACGGAGCCATCGGCGCCTGAGAGCGAGGAGCCGACGGAGATTACGATCATGCTTCCGCTAAACGTTGCGCAAACGCCGCCTGACACCATTAAGAACGAAATCGAGAAGCTAACGAACACGAAACTGACGTATCAATTTTTTCCGGCGGACACCTATGAAGATAAGTTGAACGCGACCATGGCTACCGGAGCACTTCCTCAAGTCACGTATTTGAAAAACCAAGCTACGTTTATGCAGATGAAAGGGGCGATTCGCGACGGTCAGTTTTGGGAGATCGGACCCTTGCTTAGCGAATTTCCAAATTTGAGCAAGCTAAAGCCTTTGATTCTGAACAATACGAAAGTCGACGGCAAGCTGTTCTCGCTTTATATCGGTAGACCGCTCGCCCGCCAAGGCATTATTTACCGCAAGGATTGGGCAGATAAGCTTCAATTGAAAACGCCGGAGACCGTCGACGACGTCATCGCGATGGCTAAAGCGTTCACCGAGAAAGACCCGGACGGTGACGGAAAACCGAACACGATCGGACTCGCGGATCGGAACGATCTGATCTATGGCGCTTTCAAGACGGTCGCCTCTTGGTACGCGACGCCGAATAATTGGGGCGAGCAGGACGGGAAGCTCCAGCCTGACTTCATGTTCCCGCAGTATGCGGCGGCCATGGATTTCATGAAAACCATCCGCGATGCCGGAGCCATGAACAAGGATTTCGCGGCAACCAGCAAGACGGACCAGGTCAGCCTATTCACGAGCGGCAAAGCAGGGATGTACATCGGCGCGATGTCGGACATCGACAGTCTGAACAAAGATTTAATCAAGAACGTTCCGTCGGCTGTCATCGATACGCTGGCGCTTATCAAAGGGCCGAACGGCGAGCTCGCCACTTGGGCGATTCCGGGTTACAACAACGTTGTCTTGTTCCCGAAATCCGGTATAAAGGACGAGGGAGAATTGAAGAAAGTGCTGGGTTTCTACGATAAATTGATGACGCCTGAAGTCGCCAACGTGATGTTCTGGGGAATCGAAGGTAAGCACTATACCGTCGAAGACGGCAAAGCGAAGGTAACGGAGGATTCGGATCTGATCGAGCGGGAAGTGAAGGGCTACAAGGACAGTCTCATCGGCGAGTGGGAAACAAACGGCATGTACGAGGGCTATTACGCGCTCCCGGGCAGAATCCATGCGGAACAATTCACGAAGGAAAACGAGAAAATCGCCATCTTGGATCCGGCCGCAGCGCTCGACTCCCAAACCTTTACCGAGCAAGGCGTGGAGCTCCAGACCCTGATTACGGATGCGACGTACCAGTATATATACGGAAAAATCGATAAGGCCGGCTTCGACAAAGCGATCGAGGATTGGAAGAAACGCGGCGGAGGCCAAATTATCGAGGAATATAACGCAGTCTATCAAAAATAAACAGGGATCAGCCGGAAGGGTAGTCAACTAGCTGAAGAGGCTGTCGGATCGCTAATGACAGCCTCTTCGATCCATGCAGGCAGAAGGGAGAAGCACGATGCGGGAATGGACCGTTCGTCCGGTGCCTATGCGGACGCCAAATGCCGGAAGCGAGTTCGGAAGGCGGCTTCGTCGCAATATATGGCTGTATGTCATGATAGTGCCGGGGCTGCTCTATTTCGTGATTTTCAAGTATGCGCCAATGTTCGGTCTTGTTATTGCGTTTCAGAACTTTAAACCGTTTAAAGGGATCGCGGGAAGCGAATGGGTCGGATTCGAGCATTTCAACCGTTTGTTTACCGAGCCTGATTTTCTGAACATCTTGACCAATACGCTTATTTTGTTCGGACTCAATCTCTTGTTCTACTTTCCTGTACCGATTCTGCTGGCTTTAATGCTCAATGAAGTAAGGAACAGCGGCTTTAAGAGGCTGTTTCAATCACTCATCTATTTGCCTCACTTTATGTCATGGGTCATTATTGTGTCCATCAGCTATGTCATGCTGACAATGGACGGCGGCATCGTGAATTCAGTCTTTGGAGCGCTCGGGTTAGAGAAGGTAAATTTTCTTCTGAGCTCCGAATGGTTTCGTCCGACTTACATCATCCAGGTGATCTGGCGCGAAGCGGGCTGGGGAACGATCATTTATTTGGCTGCCATAGCGGCGATCGATCCGCAGCAGTACGAAGCCGCAAGAATGGACGGTGCCGGTCGTATTCGCCAAATTTGGCATATTACGCTTCCGGCTGTCCGCAGCGTTATTATTGTCTTGTTCATCCTGAAGGTGGGGGATGTGCTGGAGCTTGGATTTGAACATGTGTATTTGCTGCTCAATTCCATGAATCGCGAAGTGGCGGAAATTATTGATACCTATGTGTATACGGCAGGATTAAAGCAAGGGAAATTCAGTTACAGCACAGCGGTCGGACTGTTTAAATCGATCGTCGGGCTGATCATGGTCATCGGCGCGAACAAGCTTTCCAAGCGCTTCGGCGAAGATGGCATCTACTAAGAACAACCGGGAGGAATCCGCATGATCCAGGATCGAACGTTCGGCAGCCGGCTGTTCGGCAGCGTCAATTTCATCCTGCTTATGATTATATCGCTCGCCACCGTTCTTCCGTTCCTCCATGTCATGGCAGGCTCGTTAACGACTAGTGCGGAGATGGCGGCCAAAAAATTCATCATTTTCCCAAGCGATATTAGCTTCGAAGCCTATCGCTTCGTCTTTTCGACGGGCACGATTTTCCGATCGATCACGGTTTCCGTGTTGGTCACGCTGTTCGGCACTGCTTTTAGCATGTTAATCACTTCCTTAATGGCGTATGGCTTGTCTCGCAAGGATTTGGACGGTCGTAGGGCGATCATGTTTCTGGTCGTCTTTACCATGCTGTTTCAAGGCGGGCTGATTCCGACATTTCTTGTTGTAAAGGAGCTGCATTTGATCGATACTTATGCCGCTCTCGTCCTACCGCTGACCGTCAGCGCGTTTAATATGATCATTCTCCGCAATTTCTTCCAGAACATCCCGGAGGGATTAGAGGAATCGGCCAAAATGGACGGCTGCAGCGATTTCGGCATTTTGTTCAGGATTGTGCTTCCGCTGTCGATGCCGGCTATCGCGACCATTTCGCTTTTTTATGCAGTGACCTACTGGAATACCTACCTCAATGCGATTCTGTACTTGAATGACAGCAGCATGTGGCCCATCCAAGTTCTGCTTCGCCAGATTGTCGTGTTGGCGAGCGGTCTGGATTACAGCTCAAGTCTTGACGGTGCCGTTCCTCCACCGGACCAGGCTGTCAAAATGGCCGTTATCGTTGTGGCTACGCTGCCGATTCTGGCCGTATATCCGTTCCTGCAGAAGCACTTCGCCAAAGGAGCACTTCTCGGTTCGATGAAAGGCTGAGTGCAGAGATGGATCACTTTACAAGCAAACGGAGGAGCTTCGATGAAAATGGAGGTAAGCTTAAGAACGCCGATCGAATGGGCTCGCTACGCCTGCGATTCGATTATGGACATCTATAGGTCAGAGGAGCTTCCACCTGCACGCCGGTGGCACTATCATCAGGGGGTATTCCTATGCGGGATGGAGATGCTCACGGAACGAGTAAACGAACGGAGATACGAGGCGTATATCCAAGGCTACGTTGACGGATTGGTAGACGAATACGGGAATTTGTACGCTGCGCGTGATGAATTGGATGCCATTCAGGCTGGCTTACTGCTGTTCCGGCTGCAGGAACGGGAAGGCAAGCCTAAGTATAGACTGGCGGCTGACCGGCTAAGAGGCTTGTTTGACACGTTCAACAAGACGAAGGAGGGCGGCTTCTGGCATAAGGATAAATATCCTTATCAGATGTGGTTAGACGGATTGTATATGGGCGGCGTATTTGCGCTCAAGTACGCCCGCGCGTACCGCGATGACAAGCTGAAAGAGATGGCGCTGCTGCAGGAGCGGCTCATGCGCAAAGCGATGAAAGACGAACGCACCGGGCTTTTCTACCATGCATGGGATGAAAGCCGCGAGATGCCGTGGGCGGATAAGCAGACTGGCTGTTCGCCTGAGTTTTGGGGTAGATCGCTCGGCTGGTATGGACTGGCTTTGGCCGAATTTATGTCCAACCTGGGGAAAGATGAGGAAGCATACACACAACTGGCGGAAGTTCAGCGGGATTTCCTACATTCACTGATCGGTTATCAGGATAAGTCGACCGGCTTGTGGCATCAGGTGGTGGATAAAGGCCATCACGATGATAATTGGCTTGAAACCTCATGCACGAGCTTATTCGTATACGCCATTGCAAAAGCCATTCAGCAAGGCGTCATAGGTAATGAATACTTGGAAGCAGCATGGAGCGGGTATCATGGGCTAATCAGCCGCATGGAGCAGGACGAACAAGGGCGGCTCGTCATGCCCGATATCTGCATCGGGACATCTGCCGGCGATTACGAGAACTATGTGACTCGCCCCACCAGCAGGAATGACCTGCACGGAGTCGGCGCTTTCGTTATGGCATGTACTGCGATGAGCGATTTATTGGACAGCAACCGATGAAGGAGCTGATGTAGATCATGTCGATCTTCGATATAACCCGGTTTGGCGCGATCGGTGACGGAATCTTTGACAATAGCGAAGCCATTGCCGCAGCGGTTGAGGCTTGCTCGGATCTAGGAGGAACGGTTTATATACCGGCGGGCCGATATTTGACTGGAAGAATCGTGCTGAAGAGCCGGATGACGTTGGAGCTCGCGGCAGGCGCTTTGCTGTTATTTCGGCCGGAGTTCGACTGCTATCCGCCTGTTCCGACGAGGTGGTCGGGTTATGAGTGCTTCGCGTTTTCGCCGTTGCTATACGGAAGAGGCTTGAAGCAGATCACGATCAAGGGACAGGGAGTCATCGACGGTCAGGGGGATTCATGGTGGCAAGCAAATCGCGTACTGCGGCAGGGCGGCCAAATCACGAGCGACGTCACGCAGAAGCTGGCGGTACTTAATGAGTCGCTGCTCCGTTCGTACACGAGTAATATCGTCGAGTGGGAGTCCCAGTTTCTCCGTCCGCCTCTGCTGCAATTCATAGATTGCGAGGATGTCCGAATTGAAGGGGTTACGCTGCAGAACTCTCCTTTTTGGAACGTACATGTGGTCTATTGCAGTAACGTATCGGTACATGGGGTTACGATCCGCAATCCGCATGACGCCCCAAACGGCGATGGCTTGGATATCGATTCCTGTTCCTATGTACGGATTTCAGATTGTCATTTCGACGTCGGGGATGACTGCCTATGCATCAAATCGGGGATTGATGAAGACGGGAGAAGAGTCGCCAGGCCATCGGAAAATATTACGGTGGCCAATTGCACGATGAAACGAGGTCATGGTGGCATAGTGATGGGGAGCGAAATGGCAGGCGGCATTCGTAACGTGGTCATAACCGGCTGTATATTTATCGGCACGGACCGCGGAATCCGAATGAAGACGAACCGCGCCAGGGGCGGATATATTAGAAACATACTGGTCAGCAACCTCTATATGGAGGATGTGCTGTGTCCGTTAACGATCAATGCCTTCTACCGCCACGGTGTCGATAAGTCCGACTTGCTGATCGGCAGTGCCGAGGCCAGGCCTGTAACGGAAGCTACGCCTGTCATCGAGCATATCCGGATAAGCGGCGTAACGGCCAAGCGCTGCCGTGCTTCGGCCGGTTTCCTGTACGGACTTCCGGAGATGCCGATCTGCGATGTGCAGCTCAATCAAGTACATATCGAAATGACTGCGGAACAAGGTGAAGTCGGGGATGAGCCTGATATGGTATTCAATTCATTCGTCGCTGCAGGCGAAGGGATGCTGTGCAAGCATGTCAGGGAGCTGGAACTGAATGGCGTGCGGATCGAAACAAGACAAGGTCCAGCACTGCGGTTAGAAGACAGCTGTGATATTGAAGTGAAGGATTTTAAGATGAAGCGGGTACATCCGGACACGCCCGATATCATGGTTGTACGTTCGGTCAATGTAACCCGAACGCCGGGAATCTGCCACTAACAGTGAATAAAGGAACTGCAAGGTCCTGAATGGATGTTACAGTTCCTTTTCTCGTTGTGATGGTTAATATTTAGAACTGATCTCTATAAGGAAGGAATGAGAATCATGTCGACGGATAAATATTCAAAGCTATTGGATTTGCCGCTGCTATCCCCTGGCGAGTTAGGGCCGGAAGAGGCTGCCCGTTGTTATCGCCACCGCAGTTTACCGATCAAGGTGCTGCAAATCGGCGAAGGCAATTTCCTGCGCGGGTTCACGGACTGGATGCTGGAGGCATGCAATCGGCAAGGCTTATGGAACGGCAGCGTCGCCTTGACTCAGCCCCGCCCTTCGGGCAAGGCTCACATGGACCAACTGAAGGCACAGCAAGGGTTGTACACGTTGCTCGTCCGGGGCTTACGGGATGGGAAGATGATCGAGGAACGGGAGACGGTGTCCGTGTTTAGCCGGATGATCGATCCGTACGAAGAATGGGGGTCGTTCCTCGCGTTGGCCGACCTGCCGGAGCTAGAGGTCGTCATCTCCAACACGACGGAAGCGGGACTATCCTATCAGAATGTCGCTTGGAATCCGAATACGCCTATCTTAACCTTCCCGGGTAAACTGACGGCTTTCTTATATCGGCGGTTCAACAGGTTCGCCGGCGATCCTGCTCGCGGATTAACTCATCTGCCTTGCGAGCTTCTCGAGCGCAACGGAGAGAAGCTGTTGGAAATCGTGCTTCTGCATGCGGACGACTGGCAGTTGCCTGAGTCGTTTAAAGCATGGGTGCGCGGTTCCAATCGGTTTCTTAATTCGCTCGTCGACCGCATCGTGACCGGTTATCCCGGAGACGATGCGGAAGGGTTGTTCCAGCAATGGGGGTACGACGATCCTATGCTGACGGTTGCCGAACCTTATTGTTTTTGGGCGATCCAGGGAGAGTGTTCTCTAGAAGACCGGCTTCCACTCATGATGGCGGGGCTGAATGTACAATGGGTACGAGATTTGAACCCCTATCAGGTTCGCAAAGTAAGGATTCTGAACGGCACTCATACGATGCTGGCCACAATCGGACTCGTTAATGGTCTTCTGGAAGTGCGAGAGATGGTAGAGCATCCCTTGTGGGAACGAACGGTTCTGCAAGGATTGTTCGAAGAAATTGTGCCCGCAGTTCCTCTTGACCACGACGCAATGAAGGTTTACGCGAGTGAAACGTTGGAAAGGTTCCGCAATCCTTACATTCGGCACCGGCTGTCGGACATCGCGATGAACAGTTTGTCGAAATGGAAAGTCCGGCTGCTCCCTTCCTTAACTGCGCATTACGCGCGCACAAGTCAGCTTCCATCGGTGTTAACGGAATCGCTGGCATCGCTGCTCCGGCTGTATCGACCGGCCGATCTGTCCGGAGAGCACCGCTCTTTGTTGCCGGATGGCTCGTCGTTTACGCTTCGCGACGATCCGAAATTGCTAGAATCGATTTGGGAAGCTTGGAAACCGGTGCTGCGAGAAGAAACAGATTCCATCGATGGCGTTATAAAACAAATACTAGGCAATTCTAGCATATGGGGAGTCGATTTGACGCGCTTGCCAGGCTTGGCGGATGCGGTCGTCAATCAGATGACGTTAGGGAGAAGAAAAACATTATTTAATAAACACTAGAAATAAATCCTGAAAATGTAGCTAAGTGTATTTTATTTGGAAAGAACAGTAGTAATTAAGCTTTCTGCTAGTACCAACATACGCGCAGTTATTAGTAGGTGGATACATGTAGGTTGCGTTATGCATCCCATAGGAGTTGACGAGATGTTAAGCGACCGCCTGCCTAGATCAACGCCGAAGGAACAAGGCGTTTCTTCTAAAGCTGCCATGAAGCTTCTGGAAGTCCAAAGGTTATTCTGGCAGGGGGGGCTCAAAATTCCCCCCATACATCAATTTTAAAAGTTGAATTATAATTCACATACGCGTCTCAACAACACTTGCAAACTTTAGTGTTATCAAGATACTCATCGGGGAGCAGAAAGTAGGAATATCCTTGAATATTATTGTTGACGGAATACAACTTCAACTTGAAATACCTCCTTTTAAGGAAGGGAGGAAAAAGTATCTTCCTCTTGATTCGGTAATTAAGGCTATGGGATGGACATACAAAATTGAAGATCGTGGGGCGATCTCACTCTCCTTTAGTTCGCCAGAACGTAAGAAAACGACATACCTGCGTGACGAATGGGAAGACGGTCTTCGCCAAATTGACGGTAATATTTATATTTCTACAAAACTGTTGGAGATTAGGACATTTGCAGAAATAGGATATAACTCAAAGACAGATACACTGGCAATTGCAACTTCTTCACCCCCGGCGTCGTCACTGATCCTGAGATTATTGCGCAGATCGAACGTAGACTGCAGCAAATACAACAGCCAGAACCAGAAGAAATCGGTATTGAGGCCACTCATTCTTGGAGTGCCGAGGAAAGCAGAATGATCAACTTTGGGAAATATTCTCCACCTCCGATCTTTGATGACCTCCTTGGATTGGGCAATCAACTCCATGAGGAGGGACTGTCCTTGTGGGATGAGCTTGGTTTTTACGGCGAATATCAACATAGTGAATATGGAAATACCCCTTGGGACGTCGTTGCATTTGGTTGGACAGGAGTTGACGGCGATCACTATGGATTTCTTACCGAGTTTGGTGCTGTGACTGATCTGAACGAAGCGCCAATCGTTATGGTTTCTCCAATGGGCGGGGATGAGGCAGGAAATGTAGTGGCCAACAATTTCAAGGAGTTCCTAGGCATCATGGCGAAAGATGTAACACTTTTATATGATTCGTTCGATAATGAGGATGACTATCTAGCCAAGCAAATGCAAGATGAGAAAAGTGAATGGGCGCCAGGCGAAGAACAGAAAGAGAACCGTCGTCAAATCATGAACAGAATGGTTGAAGCGCTGAACCTTCCGAATATTGAACAGCCGTATACATACTTAAATCGGGTGAAAGCGGAGAGGGCCAAACGGATCGTTGTTTCTACCCATGATGGATTAGGAGTTACCAACGTCCATCCGCAAGATGAGGGCAGCGAGCATCAATCTCTAATGGTAGACGACGATCTGAAAGCAGAGGAGCTGCAGGAATACTTGCAACGCGCCACCTACGCCGGCAAACTGGCATTAATCAGAGATTTTAATGGGAAAGGCTTTTATAGCAATGATCTTGAGGAGATAATAGTTAAGGAAATGACTCAAATTGGTCTCATGGATGAACTGGCCCGAAAAAACGCTTCGGCATGGTAATTCTTTCTTAGTTCATCTTCCCCATTAGAAAGCAGATGTTTCAGCGGACTCGTAACAATCAAGCACAATAATACATAATGAAAAGCCGAGAAAACAGGCTTTTCTTTTTTGTTTTTAAGTGAAAATTACGATATTCACCATCATTCCTAAGGTTTATTAGCCTGGGTCCAAGGAGATGATGGTATCAAACGAACGTAAGGATGGGTGTGATTCGACGTGGAAGTTCTGCTATATCTGGTGCTGATCATATTGTCAACGAAAGTTGCTGGCGATTTGTCGGTTCGTATTGGACAACCTGCCGTGCTTGGAAAGCTGCTAGCAGGTATTATTTTGGGACCCGCTATCCTAGGATGGATCCATCCCGATGCATTTATTTCGCATTTTTCGGAAATCGGCGTTCTGTTACTCATGTTTATCGCGGGATTAGAAACGGATTTGGACAAATTGCGGGAAAATTGGAAGGCGTCGTTCGCCGTGGCGGTTGGCGGGATCATCCTTCCTTTTATCGGTGGATATGCCTTATCTATTGCTCTCGGACTTTCGAATACGCAGTCGCTATTCATTGGATTACTGCTATGTGCGACCTCGGTTAGCATATCGGTCCAAACGTTAAAAGAGATGAATCGATTAGACTCCAGAGAGGGCACGACTATTCTGGGAGCTGCCGTTGTGGATGATGTCATTGTAGTCGTTTTGCTTGCTGTCATGATGAGTCTTCTTGGCCCGGCCGGGGATGTATCCATCACCGTTCTCATCCTTAAGAAGGTAATATTTTTAATCGCGATCATCGTTGCAGGATGGTTTCTCGTTCCCTTTGTCATGAAAATCATCGCACCTCTTCACATTAGTGAAGCTGTCATGAGCGCGGCTCTCATTATTTGCTTTGCATTTTCTTATTTTGCAGAAACGATGGGCGTTGCGGGGATTATTGGTGCATTCGCAGGTGGAATCGCCGTATCGCAAACCGCATACAAGCACGATGTCGAAACCAAAGTCGAGCCGATCGCCTATACGCTCTTTGTCCCCGTATTTTTTGTCAGCATCGGGTTAAACATTACCTTTACAGGCTTGGGTAATCACATTTGGTTTATCCTACTCATGACGGTTATTGCGGTTGCGACGAAAATGCTGGGCGGGGGGATTGGAGCGCGACTAACCGGCTTTGATAAAACGTCATCGTTAGCCATCGGTTCCGGTATGGTCTCTAGAGGTGAGGTGGCTTTAATTATAGGGGTGGCTGGTTTGGAATCAGGGCTATTGTTAGAGAAGTATTTTACTTCGATCGTTATGGTGATCATCTTGACCACGTTGATAACGCCGCCAATGTTGAAGCTGTTCTTTTCGAAAATCAACAATCGACTTACCTAACAAGTCCTGGAATATGATTAACGAAAAGGGGAGGAATTCCATGTCTTACGATTGGATTTGGAAAGCCATACTCATTATTGTCATGGGCTCGCTTCTTCTTCGATTAACAGGTCGAACCTCAATAGGGAAACTAACGATTGTAGACGTGCTGCTAATGCTGATTCTTGGTCCGTTATTTATTCGACCAGTTGAGAACGAGAATATATGGAGGACCTTGGGCACTGCGGTCATTCTCATCTTGACTGTACGAATGATTAGAGCTTTGATCACACGGTATGCTCCTTTTCGCACTATATGGATCGGCAAATCAATACCAATTATAGTAGGCGGGAAGTTGAATCAAGGTGCAATGGAATCACTGAGACTTACTAACGAAGGGCTTGATGCGCAGCTGCGTTCCTCTGGGGTCTACGATCGCGAGGATGTTGAATATGCAACGATTGAGGCCGGAGGTCAGCTGACCGTGAAGCTAAAGCCGCATAAAGCTCCAGCGACGAAGCAGGATATTGAACAGCTGAAGCAGCTCATTGAGTCCCGGCTTTAGCAATGAGACAGAAAAAGCCGAAGCCCTAAATAGGGTCTTCGGCTTTTTCTGTTTCGCGGAGAACCTTGTTCACCGATTTCTTTCAGCTCTTTTCTATCGCTTTCTTTTTAATGTATAGGAGTGTTTGCTATTGATCAGTTTCTTCAAATTAGACCGGAAAAACACATCGCGCAGTTCTTTCGGTCTCAGCGGAATTAACGGACTAAAATACGGCACGGTTATGCTCTTTAGCATCACAATATGAATGAACATAACCGTGGTAAGCACAATGACGCCCGATAACCCTATTAGATAGGCAGTAAATAAATAAATGTAATTCAAGGTGAGAATGGTTGAGGCTAACCCGCGAGATGTAAAGAAGATGATTATGACATACGAGAAAGCCAGGACACTTAAGCAAAAAGGGCTGAAAAGCTTTATTTTCAACATGTTTTCACTTATTAATACGGTAGATATGAAGGCAAAGAAAGTAATCAGATTCGTATTCACCTTAGTCATGCCGTCAACCAGAATTTTAAGAATAACTAATAGAAAGATCGCCCCAGCAAATGTCGGCATTAACATTTCACTGGGATAAAGCAGCTTGTGTACTTTTTTAGTTAGCAAGTCGCTGCGTTCTAACAATAGCATGAACGCAGTCGCATGAGTCGCTACAAAGAACGCAATAAATTTTACGATTCTGTTCAAATACCTCCCGTATTTACCGTAATACTCCTCTGGTGATTGAAAGAAACTGATAAATAATGTGGGACAAATAATCGCGTTCGGCGTGTTATCCACGAACACAACGACCTTCCCCTCTAAAATTGAGCTTGCAGCAACTTCCGGTGCTTCGGTGACCGACGTCAAAGGGAATATGGTCCAACTATTCTTCGCGAGCACTTCCTCCACAATGGCAGACTGCAAGATATACTTCACGTCTAATTCGTCCAGCCGCTTTCTTACTTCATGAAGAATACCAGGATCTACAATATTTCTCATATACACGATCGAGATCGATGTTGGCATTAATGTGCCTTTTTGCATCGTTTCAACCGTAAAATTTGGTGTCTTAATCAGGCTGCGCAGGATGCTTATATTTGAATTAGCCTTCTCTGTAAAGCCTACCATAAATCCTAAAGGATTGCGTTCCGTTAAGGATTCGCCAATGGGACGCTCTCTCCATAACGTCACATCTACACTAATCATCGTGCCTGTTTGTTGATAAAGAATAACGGCTTTGCCTTGTACGATCTCTTGTATGGCTTGTTCGGAGTTACCGAGCTCCGTTATATCAGCTGTGTTGAGTTGTGCGTCACTATGATGTACAAGCGGAGTAATAACATGTTTCTCCAGTCTGTCTGCATAAACCAGTCCATCTATATAGAAAACGGTTACCTGTACTTCACCGCTTTCTTCAATATTACGGATTCGAAAATCGGAACTATGCCCCAATGCTTTTGTGATTGCCGTCATATTGCTATGCACTAAAAAATACCCCACTTCAAACAGAATTGGTTAGATTTTCATATTTTGAGCATAGTTATCGCGTTCTATGCAAGTTTTGTTACTTCTGCACTTATCTATAAATAGAGATGTTGGCTAACATAGACACAAAGAGGACTGCCGGTATATATGATCCAGCAGCCTGTTATCACGTTATTTTTTGAATTGCTTTTTTGCTTTATTAATTTTCACAGGCTACACCATCGTCGTCACGGTCTAACTGGGTA
The DNA here is from genome assembly GCF_056269305.1 of Paenibacillus sp. J22R3. NCBI lineage: Bacteria > Bacillati > Bacillota > Bacilli > Caryophanales > Paenibacillaceae > Paenibacillus > Paenibacillus sp. J22R3. The sequence goes on along the minus strand of NZ_JBWDNS010000003.1, from coordinate 603,238 downwards.
CTATAGCCGGGCTGACCTTTGTATAGCGGTGCCTTGCCCGCGGCTTTTACGGCAGCGCAATTTGCGTAATAAACCGGTTTAGGTGTCGTCGGTGTAGTTGGCGGCTTGGTGACTGTACCTGCTGACCCGTCAATGACGAACAGAACGCGCGTACCCTCCGGGTACTGCTCAAGATGATTGCCGATCCATGAGCCGGAGCCGCGATTGTCGGAGTACTGTACATAAGCGACATCTGCACCGACACCGCCTTCGGCGCACATCGCCATAGGGAATTCATCTCGATCAAAGCCCTCCTTTGTCGGGATGCCTTGAAGCGCTTCCTCGCGGTTCTCGTCTGCTCCGGCCCGATCAATCGTGCAGATTGGCGATTTTCCCTTTCCAATCGCGGCTCTCATATGGGCTGCCGTTAACGGGTAGTTAGTAGCTGGGAAGTAGAGGGCCTTTTGATGCATCTGGTTGTTGATGTAGACAGCTTTAATTATCGAATCCCATGTCACGAATTTCTTCAACAACTCGCCTGCCGCACGTACGGGTACATAAGTCACGCCGTTAATGATTTTCGGGGCGACGTTCGCCTGGTTTCCGTTTACAATCAGCTTCAATGCTTTGCTCGCGGGTGTCTGTTGCAGTTGCTGGTTCTCATCATTAATGAAGACTGTTTTCGTCGCTGCATCCCATATCACATATTTGTTCAACATTTCCCCCGCTGCACGAACGGGAACAAATGTAACGCCGGTAATGATTGTAGGTGCGACATTCGCCAGATTGCCGTTTACAAATAATCGAATGGCTGTAAGGGCCTTCAACCTTAGAGTCCTCTCTGGACCGCTTATTTCCTTGTAAGTAACGAGACGTTGTTGTTTTACAGTATTTGGTTGCTCATGAGCTTTAGTTCCGCATCCAGTTAAAGCTGCAATCAATATAGCAATGATTAGTATTTTTTTAAGCATTTGCTGAGCTGCACTCCTCCGATTGCCTCTTTCCTCATATCCTGCTCCTTCCAGATTTTATTTATTACTTACGAATTCATTAATATTTAGACTTTGCCCCGACCAGTTACGGTGGCCATTTGTGTTGGAGGCAAGAGTATTGTCAATATTGGATAATCCTCACAAAAAAAGTGTTAGTAGGCGATCAGTTTTAGCGATGGGTGACAGACTCAGGGGAACGAATGATCTTCTTCAGCTACTGATAAATATAGCACTGAAACAAAGCTGACCAGCCAGTAAAAACTGGCTGACCTCAAAATACGACGGGGAACGAGAGTTCAACGACAGTTGGCTGCGAGTTTTTATAATTAATTGATAATTTTGAAAATGAGTATATCACAGCTAAGTGAAAAGCCTGCCCAGATATATGAGCAGGCTTTTATGCATTATTGTCTGTTAAGTTTATCAATTTTGTGCTTAATTGTTCGCGTAACTATTCCGAAATGCAATTCCAGTTCTTCATGTGAAATTACATACGAACGCTTCTCGCCGAATTGGGAAAATCGATAACGTCGATCAAGAGCCGGCGTCTCATTTACCCACATTTTATTTTCTTTCATTGTATGTTTGGACTTTTCCAGTTCTTCAACGATAATGCGACCTACGTACTTAATTAGAGCCTGGGTGACACCTTTCGTTGATTCGGCATGTTCCTTCACTTTTTCTAGAGCTGTTAATAAAGCGACATGTACGTTCAGGGCGATGATAGGATCAAAACCATTCAATGAATTAATCACCTTCTTTCCATATTTATTATACGCAAACAAGTGTTCCTATACCAGCAGCGAATTAAATAAATTCTTGAAGAAACCTAACGGTAGTGAACGGAAATAAATTGATTTACCTATCTAAATTTCTTCGCGAATAAACTAAAATACATTTATTGACATTTATTTATCGAAGATTGAACGATGAACGAGGTATATTTATAACTATTTTAGACTAAAATTATTATAAAATAGTGCGAGCAGGTGTGAAATGAGTTTTTTGATATCGTTTTAATTTTAGTAGTGGGTTTCACATCTTATTATTTATATATTTATCGAAAACAACTAGCCTCTTTAAGATTGTCATTTATTAAAATGGTTAGTACTAACGATGATGTGAGAAAAACTTTACTTACTGGTCTCTACAACCGTTATAAGAAAAGTGATGAGTTGGATAAGGAAAATCCATTTGATTTTAAACAATTTGTTGCGACTGCATCAAAGTGATGCAAATGTCACTAGATCTTCGGGTGATTTTGGGGTCCATATCGAGGAAACACGTGAGAGAGGTCTATTTTTAGGACAAGTAAAGTGGTTATAACTATCCGGTTGGTTTTGAGCCGACTGCCATTATCCATTCACAGATGATCAAGCAAAATGCAGCCGGTGGATATGTTGTGACAACTAGCAATATTACTCAAAACGCAGTTGATTATGCCAAGGGTCTAAATATAGAGTTGATTGGTGGGCAAGAGCTTGTTGAGTTATGGATGGAAAGCTTAGAAAAAAAGGGAGCTTTGCATTCTAAATTCATACAACCCTCTACAACTTAAAAGAGAATTAATAAAATACAGCCTCACTCATACGTTATGTATTAGTGAGGCGTTTTTATTTGTTTGGAATCATTTAAATGACATTTCTACATACGGGGAGTCGTTCAAATGTCAATATATGATATGTATCGTACAAGTTTTAGTTTATTTACTATTAATTAATGACAAAACAAGTTACAGCGGACACGTTTTATTGATGTGATTTTTCAGCATTAGCTGGAAGTGTTTCAACATAAGCTGTAAATTTTGTTTCAAGTAAACGGTTATTCACTATGGAGCACTCCAATACGTGTTAGAAACCCGAACGGACAATCCGTTCGGGTTTTCTCTTGCCACTATTATTTGAAGTAGTTGTCGATCTGCTCTTGAGCTGCTTTCATAATCGTATCCATGCCGGCAGCTTTCAGCTCCGAAATGATCTTCGGAACTGTCTTTTCCGGGTCAGATGCGCCTGTCATCAACTCATAGCGGTATTTGTCCCATACGGCTTTCGTGTTGGCTACTTCTGTGCCTAGCTTGCTGATATCAAGCGCAAAGCCCAGGCTCGTGGAAGAAATCGCTTGGTCGTTCAGCTTGCGCACTTGTTCCCATTGATCGACAGGAGCGCCTTTGGTAACCGCCATATCGAAGAATGTACCTTGCGTATAAGCAGCGAGCGGCCATGTATCGGATATACGCTCGACTACTTTCTCGCCGTCCACATTCTTATAGTCGACGCCAAGCTCGCCGAATGCCAGCATGTTGCGCAGCTTTGGATCCGTATTCACCAATTGCAAATATTTGAGCGCTTCCTTCTTGTACTTGGAGTTCGCGGATATCGCGTTCAAAGAACCTTGAATCGTGCTTGTCGTGTAGATCGGCCCGAAGATCGGGAACATGTCGTACTTCGCTACGCCTTCATTGATCTGCCAGCTCGCTTCAGCGCCAGGGAATGCTTGTGCAGCGAAGAAAGGACGTCCTTTGTCCGCTTCTGTCTTCGTCGGTGCATCCGGATTGATAATGCCGTCTTGATACCACTTATGCAGCAGCTTCAGATCGTTCATTACCTCTTGGTCCTCGAGTACGGAGACCACTTTGCGGGAAGCATCGTCGACTTTAACGCCGATTGGCGGCAGACCGAGCGTCATATCGTCATAGCGGTTGAAGAAGCCGTTAAAGCCATCGCCTTGTGTAAGAGGCAATGGATAGAAGCTCTTGCCTTCGCCGGCTTTAATATCGTGCAATGGCTTGTCCAAGTCCTGCATCGTCTTGATGCTTGCGGTGTCGATCTTATATTTCTGTACATACTTGTCATCGAACACCCAATACTGGGTCAACGAAGAATCTTTATACGTCGGTACGGCATAGATTTTGCCGCCAACCTTCGTTCCATCCCATACCTTCTGAGGAATGAGCTTGTAGAGATCTGGCGAATCGCTCTGAACGGAATCGGTAATGTCGGCAAAAGCGCCGATGTTCACTTGCTGGTTGTACTTGCTGTTGTTCGTGAACATAATGTCGAAGGGCTCGCCGGTGTTTACGATCGTGTTGATCTTCGTGTCCCAGTCCCCCCAGCTTGCAACCTTGATGTCGACCTTCACGCCGATCTTCTCGGCCGTGTAGTCATTCATGGCTGCGATCGCCTTGTCGAAGTTCGAAGGCGTTTGACCGCCAATCGTCCACCATACCAGCGTTGGCGCTTCGCCGCCTGCTGGATTGTTGGCGTTCTGGTTGCTTGGCGCATTGTTTGAATCATTCGTACTCTTCGAACCGCAACCAGCGAGTGAAGTTGTCAGGAGAGCAGCCGTACTAAGTACAAGCAGGTGTTTCAATGTCTTTTTCATATCCATGGACCTCCCTGAATTGATTTATTTCATCTTGCATTAACCTTTCACGGCACCGACCGTTAGACCAGATATAAAATACTTCTGGAAGAACGGGTAAGCCGCGGCAACAGGCACGACAATGATAATCGCCACAGCCATGCGGGCGGATTCCTTCGGCATCGTCGCCACCAGCTCAGCGTAGCTGATGCCGAGGCTCGCAGCGTTCCTCGCCAGTGCGTCTACGTTGCTCATCAAGCTGTTCAGCAGCGCCTGCAGCGAGTACAGGTCTTGATTGTTGATGTACAGCATGGACTGGAACCAGTCGTTCCAATACGAGAAGCAGAGGAACAGGCCAATGGTCGCGATAACCGGCAGCGAAATCGGCAGAATGATGGAGAAGAAGATGCGCAGTTGGCTAGCGCCGTCCATCTCAGCAGATTCGATTAATCCATCCGGTATGGTGCTTCTGAAGAACGTTTTGCAAATAATCACGTTGAAGGAGGAGACGGCCAGCGGGAGAATGAGAGCCCAAACCGTATCTTTGAGCCCGAGCAGGGTCGAGTTGATGTAGTAGCTGGACACCAGCCCTCCGTTGAATACCATGGGAATGAACACGATCCATGTCAGCAGCCCATTCAGCTTATAGTTAGGTCTGGAAATGACATAACCCATTGAAGTGGTAAGCAGGATGCCAAGCACAGTGCCGACAACCGTAACGAGTACGGATACTCCGAGTGCACGAGAGATCAGCTTCCCTTGCTGCAAGATATAGTGGTACGCCTCTCCCGAGAGAGCCCTGGGTATAATGTGGTATCCCGTTTGCCGAATGGAATCTTCGCTGGAGATCGAGACCGACAATACCACTAGGACGGGCACCAGGCAAACCAACGCTATCAGAATAAAGATGATATGGAAAAAGACGTTCATAACACCGCTGATCCGGTTGAATTTATCGAGACCGGACTCAAAATGTGCTTTCGATGACATTGCTTTCGCTCCTCCTTACATCATGGCGCTGTCGGGATCAACACGGCGGACGATCCAGTTAGCGATTAAAATGGTCGCGCATCCGAGTACGGATTGCAAGAAAGCGGAAGCCGAGGCCATGCCTACAGTAGCTGTCTTGAGCTGCTTATAGACGAGCACGTCAACGGTTGTCGTCACGTTGAACAGCGAGTTGGAATCCCGCGGCACTTGGAAGAATAACCCAAAGTCCGTGTAGAAAATACGGCCGACCGACAGGATGAACATCATCACGATAACCAGCTTCATAAGCGGCAGCGTAATGTATTTGGTCTGCTGCCACTTCGAAGCGCCGTCAATGACAGCGGCCTCGTAGTAGGTGCTGTCGATGCCGGTAATCGTTGCCAAGTAGACGACCATGCCGTAGCCTAGACCTTTCCACATGTTCATAAACACGAGAAGGTACGGCCAGTATTTGGCCTCCATATACCAGTTGACCGGATCCTTGCCAAGGTCTGCCAGAAACTGATTGGCAATTCCTTTATCGAAGCTGAGGAACGCCCAGATCACCGCGGATACGATGACCCAGGACAAGAAGTAAGGCAGGAACATCAACGTTTGATACACTTTGCCAGCCTTGCGGCTGTGCAGCTGACCGACCATCAGCGCTAAGGTGACTGGTACTACGATACCGAGAATAATGAACACGATATTGTAGCCCAGCGTGTTGCGGATGACGATCCAGGCATCGTTTGACTTAAACAGAAACTCGAAGTTATTAAAGCCGGACCACTTGCTGTGCACGATGTTGCTTATGAAGCCCCCATGTATTTTGAAATCCTTGAAGGCTATGATGATGCCGAACATCGGCAAGAAACAGAACAGGATATACCAGACCGTTGTCGGTAAAGCCAGCAGCGTCAGCTCGGTATCCTGCGTTCGCCAGCGTGTTCGCAAATGTCTGCGCTTGCTCTTTGTCTCCATGTGAGTCACTCCCTTCAATGATCAATCTCCTTGTATTCGTAACGTGCAAGCCACAATTATTTTCAATCTATCTTAAACTGCCTTGCCTTATTTACACAGTAATAACGATCCTTTCACTTTACATAAAATTAACTTATATGTTTTTTTCTATTCATCATTCAATATCGAGTGCCAATTCAATTGCTGACGTCACTGCGCCTATCGAGCACGCCATGTATGATTTTGACTAAAAAAGAACGTTCATTTAGATACTGTTTGTGAAGCTCATCCAGGCAAAAATCAGCCGGAGCAAAGAGGCTCGCCTACCCGATTTTACGTTAAAGAGTAACGTCGTTATTGAACAGAGAGGGAGATACAACGAAACATGGAACAATTCAGATTACCTAAAATCGACATGCCGGCTCTTCAGTTGCCGCAATCCATTCAGGACGTGCTCGCGGAAGCAGAGACAAGATTAGCGCATCGGCCTAAGCTGCTGCAGCTGTTCAAGAACTGTTTTCCGAACACGCTGGAGACGACGACTAAGCTGCTTGAACACGGAACGACGTTCGTCATCACAGGGGATATTCCTGCGATGTGGCTGCGCGATTCCGTAGAGCAAGTGATGCATTACGTGCCGTTTGCCAAAGAAGATGCCGATTTGCAGCGAATCATCAAGGGGCTGATTATGCTTCATATGCGCAATATCGCCATCGATCCATATGCGAACGCGTTTAACGAAATGGCGAACGACTGGCATTGGAACACCGACGATAAGACCGATATGTCGCCATGGGTATGGGAGCGTAAATTCGAGCTTGACTCTATCTGCTTCTCGATGCGTCTTGCTTTTGCCTATTGGAAAGAAACAGGTCGTGCGGATATCTTCGACGCGAACTTCAAGATCGCGATGCGCGCGACGGTCGATCTCTGGAAACGGGAGCAGTTCCATTTCGAGCACTCCACTTACCGCTTCGAGCGTGACAATGGTATCAAACACGATACGCTTCAGAACGAAGGCCGCGGAATGCCTGTTAACTATACGGGCATGATCTGGTCAGGCTTCCGTCCGAGCGATGACGCCTGCGATTTTCATTACAACATTCCGGATAATATGTTTGCCGTCGTTACTCTAAGGCAAATGCGGGAAATCGCCGAGTTCGTCTTCCGCGACCTGTCGTTTGAAAAGGAGATGGCGAAGCTCGAGCGGGAAATCGACCACGGCATTCAGCTGTATGGCATTTACCGTCATCCTGAGTACGGACCGATCTATGCGTACGAGACCGACGGGTATGGAAATCATTGCCTGATGGACGATGCTGGAACGCCTGGCCTTATTTCGATTCCGTATCTTGGTTACGTAAACGGCGATGATCTGATTTATCAGAATACACGTAGGTTTGCCCTCAGTAAAGACAACCCGTTCTATTATGAAGGCGCGGTGGCCAGCGGCATTGGCAGCCCGCATACGCCTCCGAACTATGTCTGGCATATGGCGTTGTCCATGCAAGGGCTGACGGCTTCCTCAGACGAGGAGAAGCTTGCGATGATCGCACTGCTGGAAGCGACGGATGGAGACACCGGTTATATGCACGAGGGCTTCCATTCGGATGATCCGAGCGTATTTACGCGTAAATGGTTCGCTTGGTCCAACAGCTTGTTCTCGCAATTGGTGTACAAGGCGATGAAAGCGGGGCTGCTCGATGGCTGATTTTGCGACTCAAGCCATAAAGAACGGAACAAGGAAGGGTGACATTCATCTTGATGAACGCAAATAAAAGAAGAACGGCGCAGATTATCTCCCATACCCATTGGGACCGTGAATGGTATTTGCCTTACGAGAAGCATCATGTCCGGTTGATTACGCTCATGGATACATTGATGGACACGCTGGAGAACAATGCGGAGTATCGGAGCTTCCACCTCGACGGTCAGACGATCATCATCGAGGATTATTTGCAGGTACGTCCCGACCGGCGCGAGCGCCTGGAGAAATGGATTCGCGAAGGCCGTATCCACATCGGGCCTTGGTACGTTCTGCAAGACGCGTTCCTGACGAGCAGCGAAGCGAATGTACGTAATCTGCAGATCGGGCATCAGGATGCCTCGTATTACGGTACGATCGCCAAGATCGGGTATTTTCCCGACACGTTCGGAATTATCGGTCAAGCACCTCAGCTCATGCGGCAGGCAGACATCGACAACGCTGTGTTTGGCCGTGGCGTCAAGCCGACAGGCTTCAATAATATGGTATCGGATGCTGCGTATGAATCATCTTTCTCTGAGCTCATATGGGAAGGGCCGGACGGCTCGCGTGTGCTCGGCATTTTATTTGCCAACTGGTACAGCAACGGGAACGAAGTGCCGGTGGACGAGGCGGAAGCCAAGGAATATTGGGATCGTAAGCTGGCCGACGCCGGCAAATACGCGTCAACGAGACAGCTGCTATTCATGAACGGCTGCGACCATCAACCGATCCAGACGGACTTGCCCGAAGCGATCCACGTGGCGAGCAAGCTATATCCGGACACAGATTTCGTCCATTCGAATTTCACGGAATATCTGGCATCGCTGAAGTCGTCGTTGAACGACACGTCGCTGTCGGTCGTGCGGGGTGAACTGCGAAGCCAGCGGACGGACGGTTGGTCGACACTGGTGAACACGGCTTCGGCTAGGGTGTATTTGAAACAGATGAACCAAGTCGGTCAGACGATGCTGGAGAAAGTCGCCGAGCCTCTCGCCGCGCTCGCGCATGCGACGGGACAAGCCAAGTACCCGCATCATTTGTTGACGTATGCTTGGAAGACGCTCATGCAGAACCACCCGCATGACAGCATTTGTGGCTGCAGCGTCGACGAAGTGCACCGCGAGATGGTCACCCGGTTCGACAAGAGCCGTCATGTCGCGGAGACGATAGTGGACGACAGTGCTCTTGCGCTTGCCGGCGCCGTCGATACGAGCGTGTTCACCATGTTCGGTCAGGAAGCGCTGCCGCTAATAGTGTTCAACACGACGGGCTGGAACCGCAGCGGCGTCGTAAAAGTCGAGCTAGACGTTGCGCGCGTCTATTTCCGGGAAGGTATCAGCCCGAACGAAATGATTCGCATGATGAAGGGCATAGCAATCACAGGGCGTACGCTCGTTGATTCGGAGGGCATCGCCGTCGCCTGCACAATGGAGGATCTCGGCCTGCAATTCGGCTACGACCTGCCGGAAGACAGGTTCCGCCAGCCGTATTGGGCGCGGCGCGTGAAGCTGACATTCGAAACGGCAGAGGTGCCGGCGCTCGGGATAAAGGCCTACGCTTGGGTGATTAATTCGTCTGAAGCGCCGCAGGAGCCATCGCTTTTGACCGGATCGTGCTCAATGAGCAACGGGAATCTCGGCGTCGAAATTGCCGAGGACGGCAGCTTGACGGTGACGGATTACAGAAGCGGACGTACTTACCGCGACCTGATGATTTATGAAGATGCCGGTGACATTGGCAACGAATACATGTTCAAGCAGCCGGATGGAGAGCCAGCGCTCACGACTAAAGGGATCACGGCGGAAATTCGCGTGACCGAGGACAGCGCATACCGCGCAGCGTTCGAAATCGTACACCTTTGGTCAATTCCAGCCTCGGCCGACGAGCTGTTTGAGCAGGAGAAGCAAGAAGCCGTGTACTATCCGGAACGCAAAGCCGGACGGTCGACGGACTTCGTACCGTTCTCCATACGCACCATCGTCAGTCTGGAGCGTTCAGGCTCCGGTATAGGTATCAGCGTCACTATAGACAACCAGGCGAAGGATCACCGCGTTCGCGCACTGTTCCCGACGGACCTGATTGCCTCCGTACACCGTGCCGACACGATCTTCGAAGTGGCGATTCGAGACAACGAACCGGCGGCCGAGTGGGAAAATCCGAGCAACGCACAGCATCAGCAGGCTTTTGCCGATGTCAGCGACGGGACGCAAGGACTCACCATTGCGAACAAGGGCTTGAACGAATACGAAGTGTTGCGTGATGGCCGCAATACGATTGCCGTCACCTTGCTTCGTTCCGTCGCTGAGCTAGGCGACTGGGGAGTCTTCCCAACGCCGGAAGCGCAGTGCCTAGGCATGCAGACTGCCGAGTTACTGATCCTTCCACATCAAGGGGACGGCGCAGTATATGGCGCGTATGCTTCGGCCTATCAATTCCAGACACCTTGGACTGCTGTGCAAACCGGCATACACGATGGAGTGATCGCGCCGATTCATGCCTTCATGACTTGGAAGGGTGAAGGCATTGCCTTCTCCTCGGCGAAGATCTCAGAAGCATCCGGCGATCTGATGCTGCGCTGGTTCAATATGCGGCCGGAGGAAGCGATGTTGCAAGTTACTTCGAATGTCGGCGAGACCGTTATGGCGTACAAGAGCGACATACTTGAGCGTGCGGGTGAACGTGTGCAGCCGTTGGCGGGCCATACAGACGCTTCATTCGCGGCGGAGCTGGGACCGTGCGAGATTTATACAGCCGGCATTCCGTCGGGGCACTGAAAGGAATGGATCTGCAAGTATTGGCTGAACGTGTCGGCAGAGTAAGGAGCAAGCACTCATCTTTTTGAGGAGCTTGCTCCTTTTTTGCTTACTTTGTTTTATTTGGTTTTATCAATAAGTTTTGCATAATTATTTATTTGGTGAAAAGTTTGGTTCTTCAGAAAGCATACATGCACTATATAAGGCATTGGATGAATTGTTGAATGAACGTACAGGTAACTCTCACTTCGATATACTAGTGAACAATTAGCTTCTCCCGACAGTCGCTGGGTAACCGGGCAATTGATCGATGCCAGTGGGGGCTCTCATTTGTAAAGTCATCTGGAAATAAGATGATTTCCCGACTCGATAGCGGGCTATCAGTTTATGGTGCGCAGCTTTCCTTCGGCGATCTCGAGCACGATGTCCGCGTAGGCGGAAACGGACTTCGAGTGCGTGACGATGATGACGCATTTCCCTTCATTGTTAGCGAGGCATTTCAGAATGTCCATGATTCCGGTTTCGTTTTTCTCGTCCAGATTGCCCGTAGGTTCGTCCGCGATCAATATGCCGGGGTTATACGATAAGCTGCGAGCGATCGACACTCGCTGTTGTTGCCCTCCGGACAGCTTAAGAATTTTGCGGTCTGCCGTTTCCCTGTCGATGCCGACTTTGTTTAGCAAAGTGTAAGCGTGGCTTCTCTTGTCTTTCAAGTCGCTCCTGCCGAGATGCAGCGAGAGCATGACGTTCTCGGCCGCCGTATCGGATAATAGGAGATTGTAGCCGATTCCCAGAATGTCTGACATCAGCCCCGAAGGCATTTTGCCGTCCAAGATCACGTCTTTCATTGTCGAGACGACGGATGGATTCACGTAGATGCCCGCGATGAGTGCTACCAACGAACCCGCAAGCGCTAAGATCAGCATTTCGCTCAATAAGAGCGCCATAACTTTGAGCTTCGACATGCCGATGGCGCGCAGCACGCCGATCTCGTATTTGCGTTCCCGAAGCGCGAGAACGTTCAGTAGGAACACGATGCCGATACCGATGATCGCGACCAAAGCGAAGAATCCTTTCACGATTATCAGCATTTCGTTGACGCCCTCGACAGCTTCGTGAGGCGTTCCCTCAATTATACGTTTTTCCGGATCGCCCATAAGCTGATCGACGGTTACAGGTTCTTTTGGATATGGCGCGTCGAAAATTTGACCTGCGGCGATGATCGACGAGGCCAAGAGCAGCACGCAAGCCACGATCAGAATGAGGGCCATAAGTGAGGTGAGGCGGAGCCGAAGCGGCATTTCGTTAAACCGTTTCATGGGAGACCTCCGCGACGAAGTAGCCGATTCCCCTTGCGTTTTTGATTGTTCGCCTAGGTGAGCGGCCAGTTTCTTTTTGAGCGAATTAATGTGTACCTTGAACGAGTTGGAGAACAAATCGGCTTCGCTGTCCCACACGTGTTCGATCAATTCTTCCGCGCTGACGACCTTGTGTTTGTTGAGGATCAAGTACTCTAAGATGCCGTATTCCTTCCTTGTAAGCTCGACAGTTTGTTTATGGACGTATGCCTGCTTCAGTGACGTATCGACGGTAAGCTCGCCATGTGATAGAAGCGAGGGCTCAAGAATAAACTTGCGGCGAAGCAAGGACCGAAGCCTCGCTTCGAACTCTTTGAAGTGGAAAGGCTTGGCCATATAATCGTTCGCACCTTCGTCAAGGCCGGCTATTTTGTCCTCGACCTCGGAGCGGGCAGATAGAATCAGCAGCTTGATTTCCGAATCGTGCTCGCGAATGCGCCGAAGCACGTCCAAGCCGTCAAACTTGGGCAAATTCATGTCAAGCACGATCGCGTCATACCTGTTGACTTGGTACAGGTTAAGCGCTTCTTCCCCGTCCTCGGCGGCATCGACGGCGTAACCGAATTTGCGGAGTCCAGCGCGAATCGCCTTCCTCATCGAGACGTCGTCTTCGACTACCAATACTTTCAACGTTATCGCCTCCCGAGAGTGAATTACTCCTAGTATAACGCGATTCGGGTTAAATAATGGTTAAGTTCCAGCGGTATTGTCTACTATTCCGCGGCTTGCGGTTCCGACTGCAAGAAAGCTGTATGTAACTTACTGGCTGTCTATCTGTCTATCCAGATTACTGGATAAGATAGTTGAATATCAACAAAAAGGCCATCCCGCCAAGGATGGCCTTAAAACTTGCCGTTACTTGCCTTTCGGCAGTACTTCAACAGCGATCTCCGCCCATTTAACCGAGCCGTACGGCGATGTCATTCCCCCTACGAACACGTCCGGACTAAGGATATTAATCAAATAAGTGCCTGGCTCATTGATCTTTATTGAGTGGCTAAACTCTCTATCCTCGTTCATCGGAACGACAGTTTTTTGGCCGCTTATTTGATAGTCTCCATTCTGAAACTTCGTCACTTGAAATCCAAGAACCTCACTCTGAGTATATTCCTCCGTAATGACAGATCCGCTAATCTCTATGGCTTCTCCAGCGTGTACCCGCAGGTAGCCTTGTGTTGGCTTATTGAACACGATATTGTGGGCATCCGGATCATGGTTATATCGGACAGGAATCAAGGATGGATCCTTAACGATTCGATTGACGACGATGTCGGCAGATGGATTATCATTGGAATGAATTTGCAGTGGATTCGGTCCTGGACGGAGATCAACGGAGAACTCAACCCGGCGATATTCACGATTTCCAATTTTGATCGACTTGTCTACGGTCTTTTTTGTCCCTTTTAACGAGCTTATGCCGCCCATCTCAACGCTGGTCATTCCGCCCAGACCCATGCTTTGCATTAAATAAACGTCCCCGTACTCTTTTTGAATCAATGAACTGAAGGTGATACGGCCTGACTCTGTCGTATAGGCAGCGTGCAGAACCTTCGCTGACTTCTCGCTCCACGTCAAATTTAACGTTCCCTGGCTCCAGTTATAGTTGATCCCCATCCGCGGCAACATTGAAATGGGAACATACAGCGTATTGCTTTTCATAAACGGTGGTAGAATCTTCTGTACATCATCGAGGGCTGTAAGTTTGCCGTTCAATTCAATATAGAGCTTGGAGCTGTCTGGCTTGAAATGAAGGGTTGAAAAGGTAGTTGGATGATCCGGCTTAAACTCGACCCAATAACTATTCGTTTTGGTACTTTTCATGATCCTTCCAATTTGGGCTTGCTCCAGCCACTTGATCGGTAAGTAGAGGTTCCCATTCTTCATCAGCAGCGGGGAAGCCTTCAAGGATTTCGAATCCAACAGGATCGTTGGTTTGTTCAATTTTGCAGCTATTTTGTGCGGAATCAATTGAAACACAGCCGCGTCGTTCTCAACGATCGGCAGCTCAGATATCGACGATGCCTGAGCATAGCCAACCTGCAGCGGAAGAACAAAAGTAGCAAGCAGCCCGATGCAAATCATTAATTTCGTAATCATTCGTTGCACGACGTGAACACCACTTTCCATTTTTTTATATAGACGAGTGATGTTGGAAAATGTTGCGGTGTATATCTTAGATGAATGATCCATTTCTTTCTGCGCATATTACTCCGATATACCTAAATTTGGGAGAATGGGATTCACATGCTGAAGACAGAGCATCGCAGAAATGGGCCGGGTTCTACTTTATTTATGCGTATATTCCGTTATTATTTGGTTGTACCTGCTTCAGAAAACAGAGAAATCTCAGTGAATAGTTGCGGGCGGAGATGGCGAATGTTGTCGAAACTAAGTTTGTTGTCGATATCGCCTTGCCTCCGTTATAGGAGTCATGCAAAAAAATATAGCCGCTCAGAAGGAACCCGATAGTACATGTAGAAAATACTCATTATAGTAAGCGCTTCCATATCCTGATCGTATAAACGGAGGGTGATGTGATGCATATATACAAGGCAGTCGACTTTATACATCAAGATGAGGGAATAGCACTTTATAAAGTAGCCAATCACATACATGAGCCTGAGCACACTCACAACTTTGTCGAGCTGGTTTATATCTTGCACGGGACCGGAAATCATCAGGTGAATAATCAAAGCTATAATGTTCGAAGAGGTGATTTATTATGGATGAATGTCGGTGACAGCCATTCATTCCGTGCCGAGCAAGATATGCAGTACATGAACATATTAATTCAAGCTGATTTTTTACATGAGCAGTCGACTACATATGAGCCTGACCGGAGCTTTATCAACCATAGGCTGTTTCAGGAGTTTCAGCAGCCTCTGCAAGGATCCTTGCAGCATATTCGCTTTCAGGGCAAATCCATTCTGGAGCTGGAGGAGCTGCTCGAATCGATGTTTGGAGAGTACCTCTCGAAGAAGGATGGCTATCGTGCGATGTTGTGCGGCTATACGATGCTGCTGCTCGCATCGTCGTTTCGCAGAATGCAGGACAATCTGCAGACGCAATTGACTGTAGATATCCATGAAATTTTGCCGAAGCTGCTGTCTTATATCGAGCAACACTACGCTTCACCAATCACGCTGAGGGATTTAGCCAAAGAAAGCTATTATTCGCCGCATTACATCAGTAAGACATTTAAATTATGCTGCGGCTACACGTTTTCCGAATATTTGCAGGAAGTGCGTCTTCGGGAAGCAAAGCGAATGCTGCTAGAATCGACTGAATGCGTGGGAGCTATCGGCAGAATGGTCGGCTATCCGGATAAAGCTCAATTTTACCGGTTATTCAAACAATATTTTGGCATAACGCCTCAGCAGCTTCGAGAACAAGCGTTGAGAACTTGAATGATGACACTATGAAAAAAGTCCCGAATGGGGCTTTTTTGTCATTTATGGGGGTAAATTATCGAATGTTGTCAGGGAGTAGACAATCTTTACTTCTTTCCGAAAATTCGGAAAAAACCAAAAACATTTATTGAAATATGTGGGTTTATCACCTAATAATTGTGGTGAGTCCACAAACTCAAAAATAAACAGAAGTATCGGAGGGTTGTAAATGAAGGTAAGACTATTGGCGACTGCTCTTGTAACCGCTCTCATTTTCTCTACGGCTTTAACCGGGTGCTTCGACAATTCGAAGAACAATTCGAATTCATCGAACTCGGCGAACAAGACAAATACAGAAAGCTCGAGTAACACCGATGAGACGGTAGCGAACAACAAGTCAGACAACACATCAACCAATACGAATGCTTCATCGGAAGCAACCGGGGATGGAGCGATTACGGAGTTCCATCAATCATCGTATTTGGACGGCAAGAACCTTCCGGATGTGAAAGACCGCTTACCTGCAGATTACAAAATCACCAACGAAGTGGCAGAGGGGCAATTGAAGTATGAAATCGGATCTTTCGGTGGAACTTTGAGAACGGTTACATCGGTACCGAACTGGGATGCAGACGTTTTCGTCATGGATAATGAACCGCTGCTTAACACGCCGAGTATTCTCGGAGAAGAACTTACAGGCAATGTTCTGAAGGATTATTTGCTCAGTGATGATCAGAAATCCATCTCGTTCCAAATGCGCAGAGGCTTGAAATGGTCTGACGGCGAGCCTGTAACGACGGAGGATATCCGGTTCACAGTCGAGGATGTACTGATGAACGAGGAGCTGACCCCGATCTTCCCGCTCTATCTCCGTTCCGGCGGTGTGGCTGAAGGCGCTCCGCTTAAGTTGGAAATCATTGACGATTATAACTTTAAGCTTTCCTTCGATCGTCCATACGGCGGACTCTTGATTCGCTTAGCGATTCAAGGCTGGCGTGGATACACAGAGCTGCTCAAGCCTGCTCACTTCCTGAAGCAATTCCATACCAAATATATAAAACTCGATCAGTTGGAGTCGGCGATTAAGGAAGCCGGATTTAAACAAGGCGAGTGGGTCAACCTGTTCAACTATAAAGATATTACGAACTGGAAATTGAACCATTCCGAAGCGGTCGGTTTCCCAGTCCTTTATCCGTGGATCATTACAAAAGCAACGCAGAGTATGACGACTTACGAACGCAATCCTTATTATTTCAAAGTCGATAAGGCGGGCAATCAGTTGCCATATATCGACAAAATCGAAAGCACCCTTGTAAACGATATCGAAATGGTAAGTTTGAAGACGATTGCCGGCGAGGTTGATTTCTCACGTGAATCGGCATCGCTCGTCAAGATGCCGTTGTACAAGGAAAACGAGAAGAACGGTTATAAAGCCATGCTGAATAATATGCATGTGACTCCGACCGATATTTTCCTTAACTTGACCTATGAAAAAGATCCAAACTGGGGGAAAGTTGTCCAAGATGTCCGTTTCCGCCAAGCATTGAACATGGCCATCGACCGCCAAGAACTGATTGATACGATCTACTATGGTTTTGCCAAACCGGGCAGCATCGAAGATCCGACATTTGATTTGGATAACGCTAACAAATTGCTGGATGACATGGGCATGAAGAAAGACGCAAACGGTAAACGTTTAGGTCCGGACGGCAAAGTATTTACCATTCCAATCGAAGTTGGAGCCCAAGCACCGGACATCGTTCCTTATACGCAGCTTATCGTCGAAATGTGGAAGGCGCTTGGTCTTAACGTCACGATGAAAACGATCGATCAGACGCTTTGGTCGCAGCGTAATACTGCGAATGATCTTCAAGCGACTGTCATCTGGACGCACACACCGCTCTGGTATATGGGTGATTGGGGCCAAGGCATGTGGGCTCCGTTATGGGATCAGTGGCACTCAAGCTCAGGCAAGAACGGTAAAGAGCCGCCGGAAGATGTGAAGAAGCTGTACACGATGATTGATGAGGCACTCGCTACGGATCCGGAAAATGCCAAACGCAAGATCGAAGAAGTGAAGCAACAAATGAAAAACAATGTGTACTACTTCGTACCGCTCAGCGATGTGAAGCAGCCAATTATTGTGAATGACAAGCTGAAGAACATTCCTGGTGACAGCAGCTTTGCAATTGGAACCGACTTCTCAGGCGAGCAATTCTTCTTCGGCAAATAAGACATAGTCGTCCGAACCTAAAGGAGCCCAGACCTCATGAGAGGAGGCTGGGCTCCCGGGTTCGTGTATGGATCTGCGGCTTACATTGAATGGAGGGAACCGCATGATAAATTTTATTAGCTATCGATTATTACAGCTTATTCCGCTGTTGATCGCCATAAGTATCATCGTATTTGTCATTATCCAGCTTCCTCCCGGTGATTTCTTAACCAACTATATTCAGCAATTGAAGCTGTCGGGCAATGATGTTTCGGAGAGCGCCATCATTAATTTGAAGCAGGAATACGGACTGGATAAATCGCTCATCGTGCAGTATGTCGTCTGGATCAAAGATATCGTGCTGCATGGAAATATGGGTCGTTCCTTCCAATTCAACATGCCGGTTGCTGATGTTATCTGGCCTCGGCTCGGTTTAACGATTACCATTTCATTGATTTCGCTCGTGTTTGTTTGGCTCATTTCGATCCCGATCGGCATCTATTCGGCCACGCATCAATATTCCATTCTAGATTATGTGTTTACATTCATAGGATTTATCGGAGTCGCGGTTCCCGGCTTTCTGATTGCCCTCGTACTCGTCTATTTCATATTCATTGAAACCGGCGTATCGATAACAGGGCTGTTCTCACAGCCGTATATCGATGCGCCATGGAGCATGGCGAAGGTGCTGGATATGCTGCCGAGGATGATATTGCCTGTAATCGTAATCGGAATGGCATCTGCCGCATCGCTGATTCGAGTCACACGGGGCATGCTGCTCGATGAATTATCGAAGCAGTACGTCATTACTGCCAGAGCCAAAGGCGTATCGGAAGGTAAATTGCTCTTCAAATATCCGGTTCGTATGGCCATCAACCCGCTTATCAGTACAATCGGATGGACGCTGCCGGCGCTTATTTCCGGAGAGGTCATCGTGTCCATCGTCCTCAACCTTCAGACAACGGGGCCGATGCTGCTCAAGGCGCTCATGACGCAGGATATGTACTTGTGTGGCAGCTTTATTCTGGTAACCAGCTTCATTACGGTATTAGGAACACTGCTCTCGGATATTTTGCTTGCGGCAATTGATCCGCGTATCCGCTTTGGAGGTGTTTCGGAATGAGCGGGCTTTCGACGGTTATCAATCAACTTCGTCAACCGAGAACACGGCGGAACAAGTCGGCCGATACACCGAACGTCGAAGTTGCCTCGCAATGGCAGCTGATGTGGTGGAAGTTCAAGAAGCATAAGTTGGCGATGATTTCAGCGATTTTATTGATTCTGATGTTTTTAATCGCCATATTTTGCGAGTTTGTAGCTCCTAATCTATCCGGTACACGTTATACGGCTTATAAGAATGCCCCCCCGCAGAAGATTCATTTTGTCGATAAGGAGACGGGGTTTCAGTTACGGCCGTTTGTCTACGGTTTGAAAGAAAAAGTCGATCAGGAAACCTTCTTGCGGACCTTCAGTGAAGATACAACGAAAAAGTACCCGGTGTACTTCTTCGTCAAAGGCGAACCTTATGAAATGTGGGGATTTATCTCTTCGAGCATTCATTTGTTCGGCTTAGGTAATAAGGATGGTGCGCTCATTCTGATGGGAACGGATCAACTCGGCCATGATCTGTTTTCACGTATTATTTATGGGGCACGCATTTCCTTATCGTTTGGTCTTGTCGGTATTATCCTAACTTTGATTATCGGACTGC
The DNA here is from genome assembly GCF_056269305.1 of Paenibacillus sp. J22R3. Classification (NCBI taxonomy): domain Bacteria; kingdom Bacillati; phylum Bacillota; class Bacilli; order Caryophanales; family Paenibacillaceae; genus Paenibacillus; species Paenibacillus sp. J22R3. The sequence goes on along the minus strand of NZ_JBWDNS010000003.1, from coordinate 583,808 downwards.
TGCTCGGCGGAATATCCGGCTACTTGGGCGGTGTGTCGGATACGATCATCCAGCGAATCATCGATTTTCTCATTTGTATTCCGACGATTCCACTCTGGATGGCACTTTCTGCTGCAGTGCCGCGAGACTGGTCGACTACCAAAATGTATTTCGGTCTCATCATCATCTTCTCCGTTATCGGATGGACAGGTCTCGCTCGTGTCGTGCGCGGTAAAATTCTATCGTTGCGAGAAGAGGACTTCACGATGGCGGCTCGGCTTGCAGGCGCCAGTGATTTGCGAATCATTCGGAAGCACTTGCTCCCGTCCTTTGCCAGTTACATTATCGTAAACGTCACGCTTGCGATTCCCGCCCAGATTCTAGGGGAAACCTCATTGAGCTTTCTTGGCATTGGGCTGCAAGCTCCCGCTGTATCTTGGGGCGTACTGCTGCAGGATGCTCAGAACCTGGAAACCTTGGCACATCATGCTTGGCTGCTATGGCCTGCCGCCTTCATCATGTTAACCGTGCTCATGTTTAACTTTCTCGGAGACGGGCTTCGGGATGCTGCAGATCCTTATAAATAGGGGGTGGACCTATGTCACAGCAAGAGAATGTCATATTGGAAATGAAGGACGTCAAGGTGCAGTTTCGATTGGATGAAGGACTTCTGAAAGCAGTAGACGGGGTCGATCTGCGAATTAAACGCGGGAAGACATTAGGCATTGTTGGCGAAAGCGGCTGTGGAAAAAGCGTTACCTCACAGGCGCTGCTGCGCATCGTTCCTAAGCCGGGAGAAGTGCAAGGCGAAATTCGGTTGTCACGCAAGAAGCCGGATGGCACCTACGATGTTGTCGATCTTGCCAAGCTCGATCCCCGCGGCACGGAAATCCGAAATATTCGCGGCGGTGAAATCGCCATGATCTTTCAAGAACCGATGAAGGCATTCTCGCCGATTCATACCGTAGGCAACCAAATCATGGAGGCCATACTGCTGCATGCAACTGACAATAAGGATGAAGCCTATCGGCTTGGTGTTGAGATATTGAAAAAGGTAGGCATGTCCAATCCTGAGCAGCGGATGAGCGAATATCCACACCAGTTGTCCGGCGGCATGCGCCAACGGGCTATGATTGCGATGGCCCTTTCCTGTAATCCGGCAATCCTGATTGCCGACGAGCCGACGACAGCGCTGGACGTTACGGTACAGGCGCAGGTGCTCCAATTGATTAATGACCTGAAATCAAGCCATGATACTTCCGTCATTTTTATTACCCATGATCTCGGTGTTATTGCGGAGATGTCGGACGATGTAGCGGTTATGTATCTGGGAAAGGTTGTCGAATATACCGACGTGGATACGTTGTTTCATAATCCGCAGCACCCTTATACCAAAGCGCTGCTTAATTCCATTCCTTCATTAATACGAACAAACAAACGGCTTGAGTCGATTGAAGGTACAGTGCCGTTTCCGATGAACTTACCGAAGGGCTGCGGCTTCTATACACGATGCAAGATGGCAAAGGATGGCGTGTGCAATGTGGAAGATGTGCCTCTGGTTGAAGTGGCAGAGGGACATTCGGTACGCTGCTTGCTTGTGGATGAGGTCAATAACTGAAGCGGAGGTTGAGCCATGACGCAAGAGGAGTTTGTATTAGATGTCCGTTCGATGAAGAAATATTTTCCCGTTAAAGAAGGATTCCTTAAGAAAACGGTCGGCTTCGTCAAGGCAGTCGATGATATCCATATTCAAATTCGGCCTGGTGAAACGCTTGGCCTCGTAGGGGAATCCGGCTGCGGCAAGACGACGCTCGGACGATGCGTCTTGAGGGCAATCGAGCCAACCTCGGGTTCCACGTTATTTCGTGACAGACAAGGACAAGTCAAAGATGTCATGAAACTGAACAATCAAGAGCTGAGGGCAATCCGCAGAGACATGCAGCTCATCTTTCAAGACCCCTATTCCTCCCTCAACCCACGGATGACAGTGCTCAATATTATCGCGGAACCGCTTATTTGTAACGGAATGGCTCGCGGCGAGAAGCTCAAGGACCGTGTCAGGGAGCTCATGGAAATGGTGGGCTTAGACAGCCGGCATCTGGAGCGGTACCCGCATGCTTTCAGCGGCGGACAGCGTCAGCGGATCGGAATTGCCAGAGCATTAGCAACGAATCCGAAGTTTATCGTGTGCGATGAAGCCGTGTCAGCACTTGACGTTTCTGTACAAGCACAAATTATCAATCTTCTGCAGGACTTGCAGGATAAACTGAATTTAAGCTACCTGTTCATATCGCATGACCTAGGTGTCATCCAACACATTTCTAACCGGGTCGGCGTGATGTATGTCGGCAAAATGGTAGAGACGGCTTCGACCGAGACCTTATTCCGGAAACCGCAGCATCCGTACACAGAAGCGCTGTTATCTGCCAAGCCCGTGCCTGATCCACGTAAAAAATCAAATCGGATCATTCTGTCGGGTGAGGTCGCCAATCCGGCCAAACCGCCATCCGGATGTTACTTCCATCCGCGCTGTCCCTATGCGAAGGACATCTGCAAATCTCAGGCTCCTGAATGGAAACAGGTCGGCGAAGGACATTATTCGGCATGCCACTTTGCCGGAGAGCTGCAGCTGCAGGGGGCTGCATCGCTATGACCGCCATCGTTTTGATTTTGCTCGTTTTCTTAGTTTGTTTATCCCTTATCATGCTTGCTTCGATATGGTATATGCGGTTTATGATGGCAAAGATCTTCGGGGAGAAGCATCATGATTTGGAAGTGATTTCATCCTCAGGCATGATTCCGGAGAATTGGTCGCGTAAATTTACGGTGAAAATGATCCAGCTCCAAGAAACGGGAAATGAGGAAGGGGTTCGCAGCATACAGAAAGCAGCTGCTCGCAGCTACTTGAAGAGGCTTCGCCGGTTAACCGTTTATGTCAAGAAGACCAATCTTGTAGACAACGAAGAGACGCGAAAGCAAATGCTGCTAGAGCTTCAGAACGTCATTAGAGAGTGGAGTGATGAAGCACAGCATGGATCCTTTACTGCAAGAGCATAAGAAAGTAACCGCTGCCGGTTATCTATCCGTTGCACTGACGGCTGTCACCTCGTTCATCGGCATAATAAATTGGCTGGCGCTGCGGGGGCTTGTCATTTCTTTGCTGGGTTACTATAATGTCAATCCCTTTTCATGGCAGGCCATCGATTACATCATGTTCATTTCGCTTGGCATTGGCTGGCTGGCTTATGTCTATTACAGTCAATTTCATTTTAAAAAACAGGCTTTGGCCGGGCGCGTTTGGAAGTCTTTTACGAGGTTTCTTGCCGTACAGGTTTGGCTGCTGTTCGGCTGCGGACTTCCCTACTTAGTGCTGGGAATTGACAATCCGCCTAAGGAAGAATGGTTACTCCTTGCCTCCGAGGGGCTCGGCGCATTGGTTCTTACAATAGGCTCTATTTGGCTAGGCAAAAGAGGTACGAAAGCCTCAGACCGATAAACGGTTGATGCAGCCTGGTAAGGGGGGACAGTTATGATTGTCGCGGAAAGGCATCAACACATCCTTCGGATCGTGAACGAGAAAGGAAGCGTTCGTGTTGCCGAGCTCAGCCAATGGTGTAACGTAACAGAGGAAACGATTCGCCGCGACTTGGATCGCCTGGAAGGGGCAGGGAGACTGCAGCGCAGCTATGGCGGCGCAATGCGCATCGGCCCGCAGACGCACGAAACATCGTACTTGCTTAGAGAAACGGTACATGTTGCGGAGAAACAGCATATCGCGGCGGAAGCTGCAAAGTTTGTCGAGCCCAATGACCGGATCGTGCTGGATGCCAGCACCACGGCATGGCACCTCGCTACACAATTGCCCGACATTCCGCTTACGGTATTGACGAATTCGTTGAAGGTAGCCTTCGTGTTAAGCGAGAAGAAGAATGTGGTTGTGATCAGTACCGGCGGGACACTTGTGCCGAATTCGCTTTCATTTGTCGGGCCATTGGCCGAGCAATCGTTGGAAGAGTATTACGTCGATAAAGCGTTCATCTCCTGCAAAGGGGCGCATATGGAACGCGGCATTTCGGAATCCAATGAGCTGCAAGCCCGCGTGAAACGGAAAATGATCGGTATGGCGGAGCAGGTTTATTTATTGGCGGACTACAGCAAGTTTAATACGCAAGCATTTATGACGATAACGAGCTGGGATCGGATTGATCGTCTCATTACGGATGCGGAAACATCCGCCGAAGATGTGCAGCAGCTTCGGCGCCGATCGATTGAGGTTATACAGCTTAAGGAATGAGGAGTGCGGATCATGGAACGCAATGCCGGACTGGATATCATCCGCAGCACCGCGATTTTACTCGTTTTGTTCTGCCATGGGCTGGGGTTCTTTTTCATGCCGTACCATGATTTTAACCCGCTCAATTATGTGACCGGCTACTTAGGTGTTGAATTGTTTTTTGTGCTTAGCGGTTTTCTGATCGGACGGATTCTGCTTCAAGATGTTGTGGAGAACGGATCTTTATCCGGGCTCAAAACCTTTTATGTTCGTCGTTGGTTTCGAACGCTGCCGCTCTACTTCTTTGCGGTAGCCTCAACGTACCTGTTGTTTAATGACCATATGAATCTCACGAACCTTGTTTTTCTGCAGAATTTCAATGAACAGCATTTAGCCTTTCTACCGATATCATGGAGTTTATCGATTGAGGAATGGTTCTATCTGCTGATTCCGTTTCCGCTGCTGCTGGCCGGGAAATTTCGCAACAAATCAGCCGCGTTCTTCGGCATCTCCGCTGCGCTGATCCTTGTCTTTCCCATCCTTCGAATGATGGAAGTGCACGCAAGTCAGCCGGTTTGGGATTACGGCATTCGCAAGCAAATCCCGCTGCGCCTGGACAGTCTTGTGTTCGGCGTTATTCTAGCCGGTATCAAATGCTATCATGCCTCCCTTTATCGAAAGTACTTAGCGGGTAAGGTCTCCTTGCTCGTCGCGGTGGCCGGATTGGTCGGCTTTAGCGGCTTCTATGTCTACAACGGCATTCAGGCACAAACGATGGATCATTCCTGGTTTGCCCGGACGATTCTCTTTAGTCTGGTTTCCTTATTTATCGCCTTGCTCATTGCGGTAGTGGAAGTGAATATCCCTAAGCTGGAACGGCTTCCGAAATTGCGTGCGTGGGTCGGTTTCATCAGCTCCCAAAGCTACGGGTATTACTTGTTTCATTGGAACCTGTTCATCTGGTTCAGTAGGGAGAATACGACGGCGAGCGTCGGTCACAGCTTGTATTTGCTAATCTTTGCTCTCATTTTGTTAATCGGGTTTACGTTCGTAATGCATCGCTATTATGAGGTTCCGTTCTTGAAATTAAGGGACCATATGACGAAGAAAACAAAGCGGACTGACGTCAGTTTCCCGCTCTCAAACGACGTTTGAGTTTAACAGGAAAGGAACAAACCTTTTTTGCTTTACCGAATTCGTTGAGCTGTTGAAGTGAACACAAGAAGCCACGTTGGAATAATTTCCAATGTGGCTTCTTGTGTAATAAACAATCCTAATTGTTCCTTATATATTTTCAATATGTACCCACGGTTATAATTTCAATCATACTGCACAATTCAACCAGAAGGAGTTAAATGTAATGATTCAACTATTACAAGCAGACCATGCTCGCGTATTGCCATTACTGAGAAACCTAACCTATAAACCTGTATCTGCATATTCCGTCATTAATCATACTCATTCTGGGAAGGTGTTCGTGGATAACGAGATAAATCCTACCTGCTGTTTTATTGTTCATTCATATGGCGTTTATTTTGTAGCGGGATCAGACGATAATGATCCGTTTATAAACGAAGTAATAGATTATTTACTGAATCCTCAGAACCATTCAAGTTATTACGATCTGTATACTTCAACACCCGAATTACTGAAACCAATCAGCGACAGATTGGCAGGGAAATCGGTTCTTTTGCATCGCGCTTCTTTTTCATTCGACCCTTTTAAATTTCAAAAACTAAGAAGCGCACTCGATATACGGCCCGAGCAATTCGTAATGAGGAGAATGGACGCGCAGTTATTCGACAAATATCAGAACGAAATGGACTCCTCCTATCAATCTCTATGGGGTTCTTCAAAAGATTTTATGGATCACGGATTTGGTTATTGCATGATGAAAGATGATCGGTTTGCTAGTGTGTGTAATTCAATGTTTGTTGGTGGCGGATATGCGGATATCGATATCGTAACCGTAGATGATTTCCAGAAGCAGGGGCTAGCAACTCTTACCGGAGTATCGTTTATCGAACATTGTTTGAACCATAATCTAGTACCGAATTATAACTGTGATGCAGGGAATGAACGATCCATACAGCTAGCGAAGAAGTTAGGATTTGTTCAAAATCATGTTTTTCCTATGTTATGGTGGCATCAAGATCAAAGGATAATCGATGATTATTTGAAGAGATTTAATTACTCAACTAGCGCTGATTAAGTGAACTCGGCACAATAGTAAAGTATCTCATTCTACTCAAAGTCGATCCTATGGTATACACTTGGATAATCAAATCTTTCCAAGCGAAAGGACGGAGCTATCGGTGAAGCAATTAGGGAAATTGACAACGGGACTTCCGTTGTCCAAGCATGCCGGAGTTTACGAGAATCCGCTGTATAAAGGTGCCGAATCGACCGGAGCTTATTCCTCGGTTCATCCCGATCCATATGTATTGAAGCACAACGGATTGTACTATTGTTTTGCTACCGGAGGAGCTGGTGTACCGGTTATGCGTTCCTCCAATCTCGTCGACTGGGAGCCGATGGGGTATGCATTCTCCATGCCTGATCGCGAGAGCTACTGGGCGCCTGCTGTCATTTACCTCAACGGAATCTTCTATATGTATGTATCCTCCGTTGCCCTCGGCGAAACCGATCCTCATTACGAATATTTGCTCGTTGCGACATCTGATCGTCCGGAAGGGCCTTATTCCTATGTGAAGACGTTATACGACACCTTTACCATCGATGCGCATGTCGTAAAGGATGAGCAAGGACGCTTGTTCCTATTCTACTCGGACAACAATACGATGGGCATCGACAAAGACCGTCCGGGGACTGTTATTCTCGTTGATCGCTTGCTTGATCCTATTACGCCTGAGGGCAAACCTCAGCTTGTCGTCAAACCGACGCTTGATGAGGAAATCTATGAAGAGAATCGGTTTGGCGATGGCCGCAATTGGCATACGATCGAAGGTGCATGCTATCTGAATCGGCGGGGATTAGGGTACGTCATGTACAGCGGGAATGCTTTTACCAAACCCTATTATTTCATCGGTTATTCCATGACCGTTGACAGAGGCAGCGGTATTGCCGAGAGAGAGTGGAAGAAGGTTCCGAGTGAGCACGTGTACGAACCTCTGATGCGTCGCAATGATGATGTTGAAGGCGTCGGTCACCATTCCGTGGTCAAAGCCCCGAATAATGTGGATGACTGGATCGTCTACCACGGACGGGACAACCATCAACAGCTCATCCCCCACAAGGAGCAGCGCCAGATGCGGATTGATCCGCTTCTTTGGAAGGGCGATAGGATGTGGGTGCCTGGTCCTTCGCATACTATGCAGGATGCGCCGGCGATGCCTGTATTCCGCGATCTGTTCGAAGTTGCAGAAGTGGAGAGCTTGTCCCCGCGATGGAGCATCGATTCGGGAGCCTGGTCGGCAGGCGGATACGAAGCATTGCAGAATAGTCTCGTAGGTATTGGGTCGGCGCTGTCAACGGAGTCGTTCACTCACTTCGTATATGAGCTGAACGTCAAGTGGGAGCCAAACCATATGGGCGGATTGTATGGGGCGTATATCGGTTATTCCGATATGCGCAATCATACACAAGTGCTGCTTGATGTGGGAAAGAAGCAACTGATTGTTTTCTCTGTAATGAACGGTTTGAAGAGTGAACCTGTGCGGGTCAAGCTGGATCAGGCATTGTGCTACTCGGTGTTCCATAAGCTGACGATCAGCAAGGTTGGGCAGCTAATTGAGGTGCTTGTGGATGATGTCTCCACACTGGAAGGACGATTCCCTGTATCGTCCGGACGTATAGGGCTGGTTACTCATTACACCCGAGCAAAGTTCGCCGGAGTTGCCGTCACGCCGCATGCGCAATTGAATGCGAAGACCGCGGAAGCTTTCATCGGCATGCTTCAGGTTGACGAAGAAGATGATCATGCCGCGACGTGGCAAGTCAAAGAAGACGTTTTGTATTGTACAGCCTTCAATAAACCATCGCTGTTATGGATGAAAGAAGAGCTGCTCGGCAAGCAGTTTCAGTTCCGTGTTGACCTCCAATTCGAGCAAGGCGCTTCGGGTTCGGCAGGCATGTTCCAGCTGTGTCTGTCAGAGACGCCAGACCGTTTGTCGAACCGGGAGTGTACATTGACGCTGGACCGCGAGAAACATGAAGTGAAGGTGGAGGGCACGAACGGTCAGGTTGTAATGCAGGCAGAGCTGCCTGCGTACTTTGACTTTAGAGACGTGCATACGCTTCAACTGCGTCAGACCCGGAACAATTGCGTTATTCTGTTGGACGAATATCTGATCTATCAAGGGGCGAGATGCGGCGGAAAGATGCTGGGCTTCGGATTCTCAGTCCATGCACAGCTCTCAGGAATCGAGATTACCGAGCTCCCATAATACTTGTGCAGCATTATCATAAACAACAAAAATCACAGCCGCATGCGGCTGTGATTTTTTGTGTCTGGTTGAGTCGTAACCTCGAGAAGAGAGAGATCAACCACTATTGCCCTGAGCGAAATAGTCACGCGTATCTTGGCGAGCCTTAGGATTTAATACGCGATCGAGCTCTTCGTTCAGCCATGTCAACGATTTTGTGCGAAGTTGATTACGCATGGATTCCTCGGCATCGCGCATCGTTAAGTTAATGACGCAGGGAGTGGCCCTGGTGCATGCCGCAAACTCCTCGTCGACCCGGCACAGATAACTGTTATCCTTAATATTTTTGCATTGAAAAATAGGCGTTTGGCCTTCAACGGCTTCTACGACATCCCAAAACGAGATTTCCGCAGGAGGCTTGGCTAGTCTATAGCCGCCTTTTACCCCGGGAACGGATTTGACGATGCCGGCTTTCGTTAATTTTCCGAAAATTTTAGACAAATAGGTCTCTGAAATGCCTTGAAACGCTGAGAGCTCTTTAATCCCTATAGTCGCATCAGACGGAATATCGATTAAATATACCAAGCAATGCAGCGCATATTCAACACCTATACTGTACTGCATGCAAACACCTGCTTTCTGGACGTGAAACGTAATACTAACATCTTAGGGGGATTAATACCCCTTGTCAATTGAGGGTTGGCGTAATTTGCAAGTTGAAATGCGCTCCCTTTCAATTGACAACCTCGAAGTTAATCGCTATATTATAGACAATGTTTATAGACGATAAACGTTGTCGACAATTATAGAGCAAGAAAGAGAACAGAATTATCGGAGGTTAGACTGCATGAACAATCATCACGAGGAAGCAAAGGAACGCAAAGCTATTTCCCACCGGAATGAAGAGATCGAGTGGCAACAAGTGGAACACGTACCGGGAGAACGAATCTGTATTCGCGTAACAGGCGAAGATACGAATGGCGCATACTCCATCTTGGATCTAGTTAAGGATTCTTCATATGGTTCATCATTTGGCCCGCCCATTCATGTTCATGAAAGAACCGACGAGATTTTCCGTGTCATTGAAGGAAAAGCTCGATTCTATTTAGACGGCAAGGAGATCGATGCGGAAGCGGGCGATATCGTTGTCGTTCCCAAAGGGACGGCGCATACTTTCGCTAATTTTGACCTTAACACTCCACTGCATCTTCAGATTACGTTTACTCCCGCGGGCGATGAGCTTGCATTCCAGGATTGTGTCGGCAAGACAATCGAAGAAATTATTGAACTGTCCAGAACCAAATATCAGGTCATCTTCACAGGGCCGCCACTTGAACAATAAATGAGGGCATAACATCGTGACACATCATGAACAACCTGACAAAGAACGACATGCCATTTTCCGACAAAATGAGGAAGCAGAGTGGATCGACTTGATCCACACCCCCGGAGAAAGGTATAGAATCCGCATTAAAGGCGAAGATACCAATGGAACATACTCCTTTATTGAAGTCATGATGGACCCGAAGGATGAACCGCCGTATGGACCGATGCTTCACATTCACCAGAGAACCGACGAAATATTCCGTATCTTGGAAGGACAAGCTCGATTTCATGTAGATGGAGAAGAGTTCGATGCAGGAGTAGGCGATATCGTCAACGTTCCCAAAGGTACCCCTCATGCTTTCGCGAATTTTGGCGACTCTCGTCTACATTTGCAGATCATGTTTATTCCAGGTGGAGAAGAAGCTTTCTGGCAGCAAATAAACGGGATGCCGTTAGATGAAATGGAAAAAGTATGCAAAACATATCACGTAGATATAGTGGGTCCGCCACTAAATAAATAACTTAACAATCGAACTGTCACTTTCATAAAATAAAAGCACTTATTGGAGGCTACTAGTATGTCAGCAGTATTGGATGTCATGGGACCACGTATTCAACTCTTAACGGATTTGTCGGAAAATAGGGATTACTCCCTGATGAAGGCTGAAGTTCCGCCGGGTGTTATTGTTCCTGTTCATAGTCATGATGATCGTGAAACCTTCGTTGTTCTTTCAGGTGAACTCGAAGCTTTCACAAACGACAGTTGGAGAGCTGTTACCGCCGGTGAGACGGTTGATATTCCGGGAAACGTAAAGCACGCTTGGAGAAATTCTTCTAACGAAACCGTAACCTTGTTAGTCGCATCGACGGCAAAAATGGGCGAATTCTTCAATGAAATTGGGCGACCGGCTGATACTGTACCACCAGGTCCTCCTGCGCCGGAAGTGTTAATGCATTTCGTTACAGTAGCACTGGCTTATGGTTATTGGCTTGGTACCCCTGAGGACAATGCGTCAATCGGTATCTCGCTTGGCTAACACTGCCGAACGCAGGATATTCGTTTCATAAAGGAGAGAGACTTATGAATAAAATGCTTATCATTAATGCCCACCCGAAAGTAGAATCGGCAGCTTCTTACAGTTCGAATGTTCTTCATCATTTTGTGACGACCTATAAGGAATTGAATCCAAGTGAGACCATTGAACAAATTAATCTGTACAGCGAAGAAGTACCGGCAGTCGACCAAACGGTACTAAGTGCATGGGACAAGCTGGCGAAAGGTGAGCAGATTACTGCCGAAGAACAGAAAGTGACGTCGCGAATGGCTGAAGTTCTGCAGCAATTTAAAAGCGCCAATAAATACGTCATCGCAATGCCGCTTCATAACTTTAATATTTCCTCCAAGCTTAAAGATTATATGGATAACATCCTGATTCCTCGCGAGACATTCAAATATACGGAGAATGGTTCGGTAGGGCTGTTAAATGACGGTCGAAGCCTTCTTGTTATCCAAGCCAGCGGTGCCGTGTACACCAATAATGACTGGTATACGGAAGTTGAATTTTCTCACAAATATCTCAAGTCCATGTTTCATTTCCTGGGCATTGAAGATTATCAGATCGTCAGGGTTCAAGGAACAGCTGTATTAGATCGGAATGAAATATTGGAGAAAGCTTATAAAGAGGCTGAGAGAGCCGCGTCCTATTTAGCCAAAGTTCCTGAAATGAGGCACTGATAGCATCACTGGCACAATCGTGCATCACGCAATCTTCTATATAAATAACAATAAGCAACCACATTGGTATGAATCCAATGTGGTTTTTTTTTTTGAAGTTTATGCAAAGACATCATCGCCTTGATTGTTCTTCATGGTTAATTAATATATTGTCGAATTTAAAACATATTAAATATGTTATATTTTTGGATAAATCGTATTGACAGTTCGGAAATCTGGGTATTTTGCCCTGATCGAACAAAAGAGAGCTTCATTCTGAAGAAGTACGGTTTGTCGAATGCTGTTGGAAAGTATATCTCCTGATAAGGCTTGATTAAATATATTAAATATATTATGTTTGTATAAGGTTAATGAAAACGATTTCAGAGATTTGAAAGCGCGTCGTTTGACCATATCCTGTAGAAGGTGGGAGGAGTAATGATTGCAAAAGATGCAAGAGTTGAAGTCATGCCCGAAGTGGCGCGGTTAAACAAGAACAGTGCATGGGCTAAAGTATGGAGTTTCAGATCTATCTACTTATTTATGCTCCCCGCTTTTATCTGGTATGTCGTTTTTTGCTATTATCCGATGTACGGCATTCTGATTGCGTTCAAAGATTTCAAATACAACTTGGGAATTCTGCACAGTCCTTGGGAAGGCCTTCGGTATTTCAAACAATTCTTGGGCGATTCCAGTTTCTATTCGGTGCTCTACAATACGTTATCCATTAGCTTCCTGAAGCTGTTGCTTGGATTCCCGGCGCCGCTCATCCTTGCATTAATGCTCAATGGCGTTATGCATAGCAAACTAAAGAGAATTTTCCAAACGATTTCCTATCTGCCGCACTTTGTATCCTGGGTCGTTGTTGTGACGCTGATGCAAAAGATTCTTTCTCCTAACGTGGGACTTGTCAATGACATCAGGGATCATATGGGGTATGAGCCGATCTTCTTTATGGGGATGCCGTCCTTATTTTATCCGCTGGTCGTCATTTCGGATATTTGGAAGGGCGTAGGATGGGGCTCGATCATTTATTTGGCCGCTTTGACCAATATAGATCCACATTTGTACGAAGCTGCGGAAATGGACGGGGCAGGTCGGTGGAGCAAGCTGTTTAGAATTACGCTGCCATCACTGACGCCTACGATCGGGATCTTGCTGATCTTCTCTCTCAGCGGCGTTCTGAACGCCGGCTTTGACCAAATCTGGTTAATGCAGACACCTGCTACACTCAGCGTCTCGGAAATATTAGACACTTATGTGTTGAAAACAGGTATTCAGCAGGGGCAATTTGCTTACTCCACGGCCATCGGGTTGTTCAAGTCACTGATTTCGCTGCTTCTCATTGTGGCCGTTAATAAGGTTTCCAAAAAAGTAAGCGATGTATCGCTATGGTAATCAGACAACATTATTCAATGAACCTAAGGAGGTGCAGGTATGGGTGTGGCAAAACTGTCGGCAGCTGATAAATTCTATACCACAGTGAACTATACGCTGCTGCTCATATTCAGCCTGACGGCACTCTATCCCTTTATCTATTTCTTGGCGCTATCCTTCAATGACGGCTATGACGCCATGAAGGGCGGAATCTACTTCTTCCCGAGGGTCGGTACGTTTGAGAACTATAGCAAAGCATTCAACAACCCTCAAATTCTCAATTCCTTTTGGATCTCCATTTCCCGAACGGTTATCGTAACCGTGGGTTCTACACTGCTGACGGCCTTACTGGCCTATGGGCTTTCGCGGAAAGGCTTGCCGGGCAGAAAGTATATCGTCTTCTTCTTCTTCTTCACAACCCTGTTCAGCGGAGGTCTTATTCCGACCTTCATTCTGTACCGTGAGCTGCATATTCTGAACACGTACTGGGTGCTTGTTCTACCGTCGCTGTATAGCTTCTTCAATGCGATCATTATGAAGACGTTCTTCGACGGGATCCCGTTAGGTCTATCGGAATCGGCGCGAATCGACGGCGCAAGCGAGTTAAGCGTATTTTGGCGAATTATTCTCCCGCTTTCGATGCCGGTAATGGCTACCATAGCCCTGTTCGTCGGAGTAGGCGTCTGGAACGACTGGTTTACCGGGCAGTTCTTCATCCAGAAGGAAGATCTTCAACCTGCGGCTACGTTCCTGAACAAAATGATCAGTGAAGCGTCGTTCCAGTCCATGACGGGTTCGAGCAGCGGATCGTCCATTAAGAACATGAACGAAAACCAGATGGCGCTGCGAGGCGTAACGCCTGAAGCACTCAGGATGACCTTCGTTATCATTATTACGGCACCGATTATCTGCGTGTATCCATTCCTTCAGAAGTATTTTGTTAAAGGCGTACTGGTAGGTTCGCTCAAGGAATAGTCGATTATCGAGTATAGAAGGCATTGCCTTTTATATAAAAAAAATTAGCAACAGAAAGGGGCTTGTCTAATGCGTAAGACCAGACTAAAAAGTTCTCTTAGCTTGATGCTTGCCATCCCGATGATTGCATTATCCGTAACGGCATGTGGAGGAAACAACAATGATTCGGGCAACACGAATTCCACAACTTCGGAGAACTCGGGGGAAAACGGATCCAATGCACCTAAGGAGGCAACTCTATCCTTCTTAAGCGCATGGAACGGCGGCGGTGGAGGGTTTCCGCAGGATCAGGAAAACAATCCGGTTGCCAAAGCAGTTAGAGAAAAAACAGGCGTAACGTTAAAGCTGGAATCCATCACAACAAGCGAAGTTGAGAAACTGAACACGATCTTTGCTTCGGATACGGTTCCGGATATCGTAAATGCGCCGTACTGGTCGACGACAGGCGGGGAAGGACAAGTCATCAAGAAAGCGGCTCTGGAAGGTCAGCTTCTCGATTTAACACCTTATCTCGATAAATATCCGAACGTGAAGAAACTGATGACGCAAGGCGTAGCGAGAGACTTTGCAGAATTCGACCTGAATAGTCCTGATCTGGAAGGCAAGCAATATGTCATTCCTATGCAGACGCCGGACGGCACGCCGGAGAGCATTCATAACTGGAACTACGGTCTCTATGCCCGTGGAGATATCCTGAAGGCGCTGGGTGTAAATGGTGCAGATATCGACACGGAAGACAAGCTCGCGGATCTGTTGACTCAAATCAAGAACGGCGGCTTCAAAGATATTAGCGGCAAGCCGGTTATTCCTTCCGGAACGATGCATAATGGCTGGGACTATAGCCAATTCCTATCCGGCTGGTCCGATTACAACATTTCGGACTTCCGTCAGGAAGACGGCAAGCTGATCCACTGGACACAATCCAAGGACCAAGAAGCTCGCCTGCTGTATATGAGAAAGCTGATCACAGGCGGTCTCTTTGACCCTGAGGCATTCAGCAACACGGATACGACAGCAAAAGAAAAGCTCGCTACGGGCAAGCTGGCTGTATTCGGCGCTCAAAGCATGATCGGCGATTTGCAAAAAACGCTCTATAAAACGAATCCGGAAATGCAGTACGAGCTGCTTGGACCAATGAAGAACAAGAGCGGAAACATCGTGACGCAAGTAGAGAAGCCGGGCCGTTCCGGATTCCCTGTTATCTTCTTGAGCGCGAAGATCAAGGATCCGGATGCAGCGCTGCGTCTGATCGATTACTTGAACAGCGACGAAGGCCGACTGCTCGCTTACTGGGGCATCGAAGGCAAAGACTATACGCTGGCAGATGGCAAGCCGCAATGGGTTGCGGACGTGAAGAAGCAGTTCGACGACAATCCGGATGTGAAGCGCGACGAAGGTCTTAACTATCTCTCCGGCAGCTTCATGGGCGCGTTCTCCTCTGAAGTCACTTGGCCGATTCCGGATGACCAGAAGACGCAATGGGAGAAGCTCGAGGCAAGCTACTCGAAGAGACTGCCGATCCAAATTATCGACAAGGTCAGCGCGACTTATCTGGTAAGAGATTGGCCTAAATACCAAGAGTTCAGGGATAAAACGGCAAGCTTGAACTTTGACGAAGAATTCCGCAAAGCCTGCTACGCGAAATCCGATGACGAAGCGCTGAAGATGCTGCACGGCATTCAAGACAAGTTTAAATCTGCCGGCGTAGAGGAAATGGCTGCGTATGTCGGTGACAAAGCTGCATCGCGTGACGATATCGGCTGGTAATACGAGGTTGATTGGGGATTAGTAAAATAGACCAAATCGCATGTTAGTGCGGTTTGGTCTGTTTTATGTTTGGGAGACTACTTATAATGGATTATAGATCGTACAAGGGTGGTGATCTTGCTTTGGATGGTAGAAATAAGAAGGATGAGCACAACGTATATGCCTCACTGGAAGGCTTGGTATGTAAGCTTCGAGATATCGCACAAAGTAAACAGCACAGGAATGATTGGGAGCTTAAGCTTCAATTTATCGAGAAACATATGATGCTCGTTATGGCCAGCGGTAAAGGCCGTCTTCATATAGATGGACATTTCACAGAACTTCGACAAGGCAGCGTGTATGTACTAAAGCCGGGCCAACTCATTGAAGCCACCGTTCATTCGCTTGATGAACGGGGGTTCTATGAATTGGGATTCGATGTTTTCAGTGATGAACCGGCGTCTTCGGAATCGCTTCATAAGGTTATACGGAACAGCCCGTTTCCGGTGCAAGGGGAGGTAAACGTTTCATCGCCGGTATCTATTCACATTGCATGCCGGACAATTGACGAAAACATGAAGAGCGGAGAACCTTTAAAACGCTTCCGAAGTCAAATTCTGTTCCAAGAATTAATAGAAACCATTCTGGAGGAGGCGCTTCTCGTCCAAGAAATCGGCTTGGAAGCCGCTTTGGAATTTGCAAAAGGTTATATCGAGCAGCACTATCGGCAGGAACTGACGATCGAACATTTGGCCAAATTAGTAGGCATCAGTCCGCGTCATTTTATGCGATTGTTCAAGAAGAGGTATGGCACCGGCGCGATTGATTATTTGACGTTATTCCGCATTAAGCAGGCGCAGCAGCTCATTCGAGCAGGCGGACAAGATCGGCTCCGAGATATTGCAAGGCATGTCGGCTATCAGGATGATATTTATTTCCGGCGTAAATTCAGACAGGTCACAGGTATACCGCCTGCGGCATTTATGAAGTACAGCAGGAAGAAGATCATCGCTTATCATAACGCGAATATCGGGCAGTTGATCGCCCTTCAAATCACGCCTTGCGCAGCGCCGGCTGAACATCCTTGGACCGATTATTATAGAAGAAAATATGAGACGGATGCTGTAATACCGCTCAGCTCGATTGAACGGGACAAGAAAGAGGAAATTGCGCTTGCCGCCCCTGACTTTATCATCGGGGTCGACATCCATGCTTCAGTCGAGGAACAGAACGAGATGAAGGCAATCGCACCGGCTTATTTCGTGCCGTGGATGGAGAATGACTGGCGCATGCATTTGCGACTAATCGCCCAGTTTCTTGATATGTCTGCCGCCGCGGAAGTTTGGCTGGATAATTATGATCGTAAAGCTCGTTTCGTAAGAGAAGCGGTCTGGGACACGGTGAAAGATGATCGTCTTCTCATCCTGAGAATTACAGGTGAGCATTGCACCGTTTTGTCCAAGCGAAGTCTGGCTACGGTATTTTACGATGATTTGCAGCTGATGCCCGCACATGGCGTAGATCGCATGAAACCAAATCAACAAGTGGATCCGGTACAGCTGGCGGCATTTGAGGCAGACCGAATCCTACTCGTCGTGGACGAGGATTCTCTATCCCAATTCACGTGGAAGACAATAGCAAATTCCGAAGATTGGAACAGGCTGAAGGCGGTTGCGGGCAATCGCATAGCGTTCATCCCGGCTTATCCTTGGATTGAATACACGGCGTTCACGCATGAGTTCGTACTTGAAGAAGCGCTTAAGATTTGGCGGAATCGTGCATAAGTTTATGTCGTTATTATCAATATTCCGAAATTGAAAATTCATTTATACTCCTAATAGATGATAATGATAATCAATTCTATTTAGAGATTATCCTGTCGAAAATAGTTTTTCAGGAGGAGCACCGGAGAAATGAAACGAAACGTACGTTGGGTCAGGGGATTAGTTATCGTATTACTCATTATGGTTAGCACGGCATGCGGAGCGGCCAACTCATCGACGAATAAGTCCGATACAGCAGCGGAGAATGCAAGTAACACGAGCAACACAAGTAATGCAGGTAATGCACCTGCAGAGGAAACAAATCAACAGCGCATGGTGACAACCTTGAAAGGCGACGTCAGCATTCCGGCCGACCCTAAACAGATCATTGGCCTATCCGTCGTTTATCCGGAGTTTCTGTACGCGCTTGGCGTAACACCGATAGCCGTTCAAAACTATCACTTGGAATTTCCTGCTTATTTGAAGGATTCCTTTAAAGATACGCTCAAAATGGGCATTGCAAGAACTCCTGATTTTGAAGCTATCTTAGCGTCTAAGCCGGATTTGATTATTGCACCGACATGGTGGTCTGATAAGGATTACGGACAGCTTTCCAAAATCGCCCCTACTGTTCTTCTGCCGGAGCGGAGTGATTGGCGCGACGAATTACGCGATATCGGAGAAGTCCTCGGTAAGAAAGAACAGGCCGAGACGGTCATTACTAATTTGCAAGCCAAGGAAGAGGAAGCCAAGAAGAAGCTCGATCAATTAGCCGGCGATGAGACCGTGCTCTATATGGAGATTATGGATAAGGAAATCTTCATATACGGTGAAAACAGCGATCGCGGTAAGTTTATTCATAAAGGGCTTGGCCTGAGCGCCATTAAAAATTTCCCGCAGAGCGAGAATAGCCTCTCGATTTCACTGGAGAAAATCCCTGAATACAACCCGGATCATATCATTTTGCAAATGAGCGACGATGCGAACCAAGCCGTGCAAGATCGGTATAAAGAAATGCTGGGCAGCTCTTTATGGAAGAATATGACGGCGGTGAAGAACAACCACGTTTATCTCATGGGAAGCAAGGAATGGTTTAACCTTGGCATGTCTCCGCTTGCCGATAGCAGCGCCATTGACGATGTAGTTCATGCATTTGAAGGAAAACAATAATAAAGGAGGGTATGCCATGAGTACGAATGACTTGGGGCGACTCGAGGAGATGTTTTTTCTGACATCGAGAGTGCCAGAGAAACCCGTGCTCATCATGCCCGCGGTAGATTTATTACATGAAGACAAACTGCTGCATTTAATGAATATATACAGTCCGCTGATCCAAGCAAAAGAACGGCCTGAAGTGGCAGCGATCTTCATCAGCTGGTATGCGTGCGTGTGCGCAGCGTTGCATCATATGTTGTTTCACTGGAAAGACACTGTCCTAGAAGTATCATTCTCTAATTTGACCGTTCAATTAGTTAACGGAGCATCCTATCCGGAGTTTCTATTTCAAATTAACAATAACTTATACAGAGAGATTCCAGTTGAAGGCCGCGGCGCTTGGATGAAGAAGGAGCTAGATTCCTTCTACAGGGAACAAGTAACGCCTTTGATTCAAATGCTAGCGCGTGCGGCTCGAATGAATCCCATTCTATTATGGGGGCAAATTGTGGATGCCGCTTATGATCAACTGGAGGAGGAGCTGGACGAACTCACGGACGAGGAACGAAGGCAGGCAATCCTTTATCACTTTCAGACACGTCTTATCGATATCGATGCCAACGCATTCGGACTTCTGAAAAATCCTTTTGCAACGAAACGCAGGTATATTGAGCATCCTGAGAATCCGAATCATAGGTTGGCATTGAAGACGGCTTGCTGCCTAGCTTATCGTATACCTTTTCGCCAGAGTAAGGAATTTATCTATTGTTATACGTGCCCGCGTCTGAAAGAGAAAGAGCGTGTGCTAATGAAAGCGAATGGTCAGTACTGATGGAATGAATAAACGCTGTTGCGGTTGCAACAGCGTTTTATTTTGCCCAATTCATGCCTTTGGGTTTAATAATTAAACAAGATGTTCGTCGTCTGGTTGCCCTCTCCACGGTCGAGAAAACTATAATTGACGCGATAATCATTAAACATCATATCCGTATCATTGATCCTGTCATACTTATAGTTGTTGTCTCGTGCGGTTTGCGCAATGGAATCGGTCAAACCTGTGAGCGAATGGCCCGTTACACGCTCAATGAAGCCTTGTGCAACAGCGATCACTTCCTCGTTCTGGTCAGGCAAGCTCTCAATCTGCACGAAGCTGTCATAATCCGTGTATTCAGCTCCTTTTGGATGATCGCCGTATGAAAACAAGACCTTATTAGCCTGACTTATTTCATACAGCGTATAATCCACTCGGACCGTTTTCGCTTTTATCGTGTAGTCCTTTGTTTTCAAATATTGAGTTGCGGATTCGAGACGGGCTGCCTTGGCATCTGGCTGGACAGGCTCATTCTTGATAGGCTCGGTCTGGGTCTCGGACTTAAGAAGCGCGGGATCCAGCTTCGTTCTCAGCACGGCAGAGACAGGAGTAAACACGTAGAGCTGACCGTTGTAATACTCCGCCGACAAGATGTTATAGCTGAACGAAGTGGATAGCCGTGACCAGATGATGCCGTCTCTTGAGACTAGGATGATGCCATCCCGGCCGACAGCGACGAACATCCCTCCCGTATACTGGATATCGTGTAACCCGGTATGCGGTCCACCTGCTTCGATACCGCTGTTGTAGCGCACATGGTAGCTCCAGGTCTTGGCATCCTCCGACCGGAATAGCTGTACAACGTCGGAATTAGCGTACATCATATCCGTAATGACTACGAACGAGCCATTGCCCCATGCCACACCGGAATAATCATAATCATTTTTATTCCCCGGCCATGGCGTCGCCTTCGTCCAATTTCGGCCGTCGTCCGAACGAACCGCCATGCCTTTCTCGCCTACAGCGAGCAGCGTCTTGCCATTCCATGCAATGCCGCGGAAATTAAGATAGGGATTGGCCACGTATTTACGCCAAGTCTTCAAGTCCTTCGATGATAAAATAATGCCGCCTTCACCAACGACGTAGCAGGTATCTCCCGCCATTACGGCTTGAATGAGCGTCTGCTGCGTAGGTGAAGCCAGCTTCGTCCACTTCAGTCCATCGGTTGACGTCATCATCAGACCTCTTTGACCGACTGCGAAGAAACTTTTCCCCGTCCAGATGACATCATAGAGCGGAAACTTTCCCTTCACGCTACTATATTGATGGCTGTCGTTTGCGTTCACAACCATAGAACCGCGCCAATTCAGGGGTTCATTGTTTTCTTCTAACGTAGGTGTTGTGCCGCCGACGGTCACGAGCTTGCCGTTTGCTGCGGCTGCACCGGTTAGAAATACAGGAGGAATCGATTTCTTGGGTTTGGTTACCCAGTTAATACCGTCTACAGATTCATAGATCACATCATAGCGATTGAGCACATACTTCGATTTCTCATAGACAATGCCATCGATATAGAAGTCATCGCTTGGGACTTTGGACGTTGACCATGTCTTGCCATTGCTGCTGGTCATATAGACACGGTTATCCTGCTTGGTCTTTCCAAATACGAAGCATCTCTTCGGCAAACATTTAATTTGCGACCAGTTTTTATTCGGTGTAGCAGTAACCGACCACTTGATTCCGTCCTGCGAGACAAGCATGGCGCTGTCTGCCGCGAGATAGAAGGTTCCATTCCTATACTCCAGATCGCCATAAGTGCCTTTAACGGGAACGGATACTTTCTTCCATGCCAACCCGTCGGTCGAATAGAAGAGAGACTCGGCAGTTCTGGCGAGCATGACCTTCCCATTCCATGCAAGCTCATTGATATCGGTTTCGAGCTGCCCCGGATGCGCCGTCCATGTCACGCCGTCATCGGAAGTCGCGAGCACGCTCTTAAATTGCTTCATATAGGATCTGCCTGAAGCAACCGCGACGAAGCGCTTGCCCGTAAATACGGCATCCACAACATTGCCCATCGGGAGGTAAGAGGGTGTTTCCGACCAACTCATCCCGTCTGTGGAGGTCCAGACAGAAGTACCTTTCTCGGAGCCCTCATCGTTAAATCCAATGAACTGCCCTTTGCCAAAAACGATTGTGCTGAGATCTCTCTCATTCTCGGCTGTCGTCTTGTTAGCCCAATGGACGCCGTCCTTTGAGGTATACTGACTTGTGCTGACGTAAATTCCGTTCCCATAGGCATAGTATTGCGGTTCAATGGGTGCATCATTCCCGTATAAATACGACCAGTCCGTCTGCAAAACCTCCATCGTCGCCTTCCCTTCAGCGTGGACAGGTGGAGATGGGAGAGCTGACAGTAGTGCGAATAGGCTCAGAATTGTGAGCAGAATGATTCTGTTAAACGTGTTTCTCGGCATTGCCTGCGGGCCTCCTTCTAGTTGATAGTGACGCGTTAAATTCCAAAATAATACAACCTAGCATTCGCAAAGTATATCAAAATATGTAAATATTGAACAGGTTTCATAGAAACGTGCAATGAGCGCATGCTAGGTCGCATACAACTCTAAGTTAAATAGAAGTCACAACTTGTCGTCATTTTTTTGAAAATGGTATACTATTTTTATTAAGTCCAATAATTGAATGAATAATATAATATAGCGGGGGATATACAGTGATTGTAACGAAGACGAAGCGAGGGACTAATCTTGAAGATGTACAGGAAATGAATCGTTCATTGGTCATTCGCCTCATGCGAAGGAGGTCGGTATGCTCAAGAGCGGAATTAACTCAAGCCTCTGGACTCAATCAATCCACGATCACGAATATCATAAATGAGTTGATCAGTTGGGGAATTGTGGTAGAGACGGGGGTTATCGATGGCAAGAAAGGGCGTCGTTCCATCGGGATTAAATTAAATAGCGAGTCTTATAAGATCATTGGGATCCGCCTTGCAAGGAAATCGATCACGGTCGCCTTGTACGATCTGGAAGGAATCGAGTACAGGAAGCAGCAGATTCCTATTGATATGGCGGATGGATCAGCTAATGCCTTCAATCGGATGAAGGAGCTGATTCGGGATATGATCCAATCCAATTCGGTCGGCAACGTCGTAGCGATGGGGGTGGTTACGCCTGGCCCGCTGTTTCGCGATGAGGGTAGAATCGGTCTCATGACTAATTTTCCCGGATGGGAGAAAATAAACATTCAGGAAGAATTAATGAATGATTTCGCCCTCCCCGTTTATATCGAGCATGATGCTAAAGCAGGGGCTCTGGCGCATTGGTGGTTCGGAAAATCCGATCAGGACCAAGGTGTTATGATCTATGTGGCCGCAGGCCAAGGCGTTGGAGCAGGAATCGTCGTAGACGGTAAGGTCTTCCGAGGTTCACTCGGCATGGCAGGCGAAATCGGACATATGAGCATCGATTTCAAAGGTCCGCAGTGTGAATGCGGCAATAGAGGATGTCTGGAGCTATATTGCTCTACCTCAGCGCTGCTGAAAACCTTAAACAAGGAACATGCTTCGCTCAAGTCGGTCTGGAAAGAATTAGAAGAGGATAAGAATAGCGAAACGAAAGACGCTGTCAGACAAGCAGCATGGTTTCTTGGTTTCGGTCTTGTCAACATCATAAACACCTTTAATCCGGATCGGATCATCCTAGGCGATGAACTGGCCGAAGCGGGGGCATTGCTTCACGATACGGTGAAATCGGTCATTAACGAGCACGTGCTGCCCGATGTATCGAGTAAATTGACCCTAGAACTTGCTTCTGACGACATGGATACCATGCTGGTCGGCTCTGCAATCGTAGCGATCGAGAGCATATTGGACCAGCCATCCAGTTATTTGAACCTGCATATCTAAAGTGAAAACGTTTCAGCCCAGCCAGAAATTTCTGGCTGGGCTTTTTCTTATGCATGGAAAGAAGGAAAAAAACAGTATATTTATTACTTGATTAAATCAATTAATTAATTTATAGTAACAATAGAAATAATCAAATAAAATATTAATTGAATTAATGGAGGTCGCAGCATGTCATTACTGATGGGGATTGATATCGGAACCTCAAGCGTGAAATCCATGGTCATGGATACTTCAGGACAAGTGCTGGGATTCGCGCAAATGGAGTATGACATCAATATTCCTGTCTCAGGTTACGCCGAACAGAATCCGGATGAATGGTGGGAGTTGGTCAAGAAGACAAGCGCTCAAGCAATAATGAAAGCGGGTATAGATGGAGGGGTATTAGCGGGGATCGGTTTCTCCGGTCAAATGCACGGATTGGTGGCACTCGATAAAGAAGGTCAGGTGCTTCGCCCGTCCATCATATGGTGCGATCAGCGAGCGATTCCTCAGAAGGTTGTATTGGAATCCCAAATTACGACAGAACAGCTTGGCAATATGGTTAAGAACTCCGTATCAACCGGGTTCCTTATCCTATCGTTAATGTGGATGAAGGAGAATGAACCTGATCTCTACAGCCGAATCGACCGGGTCATGCTGCCCAAGGATTATGTAAGGTACCGTTTGACCGGTGAAATGGGAACGGACACAACGGATGCCTCCGGTACATCGGCCTATGATACAGCCTCTCTTCACTGGTCGGATCCATTGATTAGCTGGGTGGGAATCGATAGCAATCTGTTCCCGCCTGTAGGAAAACCATGGGAGATAGCAGGCAGTGTTACGAAACAAGCCGAATTGGAAAGCTGCTTCAAAGCAGGAACTCCGGTTGTATATGGAGGGGCCGACCAAGCGATGCAAGCAGTTGGAAACGGTATCATCGAATCCGGTGACTTATCGGTTACGATCGGAACCGGAGGACAGTTGTTCACTACCGTCGATCAGCCTGTCTATGACAAGAAGCTTAGGACGCATACGTATGTTCATGCGGTTCCAGAACGGTGGTATCTGCTCGGGGCGACGATGAGCGCGGGGCTGTCGTTAAAATGGTTGTCATCACAAGTGTTGAAGAATCTCGATTATAAGGCGCTTGACATGAAGGCGAAAGAGGTTCCCGCGGGAAGTGATGGACTGCTGTTCCTGCCCTATTTGACCGGTGATCGTACTCCGCATATGGATCCGCACGCAAGCGGGATGTTCATCGGGCTCAAGCTGAACCACAATGATGCGCATCTGATCAGAGCAGTGCTTGAAGGGGTCTGTTATTCCTTACGCGATGGAGTAGAGATTATCCGCTCGCTGGGGATTGATCAGAAGAGAATCATTATATCAGGAGGCGGCGCGAAGAGTCCGCTGTGGAGCCAGATTCTTGCCGATATTCTGAATCGGGATGTTTATGTAAGCACCACGGAGGAGCAAGCATGCGTGGGAGCATCGATCATGGCAGGTATAGGTGTGAAGCTGTATGACTCCGTCGAGCAGGCTTGTAAGTCAGTCGTCAAGCTGCACGAGAATCCGGTTCGGCCGAACCCTGGCAACCGCGCGGTCTATGACCGGCAATATGCCGTCTATAACAAGCTTTATGAACATAACCGGGAACTCTTTCCCATGCTGAATACCATTACGAATGAGAATGGAGTGTTGAAATGATGCTGAATGCAACTGGCGGCGGTAACTTTATGGAGCTTAAGAATAAGCGGGCTGAACAATCCTTGAACCTTGGAGCGCTCAAAGCATTAACGATTGGAGCAAATGTGAGGAGTGGAGAACAAAGCGAGGAACTGCTCTGTCTTCAAGGCGATAACGAAACTCCGGCAATCCGCATCCATTCCGGAGAGCGGACAGAGGTTAATCAATTGTTGCTTCTGGTTGACCTTTATACGGATGCCAAGGATACGCCATTAACATTATCCGTTCCCTGGCAAGCAATCGGCGCGGGAGAACACGACCTCCTGCTTCGCTATAGCGGACATCTAGTCGAGTTATTCGTCGACGGCGTGTTAGTCGATGAGGATTGGCCGATGGGCTCCGTTCTATTGGAGAATGCTGGAGTACAAGTCTATGATGGGGCACTGGAAGCACAACTCTGGCCTTATGCCTTGACGGAGGCAGAACGGGAGAACCTCATTCGAGATAAGCAAGATCTGGAGAGTCGAAAGACGCTGTACCTGGGGACTGAGCCGAGCTCCATTCAGTATTGGAAGCCGAGAGGGTTCAATACCGGGGTCGGTGATTGCATGCCTTATTTCGATGGGGAAACGTTCCACATCTATTATTTGTTCGATCGTCGCGGCCATGCCAGCAAATGGGGATTAGGTGCGCATCAATGGGCCCATATTTCTACGAAGGATCTGGCAAACTGGACACATCATCCCATGGCTGTCGCCGTTACGCAGGAATGGGAGGGGTCAATCTGTACAGGATCCGTTATTAAGGAGAACAACGTTTATTATGCATTCTACGCGGTTCGTGCGGTGGACGGGTCACCTGCTCAATTGACCTATGCGGTTAGTGGAGATGGTATTCAATTCACCAAGTCCGAGACCTACATAAATATCTCAAACCAATATTTGCTCTCCTCTGTAAGGGATCCGCATGTATTTAAGGACGCGGAAGGCGTCTATCATATGCTGATTACGACAAGTCTTGTAGACGGAGCCAAGTACGAGGGGTGCCTCGCCCATCTAATATCAACCGATCTGCAGAACTGGCAAGAGGAAGAGCCATTCATAGTTCCTGGTTACCATGGCGAGCCGGAGTGCTCGGATTACTTTGAATGGAACGGCTTGTATTACTTGATATTCAGCAATGACGGGCTTGCTCGTTACCGTTATTCCAAAGAACCGTTTGGTCCTTGGCTGCGTCCGGCAATGGATACGATTGATAGTGTCCAGTTACGGGTGCCGAAGACAGCTGCCTTCCCTGAAGGAAGGAGAATGGTTACAGGCTTCTTATCCGGACCGGGTCGTTACGGAGGCGAACTGGTTATCCGTGAGCTTGTCCAGGAAGAGGATGGATCGCTTGGACTCAAGATCCCAGCCGAATTTGACGGTTTATCAAACCATGTTGTTACACAGCAAGAAGAGCTCTTATCCCTTACAAATTTGAATGGATTCTCTGAGCAGTTCGTTGGAAAAGTGGAAGGCGAATATGAGCTGACCTTCGAAGCCGTTCCCGAACATCCGACGATGTTCTATGGATTTTCTGTAGCCGCGGATTCCGATTTCAAGCAAGGCAACGATATTCGATTCGAGCCTTCCAACAATAAGCTCGGCGTACATGATACGATCTGCGTCGGTTTCCAAGAGGATGAGGTTTCGTCCATCTATCATGTGAAAGGGTTGGAAGGACGTGTCCGCGTTGAGGCTGTCGTCAAGGCAGGTTTCATCGACATTTGTATCAACGGCAAACGAACATCCATCAGCCGAATAAACAGAGAGATTGCTTATCTGCGATTCTTTGCACAATTCGGAACCGTAAGTTTCCATAACATCACGATTCGATCCGTTCCGAAGAGGTAACAAGGAGGAGTTGTTCACCATGCAAAGCAAAGGGATGCTGGCTAATATGCTGAGGCGATGGCAACTGTATGTGCTTCTGCTCCCGTCTTTACTCTACATCCTGCTATTCCATTACGTCCCCATGTATGGGATCGTCATTGGCTTTAAAGATTTCAAGTCCAGCAGGGGGATCCTTGGAAGTCCCTGGGTTGGAATGAAGCATTTCAGTGCTTTCTTCGATTCCTTCGTATTCGACATGGTCGTGACGAACACAATCAAGCTAAGTGTGTTCTCGCTCGCAATCGGGTTTCCGATTCCGATTCTATTCGCCCTGCTGCTGAATCAGATTCGGAATCGGTTCGCTCAGCGATTCGTGCAAACGGTTACTTATGCGCCGTATTTTATCTCAACCGTCGTATTAGTGTCGATGTTGAACGTGTTTTTAGCGCCGAGCACGGGGATCATTAATAACTTCATTACGCTCTTCGGCGGTGATGCAGTCAATTTCATGGCCCGGGAAGAATGGTTTCGTACGGTCTATATCTCCTCGGGAATTTGGCAGACGATGGGCTTCAGCGCCATCATCTATCTTGCGGCACTAAGCGGCGTCAATCCAGAGCTGCATGAAGCGGCGACGGTCGACGGGGCAACCAAGCTGAGGCGGATTTGGCATGTCGATCTGCCGTCGATTCGTCCGACGATTACGATCCTCTTCATCCTTGGAATAGGCAGTATCATGTCAGTAGGCTGGGAGAAGGCGTTCTTGATGCAGCAAGGCATGAACTTGCCGATATCAGAGATCATCTCTACTTATGTATACAAGGTTGGCCTGCTGAATGCACAGTACAGCTTTGCGACGGCGATAGGTCTATTTAATTCCATTATCAACTTCACGCTTCTTATTATGACGAACTATGTATCCAGAAAAATGTCCGGAAACAGCTTATGGTAGCTTCCGAATGGAGGAATCAAGACGAATGAAATCCTTGTCCCTGAGCGACAGAATTTTCACTGTCATGAATTACACGCTTATGGCAGTGATAACGCTATGCATCCTTTATCCGCTCTATTTCATCGTCGTGGCTTCGTTCTCCGATCCCAACATCGTTAATCGCGGAGGAATCCTTCTTATACCTGAGCGGTTGTATACGGAAGGGTATGCGAAGATTCTCGACTATAAGCCGCTTTGGACCGGTTACCTGAACTCTATTCTCTACACATCGTGCGGCACCTTCGTTAACCTGGTCTTTACGCTTACGGGTGCTTACGCGCTCTCAAGAAAAGATTTAGTTGGCCGCAAGCCGATTATGATGCTGTTCATCTTTACGATGTTCTTCAGCGGTGGACTTATTCCCAGCTATCTTCTTATTAACAAGCTAGGCATTATGGACACCATGTGGGCGTTGATCCTGCCGGCTTCCGTATCCGTTTGGAATATCATCATCACGCGTACCTTCTTTCAAAGTACGCTTCCGGATGAACTGCTGGAAGCGGCTGTTATGGATGGATGCTCGGACTTCAAATTTTTCTTGTCTATTGTCCTCCCTTTATCGAAGGTTATCGTGGCGGTGATGGCACTATTCTACGGAATTGGACATTGGAACTCGTTCTTCGAACCATTGATCTATATAACGAGCGAAGACAAATTTCCGCTGCAGGTTATTCTACGTAACCTACTGATTACGAACGAAGTCGGAAACGAAATGCTGTCGGACGCGATGTCCATGGCCGAGCGACAACGCATTGCCGAGCAACTGAAGTATGGCGTCATCGTAGCCTCCTGTCTTCCGCTTCTGACCGTGTATCCATTCCTGCAAAAGTATTTTACGCAAGGGGTTATGATCGGTTCGATTAAAGGCTAATGCAAATGGCTTACGGATCCAAATTTGAAAAGGAGGTGATTGTGAGCTCGGTATCGGTTGAATGATCGCATTAGGGGAGTCGACTCAATTCAAATGAAGAGGAGAGACAAGTACAATGAAGAAGATGATTGCTATTCTCTGTACGGCAATAATGCTGCCGGGGATTCTCGCAGGCTGCTCATCGAACAGCAACAATGAGCCTTCGGGGAATAATAAGGCAGCGGAATCCGCAACGACGAAGGGAAATTCCGGTGCTCCGATCCATATCGTCCGGCCTAAAAATCCGCAAAACCTTCCTGTTAATGAAATGATCTGGTATAAAAACTATACAGAAGTATCCGGCATCGATATCGATTGGGAAGAAATTCCGTCGGAGTCTGCTTCGGAGAAAGTGAATCTGATGCTCTCTACAGGAGATCTGCCGGAGGCGTTCCTGCAATCGCTGAATACAAGCATGATCATGAAGAATGTGGATCAAGGCATCTTCCTTCCTATTGAAGATTACATAAAGGATATGCCGAATTTCTCCAAAGTATTGGAGATGCGCCCGGAATACAAAGCGCTGATCACAGCGCCGGATGGCCATATTTACGGACTTCCTTATATTGAAGAGATGTACGGCTTAATCAGTAATCAAGGCATTCTTCATATTTATAAACCTTGGCTGGATCAGCTCGGATTGCCGATCCCGAAGACGATTGACGAGTACCGCGATACGCTTAAGAAATTCGTGGAATCGGATATGAACGGCAACGGTAAGAAGGATGAAATCGGATTGGCGCTGGCTAATAAAGATGTAACCTCGGGCATCGGGCATTGGCGTAACGCAAACGACTTCGGCCAGTTTTTCGGACTATGGGGTCAGGCAGACCGTAACGATAGCCTTGGCGTAGACGAGAACGGCAAAATCTTCAGCACATCGACCACCGATGCGTACAAGACCGGTATCAAATATTTGCACGACATGTACAAGGATGACTTGATTGATCCGGAATATCTGATTACCGACAGTCCGAAGCTTCAAGCTAAATTGAGAAATCCGGATGTTATTGTTGGAAGCGTATTAACCTTCTCAATAAGCGATGTCGTGGATAAGGAACGCTCCAAGGATTATGTAGCTGTACCTTATCTAACAGGACCAGGCGGGGAATTCGGCACCCGAGAGAACCTTGTTGAAATGCATAATCCGGTCGCTTTCGTACTCACGAAGGAAGCCAAAGATCCTGCGAGAATTCTAAAATGGGCTGACGGTTTATACGATCCAAGCTGGTCCGTTCAAACCAACTGGGGCCCGCTGGGCTATCAGTATAAGAAGAATGACGCAGGCGTGATGGTATTTGACGATTTGAAGGATGGACTGAAGACGTACAGTGAAATGCGCAACCGGAATACGATTGGTGGTGGGACACCTGTCGCCGTATTGACGGAGTACTACGATACAGTCGTCGAATATCCGCAGGATGCGAAGCGCCTGTTGGATGACATGAAGGCTGTTGGATTCATTGATAAGCATCTGAAAGATCCTTACATTCCGCACACTATATTCTACGAGCCGGAAGTTGCGGATAAGATGGCACTTCTCTCCGCCCAAGTTTATCAGTTAATGGACAACAATCGGCGCAAGTGGATAACAGATGGCGGCATCGATGAAGCTTGGGATAAATACTTAAAGGATCTTGAAAAAGCAGGCTGGAACGAATTAATCGGTTACGTGCAAGAAGCTTACACGCGTTATCTTGAAAATCAATAAATCCCACAAACCATCCCCCAAAACCAAAAAGAAACCCAACGTTTAAAAAACGTTGGGTTTCTCGACATTCTGAAAAATCCGTGTTTACGCGGTTTTTTTATTTTCTTGATGTTTTTAAAGAAGTGATTTTCCGCTGGAAGGCGGAGAGGTTGCTCACTCGAAGTGAAAGACGATTCGGAGCAAATCTTGAATCATGAGGCGAAGCTCTTCCGAGCTCTTGGCTACCGTTTTATAGCCACGTAATGCACTTATGACTAGGTGCGCCAATCTCATGGAAGTAATTCCTCTAGCAGTGCTAACGTTTTTCTCCAGCAAGTCAGCCAGTAGTATTTCTAATTTCCCATAGCTGGCGTCAAGCGCCTGCCGGGCGAACTGGTACGAGCTGTCCGTTATTTCCTTGTGTTCCGGCGAGTGCAGCGAATCGTCGAAGTTACGGATTGCCCATACATCAATGGCATATAAAATGTTTTCTTCCGTCGTTCTAGGGGTAGACAACCCTTCTTTGATCTCCTCGATGAGGAGGTCGCCATGGTAAACAATCGCGGCGTTAAACATTTCCTCCTTGTTCTTGAAGTGTAAATAGAGACCTGCGCGTGAAATGCCCGCTGCCTCTGCAATTTCATTCATGGATACCCGTTTGTAACCGTACTTAAAGAACACCTCTAACGCCGTCGCGACAATATGCTGTTTCTTTTTATCATCCATATTTCCATTTTATACACTTTACATGATTTGTCTACTTGTATAGTATAGACGTATAGACATTTTAAGTTTTTTGTCTAATATCACATTCGAAGGAGCAAATCACATATGACGACTGAACAAAAACCGTTACATTCGGGATTCGGTCCCGAAACGACCGCTATAGAAGTTTTGGCTGGACATGACCTCAGTGGAAAGTTGGCAATCGTGACAGGCGGACATGGAGGCATCGGTCTGGAAACAACGCGTGCGCTTGCAGGCGCAGGCGCCACTGTCATAGTTGGTGCCCGTGATGTGAATAAAGCACAAGAAGTTCTTGCTTCGCTTAAGAATGTCGAGGTCATTAAGCTCGATCTTGCGAATCCCACTTCTATAGACGAGTTCGCCGCGGTATTCCGTAGTTCCAATTGTACGCTCGACCTTCTGATTCTGAACGCTGGTGTTTGTTTCCCTGCAGTGACTCATGACGACCGAGGTTTCGATGCCCATTTTGCAACGAATTCGCTAGGACATTTTCAACTAACTGTAGGTTTATGGGATGCTTTGAAGCAATCCGGGAACGCTAGGGTTGTCTCCTATTCGTCCGTTGGCCATATGACTGGACCGATCGATTTCGAGGATCTTCATTTTACCAAGAGGCCGTACAACAAATTCGTCTCCTACGGCGAATCGAAGATCGCATGCTCGTTGTTTGCTGTTGAGCTGGATAAACGAGGCCGAGAGCACGGAATACGTGCATTTGCGGTTCATCCCGGTGCAATCCTGTCGGGTTTAACCCGAAACATGAGCAATGAGGAGTTGGCTGCTTGGGGTGTGACTCGGAACGAAGACGGCACTTATACATCCTCCGGAGGCTTCAAATCCGCCGAGCAAGGCGCCGCCACAGCAGTTTGGTGCGCAGTCAGTCCAATGCTGAATGACATGGGAGGCGTCTATTGCGAAGATGGAGATATCGCTGAGGTTGTACCGGCAGACAGCCAACTCCAACGCGGAGTCCGGCCTTGGGCTATTGATCCGGTGTCGGCTGAGAAGCTTTGGACAATCGGCGAAGAACTGCTGCACATTCCACACGGGACGATTCCTAGGAGTCGTGTTTGATTATTGTAGGAATAAAACTAATTATTTATAACTCCGGTAATATTGCTAAATTCTGGAAAAGCCGCAGATGATCGAAGACGAGAAATGGCGCCACAGTTATGAGACCTGTGACGCCATTTCTTTACTTTTAGGTAGGCCGTTTATCTTCTATTTCCTAAACAATTGTTCAATATACCTGCCTAATCTGGCGTTGATTTCTGAAAGCACAACAAATCTCATCAACGAAAATTTATGTTCATAGCCACGACAAATAAATCTATAATGCATGGCATCATCGATACGATCTTCTTCAATGACTTTAATTTGCTGCTCCCGTAATTCTCTTCTCACTTTAACCAAATCCGCATGGATCACATCCAGTAATGCGTTTGCTGAAGCCATATATAAACCTTTGAGGGAATGTTTCGATCGCTCGATTTCTTGACGATTCTTCTCAATGACACTCATTAAGATGGGCAGCAGGACAGACTCCCGTACAAGCTTCAAGGTTTCTTGAGACAACTGCTGCGCAGGTGTTTTGTTGGCAGCTGTTTGCTCATTGTACTGCTCTCGGTGTTCCGGTGATACGAACTTCGTTTCCCAGCGTCCATTGCCAGACAGAAACTTGCTCATTTGTAGTGCCCTCCAATCTTCTGAGCTCGCTCGCGCGCCTGACCTGATTCAAGTAAAGAAGAGGCGCTTAATAGTGCAGCCTCGCCGTAGCGATCTTTAATCATGTCCTTTGCTGCAGCCAGGTTACGTTTGCGCGGCAGGTCTTCAAATAAATCGAGCTGGTAGACGCTGTTGTCGCTTAACTGTGACAGATCAACGGCGAGATGTGTCAGTGGGTTGCCATCCCAGTATTTCAGGAACAAGGAATGTGCAGTCTTAATAATCTGATGCTCTAAGCAGCTGGGGTCGTCGAGTGTAGTTTGCCGGCTGAAACCGCTGGATGAAACGCCGTTCGTCGTCCCGGCACTTACCGTAATGGTACGTCCCTGATACTTATAGTGCCGGCTCGTTCGGCATACCTCGATGACAAGCTCCAGCAGCAGCGGCTCGATGTCTTCTAACGATTGATACCTCCTCCAAGGCAGCGCTCGACCTCGGGTGACTGACTTTGGCGTTCCGAAGGCTTTGGTAACTACGGGACTAGGATCTATGCCTCTTGCCGTCTGCCAATAGTAGGTTGCTTTAATGTCACTTTGTTTCCCCATCCGGATGCGCATGCGCTGCTTTACTTCGTGCAATTCAAGCTTTGCGAGATCGCCGATTGTGTAGATTCCCATTCGAGCAAAGTGAGTCGTCATTTTGCCGGCAACCATGAACATCTTGTCTATCGTAAGCGGCCATAAATCAGAGCTGATATTGTCATTCGATAATGTGAAAATACCGTCAGGATTCTTCTTGGCAAAATTATCCGTAGCCATCTTCGCGAGTATCTTGGTCGGACCAATGCCTACACGAGTCCATACGCCGGTAGAGAGGAGGACGCTGGACTGCATTTGATGCGCGATCTCAATGGGAGAGCCAAACAAATTCATGGAACCCGTAATATCTATAAATTGCTCGTCAATACTGAAGGGTTCGACCAAGTCCGTGAATTCTTTATAAATCTGCGATATCAAGAGCGAAACCGTGATATACATCTGCATTCGAGGACGTATGACAACGATTTGTGGACATTTATTAACCGCCTCACCTAAACGCATAGCGGTAGAAACACCTTGCGCCTTCGCGATCGGACAGGCAGCGAGGACGATACCGCTGCGCCGATCAGGGTCTGCCGCCACAACTACGGGCTTATCTGCATATTGCGTATGTGTGGCCTTCTCTACGCTGGCATAGAAGCTCTGGCAGTCCGCGAGCATGATTACCCGATCTTTACCCCGCATGTCGGATCACCGGGTCTACAGCTTCGTATATAATCACGACCGTCTTGCCGACATACTTACGGAGTGTTGTAGTTGGCATTATTGTCACCTCGATTACGAACGTTTGTTCTTATAATATATACGAATATGCGTTCGTTATGCAATGGGTGAATGTAAATGGAGAATTTTACAAATCGATGTATGCTTGTTCCGAATGATTGTTGTATCATGAATTGAGGTGATTAATCAGGAATGGTCATCAAATCGATTCAGACCAATTATCATAGCTACCTAAGCGAGATAAAGGGCGATATGGACCCGATCATCAAAACAATGAGAAACCAAAATGGAGAGAGATGGCGCGGCAAGGCTTGGAAGGGGCCGGTGAAAACGGTTAGCGGTTATTTCAAGCAGGCTAAACTGATTAAAGGGATCTCCTGGACCACGCTGCCCATAATCGGACCTATCGCGGCCGGAGTTTCAGCAGGGAACTACGCGCAGCTTCCGCTCTGGATCGGTATATTGTCCGCAATAGTGCTCATTCTCGTCATCTACTATTTTCTCGTCCAAGCCTACATCAATAAGATGGCTGCAATCGGACAGCCTGAGTTTCATGTAGAAGCTTTCAAAGCCAAACGTCCGCGCGAGTACGAACAGGTATGGGCCCCTTTTGTGAAGAAGGATGACTTTACCTTTGATGGTTTATATACGCTTGTAAATGCCTTATTCAGCCAGAATGATCAAGATTCCTCCGGCGTCGCTTACGTAGTCGCCTACTCGCAAAGCCAGCATGACTTCATGCAGTCCAGCATTGCTGAGCTGAAGTCCACGATAACCGAGCAGGAAGCGGCAATCGCTATGCTGAAGGATGAATTGGTAGAGTCGGATAGTGCGGTTTACACGTTAACGAAGGTTGTTAAGGCCATAACGGAGAATCAATATCGATACGTGAATGATGCGCTCGCCTTTACCGATCTGGATTTCGTATCGGGCTTTTCTTTATATCGCCGGGAAGGGAATACCCTTAAACTCATTATGGACAAGGGGACCACTGGGAAGAAAAGAGACCTTGATCTGGATAACGATCATGATTTTGCAGCTGTAGCCGCCGCTAAAGACCAGATGGGACAAGCCTACTCGAATAATCCGTATCCGGGAAGACATGTTGTTTCGTTTCGCATGGACATGCTGGAAGAGGAAACGTGGGTATGGTGTTTTCATTTTGATGACGATGATGAGCATGCCTTGTCTCTGATTTTGGATAATGATATCATAGAGTCAAGACAGATTCGTAGAGTTATCCATGCGTTCTGTCTCACGATCCAGAAACGAATGCTTTCTCAGAAGGAGGTTGACTTGGATGCCGGAGCACAATAATCGGGCTGATTATGCCAGTACGATTCGAGTAGTAGAGGATGTTTCTCAACAATCGATTATTCAGAAGCGCCGAGAACAGCGTGAACAACTGCTGAAACGGATCGGTCAGCTGACTTCCACGACAGAGCAAACCATTGAACGACTTTATCAATTAACCCGATAATCGTAAGGCCTTTTGGTAGAGACCAAGAGGCCTTTTCTGTTTAATAGAGCGATTCCTTGGCAACACTGACTACTATTCTCTCAAGAAGGGTGAATAGTATGAGCAAGAAGAAGATTGTGCCATTTTGTCCGAAGCCCTCTCCTGTCAAAGACCGAACCCAAGAAGAGATTCTAGACAATCGCCGAGCTAAGAGAGAGGCCGAACTCGAGAAATTAAGACGGAAAACGAAGTAAGACGTTTCTAATAAAACCATCATTTCGGTGATCGTACAAATGCCCGATGATCCAACAATGGATCATCGGGCATTTGTTGTTTCATTGGACGGGGGATGGAGCCGCGGAGCTTGCAGAGAGATCAAGCTAATATCTTCAACCAAGCAACGGCCGTCTTTACACCTGAGATCCCGGGCTTGGTGCTCGCGCCGAGAAGCGTACCGTCTAACCGGATCGAGACCGGTATTACCGATGAGGAGGAGTAGGAAGCGCGCCTGTTCTGCTTGAACGCATTTAAAATGGCCAGCGCCCCAAGGACGCTGGCTTTTTGCTTTATCGCTTCCAAGTCTAACGGTTGTGACAGTGGCTATTTGGCCTAAATGTACCCTTTTTATTTTCTAACGGTTGCCAGCGAGCTTATTTGATCGTTTTCCACTAGGAATCGACCAATGTGCTGCAAATAACGCCTGTCGCAACCGTTAGAATTTCAAAATGGCATATTTTCATGAAATAGCCACGCTGACAACCGTTACACGTGGATCCATGTTGTACAGACAAAAAAGTGGCTGCCCGAGATTATCTCGGGCAGCCTAAAGGCCAGCGCCCAAAGGCCAGCGCCCAAGGGCCATCGCCTAAGGGCGCGCTGGCTTTCAGTTTCTCACAGCCGCTTGATATACCAAGCGTCGCACGCAAAGTGCTCCGATCCGGCAAGGGGGGCATCAAGCTGCGCGAAGCCATGCTTCGCGTAGAAACGATTGGCTGCGTGCATATTCGATAACGTTTCCAGATAGCACTGCTTGTAATGCTTACGGGCAAACGATAGAGCGGTATCCAGTAATGAAGCCGCAGCGCCTGTACCTCTCGCGTGAGGCAGCATATACATCTTTTGCAGCTCGCAAACGTCGTCAGAATCGGCAAAAGGAGCGATGCCGCAGCCGCCGACCACTTCGCCATCCTGTACCACGACCCAATATCCCCGTCCCTCAGGCCGATAATAATCGGCAAGCCGGCTTAAGCTCTCATCCTCCCACGCCAATCCTTCACGATTGCCTCCGAATTCAATCAGACATGCCCGAATGATTTGTTCTATGGCTGCATTATCTTGCGACTCTATTTCCCTAATGAGCAATGAAATAACCTCCATTCCTATTTGTATTATAGCGTAAATGAGGATGACTAACCGATTCGCGATGCACGCGCACGCCATCAATAATTTGGAAATGAAGTCAGTTTCCTATCATCCGCAACATAGACGATGAATACACCTATCGGTATAATGAGAAGTAATGCATGAATGCGGTTACATCGAGGGTTTCCTACAAATATGCGCAAACTTCCTTATAAAGGAATGATGGTACATTGACCCGTACATGGCTGCGAAAGATGATATGGTCTTACCTCCCGATATTCTTCATCATGTTCTCCTTTCTCTTCTTCGTATTCTTCCAAACGCTCGTCGAGCAGAGCAATCGCAATACCAAAGAATCCAGTAAAGTGTTCGCAGGTCAGCTGCTCCAAACCGTCGATGTCAGCTTAAAGACGCTGGACACGATGATGATCCGCGAGCTGGTATCGAGCAAGCTGCTGAACGATTTCTTCCTGGAGAAGGGCAGCGACAACGTCTTTCTAAACTATCAGGTTGTGAATCGGATGCTGCAATTACAGCACGAAATGTCGATCATCGACTCCTATTATTTGGTCCGATATAAGGATGGCATCGTCTTCAGCGGGATGACAAGCAAGTTGAACGAATTTGAAGACAACGCCTTTATTCGCAGCCAGCGCTACAGCAAGGAGAGTAATTCCTCATCCTGGAGCTCAATTCGGCCTTATCGAGAGCTGGTCGCCCAGAAGCCCAAGAATGTCATCAGTCTCGTACACAAGGTCTCCGTCGGCAACGGCGCGGACGGACTAGTAGTCGTGAATGTCAGCGCGGCATCTCTGCGGAACATCATTAAAGAAATGTACGATCCGGAGCAAGCATTCGTCCAGTTGTACGATCACGATGGAGCGCCGCTGTTTAAGAAGGATGAGGGGCCCGAAACCGGGAAGGTACTGGCGAGTCTGACATCGCCGTATTCCGGCTGGACGGTAGAGAGCGGCATCGTGAACGGGAAGATCGTGTCCGTCATGTCGAACCTCTCGAGCATCTGGCTCGTGCTCGGATTGATTATTTTCCTGGCTGGCGGCGTCTCGATAGTGTATATCACGCGCAAAAGCTACAAGCCAATCGAAGAGCTCGTCTTCCGTATTCAAGATCAATTCGGCTCAGGGAAGCCAACGCTGGGGAGGCTCGCGGTGGATGAGTTTACATTCATCGAGACGGCGATTAACAACTTTGCCGAGCAGACCAAACTGTTTCGCAAAGAAGCCGAGGCAGCGGCTGCTCGAAAGCAGAAAGCCACCTTCAGGGAGCTGCTGCAATTTGAGCGGGGCGAGCAGGCGGAAGCCAGTGACCTGTCCGCGCTGCCGCAGCATGAGAAGCAGCGGGTGTTCGTGATTGAAATTGATCATCCGGAGCAAGTGTTTAATCAGTATAAAAGCCGCGATCAATCCCTGTTCAAATTCGTCATTAGCAGTGCGGCCCATGAATTATACACGCAGCACGATATTCCGATTTGGTTGGAGTGGACAACTCCGCTGCAAATGACGGGCATTCTGTTCATTTCAGACTCTTCAAATGAAAAGGCAGAATCGATCTGTGAGCACATAACCGCGTGGATCCATCAGCATCTGGCCTTTTCGGTGACCATCGGACTTGGGGAGGCGAACGCTGAAGGAGCGGGAGCTTCCAATAAACAAGCACTGGAGGCGCTGACCTTCAAGGCTGCGCTTGGTCACAACCGGGTTATCTACTACAGCGAAACGCAGCAGGGATCGACGGCGAAAGCAACCAACAAGCATCTGCAGGCAATTCATCGGCTTATCCAGCAATTTCGCCTTCACGAGGAGGGCTGGAGGGGAAGTTTCGACGCCCTGTTCAGCGGGATGAGAAGCTGCTGTCTGCCGAAGAGTGAGATCGACGAGCTTTGCCGCTATTTTGTCGCACATATGGATCTTCAGCTTTCTCAAGCTTCGAAGGATTATTATGAGGTATGGATGTCCGAAGCAGCGGTTTCCTTACGCCAAATCATCGACGAGTTCGATACGCTTGACGAGCTGCAAAGCCTGTTCAGCGTGACGCTGCAATCCTTCGCGGGCAAGATGGGGCATATGTACAGCGGTCGCCTGCATCATCAGCTTCTGCAGAACATTCGAGATTACATCGGACAACACTATGCTAATCCGGATTTATCGCTCGAATATCTCGGCGATAAATTCGGCATCAGCGCCAAATATATCAGTCAGCTCTTTAAAGAAGAGTTCGGCGAGAACTTCCTCGATTACCTGTCCCAGCTGCGCATTGCCGAAGCGAAGAAACGGCTGCTCGAGGAGCGGGATTCCATCCAGGAAGTCGGCGAGCACGTCGGTTACTTGAATGCGGCAACGTTCAGGCGCGTCTTTCGTAAAGTGGAAGGCATATCGCCAGTCGATTTCCGTAAGCGCCATGCAATGTAAATGATAGAGGCTGTCCATGAGCAGAAGCACTGCTCGTGGGCGGCCTCTATTGTTGTTCTTAGGCTCCAATCGGAAAGTTGAGCGCTTACGGAAAGTTGAGCGATCGAGGGGGAATATCCAGTAACGGCGCGGCTTTGGAAAAATGCACATCCGGTGGATTAGTGGTTGTTGCGGGCTTTGCATGGCATCCATTATCGTAAAAAGCAATCAAGGCCAACACTTCAATAGGGGATGTGATGAGACAATATGCCTGCATCGACAGGAGTCATCGAAAGGGAGAAATCGGAAGTTCGCGTCAACGGCACCGCGCTCCTGCTGAGGGATCGGGGTAAACGGGTGAAGCGGCATTGGCAGCTCTATCTGCTTGTTCTGCTGCCGCTCGGGTATTTGTTTATTTTCAAATATATCCCCATGTACGGGGCTCAAATCGCCTTTCGGGATTTCAGTCCGGTACGCGGCTTCCTTGGAAGCGAATGGGTCGGTTTAACGAATTTCACCACCTTCTTCAAGTCGCCGAACTTCTGGATGCTGATCAAGAACACGCTCGTGATCAGTATTTACTCGCTGCTCATCGGGTTTCCCGCACCGATTATATTGGCCCTTGCACTGAATGAGGTACGAAGCATGCGCTTCAAACGAATCGTCCAAATGGTGACGTTCGCGCCTTATTTCATCTCGACGATCGTCATGGTTTCCATGATCATTCTGTTCCTGTCGCCCAGACTCGGCTTTATCGATCATATTCTGCGTTTGTTTGGCATGGAAGCCGTAAACTACATGGGTATTCCAAGCTATTTCAGCAGCATCTTCGTATGGTCGAACGTGTGGCAGGGCATCGGGTACGGAGCGGTTATTTATCTGGCAGCGTTGGCCGGCATTAATACCGATTTGTATGAAGCTGCCCGAGTGGACGGGGCTTCGCGTATCCAGAAAGTATGGCATATCGATATCCCCGGCATCATGCCTGCTGCGATTATTTTGCTCATCTTGAATGTCGGGCAGATCATGAACGTGGGTTTTGAAAAAATCTATCTCATGCAAAATCCGCTCAATACGAGCACCTCCGAGGTGATCTCGACTTACGTTTATAAAATCGGTCTGCTCGGCGCGAACTTCAGCTTCTCAGCCGCCGTCGATTTATTCAATTCGGTCATCAATCTCATTCTGCTGTTAAGCGTCAACTATTTCGCAAGACGCCTATCAGACAGCAGCTTATGGTAGGGGGTGTTCACAGGTGGCGCGTACTAACGCAATTCGAGAATCGTTCGGAGACAAGCTGTTTCTGACGGTGGTTTATGCCTTCTTGACGATCATCCTGCTGGCCGTGCTTTATCCGCTCCTGTATATCGTAAGCTCGTCCTTCAGCTCGCCTCAGGCCGTAATCAGCGGGAGAGTATGGTTGTTTCCGGTGGACTTCAGCCTAGCCGGATACAAGGCGATCTTCTCCAACCCGATGATTATGACGGGGTATGGCAACTCGCTCTTCTACACGGGATTCGGGGTCTTAATCAACGTAACCTTGACCGTCATGCTGGCCTATCCACTCTCCAAATCAACATTCTACGGCAGGCATGCCATCATGGTGATCTTAGTCATTACGATGATGTTCAGCGGCGGTCTGATTCCGTATTACTTGACGGTGAAGAATATCGGCATCCTGGACACAAGATGGGCCATGCTCCTACCTGGCGCGATGGCGGTCTGGCAGGTTATCATTGCCCGAACCTTCTTCCAGTCCAGTATCCCCAAGGAGCTTGGCGAAGCCGCAGAGCTCGATGGGTGCTCGGACTTAGGCTTCTTATTGCGGGTCGTATTGCCGCTCTCCAAGCCGATCTTGGCTGTACTGGTGCTCATGTATGCGGTGGGACATTGGAATGCCTACTTTGAAGCGCTTATTTTCCTGAAATCGCAGAAGCTGTTTCCGCTTCAAATCGTGCTGCGTAATATTCTAATCCTCAATTCGATCGACTCGAGCATGATGGTAGACGCGAACAAAATGTCCGCGATGCAGGGGCTGCGAGATTTGTTGAAATTCTCGCTTATCGTCGTCGCTACGGTACCGGTGCTCGCGATTTATCCGTTTGTTCAGAAGTATTTTGTACAAGGCATTCTGATCGGCTCTCTGAAAGGATAATCGGGCTTATTCCGTCCTGGAGGTGATACCGGAAGTTAGCTGCAGCGGGGCATGTGCGGGAAGAGAGAAGCATGATAATATTGAAATTATCGAGGAGGCGTCTGTCTTGAAGATGAAGAGAAGCTCGAAAATGCTAGCTTTACTAGTCATGATCGCGTTAATCATCACGGCCTGCAGCAGCAATAACGGCAATAACGCTAATAACGCTAACAGCAGCGGGGGAACAGACAACGGATCAGGCGATACAGTAGATACCGGTAAAACGGTCACGCTGAATACGTTCATCAGCGTTTCGCCTAAGATTGAGGACATTACTACGAATGCAGTAACGACGTATATGGAGAAGAAGCTCAATATCAAGTTCAAGTTCGATGCAACGCCAAGTGCTAACGCGAAGGACAAGAAGAAGCTGATTCTGGCGAGCGGCGATTATCCGGCCGTGTTCCTCTCCGGTGACTTCACGCAAGCAGAGCAAATCGACTATGGTAAGCAGGGCATTCTCGTACCACTGAATGACCTGATTGACAAATATGGCGATGAAATCAAGCGCGCGTTCACAGAGGACAAGGATCTGAAGGACGCGATTACGGCTCCGGACGGCAACATCTATTCGCTGCCGCACATTAACGACTGTTTCCACTGCTGGTATTCGCAGAAGCTGTGGATTAACAAGACGTGGCTGGATAAGCTGGGCCTGAAGATGCCGACAACAACCGACGAATATTTCGAGGTGCTGAAGGCGTTCAAAACGCAGGACCCGAACGGTAACGGCAAAGCGGACGAAGTTCCGCTGTCCGGTGCATTCAATACTTGGCATGCCATTCCGTCCAACTTCTTGATGAATGGCTTTATTTATGATAATGATGAGGATTTCTTCTACTTGAAGGACGGTAAAGTGCAGCTGGCAGCCAATCAGCCGGAGTGGCGCGAAGGCTTGGCCTACATTAACAAGCTCTTCGGTGAAGGGTTGATCGACAAAGAATCGTTCACACAGAATATCGACCAAATGGCGCAAGTGGGCAATAAAGAAGGCGACAATGTTATCGGCAGCGTGACCGCGGGCCACATCGGCATGGCCTTCAGTTTGGCCGAAGGGCAGAACCGTCATAAGGAATATGTAACGGTACCGCCGCTTACAGGTCCGGGCGGAGTTGCTTATGCCGGCTACTATAAGGCCTACGGTAACGGTCAGTTCGCCATTACGAATAAGGCTACGGAGGAAGAGGCCATCGCAGCGATCAAAATGGCGGATTACATGTATTCCGAAGAGCATGCGATTATGAACGAGTACGGACTTGAAGGCAACTTCTGGGAGAAAGCACCGGATGGCGAGAAGGATGTGCACGGCAATCCGGCCAAGTACAGCTTGAAGCCGAAATATTGGGATATTACGACGACATCCAACGATACATGGGATCAGATGGGCATCACGAGACGGACGCGTGAAATCCGTGAATCCTGGACAGCACCGGCTGATATGTTCTCCCAGCAGGGTTATGAATTCCGTCTCTTCACCGAAACGGCGAATAATTACGAGAACAAGCAGCCGGAAGAGACGTTCCCGCTCACCATCTTCATGGATGAGAACGACGCGAAAGAAACGATTATGCTGCGCACGCAGATCAACGAGTACATTCGCTCCAATATGGCGCAGTTTGTGACAGGCTCGAAGCAGCTGACGGATTCCGAGTGGGATAGCTAC
The DNA here is from genome assembly GCF_056269305.1 of Paenibacillus sp. J22R3. Taxonomy (NCBI): domain Bacteria; kingdom Bacillati; phylum Bacillota; class Bacilli; order Caryophanales; family Paenibacillaceae; genus Paenibacillus; species Paenibacillus sp. J22R3. The sequence continues at coordinate 540,429 of NZ_JBWDNS010000003.1, read as the reverse complement.
GTGAAGGGCTTTGAGGGCTTGAATCTGGCTCACTATCTGGATATCTATCAAAAAGCGTACGATAGCAAGAAGTAATAGGCAGTAGCGTATAAGGCTGTGCGGCTGGGAGTGCGTTCACTCCTGGCAGCATGGCCTTCTTTTTGGGGTTGTGGAAATTTATAACAATCGTTATGCTGTATCAAGCACCAGTTAAATCCATACCTGATGATGGATGTATAAGGAGATGAAAGCAGTGACGAACAAAATTTTGCCAGTCGCCATAATGGGGGTATTACTCTGGATAGGCGGAGCAATTCTGGGAGGACTCTATTATTTTAATAAAATCGCAGATCTGGATAACTTCTATGCTGACCCAAGTCCTGTACCGCTTTTCTTGTATACATTAATCTCGGGAATTGGTTTAATAGTGGCCATATTCTCCGTTATCGTATATGTCACCTCATTGCGGAAAAGATAGATTGTATAAATCCAGACCAGTTTGACCTGTCAATAATTATGACTTAATGTATAAACACGGCGATGGTATACTGAGTGCAGTATAGCCGAATAGCCCGCACTGTTGCTGAACAGTCCGCAGCGATAAAGGAGTAAAGTGATGTTTCATACCGAAGAATACAAAGGCTCACGAGCAGATAATTATGACATGTTAATCCGCCAATTGCACGCGTTGCTTGACGGAGAAAGTGATAGCATCGCTAACTTATCCAACGCTTCGTCGTTGCTCAATCAGTTTTTGGATACCATCAACTGGGTAGGATTTTATCTATACAAGGGCGATGAGCTGGTGTTAGGTCCATTCCAAGGCCTGCCTGCTTGTGTGCGAATCCCGTTATCTCGCGGGGTGTGCGGCAAGGCAGCCAGCGACAAGGCGACGGTTCGTGTAGCCAATGTTCATGAGTTTCCCGGGCATATCGCCTGTGATGCGGCGTCCCAATCGGAGATTGTCATTCCCATCATCAAGAACGGCGAGCTGTTAGGTGTACTTGATATCGATAGTCCGATTCTGGAGCGTTTCGACGAGATCGATCAGCAATACTTAGAGAAGTTTGTAGATGCGTTAGTGTCCCATTTGTAAATGGTCCGAATGAAGTCCGCGTGAATGAACGCGGGCTTTTTTGTGCTTCACCGTTGGATATTCAGATAAGCGGGGGTGATCGGACACTTGGCTGTGGGCGAGCTGTGGTTTTGCTGCGTTATTCAGAGCGACTGGAAAATCTTAGCGTTGACGTTGAGAATAATTATCAATAAAATCAAAACAGGGAAGTACGCTGCGGGCGAGAAGTAGCTGACAATAATGGTCCAATAGACTGGAGTAGTTTACATTGTTATCATTCACGAAAACGCAAAACCCGGTGCAGCAACCGGACAATCGAGTACGCGTTCATGCGAGGCCATGGACCGCGACTTTCATTATGATCGGCGGGCTAATCGGGCTTGCGCTGTCGATTGCTTTATCCGTTTCCTTCGGAGCAGCCGATATTAAGTTTGCTGAAGTGTGGGGAGCTATTTTTCATTATCAATCGGATCTTGTTTCGCACCAGATCATTCAAGAGCTTCGATTGCCGCGGGTACTGGGGGCCGCGCTTGTCGGCGCCAGCTTCGCTATTTCGGGGGCGATTATGCAAGGGATGACCCGCAATCCGCTCGCTGATTCAGGCCTTCTCGGCCTCAACTCCGGGTCGGGATTCGCGCTGGCGGTATGCTTTGCTTTCTTCCCGGGGTTGCCCTATACCTACTTGATGTTGTATTCGTTCGCCGGCGCCGGACTCGGTGCGTTGATCGTATTTGGGCTTGGAGCAGCATCAAGGGGAGGACTGACGCCGGTTCGACTGGTGCTCGTCGGCGCTACGTTGTCAGCGATGCTGACGGCACTCAGCGAAGGCATCGCCATTCAATACCGGATCGGACAAGACCTGGCTTTCTTCTATGCTGGCGGGGTGGCCGGTGTGAGATGGTCGCAGCTCGAAATTATGTCTCCCTGGTTCGCGGTTGCCGTGGCTGCGGCGATCATGCTGTCCCCGGCAATTACGATGCTAAGCCTCGGGGATGACGTTGCCAAAGGACTGGGCCTTAGAACGGGGCTGATCAAATTTCTGGCGATGCTCGTCGTGCTCGTGCTTGCCGGTGCAGCCGTATCTGTCGCCGGTGCGGTCGCGTTCATCGGACTGTTAGTGCCGCATGTGACTCGCAAGCTGGTCGGCGTCGATTACCGCTGGATTATCCCTTGCTCGGCTATTCTGGGGGCATTCCTCGTTGTCCTGGCCGATCTAGCGGCCAGAACGGTTAATGCGCCGGAAGAGACACCAATCGGCGCGCTGATTGCCATTATTGGCGTACCTTTCTTTCTTTATTTGGCACGTAAAGAAAGGAGGGAGCTGTAAGTATGAGAGAAATCGTGTTATCTTCCGCTGAGAAACGCATGCATAAGCGTAATCTTATCGTAATAGGTTCATTCGGCCTTGGGATCATCTTCGTGTTTATTCTAAGCATGAACACTGGCTTTATCCGGCTTACCCCGATGGAATTGATTCACACCATCCTAGGGAATGGGACGGCACAGCAAGAATTGATATTATTTGATTTTCGATTGCCTCGTATAGTCCTAGCGATTCTCGTGGGTACGGGTTTGGCGGTATCCGGATCCATCATGCAAGCCATATCGCGCAACGGGCTGGCAGACCCCGGTATACTCGGCGTGAATTCGGGAGCAGGACTAGCGGTTCTCTTGTTTGTCGTGTACTTCCCGGTAGCCGCCAATGCTCCTGTATTTCTATTGCCGGTGCTGGCTTGGATCGGGTCGGCATTAACCGCCGCAATTGTCTTCGCTCTAGCCTACCGCCGCAACACAGGGATATCGTCGACACGGCTGCTTCTATCGGGCATCGCGGTGACGGCGGGCATATCCGCAGTGACGATTGTGCTGTCGCTGCGAATTTCCAAAGAAAAGTTTATGTTTATCCAAACATGGCTTGCGGGAAGCATCTGGGGGAAAGACTGGCAGTTCGTGCTCGCCTTGCTGCCATTCATCGCGATCCTCTTGCCGTACGTATTCTACAAAGCGAGAACGTTAAACATACTCAACTTGGGTGATTCCATGGCGACCGGTCTAGGGGCGTTCGTCTCCCGGGAGCAGATCCTCTTGCTGGCAGCGGCTGTCGGACTCGCAGGCTCATGTGTCGCGGTAAGCGGAAGCATCGGTTTCGTTGGATTAATTGCTCCACATCTTGCTCGAAGGCTGGTCGGTTCAAGGCATCAAGCCATGCTGCCGGTGACCGCACTTGTAGGCGGGCTGCTCATTATTACGGCAGATACGATCGCCAGGTGGGCGTTCATGCCGTCAGAAATTCCGACGGGCATCGTCGTCGCTGTAATTGGTTCTCCGTATTTTCTTTTCTTACTGGTACGATCGAAAGCGTAGTGAGCTCAGGGCAGCCTCAAGAGGAGGCTGCCCTTTTCATGTTTGAAAACCTATTTCTCAGGCCTACCCATATACATAGCAGCGGAATATAGCCATACATTAGAATCCACCCTGACATGGACAATGCGGAGTCCAGTTTATTGATCATTAAGGGACTTTTCATGGGAAGCATGATGATAAACACAATACCGATGGTGATCCATAAAGCGGGCCTTGCTTTCAATCCGGTAGTTTTCTTGAGAATTCGAGTACATCCCCACAAGCCGACGCAGCAAGGAGAAATGATCACGAAAAACCAAAAGAAAATATACACATAATCAAATCGTTCCAGAACCGGAAAACGAATGATTTTGGACAAAATTAGCGTAGGCCAGATGATATGCTTCAGCTCTTGAAGATTTAAGAATGCGAAAGTAACCAAGGCGATCAATAATGAAATGAATGTAGAATGGGCAACCGCCAGATGAGCCCATTTCTTGGACTTTTCCTGATTTTTGATGAAAGGGTACAAGAGCAGCAGAAATTCGGCGCCTAGAAATGTGCTTAACGAATGGTAGGCCGACTCCGCATACTGATACCCGGTATGGTCGAACAGCGGGAGAAAGTTCGTCCAATGCGCATGCTTCAGCGGGAAATAAAGAGACGGAATCAGCAGAGACGGAATGAGGACACAGAGAAGAGTAATACCTGTTATGACCCTTAAGCCGCCCGAAACGATGTAAGCGGAGATCAGGAGCAGCAAGAGCGACAAGCTCCACTGCGGCGAATTTGGAAAAACCCAAACATGGATGACTTCGATGTAGGATCTTAACTCATTTACGATAAACAGAAGGATATAGCCATAGAACACGAAAGTTAGCAGGTTCCCGAGCCACTTACCGAATAACTGATTGTGCAGGGATATGATATCGCCCTCTGCTGCATGCTTTAGCAGATAGAACATCATGACAATAAGGAGATGAAAGCTTACGCCGACGATGGCAAAAGATAGCCAGGCATCCATTTCAGCCCCTTGAATGATACGGTTTTGGAAAATTAACAAGGTACTGCGCATTTGGGTACCGTGTATTAGAATCCACAGGAAATAAGGTGATAGGGTTAAGCTTTCCTTTACATGCGTTCCCATCCAGGTACCCCCTCACGAATTTATTCTGCGATTCCCGCTTTGGTTAAACGGATATGAATTTGAACATCGAATTTAATTTGCTCATAGTCGGTTGCATAGAATTTCTCCTCTGTCCAGCCTCTTTGGCGAGACCTCGTCAAATCGCCGATTCCAAGCGGGTCAACTCCTTCCTTCACAAACTTGTGCAGCAAGTCAAGAAGATGGCTTTGAAGCTGCTTTTCCAACTGTTCAGCCAGAGACTTCGTATTTTCTTCCTCACCTAAAGAAAACCAATCCGGATATTCTGTCACCATGCCTTCTAACACAAAGGAATAAGTGAATTTGGTCTTATTGTCGCTAGTGGATATTTTCCTCTTCATCTTGCCGGAAGTCGTATTAAATACAGCCGGCGACTGCTTCGCGTTTTTCCTAATTACAAACGGGATATCTCCGCGAAGTGCTTGACCTTGCAGCAATTTATAATACACCATTTCATCATGGTTCAAGACCAACTTCAAACGATCATCTTTAAAGATCCCGTATCCGGCTATTTCAATTTCCTTATTGGCGTTTAATTTGAGATAAGGTACGGAAATGTCCCGCCCTAGTCCGTAATAATCGAATAACACGGTTGCTACAGTTGAGTGCGGGATCATTTCTTGTTTCATACTCTGCTCGAGTAAGTGATAAGGAAACTCCTGGCTATCTTTGCCTAACAAACTTTCGGATAAGGATGCCACGGAATCGTCCACGACGGCCAAGATGGTATAGAAGCTGATGATCGGATCTCTGCAAAATGTTTTAATAAAGGTTTTGACTCCGTCAGCAGCTACTTCCTTGCTAAAGGCTAGCATTTTCAGTTTCTCTATTCGAATGGGCTGTGCGGATTGGAAGTCCATCTCTTTGATCATAGTTCGTGTTCGATTGGAATCTCCTCGAAGTACCTTGATTCTTCCTTTATCCGCATAATCAGCATAAAGCGCCGATGCCTTATATCCCGAATTATGCTTATCGAAACCGAGTACGGTCAAGCTGCGGATTTGGTCGACTACGACTGCATTGCCGCAGCCGGCAAGAACAACGACCAAGACGATAACAGGAATCCATAGCAGAACTCTGAAGCTACTCATTGCTGATATCCTCTTTGTCTTCCTTAGGATGATAACGTTGAATCGATTTCGGCTTTAGATGCTTACTTCTGTCCGTCATATAGGAAAGCGGAGCGCGGATGAAGCTGTCTGAGAAGTTACCGGTACGAAACGGGAATATCGGCGCCAGATAAGGTACTCCTAATGATTTCAGGCGCAGTAAGTGTCCTGCAAGTAATAGGAACCCGGCAGCAATTCCTAACCCTCCCCATAAAGCTGCGAGCAGGATAAAGGGAAATCGTAATAGTCGGATCGTATTCGCCATTCTGAAAATAGGCGTCGTAAACGAGGCAAGCGCCGTTAACGCAACGATAATCAACAAAATATTGCTAGTCAGCGCCGCATGAACCGTTGCCTGCCCAATTACGATACCACCAACGATACCTAAGGTTTGTCCGATTTTTGCAGGCAGCCTCGCGCCCGCCTCCCGCAGCAGCTCGATTGTGATTTCCAGAAAGATCGCTTCTACTACTGGTGGAAAGGGAACATGGCTGCGTGAGATGATTAGCGGCTCAAGCAGCGTTTCCGGCAGCACGGCAAAGTGATAGGTTAATACGGCAACATATAAAGGAGTGGCGAATATAGAGAAGACAACGCTCATGATGCGAATAATTCGAAAAAACGATCCGACGATCCAGGGCACATAATAATCCTCAGGCGACATGAAAAAATCCAAAAAAGCAGATGGTCCCGTGATGACATAAGGCGATCCGTCCGCGAGAATGGCAACTTGGCCGGAAACAAGAGCATAGGTCACACGATCCACTCTCTCCGTAGATAGAAACAAGGGAAAAGGTGTATTCGTGTGATCCGAGATGACTTGATCCAGAATGGAGCTATCGAATATAATATCTGCATCTGCTTCAGTAAGCCGCTGCCGAGCCGTTTGTACATGTTGATCGTTCGTCACTCCTTCGATATAAACGATCATTACCTTTGTGTTGGACATGGACCCGACCGTTATTTCTTCAAACACGAGTTCCGGCACGGAAATTTGCTGCCGAAGAAGGTGGATGTTCATTTCGATATTTTCCACAAAGCCGACTTTAGGCCCGACGACGCTGAATTCATTCTCGCTTTCATTGCTCATGCGATGACCAAGAGCCGCTTGATTCACGTTGACTAAGATAAATGCATGCTCCGCATCGTTTAGCTGTATGAGTACATAACCTTTGATCAGCTTGTTCTCGACATCCGCTGGATCATAGGTCACTTTCACATCTACAAAAGGGATGATATTCTTAAGATCTTCCAGGTTATGAATGTGTTCGATGTTTTTCTGAATTTCGGCTACGACAAATCGATTTACTTTGGTGCAATCCACGAGTGTTTCATAATAACTGATTTGAATGCGAACAGGAAAGTCGCCTTCAACCGGAGAGAATTGATGAAAATCACCGGATTTCAGTGCCAGCTCAAAAACCTCGGAGATCGTTTTCGGTGCATTATGCCGCTTCATCGTATGCTCCTTGCCTAAGCCTGTAGTATGAATTAACACCATTATGTTACGTGATACCCATTTCTATACAAGGTGACAAGTTGAAGCTGACCAACTTCAACCACTTGCAATTAGGGGAATATGAGACTAAAATCAGTTTATGCGATTTGGCATGACGGATTGGAGGTGTTTGAATAATGATGACCAACATGGAACTCTGCAACTGTACCAAGTTGAGACGTGCAGCACGACATATTACGCGGTTCTATGATAGCTGCTTAGCAGAGTCAGGATCGGGGCTGCGAGCTACGCAATACGCCATCTTAGGTTATCTGAAGAACCGCGGGGCGCAGACGATGAATGAACTCGCTGAGCTTATGACGATGGATCGGGCAACAATTGGACATAATCTAAGGCCGCTGGAGCGAGACGGTTTGGTTCGTATTGAGGTAAGCGAACATGATCGGCGTGCAAGAATCGTGTCTATTACAGATGAAGGCTTGCACCGAATGGAGATCGGAAGAGTGGGCTGGGAACGAGCTCAGGTTGAATTCGAAGAGAAATATGGCGCTGAGCATGCTAGCTCGATGAGAAACATGATGGATGAAGTTGTTGGTATCAACCTTCAGGCGTGACAGATGGACTGCGGAAATCGACGGTAATTGTAGCATTTGTTATTATCGTCGATTCGATGTATGGGTGTACATTAAATAGGGGCATATGAGACTAATTAGTTTGAGATGTTTGTAATAATCAAGTCAACCTGTAGCACACTAAAATTACTGAACCTGTGAGGAGAAGAGAAATTACATGAAGAAGATGCTTTGGGTTGTTTTAATCATGTCCTGTGGAGCCACTTATATATCTTCGTTATTCCCTTTGTATGGGGAGCACTATCAGCTCAGCAGTCTGGAAATCACGATTTTGTTTGCCGTTTATGCTGCTGTCCTGCTGCCAACGCTGCTTGTCGTAGGAGCGAGAGCGAATGTTTGGGGATTGAAACGAGTACTTCGTTACAGTATTTGGATATCAATCGCGTCAACACTGCTGTTTAGCATTAGTACGGACACTTGGATGCTGTATGCTGCAAGGATTTTGGAAGGCGTCGCGTATGGTGCTTTTACAGGTGCGGCCAGTGCGTTTCTAATCAAGCAAAGCGCTAAAGAGAAAGTGGGCACAGCACTCAAGTTATCGGGGGCAGTGGTGAACATCGGTTTTGGCTTAGGCCCGGCTACTTCTGGTTTAATCGTACAATACTTGCATGTTCAGCCGCTTCGTTTACCGTTTTGGATCTTGCTCGTCATGTTGTTCAGTTCCCTGCTTGTGCTGGAGATGCTGCCCAAACAGGAGGACTTGGAAGCGAAGAAGCAAGCCAAAGCTAAGATTTCGCTTGGTGTACCTGACAATATTAGTGCGCATTTCTGGTCATTTATCGGACTTCCGATCTTTACCGTCTTTACTTTAGGCGGCGTTGTGCTCTCGCTAATTCCATCCTTCGTCAAGCATGTCATTCACACGAACAATCTGTCTATTTCGGGATTGTTAATCTTCGTGCTTCTAGGCATCGGAGCGCTGATGCAGTTCTTTCCTTGGCCGCGTAATCCCGTTACACGGATGCGGATTGCAATTTTGTCTCTGGCCATTGGATCGTGGAGCATCGTTTTCTCCGGTCAAGCAGAGAGCTTGTTTCTATTATGGGCAGGCATCTTCATTCAAGGAATAGGCGCCGGATGGACGTTTCAGGTTGCTTTGCGGTTTGCCGGGCAGCTTCCGAAGCCGGAAGAACGTCCTCGCGTCATATCGGCATTTTATCTATGCGCGTATTTCGGGTTTATCGTCCCTCCGGTTGCTGTCGGCGTACTGACTCAATTTTTCAATTTGAACTTGTCGTTGGTTATTTTCAATCTGTTTGCAGCACTAATCGTCATCTATGTGCTGATCTATTCCTTTACGTTTAATCGATATTTCACCAAATTAAATTCACAATAGTAAGAGCGACGGAAGTCGAGCCCATGTAATAACCGCAGCGCATCTGTCCATAATAATGGCGTGAATATAATAATAGCCATCTACAGATGCGCTTATGCGGAGGAATTGTAATGGGAAGTAGAAAGGCAAGACTGTTCGGCTTGTTGGCGATGTCGTTGACATTGGGGCTGTTTCTATCTGCTTTCACAGGTTACGATAATCGGAGTGAAGCAACGCTTTCGGTCATCCAGCATCCTGCCGACCCCGATATCGACATCAAGAAGTTCTCTGATAAGGAGCTCATTAAGAGGGTTCCCGGATTCAAGAACGGATACAAGAAAGTAAATGGAGTCACGCTTCACTATGTTGAAGGAGGTAAGGGGAAACCGCTCTTCCTGCTTCCCGGCTGGCCGCAGAACTGGTATGCGTATCACAAAATCATGCCGGAACTTGCGAAAAACTATCATGTGTACGTCGTTGAATATCGTGGAATGGGGAGCTCCGATAAGCCGCCGACCGGATACGATAAGAAGACCATGTCTTCTGATATTCATGCATTGGTCAAAGAGCTTGGTTATGACAAGGTTCATATGGCAGGACACGATATCGGGGCACAGGTTGCTTATGCTTATGCAGCTCAATACCCAGAGGCTACGACAAAACTAGTGATGATGGATGTTCCGCATCCCTTCGAAGGTTTTCTGAACATTCCACTCGTGGCGCCGCCGGGCGTGTACGACATGAGCCCTAATGAACGGCCAATTTACCCATGGTGGTTTGCGCTCAATTCCGTACCGGACTTGCCCGAACAGCTGCTGCAAGGAAAACAAATGAGTATTTTTCAAGATTGGCTCTTTAATTACTTGGCTTATGGCAAACCGCCGATGACGCAAGAGACCAAAGATATCTACTATGCGGCATATGCCAGTGCGGATGCGATTCGCGCAAGTAATGGTTGGTACAAAACGTTTAGACAAGATATCGATGATCTGAAAACCTATAAGAAGCTGTCCGTGCCTGCACTTGGTATTGCTGGCTGGGATTCCACTGGTCATACGCTTGAAGAGTTTCTGAAGCAAAATGCTACTGACATGAAAATGGTCAAAATAAATAAAGCGGGACACTGGATCGCGGAGCAGAGCCCGCAAGAAACCGTAAAGCTGCTAACTGAGTTCTTCGGTACTTAGATAATAGTATGGCGGAACGATAAGCACCCCAGAGTACTGAACGAAACAATCGCCCCTGCTTGGCCGAGAAGGCCAGGTAGGGGCGATTTCTATTTCGTATTATCCGCGCTGCCGGTTATTATAGATTCGCTTTACCAGCGTAAACGTTGATGTGATCGATATGCGCAACTTTGCCTTTAACGACCTTGCTCGGGCCGACGAATTTCAGTTCGTACTTCGCTGAAGGATGGTAGACGTAGATTTTGTCCGTGCCGGAGTAGCGCACTTCTTTGGGCATACCCAGCGTTTTGATAACGGACGTGAACGTCAATGACTTAACGCCTACCGTCTGATCGATCGACTGTCCGAAATTGCGCAGGTCGTAGATGACGCCGGATTTGTTGATACCGAAGCCGTAAGCGCCTTGTCCCATGCCGAAATTGTACATTTCGTAATGGTTGCCCTTTAAGTCGCCGCCTACTTCAGGTTCGCCCCATTTGTAATGGACGGCGGAGATTGGCGTTTTGCCTGCGATTGCGTTCAGTCCGGGAATTTTACCTTCTTTTGCAAGACTATAGATGGTCTTGATATATGTGCTGCCTTGCTGTGCTTTAATGCTGCTGGTATCCGGTTTGGCCGCCGCCGCATTAACATTCGAGTGCGAGATGACTGCCATCGAGCTTACTGCAATGAAACCGGCCAGGGCCAATTTCGCTCCTAATTTTACCGACGATTTTGCTTTTGTATTCTTCAACATTCTATATACACCTCTTTTTATTATTTTGGACTAGGACGGTTGACGGTTGATAACTTGTCTTGCCTTACAACTACATATTAACTAGTTTAGCTGCTGAAAGAATGACAGAAAGGTAACGAAAAAGTAACAACAAAGTTACGATTCATATCGCCTTTTATGGGGAAACTGAACCAATGGAAAGGTGTGTGATGATAATGATCAAAACTTACGACAGTACGACGACAGGACTTCTTCTGGTGGATCCTTATAATGATTTCTTGGCACCGGAAGGCAAGATTTATCCGCGAACGAAGGAAATAAGCGATTCCGTGAACTTGCTCCAACATCTCAGAGAAATTGTTGCAGCGGCTCGGAAGGCCGGCATTCGTGTTTTTTTCGTGCCTCATCATAGAGCGGAACCTGATGATTACGAAACGTGGAACCATCCGACTCCCTATCAGCTCGGAGCCAAAGAAAGACAGTCGTTTGCAAAGGGCACTTGGGGCGGGGAATTTCATGCGGATTTTCAACCGCAGCATGGTGATGTGATTATCAAGGAGCATTGGGGCAGCAGCGGGTTTGCGAACACGGATCTGGATCATCAGCTGAAAATGCACGGTTTACAAAAGATCATTCTAATCGGTATGATAGCCAACACGTGCATTGAATCGACCGGACGTTTCGGCATGGAGCTTGGTTACCATGTGACCCTTGTGAAAGACGCCACATCGGCTTTCAGTAAAGAAGCGATGCATGCGGCGCATGTCATTAACGGGCCGACTTTCGCGCATGCCATTGTAACAACGGAAGAACTGCTTGCTTCATTAGACTTGTAAGCAGCATGCACGGAAAGCTTAAGATTAGGAAGGTATCCACATGAATGACAAAATCGTAATGCCGGTCTGGACGTTCGGCTTGTTTATCGTCGTGATGAATACGACGATGTTTAACGTATCCATTCCGAGTATCATTCAAGACATTGGCGTATCGGCGGTGCTTGGATCGTGGATCGTTTCAAGCTACTCCATCGGGTACGCCCTGTCGACGGTTATTTACAGCAGACTCTCCGACGTGCTGCCGATTCGAAGGTTGGTCGCAGTCGGACTCCTGATACTAGGGCTTTCCTCTGTTATCGGGATTCTGGCGACCAACTTCCAAACGCTGCTGCTCGCTCGCATCGCACAGTCTGCGGGCTCCGGTGCGATGGCTGGACTTGGTCTTGTTCTCGCCAGCCGTTATATCCCTTATGAACGGCGCGGAAGAACGATATCGATGATATCGGCGGGCTCAGCTATGGCATTCGGACTTGGGCCGATTGTCGGCGGGCTGATTAGCGAGTACATCGGCTGGAACGGATTGTTCGCCGTTACTTGCATTGTGCTTATCCTGCTTCCGATTCTGCTGCGACTGCTCCCTAAGGAAGAACCAAAGCCGTTTCGGTTCGATTTAATCGGTGCCATCCTTACCGTCGTGAATGCCGCGGCACTTCTGATTGCCGTTACGCATCGGTCGGTCATCTGGCTGATTGCCGGCTTACTATCCATCATCGTTCATGCCTGGCATCTCAAACATGCGAAAGAAACGTTTATTAATCCGCAGCTCTTGTCCAAACCTACGTACTTAAAGCTGCTTCTTGTCGGTTTCAGCATCTTGGTCATGAATCTTGGCAACCTGTTCCTAATGCCGCTGGCACTTGCGAATCTATTCGACAAAACACCATTGGTCATTGGCTTCATGATTGCACCGGGTGCGGTGTTATCTGCTTTTCTGACACGCTTCTTTGGACGATGGATTGATCAATATGGCAACTTGCGATTCCTCATTCTCGGTCACGGTCTTCTAGCATCCGTACTGATCCTCTTTAGGTTAGAGCTCGGCGCATCACCGCTTGTCATCTTGATCGGTTACTTGTTCTTCTCACCAGCTGCCTCCGCGACACTGGCATCGTTAAACAATGAAACGTCACGGATTCTACCAGCCGAGCTGATCGGTTCAGGCATGGGATTTATGCAGCTCATCCAGTTTTTCGGCGGCTCATTGTCCGTTGCGGTGTGCGGTATGCTGCTTGAATTCCATAAGAAATATTCGTTGATGCATGCGTACGAATATGTATACGGTGTATTGATTGCCGTGAGCATATGCTCATTGTGCATGCTGTTCTGGTACTCGCTATCCGATAAGCGACAAGCTCAGGCTTCCCGCGGGTAGTTGTTCTATGTGGTCAGTGAACAGGATCAAACAGTTCTAGTATAGCGATGCCGCAAAGAAGCGGCGGACAAGGTTGCTGCAACCTTGTCCGCCGCTTTTTCTACGGAATGACATTATGTAGAGGGAGGAGTTTGATGTAGACGGAACAACAGAGAAAGCTGCTTAGCCAGATAAAGCGGCGTGTACGGCATATCATTACGAAGCCAGCATACGATCGTACCGATGAATGCGGAGGAGCCATACCAGATGGCGATGTCGTGTGGAACGTTCACAGCCGGAGTAGTTGAGGAAACGATTCGGCTCTCTGCTCGCTTGGTAATGAGTTCAACCATTAGATTCATAAGGCGTTCGGTGAAAACAGATACTCGTTTGGAAGCGAGAAGCACCGTGTAAAACTTCGAATTGTCCGCGATATGTTCGAGAATTCGGAGCAGAATGGTCCAATCTACCTCTGTTTGTGGTTGGTCCGGCACTTCTTTCAAGATCGAGTGAATTTCATTAATCATGTCATCCGCCATCCGCTCCATAAGATCCGGAATATCCCGGTAATGAAGATAGAAGGTGACGCGACTGATTGTGGAGCGTTCGGCAATGCGATTAACCGTTATTTTCTCAAGCTCATGTTCCTGAAGAAGATCGATGAAAGCATCTCGAATCAATTGACGGGTTCGAAGGACACGCGGATCGGTCCGTGGTGATTTTACCGACATAAGAGCTAAACCCCTTTCTTTACCACTCTTTCAGGACGACACTTCTAAATCACTTCGTAAAAGATGTTTCGTTTAGACGACACAATCGACGGATGCGTTAATTAATTTACATATCGCGAAAAGCTGTTGCTTGTGATCGGGTAGTGCGGTGACTATAATCTTACATTAGGTACATTATACAACATAGTGTAAATTAGTTCATCGAAGAATATAGAAGGGGTTGAGAGCAATACTATGAGTACTTCAGGCCTTGAAATCAGCAGTATTAAGAAAGGTCCTCTGATGTTTGTTATGATACTGGGGGCGTTCATCGCGGTTTTGAATCAGACGATTATGAGCGTTGCGCTTCCGGAGCTTATGATTGACTTTGACATTGCGGCATCTACGGCCCAATGGCTGACTACCGGATATATGCTCGTAAACGGTGTATTAATTCCGATTACAGCTTATCTCATGCAGCGGTTTACGACACGTGAGCTGTTCCAGACCGCCATGATTATTTTTCTCGGGGGCACGATTGTTTCGGCAATAGCACCTAACTTTGATGTTTTATTGGCCGGTCGACTGATCCAAGCTGCCGGAGCAGGTATCATTATGCCGCTGCTAATGACTGTCATTCTAACTGTATTCCCTCCTGACAAACGAGGAGCAGCAATGGGTATGGTCGGATTCGCGATTATTTTCGCACCTGCAATTGGACCTGCTCTAGCCGGATATGTAATGGAGCACTACGCTTGGCGGACGATGTTCTATGGCATGATTCCGATTGCCGTCATCGTTATTGGAGTCGCTTTTGTCTTCCTAAGAAATGTAGCGGAACGACAATTCCCGAAAATTGACCTATGGAGTGTACTCCTCTCAACGATTGGATTTGGTGCCGTACTTTACGGTTTCAGCAGCGCCGGTAGTAAAGGGTGGTCAAGCGCGGAAGTCATCATTTCCATCGTTGTCGGTGTGATTTCCTTGATCCTCTTCACATGGAAGCAATTGGTTTCCAAAGAGCCGCTTCTGGAGCTTAGAACGTTCAAATATAGTATGTTCTCTCTGACGACCATTATTAATATTGCGGTTACGATGGTGATGTATGCGGATATGATGCTGCTGCCTCTATACTTGCAAAATGCACGTGGCTACACGGCGCTGGAGTCTGGTTTACTGATGTTGCCCGGAGCGCTTCTGATGGGCGTTATGATGCCGATCACGGGCAGACTGTTCGATAAGTTTGGCGCGAAGTGGTTGTCCATTATTGGGATGGCCATTACGATTGCAACTACAATCGGCTTCGTGAATCTAACGGATTCCACCAGCTATACGTACCTAGTTCTGATGTCCACAGGAAGACGTTTCGGGATGGCGATGTTCCTCATGCCAATTACGACAGCGGGGTTGAATCAACTGCCTGCGAGACTCAATGCGCATGGTACAGCCATCTCCAACACGATTAAGCAAGTGGCCGGTGCAATTGGCACCTCCTTGCTGGTAACGGTTATGACGACCCGAACGAAGAGTCATCTTCAGGATATGATGGCATCCGGTGGTAATGCTACACAGGAGCATATGATCATGGAGTCGACGATTCAAGGGATTAATGATGCCTATCTAGTCATTATTGGCATTGGTGTTGTCGGTCTGTTGCTTTCTTTCTTCATCAAACGTACGGGGCAGGTCGAGGAGAAAGCAGCAGCGGGAATCAAATTAGAACCCCAACCGGTTAGTCTGACAAACAGATAACAAAGAAGACGATCATCGATGATAAGAAGCAGTTTCCTCAAAAAAAGGAGGAGACTGCTTCTTTTTTGCCTTATAATAAGGGCAGCGGAACCAATATATGAATCGGCAGGTGATTGTGATGAACAGGACCATCATTCTGGCTGCGAAGCTCTATGAACATCAATCCGAAACAAGATTGATGTTTTATTGCTGCATTCCCGAAGTGAAAGAGGGCTACATGGCGCTCAACGTAGGGCAAGGCAGGGCGGATTATGGATTCTGGAGCGGGCTGCGCAAGGTCGTCGGTTTGCTGCATCGCACCTACCGAAGCTACGGAATTCAGCTTGCCGTTTCCAAGTCTGCTCTTTCGCTGCACGGCTTAGCGGATAAAGATCAGGTCTCTGGTCTGCTGAACGAGTTTGTTTCGTATGCGCAAACAACTTGCGATCCCTATACGGAGCGGCTTGATCTGCTCAATGACATTAGCATTGTCGATCAGATACAGCCAGGCGTGCTCAACGGTTATCCGCTTGAAACGGTAAATGCTGCACAGTTGAATCCTCCTGTCGTTGTGAAGGAGAAAGCCAAGAAGTATGACTACTACAGTGAGCTAAAGATGCCGAGTGAAGGTGTTGTGCTGGACTTTGAGACCACTTCCCCCATCGTGGAGTACGCTAAGATTATTGAAATCAGCGCATTGAAATTTAGAAACGGCCAAGTCATTGATCAATTTCAAACGCTGGTTAATCCAAAACTGAAGATTTCCAAACAAATCAGAGAGCTCACGGGCATTACAGATCAAGATGTAGCTGGTATGCCGACATCGTTTCAAGCTGTGAAACAATTAAACAAATTCCTTGCGGGCACACCGGTGCTCGTCGGTCATAACGTGCAATATGACTATCGCGTGTTGAAGGCGATCTGTGACCGAGCTAATATTCGAGTCTGGACAGGCAAGCTGCTCTGTACGATCAAGCAGGCGAGGCAATTAAAGCTGCCCATTGCGAGCTATGATTTATCCACCCTTTGCGAACGATTTGACATCATTAATGAACGACCGCATCGCGCATGGGCCGATACGAAAGCGACATTTGAGCTCATGAAGTGCATTTATCAATCTCACCTCGTTTAGTGAGGAATATATTTCAGCGAAACCTCGGTGCCGAGATGAAGGCGCTGAGGTTTTTTTTGCCTCCGCTGATTAAAGTATATTTATTGTTGGGTATCGACGTGTTAAGGTATTAATAGTCAGTTAATAAGGATTAATTAGTATACTTAAATAACTGACTAATGAAAGGAGGTCATTAATACACGGTTGTGATTCTGATTCTGTTTTGGAAATGTTTACTCCACAGATGTGAGGCGACTATTCGAAAAGGGAAGAGGGAGAAATGATGGCTCTGTCGATAAGGATGACTTTCGGATCGAAATGGCTGAAGGCGATGCTGTTTGCACTTGTTGTGGGCTGCTGCTTCTTTGTATGGAACGCGAAGGCGAATGCAGCGGATTATTACGTGGATTGCTCTGCCGGAAGCAATGGATCAGGCACGCAGATATCGCCATACAACAGCTTTAACACGATTAACAGCATCGGTACGATGAGCGCCGGGGATCGTATTCTGCTCAAGAGCGGCGTCACCTGTAATCAGCAAATGACGGTGACCGGGCAAGGGACCTCGACAAACTATATTACGATTGATTCCTACGGCGGCACCCCTAAAGCGAAAATCATCCGCAACGGCAATCAAGCAGATCGCGGTATTAAGCTGACCAACCCTAGCTATTGGAAAATCAACAATCTGGAGGTAGGCAGCGCCGGAACGGGCATTCTGGTTACGTTCTCGACAGCAGGCCATAATGATTTGTCCTTCACGAATTTATATTTTCATGATATTTACGGCATTCATCAAGGATCAGGCAGCGGCAATGATTCAACCGGGGATGCCATCTGGAACTCGGCAGGGATTGAGTTCACCTCCAAAACCTTCAACGCCTCCAACCCCGCAAGCACCTATATTGTAGACAACGTCACTTTCGATACGATTGAAGGCACACGAAACCTCGATACGATTTCGATCGATTGGTATAATTCCGGCTACATGAATGCAACGGGCCACAAGGCAGCAGAGCATGTATTGATGAACAATCTCAATATGCACGGCGATAATGCGGGCGGCGGCACCGGTTGCGATGACGGGATGCGGCTGACATCGGTTCGGTATTTGACCATGATTAACTCGAAGCTCGACGGTGAAGGAGGCTGTCACTCGGATACGGGAACGGCTGCGATCTATATTGCTTTTGTAAGCGACTCGTATATTCTGAACAGCATGTTCACGAACGTGCCGAACACGTCCTCGCCGGATATGGTTGCTTTCGACTATGAGTGCTGCACGGATAACCTGCAAATCAACAATAACTACATTGCCGGTAACGCAGGCGCCGGTATTTCGTATTTGGCGATCCATCCGGGGCTCGGTTTGGAGACAAACAGCGTGGCAGGAGGCAATGTCTTCATTAACAACGGCAGCGGCTCGTTCCGCCGTGCGGGCAACTCGGATACTCCGAGCGGAACGATTCGCGACAATCTGTATGCGGAGCCAAACAATTTCTTGTACCAAGACGGCGCCAATTACAGCGGATTTACGCTCACCAACAACCTTCAAATTACGAACGGCAGCAATATCTATCATGCGGCTAAGCAATTCAGTTCCACACAAGGAAGCAGCAATTGGTCTTATAAAGCGTTTAACGGTTCCTCGTGGAGTAACCTGGGCTACTATGATACAGCAAGTAACATTTGGCAGGCATCCTCGGTGTCGAACGTGCCGCAGGTATCGCAATTTGAAATGCACCCCGACACCGGAGTTGGCAAAATCGTTGCCCGCGCATGGACGGCGCCGACAAGCGGTACGGTGAGTATTCGCGGCCGCGTGCTGAAATCCGTCATTGCCGGCGGGGACGGCGTCGTTGCTCGCATCACGAAGAATGGGACACGGATTTGGCCGGCTGGCGCCGATCAAGCGGTGGCTTACAATGATCGCTTCGGCTATGAAAGCAACCTTGATGGCGTAACGGTCGCGGCGGGAGATGAGATTCGCTTCGAAATTACGAGCGGCGCAGCGGGCAGTAACCAGTACGATAATGTAAGCTGGTCGCCGGCAGTCGCTTACACGGCTTCAAGTATTGCGGCGCAGTGGGATTTTGCAACGGCCGGAAGCACGGAGGGCTGGGCGAATACGAATCAAATGAGCAGCAGCGTGTCCGGCGGAATTTGGACGCTCACTTCAAGCGGCGGAGACCCGTATTCCGTTGGTCCGACTAACCTTGGCATCGCGTCTTCTTATCGCTATCTTAAGATTCGACTGAAGAACAATACGTCCGATACCGGAGCGAAATTCTTCTTCATCACGAATGCGGATTCGACCTGGAATGAAGCCAAATCCAAGACATTCACGACAGCAGCGAATATGGGCAGCTACACGGAATACACAATCGATATGGGAACCGTTGCCGGCTGGAGCGGGACGATTAAGTCCTTGCGCTTCGACCCCTTCTCGACCACAGGCACGATGAACGTCGATTATATGTGGCTGACGAACACGCCGTAGAGGACATGTGGCGAGGAGCTTGTCGGCGAAGCGAAGTGGCAGAGAGATATAGGCAAAGCGACAGTGGCGTGGTTAGAAGTGGCACGGCTAGCAGCAGCAGGGCTAGTGGCACGGCGTTGAAGGTGAAGCAAATTTAGGTGGAAGTGCGATGTAGCAAATCTATCCAAGGTGGCCGGGCAGGAGAAGTTGGTCCTGCTCGCCCACTTTTTTTGTTTTGGCTGAGGTGAAGGGAGCTGGGAGTTACACTGTACCGCCGAAATTTAAAGCAGCAACCCTCCGCCGATGTGGCTCGATAGACAAGTAGCTTATCCAGGTGTCTACATAAGCCGAAATTCGGTGGAATGGGAGTAGGTAGCTTATCTTGTGTTGTCCACGAGGCATCACCGCTAACTTTTGATTGGTTTTTTGATAAAGTATACTATATAATCAAGTTATAGATTTATAAGTATAATGTAACTGTCCGCGCATCGGGTAGGAACCGGCAGAAGGGGTGTATGGTGATGAGAGAGACAATGCCGCTTTACAAGTTTATTGTGGAAGACATTAAAGCGAAGATCGGCAGCGGTCAACTGAAGGACGGCGATTCGATACCGACGCAGATCGAGCTGGCCAAGTTGTACGAGACGAGCGAGATTACGTCGCGCCGCGCGCTCAGCGAGCTGGTGAATGAAGGGCTCGTTGTCCGCATTCGTGGCAAAGGGACATTCATTCAGCTGCGCGACCTGCAACATGCCGACTCACCGGAAAGCGGCAAAATCGCGCTCGAACAGATTGTGCTGATCCATCCGTCCGCCTCGCCGCATCTGTTCAACCATCCGTTTTATGCCAATTTTATTAGCGGCATTCATGCGGCGTGCGAGGAACATGCCATTCGTTTTCAACTGCTGGATGTCAGCGAAAGCGATGGAATCGAGTCGAATCCGCTGGTCGGAGCCATCGTGCTGCCAGGTGCACCCGGTGCGCAGAATATTCTCATCGCCCAACTAAAGGCATGGAAAGAAGCCGATCTGCGCATGGTGCTGGCTCACTTTTATTTCCCGCAGCTTCAAATTCCGTATGTCATCGTCGATAATCTGACGGGCGGATATCTGGCCACGGAGCATCTGATCTCCCTTGGGCATAAGCGGATCGGCATCATTGTCACGGGACACTCGCTAATGGACATCAACCAAGAATTCTCCCTTCGTCTGCAAGGCTACAAGCTGGCGCTCTCCCAGCACGGAATCGCATTCGATGAGTCTCTTGTATCGGTGATGGAGGCCAACGAAGAGCTGGAAGAGATGGGTTACGAAGGGGCCAAACAGCTGCTGGCACTGGAAAATAAGCCATCGGCTATCTTCGCAACGAGCGATTACAAGGCCTTCGGCGCGATTCGAGCGGGCAAAGAGCTTGGGCTGCGCATTCCGGGTGAGCTCAGCATTGTCGGCTATGACGATGTTATCCAAAGCCGCTACACGTCGCCGGCACTCACAACTGTCAATCAGAATACGGAGCGTATGGGCAAGCGTGCAGTGGAACTGCTGCTGAAGCCATGGAGCGAGAAGGCGATTGAAGAGTCGTTTGTAAAAGAAGAGATCGTACCGAAGCTGCTGGTTCGCAGCAGTACCACGCATTACTCCGCAAATCAATAAAAGTATACCTATATACAATGTAAAACAAATATTGAAACGAAATAACTTACATTGTATACTTAATTCGAAAGCGGCGCTGGGCTGCCACCTATTTAGGAGACCAGCGCTGCCTCTACTCTCCTACCTCAAGTCACCTCACTGATCACCAGCATCATCAACCAACCGACAGCAAATCAGACTCCTGCATCTCATCAAACAAACACCGTACCCCAAAGGAATCAATCAAGCGGAAAACCATAGGCTGCTTGATGTTTTTGGCATGCCATGCTTTTGTAAGCGCTTATATGTACGCAACTGCCAGGTGCTAGAATCCCCAATTAACAGATCAAGAGGAGGCTGCTTGAATGAAAATCGAGCATGTACGCGTCTTTATTGTGAATGGTGAGAAAGCTCATGCCCAGCAAGTGAGGCAGGGGAGCGTCAATACGGAGGGTTCTTGGTTGTCGGAAACGGTAATCGCGAATCCGATGTCCAATTACCCGGAATATTTCGATCGCAGGTCCAGCTGGCTTGGCATGGGAGGCCGCGTGATCGTGCAGATCATCGCCGATAATGGACTCGAGGGGTATGGCGAGAGCACGGGGGGCATGGCGACGGCGTCGATCGTTAACGAGCATATCAGCCGCATCTTGCTGGGGAAGGATCCGTTTCAAATCGAGAAGCTGTGGGACATGATGTTCAAAATCACGCTTCCTTACGGTCGCAAAGGCATTCCGATCATGGCCGTTTCCGCGGTAGATTTGGCGTTGTGGGATCTCATTGCGAAGGCCAGGCAAGAGCCGCTTTATGTCAGCTTAGGCGGCGCGACGAAGGATAAAGTGCAGGCTTATGTCACCGGCAACGAATCGACGAAGATCAAAGACCGCGGCTTCATGGGCCAGAAGCTCGCGATGCCATACGGACCGTCCTCGGGCTGGGAAGGCATGAAGCGCAATGTGGCGCTGGTTGCGGAAACAAGGGATATTTTGGGACCGGATATGGAAATTATGCTCGACTGTTATATGGCATGGAACGTGGAGTATACAATTCGGATGGCGGAGCTGGTCGCGCCATACCGCGTCAAGTGGATCGAAGAGACGCTGCCGCCGGACGATATTGACGGTTACGCGGAGCTCAACCGCAAGGTCATCACTTCCGCGATCGCGACAGGCGAGCATGAATATACGCGATACGGCTATCAACAGCTTATCCAGGCCCGCGGAGCACAAATTCTGCAGCCGGACATTTGCTGGGTCGGCGGGGTATCGGAAGCGCGCAAAATTTGCACGATGGCTTCCGCATGCAATCTCGAAGTGATTCCGCATGCAGGCGGGCTGCAGCCTTGGGCGCTGCACCTGATTTTCTCGCAGGTGAACATTCCTTATGCCGAATTTGCTTATTATCAGGGTGCGGATAAAACCAATTATGATGTCGTGTTTGAAGGCGTCCAGCTGCCGCAAGACGGTTGGTTTACGCTGCCGGAATGCATTGGAACCGGACTTTCGCTGCGCGAAGGGGCACTTGAAGTGCTGGATGAGCTGACTAGATAGGAGGCAACTCAGATGAGCGTCTTTACAATCAAATGCTTGCGAACCGCGACGCACAGCGCGCCGAAGCCGGTTTTTCTATTCATGGAAGGGTTCGGGGAGCAAGTGCATGTGAATTGCTATTTTTGGCTGATCCAAGGTGCCGGGCAGAACATCCTGGTTGATACAGGGATGGGCGGAACGCATCAACGCAGCTACGGCGGTGAGTATGGCGAAGAGTTTCATAGACTCGATCAGAACAGTCATGCCGGGTTCCCGGTCGCCGAAGGCGAAGATACGGTGTCATTACTCGCTGCGAATGGATTACAGCCGCAGGATATTCATGCAGTCATTCTAACGCATCTGCATTATGATCATATCGCCAACATTCCGCTCTTCGTCAACGCCAAGATTTACGTGAATCGCAGAGGCTGGGATTTCGCGGTCGAACGCGGCGTACCGATCTTCGATACGTTCCCGCACGCACTCCTTCGTTACATGGACAAGGAAATGAAAGAGCAGCTTACACTCGTACCGGACGAGGCCGAAATTGTCCCGGGTATTCGGGTTATCCATGTAGGCGGACATACTCGCTGCTCGCAAGCGGTATTGATACAGATGGAGGACGGCATAGCCGCCATTACCGGTGATGTCGCTTTTCTGTACGAGAATTTGGAGCGAGAGCATCCGATCGGATTCGGGTTCAGCGCCGAGGAAAGTGTGTATGCGATTCGCCGGTTGAAGCGGGAAGCGGATATTCTGCTGCCTGGTCATGATGCGGCGATCTTGGATCGTTATCCGGATGGATGGGTAAGGGGGAATCGTGCTTGAGCGGGAAGTTGCAGGGGCAAGTTGCCATTGTAACCGGAGGAAGCCGTGGGATTGGCAGGGGGATCTGTGGCGAGCTCGCCAGCGCGGGAGCCACTGTAATCGTGAACTATACCAGTCGCGAAGAAGCTGCACTTGAGGTAGTTGCCGAGATCAAGCAGCGCGGCGGGCAAGCAGAAGCAATTGGCGCGGACATTGGGGTGAAGGCCGAAATCGATCGCATGGTCAGCGAAGTGAAATCGCGCTATGGCCGCATTGATATTCTTGTGAACAACGCAGGCATTTGTCCATTTCGCGATTTCTTCGCTATCGAGGAAGAGACGTGGAACCGGACGATCGCCGTCAATTTGGCAGGCGCTTTCTTCTGTTCGCAGGCAGCCGGAGCTGTCATGCGTGAGCAAGGGAGCGGGGCTATCGTTCATATCAGCACCGTAACGACGATGAGGGGCGGACCCGAGCAAGTTCACTATGCGGCGAGCAAAGGCGGCATGAACGCGCTGACCTCGTCCATGGCTAATGCACTTGGCAAATATGGCATCCGAGTCAATGCAATCTTATGCGGCGGCGTGGCGACTGACATTAATCTCGAGCAGCGCAAGCAAGCGGGAGCTCAGGTCGATGAATGGGCGTCGCACTTACCGGCCGGACGCGGGGGAAGGCCAAGCGATCTCGGTAAGGCGATTGTCTATCTGACATCGCCGGATGCGGAATGGGTAACCGGTGCTTTGCTCGCTGTCGACGGGGGCGCACTGATCATGTAATTGGGGAAAGAGGAGATAGCCATGAAAGCAGTGATGTGGACAGGACCGGAGCAAATGTCATTCATAGATTTGGCATTACCGGAGCCGAAGGAACAGGAAGTGGTCATCAAAGTCAGCCATGCCGGTATCTGCGGCTCTGACCTGGAAGGGTATCTCGGTCATAACAGCCTGCGGCATCCGCCGCTGCTGATGGGCCATGAGTTCGCCGGTGATATTATCGGCGCTGCCGCGAGCTTAGCGGTTGGTGATCGAGTAGTTGTGAATCCGCTGATTCACTGCGGCACATGCCCGCGCTGCGTTCGCGCGCAATATAACCTCTGTGATCGCAGGCAAATTATCGGCATCCACCGGCCCGGTGCTTATGCGGAGCAAATTACGGTACCTGCTGGACAAGTGGTACGCATTCAAGATGCGCTCTCCTATCGCCGAGCAGCGCTCACCGAGCCGTTAGCATGCTCCTTGCGCGCAACCAGGCGTGCGATGGCGACCGTTCCATTCGGCAATGTGGCCATCATTGGAGCAGGCGCGATCGGGTTGCTCTGCGCATTTACGGCACGTTTGCTTGGAGCGGGCAAGGTGTTCGTGCTTGATAATAATCCGCTAAGATTGGAGCTTGTCTCCCAAATGGGCTTCGATGGCGCGGTAGACAGCACAAGCGATGCATCACTTGCTGCTATGAAACAGGCGACGAATGGCAAAGGCATTGACATCGTCATTGATGCGGCAGGGTTCAGCGTGACGCGAAGTCTCGCCAAAACAATCGTCAATACCGGTGGTACGATTATGAACATCGGGCTTGGCAGCGCAGAATCACCGCTTCCGATCAACGATATGATTCGCTGCGAGACGAATGTACTTGGCTCGTTCTGCTATACGCCGCAAGATTTCGCCGATGCACTGGAGCTGCTGACCGACGGGAAAGTGACCGAGGAAGGCTGGACAACAGAAAAACCGCTGGAGGAAGGCCCGAGAAGCTTCCAGCGGCTTGTGAAAGGCGAAATTCAATACGGCAAAATCATTCTCGCCGTCTAGGCGAATCGCATTTAACAACGTTTAGCAGTGTGCTAGCTGTCCTTCATCTTGGTCAGAAACGCGGAAATCGCGTAATGAGCTGCCCCGCGCACAGCGGACTTGTCACCTTGCTCCGCATAGAGCAGGCGGAATTGTTCCCGGTGATAAGCGAGTGCGCGACTGCCGACCGTAGCGGCGACGGCTTCGCGAATCCACGGTTCCGCACGCCGCATCCGGTTGCCGATAATCACAACATTCGGATTGAATACATTCACGATGTTTGCAATCCCCGTTCCGATCCATTCCCCAATCCGGTGAAACAGGGCGATGACTTTCTCATCGCCTTGTTCGGCTGCGCCGATTAGGGCATCCAAATCCGTATACCCCAGCGGCTCCGCCTGTTCAAGCAATGCGTTCTCGGAGGCATACAGCTCCCAACAGCCGCGATTGCCGCAGCGGCATGGCGTACCATCCGCCATCACGGACAGATGACCAAGCTCTCCGGAGAAGCCGGCCGCCCCTTTGTACAGCTCCTTGTTCAGGATAATCCCCGTTCCGATTCCGATCCCGATGCTGACATAAATTTGATTGGCAATGCCGCGTCCGGCGCCGTATTTCTGCTCGCCTTGCGCCCCGGCATTCGCTTCGTTGTCGATGGTAGCCGGCACGCAGAAGCGTTCCTCAATCATGGCCCGAAGCGGAACCTGCGGCCAAGATAAGTTTGGCGCGAACAAGATCGTGCCCTCGCCATTGACGATACCCGGCACGCCTATCCCAATGCCAACCAGACCATAAGGGCTCGCAGGCATGGATGTCCTCAGCTCATCGATGCAATCCATCAGCTTCGGAAGCACGATATCGATCTCATGATTATCAATCGGCAGCTCACGTTCCAATACGACGGCGCCTTCCAGATCCGTTAAGATGCCGCGTATATAATTAACCCCAAGATCGATGCCGATTGCGTAGCCTGCACGGGCATGGAACAAGAGGAGAAACGGCTTGCGTCCCCCGCTCGATTCACCCGGGCCGATGTCGAGCACGAGATGGCGGTCGATTAAATCCTGCACAAGACTCGAGACCGTCGCCTTGTTCAGTCCGGTCCGCTCCGATATTTGAGCACGTGAAAGAGGCGCGTGACGAAGCACCGCCTCCAGCACGATTGCTGTATTCATTTTTTTGACTAAGGTCAAATCTCCGGTCTTCTTAATGGCCATAACGTCCCCCGAATCCGCCTCGCGGATGATTTGGGTACGATTTTACCACGCGGAAGGTGAAGTTGCACTTTATTTATTCCTCGTCGTCGTATACCTCAACGATCCATACGTTCGACTCCGCAGTGCCGCTGACCGTATGTCCGCCTTCTGTAAACGTAAAGCTGGCGTGCGCTTGATTCTCTAATCTGTGACCGGGCGGCTCCAGTTTTACTCTAGCCTTGAACGACACCGTCGCGAATGTGCCGGCAGGGATGGTACCAATCGGTATACCCGGGAAGCCCGGAGTCGCATCAGGCAGCCGTTCGCCGTTGACCGATACACTGCCCGGAATAAAGGCGGCTTCCATCGGAAGCGGATCCCTCAGTACAACATTATGTGCAGCATATGAAGTCGGATTCCGAACGACCAAGGAATAGGTGATGCGGTCGCCGACAACGACAGATATGGCGCTTGATGTTTTCTCAATGAGCAGGCCGACAACCGTAACGTTCGCACGCGCTTCGAACGGAGCCGTTTCATTCGAGCTGATGACAGCCGTATTGACGACTTGCGAACCAATCTGCGCATCCTGAGGGAGGATGAACCACAGTGATCCTCGTTGATTCGCCCCCGGCGTCAGTTCATCCAAGTGGAAATCATACCGCGCAGCCGCATCAACCAAATGAATGTTATGCAAGGTGACATTACCGCTATTGACGAAGAACAATCCCATTCTTAGCCTGCCGCCGGGAACACCGATGACCGGCAGTTTCTTCGTCAATTCAAGCCGTGGATCCGGAAGAACGAGCACCGAGCTGTCCGCAACGGCAGGCGGTGTCTCGCTTGTCGTTACCGTTACCACGTTGGTGATAATGGTGTTAGCCAGAGTGCCGAGTGGTACGACGTAGTCGGAATGAAGCGTGAACGAATCGCCGATATCCAAAGAGTTGATCGTTTCGTCAACAGCAACAAGCGGGTCGTGCAGCACGAGATTTGTCAAGATCGTGTTGGACGTATTCGTTACGGTCGTTTCGAACGCAATCGTTCCTCCCGGAAGTACCTCGGTTTGTGCGGACGTCTTCCGAACATCAATCGAGTAGACCGGCAGAATATCCAGATTCGTCATCGCCTCTTGCGGGGTGGTCTGATCAGAGACGGCCACAACGGTATTGAATATGCTGGTTCCGGCAGGTAATCCGAAAGGCACTTGAAACGGGATGTTCAAGACAAACGTATGCTGAGGTTCCAGCAGTGAAATGACTTCGTTCAGATTCAGCAAGTTATCCGTTAACCGAATGCCTGTTAAGGCCACATTGCCCGTATTGGTGACCGTGATCAAATAAGTGACGAAATCCCCAGGGATCGCGGTTCTTGAGCTTTCACGCTTCTCCAGACTTAAGGAAGGAGCAGCAGTCACGGTTACGGCGGCTGCGGCGGAAGCAGGCAGCGTTTGATCGGAAGTGACGGTTGCGACATTGTTAATCACTGTGCCGGCAGGCGTTTGAGGTGGAATCGTGTAATCGATCGTAATTGTTCGAGTCACACCCGGAGGAATAACCGGCGCATCTATGAGCAAACCAAGCAGCTCATCCGTGATCTCCACATTCGTTAAAATAACCGCTGAGGTATTAATGATTTCAATGGTGAATGTAACGGTTTCGCCCGGAGCGGCAGAAGCCGGGGTGACCGTCTTCGTTATTGAAATGTTTGCCGGTGTATCTACGCTGATCGATGCAGACGCAGTTACAGGCGTCGGAATCTGATCCGAGGTTACTGAGGCCGTATTCGTAATGATCGTACCGGCAGGAACAGCCGGAACTACGAATGGCACAACGAATGGCACGCTTTGACCGATTGCAAGTGACGGAATCACGTCCGCAAAGCCAAGCGTCGGGTCGGTAACCGTAACATTCGTCAGCGGCACGTTGCCGGTATTCGTGACCGTAATGGTGTAGTTCACAATGTCGCCTGGCAGGGAAGTCGACTGGCTGGCCGTCTTCGTCAACGTGACCGCAGCAATTCCATTCACAGTGACGGTTGCAGTGGCTGTCTGAGTTTCACCGAGCGCATCGACGAAGACGGTATTGACAATTACCGTGCCTCCGGGTGTGCCAAGCGGAACTGTATATGGCACGCTCAGTGTATAGGAGCTCTGCGGCGGGAGTTCGGCCACTGTCTCGCTGATCCCAAGGACAGGGTCCGTAATTTGAATATTTGTGACGAGCGCGGTGGAGTCGTTAAACACAATAATCGTATAAAAGACCGTATCGCCCGGATCCGCAGTCAAGGTGCTCACAAGCTTCTGCACTTTAATATCGCCGGCAGGAATCGGCAGTATTTCGACGCTGGCACTTGCCGTACGATCACCGGTCTGCATGCTGCTCGCTGTAGCTGTGTTCGCAATGATAGAGCCGGGAACAGCATCAACGGGAATGGTGTACGGAATCATATACGTTTGAACAGCGTTAGCATCAAGCTCCGTAATCACCGTTTGCAGACCAAGAATCGGATCCGTTACCAACACATTGAAGAGGGAGGCATTTCCTGTATTTTCGACCTTAATCGTGTACGTGATGGTTTGGCCCGGCAGCGCTGTCGCGAAATTGACCGATTTCGTAATCGTCATATCGAAAACATTCTCGGTGGTGACGGAAGCCGATGCTGAGACAGGCGGCGTCTGGTCGGAAGAGACTGTTACGGTATTCACATAGACAGTTCCCCCGAATGAATCGAGCGGTATCGTGAAATCGGCATTGATAGTCCGGGACTCGCCCGGTGCAAGGCTGTCGAACGTATAGTTTAGATTGAAAAATTCATCGACAAGCAATACGTTCGTTAACACAACCACGGATGTATTTGTCAGCGTAATCGTGAAGGTTACCGTTTCACCCGGAAGAGCGGAAGGTTCGCTTACGGACTTAGTCAACGATAGGGTCGGTGGGGTTCCAACGGTTACAAAGGCATCGGCGAACACCGGAGTCGGCGTCTCGGTTGAGGTTGCGTTCGCGATATTATGAATGATCGTTCCCGGCGGCAAGGCCGGAATAACCGAAGGGACGTTGAACACGGCCTGCCCGCCTATCGCGATTAGCGGAATGATCGTATCCACGCCAAGGAGCGGATCTTGGACGCGCACCTGTGTCAAGCTGGTGTTACCGGTATTGGTTACCGTGAAGGTATAGGTGAGTGGAGTACCGGCCGGTCCGCTGGTCGGTGCAACGGTTTTGGTTAAACTAAGCGATGGCACGGCCGTGATAATAACCATCGTCGTTGCCGTGGTTGGCTCCGTTTGGTCAGAGTCGGCTGTCGCGGTGTTCGTCAGAATGGTTCCTGCTGGTGTTCCGGCGGGAACGGTGTATTCAATGTCATACATGATCGTGGCGCCGGCAGGGAGGGTGGCGATCGTTTCCGTAAAAGACAGCAGATCGTCCGTAATGGTGACATTCGTCAAATTGGCATTGGAAGTATTCGTGACCGTAATGGTGTAGTTAATTATTTGACCGGGTACGGCCGTACTCGCATCCGCTGTCTTAGCCAGCGACAATCCGTATACTGCTGCGACGACGACTTCTGCCATTGCCGAAATCGCCGGTGTTTGATCGGTTATTACCGATGCGGTGTTGATGATTTTCGTCCCTGCGGGCGTTCCGAGCGGAACCGAAAAAGAGGCGTTAGCGACATATTGCCCGCCTACCGGGAGAATAGGCACCGTAACGGAGAAGGACAATACCGGGTCGGTAATAAAGACATCGGTTAGCGGGATGTTGCCCGTATTGGTTACCGTAATGTCGTAGAAGATGGTTTCGCCCGGCGCTACAAGCGTCACACTTGGTGTTTTGGTAATCGTGATGCTTGGGGCTGCGAGGATGGTAACGTCTGTACTCGCTGTTTGCGTGCCAAGTGAGGATACGAGAGTCGCGGTATTGTGAATAATTGTGCCAGCGGGCGTTCCGGCGGGAACGGTATACATGCCATGAAAGACGACGGAAGTTTGCGGATCGAGCTTCGCGATCGTTTGATTGACATGAAGCAGCGGATCGGTCAGCACAAGGTTGAACAGCGTCGTGGCTTTGGATTCATTGCTGACGGTAAGGGTGTAGATAATGGTTTGTCCGGGGATCGCGGTGGCGCTATCTGCTGACTTGGTCAAGATGACAGACGGCGTTTCCGTGATCAGGACGGTTGCCGAATCGGTTAAGGGCTGAGGCAAATTGCTTGCGGTTAGCGTTGCGGTATTGACGAAATTACTGCCAATTGGCGTATTCGCAGGAATGACGAAGGGAACAGAAGCCAGCTCACCGCTGGTCGCTGATGGAAACGACAAGTCCAGACCAAGCACGGGATCGACCAGATGCACATTTAAGAGCGTGGCACCATTCTGAACCACAAGTGTAAACGTGTAAGTAACGGTATCTCCGGGTTCTGCAGTGGTAGGTTGAACGGTCTTGATCAGCTCCGCTACAATCGGGCCGACAATATTAATGGTGACAGCCGCGGATTGCAAAGGCGTTTGATTGCTCTTCGCCGTGACGATATTCTGATAGCTGCTGTTAGGCGGGCCGGATTTGATGGAGGAATTAATCGTGAATTGTACGGACTGTCCGGCTGGCAGCACCATGACCGTTTGGTTAAAGTTTAGTTCAGGGTCGTCGACGACAATATTCGTTAACGTCCCGGCACCTGTGTTCGTGACCGTGATGACGTACGTCAGCGGTGTTCCCGGAGGGCCGCTTACGGAACTTCCGCCATTGACGGTCTTCGTCAGCTGCAGCCTCGGTGTACAGAAGACTTCCGGCAAACAGCCCGTAAAAGGGACGTGATGCTCTTCAATGGAACCGGTCGTATTGGTAAGCGATCCGACCGCAATCGTACCGTCGATGTTCCCGAAGCCGGATGCGCTCCAAGCTGCGAATGGGGCAAGCACGGAACCTTTGATCGACAGATTGAGGTTGAATGCAGTTGTCGCTTGAAAGAAATTCCATAGAATGACGGCCCCGTTCGCTGGGGTGGATTGACCGCCGTTGATGAAAATCGCATAGCTGCCGAATCCGACATTGGTCCCGGAAATATTCACAAGCACAGTGGAGCCGGGCGGTGTGATAATGTTAATGCCGTTTGCGGTGGCAAGCGAAACACCGGAGCCCGCAACGTTATTGCCATTGATGTTGAATATATTAAGGGTAGGGCTGTTGCCGCTTAATACGATTTGGCCGAAGTTAACAAAGGCGGTTCCGGTTGGACCAAGTGAGCCCCACGAGCTTGAGGCACAGGTCAAATATTGCTCTGCTGCCGCAAAATCGACCGGCGTGGCGCGGAAAGGCTGACCGGCAACGCCGTTATTGTTCGTCATCGTGTAATTAATAATGGTTCCGGTAGGGCTTATGACGCTGTTCCCGCTGAAATTGGTGCCGCCGATGATGTTCATATTGCCGCCAACGATCAAGTCGGCACGCGTAGTTGATGTGGGGAGTGCATTGCCAATTCCGTAGCTGTTGTAGGTTGCATTGCCACCAACGGCCACACGTCCGCCGGAATCAACGAAAGATTGCGTGTGGTTCCCCAGCACGAAAACGTTAAAATCATTCGCTACGCCTAAATTACCGCAGGCCATCCAAACTCGCCTCCTGTGTGTTGAAAGAAAAACTATGTACAATGTATGCGAGCAAGCCGGGATGTATGCCTGTATTTGGATGGGGGATGTTATAAAAAAAACATACTTTGTTTAGTAGACAAACTAAGTTTAATGATGCTAGAATAGCTGTAAGAGCGTTTTCAAAACATCCATTCTAGGAGGAATTATTCATGGCTTATTTTCAAAATATCGGTAAAATCGCTTACGAAGGCAAAGGCTCGGACAATCCGCTAGCATTCAAACATTACAATCCTAAAGAAGTTGTACTCGGCAAAACAATGGAAGAGCATCTGCGCTTTGCAGTAGCATACTGGCATACATTCACTGGTGCCGGCTCCGATCCGTTCGGCGTAGGCACTGCGGTTCGCGGCTGGGATTCCGCTAATGAGATGGATCAAGCGAAAGCCCGCGTTGAAGCGAATTTCGAATTCCTGAACAAAATCGGCATTCCTTACTTCTGTTTCCATGACCGCGACATTGCTCCGGAAGGCGCAACACTGGCTGAAACGAACAAGAACCTGGATATTATCGTGGACTTGATGGAAGAGAACATGAAAGCTACCGGCGCGAAATTGCTCTGGAACACAGCGAATATGTTCACGAACCCGCGTTTCGTACATGGTGCAGCTACTACGTCCAATGCGGATGTATTCGCTTATGCCGGTGCACAATTGAAGAAGAGCCTTGAAGTGGGCAAACGTCTCGGCGCAGAGAACTATGTATTCTGGGGCGGCCGAGAAGGCTACGAAACGCTTCTGAACACAGATATGGCGCTTGAGCTCGACAACCTGGCTCGCTTGCTTCACATGGCTGTTGCATACTCCAAAGAAATCGGATTCGGCGCTCAGTTCTTGATCGAGCCTAAGCCGAAAGAGCCGACTAAACATCAATACGACTTTGACGCGGCAACGACAATTGCTTTCCTGCAGAAATATGATCTCAAAGAATACTTCAAGCTCAACCTTGAAGCGAACCATGCTACGCTTGCCGGCCATACATTCGAGCACGAAATCCGCGTTGCTGCCATCAATGGCATGCTTGGCTCGCTGGATGCGAACCAAGGTGACCTGCTTCTTGGCTGGGATACAGATGAATTCCCGACAGACCTGTACTCGACAACACTTACTTTGTATGAAGTGCTTAGAGCAGGCGGAATTGGCAAAGGCGGCGTAAACTTCGATGCGAAAGTTCGCCGTGGCTCATTCGAAGACGAGGATCTGTTCCTTGCACACATCGCTGGTATGGATACGTATGCTTGGGGTCTGAAGGCAGCTGCGAAGCTGATCGACGAGAAAATCATCGACAACATCGTAGACAACCGTTACCGCAGCTTCAAAGACGGCATCGGTGCCGAGATCGTTGCAGGCCGCGCTACGCTGCAATCCCTTGAGCAATACGCGATGCAAAACAACACGATCAAGAACGAGTCCGGCCGTCTTGAGCGGATCAAATTGGTACTGAACGAAGTTATCTACAGCGTTTAATTCGAGGAGGCCAGTCAAGCATGTCCTATGTTATCGGAATTGACCTGGGTACAAGCGCGGTCAAAGCGCTTCTCCTTGATCGGAGCGGAACTGTAGCTGCTGAAGCTTCCCGTGATTATCCGCTGTATCATGAACACTCCGGCTGGAGCGAGCAGACGCCGGATGACTGGGTGGAAGGAACAATCGGCGCGCTTCGCGAGCTAGTGGAGCAATCCGGCGTACCGGCTGATGCGATTGAAGGCATCAGCTTCTCCGGTCAAATGCATGGCTTGGTGCTGCTGAATGCGGCTGGAGATCCGGTTCGCAAAGCCATTCTATGGAACGATACGCGCACGACGGCGGAATGCCGTGAGATCGAAGCACTAGTGGGCCAAGAGCTGCTGCTTACGGTAACCCGTAATCCAGCGCTTGAAGGCTTCACGCTGCCGAAGATTCTATGGGTGCGTAAGCACGAACCGGAAGTCTTCTCGCAGGCGGTTTCGTTCTTGCTGCCGAAGGATTATGTTCGCTATCGCCTTACAGGCGCGCTGCATATGGACTACTCGGATGCAGCAGGCACGTTGCTGCTTGATGTAGCGAATAAATGCTGGAGCAGCGAAGTGCTCGAAGCTGTCGGTCTTCCGGCTTCCTTCGCGCCGCCGCTTGTGGAATCTCATGCTTTGACTGGCACATTGCTGCCTGATCAAGCAGCAGCTTCCGGACTATCCGAGAGCACAAAGGTGTTCGCGGGCGGTGCGGATAATGCTTGCGGAGCCATTGGCTCCGGCATTCTGCAAGAGGGATTGACGATGTGCAGCATCGGCACCTCCGGCGTTATTCTTTCGTTCGAGCAGGGCAGCGGCAATGATTTCCGCGGTAAAGTGCATTTCTTCAACCATGGTAAAGAGAATGCGTTCTACGCGATGGGCGTTACGCTCGCGGCAGGCTATAGTCTCAGCTGGTTTAAGAATACGTTTGCTAAGGGTGAATCGTTCGACGAGCTGCTTGCCGGTATCGGCGATGTGAAGCCGGGCGCTAACGGACTTCTGTTCACGCCTTATCTGGTTGGCGAGCGTACGCCGCATGCCGATTCGGTTATTCGCGGCAGCTTTATCGGGATCGATGGTTCGCATGAGCGGATTCATTTTGCCCGTGCTGTTATGGAAGGCATTACGTTCTCTCTGAATGAATCGGTGGATCTGTTCAGACAAGCCGGCAAAATAGTAGATACAATTATTTCCATTGGCGGCGGCGCTCAGAATCCGGTGTGGCTTCAGATGCAGGCTGATATATTCGGTGCCGATGTCGTATCCTTGGAGAATGAGCAAGGTCCGGGGCTTGGTGCGGCGATGCTTGCAGCATATGGCTGCGGATGGTTCGAAAGTTTGGAGGCGTGCGCAGAATTGTTCGTGAAACGCGCCGCGGTTTATCATCCAGACCCAGCTGCTGTCAGCGCATATGCAGGGCTGTTCCGCGTCTACCAGGACGTTTACGCGCAGACGAAAGCGTTGAACGCAGGCTTGCAGCCGTATCGCAATTAGATGAAGTTAATATAAAGCCGCTTCTTTCGAACGTCGAGAGAAGTGGCTTTTTTGTGTCTGTACGATAAATTTTTCTTTAAATATTTAACTTTCAGCAAAAATATGGTAGATTAGCAAAATAGACAAATGGCGCTAAAATGGAGGTTTTATTGACATTTCCAATTCACGCGAAATGTCGAATAATGTAATTATTAAAGTGACGAATTTCCAAGTATAATTGGAATATTGGGGCAGAGGCGGAGATCAACATGGAGAAGATGAATGGAAAGGTTAGATTTACGGTTGGTGCCAAGCTGATGATTTCCTTTATCAGCGTTCTGCTTTTGCTGCTTGTGAATGGGGTGTTGAACTCCCTCATGATGACCAAAATTAATGACAACACGAAGATGATCGCGGACAAATGGCTTGTAGGCGTTGAGACGATCAACAACATCAACTACATGGCGGATCATGTGCTGACCCTGCAGTACAAAATTCTTCTTGAAACCAATGCAAGCTTGAAGAAACAATATGTTTCCGATACGGATGCAACGATTAAGAAAGTAGATGATAGTCTCGCAGCGTATAAAGCAATTATGACAGCGGGGGATCAGACGGATCAAGAGCTGTTCACGAAGCTTGAGGAAGCATGGAAAGGGTATCAGGATGTTACGAAGAAGGTGTCAGCGAACAATAAGCAAGCGCTGAGCACGGCAGAAATTGTTGCGCTGATGAAGGATTCGGAGCACTCCTATGCGGCGATTCAAAGCAGCATTGATTATTTGGTCCGTAACAACCATACCGGCGCAGAAGAGGCGAAGGTGCAAAACATAACGATCAATTCGCAATCGCAGCGGACAAGTCAAATCGCACTGGTTGTCGGTACGATTCTGGTTATTTTCTTGACCTGGTATGTACGCAGAACGATATCGAAACCAATTAAGCAGGCGGCTGTCGTTGTGAATGAAGTCGCAAGCGGCAATTTGGTTACGGAAGTGCCGAAGATTCGCAATAAGGATGAGATCGGCGCTTTGTATAACTCGCTTTCCGGCATGATCGTGCAGTTGCGCGCTGCTATGCAGGGTGTACAAGAAGCTTCAGCAGGCATTGCTTCTTCTTCTCAGCAAATGCTGGCGATCTCGGAGCAGAACGCAGGGTCGTCGCAGCAAGCCGCGGAATCGGTTGCGGATATGGCTGCCGGAACGGAGATTACGCTGCAGCGTTTCGAGGAAGTAAGCAAGACGACGCAGGATCTTGGCGAAGGGATCAATCGTATTGCGGAGTCGACCTCGCTGGTCGCCAGCTTATCGGCAGATGCGAGTCGTCAGGCAGCGATTGGGCATGAAGCGGTATCGCAGGCGATGGTACGGATGTCGGCCATTCACGAAACCGTGCTGCAAGCAACCGAGCAGGTCAATCGACTGGAAATGCATACCCGCAACATCGGCGGCATTTCGAAGCTGATCGGTGAAGTGTCGAAGCACACGAACTTACTCGCACTGAATGCAGCGATAGAAGCAGCACGCGCCGGCGAGCACGGCCGCGGCTTTGCGGTAGTCGCCGACGAGGTTCGGAAGCTGGCGCTTCAAACTTCGGAAGCCATCGAAGAGATTGAGCAAGTGATTGAACATGTCACGAGCGACACGCTTACCGTCGTGGAAACGATGCGTTCGAGCTCCGTTGAAGTGGAAGCCGGTCTGCGCAGTGTGCGTGAAGCAGGTGCATCCTTCGCTGGCATTGCAGCAGCATCGGAGCGTGTATCAGGTCAAGTGCAAGAGGTGGCAGCAGCATCGGAGCAAATGGCAGCAGGCTCAGAACAGGTCATCAGCTCGATGCAGCGTTTGCAGGAGATTGCAAGGAACAGCTCCGAAACGGCGATGACTGTGGCAGCTACAGCAGAGGAACAGACCGCTTCCGCAGAGCAAATCGCCAACTCATCCCGTTCGCTGAGCGATATTGCGCTTGAGATGAACGCATTGACAGCGAAGTTTAAATTGTAACAAGCAGCAGAAGAACCGCCTCAGAAGTGTGCGATACGACTTGTGAGAGCGGTTCTTTGTTATGTGTTATGCAGGTAATCGTAGTCTACATCGACTCAGTCGCCCCAAATTTCACCGGGCTCTACGCCGAGCTCGGCCGCAATCAAATGGGCCGTTAGGCGCTGCGGCTTCTTGATTTTGCCGTTTCGGATATTGGAAATGGTCGTTAATGAGATTTGGGTGTTCTCGGCAAGCTGGGTGACAGAGAGCTTCTTCTCTACCATAAGCAAACGGAGCTTATAGGCCGGATCGATATCCGCATCACGCATGTCGCTCTTAAAGGATTGGGTTTGTTTACGGATGGCTTGTCCAAACTTGGATAGGTGAATGGCATTCATGGCAAGTGTAAGGATGGCATAACATTTAAAGCTGTCATCCGCATTGTAGAAGGGTTGAATGAGAGATGTTGTGAGGTACCTTTCTTCAAAAAGCCGTAGTGTGTACGTGATTTGACCCGACTGACGGCTTTCACGAAGTGAATTAAAGAAGCTGTGGACACGAGCCTGATCTTCTTCTACAACAAACTCTTTGTTTTGTTTCAGGGAAAGCTTGTACCTGTCATAGGGAATCGAGCTGCGATAGCTGCGAAGCGACGTCATTAATCCACCGCTCGTATAGATGACCGAAGACACAACATTCTGTTTCATCACCATTTCTTCAATCCATTTGTGCTCAGAGCGGTCAACAAGCTTAACGGTGTAATAGACGGCATTAATAATTTCGAGCTGCTGAACAAACACTTCAGCGAAAATATGTTTATCTGACTGCATAGTAAGATTGCATTCCGCGTATGCGCTGCTCTTCTGATTCGAGAAGGTAGCGCAAAGCCGGTCAATAAGCCCCCATAGCGTGCTGGCAGTATCAGGCTGTATCGTTGCAATATCTTGCCCGACCAGCTGCTCAGAGGAAAAGCCTGTTATAGTTGAGAAGGCATTATTAATCGTGTGTATTGTACGTACACCTTGATTCTCATGAATGATCATGATTGCATCTGTATAATACGTAAATAAATCATCCATTATTATGCCCCCCTGCTCCTGTTGTTCGTTTATTATAACATATAATTAATGGAAGGGAATGGATAAACATGCTTCATATCACAAATGGCGATCATGCTGCCGCGTTGTTAGCACGAACCGGGTTGTTCGAATCAGACCGTATTCTGCCTTGGAGAGAGAGCTGGATCGATGGCCCGGCGTCTCTGGAATGGTGGGGGTTAGCCGAGATAATTGAACGAGCCGTATGGTTTGAAACGGATTGTGGCGTACCGAGCGAGCATTACAGACGAGAGTGTGAGTCGCAGTTAGCCGTATTGACGAGCGCGGTACGTGAAGGCGAGGACATCGTGCTCTGGTTCGAATATGATTTGTTCGATCAAGCGATGCTTGCGGCTTTGCTTTATTGGCTGTGGCGTGCACCAGTACGGCTTGGACAAGCTCCGAAGCTTATCTGGGTTATCGCCGAAGAGGTTGCCGGCGTTACAGATTTCCGCGGCCTGGGTCAGCTGACACCGGAGCAGCTTAGCGGCTTATGGCGGGAACGCAAGCTGGTTTCCGGTGATGAGCTCGCTGCAGGTGCTCGTGCATGGGAAGCTTATGCTGCAGGTGGCAGGGAACCGATTAAGTCGTGGCTAATGAGCCAAGATGCTGCTATTCTGCCAGTGATGGCCGCAGCGCTGCAGTTCCAGCTTCAGCGGATTCCTTCCGAGGATGATGGTGAAGTAGGTATTGTGGAGCGATTAACGCTGGAGGTATTAGAGCAGAGGCAAGGGCCGCTCACGCCGGATAAGTTATTTGGTTCCGTTTCTACGGCAATTCCGATGCTCGGCATGGGTGATTTGTCTTATTGGGCCGTGCTCAATCGGATGGCGGCAGGTAATTTTCCGCTAATTATCATTGATGGAGACGAGCCGCTGCCGGGGTATGCTGCAGAACATCCGATCGAGTGGGGCAAGTGGCAGATTGTTCTTGCGGCGAACGGAATTGGCAAAGGGTAGGAATGACTTCTTGGGAAATGGGCATTCTAAACGGGAATGGACTATTTTGCCGGAGAAGGGTGTGCCTGAAAGATGCAGAATGATACTGCGTTATTTTTTCAATTCGGTGATAGCAATACCGCCGCGCTCGCGTGCAGCACGCTTCAAGAGCTAGGTTACGAACCTGTCATTCAGCAGGGTGGGGGCGTGCATATTCATTTGCATGGCAGCGATCTTACTTCCGCACTTGAAATTGCGCAAGCGCATGGCGGACAGCTTGCGGTTCAGTCCTCCATACCGGATATTGAGCTCACGAATGACGCTTATAATATGGAAAATATTACGATACCGGCGCATGTGGTCAACGAAGATTTGATCGCTCAAGAAGAATCGCAAGCCGGATTAACCAATTGGGACGACGACGCCCCCCAGCAGGATGATTTCTTCCCGGACGACGGTTCGTACGGGTACTTCTCCGGCGATGTACATACGTAAGGAATTGCTCGCATTGGATGCGAGCTCATTTTGACAGGCTGACCGGCTGCTGCTGGTTGGCTTTTTTTGCTGTACAGAGGTGACAAGAGTTCTCAGCTTCGGCCGATACGTAGGATGCGTGTTGCTCTATAGAAAAATAGCAGATGTCAAAATAACAACAGACACAAGTAAAGATATTCTATTAATGCGTTCTGCGAATCGCAGTACAATAGCTGTGAAAACTTGAAAGCGCTTCAATCAGCGAAAATACATACATGCTTTCACTTAAGGAGTTACAGAGATCATCAAAGGAGGCGTTGCAGAGAGGACAGGGAGTGTCCGGTAACGCATTATGCTTCAAAGATAGACAGTTAGATGTTGCAAACAAACGGGAGGTTATATGAGCATGTTCAGACGAATAAATGCCATTATTCTTACAGGCGCATTGCTGCTTGGTTTAATAGGATTCGGCGCACCACCTGCTAGCCGGGCTTACGCTGCTGATGATCCGGTTGTATCGGCAAATCCGACTACCCAAGAAGAGGTTATTAACGGATTCGAGAAAATCGCGGACTGGAAGTCTAATGACGGCGCTATGTCAGTTGCAGCAGATACAGGGAATAAGACGGAAGGCGCACAATCAGTCATTGTCACCTATCCGGTACCGAATCCGCTAGGCGACAATGCTTGGCGCGAAATTCTATGGAACACAAAAGAAGATCCACTCGACTTATCTATTGCAACGCAGCTAAAGGTAGATATTCGTCCCGTAGGTAGTCAAACAGCAGGTGATTACGAACCGCTCCGGTTCAAGCTGTATAACGAAACGGCGAATAAGGTTTTGTTTGAAGACGCATTGCCGAAGCAAACGGCGGATCAGTGGAATACATTTACGCTGGATTTAAGCAATATGACAGCGGCGGATAAGGCTTCAATCAGCCATATTGTCTTTTACATTTGGAACAAGGATTCTAATATTGGCGGCAGAACGACACTGCAATATGAGTTTGATAATTTAAGAGTAATAAAGCCTGTGGATTCGTTGATGGAGAATGTCATTAACGGATACGAGAACTTGAACGATTGGCAGGGCACAACGGCTACAGCAAATACAGTAACTAAAACTGAGGGAACACAAGCAGCCGATGTTATATTTTCCGTCCCGAGTCTGGATAATGGAAATGCGTGGGTCGAGTATCACTGGGATTTGAATGCAAATCCACTCGACTTATCTCCGGCTACGAAGCTGAAGTTCGACATTCGTCCCGTAGGTAGTCAAACGGCAGGTGATTTCGAGCCGCTCCGCTTCAAGCTGATGGATTCGGTAGGCAGTGTAATCTATGAAGAGCCACTCCCGGTTCAGACAGCGGAACAGTGGAATACGTTCACTTTAGATCTAAACAATATCCCAGCAGCGAATCGCTCTCATATTACGAACATCATCTTTTATATTTGGAATGGCGATACCTCTATTGCGGGCAGAAGCACGCTGCACTATCAGCTCGACAATATGAGAATTCTTACGAGTCAGGTTCAACGTGTATCGGCAACTCCGGATTCTTCGGCCGTAACGCCGGGCACAAAGGTTACCCTTACTACACCGTCTGTGGGAGCTAACATCTTCTACACTCTCGATGGATCTGATCCAAAGACTTCTACTACCTCCATTATGTATACTGGCCCCATTACGATCTCGGATGTCACCACAATTAAGGCCTATGCGGAGATTACGGATAAGCCGAAGAGTGCGGTTTCCGTTTTCGACTACACAATTGGAACCGGTGTGTCGGGAGAAGAGCTCTACGGGATAAAGTCGAATGTAGCGGATATCGGAAACGGGATGCTTGCAGGCATCCAACGCACGAGCAATTTCGGTGCAGATGGCTTTGTGAACGATTGGAGCGGGCAGGCTTCTTTCACTTTACCGTCTAATGCCAGTAAACAAGTAAAAATATCAGGCTGGGGCGGTGTTAACGATTCGTCAGCAAATGCGGTACTTGCCTACGATGATAATAATCTCTACATGCAAGTTAATGTGAAGGATGCCGATCAGTTTGATTTTTCAGGCGGCGATATTTGGATGGGCGATAGTGTTCAGGTTGCTTTCTCCAAGGATGGCGCAGTTTACGGACCGGAATACGGCTTCTCTTACGGCGGCGGAACGGCAAGCAAATTCAGCTGGAATAGCGGGAGCGCTAAACTTGGAGTAGATTCGATCAAGCTGAAAGTCAGCCGTGACAATACGAATAAGGTAACCGCCTATGATTTGGTTATTCCGTGGCTGGCCGCGTTGCCTGCAGCACCAGGGGATAAGGTTCCATTTACATTGCTGATTAATGATAATGATGGTTCCGGCAGAAGAGGCTACATCGAATGGACGCCGGGGATCGGTAACGGCAAGGATGCAACAAGTCTTGGTTCCTTGATGCTGCTGGATCAAGACCAAACCTGGAGCACTTGGATGCATGGGCCGCAGGATGTTCTTCAGAATACAACATATGACTATTCAATAGCTGTAGCTAACTTCGGCGAGGAAGCTGAGACATTCCAGATTTCCCTTCCGAATGTCGGCGGTTCAGAGCTCCAGGAAGTCACCGTACCAGCAGGGAAAGTGCTTAAGAAAGCAATTCCGGTATCGTTCCCTACTGTTGGGAATCAGCAATTCAAGGTAATCATCATTAATAAAGATACAGGCGAGTCCAAGGAAGAAACGATTGCCGTATCCGTAAAACGGAATGCAGATGCATTGTTAAGCTTGCTGAATGAATTGAGTGAGAAGCTGCCGGCGCTGGAGGGTCTGCTTGCGACAGCTAAGGCGCGGCGCATCCCGGTAGACTACGAAACGGTGAATTACACTGTAATCAAGAACTTTATTCAATACGGCAAAGACGACATTACGAACGGTCTCTTAACGCGGGCAGATTATGTCGTAAACGAGCTGGATCGCCTCTACAATGAAGCGATCACGAATGTGCAGGCTTACTTGAGCGGTAAGAAGACAGCGTTAAGCGTTCCGAGATACGTCTCTGCTCGTTCGAAGCTGAAAGGCTTCTCGTTTATAGGCCCAACAAAAACAGCCACATCGAATCAAGTCGACAACCGGCCGATTTTCTTCACGGGATACGGCCACTTCAATCAAGCGAAAGCCGATATCCCGCAGTTTAGCGACTATGGCACGAATATCATTCAGATGGAGCTAGGACCGGATGGTACGGTGCTGCCGCCTGCAACAGGAAGCAAAGACGAGTTCAGCATTTCCACAGAACTGATTAAGAACAGCGTTATTCCAACTCTTAAAAATGCAGAGAATCATAATATCGCGGTCAGCCTGCTCATCTCACCGCATTATTTCCCGCAGTGGGCGAAAGATAAGTGGCCGAATGTGGTGAATACCGACAATTCGGGCTTCCTGAAATTCAACGTTAATGCACCGGAAGCACGCAAAATTATCGAAGCCTATATCAAAGCTTTGATCCCATTGGTGAAGAATTCATCAGCGCTGCACAGTATCATCATAAGCAATGAGCCTAAGTATGATACGAGAACGGATACTTATGCAGTGGCGCCATGGCACCAATTCCTTAAGAAAAAATATAAGAAAATCGGAAGTTTAAATACTACTTATGGTTCGAATTTCAGTACATTTAACGATGTTGTAATGCCTGCATCCAGTAGTGCAACGCCGTATTACTATGATTGGACTGTTTTCAACAATGAGTACTTCTCATCGTGGCACGAATGGATGGCTGAGCTAGTGAAGAAGCTTGCGCCAAATGTGCCTGTCAGCGCCAAAATCATGGCTAACTTGACTGGTGCAACAACCTATGGCGTTGATCCGGAGGATTTTAGCGAATTCTCGGATATGAACGGTAATGACAATTGGAATTACCTTGGTAATGGCATTGGCGGCTTTATCCGCGAGAACCGGTTCTATGACTTGCAAGGTTCGTTTAGAAAAGCGCCAATCTTTAACTCGGAAACACATGTTATTGCGGACAGAGATACCGTTTATACACCAGAACAAGCTAAGCATGTCGAAACATCACTATGGCAATCCGCTGTACATGGCAAGAACGCTTCTACGATATGGGTATGGGAGAGATCCTATGATTCTAATAGTGATTTCTATGGCAGTGTTCTGCAGCGTCCGGATGTGGTACAAACGATAGGTAAAGTGAATTTGGATTTGAACCGACTGGCTTATCAAGTGACTGCTCTGCAAAACAGTGCACCGAAGGCAGCTATTCTCTACTCGCTTCCTTCCATGGTCTACTCGAATTCGTATTTGGATATGATGGATCGGGCTTATGAAGCACTGACATTTAGTGGTCAAAGAGTAGGCTTTGTTTCTGAAAAACAATCGCAAGATGGTGGATTAGATGATTACAAGCTGCTTATCGTTCCGCAAGCTACTAATGTATCGGAATCCACGCTGAAAGCTGTTAAAGCTTTCATTAAAGCAGGCGGGAAGGTCATTATGATCGGCAACAACTCAATGAGCGCTGATGAGAACAATAAGCCGCTGAATAGCTCAATCAGAAGCGCGGTTCTTGCAGGTTCGAAGGTACTCGCCAGCGACATCGACAACGCCGCTTTAAAACAATCAATCAGAGCGAGTTTAACTGATCTACGGTTATTGAATGTTGTGCTGAAGGATAAGGTAACAGGTGAAGTGATTGACGGTGTGGAGTGGCTGAGCACAAGTTTTGAAGGTAAATTGCTTATCAACATTGCTAACTATGACCCTACTACAGCCTCCAAGACGATTAAAATTGAAGTAAATGGTAAAGCAGTAGGTAACGCGCGTGAGTTGATTAATGGCAGCACCGTGGATACAAGTAATTTTACTATCGCACTTGAGAAGCCATACTTGCTCTCTGTAG
This sequence comes from Paenibacillus sp. J22R3, assembly GCF_056269305.1. NCBI lineage: Bacteria > Bacillati > Bacillota > Bacilli > Caryophanales > Paenibacillaceae > Paenibacillus > Paenibacillus sp. J22R3. The sequence goes on along the minus strand of NZ_JBWDNS010000003.1, from coordinate 496,293 downwards.
ATCTGGACAATCGCCCAAGCCACCATAACTGAGTGATTCAAACATTGGTGAAGTAGTGCTTAAATGAGAAAGCGATTCACTAGAAACATCCGAATGAGTGGTGATCGCTGGAGCATTCTTAGGATTTCATGATGAGAACAAGTCCACGATGATGTCGTGGACTTGTTCTCGTTCGGTGGGAAGTTAGTGTGCCGTGGATTTTAGTTGCGGAATATCGGGTTGGCGGGGATAGGGTGATAAGCGGTTCCTCCAATAAAGCATCTTTTATGCTATAATTCCCATAACGATGTTAGCCTAAGGAGCGTTGGTGGAAGTGAATCAAATGAGGGGAGCCAACAACAGGCGGGTTAAAAGCCTTAATCGCAGCACTGTGCTTCAATATATCCGCAAGCAGGGACAAGCGTCTAAAGCCGACATCGCGGCGCAAACGCATCTGAGTTTTACAGCGGTTAAGAATATCATTGATGAGCTGCTCTCTTATTCGTTTATCTGCGAAGTAGGCTACGATGAATCAACAGGCGGCAGGAAGCCTCTCTTATATAAGCTCAAGGAAGACCGATTCTACTCGGTAGGTCTTCATCTCAGTGTCGCCCGCATTCATGTCGTCGTTCTGAATCTATCAGGCGGCGTTCATGCTCATTACGAGACGGAAACGAATCCGGATACGCTTCAAACCAACACCATCGTCGAACAGTTGATCAGCTGCATCGAAGAAGCAATCGTGAAGTCGAACGTAGATCGCACTCGAATACTCGGTATTGGCATGGCGATTCCCGGACCGCTTGATTCCTTCGGAGGTGTCGTACTGTCGCCGCCAAACATGAAGGGTCTGGCGGGTCTGCCGCTTAATCAGCTGATTACGGACCATTTTGGAATCGAGAGCTTTATCGAAAAGGATGCGAACCTGATCGCGCTAGGCGAATATTGGCATGGGGCCGCTCAGGGAAAGCAAAATGTATTCTATCTCGATGCTGACGTTGGGATCGGAAGCGGATTGATTATTGGCGGTAAGCTGCACTATGGATCGCCTTATGGTGCAGGTGAAGTAGGTCACGGAACGATCAACATTGATGGCCCTCGATGCAATTGCGGAAATTATGGATGTCTTGAAGCGGTGGCGTCGGGTCTTGCTCTTGAGCGGCGAGCAGGCGAGGAGATTCGCAGAGGTGCAGAGACATCGTATCGAGAACGATACCTTGCAGACGAGAAGTCCGTTTCGATTGCTGGAATATTGGATGCAGCGCGTGACGGAGATCCATTGTCGCAGCAGCTGCTAACGGAATCGGCACGTTATGTCGGCATTGCGGTTGGCAATGTCATTCATCTGCTTATGCCGGAGATCATTATTATCGGAGGAGCGCTTACGCATGCGTACCCTCCATATTTTGAGCAAACGAAGGAAATTGCGATGAGCCGGATTTTCGCTTCCTTTGCCGACCATATTCATATGTACAAAGCCGAATTAGGTGTGTTAGGCGGGGCAATCGGTGCGGGGACGCTGGTGCTGGAGCAGTTTTTTCAAAAAGATGTAAGCGAATGGATAGACATGAAGCCGCTGCTACGTTGAGGGCGGCTTTTATAATGCCGACTTCTTAAATTCATATTCATAAGGTGGAGAAAACCCATTGACGCATTAGTAGATCAGTTGTAAAATCTATCCTATAATCACTACTTCTTAATATTATATTAATAAGTTTTCGCCGCGAAAGGAATCGATTGCTTATGAATCCGCATCTGAATGTGCTTCAAAGCAAATACCCGGAGCTTGCAGGATGCCTCGCGGATATCCAGCGCAGCTTCGAGCTGATTGAAGCCTGCTACCGGCAGGGCGGGCAAGTATTGGTAGCGGGCAACGGAGGCAGTGCTGCCGACAGCGAGCATATCGTCGGGGAATTGATGAAAGGATTCATGCTGCCGCGTCCGGTTCCGCAGTCTTTTCGAGAATCGGTAACAGAGCTGTTCCCGGCAGAAGGGGACGCACTTTGCAATAGCTTGCAAGGCGCGCTTCCCGCAATCTCGCTAGTCAGCCACAGCGCACTTATGACGGCATTCGCTAACGATGTAGCCTCTGATATGGTCTTCGCCCAGCAGGTGTACGGATATGGCCGGGCAGGGGATGTATTCCTCGGGATCAGCACATCGGGCAATTCTCGCAACATTATCCAAGCGATTCAAGTAGCCAAGGCGAAAGGGATGATCTGCGTCGGATTAACCGGAAGCTCAGGAGGATTAATGAAAGCGCTTAACGATTGCACGATCGTTGTCCCGCATGCCGTAACGCCGGACATCCAGGAGCGCCATCTGCCCATCTATCACACGCTGTGCATCATGCTGGAGGAGGCGTTCTTCGGATGAGTATAGTGACCTATGCCGGGCTTGATATCGGGGGCACGAAATGCGCGGTTACGCTGGGGCATGCAGCAGGGGCGGCAGGTGAGCAAATCGAATTGGTAGATAAGGTAGCTTTTCCGACCGAATCGACTCCCGAAGCCACACTAGACAAGCTATCAGCACAACTGGAGCTGCTCCTTAATCGGCATCCGGCGGAGAGAGAACGGCTCAAGGCAATCGGCATTAGCTGCGGCGGTCCACTGGACAGCCGCAATGGGCTGATTCTAGCGCCGCCGAATCTACCGAACTGGGATCGCGTCGATGTCATCACGCCTATTAAACGACACTTCGGCGTCCCGGTCGGCTTGCAGAACGATGCCAATGCATGCGCGCTGGCCGAATGGCAGTGGGGAGCGGGGCAAGGGACGCGGAACATGATCTTCCTCACGTTCGGCACCGGCATGGGAGCCGGACTCATTCTGGATGGCCGCCTGTATACCGGAACGAACGATAATGCAGGCGAGGTTGGGCATATAAGACTTGCGGAAGAAGGGCCGGTTGGGTACAACAAGGCAGGGTCCTTCGAAGGATTTTGCAGTGGAGGCGGGATTGCAAGACTTGCGCAGTCTAAGGTAGTTGAGCGGCTTGAAGCAGGCGCTGCGCTGCCATCCTATAACCAGCCACAGCAACAGGTTACGACGAAAGCTGTCGCGGAAGCTGCAAGGCAAGGGGACTCGCAGGCTTTGCAGATTTTCGCAGAAGTTGGACGTATGCTTGGGCGGGGCATCGCTGTGCTGATCGATATAATCAATCCGCAGCGCATCGTCATTGGCAGTATTTATACCAGGCAGCAAGAATTGCTTGATCCCTATATGTTTGAAGAGCTGCGCCGTGAAGCGCTTAGCGGTTCCGCAGCCGTTTGTGAAATCGTTCCTGCCGGACTTGGAGAGAATGTCGGCGATTATGCCGCGTTATCCGTTGCCCGGAATCTAATGGAGAAGAGGGATTGAATCGATGAATAACAGCATTCAGCTGCATATGATCGGCAATGCACATCTGGACCCGGTTTGGCTGTGGCAGTGGCAGGAAGGTTATGCGGAGATTAAGGCGACGTTTCGTTCCGCACTTGATCGGATGATTGAGTTTCCGGACTTTATATTTACTTGTGCAGGGGCTGCTTACTACGAGTGGATTGAGCAAAATGCGCCGGAGATGTTTGCAGAAATTCGCGCCAGAGTGAGCGAAGGGCGCTGGGTTATCGTAGGGGGCTGGTGGATACAGCCGGATTGCAATCTGCCTTCGGGGGAATCGTTCGTTCGGCATGGTTTGTACAGCCAGCGGTATTATCAAGAGAAATTCGGCGTGATGGCGAAGGTCGGCTACAATGTCGATTCCTTCGGTCATCACAATATGCTTCCGCAAATCCTGAAGAAGACCGGCATGGACAGTTATGTCTATATGCGTCCGGAAGAACAAGAGAAGAGCATGGAGCGCAATGTGTTCTGGTGGAAGAGCCAAGATGGCAGCCAAGTGCTGGCTTTCCGTAATCCAATCAGCTATAGCAACTATTCCCCTATCAAACATGCCGACCCTGTCTATGGCAAATCACTGGAGGTCATGGAGCTGGCCGAGCAGCATGAGCACAATTTCATGGGCTTCTATGGCGTGGGCAATCACGGCGGCGGTCCGACCATCGCTAACATCCAGTCCATTCACCGACTGCAGTCGGATCTAGGCAGCGAACGTTTCCGGTTTAGCTCTCCGAATGCTTATTTTGAAGAAATGATGAACAGCGGCGTGCAGTTCCCGGTATTCGAGGACGATCTGCAGCATCATGCGAGCGGCTGCTACTCCACCCATTCCGAGTCCAAGGCGTTGAACCGCAAAGCGGAGCACCGATTGATCACGGCAGAGAAGTTCGGTACACTCGCACACTTGCTTGCTGGCTACGATTACGCCGCACAGGACATCCAGCGGGGCTGGAAGAATGTCATGTTCAATCAGTTCCACGACATTATGGGCGGCTGCTCCGTCCAGGAGGCTTTTACAGATGCGAGGGAAGCCTATGGGGAATCGCTGAATATCGCGGCCGTGACGCTGAATGCGGCGCTGCAGCGAATCTCGTGGTCGATTGATACGATGAAGGACGAGATCCAGTCGCTCAGCAAAGATATGGACTGGGTGCTCTGGGAGCAGAAGGATGCAGGCGTTCCGGTCGTCGTGTTTAATCCGTTGTCTTGGGAAGTGGATGCGCTGATCCAAGTGAACAAGAAAGTGACGAGCGTCACGGATGATCAAGGCGAAGTCATCCAGCATCAGATCGTCCGTGGCTCGCGGACCAATGGCAGTGATGACAAGTTCGATACAGCGTTCATGGCGCGTGTTCCGGCACTGGGTTACCGAGTGTATTGGATCTATAAGGAGAAAATGCTCGGAGAGGCCGCTTCGCCAGAGCATAAGTTGATCGCAGAACCGGCAGCGCTTGAGAACGATTGGTACCGCGTTGAGTTTGAACCGCATACCGGTCATATCCGCAGATTATATGACAAGAAGAATGCGATAGAAGTATTAAGCGGCAACGGCGCTGTGCCGATTGTTATTGACGAGCATCATTGCGATACTTGGGCGCATGGCGTATTCGAGTTTCGGGACGAGGTTGCGAGATTCGGCGATGCCCAGGTGAAGCTGCTGGAAGCGGGGCCGCTCCGCGCTGTCATGCGAGTAACGAATCGCAGCGGTCAATCGGAGCTGCGGCAGGACTTTATCCTCTACCGCAACAAGCCGGGGATTGAAGTAAGAGCGAAGCTGGATTGGCGGGAGAAGCATAAGATGCTTAAGCTTTCTTTCCCTGTACGCGTCAGCCAGCCTAAGGCGACATACGAAATCCCGTATGGTTATATCGAGCGTCCGGTGAACGGCGAGGAAGAACCGGGCCAGCAGTGGCTTGATGTAAGCGGATCTCTCGATGTTCCCGGTCTCAAGCAATATGGTCTCACACTGTTGAACGATTCAAAGTACAGCTCGGATGTGAAAGACAACGACCTGCGGATGACGGTCGTTCGCAGCCCGATCTACGCGGACCACTATGGCGAACGAGACGAATACTGCGAATTTATGGATCAAGGGCTGCAGCAATTCCGCTATATGCTCCTTCCACACGAGGGTGGTTGGCAGCAAGCGCAGGTGACCAAGCGGGCGCTCGAGCTGAATGTCCCGCCTATTCATATCGTGGAAACGTACCATAAAGGCTCGCTGCCTCAGTCGTCAGAGGGAATCCGAGTGTCCGCAGATAATCTGATCGTTACGGCATTTAAACCCGCAGAGGATGGCGACGGTTATGTGCTGCGTTGTTATGAAGCGTGCGGGCATGGCGGCGAAGCCGTGATCGAGGTGCCGGCGCTGAAGCGAACGTGGACGCTGCGTTACGGTCAATGCGAGATTAAGACATTCCGCATTCCTGCTGACCCGGATCAAGACGTGTCCGAGGTGAATCTGATCGAGTTTCCCTATTAGCATGAAGCGGGCAGCAGCGCTCTAATCTGCCGTAAACAGTCTGTTCCCGAGTGGCAGGGACGGACTGTTTGTGCTGTGCACCGCGAAATCTATCACGATTTTAGTAGAAGGAAATCTAAAAACTAATGATAGAAAGGCCCTGCTCCATCTATAATTTAAGTAATTAAGGTGAGAAGGTGTTTTAGGATGCAGAAGATGCGGACAAAGGTGCTGCTATTTCCTTACCATTGGATAACAAAGTCGCTCTATCGGAAGATATGGTTCTGCTTCTTCATCACCATCTCAATTACCGTCTCGGCGCTGGGGCTCGATTATTATATCCAAACCTCCTCGGACATCAAGCAGCGTGCGGTCGGCAACATGGAACAGATCAGCAATCAATCAGCCGCCACACTGGAATCCTATATGCTGAACGTAAAGAACTTCGCGTGGGATTATTTTGGCAATAAGGATTTCCAGCAGTTTGTCAGCAAAATGGGGGCCGATCCGGATGCGTACTCGCACTACTCTGCGAAATTCAGCCAGTTTCTGACCGATAACCCGGTGGTGGACTATATTATGGTCAGCCAATTGGACGGTTATATGCTCTCTAGCGGCAGAATGAATGAAAGCAACGAGCTGGACTTTGATTTCGAGCCGATCGAGAAGGCCGCTGTCGCCAAGGACGGGAAAGGGATTTGGGTCCCGACGCATACAATCGACGCGGCGACGAATCAACAAGTTAACACCCTGATGTTCGCGCAAGCGGTCAAAATCATCAATTTCAATATCGACACTCCTATCGTCGGTGTCATCTATATCCGGCTCTCGCCGGAATATCTGAAGAAGTGGCTCGGCGATATTGCCAGCGACGAACAGGGCAACTATATGCTGGTCGACTCGGCTAGCGGGCAAGTTATGCTCTCGGATCATGAACGGACGGACGCGCAGCTGCAAGGCCTAAACGGGCTGTTTCGGTTCAGCTATGGCATATCTTCCAGATACATGTTCGGCGATGACCGCGGCGTGGAGACGTTGTTCGTTTCCAACGAGCTGAACAATACATCCTGGGCACTCATTGGGAAAGTCCCGCTGAAGGTACTTTTGGAACAGTTGAATACGTTTGCTCTCCGCACGCTTGTAATTGGGATGATCTGTCTGCTTGGCGCTATGGTGATCGCGAGTCTCCTCGCCAGTCGTATCATTACGCCGCTTAAGCTGTTGAAGAATGGAATCATTTCCATTGAACAAGGCAATTACGAGGTTTCTGTGCCCGTTACCTCTAAGGACGAAATCGGCTATTTTATCCGACATTTCAATCAGATGGCGAAGGAGATCAACTCGCTCATCGTGAAAGTATACGAGACGGAGCTGGTGAAGAAGGATGCGGAGATCAAATCGCTGCAATCCCAAATCAATCCGCATTTTCTGTACAACACGCTTGGGATGATCGACAGTCTGGCCTCGCTTCACGAGGATGACCGCATCAGTCTGATCAGTTCCTCCCTTGCCAAAATGTTCCGGTACAACATCAGCGGCGGCCATATGTCCACGCTGCAAACCGAAATTCGGCAGCTCGAAATCTACCTGTCGATTCAGCAAATTCGTTTCGGAGCGAGGCTTCGTTATTCCATCGAGATTGAGGAAGGGCTTCATGCCACGCTGACGCCGAAACTGCTCTTGCAGCCGCTGGTCGAGAACAGCTTCATTCACGGAATAGACCATCTGACACAAGGCGGGGAAATTCGTATTCGAGCTTACAGTCTCTCCGATTCGGACGCGGCTATTACGATTTGGAATAACGGCCCTGCGATTGAAAAGCAGAAACTATTGTTGCTGCAAGGGAAGCTGGAGCAATGCCAGCAGCTTAACTATTCGGATCATACGGCTTCATCCATCGGCCTGTTCAATGTGCTTTACCGCATCAAGCTAGTCTTCGGCAGCAGCTATGGGTTAACCGTTCAAAGCAGCCAAGATCAGGGGACGACGGTAACGGTTCTGATCAAAAAAACGCGAGTAGAGGAGCCTTCCTATGAAATTGCTAGTCGTAGATGACGAACAGCTGATGAGGCAGGGCATTATGAAGAAGATCCAGATGTCCGGCCTGCCGATCACATCGATCTCCGAAGCGGGAGACGGCGAGGAAGCTTTGCGAGTGTTGCACGAGTTGAGGCCTGATATCGTAATTACGGATATTCGCATGCCGCTTATGGATGGGCTCACTTTCTTGAAGGAAGCGGCGCAGGCAATGCCCGAGCTGCAGTTCATCGTGATTAGCGGTTACGGAGAGTTCGATTACGCCCGCAAAGCCATTCAATTCGGGGTGACCGATTACCTGCTTAAGCCAGTCGACAAGGAAGAGTTGAAGGAGAGCTTGATGCGGGTCTTAGACAAAATCCGGCAGCGCCTGGAGCAATCCGAAGCAGGCGAGCAGATTAAGCATTTGCAAAGCAGCGCGGAAGAGTCGATTCGGGAGCGGATGCTTAGCAAGCTCATCCAATACGGACCCGGAGGCGTGCCCCAAGCGGAGAGAGACGAGCAGCTGCTCGCGCTGCGCCGGAACTGCAGCTATTTTGTCGCGGTTGTTTTCGTGCTTAAGGCGGTCAAGCTGCCGCATCTGTCCTTTCGGCAGGGGGACGAGAAGCTGCTTTCGTTCGCTGTTCAGAATATGATCTCTACCGTTCTCGAATCCACAGAGCGCAAAGGCGTGTTATTCCGACATGCGATGCTGGAAAATGAGCTTGTTTATGTGCTCGGCGGCCATTCGCCGGTTGAAACGGATACGCTCCACCTTGAGCTTAAAGAAATTCTCGGCGGCATTCAGCGCCTTCTGAAGCTGGAAGCAACCATCGGATGCGGCGGTGCCGTCAATCAGATGGAAGTCATACAGCAGTCCTACCAGCAAGCGAAGCAAGCGCTTCGCAATTGCATTCTTCACGGCAATGGCCGTATTTACATGATCGATGCCGGCGAACAGGTGAAAGCGGGCTTGCATTCCGTGATCTCCAGAGAAGACGAGGCCTTGCTGCTGCGCTTCCTGAGCGAGTGCAACGTCTCCGCGCTGACAGGCTGGATTGATGAACGTGTCGGGCTGATTGCTACAGGCAAGCAGGTGTACTTCGCTCATCTGGAAAGCTTCTGCGTCGAATTCCATCTCCTGCTGCGCAAATATTTGCTCACCCAAACGAGTATCCCCGAGTGGATTATCGGCGAGTTGGATGATCTGCTGACGTGGCTGCACGGCCTTACACAGTGGCAGGACATTCTAGGACATTTAAGCGAAATGGTCCACAATATCGTCGGCCACTTGTATAAACTGCGTCATTCCTCGGAATACAGCGTCATCGACGAGGTGAAGCTCTTTATCGACAGCTCGCTGCATGAGCCGATTAACCTACAAACCATTGCAGACCGATTCTACTTCCATCCCAGTTATTTCTCCCGCCGATTCAAAGAACGATTCGGTGAAAGCTTCGTAAACTATCTGACCGCAGCCAGACTGCGCAAATCCGAACAGTTTCTGCGAGATTCCAATTTAAAAATCCAAGAGATAGCCGAACTTGTCGGCTTTAAGGATGCCGCTTATTTCAGCAGCGTCTTCCGCAAGTCTACCGGCATGACACCGGTACAATTCCGTGCAGCGGTATCATCAAAATTTTAATAGTGCATAAGTTCGTTATTTCCATTAACGTGTTCAGCCGATCCAGCTATGATTAACCTGTAAACGGCGGCGGTGGCGACTGTGACCATGCTGTTTATGCTCAGGAGGTAAGGAATGAGAGAGCACAAGATTCCTAACGGGACGGCCGCTGGATTGCTGGTAGCCGCCTTATGCTCAGTACTGCTTAGCGCGTGCAATTCCAATAATAATCTATCAGGTTCGGCTGCAGGTGCAGGTGAGGATAACAACGGGGCTGTGGCAGCCGAGAATAGCGGAGCTGCTGTAAATGCTTCACTGGATGAGACGGAGCCAATCATAGAGATAACCGCTTGGGATCAACCGGCACCTGACGATCCCGGCAAGCCATTCATTGAAAGCCGGTTTAAGAGGTTCGAAGAGCTTCATCCTAACATTAAGGTTAAGCATGTTGAAGCATTCCAGACGAATGTACGCGAGAAATTTATGACAGCGGTTGCAGGCGGAGAAGGACCTGATGTGATGGAGCAGCCGTTTCCGGACATGCAGCTCTATATGCAGAAGGGGATTGCCGCAGACATCACGGACTTGATGAATAACTCGACCGATAAGGACCGTTTCATTGACGGCGCGTTTGATCTGGCAACGAAGGACAGCCGAATTTACGGCATTCCAAGCTTCATGTATTCATCCGGATTACTTTATAACAAGTCGATGTTCAAGAAAGCAGGGATCGACAGTCCGCCGAGGACGTGGGATGAATTTACTGAAGCAGCCAAGAAAGTGCAGCAGCATAATCCGGATACAATCGGCTTCGATATTCTGGGCATGGACTGGGCGGATTGGCATTTTGAATATTACGTTTGGCAAGCAGGCGGTGACTTGACGGAGCTTCTACCTAACGGGACCGTTAAGCTGAATTTCAGCTCGGAAGCGGCTGTGAAGGCGCTCCAATATTATAAAGATTTGAAATGGACCCATAAAGTAACGCAGAAGAATGTCGTGCAAGATTACAACGAGAATTTGCGAGACTTCTATACCGGCCGATCAGCGATGATTCTGGGCAGCTCCGACAGCTTCGGCAACTTCTTGAAGCAAGGGATGAAAGCAGAGGATATTGGGTTCACGCCTTTCCCGATCGGACCATCAGGCAGAGCGCCTTCGCAAGTGGGAGGGAACTTCTGGATGCTGAATCCCAAATCGACGCCGGAGCAGCAGAAAGCCGCATTCGAATATGCGATGTTCTTCCTGTCGAAGGAGCATATGGAGGCATGGGCGCAATTCTGCTTGGACAACGGCTTTGCGATTAATCCGCTGTCGATTGTCAAAGACTTCGATGTAACGAAGTGGGTGAAGGATTTACCTCCGGATTATGTAGCGGCTGTCCAAGCAACGGCGAAGGATAAGCATCTGGAATACTATCTGAAAAGCAGCCTGAGCAGCTACCTCGTGAAGCCGATTCAGACGATTCTGCTTGATCCAAGCGCCGACCCGGCCACGGAGCTCAAGGCGGCCGAAGCACTTGCCCAGAAGGAAGTGATCGATAAGTATAACAGTGACATTATGGCAGGCGGCAAATAGTTGATCGGATCCGGTCTAAGCAATTTATTACTGCACCGCGCCTCATAGCGATTCGGTAGTCAAGCGCGGTGCAGCAAGTAGGTGGTGAGGAAATGGTGAATAAATGGAAGATCCCGTGGACACCGATTTTGTTCCTGCTTCCTTCTGTCGTTGTATTCTTTATATTCAAATATTACTTGCTGTTCAAAGCGGTCTATATCAGTCTCTTTAACTACGATATTATGACCCCGCCGGGCAAATTTGTCGGGCTTGGCAATTACTTCGAATTTCTCAGCAGCCATACGTTCTGGGTTGCGATGAAGAACACGTTCATATTCTTCGGTTTGTCGGTGCTGCTCGTATTCTGGGTTCCGATTGTGCAGGCGCTCATTCTCAGTCATATGAAGCGGTTGAGCGGACTCTTTCTTGTGCTCTATCAAATTCCGAATGTACTGCCGCTTGTTGCAGGCGCGTTGCTGTGGAAGTGGATGTACAATCCCGATCGTGGACTGTTCAACTATTTGCTGGGTAAGCTCGGGCTTGGCCCGTACGGTTTTCTGAATGACCTTCGCATGACCAAGCTTGCGATTGTGCTGCCCGGCTTCTTCGCCAGCGGCGGTATCGGCGTGCTGCTTTACTATGCAGCCATCAAATCCATTTCATCCGAGCTCTTCGAAGCAGCGAAAATTGACGGCTGCGGGCCCTGGCGGCGCATGATGCTGATGATTTTGCCGAACATTTCGTTCGTCATCATCATTCAGTTCGTCGGGTTTATGTCAGGTGTTCTGCTGTCGTTTGATACGATATTCGTTATGACGCAAGGCGGACCGGCAGATGCCTCGCTTGTTGTGGCGCTCATGATTCAGAAGACGGCTTTCGAACAATCGAGATTCGGGGTTTCGGCAGCGCTCTCCTTCTTCATGTTCCTCTTGATCGCCGTACTGACCGTGATTCAATTCCGCTTGCAAAGAGAGGACGACTGACCGCAGATGAGACCTAACCGTATTGTGGAAAAAGGCGAACGTAAGCTGAACGTCGCTTCCTATCTGGTTACGATCGTGTTCGTCGCGCTGGGACTTCTTCCGCTCGTTTGGCTGCTCGTAACGGCTATCATGGATAACGAATCGATTGAATCGACGACACCGAAGTTTCTTCCGAGAATTCCGCATACGATCGAGCTGACACTGGATTACTCCGGCTTGGGGAACCAGGAGCAGACGTTCTACGAGAAGGATGCGATGAAAGCGATCTGGTATCCGTGGCGAGCCTTCATGCGGGATAATATCGGGGAGATTACCGTCACCGGCATTAAGGATGGGCTCGAGCTGTATAGGGCGAAGACAACCGCAGCGGAGTTCTATGTGGGGCAGCCTTTTATCGTGTCCACCGATCGTTTCTCCGACAAAATCATGAATACGAAGCTGGGCCAAATCCGCGAGCGCCGCTTATCGGATTTCACGTGGTACGGGATATCGGAAGGTGATGCTTATGGAGGGAAGCCCTATCTATCAGATGAAGCGCTGAGTAAACAGCTGCGAGTCTACTTCGACGAAAGTGGATTGCTGGATGGTAAAGTGGTGGAACTGGAGCAGTCTCGTAACTGGCTGCGTTTGTTTGACAGCTTCCGAAGCTTGAATCTGCTTGCGGTGGAATCGGCGGGAAGCCTAGGATTCTATCATTTCTTCATGAACAGCCTCGTTATCTGTCTGGTAGTTATCGCGTGGCAGCTCTTCTTCGGGGCGTTGTCCAGCTATGCGCTCTCACAGCTCATTCCGAATCGAAGAATTCGATTCATCGTCCTGATGTATTTCCTCGCAACGATCATGATCCCTAGCGTATCCGTGCTCATTCCGCAATATTTGCTCATGCAGAAGCTCGGCCTCGTGGACAATATTTGGGCCATTATTCTACCGCATTTTGCATGGGGGTTCGTGATCTTTCTGTTCAAGGGGTTCTTCGATCAGCTGCCCAAAGAGCTGCTTCAAGCAGCACGCGTAGATGGCGCTTCGGAGCTTCGGACATTCCTGCGTATCGTCGTCCCGATGTCCGTTCCGGTCTTTACGATCGTGGCTGTGCTGACCTTTATTCCGGTATGGAATGATTTCCTCTGGCCTTACGTGGTATCAAGGTCGCCGCATAATTGGACATTCACGGTGGCGATGAACGATATGCAGAGCGGGCAGAACCCAAGGCCCAACTGGATCAGCGCGAGCGGTGTCATCTCGATTCTTCCGCTGCTGCTCGTATTTATGATTACGCAAGGTGCGCTGGAGAAGGGGATGTTGTTTACCGGCGGAGTGAAGGGTTGAGTCAGGTCGCTAGAAATGTTGCTTAGATGACAACATTGTTGAAGCACAAAAAATGGTGGCACGGGGATAGTCCCTGTTGCCACCGTTTCTATTTACACGGTCTGCATCGCAGCATGACTGCCTGCAGTATAACCGGTCGAGAAAGCTGCCGTGATATTGTAGCCGCCGGTATAGCCATGGATATCCAGGATCTCGCCGCAGAAGTAGAGTCCTTCCTTGCATTTGGACTGCATCGTCTTCGGATCGATTTCTTTGAGGTTGACGCCGCCGCCAGTAACGAAAGCTTCCTCAATCGATAAGGTTCCATTCACGTAAATCGGGAATGCCTTCATCAGCTGGCTGAGCTCGCGCCACTCTTGTTTTGGAATATTATCGTAGGTGACATAGGGGTCAAGTGTTGTTCGTCCGAGCACAATCGGTAGAATCCGTTCAGGCACAAAGCCTTTGAGCACATTGATGACGGCTTTCTTGGATTCCGATTTGGCCGCACTCAACGATTGATTATAGAGATCCTCTACACTCGAGTCCGGGAAAAAGTCAATCGTCAGCTGAACAGGAGCTTTGGTCTTCACCCGCTGCTTGACGACGAATTGACTGCAGCGCAGTACGATCGGACCGGAGATACCAAAGTGCGTAAACAACATGTCGCCTCGATGCGTGATGATCGATTTGCCTTTCTCATTATGAACGCTGAGCGCGACATCTCTTAACGCAAGTCCCTGAATCTCTCGTTTTACGATGAAATCTTCCTTCGACGTCAGCGGTACCTCGGTCGGGAATAGCGGCGTAATGGTGTGGCCGGCAGCTTCAGCCCAAGCGTAGCCATCTCCGGTCGAGCCTGTGTGGGGCACCGATTTGCCGCCGACAGCGACGATTACGGCGTTGCCGTCAATTCGTTTGCCGCCGGCAAGCTTAACGCCAAGCACTTTATCTTCATCATACAGCACACTCGCAACCGGCGAGTTGACCAGCAAGTCCACATCGTAGCGTTTCACTTGGCCAACCAAGGCATCGACTACCGTCTTCGCTTTGTCCGAAACGGGGAACATGCGGCCGTTATCTTCCTCCTTGAGCGCGATGCCCAGTCCCTCGAAGAACTCGATGATCTGTTTATTGGAGAAGTTACTCAGCGCACTGTGCAGGAATCTGCCGTTGCCGGGAATGTTTTTGATCAGCTCATCGGTATCTTTATTGTTCGTTACATTGCAGCGTCCGCCGCCGGAGATGCCGAGCTTGCGCCCTAGCTTGTCCCCTTTGTCGAGCAGCAGGATTCTGGCTCCGAGCTTGCCGGCTGCCACAGCAGCCATCAGACCGGCAGAGCCTGCACCGACGATGATAATATCATAGGGTTTCATTTCTACTATTCCGCCTTTATATAGTGGAATCTTATCCACGAGTTTCACTAATTATTTACTGAATAAAACTGCAATTTACCGTTAATTATCATACTACCCCGAATATCCGGCGTCTACTCATTGGTCAGTTTTAAAACTACCATTTTGAAACGTTGTAAATTTCCAAGACCTATGTTTTAATCGGATTAACAGATTATTTCTATTACATATACTGGGTTTCTAGGTGCTAGTAGGAAGGTGGGACTAGTCTTTGTGTGGAAGCTAATACTCCTGCAAATTATCGTAGCTTTGATGCCAGTATTCGCCTTTCAAGTTTGGTACGATTATTCGAAACCGCGCAAAAATATTCCCATCATTCTCATCCTCATTTGTGGAGCCTGCGTCCTTCTGGGGCTGGAGGTTTGTGTTGAGATCAAAGAGTTCTACTTGGATTACCATTATGCACCGCTCCTAATCGGTTCGTTATACGGCGGTATAGGCGTATTGATCCCATTGGCAACGATATTCATCGTATCGGAATTATATATGATGGATGGACTATCGGTCTGGATCGACGCTATTGGAATGCTGCTGCTGCTTTTCCCCATTATTTATAAGTATCATAAAGGTTTCCTGAACTTCTCCAGGCCACGTAAGCTTAAGATCGTGATGGCTTCGACTGCTGTCATTCTATTAATTCGCGCAAGCGCCTTCATTTATTATGAGCGGACCGAACAACCAGACCTGAACTCTACTGACCTCCTCTACTTGATTGGCCACGAGCTGCTCTATTTCTTGGTTATGTGGATGATGCTGACCTTTGCTGAGAATTTCATCCGCAGGCAAATGACGGCATACGAGCTCAACGGCATTTCCAACAACTATCGCATCGAGGTCCAGAAGCTGCAGCAATTTATTGATGAAACGCCGCTCGGCGTCATCTTCGTGGATCAACAGGGGACCATTACCCATATCAACGAAATGGCGATTCACCTGCTGCGTGATAAAGTAGGCGGCAAGCTACGCCACGAGCTGGTTGGCCAGCCGTTTACGATTATGTACGATCATATCGAGAAGGATGTCCTTGGCAGGCTGCTCTATCAGGCGCTCAATGGGCATCGACTTACGACGGAATATGTGCAGGAACAGGGCAAAATGTACGTCAATTCCGGCATCTGCGTGCGCGATATGCAAAATAATGAGATCATCGGAGCGGCTCTCATCGCCCATGATATCACCGAGCTTAGTCGCCTCCGTGATGAGATCGGTCGGATGGAACGATTAAGTTTGGTCGGCCAAATGGCGGCAAGCATTACTCATGAAATCCGTAACCCGATGGCCGTTATTCGCGGCTTCGTACAATTAATGCGGGAGCGCAGCCCGGAGCATCAGCAGGAATATTTTCGCATTGTGATGGACGAGCTTGATCGAGCGAATAGTATTATTAACGATTTCCTCTCCCTGGCTCAGAATCGGATTATTGAGAAAGAAAGCTGCTCGCTGCATGATATTCTTAATGAGATCATGCCGCTGCTTTGGGCAGATGCCAATTTGCGCGGACAGTCGATTGAGCTTCGTTTGGCGGAGCGGATTCCATCCTTAATGTTGAATGAGAAAGAGATGAAGCAGCTGATCTTGAACCTTGCCCGGAACGGCATGGAGGCCATGGATCAGCATGGCGTGCTGACGATCCAGACGGAATCGCACATCGATTATGTGGAGCTTCGAGTAAACGATAACGGCAGCGGTATTCCCAAAGAGAAGCTGGAGCGTCTGTTCGAACCATTCTTCACGACTAAATCCCGCGGTACCGGCCTTGGCTTACCGCTATGTTTGAGCATTATCGAGCGTCACGGCGGCGGTATACAAGTGGATTCCCAAGAGGGAGTCGGTACGACGTTCATTGTCAAGATCGACAGATCCCGTAATCATAATGAAGCCGCCGCTGCACTGAGCAGCTACTAAGGAGAAGAGAACATGTCTGAAGCGATCGAACTCGGCCCTTTACGATTGGATGCGATGCTGCTTGCGGGTCTTCTATCAGCGGCAGTTGGACTGGCCATGTTCAAGATATGGCTCTCGCGATCATCTCTTCAAAGGGAGACCCATTGGCTGGACATCGCATTGAATGCTGTTATTTGTACGATTATAGGCTGGAAGCTGGCGTTCCTTGTTCGAGATCCGGAACTGCTGTGGGAACGGCCAAGTGCGTTGCTGCTTGTTCGCGGCAGTGCCACCGATACGGCTTTCGGTTTTCTTCTCGCTTGTGCCTATGTTGCTTACGCAGGCAGGAAACGTAAAATTCCGCTTAAGAAGCTGCTGGATGTGTGGCCTTATGCGATAATACCAGGTTGCATCGTGTGGACGTTGTTAACGGACTTTCCCTATGCCATCCCTTATGCACTGCTCCTTGCTTGCGTATACGGAATCTTATTTCGGACCGGTGCTTCGAGTCGGATCGGCAGCGGGGAATCCGCCTCCCTTAGTCTTCTTGGCACTGGCATAGGTGGATTGTTCGTTAGTCTGTTTGCGGCATATCCTCCCGGAACATTACCTGCATTGACCTTTGGATTGACGATGCTGCAATGGCTTTTTATCGTGTTGTCGTTTATCGGTATTTTCATGCCTCGGAAGGTATTGATTAACGGATAAGCTGCTTGCCCCTCGCGCATACTAGCGGTGGAAGGGGGTGCCAGCATTGGGAAATAAACAACAGCAGCACAATGCCGGGGCTCAAGAAGCCGCAGCAAGCAATAAGCAGCGCAGCAGCGGTAAAGCACCGGAATCGGAAGGCTATGACAAGAAATTAGACGGCCCTAATCGCCCTGCGGACTAAGGGGGAATTAGAATGAGCAAGAAGAAACAAAAGAGGCCTATCTCGCAAGTCGATCTGTCTTCATTCCCGCCAGCGGCCGGTAAAGACGACTCGTCATTGGATCCGTTCGAGATTAATTTTCTACCGGAATTTCAATCGGGCCGAGGGCCGCATGATCCTTTCGTCAACGAATACGGCGTAGTGATCGGCGATCATCACTATGAGTCGCCTGAGTCTCCGCTCAGCCAGTGGACGGAAGAAACGGACCCTGAAGTCATGGCAGGCAACCAATGGGTGCATCCGTATAAGGATATCGGTTTCCTAACCAGCGAGAACCTGGATTATTTCGAACAAAAGATTCCTCCGCGTGGGGGGATTTATATGCATCCGGACATAAATGTCGTCTCAGCCATTGCAGAGGATGTTGCGGATTCGGATCGGTCAAAAGAGAAATAACAGCAATCGGGCGCGGTCCCGGTTGCTTTTTCTTTGCTTTCAAATAGAGCGGGGCGTATAATAGAAAGAAAATTGTACTTTTAAGGAGCGATTATACATGTCGATGTCTTTTGAAAAATACATGGTAGATATGGTGCAGCCAATGCGCGATGATTTAACTCGAATCGGAATTGAGGAGCTTCGTACACCTGACGACGTTGCTGCTAAATTGACGGATTCCAAAGGAACTGCGCTTGTTGTTGTTAACTCCGTTTGCGGCTGTGCTGCAGGTCAATGCCGTCCAGGCGTAGCACAAGCGTTGCAGCATGATATCACGCCGGATCACCTGTATACGGTATTTGCCGGTCAAGATAAAGAAGCTACTGCCAAAGCGCGTGAATTCTTCGCGCCGTACCCGCCGTCTTCTCCATCCATCGCCCTGATGAAAGACGGAGAACTCGTTCATTTCATTGAACGTCATCAAATCGAGAACCGTTCGGCTGCTGATATTGCTGCAGATTTGACATCTGCTTTCGAGCGCTTCTGCCGTTAAGCGGTGTAAGGGGACATGGGGATGAGCTTGCAGGACGAAATCATTAAGCAGTTGGGCGTTAAGCCTGAAATCGATCCAGAGCAGGAAATTCGCCGTCGCGTTGATTTTCTCAAGGAATACGTGCGCAAGTCCGGCACGACGGGGCTGCTCATTGCGATCAGCGGCGGGATCGATAGTGCGGTAGCAACAGGTCTCTGCAAGAAAGCGACAGACGAATTGTCCGCGGAGACAGGCAAAGAATATATGACTCTCGGCGTGTTCCAGCCTTACGGCGATCAGGTTGATATTGCAGACAGCTACGCGGTTGCGGAAGCATTCAATCTGAAATATCGCGTGGAGACCAACATTCAAGAGGCCGTCGATGAGATTGCCATTGAAGTGGAGCACAGCATGAAGTCGATCGGCATCTCGCGCCACATCAGCCGCGGGGGCAAAGGCAACGTGAAAGCCCGTACCCGCATGGTGGCTCAATATGCACTCGCATTCGAGCTTAATCTGCTCGTTGTCGGGACAGACCATGCATCCGAAGCGGTCACCGGCTTCTACACCAAGTGGGGCGACGGCGCGGTCGATATTACGCCGCTCACGTCCTTGAACAAACGGCAGGTTCGCCAGCTGGCAGCTGCACTCGGCGTACCGGGCGCAGTCGTCACCAAAGCGCCGACAGCCGGCCTCTGGGATGGCCAAACCGACGAGAACGAGCTTGGCATCACCTACGATGACAACAGCTCCTACCTCGAAGGCAAACAAATCGACGACGCGATTCGCGAGAAACTCGAGAAGCAATTCATCAAAACCGCTCACAAGCGTGACCCGATTCCGGGTATCTAGAGCTGTTTAAACCCGCCCCGCCGGCATATTGCCGGCAGGGCGGGTTTTTTAGTTTCGGTGCAAGTGCAACTCCTTCTAATCAATTCGCCATGAAACTACGCAGGACAAGTGGTATGATAAGGAAAGTAACGCAAAGCATCATGGATATGCAGCACCGCAGGTCAAAGTTGTGTGAGTTCAAATGAACCTCATGGGGAGGAAGCTCAACGAATGAATGCAGCAGTGTGGAAACATCGCAATCCATTAATACATACGCGCAGGGCACTGTCGGAGGGACAGCTGACGGTTGGTTTTATCGGCGGGTCAATCACAGATGCGCGCACACGGCACAATTGGCCGGAGCCCGTCATTGCATGGCTGGTCGAACAATACCCGAGTGTGAGAGTCGTGGTTGAAAATGCAGCGATCGGAGCAACCGGCAGCGAGCTAGCCGTATTCCGTGCCAAACGAGATCTAATTGATCGCGGCTGCCAGCTCGTGTTTATCGATTATGCCGTGAATGATTATGGCGATCCGTCGGATCAAAGAAGGCGAACAAGAGAAGGGTTACTCCGAAAGCTGCTTGCTGATGGAGACCGCGATATCGTGCTCGCGCATACGTTTATGCAGAATATGTATGCGGTGATGAGCGAAGGCGGTGTGCCGGATTCGATCGCCGAGTTGGAAGAGCTGGCCGATCACTACGGGATCGGTTCGGTGTGGATGGGGATGTATGCGCTTGAAGAAGTGCGCAAAGGCCGAATGCGCTGGGAAGAGTGGCTGCCGGACGGCTTACATCCCACTCATAGAGGCAGTTTAAGCTATGGGCATAGCATCATCACTTTTCTAGAGAAAGAGCTGCTGGGTGAGGCGATCAACGCCAAATCAGCTGTGCCCGCTTCCGAGTCCCTCCCTGCACCGCTGCATCCGCAGCACTGGGGAGCCGCAGAGCTGCTGCCGCTCGCACAAGTACAAACCGAGGGCCCATGGGTCATCCGCCGCTGGCCGTTCTATGAATGGATCGACCAAGTGCTGGAGACCGCAGCAGTGGGCGCGAAGCTGTCCTTCACGTTCGAAGGTCGGGGACTGTCGTTAGGGTTTGATTTTGGCAAAATGTCCTCCGAATTTCGTTATCGGATTGACGGTGGAGACTGGGTGACCATGTCGCGCGAGCGCCCGGATTGGTGCGGGGATGACGGCTGGTATCGAGCCTGCTTCCTAGGAGATGATCTGCCGCAAGGCATTCACAAATTGGAGTTGGAAGTCACGCATGGCGACGGTCCGGAATGCAAAGGGACGAACTTCAGGTTGGCACATATCGGCGTCATCCGCTAGCGTGCGTAAATGTATATCGGAGATGAACATGAACAGATCGATTCCATTATGCAGTTTGATCATTATCGTACTGCTCTGCGCAAGCTTGTCATCATGCAGCAAACAGCCACAGCAACCGGCCGAGCTAACCGTATCGGCAGCCTCGAGCTTGAAGGATGCACTCACCGAACTGAAAACGTCTTATGAAGAGCAGCATCAACATGTGCGAATCACGTATAATTTTGGTGCATCGGGCACGCTGCAGCAGCAGATCGAACAGGGAGCACCGGTGGACCTGTATATTTCTGCGGGCCAGAAGCAGATGGATGCCCTCCAGAACAAGGGTTTGGTGGGTGTGAGTCCGATTTTGCTGCGTAATGAGCTGGTTCTGATCGTGCCCAAGAAGCCCAATGATACAACAGTAGCCGCACCTTCTGAGCTAACGGGATTAACCGATGCCGCGTATAAGACAATTGCGATTGGCGTACCAGAGAGCGTTCCGGTCGGAAGCTACACGAAGCAGTCGCTGACAGAAGCGGACATCTGGGACGCAATCGAGCCGAAGTTGGTATACGCAAAGGATGTAAGGCAGGTGCTGTCCTACGTAGAGACCGGCAACGCAGACGCTGGTTTCGTCTATTTGACGGATGCCATGACATCAGCCAAAGTTACGATTGCGCTAACGGTAGCCTCTGAAACGCATAAGCCAATCGTGTACCCGGCAACGGTAGTGAAGGGAACGAAACATCAAGAGCAAGCGTTGGAGCTGCTAGGTTTCCTGCAAAGCGAAGAAGCTGGAAAAGTATGGAAGAAGTACGGATTTATTTTGCCCTAGTGTAGTGAAAGGCTTACCAATCATATACTCCACATTCACAAGTAAGGCGGTTGACAGCAGTGATTATCGGTATTGGGCATGACATCTCATCGCTCGAGCGAATGGGCAAAATAATACAAGGCGATAGCGGCGCAAAGTTTATGCGCCGAATTCTGACCGAGCGCGAACTGGAGCTTGCCGATGCGGTAGGCGGGAAACGGCTGGTCGAGTTTGCAGCTGGCCGGTTCGCGGTGAAGGAAGCGGTGTCTAAGGCATTTGGCTGCGGGATTGGAAACAAGCTTTCTTGGCATGATATCGAAGTGGATCGTCATGAAAGCGGGAAGCCGGTTTGCCGACTGACAGACGGTGCCTGGGACCGGCTTGGCTTGATGCAAGCGAAGACGAGCATCCATGTCACGATTACGCATGATCAGTCATTGGCCTCGGCTTTTGTGATCGTGGAGCAGCTGGATTGAAAACGGATGCATAACATCGTCACCTAAAGCCCATAATTGGAATATACCAATAGGAAGTATGCAGGGTAGAGGGACGGTGGTAGGATGACGGCTCACTCTGAACGAAACGATAAGCGCTATTACAAGAGCGGAGAGCTTGTTCCGGCAGACGGCGTGTACGGAGATGCTTGGGGCAGTTTGCTGCCGCTGCTTGCGGGAGATCTGTTTCCGACTCATCCGAAGATGGGCGCATCCAAATGGTCCTTTGAAAGTACGTTGACTTCCGGTTTGCCTCAATTGCGTATCGGTAAGCGAAACAATCGCAATAAAAGATAAAAGATCCTTGCCGCAGCAACGTCATGCTCAAGCATTACGCCGCTGCGGGAAGGGTCTTTTTATTATTTCTTGGCACTTAACCAACTCGCCAGCTCCTGGACTTCGTCTGGTGTAAGCTTGCCTGAGAAGGCAGGCATACCGCCGCCGCCTTTATTAATTTGAGCGGTGATTTGCTCCTTCGTCATCCTTTTGCCAACATGCTGAAGGTTCGTTGTAGGTCCCATCCGGCCCTGCAGCTCCGATCCATGGCACGAAATGCAATTGGATTTATATACCTTGGGCACGTTTGAGGCTGTCGTCGAAGTCGGTGAAGACGAGCCGCACCCTGTCAACAGAATGACCATAAGCAAAGCAAGCATCGGGAAAAAGCGTGATATATCAATGTTTTGGCTGGTAGAAGTGCGCATAGGTGAGCGTAATCCTCCTTCTGTTGAGGGCAAATAAGTGAGACTTTGGTAGGAGATTCTCGGATTGCACCGTCCGTTCGGAGGTGTTCATTAGGCCGAAGAGTGCGTTATAATAGGAAAATGCGTGACACTCGCAAAAATCTGAAAAGTGGGAGACGCAGGTGAAAAGAAAATGAAACATACCTACAAGACGATCATACAGAATTATTTTCACCGATTTCAAGCGGACGTAACCATAGCAGCATTCTCTGCGCCTAAGAACGGACAGGCCATGGAGCAAGTTTCAGAATTTTATAGACTCTGGTTTATTATAGAGGGTGAAGGCGAGCTGATGCAAAGCGGCCGCTTGTACCATACCAAACCCGGACAGTTGCTGCTTATGCCACCCGGCAAGCAATCGTTTAATACGGGATCAGCGCCGAATGCGGTCTACTGGTGTAATTTTCGAGCATCCATCGGGGATATGGAAATGTTCGATCTGCTTAAGCTTCCGCTTATTGTGGAGCCGAAGGAGCAGGTTCACCTGCGGACATTGTTTGAACGGTTGATCGACGTCTACAGATCTTCGATGATTACAAGGGAGCTGCGCATTCGGGCGGCTTTGTTTGATATTATGGCTATTTATTTGGAATATGGCGGCATTAGCGAAGAGTCGCTTCAACAGGTCGAACCGCTTGAGAAAATCGATCGCGTACTGGATTTTATCGAGCATCATTTGTCCGAACAGATCGGCGTGGAAGATTTGGCTAGGCTCGCATATCTCCATCCGAATTATTTTATCGGCTATTTCAAAAATATCGTCGGTTACGCTCCGACACAATACGTGAACATGCGCCGAGTGGAGCGAGCTAAGCAGCTGCTGGAGAAGCCGGATTGCAATATTTCTGAGGTTGCTCAGCAGGTTGGGATGCAGAATCATTACTTATCGCGGATGTTCAAGCAATACACGGGCGTTACGCCGAGCCGCTATCGGCAAATCTATTTGAGCAAAAAACAGAACAAAACATGAAAGTCGTGTATGGCTGAGAGGATGAAACAAACATGGTGTCGGAGGCTTCACGCTATTTCAGTATTGAACTTCTGAAGTGGTATTTAGCAAATAAACGTGTGTTGCCGTGGCGAATGAATCGCGATCCTTACCGGGTATGGGTTTCGGAGATTATGCTGCAGCAAACGCGAGTGGATACGGTCATTCCGTATTATGAACGGTTTATGGAGAAGTTCCCGACAGCAGCCGCGCTTGCAGAAGCACCGGAGCCTGAGGTGTTGAAAAGTTGGGAAGGGCTCGGTTATTATTCGAGGGCTCGGAATTTGCAGGCTGGGGCACGTGAGGTGCTTAGCCTCTATGGGGGCGTCGTGCCGGATAATAAAGAAGCGGTAGCTGCGCTGCGCGGAGTTGGGCCGTATACGACAGGTGCGATTATGAGCATCGCGTTCAATCGACCGGAGCCGGCAGTGGACGGCAATGTCATGCGCGTGCTGTCTCGCTATTTCTGCCTGGAAGAAGACATTGCGAAGCCGTCTACGCGGATCGGCATCGAGAAGCTGGCGGCATCGCTGATTCCCGAAGGCTCAGCGGGTGACTTCAACCAAGCGCTCATGGAACTGGGAGCGCTTGTGTGCACACCGAAGTCACCGGGCTGTCTGACTTGCCCGGTGATGATGCACTGCGAAGGCAGGATGGCAGGGAAAGAGCATATCCTGCCGATTAAGACCAAGGCAAAGCCGCCGCGGCCGGAAACGCGGCTTGCTGCCATTATTACAGGCAGCGGCGCGCATGAAGGCAAGCTGCTCGTGCGGCAGCGGCCGGAGAGCGGCTTGCTCGCCCAGATGTGGGAGCTGCCGCATGTGCTTGCGCTGCCCGGGGATAGCGGCGGTGCCGCGAAGCGCAAGGGCCGAGGCAAAGCTGCCGCAGCCGCAGCTGCGGCGGAGCTCGAAACCGCAGCGGCTTCCATCGCCGAGGTTCCAGCACCGACCGCCGGTGCAGGCAGCTTGATGAACCGCCACGCGGCCCAAGCCGACTATCTGAGCCGCGTGTTATCGGCGGAGGAAGGCTTGCTTGTCAGGCCGACAAGCTGGTGGGGCGAAACGGAGCATGTGTTCAGCCACATCGTGTGGGACGTGCAGGTATTCCGCGCGGAATTCGGATTCTGGCAGCAGCAAGCTGAGGCTGACGCGAAGGCTGCCACATCAAATGTAACTGATCATCTTGCCGCAGAAACTGCCCCATCATACGGGCTGCCCGAAGGAAAAGCGCCGGCCAACTATCGCTGGATCGGTCCTGAGCAGATGAAGGAGCTTGCGTTCCCGAACGTGTTTTTGCGTATTTTACGCGATTATTGGAATGGTTTGGATTGATTTTCGTAAAGGTCTCGTTCTACAATGATCTATAGGATTGTCCATAGTGATGAGGAGGCTGCTTAAACGTGAGTCAAATGCTGGAACGATTGCAGCAAGAGAAGGTTGTAGCTATTTTTCGTTATATCGAGGATCAATATGCAGACCAGGCGGCCGAAGCGCTGATTAGCGGCGGCATTACCCTGATGGAAATTACGATGAATACCGAAGGTGCTGCCGGGATGATTAACCGTTGGCGCGATAAATACGGCGACCAAGCCGGAATCGGCGCAGGAACCGTTCTTGATCTGGATATGGCGAAGGAAGCCGTAGCAGCTGGCTCCCAGTTTCTGATTTCCCCGAACTTGGATGAGTCAGTCGTGGAATATGGGTATGCAAACGGTGTGCCGGTATGGCCCGGCGTTATGACACCTACAGAAATTGTTCGTGCATGGAAAGCCGGTGCCGAAGCGGTAAAGATCTTCCCGATGGGCACACTCGGCTGGAAATACTTATCCGAAATCCGCGCACCGCTGGACAAAATCCCGATGCTCGCAACGGGCGGCGTCGATCTGGACAACATCGCAGATTACTTCAAAGCCGGTGCATGTGCAGTAGGCATGGGCAGCAAGCTTGTGAATTTGGATTGGGTGCGCAGCGGGCGGTTTGACCTGCTGACGGAGCGTGCGCGTCAGTTTGCTGATGCAGCTAAAGCGCTGTAAACGACCGGTAGCATGAGAATGTAAGCGTGGCAGCCTGCCGCGCTTTTTTTTTTATCACCCAGTCAATTTCTCTGCTGGCCGGTGATAAACTAAAAGGGGTG
The DNA here is from genome assembly GCF_056269305.1 of Paenibacillus sp. J22R3. Classification (NCBI taxonomy): domain Bacteria; kingdom Bacillati; phylum Bacillota; class Bacilli; order Caryophanales; family Paenibacillaceae; genus Paenibacillus; species Paenibacillus sp. J22R3. Next base: position 470,531 of record NZ_JBWDNS010000003.1, on the reverse strand, counting down.
ATTTAAATGGGAAATAATAGGAGTATTATCCAAGTGCTCGCTCCTTCAACCAACGAGGATCAGGAATGGCTGAAAGAGCTTTGGGTAAACGAGTTTGGTGGCGAAACGGTAATCAGCAAAGGAAAGGAACATCATCTCCGGGACGTGGAAGCGGTCATTGCTTGGATGGATGGTGGAAGAGTCGGAGCAGCTACTTATCAACTTGCAGATGATGACTGTGAATTGACGAGCATTAATGCGGTTATCAAAGGCAACGGGATTGGAAGTGAATTGATAGCTGTTGTGGAACAAATCGCAAAGCAGGCTGGTCTTAAACACATTTGGCTCATTACAACCAATGATAATGTAGATGCATTACGGTTTTATCAGAGGCTTGGGTACCGAATAATAGCCTTTCACCCAAACGCAGTTGATGAGGCTAGGAAGCGGAAGCCGGCAATCCCGCTTGAAGGATTTTACGGCATTCCCCTGCATGACGAAATTGAACTTCAGAAAATCATATGAGCGCATGAACCGCCTTTCTCGCGAAGGCGGTTATGGGTCTGAACGGAGGCCGAGGGCAAAAAAAGAGGCCTGCGGCATCTCCGCAGGCACTAGAGAAACATATATTTTAAAAGGGGGGTCATGTCACTTATTATATAGAGCGATTATGAAGAAAAGATGAGGAGAGTATGAAAGAAGTATGAAGGGAATATTACAATTCGATTACGTGCGTCAAAACGAAGCAATCGCTTCATGAAGCTGCTCGGATTGGCTGCGAAACACACCATCTCTCCCATTACTTTTTGCTGTGTAAAGCGCTTTGTCGCAAGTTGCGTATAACGTCTCCAGCTGCGTGTGCTTATTCGGCACTACGGTGAGCACGCCTATGCTAATCGTATAAGGTACCAGCTGACTCTCGCTGAGCGAGTCGTTTAGTGATTGTTTAATTCGTTCGGCAAGTTCAGTGGATTCGGCTTCATTCGTTCCCGGGAGCATTAGCCCAAACTCATCGCCCCCATACCGGACGAACAAATCCTCGCTGCCTAATTGCCGCTTGACCCGTGATGCCAAGTCTTGCAAAACCAGATCGCCTACGTGGTGACCATAGGTATCATTAATGGTTTTGAACCAATCAATGTCGAATAGCAGATAGGAAACAGGTTTCTCCTTCTTCGCATACTGAGCAAGAGCCAGCTTCGCTTGGATTGTAAACGTTCTGCGGTTCAGTGTACCCGTCAAATCATCATAGCTCGCTAACTGGACTAATTCCTGATTGGCTTTCTCCTTCAATAGCAATACAAAAGAAGTACTCCCCAGAACCGTAAGCAGGAATATCCCCAATATCGAAATCAATTGAAAGATACCCGGAACGAAGAAGCTAGCCGATTTCACGGATTGTAAAGCAATTATTCCTCTTGCCAGAAAAATCACAATTGCAATCATATATAGACTGCCGGTAACTCTCATAAGCACAGTTGATCCTCGCTTCAGCAGCCGATAGGAAGGAATTAACAATGCCGCTATGACCCAAGAGATATAGGCAATGCGTATATATTCCTTGTTATGCAGAAGCAGGATCAATTGAAAGCCAATAATACTGCATATAGTAAAGGTCGTTAATCTTTTGTTGGTCTTGAGCCCAATTGGTTTATGAAGATTCAGGAGGGTTACGATTTCAATGGCAGTCCCTACTAATAGAATAGAGTTCGCCAAACTAATGGTTACAAATTCCGGTACGCTGTCTCCTCGAAGCGCCATACTAAACCAAGCCATAATTTGCAAACATTTCGCCAACAGGTAATTTTTGATCGATGCTAAATTCGTACGATCCAGCCAATAGGCGCTAGCAAGTAATAACGCTAATAAATAACCAATTCCAAGCGCAATAATAATCGTGCGTACATCTAAATATAAATTCATGTTGTGCACCTGCTTAAGTAGGAATAGCGATTCCATCTGATTATAACAAATACTGGTGGAGTGTTATACACCTGTCTGGGAAGCTCACTTAAGTTGGCTCCAACATAAAGCGGATTTAATTCTTACAAAATAATTACTCGGTTCCATCAATTTCTACTATTCTCAGCGGAAACTCTCTTAAAAAAACAAAAAGGCCTGCGGCATATCCGCAGGCACAAGAGAAAATATATAATAAAGGGGGGTCATGTGTTTATTATAAGGGCTTAATATGAAAGGAATATGAAGGGAATATTACAATTACATTACAAAGTTAAAAATTGGAGGCTAAGGTGGAGCAAAATCAATACGTTTTGGCATGAGCTCGGTATTGTACCGGGCTTGTGCCTTTTTATTGTGGCTTGTCGGTTTTATCTGATGGGGCTGGCTTTAATAAATTATTTTATGAGTTCCCGCTTATTTTATTATTTGTTGTGCATGGAATAAAACCTTACATTAAATATACAGATCTGATGACCTTTGATAGCGTGGCGGCAGTAGTAATTACTCTCTACCTGCAAGCCAAGCGATAAGAGGAACAGTTAAGCAATGATAGAGATAGATAAAAGGAGAGAATACCAGAATGAATACTGCTCTTGATCATCATGTTCATATCGCAATTGAAAAAGTTGAACGAGAGGCATGGTTTGATTTATTTGCCGCAGCGCCAGACGAATATGTCCGACATTCCAAGAACTCCAGTACGCGTTTGGGTACTAGCGTTGCCCTCTCGGATCCGGGGACGCCAATTTATGAATTCAACCGGGTTCTGGGATTAGGCATCGATAATCCTGCAACCCAAGCAGAATTGGAACTGGCGATTGCATGGATGAATGAACACGCGGCTCCGTCATACGCCTTGCAAATTGCACCGGCTGCGCGTCCTGTTACCTTTGAAGAACAAGTTCAAGCAAATGGATTCAATCGTACCGGGAACGGTCTGGCCAAATTCTACCGGGATGCAAGGCCTGCGGAAAGTCATCCCAAGCCATCTTCAATTGAAGTCAAGCTGATGATGCCGCGTCACGCTGAAGATTTCGGTTATAGCGTGCAGGCAGGGTTCGGCTTGCCTGAGTCAGTTATCCCGTGGTTCTCGGCATTGGTTGGACGACCCAAATGGAACGTTTACGTGGCATACGATGGTCAAATTCCAGTGGGTTGCGGAGCTATGTTTATCGATAATAATTGGGCTTGGTTTGGGATTGATGCAACAGTATCCGAATATCGCGGCAGAGGAGCCCAGAACGCCATCATTAAACGACGGATAACGGATGGGATTGATGCAGGTGTTATTGGATTCACTGCGGAAACCGGACAACCGTCCGAAGGACAAGAGAATCAGAATAAGTCTTATTGCAACTACCAGCGGGCAGGGTTTAAGCGGCAGTACATTCGCCCGAACTATGTAATCAGATAACGAAGCATACCGCTGGGTTTAAATTCAGATAGATTTGATTCGAGAAACGAGGGAAACCAATCGTGAAAAAGATGGCATATACGCCGATAGTCATCGCTCTCTTGCTTGCCGCCTGCAGCAATGCCGGCGGCGGCACTGACGCGCCAGCCAAGGAATTCGCGATTGGCGCAGCATCCGAACCAGTCAAGCTGACATTCGTCACTTATCTTCTGAGTAATCAGTTGAAAACGATCGTGCAGCAGTACGAGTAGCTGCATCCGAGCGTCGACATCAACCTCTTGGCTACGCCGGCGTCCGGGAAGGATCTGGGCGAAGTGCTGGCGTACAGGGATAAGTTCGTGACCGTAACCAATACCACGATGCTCGCTGGTAAAGGCCCTGATTTGGTCGAACTGGACGAGTTGCCCCTGATGGCTGCCGGCACGCTTCAGACGGACTCAGGAACTGCCGTCGCAGTCGAGGCAGAGATGTTGAAGCAACTGAAGAGCAAGCTCGTGAACGCTACAAACTGGGTTAGGACGCCTTCTGACCTCGACAATGTGATCATGTCCGAATCCGAGGCGTTCTTCAGCGGACAGAAGACGGCACAAGCGGTCGCGCAGATCGTGGAGAGCAAGGCGGAATTAATTATGAACGAATAGGTTGACTCCCACTCAACAACGGGCTATTTCATCCGATAACTTCTCCTCATAACCATTTGTTATACCCCGCCTAACATAACGATAGTACAAACAATAGCCATATCATGATACATTATGGCAATTACGATAAGGCATAAATAAAAGCTATAAATTATTTTATTCATGCAGCATTATTTATTTATTTATTTGTTTGGTATGTGAGAGAAACTTACAATTGAAGGTATTGTGTGATAGGGAAGGAGAAGTTATGGTTGATTTTGAATGGTACAGAAGTTTTATTGCCATTTATAAACACAGTTCGGTTTCAGAGGCCGCGAGGACCCGGATTATGACGCAGCCGGCGATGAGCCAGCACCTCGCCTCGCTTGAAGCCAGAGTCGGTGAACAACTGTTCTTTCGAACTTCGCGAAAATTAGTTCCAACTGAACGCGGTAAGCAGCTTTATGCTCATGTTGCACCTCATATTGAGGCATTAGACGAGAGAACGATGGAATTAAAACATAATTTGTCTCCATTAAGGAACACGATTAGAATCGGTACGACACCTGAGTTGTTTGGCGAGATCGTTATGGCTTCTTTGTCCCAAATGGAATGGAATATCGTTTCCTATTTCGGTGATACCGAACAACTATTGGAGCTTCTAAAAGAAGATCGTGTGGATATCATATTAACGCCAAGTAAATTTGTAACGCCTGGCATTGAGTACGTGCGGCTTATGGAGGAGAGCTTTGTCGTTGTTGCCCCTTATGAAACCGTTGTGCCGGATTGTACGCATTTGAAGGATATGGAGAGCTGGCTTTCGGAGCAACGATGGATTAGCTATGGTCTTGAACTCCCTATTATCAGAAAATATTGGAAAGAAATATTCAAAAAAGGACCGCTAATCAATCCAACTCATGTCATCCCGAGCATGCCGTTAATATTAAAAGCGATTGAAGAAGGTGTGGGGATAAGCCTGCTTCCGGTTCATATGCTGAAGGATCACAAGACAACAAAGCCTAGGTGGAAGTTAGTATTTGATCATATGACCATTCATAACGATTTATTGATCGGAATTAAATCCAAGCACAAGCATGTTCTGGCCATCAATGAATTTATTAAATGTTTAAGTAAACATCATAAGAATACTAGTAAAAACAGTAAAGAACTGATTGGAATTGGAGCGACAAATGAGTATGCCCGATTAATCATAGATAGTTACGAGCGTCTGACAGGGAAAATGCTCTTAGACGAGAAGGCGATGCCAGGCGATGAATTCAATCAGCTATACCATGCCCCGCTCGTCGTACTGACTCATGGGCCGGAAGCGGATCCGATTCTGAATTATAGCAATCTCGCCGCACAGGAACTGTGGGAAATGGATTGGAATGCTTTCATGGGCACGCCGTCAAGATGGACGACAGAGCAAGCGGATAGGGAGGAGCGGGATCGCTTATTTACAAATGTAGGTGAGCATGGATTCGTCGATAATTATACGGGAATTCGGATTTCCAGCACGGGCAGAAGATTCTATGTCCAGCAGGCAACGGTGTGGAATCTGATCGACGAAAGTGGTGTGAATCATGGTCAAGCCGCCGCTTTTCGAGAATATCGCTATATTTAACTCCAAGGAGAATGCTGATTGATGGCTAGTAACAGGAAAGAATTGATCGTGGATAATTATGTGAAGGCTTATGAGCAGTTGAGCAAAAGCAGCGGGGTGTTTACATTCGTTCAAGAAGACCGCATTCAGCGTTGCGAGTCCAATATTGCGTTAGGTCCAATTAACAGTGTATTAACCTATAAACGCTCAGAAACCAAAGACCCTATTGACGAAGTTAAAGAAATTGAAGAGGCTTATGCCGCAAAAGGAATGAAGCTCATTTGGTTGACTTATTCCCATGAACCTGATGAACTCGTTGACAATGCTTTGCAGGTTAACAAGTTTCAATCCATAGAAGAGATGACAGGTTTCGGATTATCATTGGATGATTGGACCTCCGATCTATTTATTGATGGATTTGAAGTCCGGCCCGTTCGATCAGAGGCGGAACTTGAATTCTACAGAACAATAGCTTTAGCCGGTTTTGATATCCCTGGTACCATGGCGGAGATTTTTTGTAAAATATTTGTTGATGGGCCCGCTCAGGACAAGTCTTTCCAACACTATGTAGCCTATATGGAAGGTGAACCGGTAACTACCGTTACGACGTTCGAGGCGGATGGGGTTGTGGGAATCTATAATGTCGCAACACCAGCTGCTTATCGTAGAAGAGGCTATGCAAGAACGGCTCTTGCTCATGTATTGCGCGATCTACAACATCAAGCTGTCAAAGAAGTGGTCATTATCGCTACTCCGATGGCAATGAGCGTTTATCCCTCAGTGGGATTTAAGGAAGAATTGACGATTCATCTTTTTGCAAACTAGAAATGTTATAGTTCGAAGAACTACACAGAGATAATGCCTTTGAAGGCGGTCGGCGAAAAACTGATCGCCTTTTTGCATTTGGAAATTTATGAAGTGATTTCTATAAAACATATAATTTATTTTATATTCAACTCATTATTTTGTGATTTGTTGTATGTGAAATTTAATATTACACTAATTATTCAAAATAATTATCAATAATTTGAATAGATAGGAGAATATAAATCAAAAAATAACGAGCGATGGAAGATCACTTCGATTCCGCATTCGAACTGGAGTACTCCGAGAGCCTCTTATTAAAGCTTTTAAGGACGTTCTTCACCGCGAACAAATGATCATAAATACAAAATCTTATTATTAAAATCCATTAATTCGAATAATTGTTCCATCAATAAGCATGTAGCTAGAATTGGAGAAGAGAAATCATGGCTAAATTTTTATTTGCAGTTGTGCCTATTCATGGTCACATCAGTCCCGGATTGCCGATCGCACGTCAATTAGTCGAACTGGGTCATGAGGTGATGTGGTACAGTACCTCGAAATACCAGCAAAAAATTGAAATGACCGGCGCCCGCTTTACTAAGGTGCAGGCGGCGAAGGATTACGATGATAGCCAATTGGAAGACTGGTTTCCCGGAAGAGCTAATTTCTCCGGAATCAATCAACTCAAGTTTGATTTAAAGCATATTTTCACCGATGAAATGATTGGGTACAACGAGGATTTATCAGGAATTCTGAACGACTTCCCTGCCGATGTCGTAATCACGGATTCAGCATTCACGGGGATGCTCCCGATGCAACTGGCTGGCAAGGCTCCGAAAACAGCTGTATACGGAATTCTACCCTTAACGCTGAGCAGTCGCGACGTTGCGCCTTATGGGTTAGGGCTTTCGCCAAATGCAACCGCATTGGGGAGAATTCGCAATCATCTGTTGCGCGGTCTAGTTGAGAAGTTTGTCTTTGGTGACGTACAGAAGCATGTCGATAAGTTAATGTACAGCCTAAGCGTTCCCAAGCTGCCGCATTTTTTAATGAATGCGCCGGCAATGATGAGCGACCTGTTCCTTCAGGGGACAACCGCTTCTTTTGAATACCCACGTAGTGATATTCCTACTAACGTGAAGTTTGTCGGACCATTCTTACCGGCTAGGCAAGGCGAATTCACCCCTCCTTCATGGTGGGAAGAATTAAAGCATCGTACGGTTGTCCATGTGACGCAAGGTACGATCGCTAACGAAAATTTCCATCAGCTGCTTATTCCTACAATTCAAGCATTAGCCGAGGAAGATGTGCTGGTCGTAGCAACTACCGGCGGCAAACCAACGGATAGGCTGAATATCCCGTTACCGAGCAATGTGCGGCTAGAAAGCTTTATTCCGCATCATGAGCTTCTGCCTTATGTAGATGCAATTGTCACGAATGGCGGATACGGCGGTGTACAGATGGCGATTAATTATGGCGTACCTCTCGTCACTGCCGGGAAAACCGAGGATAAACCAGAGGTATGTGCGCGCGTGCATTGGGCAGGCGTGGGGGTTAACTTGAAGACCGGCCAGCCGAACAAAGAACAGATCCTGCATGCAGTAAGGGACGTGCTGAACAAACCACACTACAAAGAAAACGTTTCGCGTTTGTCCAAAGAATTTCAATCCGCTGATGCCATTGGGAAAACAATGAACTACCTCATTCAGCTGGCTGATAACGGCACCTGCGAAGGATAGAGGCGAAGATAGTAGAGGGGCTGGCCACGGTGCAGCTCCTTTTTCGTTTGTTGTAGTAACGGATTCTTGCTTGTCTTTTTTATATGTGTTATATATGTAATATAACAGATGAGTAAACGAAGCAGGTGATGGGGGTACTCCGTAGGGATCTTCAAGGAAATCGTGCTTCAATTGATTGTTCGCGATGTCACTATTCACGTGAAGCGCAGTTGCCATAAGGAGAGATATTCATGTTCATAGAGCTTGATCTGCAATCGGAAACGCCGATTTACGCACAACTGGTTGACCAAATCGTCGAGGGGATCGCCTCAGGTGCCTTGAAACCGGGAGATTCGCTGCCGTCGGTTCGGAGCTTGGCGGAGGATTTAGGGATCAATCTTCATACCGTCAACAAATCCTATAATCTGCTCAAGCAGGAGGGCTTTCTTCAAGTACACCGGAAGAAAGGTGTTATCGTTCAGCCCGACGGGATGCCCGGCGTGACGGAGGCGTTCGAGGAGAAGCTGAAGCAACAGCTGCGGTCACTTGCGGCGGCAGCTGCGGTACGCGGCATGACGGAGGAAACATTCGCGGAGCAGAGCAAGTTGGTTTACCGGGATATTATTACGAATCGCGGAGGGGAACAGCCTTGACACAAGAAGTGATGATCATGATGTCTGGCAGTTATTTGATTCTTGCGCTGATGCTCATCTTACAGGTCTATATCGGCTTACGGACCCTGCTGTTCGGCATCGCTCTGCCGGCAGAGGCCTTGCAGGATGCGACCGTCCGAGGCATTCGCCGGAATTACGTTTTGCTCACCGGCGGTTTGGCGGTCGTCATCGGAGGAGCTTGCTTCTTATGGGTGAATCATCAACCGGCGCGGAGTCTTCTGTGTTGGATAACGGCCATCTTGCTTTTAATCATTGCGTCGGCCGTTGCTATTTGGATTAGCCGGATGTCCGCGCAGCGTTTAAAGACAGCCAGAGGTTGGCAAGTTGTCGTGCCGACGAAGCGCGCAGCAAGCCTCGCAGTCGGACGGACGCATGGCTCGATGCTGAGCTCTTGGTGGTATTCGGCACATATTGTATTGATGGCGCTATGCATTTTCTTTGCCATTGCGAGGTGGGATGAGATTCCGCAATGGTTGCAACTCGGCATTTATTACAAAAATAAATCCGTGCAGACCGTGTTCTTGTTAAACGTTTTGCAAGCGCTGGATATCGTTTTTTTCGTCGGCTATCATCTGATGATTAGTCGCGCAAGGACATCGCTGGATCCCGAGGACCGTGAAGGTTCGCTGCAAAAACAATTGAAGCTCAAGAACATTCATGCGATTCTGGCTTGGGGCGCTTCGCTCCTCATGGTTGTATTTCTAGGAGTGGTGCAAGCCATAATGGTGTACGGTTGGAAGGGAGATCTGCTCTTCCGCTCCGGCATCTCGCTCTGTGCTGCGCTCTCCTTGGCGCTGCTCGGTGTCATGCTTTACTTGCGAATCAAAGGTCTTGATCAGATAAGGGATGTTCCGTCGCTGGAGGAAAGGCACTGGAAGTGGCTTGGCAGCATTTACGTGAACCCTGATGACCCGGCGTGGATCGTTCCGAACATTTACGGTTTCGGCTGGACGATTAATATGGCCAATCCGATCGGAAAGATGCTTGCCGTCGCGACGATAGCCTATCTGACGATCCCCACTCTCATGTTTGTATATTTTATATAACTATAGAATCTCCGGAAGGAGGATTCATCTGATGAAAAAGCGATGGATAGCGGGAGCTGTGCTATCTTGGTGTCTGCTGCTAACCTCCTGTGACGGCAATCAAGCACCTGCAGAGACGCAAAATATAACAGTGGCCCAGCTTACATCCGAAGAAAGCAAGCCAAGTGCTGTTACTACGTATGAAGTAACCCGGAAAGATGCCGAGGAGAAGGCCAATCTCCTCACGACAACTTACGGCACGAACAGCGTGCAGTACGCCATCATCGATCATGGACATATCGTCGTATCCGGCCAAACCGGCAAAAATGATGAGCAGGGACAGAAGCCGCTTACGAAAGACACGATGTACGGCATCGGCTCGACGAGTAAAATGTTTACTGCGGTTGCCGTCATGCAGTTGGTCGACCAAGGGGAAATCGATCTTGATACGCCGATCGTCCAGTATATTCCTGCGTTTACGATGAAGGATGAACGCTACAAGCAGATTACACCGCGCATGCTGCTGAATCATTCTTCCGGACTGAACGGATCGTCGTTTACGGACGCCTTTCTATTCGAAGATAACGATACGTACGCCTACGATACACTGCTGAAGCAACTGTCCGGACAGAGGTTGAAGGCGGACCCTGGCGCTTACTCCGTTTACTGCAATGACGGATTTACGCTGGCCGAGATTCTGGTCGAGCGTGTGAGCGGCATGGACTTTACCTCTTATATTCATCGCTATATTACGCAGCCTTTGGGTATGTCCAATACGGAGACGCCGCTCGACCCGTCGAACGCTGCGAAGATGGCGGGGCTCTACTATCCGACCTATGCCGGACAGCTTCCCAACGAGACGGTCAACCTGATTGGAACGGGGGGCATCTATTCCACGGCGGAAGATATGGCCCGATTCTCGCAGATTTTCATGGGGGAAGCGGAAGAAGTCTTATCTGGTAAATCGATTGCGGCCATGGCGCAAGACGAGTATAAGACGCCGTTGTGGCCCGACGATGCGGATACTGCATTCGAATATGGTCTTGGCTGGGACAGCGTCAATCTGTATCCGTTCGGCGAATACGGGATGAAGGCGCTGACCAAAGGCGGAGACACACAATTCTATCACGCCTCACTCGTCGTGCTTCCCGAGCAGGACATGGCGGCAGCTGTTGTCACTTCCGGCGGGAACAGCACATATGACGAACTTCTGGCGAGCGAAATGCTGCTTCAGGCGCTGAAGGAGAAAGGGACAATTGCCGAATTCAAGGCTGAGAAGACGTACGGCGTGCCTGTACAAGCCGATATGCCGGAGTCCGTACTAAAGTATTCGGGAATTTATGGCTCGTACATTGGAACGATTAACATCGAGATTACCAAAGACGGCGCTATGTCCATCACTTCGGAACAGACGCCAGATAACCCGGCCCAGACCTACATGTATTCGACGGACGGCAAGTTCCGAAGTTCGGATGGGAATACGATGATTAGCTTCGTGACGGAGGAGAACGGCCGCACCTACTTTTGGCTTCGTCAATACGTTTCGTTGCCGAATCTTGGGCAGACAGCTTTGTCTATATATTCCGCAGAGAAACTCCAGCCCCAAGATCTCCCGAGAGAGACAAAGGAAGCATGGAATAAGCGCGACGGCAAAAAGTATTATCTGTTGAACGAAAAGTATACGTCAGTCCTTTATTTGGTTGTTCCTCCGAGCCAATTGAATGTGTCGAAGCAATTGCCGGGATACGTGTTGGATAAGCGAATAACGGGTCCGAATACGGCGGTCTCCGAATTGCAAATTCCGGGTATGAGCGGTCGGGATCTCTCAGATGCAATGTTCTTCATGCAAGGCGACATAGAATATTTGGAGCAAGGTGGAAGAATCTTCGTGAGCGAAGACGCAGTGAAGCCCTTCACCGTCAATGCCGGTAAGAAGTCAATCGTTATGATTCCATCAAACGGATACGCCCAGTGGTATACGATAAGCGAGCAAGACGGAGGCAAGAGCATTAAGGTCAACATGGATTCCCACTCGTCTATCGCCATTTATGATGCGAAGGGAACGTGCATCTACTTCAGTGTCATCGGTGCCAAAGATCAGATCGCGCTGCCTGCAGGAGGAACGATCGTTTTCGTCGGAGACGCAGACACGAAGTTCGAGATTTCCTCGAGTTGATGATCCACTATTAAGGTGGCTTTAGCCACAAATTATCTATAGCAGGAGTGATCGTTATGAACCAAAAGCAGAGTGAATACCGCCTGCTGAACCAGCACGCCCATAAAGGGCAAATCTTATTCGTAGGATCTTCACTAATGGAAGGATTCCCGATTTACGAAATGCAGCTGACATTGAATCTTGGTCTTGATCGCATCATCTATAATCGTGGAATTGGCGGTACGACGACCGCGGACCTGCTGCAATCGATGGATGACTGCATTTTTGATTTAGAGCCAAGCAAGCTCTTTATTAATATCGGCTCGAATGATATCGGAGGCGCCGGGACGGGAGGGTACAGCAAAGACACCTTGCTTGTGAACTACAATAACATTATAGATCAGATTAAAGCACGATTGCCGCTGTGCGAAGTATTCGTGATGGCCTACTATCCCATCAATGCGCAAGCGGACTTCGGACTTGATATCACCGAGAAGAAATCGATCTTTGCCACCCGAACAAACGCCAACCTTCTAGAGGCGAATGAAGCAATCGAACAATTAGCCAAGCAGCATGGAGTTTCTTTTATTAACGTGAACGAAGGCTTAGCAGACGAGAACGGCAACTTGAAGCCGGAATTCTCCGTAGAAGGCATTCATTTATGGCCCAACGCCTACACGGTCATTCTCAATAATTTGAAAAGATATTTATAAACGGTCCGTTTAGGCCGATCCAGGTCAGCTAGGAGCGCAATCGTATCGGTCAGTTTCCAACAAGTTTAGCGCAACCATCGTGCTTGTACATTCGTCAGATACATAGGAGGATGGCAAAGAGGCATTCAAAATTATGGATAAATACGATTTATTGTGGAGGTACAAATGAAGCTGCTGGCATACTTTACTCGTGCGTTATTAACGCTCGCAACACTCGGCGCGCTGCTGTTGCTCGCCATCGCTTTTCTATTCAACGATACCAACGAGTCAGCTATTAAGCTGCTTTCCATTTGGGGCGGATATTCGCTTATCGGAATCGTCCTGATTATCGTGAACGAGATTTTGCTGCGAATTGCTAAAGCGAATCTTTCGTTCCGGAGGATTTACGGTCTTATTTGGGCAGCCATCGCGGTCGTGGGTATTTGCGCTTGGGTGATATCCGCATATTTCTTGAGCTGAATGTGAGAAGTACTATTTATTAGGAGATTCAGTATGGTAAATTGAAAGGGGTTCCAATTGAGCTGAAGCGGAACGGTTTGTGTGAAATTATGCTTGGATAAATGAGGAGGAGCTTCATGAAGAAAATGACTGCATCAGTCGTCGGCGGGGGAGCCGGCGGGCAGCTCAGCATGAATGCCTTACAGAATTCAGAGCATTACGAGTTAGTAGCAATCGCAGATCTTCGGCCGGAAGTATGTGAGAAACTGCAAAAACAATTTCCCGGCATCCGCACTTATTTGGATCATAACGAGATGTTTAACGACTGTCCCACAGATGTCGTATGTGTAAGCACCTTCCCGCCTTCTCATGAGGAAGTGGCGTTGGATGCGCTCAAACTTCCGCTTAAGGGGATTCTCGTGGAGAAGCCCCTTGGACATACGGTGGCATCCGGTCGGCGGATTTTGGACGAAATTAAGAAGCGTGATTTGCCAATGGCTGTGCCGCATGGTCTGCTGGCGAAGAAGACACCTTTGGAAATCATAGAGCGAGTGAAACGCGGAGAGATTGGAGAGCTCAAGCTCGTAGAAATTCAAAATACGAATTGGGATATCATCAATGCCGGTATCCACTGGCTGCATTTCTTCGTGCAATTGACGGGGAATGAACCGATGGACTTTGTCATGGGCATTTGCGAATCGAGCACGCGTACTTATCGTGACGGGATGCAGGTGGAGACAACTGCGGTCACGTATGGGCAAACGCAGAGCGGTGTTCGGGTAGTCATGAATACGGGGGACCATGTGCGTATTAACACCGAGGGAAAAGATACATTATTCCGCCTAATAGGAACTGCGGGACAGATTGAATTCTGGGGCTGGGAGAACGGCTATCACATTCTGAACGCCGAGTTTCCGAAGGGCGAGCTTATTATTCCCGAAGAGCTGGCCGTTACGGGGCATCAGGCACATCTTGAGAATATGGCTCGTAGAATCGAGACCGGGGAGACGGATTATTCGATCCCGGAGAGCTCCTTACTGGCGCTTGAAATTGTGGAAGGTGCGTACATATCCAGCAGACATCGCTGCAAGGTTACGTTCCCCGTAGATGCATTCGAAGCACCGGTTGAACCGGATTGGAAACCGGGGATTGCATACAGTGGGACAGGCGGAGGCCGAGACGGCAGGAAGCTCTAGTGAAGTGACGACGGAGGGATTATAGATGGGGCGAATTCGATTTGCAATTGTTGGCGGCGGCTGGCGTACGGAGTTTTATCTGCGCATTGCCAAGGAGCTGCCCGAACAGTTTGAAGTAAGCGGTGTCGTAGTCCGAAATGAAGAGAAAGCCAAGAAGCTGGCCGCCATTTGGCAAGTACCTGTGTACCGCACCACTGCCGCGATGCTGGAGCAGGCCGACCCGCTGTTTGTCGTGTCGTCGGTACCATGGGATGCGAACCCGGGCGTAATCGAAGAATTAGCACAGGCAGGAATGCCGGTTCTATCCGAGACGCCGCCGGCACCTGATGTAGAAGCACTTATTCGTCTGAATGAGAAGTTTGGCGACAGCCGCATTCAAGTTGCAGAGCAATATCTGTTTCAGCCGCTTCACGCAGCGCGCATTGCAATCGCGCAGTCCGGTAAGCTCGGAACGGTGTCGCAAGCACAGGTATCGGCCGCGCACGGATATCATGGTATTAGCCTATTGCGCCAATTACTTGGCATTACGTTCGAGAATGCAGTCATCCAAGCTTCACGGTTTCGTTCACCGCTGGTGAATGGACCTGGCCGAGATGGCGATCCGAAGGAACACAAGCTTATTGAGTCCGACCAAGTCATTGCTTCGCTCGCTTTTGATGGCAAACTAGGAATCTATGATTTCACAGGGGATCAATACTTCTCATGGATTCGCAGTCAGCGTCTGCTGGTGCGCGGAGAGTCCGGTGAAATCAACAATAAGGAAATCCGTTACTTGAAGGATTATTTGACACCGATAGAGATGGAGCTTCGCAGACAGAATGCAGGGGAGAACGGGAATCTCGAAGGCTATTATTTCAAAGGCATCCTTGCCGGTGAAGAGTGGGTCTATCGCAATCCGTTCACTCCGGGCCGTTTGACGGATGATGAAATCGCGATTGCAACCTCACTTGCGAAGATGGCTGATTATGCGAATGGCGGGCCAAGCTTCTACAGCTTAGCAGAAGCATCGCAGGATCATTATTTGAGTATTAAGATCAATGAAGCGCTCGAAACAGGCAGGCCGGTACAAACGGAAACACAGCCGTGGGCTGCTGCGAATACCCGATAATACAAGGTATACTACGATATACAAAGAGTCAGCTGAGAACCTATGGTTCTCATGCTGGCTTTTTTTTACATCCATACAGCTTACTTAATTGCAGTGCAAAATTTTTGTAAATGAGTGATAATGTGACAAAAGGCAACAGGATCCAGTAGCAGAAGGGGAAAGTCGAGGGGATGGGTCGCCTATGAAAACGAAGTTTAGATTGGCAAATCTGCATGTGTATCAGAAGGTTATTCTTATTTTCATCTTACTGATTGTTCCCCTGCTCCTAATCAATCTGCGTATGAATACAACAGGCGCATCCTTCATCAAGAAGGAATATACGAACTCGATTAACTCCAACGTAAAGTTCTATTCCCGTCAGCTCAATGATCAAATTGCATTTATCCGTAATTTGCAGCTTCAGTTCATGAATGATTCTGATCTGCAGAAGCTGAGCTTCATTGGTAAGAGATTAGAAGGCTACGAACAATTTCAGCTCGTGAATCACGTGCGGGAGCGGCTGTTATTGATTCAGAACTCAAGTGAATTTCTAGTAAACAGCGGTGTGTACGTGAAGTCGCTGGATAAGACTTTTTCAGTCAGGGCCGGTATTAGGGATCTGCCTAACGCGGAATACGAGGCAATAGCTTCATACCGAGAGTCCGATCAGACACAACCATTCTACAGCAAAGGCGGCAGGCTGTACTTTATTGCTTCGAGCAACAACGGCAGAATTGTTTCGTATATGGAAATTTCGAAGCCGAAGCTTGAAGAGACGCTGCGCCGATTTGTTGAGAACTATGAGGATTCCGGCGCTGCGCTGACCAATGATGATTTTACAACCACGATCGCCGTGAAAATGGACCAAGATATTTTCAGCCAAATTCAGAAGCACGTTACTAGTACTGGCAACAGCAATACCACGTTGGCGGATCCCATCCGTACGGATACGCTGAGGCTCGGCAAGCATAAGTATCTGATTACATCCAGCGGTATTGAGATGTTCGGGATGACGATTTTCACTTATATCAATCAGAACGAAGTGCTCGGGCCGATTCGGACGTTCAATTTCTGGTATATTATCTTATCCACGGTTTCCGTAGGCGTTCTGATTGTCTTCTCCTTCTCGGTCAACGTCATGATTCATCGGCCGCTTAAGCGATTGATTCAAGCCTTCAAAATACTGGAAACCGATAATTTGAATATATCCATTCGTCCGCAAGGGGATATTGAATTCGGTTATCTCTACCGAAGCTTCGACCGTATGGTAGACAAGCTTAGAGGCTCCATTCAAGAAAATTATGAACAGAAAATCGCCCTGCAGCACTCCGAATTAAAGCAGCTCCAATCCCAAATCAATCCCCATTTTCTATACAACAGCTTCTTCAATATCTACATGATCAGCAGAAGCGGTGATGCTGAGAATGCGGCGACGCTGGCACAAAGGCTCGGCAGCTACTATCAATTTATTACACGCAGCGGCAGTGACGAGGTCACGCTGGAACAAGAATATCGGCATGCGGTGGATTATTGCGACATTCAGGGAATTCGGTTCTCGAATCGTATAAACATTGAAGCTGCTGTACTTCCTGAGGCATGTAAGTTTCTGTTGGTACCACGGTTATTGATTCAGCCGGTTGTGGAGAATGCCTTTGAGCATGCCTTCGAGGATGGCATGAGACGGGGGAATGTCGCCGTCACAGTGGGATACGAGGACAATACGCTGTGCATTTCCGTCGAAGATGACGGTGAAGCCTTATCGGACGAAGCGCTTCAACTGCTTCGCGAACGGCTTGACGATGTTTCTGCGACACAAGAGAAGACAGGATTATTCAATGTGTGCCGGCGCATCCGGCTCAAATTCGGGCAGAGCAGCGGCATCTTTGTGTCTCGCAGCGCACTCGGCGGGCTAAAGGCTGACATTATCATTCACTTTAACGAGATGGGAGTTTGAGAGATTCCATGTATCGATTACTCATTGTAGACGATGAACCAGCTATCGTTGACGGCCTTGTGCAGCATTTTCAGAATGTGGAATCGTTAGAGCTCGATGTATGTAAAGCGTATTCGCCTCTTGAAGCACTCGCCATTGTGAAGAAAACCAAGATCGATCTGGTTATCAGCGACATTCGGATGCCGGGGAAGAGCGGCTTGCAATTGTCGGATGATATTCTCTTCTACTGGCCGGCTTGCCGAATCATCCTGTTAACGGGATATAGCGAATTCGACTATGTGTATAGCGCCATTCAGAAGAATATAGACAACTACATTCTGAAAACCGAAGGCATCGAAACGATCGTGGCCGCAGTTCATGCTGCGATCGACAAGCTGGATCAAGCGAACCAAATGCAGGCAGCGCTTGAGCAGGCCAAGCAGCAGTTAACGGTCGCAGAGCCCCATCTCAAGAAACAGTTTTTTGAAGCGCTGCTGCTCGGGGAGAAAGCACTCGATCTCTGGCAGACTCCTTATTTTGCAGGACTGACCATGAGATTGAGCAGGCCGGACAATGTGATGATGATCGTCGGAAGGATGGATCGTTATGATCACGTGCCCACCTACACCGATAAATTAAATCTGCACCTGTCCATTCAAGAGGTGCTGCAGCAGCAATTGCCATCCCACTTTCATGTGGAGTCGGTTGTGCATGACTCCTCTTTACTCGTATGGTTTATTCAGCCTGCGGAAGAAGCGGGCATGTTTAAGAACGGTGAGGGGTTCACGCAATGGGCAGATATCTCGGAGTATCTAAAAGGGATGCTGGAGCCCGTTCAAGATCAATGCCGCATCGCATTGAATGCGGACGTATCGTTTGCGATCAGCCGCGCAGCGGTGGAATGGGACGGGGCGGCAGCGGAATTCGAACGATTGAAGTCGTCGATGAAGAAATGCTCGCTCTTCGGTCAGCCCATGTCCATTATTCATCTGGGCGATATGGATGAAGTCATTCAGGCAGAGCGGCCGCATCCATCAGCGGAGCTGTCCACGGGGATGTTCAACAAGCAGCTCGATGCCTTGCAGCGGAGCTTGGAAATCGGTGATGAGGCGACAGCTACAAAGCTGACTTCGGAGCTCTATGCCCATGTTGAGGTGAATCTCTCTTCGAATTCCCTTATTGGCATGGAACGATATTATCAATTCGTGCTCGTTATTATTACGCAAATGACGCAGGTTCGCCCCTCGGGAGAACAGGATGAAGAAGCATGGACACTTGACCTTGGCGCGTCCGAGGAGCAGCTGTTAGCGCTTGTCCATAAGCTATGTGCGCAGAAGAAGGAACAGCAGAATAAAGGCGAGCATCTCATTATTGAACGGATTCACCGGTTTATCGCCGAGCATTTAGGCCGTGATCTGTCGCTGGCGAGAATAGCGGAGGCGGTTTATTTTAACCCTTCGTATCTCTCCCGGTTCTATAAACAGCTGACAGGACGGACGCTGTCTGACTATATGAATGCGACAAGAGCAGATGCCGCGCAGCACATGCTGGAGGAAACGCAGATGAAAGTGAATGAAATTGCGCTGCGGCTCGGCTTCGAATCTCCGTCGTATTTCACGGCCTTTTTCCGAAAAATGACGGGCAGCACACCGCAAGAATATCGGGAATCGGTCCTATTGCGAAGAGATCGTAAAGAAAACAGAAGCATGTAAAGATGTTTATAGAGCGAGCCCCCTGCCGCTCACCTTATGATGAAATAGCAAGGTCAAACGCAGTGAACAACAATTTCTATGGGGGGAAACAAAATGAACAGATGGGCAAGTTCTTTTCTGATTATCTCATTAATCGCCACCATGACCGCATGCTCAAGCAATGACGGCAACACTGCAAACGATCAAGCCGACAAGACAGACAACGCAATCGCGACAGACAATGCAACTACAACAACTACTGAAAAGACTGACGATGCAGCTACGGAGAACGTTGACCCGCTGGGCAAATATGCGGAACCATTAACGGTAACGGAAGTACTCGGGTACGGTCCGCCGGAAGATCCGAAGACACCATCCGGTCTGACGCCGGAACAGAATGCGTACCTGAAGGATCTGAAGGAACAGCTGAATATCGATTTGAAATACAAATGGACGGTGCCAACGGACCAGTACGAGCAGAAGTTCTCGCTATCCATTGCTTCCGGGGATTTGCCGGATATCATGGATGTCGACATTCGCAACTTCGAGAAGTTTAAGACGCAGGGTGTCCTGGCTGACTTAACGGACGCTTACGAGAAATATGCTTCACCGACGCTGAGAAAGTTTATGGAATCCGATGGCGGGCAAGCGATGAAGTCACTGACCTCGGATGGCAAGCTATACGGTATTCCGGGCTTCGAAGAGCCCTTCTTATCGACGCAGATTCTATGGATTCGCGCCGATTGGTTGAAGAACGTGAACCTGGAAGCTCCTAAGACGATCGATGATTTAGAGAAAATCGCAACCGCTTTCGTGAATAATGATCCGGATAAGAATGGCAAGAAGGATACGTACGGCCTGGCGCTGCAGAAGAACATCGTCAACTGGGGATTCGATACTCGCGGCCTGTTCTTCGGCTTTAATGCGTATCCGAGCGGATGGATTAAAGGCACCGACGGCAAGCTGGTGCCGGGCGAGATTCAGCCGGAGATGAAGCCTGCGCTGAGCAAGCTGCAAAGCTGGTATAAGAACGGCATTCTCGATAAGGAATTCGCGCTCAAAGACGAGAACAAGGTCGTCGAAGATATCGTCGGCAGTAAAGTCGGCATGCTGTACGGCGAATGGTGGCTCCCGAACTGGCCGCTTAATCTGAACAAAGATGCGGATCCGAATGCAGAATGGATTTGCGTACAAATTCCGTCCCTTGACGGCTCCCCGGGTAAGTCGCTTGTACCGAAAGTGCGCATGGGACATATCGTTGTCGTAAACAGCAAGTTCAGCAACCCGGAAGCTGCCATTAAGATGATCAACTTCTATATCGAGATGAACACGAAGGCGCATTACGACACGAACAAGCCGGAGAATGGCTACGTGTATAACTGGTTCGTGCCGCGAATTTACAATCCGGTTGAAATTCAAACGATCCATGATGAAGTCAACAATGCGGTTGCAAACAAGCTGAATTCGGTAAGTGAGGATATTCCGTATTACGTCAACATTCAGAAGCCGCTCGAAGCCACGCAGAAATTCCTTGCAGGCGACAAAACCGGATGGGGACTCTATTCCAGCCGTGTTTCCAAAGACGGAGGCTGGGGTCTTACGAGTCAAATTCGCGATAGTCAGCAATTTGTCTACAACGAGTTCTACGGCTCCGCAACGGAATCGCAGGTCGAGAACGGCGCGCAGCTGGATAAGCTGATGAATGAAACGTTTACGAAGATCATTATGGGCGAATCGATCGACAGCTTCGATAAATTCGTCAGCAGCTGGAAAGCGCTCGGCGGTGACGATGTAACGGCAGAAGTGAACGATTGGTACAGCAACGCATCGAAATAATGAGAATGGCAGAAACGGCGGAAGACGCTAACGCAAGTGAGCAGGTACGTGAGCGAGCTATCGAGCGTCTTCCCCGCTGCTTCTTACAGGAGGCGGAACCTTGATGAAACAGCAGACAATGCGGAGAAGCCGGTTCATACGGCAATTGCCATTCCATATCATGCTTATACCCGGTATCATCGTTACGCTCATTTTTGCCTATGGCCCGATGTTCGGAATCGTCATGGCCTTTCAGAAGTTCGATCCTGTGCTTAGCTTCTGGAAATCCAAATTCGTCGGCTGGAAAAACTTCCGATACATGTTTCACCTGCCGGATATGAATCAAGTCATCTGGAATACCGTGGTTATATCCGTTCTCAAGATCGCTTTTGGGCTGGCTATCCCGCTTATTCTTGCCTTATTGCTTAATGAGCTTAGCAGAGACTGGTTTAAGCGCATCATTCAAACGAGTATTTTTCTGCCGTTCTTCCTCTCGTGGACGGTGCTTGGCGGTGTCATTCTGGAGCTGTTTTCCTTGAAAGGGCCGATCAATGATTTGCTCGCCGGCACGGGGATCGAACCGATTATGTTCATGGGACAAGGGGATTGGTTTCGGGCCATCATTGTAGGTTCTGAGGTTTGGAAGGGCATGGGCTACAATATGATTATTTTCCTGGCAGCCATTGCCGGGATCAATTCAAATTTGTATGAAGCGGCCGAAGTGGACGGAGCGGGAAAATGGAAGCAGGTTGTCCATATCACGCTGCCGGGAATGGCGCCGATTATTATATTGCTCGCTACGCTTAGCTTAGGCAATATTCTGAATGCCGGATTCGATCAGATACTGATCCTGTACAACCCGGTCGTCTATGAGAGTGCGGATATTCTCGATACGTTCGTCTACCGGCTCGGAATCTTCAACCAGCAATACGCGCCTGCAGCGGCTGTCGGACTGTTTAAATCCGCGATTTCTTTAGGATTGGTAGGCTTATCCTATTACTTGGCTTATCGGTTCACCAAGTATAGAATCTTCTAAGAGACTGGGGGAGATGACATGGTTTATCGAGCATCATGGGGCAGAGTCCTGTTCATGGTTGTGAATACGATCGTGTTGATTGCAGTGACGCTGCTCGGCATATTACCGTTCATCCATCTGCTTTCAGTCAGTTTAAGCTCTAACATCGCCGCAGTGGCTGCACAGGTTAAGCTATGGCCCGTCGGATTTACATTAGATGCCTATCAATATTTAGCGCAAAAGGTGGAGTTTATTCGTTCCTTGAAAGTATCCTTGGAGCGCGTTATTCTCGGCACGGCACTCAGCATGTTTCTGACGATCATCACCGCTTATCCGTTATCGAAGAGCAGAGAACAGTTTGATTTCCGAACGCTGTATGTATGGTTCTTCGCGATTACGATGTTTTTCGGCGGCGGCTTGATTCCGACTTATATTGTCGTCAAAGAAACCGGATTGATTAATAGCATCTGGTCGCTGATTATCCCCAGTGCACTCAATGTATGGAACATGGTGATGCTGTTAAACTTCTTCCGTAACATTCCGAAGGATATGGAAGAAGCGGCTACCATTGATGGAGCAGGCCAGTGGGCCATTCTTCTACGCGTCTATCTTCCGGTGTCGCTGCCATCGCTTGCGACTATATTATTGTTCACGATCGTCGGTCATTGGAACTCGTGGTTTGACGGCATCTTGTACATGAACTCACCGGAGAAGTATCCACTTCAGACATACTTATCGACACTGGTGACATCTATTAATAAAGCAGCGATATCTATCGACGACTTGAAGCGGCTCGAAGAAGTCAGTGAGAAAACATTACGAACGGCGCAAATTTTCTTAGGCGCTTTGCCGATTATGCTGGTTTACCCGTTCCTGCAGCGTTATTTCATCAAAGGGATTACGGTTGGTAGTGTAAAAGAGTAGGAGATGAGCGTCTGATGAGCAAAGTGAAGATTGCCTTAATCGGAGCGGGACTGCGCGGACAAAATTACGTCGATTATGCGCTGGCACATCCGGACGAGATGGAAGTTGTAGCGGTAGCCGACCCCAACCATGATCGGCGAGGTCGTTTGATGCAGCGTCATGGGGTAGATGAGCGCATGGGTTACGACGACTGGCGCGAATTGCTGGCGCAGCCGAAGCTTGCGGATGCCGTGCTGATCTGTACGCAGGACAAGATGCATTACGAGCCGACGATGAAGGCGCTTGACGCGGGTTATCATGTTCTGCTTGAGAAGCCGATGTCGCCGGATCCGCATGAATGCTTGGAGATGGGGGCGAAAGCGCAGCAGTCGGGGCTCATCTTCTCGATCTGCCATGTGCTTCGTTATACGAATTTCTTCCGTACTGTGAAGAGGCTGATCGCCGAAGGTCAGATCGGTCAGCTGATGTCGATTCAGCATAATGAGAATGTAGGTTATTGGCATCAGGCACATAGCTTCGTTCGCGGCAATTGGCGCAATGCCGAGGAGTCGAGTCCGATGATTCTGGCAAAATCTTGCCATGATATGGACATCTTGTTATGGCTGGCTGGAGATGATTGTACACGCCTGTCCTCTTTCGGCTCCCTCTCTTACTTCAATGCTTCCAATGCTCCGGAAGGCGCACCGAAGCGATGTACGGATGGTTGCCCGGTGGCGGATGAATGCTTATATTATGCGCCTAATGTCTACCTCGGGGACGCGGAAAGCTGGATGGCGGCGGCCATTAGTGATGATCCAAGTCCTGAAGCAAGGCTTAGAGCTTTGCAAGAGGGGCCGTATGGACGCTGTGTGTATCATTGCGATAATAATGTGGTGGATCATCAGGTCGTGAACATGGAGTTTGCGAATGAAGTGACCGCTGTTTTCACGATGAGTGCATTTACGCAAGAATGCAGCCGAACGCTGAAGCTGATGGGTACGAAGGGCGAGATCCGTGCAGCTATGGATAAGAATGAGATCGAGCTGATTCGCTTCGGAGCGCTTGCACCGGAGAAGATTTCACTTGAAATGCCCGGCGGACATGCGGGTCATGGCGGTGGAGACTATGGTTTAATGAGCGACTTTATCGGAATCCTGAAGTCGGGCGGCGGTGCGGGCGATAGTCTCACTTCTGCAGCCAAATCGGTGCAAAGCCATATGATGGCATTTGCTGCGGAGGCATCTCGTTTAGAGAAACGCGTCATTGAGCTGGCTGCGTTTAGTGGGTGAAGGGCGGCACCACCAGTCGCATCAGGCCTGCACATATGCACCAAAAAGGACCGCCACAATAGTGCCATGTGCACGATTGAGGCGGTCCTCTTGTAGCTGCTTCTTATACTCGTTTCACCATGCGGCGGTAATCGCTATCGCCGATGCGCAGCATGTCGTCTTCCTCGTAGCCGCTTGCGAGATAAAGCCGGTAAGCCCGCTCGTTATAGGTTTCGACGATTAGCGCCACGCGCTCGAAGCCGAGCTGAGCCGCGCGCTGCTCGGCGGCTGCCATTAGAAGCTTGGCAATCCCTTGTCCGCGAAATTGCTCCGCTACGGCCAACGCGTCCAGATAGAACTCGCCGTCTCTTGCCTCACGGATAATAACGCTGTGTTCTTGGCCAGGCATGCCATGAAGCTTCGCCAGGAAAGGCTCGTCCAGCTGCGCAGCATCGTTACCGGAATAAGCCACGACCATGCCTGCTATGCGGCCATCCTGTTCGGCGACGATGACATTGCCCGAGCTGACTCGATTGCCCGTCTGCTTGTAGAAGTCGGTCAACAGCGCTGTCGCCTCGACTTCATCCGATGCGCCTGTAAGCAGATAAGCAATCTCACCGATCGCTTCGAGCAGCAGCGGAATAACCTCCGGGGCGTCGTCTCTTGCTGCAATACGCGTAATCACTGCGGTAACACTCCTTGTGAAGCGATTATTTTCCGAGTAGAAACTCTCCCAATACATCCACGATAATCTGATGATCCAGCTCGCCCGGCAGACCGGAGGCTGTGATTGTCCCAACTACACCGACATTCTTGATGATAAGCGGAAAGGAGCCGCCTTCAGCTGCATAATCCTTAGGATCAAGGTGAGAGGATTCAATGGAGTTACCGTTTGCTTTGAACTCGACATGCATGAAGTAAGAGCTGTGACCGAAATGATGAACAACGTTACGTTTACGCTGAATCCACTGATCGTTGTTTGCGTTTGTTCCGTTCATTTTACTATGGAATAATAGCTCGCCGTTTCTTACGATTGTGACCGCGATCGCTTTGTCTTCTTGCTGCGCTCTTTCAATGATCTTAGTACCGATCTCAAAAGCGGTTTCGTTCGTAAACGTGGAGAATTGAAGCTCGTTCTCCTGATGTTGCAACTGCTCTAGCAAAGCTTGGTATTCACTCATATGTAGCACTTCCTATCGGCTGATTTTTTCACCTCTAATACTATGCTTTAACCTAGGCTTCGTCAAACTTGGGGCCGTGTTGCGGCACGCAATGGCATGGTCTATTCGGACAATTGCTTAGGCAGGAATGGACTTCCGGTGCTCGAATAGGATGGGATAGAGGACGACCTGATTTCCTCACATTGAAGGAGTGATCGGAAGTGCCGGAATTTACGCAGGGCAGCTATGGAGGAGAATCGATACGATTAGCTAACGAGCATATGCGGATTGACGTGCATAAGAGATTGACCGGATGGGGATGGGCGGAAGTATTTTCGGCAGATGAACGGTTTATGGGGGTGCTGGAGCATTTCGGTGAGGTGCTGCTGCGAGATCAGGAGATTCCGATTCGAATGGAATCGGCCTCGTACGAGCGGACGCAATCAGAAGAAGGAGAGTCGCTGACGTTCAAAGTGAAGGCGCTGGTCGTGCAGCAGAAGCTGAAAGGCACTTCATTTGATACATGGATCCAATATCCTTTCGATGCGGCGTTGATGGATGGGGAAGTAAAGCTGACGTTATTGCGCGATCAGCCTGTATTGAAGCTGGCTTATTCGTTTGTCTCGCATTATAACTTGTTTGTCCGTTATGTCAGAGGGCCGTGGGTTAAAGTCGGTGCGGATTCTTTCGGAGCGAACAAAACAGATGCCATCTTCCCCGGCGTGGAATGGCTGGAGGGGGAGGAGTGGTCGAGCGGCACTGATTGGTTCAAGGACCCGTGGGCGCTCAGAGTCGCGCCGCATCCGAATAAGGTGGCTTTCCCGGTGATGGCGGTCAGTCATGAAGGTACGGCAGTTGGCCTGTCATGGGACCCGGCGCTGCATGCAACCCGCTGGTTCAACTACCGCACACATGTGCAGCAGCCTGTATTCGCATCTCCGAATTTCATAGACAGACGGAATCATCATCTGCTCGGGCTAATGGTGCCAGATGCTCAAACCGAGCATGCGGAGAATCAAATTTATGCTGCAGAACCATTGGAGCTCCATCCGCAGCAGGTGGTTGCTTGGAACGCTGAGCTTGTCGTCATTCCGGGGCGATCACTCGATGTGATGACGGATTGGATCACTCGCTCCGGAGGGCTCCCTGCACCTGCCACGCCTAGGTGGTCCTATGAGGAAACGCTTGATCGCATCGCACAAGCCTATAATGCGCGATATTGGCAGGAAGGACAAGGCTTCGGAACACCGCAGTACGAGAAGGGATATTCGCACCGAGTACCGCGTTTCGCAGAAGCTTACATAGAACGCCGCAAAGGGACGGCGATAGCCTCTTCGCTGCAGGAGAAAGTCAACGAATGCAAGGCGATGGAGGCGGCGGCTTCGGGGAGCAACGGGAGTACGGTCGACACAAGTGAATTGTCGGCCGATGACCGTTTATTGCAAAAAGGTCTGGAGCTGCTTTCCCATCAAAGGAAAGACGGTGCATTTCCCTTCGATCCGGATGGGCGGCATTATATGAAGGATGATTTTGTCGTGGCGCGGGCCTTTCTGGAACCGATGGGTCATGCCGGGGATACGGCGCTTGATCTGTGCGTTACGCCAGCGATCGAGCTGCTTCGCCTGTGGAAAGCGACCGGCGATGAGCGCTTAAAGGAAGGCGCGCTGCGTGCCATCGACTATTGCTTGCCGATGACAAGGCCGGAAGGCGGCGATTTCTGGGAGACGCCTCTGCATAGTCCGAACCTGTTCGCGGCAGGCCATGCCGCTATCGCGAATTGGCTTGCTCATCTGGCAACAGGCGAGCAAGTCTATAGGGACAAGGCTGTGTACTGGATTCGTTCTGTGCTCCCTTTCACCCATCTATGGCAGCCTGCGGATAAACCGATGCTGTACAACACGAAGCCGTGTTTTTGCTCAAGCGATTGGTATTTTGCCAATTGGGTGCGCGATCATGTGCAGTGGGAAGTGCTGGAAACGTTTGCGGAGTCCTATAGACTCGGCATCGACTGGGCGGCCATTGATCCGGCCATCGATTGGACGCGTTACCGGGAAGGGATCACGAATGCCGCGATGCGCTGGATGATCGATCACCGGGATGCGACGTGGATGCCGCATAATTTGCAGCATACGAAGGTGTATTACGATCGGGGCTTGCTCGATGATTGCTTCGCGGATACGCATAATTCGGTCACCGGCTTGTATGGCGGGATGGCGATTATGCCGGATGCGATCGCTGTCAACTTGCTGGCGATGACGGAAGGTTAAGATGAAGCCCACAGTTGCGGTCTGCACTGTGGGCTTCTATTTGTCTTGCTTGATTCGGAGCATGCCGCTATGATCATTCCTAGAGTAATTATGGGAAGAATGCCTAGTGATTGCGGATAGGAGGACTCATCGGAATGAATAAATTGAACACGCTCGGTTCCCGATTTATTTTGTTATTCTGCGCGATTACGATTCCGCTGTTAATCATCTTGTTCCTCGTAGGGAGCTACGCGAAGAGCGTCGTGCTCACCCAGGTGGCGAATTCCTATCAGAATCTGGTGAACTCCAACTTGAATATGATCGACAGAAGCTTGGAGGATATTACGACGAATATGGTGGATATCGTGAATAACAGCGATGAGTTCCAGCGATTCGGCCAGCCGGGATTAACCGATTCGGATTATTATTTTGCACAGATGGAATTGATCCACCGCAATTCGACCTATCAATCGTACTATCATACGGTCGATATGTTCTTCGTTTATTCGATGCCGAATGCTGCTCTTTATTCCACGAACCTGGTCGGCGCGGCTTCGGGTTATTATGAACCGGTCAGGGCATGGATCGACAGCTCGTTCCAGCGTCCGGATTTGCTCAAGCAGTATTTGTACAAGTGGTCGGTTATTCGAATAAAAGACCAATATTTCCTGTATCGGCTGGTCAGCGATGACTTAACGAACAATGCCTACATCGGCGCCATTATCAACATCAACAGCTTGAAGACGCCGCTGGGTAACTTGGATGTAAAAGGCGGCGCAGGCGTCTTAATTGTAGGCGATGACGGCAGCGTACTATCGAACCCTTCCGCACCGCTTTCTACGATTACGAAGCTGCCTCCGGACAATATCAAGGTAACCGGTTCTTTCACCGTGGAGGATGGAGCGTCCAAGCTGCTCGCGGTGAACAAGCATTCGGGGACTGCAGGCATCAGCTACGCAGTCGTGGTTCCGAACTCAGAGCTGCTAAGCGGTTTGAGCCGCTTTCAAGCCGTCATTAACTTCCTGCCGCTGCTCGTTTTTGCGATATTGGTGCTCTACTTATTTATTTTCCGCAACATACTATTCAATCCCATTCGTCATCTGCTTGGCGCCATTCGGAGAATTAAAGAAGGCGACATGAGCACGCGGCTGCCGAATTCGCAAATTGCGGAATTTGCGATCATTAACCATACGTTCAACAACATGGTCGAAGAGATTACCCATTTGAAAATCGACGTGTACGAGGAGAACCTGCGGGCGCAGCAAGCCGAGCTGAAGCATTTGCAAACGCAGATTAATCCGCATTTCTTCCTGAATACAATGAATATCATTTTCCAATTGGCAGATTTGAAGCGCAATGAACTGGTGAAGAAAACCGTTCGGCACATGGTTGAATATTTCCGGTTCAGTTTGCGGACGAAGCGCGATGCGATTACGCTCGAACAGGAGCTGGAGCATATTCGCAACTACTTGGAGATTCAGAAAATGCGATTCCAAGACTCGTTCTCCTTCGAGATTCACGTGCAGGATGACTTATTGCGCGCTAAACTGCCTTCTCTAATTGTGCAGCCGTTCGTAGAGAATGCGATGATTCACGGCATGAGCGTGAAGAACGCGCCGTTCATCCTGCAGTTGTCGGCACGGCGCGTACAAGGCGAGCAAGAGATGATGGAGATTGCTATTGAAGATAACGGCAAAGGCATGACGGCCGAGAAGTTAGCTGAATTGAACGATGACGGGTACGCCCCGGATTCGGAAGATAATCATATCGGGGTATGGAACGTGAAGAAGCGATTAACGATGCAATATGGAAACAAGGCTGAGTTGGGATTTTATCCGAATGAACGAAATGGCGTAAGGATTCGTCTCCTGCTGCCGATTGACTATGCGGAGGAGTGAGGTTTGCAGTGAAACGTTGTACGATGCTGATTGTCGATGATGAGAAGTTCGCCATTGAAGGCATTATGAATTGCAAGGATTGGGAGGCGCTCGGCATTGATGCGGTTTATGCGGCCGGCAGCGCTGATGAGGCTAGGGCTCTCATGCTGGAAAAGCCGGTCGATATTCTGATCTGCGATATCGAGATGCCTGATGAGGATGGACTTTCGCTGGTCCGCTGGGTGAAGGAGCAGTACCCGCTGACGGAATTTGTTTTTCTGACCTGCCACAGTGAATTTACGTATGCGAAGCAGGCGGTGCATCTTGGGAGCTTCGATTATTTGCTTAAACCGGTGGACAGCGATGAGCTGGCGCAGGTTGTCGAGCGCATGATCGAATCTATCCAAGAACGAAGAGAGCAGTCGGATTATAACGAGAAGTACCAAAAATATTACGCGTTATATAACAAACAGCAGCCGCTGCTGGTCGAGCATTTCTGGCAGGACATGCTATCGCGCCGGATTATGTCTTTCGGAGATTTTCTGGATCGAGCGCTGCAGGATGCTCAAGTCGCGCTGTCATCCGGCGATTATGTGCAGCCTATTCTGATCAGCCTGGAAGAGTGGACGAAGGTGCTGCTGGAGCGGGATCAGGAAATTCTGGAGTATGCGGTAAAGAAAGCGGCGGAAGAAATGCTGCTGGAAGGCCGGCGCGGACATGCGGTCATGGACAGGAATGGATTTCTGTTCGTGTTGGTGTACTGTGATCAAGGTGACGGAGATGGCAACGACAATGATAATGACGATGGTCCGGATGGCTGGGTTCAAGCAGCGGAGCGGTTCAAAACGGCTTGCCTGTCCTTCTTCTACTGTCAGATTTCCTGCTATATCGGGTATCGTGCGCCGCTGCAGGAGCTGCCGGGATTGTGCGACGGTTTGAAGGATATGGAGCGAAACAATGTGACAAAACCGCATTCGGTGCTGCTTTATAATAAGGCTGCGGTCGCGGCGGTGGTGGCTGCTTCGTCATCGAATGAGTCGGTGAGCATCAATATTGCCGAGTGGATGGGTGTGATCTCGAGCGGCAACCGCGATAAAGTGATTGCATTAATCGGGCAGCATGTGGCGAAGCTGGAGCAAAATCCGAATAGCTCGCCGAAGCAGCTTGAGGTGTATTTGCATGCGTTTTTGCAGGTGATCTATCATTTCCTATACGGCCGCGGTATCGCTGTCAGCCAGATCCCGAATTTCACGATGTGGTCAACGGCGCAGATTCGGACGCTCGCCCAGTTTAAGTATTGGGCTGTCCATCTGGTATCCGCAGTGATGGATACCGTGTTTCGCGATAAGGAAGCGGACGGCTTCGTGCAGAAAGCGATTTACTTCATGCGCGAGAACGTCGAGGAGGATATCTCCCGCGAGGATGTGGCCGCTTATGTGAATCTCAATCCGGCATACCTCTCCCGGCTCTTCAAGAAAGAGACGGATCGGAACTTGATCGATTATTTGATCGAAACGAAGGTGAACCGCGCGAAGCATCTGCTCGATACAACGGACATGACCGTCAGTGCAATCGCCCAGCAGGTCGGCTATTCGAACTTCTCGCATTTTACGAGGACGTTCAAGAAGCATACCGGCGTGAACCCGCAGGAGTACCGGAAGCAGTCTTAGTGGAGAGCGAGCGGTCGATCAATCAAATAGGGGATTAGAGAGACATGGCCGATGTTGGCCATGTTTTTTTATGTGTTTGGCTGTAGGCTGGGGCTGGGCGAGTGGAAATGTTGCCGGAAAAGCAGCATATGGCCGGGAATCGTGCGCGATATTGGGAAATGTTGCGCGAAAGGCAACATTTCCAGCACCAATGGGCTTATACATTCGAGAAAAAGCAAAAATGTTTCAGATTGTGCAACAACTCGCAGGATATCGCGCCAATTACCGGGAAATGCTGCACAGAAAGCAATATTTAACATGTCAGTGGGCTTTTACAGCCCGAAATATGAGCAGCACCAACACCAAACGGCATCAGCCGTTTTTTTCGCATGTCCATGTGAAGATGTCACAAATCGACTAGGCGAGGGTGACAAAAACGGTAGGGGCGTAATCGGATTCTCGGTATGATGATCACATCAACAAGCAACAGGATGGTGAACAGCATGGGAGCAGATCAGCCGCTTACAGCGGCGACGGCAAGTAAGAAAGTTAAAAGGAGAGCGGGCCATACGTTTCGGGCGCTGCTGAAATATCACGCGCTCTGGATATTAGCCTTACCCGGTATATTACTGCTGCTGATTAATAATTACATGCCGATGTTCGGCATATTCCTCGCATTCAAGAGCTTGAACTTCTCCAAGGGCATCTGGGGCAGCGACTGGGTCGGCTTCGATAACTTCAAGTTTCTGTTTGCTACCAATGACATTTGGCGCATTATCGCAAACACGGTGCTGTACAATATCGCTTTTATCGTGATCAATACGGCCCTCTCGATTCTGCTCGCGCTATTGCTCAATGAGGTGAGAAGCAAGTTGCTGTCGAAGTTTTTCCAAAGCTCAGTGCTCCTGCCGCATTTCATTTCGATGGTGGTCGTGGCCTATCTCGTGTTCGGCTTCCTCAACCCGGATCTCGGGTTCATTAACAAAGCGATTCTGGAGCCGTCGGGGCATGAGGCCGTCTCGTGGTATATGTCACCTACGTACTGGCCGTATATTCTGATCATCGTGAACAGCTGGAAGTCGGTAGGTTTCGGTTCGATCATCTACTTGGCGACGATCGTCGGAATCGATAAGGAATATTACGAGGCGGCAATGATTGACGGAGCCGGGAAGTGGAAACAAATGACGAAGATAACGGTTCCGTTTCTGATCCCAATTATGATCATTCTCACGCTGCTGTCGATTGGCCGAATTTTCAATGCGGACTTCGGATTGTTCTATCAGGTGACCATGAATTCAGGCATGTTGAAGGATGTCACAGAGGTTATCGATACTTACGTGTACAACGCGCTGCTAGTCTCCGGAGATACCGATTTAGCGTCATCGGCCGGATTGCTTCAGTCGGTTATCGGATTTATTTTGGTCGTGTCGGTCAACATGATAGTGAAACGAGTCAGCAGTGATAAAGCTTTATTTTAAAGGTGGGAGAGCATGAACAACAGCAATCGGACGAACCCGATCATCATCGTATTCTTTATCATTGTCAGTCTGGCGAGCTTGCTTCCGTTCTGGCTCATCCTCATGGTGTCGCTTACGGGTCAAAATGCACTAGTCAAATACGGTTACAGCTTCTGGCCTCAAGATTTCGATCTCGCCGCTTACCGCTTCCTCATGCATGATGCGGAACCGATCCTTCGTGCATATGGCGTTTCGATATTCGTCACCGTTGTCGGTACGCTCGTGAGTTTGTTCGTTACCTCGGCGTTAGCGTATACCTTGTCGCGGAATGATTTTCCGTTCCGCAATTTACTCAGCTTCTACGTACTGTTCACGATGCTATTCGGCGGGGGATTGCTCCCATGGTACCTCGTATATACGAAGTTCTTGCATTTGCAAGACACGCTTCCGGCTCTCATCATCCCCGGTTTACTCGGCGGATTCAACGTGTTCATTATGCGGACGTATTTCACGACCAGCATCCCGCCATCCTTAGTGGATTCGGCGCAGATCGACGGGGCTAGCGAATATCGGACGTACTTCAGCATTATTTTGCCGCTGTCGCTTCCGGTGCTTGCGACGATTGGATTATTCGTCATCGTGACGTACTGGAATGACTGGTTCACAAGCTTGGTGTTTATCAACAATGACAGGCTGTACAACCTGCAATACTTCCTCTACAACACGCTCATGAATGCCCAATATCTGCAGGCTATTGCGAACAAAGCGCATATTGATGCGTCGTCCACGCAAATCCTTCCGCTGGAAGAGCTGCAGATGGCGATGGCGATTATCGCGGTGCTGCCGATTGCGATGGTGTTCCCGTTTTTGCAAAAGTATTTTGTGAAAGGCCTAACGGTAGGCGCTGTGAAAGGCTGAATTCGGCAACAGCCGATTTAGTATATAGACATCATATAGAGCATTCATTATGGGAGGTTACAGAAAATGAAACGTGTATCAAAAGGATCCTTCGTTCTGTCATCGCTGCTCCTTTCGCTCTCACTCGTAGCGGCTGGCTGCTCCAGCGGCAACAACAATGCAGCTAACAACGAGAAGCCGGCGAATCAGGCTCAAGAGAGCACGAACACCAACACGGGCGCCACTAATACGACCGAAGCACCGAAAGCGCTGGAGCCGTACGAGGTTGTCATGGTTTATCCCGATGGCAAGCAAAATGACCTTGGCGTCGTGCAAACCGCGATGAACGATTACTTGAAACAAACCTATCCGGATATGAATATGACGGTTAAGCTGAACCCGATCGATTGGAGCGCCTACGCCGACAAGACGAACCTGATGATGTCCTCCGGGCAGAAGTTCGACTTGATCTGGACGGCAAACTGGATGAACTTTGATGCACAGGTGAACAAAGGCGGACTGCTTCCGCTAGATGATTTACTTGCTCAGAACGCGCCGGATATCGAGGCAATCGAAGGCAAGTTCCATGATGGCGCACTGCGCAATGGCAAAATCTATGGCGTTCATGTGCATCAAGAGCTGGGCAATCCACAAGGCGTCGCGATCAGCAAAGCACTCGTAGATAAGTACAACCTGGATCTGAGCGCGCTGAAATCCGGCGAGTTCAAAGACCTTGGACCCATCTTGAAAACGATCAAGGAAAATGAGCCTGGCGTAACGCCTGCCGTTGGACCTTCGTTCCCGCTTGGCGCTTACTACGGTTCCGGCAGCACAGCGAATATCGTTGGCCCGGTTGGGCTTGATCTGAGAGATACGGATCCGAACAACACGTACAAAGTCGTGAATACCTATGCCACTCCACGTTATATGGAGCTTGCGAAGCTGACGCGTGAATGGTTCAAAGCCGGCTATATCAACAAGGATGCAACAACGCCTGGCGTAGATATTTGGAAGAAGTTCCAAGCCAAGACGGCATTCGCATCCATCGGCAGCGACTTGGATATCCTGGCAGGCACCGAAATCGGCTTACCACAGCTGATGCCAAGCAAAACAAGCAGCGTAGGCAGCGACATCATTCAAGTGCCGCTTAATATCGATAGATTGCAAACAACGAAGCTGGCTGCTACGATGCAAGGGATTTCGCAAACCTCGAAGGACCCTGCCCGTGCCATGATGCTGCTTAACCTGTTCTACAAAGATCAGCAGCTGCTGAGTCTGTTCAACTTCGGCGTGGAAGGTACACATTATGTGCTGAAAGACGGTCAGGTTGCGCTGCCAGATGGCAAAACACAGGATACAGTCGGCTTCTATCACGACAATATGTGGCAGATCGGGAACCAAATGCTTAACTACACTCGTGTAGGCGAAGATCCGAATAAGTACAAAAACTATGAAGAATTTAACCAGAAGGTATCGAGCAATCCTTCGCCAATCCTAGGTTTCGTGTTTAACTCTGAGCCTGTGAAGAACGAGCTGATTGCCGTTAGCAAAGTACAAAGCACATTCGATCCGGGTCTGCAATCGGGTCAGCTTGATCCGGAGGTTGAAATTCCGAAGCTGATCAAGAAGCTCAAAGGCGCAGGCATTGACAAAATCATTGCCGAGGCGCAAAAACAGCTAGACGAATGGCGTGCAGCAAACGGAAAGTAAGGATTACAACCAGGGGGGTATAATCCAAGTGATTATACCCCCTCACTTTTCAAACCGGTCATATACAATCCTTTCACCGGTATAACTAACAGGATGGTGTTCATAGATGATTAAAGTAACCGTTTGGAATGAATATTTGCATGAAATCAATAATCCCAATGTAGCGGCTATTTATCCGAAAGGCATTCACGGCGCACTGGCGGAAGGCTTGTCCAGTGAGCAAATAAGCGTTCGGACAGCGACACTTGCGGAGCCGGAGCACGGCTTGTCCGAGGAAACGTTGGCGAATACCGATGTGCTTATTTGGTGGGGACATCTGGCGCATGATCAAGTGGACGATGCGATTGTGGAGCGGGTATACGAACGGGTTTTGAAAGGCATGGGACTTATTGTTCTGCATTCCGGCCACGCTTCCAAGATTTTCGCAAAGCTGCTTGGAACCCCGACAGGGCAATTGAAGTGGCGTGAAGCCGATGACAAAGAGCGCATCTGGGTCATCGATCCTGCGCATCCGATCGCAGCGGGAATCGGGGAGTACATTGAGCTGGAGAAAGAAGAAATGTACGGTGAGCATTTCCATATCCCGGCTCCGGATCAGCTCGTATTCGTTTCGTGGTTCGAGGGCGGAGAAGTGTTCCGAAGCGGCGTTACGTACAATCGCGGTCAGGGCAAAATCTTCTACTTCCGTCCGGGTCACGAAACGTATCCGACCTACTACAACGAAGAAATTCTTCGTGTTATCAAGAATGGCGTGCATTGGGCGGCTCCAAGCGCGACGGCTGCTCCGGTATACGGTCATTCGGCACCGCTGGAGCCGATTTCGGTGAAGGCATAGTGGTTACGGGAAAGGGGGAGCAGCGATGAGCAAGTTTCGCATTGGTTTGATAGGTCTTGGCGGCATGGCAAACGCTCATATCCGCTGGTTGGCTGATGAAGGCGAGCGGTTCGAAGTCGTGGCTGTGAGCGATGTAAGTTCGGAGGCGTTGACGCGAGTCGGCAGTCAACTCGGCCTTGATGAAGGCAAACGATATGCCGACTTCAACAAGCTGGTTGAGGACCCGGAAGTAGATGCCATCGTATCGGCAACGCCGAACCATGTTCATGCGGCTATCATTCATGCTTGTTTGAAGGCGGGCAAACCGTTCATGGCGGAGAAGCCGTTTACACGCGTGTTTGAGGAAGCGGGACCGCTGCTTGAGCTGTATAAGCAGCAGCCGGTAGCGGCAATGATTGGCTTTACGTACCGTTACACGCCTGCTTTCCGATACGCCCGTGAACTCGTGCTGCAGGGCAAGCTCGGAACGATTCGCAGCTTCTCTGTGCAATATTTGCAGGGCTGGGGAGCGGCGCAGTATAAGGTTCCTTATGTTTGGCGATTCGATAAGAACATTACCGGGACAGGTACGCTTGGCGACCTCGGTTCGCATATGATCGACTTGGCGCGTTTTCTGTTCGGCGAGTTCGAGGAGCTGTCTGCACAGCTGAA
This sequence comes from Paenibacillus sp. J22R3, assembly GCF_056269305.1. NCBI lineage: Bacteria > Bacillati > Bacillota > Bacilli > Caryophanales > Paenibacillaceae > Paenibacillus > Paenibacillus sp. J22R3. Next base: position 434,033 of record NZ_JBWDNS010000003.1, on the reverse strand, counting down.
GACGATTATTACGGAACGTCCCGATGCGGCGACAGGACAGATGGTTCCCATCGAAGTCGATGACTTTGCCAGCTTCCAAGCGCGGATGACAGGTGACGTGATGGGTGTTTTCCAAACATCGCGTAACGCGATCGGCTCGGGCAACCAGCACGAAGTATCCATCTATGGCGACTTCGGCACCATCCACGCCTCCACGGAAAATCCGGATAAACTGATCTGGATCCGCGAGGAGGAGCCGGGTCAGCTGTCCAGATCGACGCTTGATGTGCCGAGCTCGTGCAAAGTCTCCCAATATTCAGATTTCCTAGCGATGCTGGAAGGCAAGGAGCCAAACGGTCTGCCGGGCTTTATGGACGGTTACCGCAATCAAGAGGTGCTGGATGCAATCATCCGTGCGAGTGAGACGAAGACGGTAGTACGCTTATAAAACTCAACTCATGAGCAAATAGAAACGCTCAAAGAGCCGTAAAGTTGTCGCTCTTCGTATTATTAGGTCAACCTTAATTTACAGGTTGGCCTTTTTTAATTCTAACGAACCGTACGGGCCTTATTTGATCATAAAGTAGCGGTTTGAAATTCTAACGAACCGTACAGGCGCTATTTTGACAAAATCTCGTGCATATCAGCTATTTCGACTAAATAAGGTCTCTGTGGTTCGTTAGAATAATTGAGGCGCCCTTTTCTCTCAAATAAGGCCTCTACGGTTCGTTAGAATAGCGAGGGAAATGTCTAGAGACCTCTCCAGGAGAAAGTTTTATTCAATTAGGGTGAGATTTGTAATCGGTTCCATGAAACTCGTATTCATAGGATAGGAGAGCGCTTATGATGGATGGAGACTCATTAAGGGGGAATCAGTATGAGCCAGCAATCGTATAGTCAATCGTATTCGGGGAGTCATAATTCTCATATCGCTTTTCCGCTTGGCGGAATCGGAGCGGGGATGTTCTGTCTGGAGGGAACGGGGGCAATGTCCCATTTCTCTTTACGTCATGCACCAGATATCACGCACGAGCCTATCATCTTTTCCGCCGTATGTGTCAAAGGGGAGCAGGGCAATATTGCGAGAGTCATGGAAGGCCTGGTTCCTTCTTGGAAGATCTACGGCAATAAAGCGGAGTCGATGAATCCCGGCAGCGGGTTGTTCGCTAAACATTTCGGCTTGCCGCGCTTTGACTACAGCACGTTTCATGCAAGGTTTCCTTTTGGCACTGCTCAGCTGCATGATGATCGGCTGCCTGTCGAGGCGTCGATTACAGGTTGGAGTCCGTTTATTCCCTTACATGCAGATGACTCGAGCTTGCCCGCAGCGGCGCTCGAAGTTACGCTGACCAACAGGACGGATCATCCTGTCGAGCTCGTGTATTCCCTTCATGCATCCAACTTTATGGCATTTAATAAATCGACGAAACAACGGGTATACAGCTCGAAGTCAGGCAAAGGTTTTGTACTTGAGCAATCGGCGGCAGAAGGAAAGCCATGGGAAGAAGGATCATTCAGTGCCTTCACGGATCATCCGAACGCCACAGCCGACTGCGCTTGGTTCCGAGGTGGGTGGTTTGATTCGTTAACGATGGTTTGGAACGCGATTAAAGAAGGCCAAAGTGTGGAAAATCCTGAGGTAACGGAAGGGAAGCCAAGTCCGGGTGGGAGTCTGTACGTTCCACTAACGCTAGCGCCTCATGACCGGCAGGTCGTTCGAATCATGCTATCGTGGTATGTGCCGGAGACAAACCTAATTGAAGGTGTAGAAGGAGCTAAACATGCGGATTGGACCGGAGAATATCATAAGCCCTGGTACGCCGGTAAATTCGCTGCCATTTCGGAAGTTTCCGAGTACTGGTTCAGCCATTATGATTCGCTTCGTGAAAGAAGCTTGAAATTTAGCGATACGTTCTATGGAACCTCGCTTCCTGCGGAAGCCAAGGATGCCATAACCGCGAATTTGACGATTCTGAAGTCGCCTACCGTCTTGCGCCAGACGGATGGCCGGATGTGGGGCTGGGAAGGGCAGCAGCTCCATGAAGGCAGCTGCAGCGGTTCATGTACGCATGTCTGGAACTACGCGCAAGCGGTGCCGCATCTGTTTCCGGATTTGGAGCGCAGCTTACGGGTTACGGAATTTACGGATGGACAGGATGAACGCGGGCATCAGAATTTCCGGGTACCATTGCCCATTCAGCCGGCAAGCCACAAGTATCACGCGGCTTCGGATGGCCAGTTAGGCGGCATCATGAAGGCATATCGTGAATGGAGAATCAGCGGGGATACCGAGTGGCTCCGGAAGTATTGGCCGCAAATCAAGCAAAGCTTGACGTATTGCAAGGAGCTTTGGGACCCCGATGGCATTGGCGTTCTAATCGAGCCGCATCACAATACGTACGACATCGAATTCTGGGGACCGGACGGCATGTGCTCTTCCATCTATATTGGCGCGCTTAAAGCAGCTTCGCTCATGGGCGAAGCGTTGGGAGACACTTCGAACGAATACGAAGAGCTATATCGCAAGGGCAGGACGTATATGGAGCAAGAGCTGTTCAACGGCGAATACTTCGAGCAAAAGATTATTTGGCAAGGGCTTCGTGCACCGAATCCTGCCCGATTGGTTCCTCAAGGGAATGATAACTTTAAGGCGGCCGAGACATTGGAAGGGCCTGAAGCTTGGAATGTCAACTACTCCAGGGAGGCACAAGAGCTGCTGCAGCAGGAAGGGCCGAAATATCAATATGGAAAAGGCTGCTTGTCCGATGGGGTCATCGGAGCGTGGATCGCGGAAATGTGCGGGCTTGGGGATATCTTGGATCGCGATATGATCAAGTCTCACTTGCTAAGTATCTATACGTACAATCTTAAGCGCGACTTGTCCGAGCATGCCAATCCGCAGCGATCCGGATTTGCGCTCGGCAGAGATGGCGGACTGCTGCTTTGCACGTGGCCGAAGGGGGGGCAGCTGTCGCTCCCGTTCGTATATAGCAACGAAGTCTGGACCGGTATCGAATATCAAGTCGCCTCGCATTTAATGTCGGTTGGCTGTGTGGAGGAAGGGATGGATATTGTACGTGTTTGCCGCGACCGTTACGACGGAAGCGTAAGAAATCCTTTCGATGAGTACGAGTGCGGGCATTGGTATGCTAGAGCAATGGCCTCTTATGGCATCCTCCAAGGCTGGAGCGGTATTCGGTACGATGCGGTGGAGCGCGTACTCTACGTTTCACCGAAGGTTTCGGGAGACTATAGCAGTTTCTTGTGCACAGCCTCCGGATACGGAATTGCCGGAATTCGGGGCGGTGAAGTATTTGTTGAAGTAAAGGATGGCACGATAGAAGTAGATGAGATTCGCTTGGCTTTAACGTAATAGGAGTTCAATTCGATGTCTCATCTGTAGGTTGGTGAACGCCGTTTCACCAATTAAAGCTTTCCAAGTGGGAATGAATTTGTTATTTTATAGCTTAGCAAGCGCATTCTTACCAAAGCTAAACAGATTGGATGGGATAAAGTGAAAGTTAGTGCAGAAGAATTAGCATCCGGTAAATTGTTGCCCTCGACAATCGAGCTGGCTGTACAGTTGATTCAAGTAAATGGTTACGTCTTGATTGAAGAAGTGCTGCCACGGACACAGATAGATCAATTGAACAACAGAATCGGTGACTACCTCGAAGGGTTCATGGAGAAGAACGGATTCAGCCTCGAAGAAGGCTTCCATGATGGGACGAACCATATCGGCATGTATTTGCCGTTTGAGCAGCCATTCTGCGATGAGTCGCTTATTGCGCACCCTTTTGTAACGGATATTGTGGATCAAATTCTAGGCTCCGATTGCGAGCTTACTTATTTTGCTTCGAACACGTCGATGCCTAAAGGCACGAAGTCCCAAGACGTTCATGCTGACATGGGCGCTAGATTCGGCAGCCGCTTTGGCGTGAACGTACCCATTACCAATCTTGTCGTGAATTACCCGCTCGTAGACGTCAATGATGAGAACGGCCCGATGGAAGTATGGCCCGGCGGTACGCATCTGCATCCGGATAACTGGTACAGCTCGAAAGTGTTGAACAAACCTGAGCTTGCTCCGCATATGCTTTCCTTCAAGGCTCACATGCCTGCCGGCTCCATCATGATTCGTGACGACCGCATGTGGCACCGCGGTACGCCGAACCGTTCGGACAAGCCAAGACCAAACATTGCTTTGATCTACTCGTCTACTGCAACTGCTCCTTACCAAGGCGGTCTTCAAATCCCGCAAGAGACGTACGATCAGTTCTCGGATCGCGCGAAGCAGCTCGTTCGCAAGCAGAAAATCGGTTCTGAAGTCATCAACCCGTACTAATAGCAGCTTCAAGCCGAGACAGTATCTAGAAGCACCTGACCATGTGGTCGGGTGCTTTTTTTGCGTGCTGTTCGTCAGGATTGCTTGATGAACGTGTTGAGCAGTTTCCGAATGTTGCATAGAATGCAACATTTCACGGTGAAAGTAGGTTGATATCGCAGATTGTTGCATAGAATGCAAAATTTTACAGTATAGGAGCAGAAAATGGGCCAATTACGGGGATGATGTTGCATAAAATGCAACATTTGCCTTCAAGCTGGTACGAATGTAAGTAGAATGTTGCACAATATGCAACATTCTACTTAAAGGCAGGAAAAGGGGAGGAGCAGGTAGCTCTCTGTCGGACTGGAAAAGGGGAGGAGCAGGTAGCTCTCTGTCAGACCGGAAGAGAGGACAGGCCTAGATAGCTCCTACAATCGGACAAGGAGAAAGGTGTGGAGGAGGCGGATACTAGCGTGAGCGACCCAGCCTGTCCTACACGCCATCCGCGAACAATCGATATTTGAGCGGTGTTACACCGGTCAATTTCTTGAAATCTCGGATGTACACGTTCACGTTCTCGAAGCCGACCTCATAAGCGACTTCGGAGACGGAGGACATCGACTTCTTCAGCAGATGCTTCGACCGGTCTATACGCAGCCGCATCAGGTACTCCTGTGTCGAGGTGCCGGTCATTCGTTTGAAGAGGCGGGAGAAGTAGCTCTCGTTGAAGCCCGCATGTCTCGCGACCTCGGCTACGCTGAAATCGCCTCGGCTCAGCTGCTCCTCCATGAAACGGATCGCAGACTCAATCACCTGCTGGTGATATTCCGTCTTCCGGGCGCCTTCGCCGCGATTGCGATTCAAGGACAGCTCCGTCAGGATTCTCATAATAAGCACCGGAATCGCAAGATCGCTCTGATGATCGCCGGCCTCGACGTACCGCATGATTTTGTCAAAACAGCTATTAAACTCCGAAGAATGCTGCAGCGTGATCGGGGTCAAGCCGCTCGGGTTGATCGTATCGTAGAAGGCAGGCACGCCGCTGCCCTTGATATGTAAAAACCGATATTTCCATACGCCGGAATCGCCGGTTTGATAATGATGATGGCCGAAACAGTTGATTAAGGCGACTTTGCCACGGTCCAGCACAACCTTTTTGCCTTCATAGGTTAGGATGCCGCTGCCTTCATCGGTGAAGATGATTTGGTAGTTTTTCTGTTTCTCCCGTTCGGTGTAGAACTTCTCGGCGAAATGAACATGCCCCACCGTACACAGCTGATACGGCAGCTTGCGCGAGACAGCGAGCGGTGTGAAGGGAAGGATAACAGGCTCCTCGATATTGTCAAAATAATACGACGTTCGCATACCGCAGCTCCCCGTCCTTCTCTAAAGTCAAATAGCGTAGATAACAGGTAAAGAATCGTCACTGACAGCGGTGTTGAAAGCGCTACAATTAGATTATACACACAGAAAGCCGCGCAGCAATCGAGGAATTGCTGTAAAGGTAAGGAGGAGTACGTTTGGCGGTCAATAGAACGGCGCGGAACCCGTTACGTCGTAAACTGCAAGCAAACCAGCCAACAACAGGTGTATGGATAACGCTTGAAAGTCCGTCCATCACCGAGGCGGCAATCATGATGGGCACGGACTGGATATGCGTGGACATGGAGCATGGACATTTGGACTTGAAGGAAGTCATGGAGCATGTGAGAACGGTCCGAGGTTCGGACACAGCAGTGCTTGTTCGGGTACCGAGTATCGAGCAGGGTATCGTGAAGAGGGTACTCGATCTTGGCGCACATGGCGTGCTGCTTCCGCTTGTTCGAAGTCGAGAGGATATGGAGGAAGGCATGAGCTACGGCCGTTATCCAACAGAGGGAGTGCGAGGCATCGGAGGCGAACGGTCCGTCAAATGGGGAATGGGGATGCAGGATTACTTGAAGGATGCGAACGAGGAAACGCTCATCATCCCGCTGATCGAAACGAAGGATGCAGTGGACGACATCGAGCAGATTTTGCAGGTTCCGGGGCTTGAAGCCATCTTCTTCGGACCTGCGGATTTGTCGGCATCCTACGGATACTTAGGGGATTGGGAAGGACCCGGCATAGCTGAGGTCATTCTGAATGTGCGAACCGCTGCAGCCAAGCTGGGCATCGCTTCAGGCATCATGAGCATGAACGCGGAGGATGCGAAGCTCAGGCAGGAGCAAGGCTTCAACATGGTGGGGCTTGGCTCCGACATCGGCCTCATGATCCGATCCATGGAAAGCGCGATGCGCGCAGTCGGGCGAGACCCGAAGCCCCATCTGTGGTTCTAATGCGAAATCGAAACGAATGGAGAAGGAGCCAAGGTTGAAATGGAGCGAAAATGGAACGTTTGTATGGTGGGCATGGGCTACTGGTCCGATGTTCATTTTCAAGCATGGGGCTCATTAAGCAATGTTCGCATTGCGGCAATCGCAGATCGCAATCCGCCGAAGCTGGCGAGGAAAGCTCTGATGTACCGATTATCTCAAGATCAGCTCTACGCGTCCTTGCACGAAGCCGTCCGGCATCCGGGTATCGATATTGTCGACGTTATCACACGCCCCAACACGCATCTGGAGATGGTGGAGATAGCGGCTCGCGCCGGCAAGCATGTGTTATGCCAGAAGCCTTTTGCCCCTACGCTCGAGGAATGCCGCAGGATGGTTGCCATCTGCCGAGAGAACGGAGTTCGGCTCATGGTAGCCGAAGGCTGGCGCTGGCAGGGCCATTATCTTGCGATGAAGCGCGTGCTGGAGAGCGGCGTTCTTGGTGAGGTGTCGTATGCCAAAATCAGCGCAAAATGGTTCTTCACTCCGCGCTTCGACGATCCCGCTCAGATGACGCAGCCCTACTTCCGCGATATGGAGCGTCTGCTGCTATATGAGATGGGGCCGCATTACATCGACAGCTACAGGTCGTTGTTCGGAGAGCCTGATGGTATTACCGCCGTCACGAAGAGGGTCAGCCCCCATATTAAAGGCGATGATCTGGCGATTGTCATCTTCCATCATGCGGCAATGACCGGCATGCTGGAAGCTTCATGGGCTTCGCGGGAATTTCGGGACGGGAGCTATACGCTGCCGGGCGGCGAGAATTTGATGGAGTACGTGGTGATCGAGGGGAGCGAGGCAACGCTTCGCTTGAACGCAGACGGCGAAATGCTCTTGCTTCGAACGGATGGCACTGTGGAACAGATCCCGCGTCCGCAGGAAGCTTTTCAAGAGTCGCATAATCGGCTGCATCAGCATTTTATCGAAGGCATTGAGAGCGGATTGCCGTTTGTTACCTCGGGTGAGGAATATTTGAAGACGATGGAGATTATCGAGGCTGCTTACCAAATCGGAAAGAAGGTCGAGCGCATTGGCTAAAACGAAGTATATGTTCTTCTACGAGTGCAAGCGCGGGATGGAAGAGGAGTACATCCGGCGTCATGAAGCTGTCTGGCCCGAGGTTATCGCCGCCCTGCGAGAGGCAGGCTTCAGCAATTTCATTACCTTTATGAAGGAAAACAGGCTGTATGCGACGATCGAATCCGAAGATGCTTTTGCTCCGGCATGGGCGCGGTTTCAAGCTAATCCGGACACCGCGAGATGGGAAGCGTACATGTCGGATGTGCTGGTGACAGATGTGACGACAGGCGGCATGGAAGTGCTGGATCGCATCGTATTCCAAATGGAGTAGGAAGGAGGCGACGCGAGGTGGCGACCTTTCAGCTCGGACTCACGCGTGATTTCTTGAACAGCCGAGGAGAGCCGGCCTTCGGACTTGAAGGTACACAGCGAATTTCTCGGATCAAGCATATTGAGCAGTCTTACTTCGACGAGCACCTGAACTCGGTGACTGTCGAGCAATTGCAGCACTACGATGGTGTAATCAGCTTGACGCCTCGTTACACGGCGGATGCACTGACTGCCGCCGCAGATCGCTTGATCGTCATTGCGCGTTATGGCGTCGGCTATGACATGGTGGATGTGCAAGCTTGCACGGAGGCTGACATCGCAGTCACGATTACACCTCAAGGCATTCGCAAGCCGGTGGCGTATGCCATCATGACGCATATGCTGGCGCTTGCTCATCGACTCCCCGTGAAGAGCAGGCTGATCGCGGAGAAACGATGGCAGGATCGAATTGATTATCCGGGCTACCGCATTACCGGCCAGACCCTTGGCTCCGTCGGACTCGGCAACATAGCGAAGGAATTGTTCCGTATGACGCGAGGGTTCGAGATGAAGATGATCGCTTACGACCCCTATGCTGATCCGGCAGTGGCTGCCTCGTATGGCGTGGAGCTTGTTGACCTGCAGACCTTATGCGAACGTTCGGATTATCTGACGATCAACTGTTTCTTATCTAAGGAGACGTTCCGCCTCATTTCATACGATCAGCTGCGGGCTATGAAACGATCTGCTTTCCTGATCAATACGGCGCGTGGCGGTATCGTGGATGAGCAAGCAATGGTGAGAGCGTTGCAAGAAGGCTGGATTGGCGGCGCCGGGCTGGATGTATTCGAGGAAGAACCGTTTATCAGCGACTCGCCGCTCCTTCATATGGACAATGTGATTGTTACGCCGCACAGTCTGTGTTGGACGGAGGAGATGGTTGAAGGATTATGGGCGGATACCACAAATGCCATTATGGATGCTGCAAGCGGCACAGCGCCTGTCAATGTTGTGAACAGAGAAGTGCTTGCGCGCCCTGGTTTCATAAGGAAGCTGGAACGATTCTCCACATTTGAGCGAGGATGAAAGGAGCTGTGTGTGCAGTGGCTATTCCGATTCGCCAACATCCGAGGAACAGCCGCGTGTTCGAGTTTCGCGGCAAACCGCTGGTTCTCGTATGCGCAACAGAGCATTACGGCGCGGTCATCAACCGCCCGTTCGACTTCGCCAAATATCTGGCAGATGCTCATGAGAAGCAGCAGACACTCACGAGGTTATTCATGCTGTTTCGTGAGCAGCAAAGTCACTGCAATCCCTATTCCACCTGCAAGCCGGAATCGCCGGATTATATCGCCCCTTATCCTCGAGTGGGGCCGGAGAAAGCGTTAGATTGGCAGCCAAAGTATGATTTGGATGCCTGGAATCCGGAGTTCTTTGATCGCCTTCACCGTTTTCTATCACTCGCATCCGATTATGGCATTATCGTAGAGGTTGTGCTGCTGAGCAATACTTATGGGGACAGCGTCTGGAATCTCAATCCGCTTAACGCCGCGAACAATATCAGCGACGTGGAGTCCATTCCGTGGACCGATTACAATACGATGCGCGCACCGAAGCTGTTTCAGCGCCAGCTCGCACATGTTCGGAAGATCGTAGAGGAAACGAACCGCTACGATAATATTTTCTACGAAATCTGCAATGAGCCAGGCGGAAGTTTCTCGGGAAGCAGCGAGCATCCGCCGCCAACGTCGCAAGAGGTCAATGCGTGGCAGTTGGCGATTGCCGAGGTGATCCGCGAGACGGAAGCTCTTTTGCCGAACAAACATATGATCGCAGGGCAAGAAGCGTTCATCTATGAGCCTTGGGAGCAATCGTCGGACTTGTCGTTTGGTGATTTCGGCATCGATATCGTCAATATGCATCCGCTGCCGAACACGACCTACGGGGGACGCGGCTACCATATGGGTGAGTTCATGTCGAAGCAGCTTCGGCTGCGCGAGGTACGGGACTTTTGTTTGGCTACGCGGAACGAGAGCAAGCCGCTTAATCTCGATGAAGATAACGTTGCCAGCCAGTATAAGGATCCGGACGGTTGGACGATTCATCGCAAGCGCGCGTGGGCGACACTCATGAGCGGCTGCCATTATGACTATATCGATTTTTCCATTATCAATTACGTTGAAGCCGGAACGCCTTCTTCTCAGCGGCATATTCGGATTTGGATGAAGCATTTGTCTGCATATGTACATTCTATCGATCTTGCAGACGCGCGACCGTTGCCGGACTTTGTTCTTGGGGAGCCGAAACATTCGGTTACATGTACGCTCGGGATTCCGGGCGAAGAGTACAACATCTACGTGGCAGACGAGAGAGAGCTGACAGATGACGGTGCAGGCTCACCGCTTGTATCGGAGGAGCTGATTGTTGATTTACCGGATGGCAGTTATCGTATTCGCTGCTTCGATCCGGCAACAGGCCAGTATTCTCCATCTGTGCGCATAAGCGGCGGGGCAGGAACCGTTATTCGGCTGCCGGATTTCCAGTATGATTTGACGATTCGCATCAACAGGCAGCAGTGATCGAGCGGTAATTCAATTGATGAAGGGATTGATCGAGGTAATGGCGAGCAGCATCATGCAAAATCAAGTGACGGAATGGGAGTATCGCTCTGGTACGGCATATCCGGATCCTTTTAACGATATCGGCATGCAAGTTGTTATTACCTCTCCGAACGGCAGGGAACGTGCGGTGCCGGGGTTCTGGGGCGGAGGGCAGACGTGGAAGTTTCGCTATTCCTCTGATCAAGTCGGTGTGCATCGGTATCGTACGATTTGCTCGGACAGTACTAATGTCAGTCTGCACGGGCAAGAGGGAACAATTGAGGTTACGGCCTATACGGGCGATAATCCGCTGTATCTGCATGGCAGTCCGCGGGCTGCTGCAAGTCGCAGCTATCTGGCGCATGCCGATGGCAAGCCGTTCTTCTGGCTCGGCGATACGTGGTGGATGTCCTTGACGGATCGGCTGAAGTGGCCGGAGGATGTCAAATGGCTGTCACAGGATCGTGTAGAGAAAGGCTTCACCGTCATACAAGTCGTTGCCGGACTCTATCCGGACATGGGACCATTCGATCCACGCGGCAGCAATGAAGGCGGGCAGGCTTGGGAGGAAGGTTTTGCTCGCATCAATCCGGCGTTCTTCGACGCTGCCGATCCGAAGATTGAGTGGATGGTGGAATCCGGACTGCTTCCGTGTATTGTGGCATGCTGGGGGTATTATTTTGATTTTGCCGGACGTGATGTGATCAAGAAGCAGTGGGAGTATTTGATCGCCCGATATGGTGCTTATCCGGTTGCTTGGTGCCTCTGCGGTGAGGCCGATATGCCGTATTATCAGTGGGATGCGTTCAAGAATCCGGATCAGAAACAGCTCTACGTGGAGCGGCTGCGCAAGGAATGGACTGCTATGGCGGCTTATGTCAAAGAGACCGATCCTTTTGGCAGATTGCTCACAATCCACCCTACGCAATACGGGCACAACATGGTGGAGGATGCTGCTGTTCTGGATTTGGATATGCTGCAAACCGGGCATGGCGCCTATATCTCGCTTGAGCCGACGGTCCGTATGATTCAGGAGTCGGTTGCCAGGGAGCCGCGTACGCCAGTTATCAATTCCGAGGTATGCTACGAGGGCATCGGCGGAACAAGCTATCAAGATATTCAGCGTTTCACGTTCTGGACGTGCATGCTCGGCGGAGCATGCGGTCATACCTATGGCGCGAATGGAATATGGCAGGTGAATGCGGAGGATAAACCTTACGGCGCGTCCCCGCATGGGGTGGCATGGGGGCATATGTTCTGGCGAGAAGCGGCTCAGCTGCCGGGCTCACGGCAAGTCGGACTGGGGAGGAAGCTGCTCGAGCGGTACGCGTGGTGGTCCTTCGAGCCGCAGCCGCAGTGGCTGAATGCGGTGGCAGAGGACGTGCCTGTGACGGCGAGGCCTTATGCGGCGGGCATTCCTGGGCAGGTTCGCGTCATCTATGCACCGTTCCTGCTCGCTTTCAGCGGTGTTGAAGTGCTCGGCATCGAGCAGGATGTGACTTATCGCGCGTTCATGTTCGATCCGGCCACAGGCGACGAACATGATTTCGGGCCGACGATTGTCCCAGATGCGGACGGCAAATGGAGCACCGGCGCGTTTAAAATCTTCCAAGACTGGGTGCTGGTCTTGGAGCGAATCTAGCTGTTGAAGGCTGCGCCTGTTATCTGATTCGATCGATGAAGGGGGGCAGCCTTTTGTTCGTTTGTCGGCCGAAGAGCGGTACGAGGTGCCGCACATTGGCGTGGAAAGGTAGGTTTGGAGGAAAGAGAGATACTGAGTACCGTTCATTGAGGTGGAATGGTGGGTTTGGGCTGAAGAGAGGTGCTGCGTACCGCACATTGGCGTGTGCTGGGTACCGCTCATGAACGGAACAGTAGCTAACCTAGGCTTTAATTGGGCGAAACTCGTAGGAGCAAATAAACGCCGCAGATGGTCGATAGACAAGTAACTCACTGGTGGGGATACATCGCACCAAAATTCGGAATAGCAAACAACCCTCACTGATGCTTAATAGAAAGTAGCTGATCTAGAGGTCTATATTGGCGGAAATACGGGGAAATGGGAGAAAGTAGCTGATCTAGAGGTCTATATTGGCAGGAATACGCGGAAATGGGAGTAGCTGATCTAGAGTTCTACATTGGCGGGAATAACGGGGAATGGTAGAAAGTAGCTGACCTAGAGGTCTATATTGGCGGGAATACGCGGAAATGGGAGAAAGTAGCTGACCTAGAGTTCTACATTGGCAGGAATACGGGGAAATGGGAGAAAGTAGCTGATCTAGAGGTCTACATTGGCGGGAATACGGGGAAATGAGAGAAAGTAGCTGACCTAGAGGTCTACTTAGGCGGGAAAACGGGTAAATGGGAGAAAGTAGCTGATCTAGAGGTCTACATTGGCGGGAGCTCGGATATAGCGGCAACTGATGCTGCTCATGAGTCAGCGCGAGGCTGCTGGGAGTCGGGAATCCGACTCATAGCAACAATGTTCTTACCCAGTCAAGTCCGCGCCGGCCTTCGCCACTCGCTTGGAGACACGCCGAATTGTTTCTTAAAGGTCCGGCTGAAGTAATGAATGCTCTGGAAACCGCATGCCTGTGAGACATGCTGCACGGTCATATCCGAATGCAGCAGATACTGGGAAGCGGCCGCAAGGCGGAGCTCGTTTAAGTAACTGAACGGTGTCTTTCCGGTATGCTGCCGGAATAGGCGCACGAGATACGAGGGATTGTAGTGGGTATAATCGGCGATTGTCTGCAGCGAAATCGATTGTGGGAATACCGATTCCAAGAAACGCAGCACCTCTGTGACGAGCACCTCACCCGAGGAGTAGCTGGAAGACTGCGGCGTCAATACCGTGATATTAGGGATGAACACAAGCAGTTTGCGCAGATCGGATAAGAGCGCTTCTTGAAAAATAGCCGGGGCAAGCGAGGTTTCCGCCATCATCAGCATCCGGACTGCCTCAAAAGCAGCACGCAGCGCCGGATAAGGCGCACTGCTCCAACTGATGTCCGATTGCATGCTGTTCCAGCGATAAATCAGATCAACACTTGGCAGCGCAGCGGCATCCTCTTCATGAAATTCAACAAACCAATAACATAGTCGATGCGACCGCTGAACCAGCTGATGTGGCGTATTCGGCAAAATAACAAATAAGGCAGTTCCGTCAGCATGATACGTCATCCCCGACCATTCCAAATCAGCCTCACCCTCTGTAATGCAGAGAAGCTCACCATACGGATGAACGCCTCCTGCGCGGCTGCCTACACCGCCTTCAACTTCAGCTAAGCCATGTTTTCGAATCCTCACCATATGCCCCCGCTCTCAACATGTCAATGATGTGCAAATCATATCATGCACCACAATGCCCGTAAACGGTTGAATTGCATCGCATTACCCTCACCATCACTATAGAGTGCAAAGACATCCTGCTTGTAAGCGCTTATCCTAAGAAGTAGCAGGACCAGCCAAATAGGGCTAGTCCATAAGGAGATGACGCACATGAAAGCGATCCAGATTACAGGTGTTGACCAGTATGAATCCATTGAAGTGCCGGTTCCCGAAATCAAGGATGATCAACTGCTAGTTCGCATCCATCTTGTAGCAACCTGTCCTCGCTGGGATTTGCATATGATGGGCGGCAAGGATATGTTCATTCAGAATCGCCAGCCGGATTATCCCTTGCCCCCGGGCTTCCCTGGCCATGAAGCGGTAGGTGTGGTGGAAGCAGTCGGCGCGAGCGTACAGGGCTTCGTTCCCGGTGATCGCGTAGTGGCGCTGGAGCATGTATCACCTGGCTTTGGCGCGTATGCAGAATACATGGCTTACCGGGAGAACGACCTGTTGAAGCTTCCGGACAACATCTCGGATAAGCGCGCCGTTTCGTCGGAGCTGCTCAAATGCGTCATGTATGGATTAGATCAGTTTGATGATATGCAAGGCAAGACGATGTTAGTTGCAGGACTTGGTCCGGCAGGTATTCTGGCGATGCAGCTCGCTTCACATTGGGGAGCAAAGGTGACGGCGATCGATGTGAATAGAGAGCGCGTTGATTTCGTAAATGGGCTGTCCCTGAACGGCGAAGCAGTACATGCGGATGATCTCGGAGATCGTAGATTCGATCTTGGATACGATTGCGTAGGCTATGCAGCATCGGTGCAAAACGTGCTTGATCGTACCGACGAACATGTGATCATCTTCGGCGTGCTGAAGGGCAATATTACGTACCCAGAATCGTATTGGTTCAAAGGAACAAAGCTGGAATCTTACCGCTATCACCCCGTTACGAAGCGGGACCGACACTTGCTGCTGGATGCACTTAGTAATCCGGCCTTCAACACGGAATGTCTGCAAACTGTGGAGCTCTCTTTCAGGGAGTACAAACGCGGCGTTGAGCTTCTTAAAACGCAGCAAGCAATCAAGATTTGCTTCAACCTGCAGGAGGGTTTTTAATATGAAAGCACTGGCAGTCGTATTCGAAACAAAAGAAGTGGTGAGCGTTCGGACCGTAGAAGTGCCTGAACCTACTGATCGTGATGTCGTCATTGAGCTCGAATATTCCTGGATCAGCATCGGAACCGAATCGTCTTTCTTCCGTGGGGAGCGTATTTCTGGCGAGGTTCCATACACGGATGGGGGGCCATGGCCTTTCCCGCATGTACCCGGTTATCAGAAGGTAGGGCGTGTTATTTCAACCGGAGCAGCGGTGACACATGTAAAAGCGGGGGATCGCGT
This sequence comes from Paenibacillus sp. J22R3, assembly GCF_056269305.1. Lineage (NCBI taxonomy): Bacteria > Bacillati > Bacillota > Bacilli > Caryophanales > Paenibacillaceae > Paenibacillus > Paenibacillus sp. J22R3. The sequence goes on along the minus strand of NZ_JBWDNS010000003.1, from coordinate 418,707 downwards.
ATTCGCATCTGTCAGTAAAGTAGACGGTATGTACTTTGATTTTGGCGGTCATATCAATCCGGCCGTTACAGACGGCTCCCAAGTATGGAAGCTATCGGAGGAGGGGCCGGAGCCACTAGCCTACTCGGGCACGGTGCTTACGCAGGTCGGCTATAACTGCGGCATGCGGCCGCCAGTTTCGGAGGGAGACATTGCGGTTGTAATCGGCGACGGGCTCGTTGGCCAATGGGCGGCACAGACGCTGGCTCATCGCGGTGCGCAGGTTTATCTGCTCGGACATCGGGAGGAGAGGCTGAAGCTTGCCGTTGCTGGAGGCTATGCCACTCCGATCAATGGCCATATCAGCGATCCCGCGCAAGTGCTGGAGAGTGAGAACAAGCAGCTCGCCATTGTGATTGACACGGTGGGCAGCCTCGATACCTTCCGCAAGCTGCAGCCGCATATGAAACACGACAGCCACCTCGTTTCGGCAGGCTACCTAGGCGAAGCGGGGATGATCGATATCCAGAAGCTTCGCGAGCAGGAGATCACGCTGTATACCCCATCCGGCTGGTCGGCAGATCGAATGGCAGCTACGATAGCGGCCATTCGAGAAGGTTGGCTGACGACTGAACAGCTGATCACACATCGGTTTCCTGCAGAAGATGCTGCCGAAGCTTGGGAGCTGATTACTGCCCCGAAAAGCCCATGCCTAGGGGTCATTTTGGACTGGCGGCAGGTATAAAATGTCCTTCAAGGGCTATCTCAAAAGTGTGCACGGCAACTTTTGAGATGGCTCTTATTTATGTTTAACCGGTGGGGAAGAGCGTGCTGGCGAGAATACCAGGGAAGTAGCATCAAGAGAGGTACCGGGTACCTCACATTGGTGGGAGAATGGGCAAAGTAGCATCAAGAGAGGTAGCAGGTACCGCACATTGGCGGGAAACCGGCAAATTAGCTGCAAGAGAAGTAGCAGGTACCGCGCAGCAATTAGTCGGCGAATTTAGCAAATGTGTAGTCCCCAGGGCAACACATCAGCAGTTAGTCGGCGAAACTAGCAAATGAGTAGCTCTCAGAGCAACACATCAGCGACAAGCCACCGAATCTAGCAAATGTGTAGCTCCCAATGCAACACATCAGCGGCGAATTAACGTACAAGCAGCCGGTCGTTCCCCGTGTTTGTCCCCTAATTTTGCTCTTGCAAACGCTGTCATTTTGACCTATACTGAGTCCATAATCAACCCGAAACGTTTCGATAGAGGATGTGCAAGTTGTGACCACCATTAAAGACCTGGCTAAAGCAACCGGATTGTCGGTTACGACTGTATCAAGAGCGCTTAACGGATACAGCGACGTCAATGAGGAAACGCGCAAGAAAATTAAGCAGGCTGCCGAAGAAATGAATTATCGACCAAGCGCTGCTGCCAGAAGTCTGGTGATGAAGAAATCAAGAACGATCGGCGTCATCATCTCGGATATTAACCGGGAAGGCGTCAAGGATGCGCTCGCCTACGAGATCTTGTGCGGCATTAATGACCGCTCGACGATGCTCGATTACGATATTCTGCTATTCAGCACGAGCTCGAAGAAGCAGCTGAAGAAATCCTATTCGGATCTGTGCAGGGAGCGCGGCGTGGATGGTGCAATTGTGTTCGGCTTACGGGTGAATGATCCGTACCTGGAGGAAATTGTGAGCAAAGCCGATTACCCGTGTGTGCTGATCGACATTCCGGTCGAGAGCAAGAACGCAGGCCATGTTACAACGGACAATGTGTACGGGGCAACGCTTGCGGTCAATCATCTGCTTGAGCTAGGGCATCGTAAGATCGCGATGATCAACGGCCATAACGAAGCGGCAGTCAGCATCAGAAGGCTGCAGGGCTACAAGCAAGCATTGGAGAAAGCCGGAATCCCTTACGATCCGGAACTCGTCTTCGACGGCAACTTCTCAGAAGACGGCGGCTGCGAGGCGATGTATCGCATCCTGCTCAATCATCCCGACGTAACGGCGGTGTTCTCGGCGAGTGACTTGATGGTACTCGGCGCGCTCCGCGCAATGGAGAAGCTGAAGCGGCAAGTCCCGCAAACGTTGTCCATCGTCGGCTATGACGACATCCCGGTAGCTGCCTACTGCTCGCCGAAGCTGACAACTATCCGTCAAGATAAATACGAGATGGGTTACCAGGCAGCGCAGCTCGTCATCGATATGATGGAGAACCGCCAAATGGACCGCAAAATCGTATTGCAAAATGAATTAATTATCCGCGAGAGCACGAGAGCGATACCTTAGGAAGCTAGTAGTAGGGAGCGAATTGAGGAGAGCAGCAGCGCTCTTTTTCAGATGGGCATCCGAAACGTTTCGGAAAACCGAAAATAAGTTTAATTCCAATCGATCTTGGAGGTGAACGACGAGTATGAACACAAAGAAAAGATGGTGGACCCGGTCCAGACGTGAAGCGCTCGACGGTTACGTGTTTATGAGTCCTGCGATACTCGGCTTGTTATTCTTCATGCTGGGACCAATCGCGGCATCTGCCTACTTCAGCTTTACGGACTACGATATTCTGAGCACGCCTAGATGGGTCGGACTGGACAATTATATCGAATTGTTCAAGGACTCCTTGTTCTGGCAATCGCTTAAGGTAACGATGATCTACTCCGTCGTGAGCGTACCACTGGGACTGGTCGTTTCCTTGGCGCTGGCACTGCTGCTTAACAAGAACATTAAGGGTATCTTCTTCTTCCGAACGATTTTCTACTTGCCTGCGGTCATGTCGGGTGTTGCGGTTGCCTTGCTGTGGAAGTGGATTTTCAATCCGGATTTCGGGTTAATCAACTGGGCCATCAGCTTAATCGGTTTCGAGGGACCGAAATGGTTCATCGATGAACAGTGGGCACTGCCGCCGATCATTATTATGGGACTATGGGGCGTTGGCGGAAGCATGCTGGTCTATCTGGCCGGCCTGCAAGGCATTCCAACGGATCTCTATGAGGCTGCGGAGATTGACGGAGCGAACAAACGGAAGCAATTCCGGCATATTACGCTGCCTATGCTCTCACCTGTTATTTTCTTCAATTTGATTACCGGCATTATCGGAGCGCTTCAAGTATTTACGGAAGGCTTCATCATGACGGCAGGCGGGCCGAACAACGCTACGTTGTTCAGCGTGCTGTACTTATATCGTAATGCTTTTGACTATTTGCAAATGGGTTATGCGTCCGCGCTGGCCTGGGTGCTCTTCCTCATCATTCTGGCGTTCACGTTAATCATCTTCAAATCATCGCCGATGTGGGTCTTCTACGAAGGGAACAGGAGGTCGGGAAAATAATGAACACGATCACACAAACAGATGCGCCTGTCCGTAGAAAGCTCTCTCGCAGTCAGTCAGAGCTCATGTCCAAACTATTCAGCTATCTGCTGCTCTGCATCGGCTCCATCATTATTCTGATTCCATTCGCGTGGATGCTGTCTACTTCATTGAAGCTCAAAGCGGACGTCTACATCTTCCCGCCGCAGTGGATCCCGCAGCCGATGCAATGGCATAACTACGTGGAAGCTTTTACAACCTTTCCGTTTGGCTTATATACGAAGAACTCGCTCTTCATTGTCGTATTCGTCATGATCGGAACGCTGTTCTCTTGCTCCTTCGCCGCGTATGGCTTCTCGCGGCTGAATGCGCCCGGACGCAACTTCATCTTCCTCGTGCTGCTGGCGACGATGATGCTGCCGAGCGCCGTAACGATGGTGCCGATTTATCTGTTCTTCAACAAGCTGGGCTGGGTGGATACCTTCCTGCCGCTCATCATTCCTGCATGGTTTGGAAGCGCCTTCTTCATCTTCATGATGCGGCAGTTCTTCATGGGTATCCCCTACGAGCTCGAGGATTCGGCGCGAATCGATGGATGCAACACGTATGGCATATGGGCGCGGATCATGGTTCCGCTCAGCAAGCCGGTGCTTGTTACGGTAGGCGTGTTCACGTTCATGGGGACTTGGAATGATTTTATGGGGCCGCTCATTTATTTGACGGATGAGAATAAGCGTACATTGGCGCTGGGTCTGTCCTACTTCCAAGGCTCTGCAAGAAGCGCACCTGATCTTCATCTCCTGATGGCTGCATCGCTTTATGCGATCGCTCCATGTGTCATTCTGTACTTCCTTTGCCAGAAGATTTTCGTCAAGGGCATGGTATTTACCGGCGTTAAAGGTTGACAACCATAACGTAAAACAGAGAAAAGAGGGATCTGTATGTTTCGCAAACGTAAGCTGGCTTTAGTAATGACGCTCGTCATGGCACTGTCCACGGTCTTGTATGGCTGCGGCGGGAATGACAACGGCAACACAGGCAGCAAGGATGAGAAGGTTGAACTCAATTTCATCCGTTGGTCGAACGGCCCCGCTTTAGATGAAGAAGAGAAAGATAAAGTGAAACGCTTTAACGATACACACCCGAACATTCAAGTAAAAATGACGCTCCTGCCTTGGGACGAAACGTTCAAGAAAATCGAGATGTCCCTTGCTTCGAACTCGCCTGTAGATTTGTTCTACTGGGATGTGCCTGCCTATGCCTGGTACAAAAAAGGACTTATGAAAAATCTTCAGCCATACTTCGACCGCGATCTTAAGATGGCCGACTACGACGAGAAGTTGTTCGAGCCGTTCAAATTTGATGGCAGCAACATGTATGTTGCACCGGAAAACTATCAAACGCTAGTCATGTACTATAACAAAGACTTGTTCGACAAAGCGAATGTCGCATACCCGAACGAGAACTGGAACTGGGATGATTACCTCGCGGCCGCTCAGAAGCTGACAATCAAAGAAGGCGACAAAACGGTGCAGTTCGGCACGAGCATGTCCCTTGGCGCATGGTGGGGCTGGATGGCGCTTAGCCAAGAGCAAGGCGGGGTATTGGCACCGAACATTCACGATCCGGAGAAGCTGACATTTAATACGCCGGAGACGAAGAATGCGCTGCAATACTTGCAGGATCTGATCTACAAGCATCATGTTGCGCCGGATGCGGCACAATCGAATGCCCTTGGCGGCGACTTCTTGACAGGCAAAATTGCCATGTATGTTGGCGGTGACTGGGATCTGGGTAACCTCAAAGAGAAGAAGGACTTGCACTGGGATATGGCGCCAATGCCGAAGTGGGAAGACAAACGTGTCGTTCCATACTGGATGGGCGGTTATGCGATGACGGAGAAGTCGAAGCACCCGGATCAAGCATGGGAATTCATTAAATGGACGATGACCGAGAACCAAGAAACGCTGGCGAAGCAGCAATCGTGGATTCCGATCAACAAAACAGCACTCTCGAAGGTGGAAACACCGGCATGGGCGCCGGAAGGCTACCAAACGGCTCGCTTCGACTGGATGAAATACGGCAACATCGGCGATATCTATCACCTCAGATGGCGTGAAGCGCAAGATAAAGCGATTACGCCGCTGGTCGATCAAATTTTTGCAAACAAGATAACAGTCGACGAAGCGCTGCAGAAAATGGATGAGCAAGTGAACGAAATTATTTCGAAGAAATAGGGAAGAGGAGGCTGTGCTTTAAAGTAGAATTTCTACTTTAAGGTGCGGCCTTTTGCTTGCGGTTGAAGAGATAGGCGCAGTTGTTGCAATGACATAACTAGGAGCGTGTACTAGGTGAATAGATTGGCGCAAGTGATTGCTGGGACGGATTTTGCGGTAGTTGTGAATAGCCTGAGGATTGATGGTCAAACGGATGGTATTCGATCAATAGGGACAGAAGAGAGAGCTGCGGCAGATGGTGCGCTGCATAACGTGTCCATCTATCATTATGGCGGCGCGCTGGATTTGGTCATAGAAAGTCATGTGTTGGCTTATGAGAAAACCTCACTGGTGGAGCGTTGGGTATCGGTGCGTAATGAAGGAATGGAATCCGTGACCATTGAACGAGTGGACTCCTTCCGGCTGCGGCTTCCCGAGGATTCGTGGACGCTAATGCACTACAAGAGCGAGTGGGGAGCCGAGTTCGAACCGGTTCGCATGCTGCTGGCGGATGAGGATGTTATTTTGCAAACAAGGCAAGGACGCTCGTCGAAGGACATGCACCCTTGGATGAGTCTCATAGGGATTGATGGCGACTTGTTAACGGTATCGCCGATGTGGTCCGGCAATTGGATTTTGCGCTGTGAACGAGCTGAGGTGAGCGAAGAAAGCGCAAGACGTAAGCTTTTTGAAGTGAGCGGGGGGCTGAATGATTGGGAATTCGCCAAAGTGCTGCAGCCGGGACAAACCATGGAGGGCATTCATGTCGCCATTGCGGCAGGAAGCGGCGGCGAGCTTAACAGTACGTCAATCCAATTTGCTCGAGTGGGACGCAAGCATTGGTATGTGAGCAATGAATTCTCCCGTTCTCTCCCGGCAGAATGGAATCATTGGTGGAGCTACGAGGACAAGACGATTAACGAGGACGTATTCCGTGCCAATGCGGCTGAAGCGGCGAAGCTCGGCATTGAAATTTGTACGCTGGATGCCGGTTGGTTCGGGCCATCTGAAGCAGCTTCAGAATGGTTCGAGAACCGAGGTGATTGGGAAATGGTGAATACGACGCGTTTTCCAAGCGGCATTCGTGCGTTGTCGGATTACGTGCATGAGCTCGGGATGAATTTTGGACTGTGGTGCGAGATCGAAGCGCTGGGCAAATCCGCGCATTTATCGAAGCGCCATCCATCCTTCCCCGCACGCAGAGATGGAGAGCAGCTTGGTTATCTCTGCTTTGGCAATCCGGAAGTAGAGGAGTGGGCTTTAAGCACATTGGATGGTTTGATCGAAGGCTACAACTGTCAGTGGATCAAACTGGACTTTAACTTGGATCCGCAAGCGGGCTGTAATTGTACCGACCATGGTCACGGTGCCGGAGACGGACTATTCGAGCATTACAACGGTTACTATCGGATGCTCGATCGCGTTCGTGCTAAACATCCTGAGGTGATTTTGGAAAACTGCTCCTCCGGCGGGCTTCGTATTGATCTCGGGATGATGAGTCATACCCATACAACCTTCTTAAGCGATCCGGATTGGCCGGAGCATAGTCTGCAAGTTTTCTGGGGAGCAACTACGATGCTGGCGGCGGATGTCTGCTTGCACTGGAGCTATTCCGAATTTCTATGGAATTATGAGAAGCAGCAATTTCACCCGAATTCACCCGATTTGAAGTCCTATCAATTCGACTATTATACGCGAATTGCGATGCTTCGCGGCTTCGGCATTTCGCAGAAGCTTCCGCAGATGCCGGAGTGGATGCGTGAACGGCTTGCGCATCACATTGATGTCTACCAACAAACGGTGAAGCCTTTTGTCCGCTCGGCTGATATGTATCGGTTGACCGGGCAGCCGGTAAGAGGCGGCCTTGGCGATTGCTGGTCTGCTTTTCAATACAGTCAACAAAGCGGTGAGGAGCATTTGCTGTTCGTGTTCCGTCTGCCCGGCACAGAAGCGACTCGTTCGATTCACATGCAGGGACTGGACGCGGCTGCAGCCTATCAACTGACGTACCTATCCAGCGAGAATCATGAGGAACCGGTAGTGCGTACAGGGGAGCAGTTGATGACAGAGGGCATTCTTTTCAGCGGGCTGGAGATTGAAGAATCGGCTTTATTGACGCTTAATAGAGTTACGGTTGTGTAATATCGAAAATCGAACTAATTTCCCATATTTTCCTTCTTTGCTTTATTCCATCCATTCCACTTTGCTATAATGGATTTAGGTAAGCCAAGAGGCAGGTAGAAGGGAGTCAAATGGACATGCACCGATTGATGATACGATTGGCCCTCGTCTCTTTGATTCTGTTCGTGGGACTTGGTTCGGATTTTCGAGAAATTAAAGTCGTCCAAGCGGCATCGAATAGCACGACACTTCAAGAGCTTAAAGCAGAAATATTGCAGCAGCTGCTCGAGCAGAAGCCGGAAATCTCCATATCCTACGATGGGAATCGCACAGCGTTGTCCGAGCAATTCCCGATGCTTATACGCGATACCTTCGCGGCCGACGATTATATTGCCTATATTGTGGATTCGTATCTCTATACGATTCGCACATGGGGCACGAATGCGAAGATTAAGCTGACCATTACCTATCGTGAGACAGCAGAGCAAACGAGACGCGTGGATCAATTAATTGCTCAAGCATTGCCTTCGATTGTCGTGGACAAAATGGATCCGCTCGAGAAGGTGACCTACATTCACGATTGGATTGTGAAGCATGTGGCGTACGATACAACGCTGCAGCGATACACGGCGATGGATGCGCTTGAAACTGGTACGGCCGTCTGTCAAGGGTACTCTCTGCTGGCCTACCGTATGCTGTCGCATGCAGGTGTGGAGTCGAGAATCGTGGAAGGCAAGGTGAATTCCGGAAGCCATCTTTGGAATTTGGTACGCCTGAATAACGGCTGGCATCATATGGACGTGACTTGGGATGATCCGCTTCCGGATCGGCCCGGTGAAGTCAGTCGTACGTATTTCTTGAAAAATGATCGCTTCATGAAGCAGGATCACAGCTGGGATAAAGCGTATCCGATGACGCGATAGCGGGTTCAGCGCGAGAAACAAGTAGGGGCTTTCCCACCGCAAATTCGTTTGATTGAAATAAAGGAGCTAAGCATCTGAAAGTGCTTAGCTCCTTTTATTTGTGGCATCCATCGTGGCCTGGTGCGGACTGCGGGTAACAGGCAACGGGCAATAGGCAACAGGCAATAGGCAATAGGTAACTGATAGCTGCTAGATTCCTGGCGCTTTTGAGACAGATTACCGCTAGATCGGCGCTACTCTATGGCCGCCCTCGCGCCTTTTCTGAGAAATGTTGCATTACATGCAATATAATCGGAGATTCGGCATTAAATCGGTTGATATGTTGCACTTTATGCAACATTATCGTCTCCATATCACGATTTGGGCCTCAACTTCTGAGAAATGTTGCAGTTTATGCAACATAATCGGAGTTTCGGCATTAAATCGGTCGATATGTTGCACTTTATGCAACATTATCGTCTCCAAATCACGATTTGAGCAACACCCACAACCACACCAATACCCGCACCAACACCGACATCGACATCGACATCGACACCGACATCAATACCCGCACCAACACCGACATCGACACCAATACCCGCACCAACACCGACATCGACATCGACACCGACATCAATACCCGCACCAACACCGACATCGACACCGACATCGACACCGAAATCGACACCAACATCGACACATACCAATACCAACACCGACACGGACACCGACACGGACACCAACACCAACACCAACACCAACACCAACACCAACACCAACACCAACACCGACACCAACACCGATACCGACACCGATACCAACACCGACACCGACACCGACACCGACACCGACACCAACACCGATACCGACATCGACACCAACACCAACACCAACACCAACCGATACCAACAATAACACCAAAGCCGAAGCCGAAGCTAAAGGTTAAAGGCTAAAGGCTAAAGGCTAAAGGCTAAAGCTAAAGCTTATCCTAAAGCCAGAGCCGAAGCTAAAGCCAGAGCCAAAGCCAAAGCCAAAGCCAAAGCCGAAGTTAGCAGACCAAGTAATTAAGGTTGTGGTTTGCTACTTCTTTGTGCTGTCATCTGCTGCCAGACCGATCCGGCAGCTTCCTCGCCGCGCTCGATTCGTTCCAGGGCGATGCGCGCCTGCAGGCTGACCTCGAATTCCGGGTCAGCCGCAGCTGCTTGCAGCGCCTCTGCCGCGGAGTCGTCGCCGACTTCATAGAGGAAGCGTGCGGCCCGCCAGCGGACGAGCTTGTTGCGGTCGCGCAGCGCTTCGATCATGGCTGGGATCGCGGCGGGGTCGCCAAGATCCGATAGCGTGTCGCCGGCGGTGCGCCGCACGGACGCGGAAGCGTCGCGCAGGGCCGCGATGAGGAGCGGCATCGCCTCCGGCAGGCGCAGCTCGCCCAGATAGACGACGGCCAGTCTCCGGATGGAGACGTTGTCGTCGGATATGGCTTGGGCGAGCAGCGGGAGCATCGCCGGCTCCGGCGCCGTGCGCGAGAGCGCCTCGTAGCGCACGCTCCACTCCGGCGATGCGAGCCGCTCGGCGAGCTGCTCTGCCGACAGCGGCGCAGGCCGCGCAGCCGGGGCCGCCGGCGCATCGGCAGGCGCGGCGCCGAGCGCGATCGCTGCCGCGATAAGTTCCTCGAGCCGCTCCTGCGGATAAGCGGCTTCAAGCTCGCGCACGAGCTCCGCTGCAATCTCATCGGGCTCGCCGTAGCGGACCCCGAGCTCCTCCAGCATTCGCTCGCGAATCATCGAAGAGGCGGCTGCCCGCGTCACCGCCTCCGTGAACTGCGCGGGCAGCGCCGCACGCGCTTCGCCGCCGGGCGTGCGTACGCGCACCTGCATCGGAATGCCCCGATACAGCTGCACGAACGCGTGCGCCTCGCCGAAGCTCTCTGCGCCGGGCACGGCTGCGCCAGTGCCCGCGCCAGAGCCTTCGGACGAGCCGGCCTCATCGCCGCTCGCAAGGATGCGCCGCGCTTCGGCCAGAATCCGCTCCCAGTCCGCCCCCGGCTTCCGGTCGAGCGCGATAAAATCCGTCGTGCGGAACAAGCCGCGCACGCCGTCAATGCGAAGCAGGCTGCGCAGCGGTTCAGCCGCACTGTCGGCATCACTTAGGGCAAGGCTAAAGCGCTGCCCGGAAGGAAGCTTCTCGTTCACATTCAATTTCATTGTATTTGGACTTGGCGTCGGTTCAATACCAAGTAATTTCATATGGTTTTCCCCCATTCCCGTTCATTGTTAGACTATATTGTAAACCATTTGGCAAGGGTACCACAATTGAAATTCAAACTGCTGAACGCTGTTTGCGTAATCGATTTAAGCTTGGTATCTTTGAAAATAGAGAATGGTTGTATCATGCAGCCGTATAGAGACAGGTAACTGACAACACGACGGGAGACGTGAGCACCATGCGGTTTGAAAATATGAATTCGGAAGCCGTACCGAAGACGTTCAAGGAAGTCAGACAATGGCGCCGGGAACGCGCAGGCAAAATCAAGCACAAAGATTATTCCTATACCGTCCCGACCGCAGATCCGGACTTGATTTATTTGCATTCCAATTCGGCTGAGCCATCGTTGACATGGATCGGCCACTCTACATTTCTAATCCAGCACGCTGGTCTTAATATAATGACCGATCCGATTTGGGCCGATAAGCTTGCGTTGCAACGCCGTCTGTCTACGCCGGGTCTCGCGATTCAAGATGTACCGCCAATCGATGTCGTATTAATTTCTCATTCTCATTATGATCATCTTCATATGAAATCACTCGAACAGCTCAAAGGCAGCAAAACGTTGATCGTACCTGTCGGGCTGGCAAATAAGCTGCGTCGCAAAGGCTTCTCCTCCATTATTGAGCTCGAGTGGTGGCAGTCGGCTTCAATCAGCGGCATTACGTTTACTTTTGTACCGGCACAGCACTGGACACGCCGTACCTTGACGGACACGAACAAGTCGCACTGGGGTGGATTCATCATCGAATCTGAACTGGCGCCTACGGTATATTTTGCCGGGGACAGCGGGTATTTCGACGGTTTTACACAAATTGGAAATCGTTTCGATATCGATGTTGCGCTGATGCCGATCGGTGCTTATGAACCGGAATGGTTCATGGGACAGCAGCATGTGACGCCTGAGGAGGCGCTGCAAGCCTTCCTCGATGTGCGTGCCAAGCGGTTCGTTCCGATGCATTACGGCTCGTATAAATTAGCCGATGACACACCGCGTGAAGCATTGGATCGACTGGAGGCAGAGAGCAAGCGGCTTTCGCTGCCGCGAGGAACCGTTATGATCCTGCCTCATGGGGAAACCGTTCGATTAAATGATAACAAGTAGGCAATCCTTCGCGATTTTATGCTATAATGGTGTGATGAGTAGAACTTTTAGTGAAGGACGGGATTGTTTACAATGATTAGTACAAGCGGCATAACGCTTCGTTTCGGTAAGCGTGCGCTATTTGAAGATGTAAATATTAAATTTACGCCTGGCAACTGCTACGGCTTGATTGGTGCAAACGGCGCAGGCAAATCGACGTTTCTGAAGATTCTTTCCGGCGAAGTAGAGCAAACGAGCGGCGAGGTTCATATTACACCAGGCGAACGCTATGCGGTCCTGAAGCAGAACCATTACGAATACGATGATTTCCTCGTACTCGAAACGGTTATTATGGGTCACAAGAAGCTATATGAAGTCATGAAAGAGAAAGACGCGATCTATGCGAAAGCGGAATTCACCGATGAAGACGGCATGCGTGCAGGCGAATTGGAAGCGGAATTCGCAGACATGAACGGCTGGGAAGCGGAGTCCGAAGCAGCAGGTATGTTGAACGGTCTCGGTATTACGCCGGATCTGCATGACAAGAAAATGGCTGAGCTTTCCGGTAACGAGAAAGTCCGCGTGCTCTTGGCACAAGCATTGTTCGGTGAACCGAACATTCTATTGCTCGATGAGCCTACCAACCATCTTGACATGCAATCCATCGGCTGGCTTGAGGATTTCCTCTCCCGCTATGAAGGCACTGTCATCGTAGTATCCCATGACCGTCACTTCTTGAACCAAGTATGTACGCACATTGCGGATATCGATTTCGGCAAAATCCAGATGTATGTCGGTAACTACGACTTCTGGTACGAGTCCAGCCAATTGGCGCTGACGCTCATGCGCGATAACAACAAGAAGAAGGAAGACAAAGTCAAGGAGCTGCAAGCGTTCATTCAACGTTTCAGCGCGAACAAATCCAAATCCAAGCAAGCGACTTCCCGTAAGAAGCTTCTTGACAAAATCACGCTTGATGACATTCGTCCATCAAGCCGTAAATATCCGTTTATCAACTTCAAGCCGGAGCGTGAGGCAGGCAAACAATTGCTGCTGACGGAAGGCTTAACGAAGGCCGTTGACGGTGTGAATCTGATCGACAACCTGACGATCTCAATCAACAAAGGCGACAAAATCGCACTTGTTGGACCGAACACGTTGCCGAAAACGATCCTATTTCAATTGCTTACAGGCGAGTTGGAGCCGGATGCAGGTACGTTCCAATGGGGGATTACAACGACACAAGCGTATTTCCCTAAAGAAAACTCAGCATATTTCGACGGTGTAGATACGAACCTGGTCGACTGGCTGCGCCAGTATTCGAAGGATCAAGATGAGAGCTTCATCCGCGGCTTCCTTGGCCGTATGCTCTTCTCCGGTGATGAGGCGCTTAAGAAAGCAAGCGTACTATCCGGGGGCGAGAAGGTTCGCTGCATGCTGTCCAAGATGATGCTGTCCAGCTCGAACGTTCTTCTTATGGATGAACCGACGAACCATTTGGATCTCGAATCCATTACGGCGCTTAACAATGGCTTGATCGACTTCGATGGCACGCTGATCTTCACATCGCATGACCATCAGTTCGTTCAAACGATTGCGAACCGCATTATCGAAATTACGCCTAACGGTATAATCGATCGTATGATGTCCTACGATGAGTACCTCGAGAGCGCTGAAGTTAAAGCGATTCGCGAGCGTATGTACCCAGCCGAATAGTCTATATCCATTACATCGCGCATATATGACGAAAGGACTGACCGAGATGCTTCTCGGCAGTCCTTTTTTGCTATGTGATGCGATATATGTTCTTGCGCACTTGTCCGGCACATAAACTATAGCAATAGCCTATTGTAGGGTTCTGTCGTTTATTAGGACTTTGGATGTGCATGACCAGTTAGGGCGGTTTATGTTAAAATGACAATAGTAGATGAATAGTTGAAGGAGTCGATCGTAAATGTCCTTTTTCGATAAAGTCAAACAAGGTGCATCGGAAGCGGCGAAGAAAGCACAGCAAACCGTTGAAATCACGAAACTGAAAGCGCAGATTTCCGGTAAAGAAAGAGAAATCGACAAAGTGTATGCAACAATCGGAGCAGCGGTTTACCGTGCGCATCAAGCGCATGACTTGGCTTCTGCCGAGCATGAAGTGTCAAATTGCTGCTTACAGGTAGATGAGCTGCATGTAGAAGTCGGTCAGCTTGAGGAGCGAATCAAGATGATCCGTTTCGAGAAAACTTGCAGCTGCGGCAAAGTCGTAGCGCTCGATACGAAGTTCTGCCCGGATTGCGGATCTGCACTGGGTGATGAACCGAAGAGTGAAACGACTGTCGGCGAAATTGTCGTCATCTGCAACACCTGCAAAACCGAGAACGAGCTGAATGCCAAGTTTTGCGTGTCCTGCGGCTCGGGCTTATCCGCTTCCGGTTCCGGATACTAGCACCTCAATCCTGTTACACAGCAGTCCCTATGCGCCTATTGGTGTACGGGGACTGTTTTTTTATTCTTGTACATGTGCCGTTACATTGCAAGGACATGCTCATAAACTAACAGAAGAGCTGTCAGGCGAAGGAGGTAGCAGAAGTGGCATACGAAACAACGGATCGAGATTTCAATGCAATGCTTCATCAGAAGCTTACGAATAGGGAGAGCTTGCTCGATATCGGGAGTGGGCCTTGTGTCCTGCTGGACACTTTTCCCTATGCACATATTGTCGCGCTTGAGATTCATCGGCCTTATCTGGTTAACCGGGCAACGAATGCCAGTCATATTATTCCCTTAAATGCGGATGCCAGGGAGATGAATAAGCTGTTTGTGCCAAAGTCGTTCTCAGCGGTGTCGTTCATCGATTCCATCGAGCATTTCACCAAGCATGATGCCCATTTGCTCCTGCAGAAGGCAGAAATGATTGCCAAGCACCATGTCATCATATATACGCCGCGAGGTTTCTTCCCGCAGCAGTATGTGGATCACTTCGGACTGAACGGGGAGAAATTCCAAACGCATCGCAGCGGCTGGGAGCCGGCAGAACTGGAGGATCTGGGTTATGAGGTCACCATTATGAAAGGCATGCATGATCAGCGAAATCCGGCTTTTGTTCACGCATTTGGCTTGGAGCATACGCCTATTGATGCACTGCTGGCCATTAAGTATTTGGGATAAATAATATTTTGTAAGGATATCGATTCACTATAGTGCTGTTATGGTTACAATTTGGATATATATAGTAATGTCCTTGCGATATCTTACACTTGGGAGGCGTTGGCTATGCTCGTACCCGTGGAATCCAAACAAATCGCATTCTGTTCGTATAATGAGGACGAGGCATCTTTATATCTGTACTACCATACAGGGGATGTGGCTATTTTCTCGTCAATCGGGAAACTTGATTATCAGTCCGTCATCGATTCTCCTAACCGTTACGATACCCTCATGCTGGTGACCAAGAAAAGCCAAAGTGAATCAGAACTTCAAGCATTTTTTCCGGAATTGGAAAGGAATTAGCAGTACATTCGTAGGGGAACGATATTGGAATTATTTACATGATTGAAGAAGGCGTGGAAGAAACTAGTGCTTTAGGCTTTCGTATAGGACTGAAGCACTTCGGAGTGAAACATAGGAAATGCTTGGGTCCGCTTGAAGACATCTCTGATAAGGAGGTGTCTTTTTTGCGTCTGTAGGTTCGTGTGGTAGGGCTATTCGACTAGTGAGCAGGATGACAAATGAGACATGTGGACGATATATGCATCTTGCGTAGAACCGTACAATTGGCATTAGGGCAAAAAGCCTACAGCATGACCAACACAAGGAGGACCAAAATGAAAAAGTTTACAGCATCACTGCTTGTTCTGATTCTGACTACTTTGCTTGTCATGCCAGCAGTGATGGGCGCCTCACCGGCTCCAGCACCTGTCGTCGGAGAAATTCAGTCCAGCGTAAGTTTCCGCAGCGCACCGTCTACATCTTCAACCGTTTACAAATACTTGAAGGCTGGCGATAACGTTGTCATCTTGGAGCGAACGAACGCGAGCTGGTACAAAGTGCAAGACGTTCTGGGCACGATCGCTTATGTCTCTTCTTCCGATAAATATATTGAAATCATCTATAACGCATCGATCGTTTCATCCGTTTCGTTCCGTAAATCCGCTTCCACAGACGGCACGCGTCTACGCTATCTGAGCAAAGGTGAATCGGTCCTGATCACAGGTCAGCCAAACAGCGCATGGTTTGCTGTAACGGATTCCAATGGTGTTAAAGGTTATGTCAGCTCAAGTGAGCAGTACATATCGCTTGGTGCAAGCTTCTCTTTGCCTAGCGGCACGAAGCCTGGTTCAGGCACAGGCGGCGGAGGCACAACTCCGAGCGCACCGCAATTGATCGAGAACACAATTGCAGCCGGCATGAAATATTGGGGAACGCCATATGAGTTCGGCTCTGATCGTGATACGACTACAACATTCGATTGCTCCGACTTCGTACGCACGGCATTCCGCGAAGGAGCAAACCTGACGCTTCCTGCTGATTCGCGCAAGCAAGGCGATTACGTGAAAGCCAAAGGCGCAACGAAATCCGACTGGCGTTCACTGAAACGCGGCGACCTGATGTTCTTCATGGAGTACAAAGGCTCGAAAGCTTCCAACTATGCAGGCGTCAACAAAGCGACTGAAACCATCACACACGTAGGCATCTACCTTGGAAATGGCCAAATCCTACATACGTATTCTACAGAATCCGGCGGCGTTCGTATTAACGACATCGCAGGCGGACAATGGGAGAACCGCTTCTTGTTTGGCGGAAGCGTGCTTTAAAGTAAACTATCGAAACCGGATTGGCCTATGGCCTATCCGGTTTTTTTGTTCCAGTAAACCGAACAGAAAAAAACCGTCACTGCAGAAACTGCAGGACGGCGCGGGAGCATTCCATCGGATTGTATTGTTGGTTGCGTTTGTTTATTAGATCAAGCCGGTGCTGTCCGGAGGTATAAGGCTCTTGAATAAGGGCGAACCATTTATCAATCGTTTCAGAAGAGATTAGCATCTCGCCAAAACCGCTCGCGACGAAGTATTCGCAGTTCACTTCTTCTTGTCCCGGAATCGGTTCGTAGAACAGCATCGGGATGCTTTTGCTCAAGCCTTCCGTACATGTCATGCCGCCGGGCTTCGTAATCAGCAGGTCAGAGACGTCCATCAGCTTGTTGATTTCTTTGGTGAATCCAAGCACCTTGATGTTTGAATGCTGGAAGCTCGGATCGGCCAGCATCCGCTCGCGTACTTTCTCGTTGTTGCCGACACAATAGATCAGCTGAATCTTATCACGCCAACGGGTCATGTAGCTGAGCAAATCATCGCTGTACATAATCCCCCAACCACCGCCCATAATAAGGACGGTTGGCAATGGTTTCAAATCAAACTGCGCCTGCAGCTCCGACTTGTCATGCGTTTGCCAGAAGTTCGGATGTACCGGAATGCCGGTAACCTCAATTCGCCCGGGTGAGATGCCGCGGTCGGTCAGCTTGGTCTTCACCTCATTGGTGGACACCAGATATTTGGTCACCTCGGAGCTTGTCCACGTGCCATGAGCATCATAATCGGTAATGAGCGTATAGAGTGGAACTTGCAGCCCAAGCCTCTTCAACCGCGAAACGACTGCATTAGGTACCGGGTGCGTGCATACGATCAGATCCGGCTTCAATTGGGCGATCACCTGCGATGTATGTGTGTAGAAAATACGATGCAGCGCCAGCTGAGCGAATCGGTTTAGTGATTTTTTATATTGTCTGCGGTAAAGCTTTCCGAGCAGTTTTGGCTGTTTAGTCACTGTTTTGCGATATGCGGATACAATCAGCGGGCCGATGACCGGATTAAGAAAATTGCCCAGCTCAATGACGCGAGTCTGAATTGTAGAATCAAGTGAACGAAGACCTACCGCAAGCGCGTAAGCCGCTTGGGTATGCCCGGAACCGAACCCTTCGGAAAGGAGCAATACTCTTTTTTTTCGCACATTATCACCTGCTTCTTCTACCGGTTCAGGAATCCCTAAGAACTCTCTATCTCATATTACGCTGTTTTCCCTTTGAAGCACAAGATTGGAATTAAGACTTGCGTATGATTGCATCCTTATTCTATGCTAAAAATTAGGCGGTTCGCCGAAGCGGCGAATACGGACAAGAATGGAGTGGTTACAAAATGCAGCAAAATCAAAAGTTTATTCCGGAACAAGGTTCTATCGTAACGTTTACCTATAAATCAGGCGACTATGCAGGGGAAGTTATGGAAACAGGCGGACCGCGCGCATTGATTAAAGTACTGGCGGTATTGAAGCACCCGGAGCAGGGGGATTTGCACAATCCCTATAATCCCGATGTACCGATGTTCCATGAACGCAGAGCGCTTAGCTACACCGAGAAAACGAATGTACCTTACGGTGATATCAGCGGACTTTACCCAGGAGAAGTGCCATCGTACAAAGAGTCGCTTACACGAGCAGTTGCTGCTGAAATCGAGGCGATCGACCGTCTGAAGCGCTGGGCGGAGCGCGGTCTTGAGCAGCTGAGGCAGTTGGAGAAAGAGTATAAGTAAGGGTATGACGAGAGCAGCTTAGGCAGCCGGAGGGGGATACGGTATGAATAGAAATGATTTGGCACAAGGGATTTATAACAGCTCGCATTTGTCGGGGAGTTTTACGCTGCGTTCCGGTCAAGTTTCGGAGACGTATTTTGACAAATATTTATTTGAAGCGAACCCTCGCTTGCTTGGTGCGATTGCCTGTGAACTGGCCTTATGTATTCCTGTTGGCATAGATGTGCTTGCCGGACTTGAGATGGGTGGTATCCCGGTTGCGACGGCTCTATCGCTGGAAACGAATATCCCCGCGGCTTTCGTACGAAAGCAGGCGAAGAATTATGGGACATGCAAGCTTGCGGAAGGCGCGGAAGTGCGCGGCCAGAACGTATGCGTTGTGGAAGATGTCGTCACAACCGGCGGACAGATCCTGCTTAGTGTTGCAGAATTGCGCGCAGCCGGCGCTATTGTGGAAGACGTCATATGTGTCATCGAACGGAATCCGGATGGGCGCAAGAAGCTCGAGGAAGCCGGACTGAAGCTGCATGCTTTGTTTACGATAGAAGAGCTTGAGGCAGCGGGCAGTAATGTGGATGCTGCGCTTTCGGGTGAAGATTGGAGCGATTGAATAGAAGAGTCGTATCACGATTATGACCGAATGACCGTATTGCGTTTCTGGTCAGTCAGTGCTATTATGACCTATATCATGTTGAAGAAGGAGGCTGCAGCGCAATGGAACAGAAGAAACCGGTCGATCGCAGAATGCAAATTGTGGAGGCGGCGGGGAAATCGTTTGCCATGTTTGGTTATAAGGCGACAACGATGGAGCTGGTTTCCAAAATCGCTGCAGTCGGCAAGGGAACGATTTATACTTTTTTTGCAACGAAGGAAGACTTGTTTAATGAAATCATCGGGCAGCTGGCTGCCGAGCTTCGGAGCTTGGCGGAGCGCACGATTGACCGAAAGCGGAATTTCTTCGATAACTTAGCAGCTGTGCTGCACGAGCTGCTGCTGTTTCGCGAGAAGCATGAGCTCATCGTGAAATTGTCGCAGGAGATTCGCGATTTGGGTACGCCTATGGCGAAAGATGGCGTGGCGAGGCTTGAACAGGCCATTTACGCTTTTATCCAGCATGAGATTGAGCTTGCAATTGAGAAGAACGAGCTGCGCGATATTGATCCGGCGCTGACTGCTTTTGTGATCTTGAAGCTGTATGTTGCAATCGGCGTCGAGTGGAACCGAAGTCACCAGCTGTCGCGTGAAGAGCTTGCGGCTTATTTTACGAGTTTGCTGCGTGAAGGTGTAGGCGTGAAGTAAGGTAAGGCAAGTCTGTAACCAGCTGAGTGGCGGAGTAGGTTGGCTGAAACGTGCAGGCAGAGGTACGGAGACGGCGGTTTGTTAAGAAAACGTGCAGGCAGAGGTACAAGGGCGTTGGCTAGTTGGAGAAGGTGGACTAGTCCTTTTTTTTGAAGTGAATTGACCGAAAAACCATATTGGTCATTTATTCATTATTTTTCATGGAGGGGAAAGCGCTATGCGAGGTTTATCATTGTTTGGCAAGGAGTTAAGCCGGATTGTCCGAAATCCCAAGCTCCTGATTCCGATTGTTGGGGTGTTGTTCATTCCGATTATGTACAGCGGGATGTTGATTGGGTCGTTTTGGGACCCGTATGGGAAGCTGAGTGAGCTGCCGGTGGCGGTCGTGAATGAGGATGCCGGCGCACAATTTGAAGGAAAACCGCTGGCTGTCGGACAGGATTTGGTGGAGGAATTGAAGGCGAATCCGGAATTTGATTGGGCTTTTGTGAGCCGCGCTGAAGCGGAGAAAGGCGTTCAGGACGGGGATTACTATTATGTCATTGAAATTCCGGCGTCCTTCTCCAAGCAAGCGACCACGCTGCTGGATGAGAAGCCGCAGCCTGCGGCTATCCGATATGTGTCCAACGATAGCGGCAATTACTTAGCAGCCAAAATCGGGCAAGCTGCCATCGAGAAGCTGCAAACCGAAATTTCGCAGCAGGTGACAAAAGCTTATGCGGAGGCGGTTTTTGCCAGCATTGGCGATGCATCCGACGGCATCGTACAAGCGAGCGAAGGTGCAGGCAAGCTGAGCGACGGCGCCTTGGATGCGGAGAACGGTGCCAAGCTGCTGCGCGATAATGTGGCGAAGCTGGCTTCCGGCACGGAGCAGCTCGCCGGAGGCGTTAAGGCGCTTGGGAGCGGCGCCGGTCAATTGGCGGCCGGCACGGCCGCAGTTCGTGACGGCTCGGCGGCGCTCGCAGCCGGGCTCGGCAAGCTCGAGGCTGCCGGCGCGCAGCTCGGCGGCGGAGCTAAGCAAGCAGCCGAGGCCGGTGCGAAGCTGGCCGATGGGCTTGCCTCGGCGGAGCAAGGCGGTGCGCAGCTCGCCGGCGCAGCCGCGAAGCTGTCGGCGGCGCTTGAAGCGTACGCCGCCGCAGCTTCGCCGGATGCAGCGCAGGATCCCGCGCTGCAGGAGCTCCTCGGCGCAGCCCGCGCGGTATCCGCGGGCGCAGCCGAGCTCTCTGGCGGCAGCGCGAAGCTTGCCGCCGGCGGCGCGCAGCTGCAGCAGGGCCAGCTGCAGCTGCAGCAAGGGCTTGCGGCGCTGCACGCGCAGCTCGCAGCCGCGCAGCAAGGCGGCGCCAAGCTAGCCGCCGGCGCCGAGAGCGCTGCGGTCGGCGCCGCGAAGCTGGCGGACGGCGCCGCCGCCGCAGGCCGCGGTGCGGCCGAGCTTGCCGGGGGCTCCGGCAAGCTGGCTAGCGGCTCCGCCGCACTTGCGAGCGGCGCGGAGCAGCTCGCAGGCGGCACGGCCGAGCTGTCGGGCAAGCTCGGCGATGCCGCGAAGCAAACCGGGGGCATCATCGGAACCGATGCCCTGTACGACATGTTCGCGAACCCTGTCCATGTCGATGAGCACAAGCTGACCGACGTGCCGAACTACGGTACGGGCTTCACTCCGTACTTCCTGTCACTCGGTCTGTTTGTAGGCGCCTTGCTCTCCACAATGGTAATCCCGATGCGCGAAACTGGACTGAAGCCGCGCTCCGGCTGGAGCTGGTTCGTCAGCAAAGTATTGCTCTTCATCGTTGTTGGTATCGTGCAAGCATTAATTGCAGATGCGATTCTGCTCTACGGAATCGGCCTCAAAGTGAACCATTTAGGCGCTTTCATAGGCATGTCGATGCTGGCAAGTGTCACTTTCATGATGATCGTACAGTTCCTTGTTACATTGCTCGATCAGCCGGGACGTTTTGTCGCCGTCATGCTGCTTATTCTACAACTGACCGGCAGTGCCGGCACGTATCCATCTGAGCTTGTCCCATCGTGGCTGCAGCAAATCAGTGCATGGCTGCCGATGACATACACAATTAGCGCCTTCCGCGAAATCGTGACAGGAAACGAGCTCATAACTGTCGGCAGCAAAGCGCTGCACACAGCAAGCTTTGCAGTCGTGTTCGCAGTACTATCCCTACTCGTCTTCCTCATGCTTCATCGTAGAACAAAACGCGATACAACAACAGAACTCGCAACAACAGTGTAGCTCCCAGCGCAACACTTACCCGCGGAATTTAGTCAGAGAATAGCATCCAGAGCTACTCTTTGACGAATCCCTGCGAAAATAACGAAAGAGTAGCTCCCAGAGCTACTCTTCGATCAGCTAACAATGGTTTTAGTTCAAGAGTAGTTCTCAGAGCAACACATCAATATATAACAGCGGAATTTTGCCAAAGAGTAGCTCCCAGAGCCACACATTGGCGGAACCCCCGCGGAATTAACGAAAGAGTAGCTCCCAGAGCTACTCTTTCGTCATATATCGGATGAATTAAGCTCAAGCAACTAAATTTGATTTCATTCAATTTAAGTCATTAGAAGTCAATGTGTTTCTAGTATTTGGAAGTGATCAATCGCAATGAGAGGTACTCGTTACCGCACATTCACTAAAATAATGTTTATTAACTCAAAGAGAGGTATCGGCTACCCTACATGAAGGAAAAAACGGCAAATTTGACATATGAGCGGTACGGGATACTCTACAAGGTTTGCAAAAAGTTCACCAGTAGACCCACATCGAGCGTGTCCCCCTTATTTTACTCAAAAGAAGCCCACTCGCTTTATCCTCAAGAAGCCCACCAGCAGGTCCACATGAAGCAACTCCATCGGTTTTAGCCACAAGAAGCCCACCAGCAGGTCTACATGGAGCAAATCCATCGGTTTTAGCCTCAAGAAGCCCACCAGGAGGTCTACATAGAGCAAATCCATCGGTTTTAGCCCCAAGAAGCCCACCAGCAAGTCCACATTAGAGCAACTCCATCGGTTTTAGCCTCAAATCGATTATAGCCCAAAGAAGCTCACCAGCAGATCCACATCGAGCCAATCCTCATGTATCTACTATAATGAAGCCCACCAACTGAGCTACTTCGAACCAATCCCCGGCAGACTCCACTCGCGCCACGCTCCTCAAACCGCCACCGGCCACAAACAACAAAAAAAGCATGAATTCACCAACCCGGGTGAATTCATGCCCTCTTTATAACATCCTAAGACTGGATAAACACAGTCGCAATCGGTTTGCGATAAACGACCTGATAACCAAGACCCTTGGACAATGCCGCGAGCGGCAGGTAGGTCACCGAGCTGCCCCCGGACTGCTGCAGGTATGCAGGTGTCTCAAGAGGAACGGTTTGACCGTTTACTTTCATCGTATCGGCGCCAATGGTGAAGGCAACGACCTTGTCCCCGGACTTAATGGTAGCCGTACGCGTTGGGCCATCCCAAGCAAGTGTTGCGTTTAATGCTTTTGTGACATCTCGCATGGGGAGGAACGTCGTGTTATTTTTCAAAACAGGCTTATTGACGCTATTCAATGCTTTCCCGTTTACGACAACACTTAGCGGCGTTCCCGCATCCAGCACTTCAGGGTCGCGATAGTCGCCCCAGATACATTTGGCAAACACTCTTCCCATCACGTCGTAACCCGATTGCTTCGGATGAATATCACCTCTGAGGATGGAGGTGTAGCTGAGCTCTTTACCGCGGAACGGCGTCGACACATCGACGGTTCGCACATCGAAGCCTTCTTGCGTCAGCTTAGCGGCAATCGCCTCGGTTTGTGTTTTCAGCTTAGCCACGCCATCGGTTAATACCGCATATTGTTCTTGTGTAATGGTTTGATTAATCGTGGAAGGCTTCGGCGCAGGGAGGTACTGGTCGGCAAACACAACCGTAGCTTTCGGGTTCAATTTGAGAATCGTGCGCAGCGATGCTTCTAATGAAGGATAATAACTAGCCAACAAGGCATCTAACCGGGTTTGCAGTGCCGAAGCACTGATTTCTTCATCATTTAAAATGTCATTGAAGATCGGTGTAAAATCATTCCCGCCGATCGTGAGCACGATCAAATTCGCTTTCTTCAGATCCTCGCCAAGCTGTACGCTCTTCGCGGCGGTTGCTTCAGCCAGTGGATAAGTCGATAAATTCGCTTGCAACTGATCTGCCGTTATACGAGTTCCCGCCGCCGCAGCTTCCAGTAGTTTTTGCAAACCGGGCGATTTCAAACCAAGAATACCGTAATTCTGCAGCTCAGCACGGCCGTGATACAGCGCCTGCTCGTACAGTCGATCGACATAGCCGTAAGGAACGGAGCTTTCCGACATGCCCAGCTCATAACCAAGTGTCAATGAATCGCCAACTCCAACAATTCGAAGCGGTTGGTTAACATCAGCCTTGGGAGCGGTGATTGCTGAAACAGCCATAATAGGCGTTGATAATGAAGCTGCAGCAGAAGCCCAAGCTCCGCTGCTTCCAACTGCACCAACTAACAAAGCAGCCGCCGTGAACGCGATTGTCCAGTTGGGCAATTTCCTGAATTTGCTATACATATTCACCACATCCTTTTGCATAATTATGCGTTTTATTTGATGGTATCAATTTTCAGTTATTTTTTTGAATTGCTGCTGTGTCGTGGTAAAGAACACTTATCACAATCATAAAAATATTAAATTGATATCGTAATGCACTGGTGTTAAAATAATATAATAACTTTTTTCAAGGGATGTATTATTGGAACGCAACCTTTTCATTAACCTGCGTGTACACCTTCATTTTAAGCGATATCGCTTTCGAAATGAAGCCGGATTCCATGAATAAGAATCCATTCCATCCGTTTATTTAAAAATTTCTCATAGAAAGGTTGCATCCAAGTGAAAGAGAACCGTTTAGGATTGCCGCCGAAGCAAGGTCTATACGATCCGCAATTTGAGAAAGACGCCTGCGGAATGGGCTTTGTGGCTAACATCAAGGGAATTAAATCACACACAATTATTCAGCAGGCGCTGACGGTGCTCGAGAACATGGAGCATCGCGGCGGTCAGGGCAGCGAGCCTAACACAGGAGACGGAGCAGGGATTCTACTACAAATCCCGCATGGCTTCTTCTCTCGTGAACTCAGAGAGCTCGGTGTCGAACTGCCTGCAAGCGGCGAATATGCCGTAGGTATGCTGTTCCTGTCGCAAGACGAGAACATTCGCGTGAAGCATGAGCGTGAGCTCGAAGCGATCATCCGTGAGGAAGGCCAGACGCTGCTTGGCTGGCGTACCGTTCCTACGAATGATGAGAAGCTGGGCCACTCGGCGAAATCGGTTAAACCGTATGTTCGTCAAGTATTCATTGGCCGCAGCGCCGAGCTTCAAGATGAGCTTGCTTTCGAACGCAAGATTTATGTCATTCGCAAGCGCGCGGAAATCGCTATTCGCTATTCCGGCGCAGAAGGCGCAGACAGCTTCTATTTCTCCAGCATGTCCAGCAAGAAAATCGTGTACAAAGGGATGCTCACTACAGAGCAGGTTCGCTCGTTCTATGTTGAGCTTAACGACGAAGCGATGGAAACAGCTATCGCGCTTGTTCACTCCCGTTTCTCCACGAACACATTCCCGAGCTGGGAGCGCGCGCATCCATACCGTTATCTTATTCATAACGGCGAGATCAACACGCTTCGCGGTAACGTGAACTGGATGCATGCTCGTCAAACGATGGTCGCTTCGGAGTTATTCGGCGACGATTTGGACAAAATCAAACCGATTATCAATCCGGACGGATCTGATACGGCGATGTTCGATAACACGCTTGAATTCCTTTACCTATCCGGTCGCTCTTTGCCGCATGCGGCGATGATGATGGTTCCGGAGCCTTGGTCCAACCACGAAGGCATGAGTGATGAGAAGAAAGCCTTCTACGAATACCACAGCTGTTTGATGGAGCCGTGGGACGGACCTGCAGCAATGGCATTCACGGATGGCACACAAATCGGAGCCATTCTTGACCGTAACGGTCTTCGTCCTGCCCGTTATTATGTAACGAAGGATGACGTTATCATTCTCGGCTCCGAAGCCGGTACAGTTCCAATCGATCCTGAGAATATCCTTTATAAAGACCGTCTTCGTCCAGGTCGTATGCTGCTTGTCGATACCAAAGAAGGCCGCATCGTATCGGATGAAGAGGTTAAAGCTCAAATCGCAGCGGAGAACCCGTACCGCGAGTGGCTTGATGAGCATCTTATCGGTCTTGATGAGCTTCCTGATGCTCCTGAGCTTCCGGAACCGGATCATGAAACCGTTGAGAATCGTCAACAAGCATTTGGTTATACGTTCGAAGATCTGCGTAAAGTGCTTGAGCCAATGGCAGGCAGCGGCGTAGAGCCGATTGCTTCCATGGGTTACGATGCACCGCTTGCGATTCTGTCCGAGCGTCCGCAGCGTTTGTTCAACTACTTTAAACAAATGTTCGCGCAAGTTACGAATCCGCCAATCGACGCGATTCGCGAAGAAATTATTACAGCTACAGGCACAACGCTGGGTCCAGAGCGCAATCTGCTCCTTGCCGAGCCTGAAAGCTGCCGTCATATTAAATTAGCTTCTCCTGTATTATCGAACGAAGAGTTCGCGAAGCTGCGCCATGTGCGCCGTCCGGGGTTCAAATCCATTACGCTGCCTACGCTGTTTAATGCAGCAGAAGGCGAAGCAGGCTTGCGTTTTGCGATTAAGCAAATGTGCGAAGCGGCTGATCGCGTAATTGGCAAAGGCCATAATATTCTTATTCTGTCTGACCGCGGTGTAGACCGTGAGAATGCGGCGATCCCGTCGCTGCTCGCTGTATCGTCACTGCATCACCATTTGATTCGCGAAGGTACGCGTACGAGAGTCAGCATTTTGCTGGAATCCGGCGAGCCGCGCGAAGTACACCATTTTGCATTGCTGCTCGGTTATGGCGTTAGCGCCGTGAATCCATACCTTGCATTCGAAACGCTCGACGATATGATTCGTCAAGGGCTGCTCAGAGGCGTAACGCACGAGAAAGCTGTGAAAAACTTCATTAAAGCAGCTACGAAAGGCGTCGTTAAGATTCTATCCAAAATGGGTATCTCCACGATCCAATCGTACCGCGGCGCACAAATTTTTGAAGCTGTCGGCTTGAAGGAAGAGCTCGTTGATGAGTACTTCACTTGGACGACTACACGTATTGGCGGTATCGGTCTCGACGTTATCGCAGAAGAGACGCTGAAGCATCATAACCGTGCTTTCGCTGAGCAAGAAGGCCGTGTGAAGGAGCTTGACTCCGGCGGCGAATATCAATGGCGTAAAGACGGCGAAGACCACTTGTTCAGTCCGCAGACGATTCATACGCTGCAAATGGCTTCCCGTTCGAATGACTATAAGCTTTACAAGAAATTCTCCGCGCTTGTTCAAGGCGAAGACAAGAAACATCTGACACTGCGTTCGTTGCTTGATTTCAACTACGATGCAGCACCGGTTTCGATTGATGAAGTTGAATCCGTTGAATCCATCGTGAAACGCTTCAAGACCGGTGCGATGTCCTATGGTTCGATCAGTAAAGAAGCGCATGAAGCACTTGCTATTGCGATGAACCGCATCGGCGGCCGATCCAATACAGGCGAAGGCGGCGAAGATCCGGCACGTTATATTCCGGATGCTAACGGCGATTCCCGCCGCAGTGCGATCAAGCAAGTGGCTTCCGGACGTTTCGGCGTAACGAGCAACTACTTGATTAATGCCGACGAAATCCAAATTAAGATGGCGCAAGGCGCGAAGCCGGGTGAAGGCGGCCAGCTTCCTGGACGTAAGGTTTATCCATGGGTTGCTGAAGTTCGTGGTTCCACACCTGGCGTAGGACTAATCTCCCCGCCTCCGCATCACGATATCTATTCCATTGAGGACTTGGCTGAGCTTATCCATGATTTGAAGAACGCCAACCCTCGTGCACGTATCAACGTGAAGCTCGTATCCGAAGCAGGCGTAGGAACAATCGCTGCCGGCGTTGCCAAAGGCCGCGCAGATGTTATCCTTGTCAGCGGCTACGATGGCGGAACAGGCGCTTCGCCGCTGGCATCGATCCGTCATGCCGGTATGCCGTGGGAGCTTGGACTTGCTGAAACGCACCAAACGCTGATGATCAACAACCTGCGTGACCGCGTAGTCGTTGAGACAGACGGCAAAATCATGAACGGCCGCGACCTTGCCATTGCAGCACTTCTTGGCGCCGAAGAATACGGCTTCTCGACTGCACCGCTTGTTGTTCTAGGCTGCATCATGATGCGTGTCTGCCAATTGGATACTTGTCCGGTTGGTGTTGCTACGCAAAACCCTGAGCTTCGTGCGAAGTTCATGGGCGACCCAAGCCATGTAGCGAACTACATGTTGTTCGTTGCACAAGAGCTGCGCGAGATTATGGCAGAGCTTGGCTTCCGTACGATTCAAGAAATGGTCGGCCGCGTAGATCGTTTGCAAACGAAGGATCTTATCGAGCACTATAAGCTCAAAGGCATCGACCTTAGACCGCTTCTGCACCAGATGGAAGTTCCGCAGGATGCGGCACGCTACTGCACGCAGGAGCAGGATCATAAACTGCATGAATCACTGGATATGCAGCAATTGCTGCCGCTCGCATTGCCTGCGATCGAAACCGGTGAGCAAGTTCGCGCAACATTGCCGATCACGAACATCAACCGCGTAGTTGGTACGATCGTAGGTAGTGAAGTGACTCGCAAGTACGGCGCGAAAGGATTGCCTGAAGATACGATTTCGTTCCACTTTGTCGGCTCTGCCGGTCAAAGCTTCGGCGCATTCGTACCGAAAGGGATCACGCTTTCCTTGGAAGGCGACTCCAATGACTATGTCGGTAAAGGACTTTCCGGCGGTAAAGTGATTGTAGCTCCATCCAAGAAAGCAACATTTAAGGCAGAAGAGAATGTCATTATCGGCAACACGGCTTTCTACGGCGCGACTAACGGTGAAGCTTATATCCGCGGTATCGCGGGCGAGCGTTTCGCAGTTCGTAACTCCGGCGTGAAGGTAGTCGTTGAAGGTGTTGGCGACCACGGCTGTGAGTATATGACAGGCGGCCGCGTCGTTATTCTCGGAGGCACAGGCCGTAACTTCGCAGCCGGTATGTCCGGCGGTGTCGCTTATGTCCTCGATGAAGCAGGCGATTTCTATAAACACTGCAACATCGAAATGGTTCTTCTGGAGCGCGTAGAGGATCCACGTGATTCCGAGGAACTGGAAGACATGATCAAGCGCCATGTGGAGTACACGGGCAGTGCGATCGGCGATCGTCTACTCTCCGATTGGGAGACGTCCAAGACGAAATTTATCAAAATTATCCCGAAAGATTACAAGCGGATGCTGGAGCAAATCGAGAAGATGGAACAAACCGGCCTTGCCGGCGACGAAGCCCTTCTTGCCGCATTTGAAGCCAACATGAAGGAGCTTGCTCGTGTAGGCGGTAACTAATTCTTCTAAGCTAAGACCGATGACGGGATATCCCGTTATCGGTCTTTTTATGCGTTTAGGCAGCACCCTCGATTAACGTGTGTAATGACGTTGTACAAGTTGGACACAAGTCCGTCAATCGCTCAGAACAGATGCTCTCATTCTCGCATATGATACGTTGATAGTTTTATTCAAATCTAATAGAGGAGGTAGATAAAATGGGAGTAACTCAAATCTATGCGGGCCCTACACTTCCGGATGAAGGATTGCAGCAATTTGATGTTTTTATGGACGGTGTCATGCCAACCTATCTGCAATCGCTTATTGCAGCGAATAAGGACGTAGATTTGTTGATGGTTGCAATGGAACAATTCTCAGATGTCTATGTAGCAGCTGGAACGCCGGGAACACCTGAGAATGCCGCTTATTTACGACTTTCAAACAATGTTGCTCCGCCAAGTGAGGACGGGGACATGCTGAAATCGGTCTATGATGTGAATAAGGACGGTATTGTTGACCAAGCGGCTAAGCTGCAGGTGGCCAGAACAATTTCATTAACGGGTGATGTGACGGGGAGTGCAGCTTTTGACGGATCTGCGAACACATCCATCCAATCGACCATCCCAATTGCGACACCAAATGCGAAGGGACTATTCAGTGCCGCAGATAAAACAAAGCTCGATGGGGTAGCTGCCGGAGCAACCAATTACACGCATCCTGCAACGCATCCTGCAACAATGATTACCGAAGATACGGGACATCGCTTCGTTACGGACACGGAAAAAGTTGCCTGGAATACCGTTAAAGGGGATATGATGCGCTCTGTTTATGATACGGATAATGACGGTGTCGTTGATCAAGCAGAGAAGCTGCAAACGGCAAGAACGATCGCAATTAACGGGGATGTAACAGGTACGACGAACTTCGACGGTTCCACTAATGTTACGATCAACGCGGCTATACCTACTGCAACACCAAACGTTAAGGGATTATTCAGTGCCGCAGATAAAACAAAGCTGGATGGAGTTGCAACCGGGGCGAACAACTATACCCATCCTGCCACTCATCCTGCAACGATGATTACCGAAGATACGGGACATCGCTTCGTTTCGGATACGGAGAAAGCAGCATGGAATACCGTGAATGGCGATATGATGCGCTCCGTTTATGATACGGATAATGACGGTATCGTCGATCAAGCAGAGAAACTGCAAACGGCAAGGACGATCGCTATAAACGGAGATGTAACAGGTACGACTACCTTTGACGGTTCCACTAATGTCACGATCAACGCGGCTATACCTACCGTTACACCAAATACGAAAGGGCTCATGCCCGCATCGGATAAATCAAAATTAGACGGCGTTGCGGTCGGAGCAAATAACTATACCCATCCGGTCACGCATCCGGCGACGATGATAACAGAAGATACCACGCACCGATTTGTTACTGATGCTGAGAAAACGGCTTGGTCCAATTCTTCATCAGATGGAGGCATGCGCGGGAATGTACTCAACTACGGAGCCAAGGGCGATGGCGCAACTGATGATACCGCTGCTTTTCAAGCGTGTTTGGACGCAAACAATTTCGCTTATATTCCGACAGGCGTGTATAAGATAAAGACAGTCTACGTGAACAGAGGCGCTACCGTTCGCGGCGAAGGCTTCAATACCGTTATCCAGCCTTATACAGGCGCTACAGGATCTTTGTTTTCCATCAAAGGCGATTATGTCACCTTCGAGAAATTTTACATTCATGGTTTAGGAGTGAATATTCACGGTTTCGCGGACTTTGACGGAGCTCGTACCGATTGGTATGAAAGGTACCATTTTAACGATCTTGTTACTTATAATATAGGTGGTAATACGTTTCATTTAACAGGGCGCGGACTCGATTATATCTTTGATACGTGTTTTATTGATAATTCAGGCGGGTATGGGCTATATGGTCGCAATTTATCGGATAGTCTGATGACCAATTGTAATATCGGCAGCTCGGGAAAAGCAGGTGTTTCAATTGACGGAGGCAATTTCCGCTTTGTTGGAACAAAAATTTATATGAATGGCCGAAACGCGCCGGGATATGCAGGCTTAGAGGCAAGCAATACGCTGGGCGTAAACTTATCGGGCTGTGAAATTCAGCAGAATGTTTATGACGGCATCTTGTTTACTAACGTTGTCGGCTCTTCTATTATGGCGACTGTACTCGACAGTAACAATAAAGTCGGTCTAACCGGCTCATATGCACAATTAAGACTAATCAATTCATCCTTTAATAAAATTGATGCGACAATGATCGATGGACGATTTACAAGTTTTGATCCTCCATATAATACCCCGGGGCTCAACGGTATTGTGCAGGATGATAAATGCTGCTACAACAAATTCGACATTAATTACTACCCATACGAGCTTGTTTACTCCAATAAAGCAAAACATGTCACAACGCCCTTCACGGCGACAGTTAACGACATTTCTTCTATATTCAAGGTAAATAATATGGACTATTTTAACTTCCCTTCTACTCCTGTCGCTGTTGGAACGAATGCCATAATTGGAACCGGTGCGAATCAGGGCAGCAGTGCAAATTTTGTCATCTCTTCCTCATCCGTGAATGGCGGTACGCAGATAAACCTTACGCAAACGGCAAACAAGACAATAGCAGCCAGTGGTGAGTATTATTTCAATAGAGTCGCGCTCTCGATGGCAGGGTTTACAGGGGCTAACAGTCCTTCGGGGAAAAGCAGGGTGTTCATTGCCTATGAGTCAAAAGTGCTCGAAACGGTTCCGGGTGGACTCAGTGTGTTTATCAACATTTCCGAATCCAGCACAGCACATCCAACGCCTGTTACAACGGGCCAAGTGCGTATCATCAATTTGAACAAGAACTCACAATGG
This sequence comes from Paenibacillus sp. J22R3, assembly GCF_056269305.1. Classification (NCBI taxonomy): domain Bacteria; kingdom Bacillati; phylum Bacillota; class Bacilli; order Caryophanales; family Paenibacillaceae; genus Paenibacillus; species Paenibacillus sp. J22R3. Next base: position 386,579 of record NZ_JBWDNS010000003.1, on the reverse strand, counting down.
ATGCCGATTGCCGCGTATAAACCTCTAAGCTATTCAAGAGAGGCGGGCTTCGTCGTCAATCTGGAAATCAATATTAGTTGCAATCAGACTACAACGTTAGCGGCTGCTGATATCGTAGCATCCGTTCGCAACATTCAGGTTGGATTTTATTAGATAGTTGGAATAAAAAGGAAAAACGAACACTTCATTGCAGACCACTTTTCTCAAAGAGTGGTCTATTTTTTGTTTGTAAACGAATGTTAACAATTCTATCATTTGATAGTAAAATATACCGATAATCGACAAAAAAAGATTTTAAATGTGAGAAAGGTCCCACAACCTTCGACATCCTTTTTGGATGAGGTTGGATATAATTAGTGAAGACAAGTAGAACGAGATGTAGAGAGATATATAATACGGGCGAGGTTCATGTAATTGGATTAACAAGAGTTGCAGCTAAGTTCGAGTGGAAGGCGTTAGATTCATTATAAATAGAGGGAGTCGGAGCCGAGGTATGAGAAAAATTGAAGATCAAAGCAAAGAAGGGCAATCATCGAAGGAAACGATTGAGTTGGATGTACTCACTATTATGGAGCAGCTTGGAATAGATCTTTCTAGATGGCCCTCAGACTTACCTCCACTACATAGAAATAAATAAGCGGACAATAAAAACCATAGTCGATACGGACTATGGTTTTACTATGTAATGGAAGCACTATTTCATATTTCTCTCTGCTCGAACGAAAGCGACGAAACGTCGTGTTTCTTCCGGTGATAATTTCTTCCCATCAATAGCCAGCGCAAGTCTGCTTAGCAAATCTTCTTCGGAGAGTTCCAGCTGGTCAACAAATTCACGAATAGGCTCGTCCAACGTGATATGAGGGACATTCGTTCTTCCGACAAGATAGTCGACAGAAACTTTGAATAAATCGGCAAACTTAGATAGTGTTTCCGTATCCGGTTCGCGGCGGTTTTTCTCATAATGGGATAAGGCTGCGCGTGAGATTCCAAGTAATCCCGCTGTCTGTTCTTGTGTCCAACCCCGATCGTCCCTCAGTTTGGCAATACGGTCACCAATATTCATATTTCTCCTCCTAACAGGCTATAACTCCATATTAATACGAAACGCTTACAAATGCATTCATTGCTACGAAATGTCACAATGTAGCTAAAAGCATGAAAAAACTATTGACATGCTACGTTCCGTATCGTAAAGTAAATCATGAAAAGAGATACAATATGTATCACTCACAACTGGTATTATTCATTACCCAGAGAAGCACCGATTATACCTGCTGACTTTCACAATACTCCAATTTTTTCTTTATAAAGTGGTATTTCTAATTCAATTAACTGGAGGTATTTAAGTGGAACTGAAGGATTATTTGAAAATCATTCGCAAGAGGCTCCTTCTTATCTCGGCAATCGTAATGGTGACTTGCGTGTTAATCGGGGTTAAGACATACCTATACACAGATCTGGTATATCAAGCTACTGCGAAACTGATTGTGAGTCAATCCTTTGAAGTTGGCGGCACAAGAACAATAGACTGGGATGTCATTCAATCTAATATCAGGCTTATAAGCTCCTATAAAGAAATTATCAATTCGTCAGCGATCTTGAACAAAGTAGTGAGTAACTATCCGGATTTAAAAGCTTCGCCCGGCGAGCTGAGCTCCTTGTTAGAAGTTAGCGCCGCGAGTGATTCGCAGGTAATGAATATAAACGCAACAGATATTTCATATGAACGAGCAGCCCATATCGTGAATGCCGTTGCTACCGTCTTCAAGAATGAAATCCCGTCCATTATGAAGGTGGATAACGTTACCATCTTGTCAGAAGCGAATCCGAGCTCGGATGGCTCTTCGATTAATAAAAGCCCTATATTCTATATCGCCTTGAGCTTTATCGTATCTCTAATGCTGGCTATCGGCTTTGTCTTCTTACTCGATTACTTGGATGACACGATCAAGAGTGAAGATGATGTTCTCCAATCGCTCGAGCTTCCGGTACTGTCACATATTACGAAAATCAATAAATCGGATTTGAATCCCCGAAAGACGCGTGTATCCGAAAAAAAAGTAGGTGAAGGCACATATGTCACAGCAAGACAATAAACAGCGTCATCTTATTTCGGCAATTAATCCCATGTCTCCAATCTCTGAAGCGTATCGCACTTTGCGTACGAATATTCAATTCTCCGCCATTGATCAGCCTATGAAAGTGCTAATGGTTGCTTCTGCAAGTGAAGGAGAGGGCAAGACAACTACGGTCACGAATCTAGCCGTGACTTACGCACAAGAAGGGAAGAAAGTGCTTCTCATTGATACGGATCTGCGAAGACCTACGTTACATCATGTATTTCAACTAACGAATCGATCGGGGCTAACCAGTGCCATTCTGAATCAGCAGGTACTTGCGGATGTGATTAGGGAAACGAGTGTAGAAAATCTCTTTGTCCTCACTTCCGGACCTATTCCGCCTAATCCTTCTGAAATATTGGGATCACAGCGTATGCAAACACTGATTGATGAGCTGAAGGGCATGTTCGATGTCATTCTCTTTGATACGCCTCCTGTTCTTCCGGTGGCTGACAGCCTTATTGTTACATCCTATTGCGACGGAATCATCCTTGTCGTTCATGCAGGCAAGGTGAAGAAGGAGCTTCTAAAGAAAGCGAAAGCCAGCTTGGAGCATGCAAAATCCCGCATATTAGGTGTCGTTCTCAATAATAATGAACGCTCTAAGCATGACGGACAATATTACTACTATTACGGCAGAAAATAATAGTTGGCAGCAAGTGAACATTCCTTGGGTGATGTCTACTGGACCTGTATCACACGTAGGCACTCGATCATGCTGTGGGCTGGCTTGCCAGCCTTAGACGTTCATCGTCAAGGGTGTGATGTGAGGCAGGGTTTAATGCCCTCTAATACTGCGGCCATAAACGGCTAAAAAAACGAGCTATGTTTTTAATGCAAATAAAGGTATAGCTGGTTTTTTTAACAGCAGCATATTCCTTAAGAATTTAGAATAATAGGGGTGAATGATGATGAAACAGGTTCGAAAAGCGATCATTCCAGCTGCAGGTTTAGGGACGCGATTCTTACCGGCAACGAAGGCTATGCCCAAAGAGATGCTTCCGATTGTAGACAAACCTACCATACAATACATCGTGGAAGAAGCTATAGCCTCCGGGATCGAAGATATTATTATCGTAACGGGCAAAGGAAAGCGTGCAATCGAGGACCACTTCGACATTGCTTTCGAGCTGGAATCCAGCTTGATCGAGAAAGGCAAGATGGAGCTGCTCGGGGAAGTACGCAAATCATCAAGTGTCGATATTCATTATATCCGCCAGAAAGAACCCAAAGGTTTGGGACATGCGGTATGGTGTGCTCGTAAGTTTATCGGGAATGAGCCATTTGCGGTCCTCTTGGGGGACGATATCGTAGTTGCTGATGTACCTTGTACCAAACAACTGATCAATCAATATGACCTTGTACAACGATCTGTTATCGGGGTCCAAGCCATATCTATTGAATTGATGGAGCGCTACGGAGTAGTTGACCCTTTAGAGGCTATTGGCAAGCTCTATTCCGTCAATCGTTTTGTAGAGAAACCTAAATTAGGTACAGCCCCATCCAATTTAGCCATTATGGGAAGATACATTCTGACCCCTGAGATCTTTGACTTCCTAGAGAATCAAGAAGCCGGTGCAGGTGGAGAAATTCAACTGACGGATGCGATTCAGAAGTTAAACGAGTTTCAAGGCGTCTATGCCTACGACTTCGACGGCAAACGTTATGACGTTGGCGAGAAGTTAGGCTTTATTACGACCATACTGGATTTTGCGCTGCACAATAACGAGCTGCGCCTTCCATTGTTAACGGCGCTTGAGGAGATCCTTGAAAATGAACGTTTGAAGAAATATAACTTGTAGACAGGTGGGAAAGAATGAGTTTATCCACACAGCGCAATGATGGGGATGTCGTGCTCAAAGCCAAGCTTTCTACTTCAATTCAATCGAGAGAGAGAGCAAGAGGTCTTGTTCAGTACCTGATGCTAAAACGAGCTATAGATATTGTTTGTGCAGCTATCGGACTGATCTGCTTAATTCCTTTGTTCATTATCATCGCGATTATGATCAAAGTGGAGGACCCGCGAGGTCCTATTTTTTTTCACCAGGTTCGAATTGGCAAGAATGAAAAGCCGTTTCGCATGTATAAGTTCCGCTCGATGGTATCGAATGCAGAAGTCTTGCTTGACGGGCTGTTAAGTCAGAACGAAATTAACGGAGCCATGTTCAAGATGAAAGAAGACCCCCGTGTTACAAGAGTCGGGAGGTTCATCAGAAAAACCAGTATCGATGAGCTGCCACAGCTATGGAATGTCATTAAGGGCGAGATGTCCATTGTCGGTCCCAGGCCACCATTACCCAGAGAAGTAGCAGAATATACGAGTTATGACAAATTACGACTCAAAGCAATGCCCGGCTGCACCGGTTTGTGGCAGATCAGCGGAAGAAACGGGTTAAGCTTCGGTGAGATGGTGGAGTTAGATCTGGCCTACATCGAACAAAGAAGCATTTACTTTGATATCAAAATTATGTGTAAGACCGTAAAAGTAATCGTTGGCAGGAAAGATGCCTTTTAACTTGATTCGAGGTGCAAATATGGATAAAAGCTCTACGATATACGTTGCCGGCCATAGAGGTCTGGTAGGTTCGGCAATTCTAAGGGAATTAGAGAGAAGAGGGTACAAGAATCTCATTTACCGATCCAGTAAAGAGCTGGATTTAAGAAAGTTTGATCAGGTTCAGGACTTCTTCGAGAATCATCACATTGACTATGTGTTTCTCGCCGCAGCTAAAGTAGGCGGTATCGTGGCAAACAATGATTTCCCTGCGGATTTCATTCGTGATAATTTACTGATTCAAACGAATGTGATCGATTCCGCTTATCGTGCCAACGTGAAGAAACTCATGTTTCTGGGATCCACATGCATTTATCCTAAATTTGCACCGCAGCCGCTGAAGGAAGAATATCTGCTGACCGGTGAGCTAGAGCCAACGAATCAACCGTACGCCGTTGCCAAAATTGCCGGGATCAGTATGTGTCAGTCCTATAATCGTCAATATGGAACGCAATTCATCTCCGTAATGCCTACCAATATGTATGGGCCAAATGATAACTTCGATTTGAAGACTTCACATGTGTTACCTGCACTTATCCGGAAGTTTCATGAAGCTAAAGCAGCTAATGCCGAGCAAGTGGAGGTATGGGGAACGGGACAGCCAAGACGAGAGTTTCTACATTCGGATGACCTGGCAGAAGCCTGTGTTTTCCTAATGGAACATTACGCGGATAGTGAGATCGTGAATGTCGGCGTAGGCGATGATATTTCCATTCGCGAGTTGGCGGAATTAATCAAGCGCATAGTGGGATATCAAGGAGAGATTCGTTTCAATACCTCGTTGCCGGATGGAACACCAAGGAAGCTGGTTGATGTTACGAAGATCAACCGTCTAGGCTGGAAGGCTAGAATTTCCTTGGAGGATGGCATTAGCTCCGCATACATGGCATTCCAAAATGACTATTTAGTTAACCAATAAAAAAGATCAAGTGGAGGAAAACACATGCAAAAGCGTGCTCTGATTACGGGTATTACCGGTCAAGACGGATCCTATTTGGCAGAACTCTTGCTTGATAAAGGCTACGAGGTCTACGGGCTGAGAAGAAGAACCAGTACCCCCAATTACGAGAATGTGAGCCATATTAAAGATCAGATCAAATGGATTTCAGGAGACTTGACAGATCTCGCCTCCCTTATTGAGGCAGTCAAAGCATCTGATCCGGATGAAGTTTATAATCTGGCGGCCCAATCCTTTGTAGCGGCTTCTTGGCCGCAGCCTTTATTGACGGGCCAAATCACGGCATTGTCTGTCACGAATATGTTGGAGGCCGTAAGGATTATGAAGCCTACTGCGAGATTCTATCAGGCATCGAGCAGTGAAATGTATGGCAAAGTGTTGGAAACGCCTCAGAAGGAAACAACGCCATTCTATCCACGCAGCCCATATGGTGTAGCTAAGGTGTATGGGCATTGGATTACAGTCAACTATCGGGAAAGCTTCAATATGTTTGCTTGCTCCGGCATTTTATTTAATCATGAATCGCCTCGTCGCGGACAAGAGTTTGTTACACGCAAAGTAACAGATGCGGTTGCGAGAATAAAGCTGGGTCTGCAGAAAGAGCTTAGAATGGGCAATCTCGATTCTTTGCGCGATTGGGGTTTTGCAGGGGATTATGTGAAAGCGATGTGGCTGATGCTCCAACAGGATGAGCCAGAGGATTACGTGATTTCAACAGGTGAAATGCACACTGTTAAAGAGCTTCTTGAAGTGGCATTTTCCTATGTAGGATTGAATTATGAGGATTATGTTGTCATAGATCAAGAATTTGTGCGTCCTGCCGAAGTGGATTTGTTGCTCGGAGATTGCACAAAGGCGAAGGAAAAACTAGGCTGGGAATTGAAGGTTGGTTTCCATCAGCTGATTCAGATGATGGTAGATGAAGATTTGAAGCGAGTCAGAGCTGAGGATCGTTACAATCAGCTCATGCTGGCGCACTGAGTTTCTACATATAATATCAAATTCATGAGCAGAGAAGGGCATCCCCAAGATGCCCTTTTTACGGTGCAAGGAGGTATCTCGTGATGATCCGAACCGTTGATAAGTCGATGATCCCTACATGTAACATTCTAGGGGTGAATGTAGCTGCAATTAATATGAAGTGGCTGCTTGATTATTTGAATGAGAATATCGAGAAATTAGCCGGTGACTATATTTGTGTTTCCAACGTTCATACTACCGTGATCAGCTATGAAGAGCCGGAGTATCGGGCTGTTCAGAATGGCGGTATCTTGGCCATTCCAGACGGGGGTCCACTGTCTACCATTGGCAGAAAACGCGGATATGAGAACATGGCCAGGACGACCGGTCCTAGTCTTATGGAGGAAGTTTTTCAGGTTTCTGTGGAGAGAGGTTACCGCCACTTCTTCTATGGTTCTACAGAAGAAACGTTAAACAAGCTACATACCAAGCTGAACGAAAGTCATGCAGGCATTGAAATCGCCGGGATATACAGTCCGCCGTTCCGACCGATGACCGATGAAGAGGATAAAGCCATTGTAGAGATGATCAATGCCAGTAAACCTGATTTTATATGGGTTGGGCTTGGGGCACCGAAGCAGGAGAAGTGGATGGCAGCTCATCAGGGCAAGGTAAACGGTTTGATGATCGGCATTGGAGCCGGATTTGATTATTATGCAGCTAATATAGCACGGGCTCCCGAATGGATGCAGAACAATAATTTGGAATGGCTGTATAGGCTGATACAGGATCCCAAACGGTTGTTTAAGAGGTATTTTCATACGAACACGAGGTTTATATGGCTTGTTGCGAGAGGGAAATGAATCTATGGCTAAGCATCCTAAAATCTGTATGATTGTTCAACATCCCATGGTCAAAGGTGGAATCGCTGCAGTCGTAGGCGGTTATCGAGGATCTATATTGGAAAATGACTATCAAGTCAGATATGTTGAATCTTATATGGACGGGAACAAATATAGAAAGCTCTTCAAAGCCATTGCGGGGTATGTTGATTTTCTTACTGTGCTTCTGATGGAGAAACCAGAGCTTGTCCATATCCATTCTTCTTTCGGACCGAGTTTCTATCGGAAGCTGCCGTTTATCTACATGGCCGGTTGGTTTAGGGTTCCTGTTATCAATCATTGTCATGGTGCGGACTTCGATTCCTTCTATATAAACGCGAGTCCCGGGAAGAAGAAGCTGGTTCAAAAAACATATAACAAATGTACGACCGTGCTTGCCCTTTCTACGGAATGGAAAGAACGGCTTAGCACGATTGTGCAGCATGAGAAAATTGAAGTCATTGAGAATTATAGCAGTATTCATGAAGATGCCATACAAGAGAGAGCAAACCGAAGCAGCAATCATCAGATTCTCTTCTTAGGAGAAATTGGTCATCGAAAGGGCTGCTATGACATCCCGGCTATTGTGGAGCGGGTCGCACGCAAGTTTCCGAAAGTGAAATTTGTACTTGGCGGCAGCGGCGATATTGAATCGTTACGTCATGCGTTATTAGAAAGAGGCGTGGAACAGCATGTTGTCTTCCCTGGCTGGGTAAGAGGCGAAGAAAAGGATCGGCTGCTTCGTGAGAGTGATATCTTCTTGCTTCCTTCCTACAACGAAGGGATGCCAATGGCTATCTTAGATGCAATGGGCTATGGGATGCCAATTGTAAGCACCTGCGTAGGCGGCGTTCCCAAAATCGTTCATGATGGGGTAAACGGATATGTTTGTAAGCCCGGGGATGTAGAGAAGCTTAGCGATGCTTTAATTAAGATGCTCCAGAATGAAGAGCTCTGCAAACAATACGGCGATTCCAGCGTGAACATCGTGAAGCAAGGCTACTCCTTTGAAGGGCATGCAAACCGATTAACTCGTTTATATCAAAACGTATTAACCGGAAACAAAAATAATCAAGTAGGGGTTTTAAGCGAATGAAAAAGGTTCTCTTTGTAATCCCAACATTAACAACCGGCGGAGCAGAAAAGAGCTTAGTCAATCTCTTAAATCTGTTTGATTATTCAACGTACCGCGTAGACCTACTGTTATTTAAACAAGAGGGCGTATTCATTAAACAGGTGCCCAAAGAGGTTAACATTCTTCCTATCCCGAACACGTTGAAATATGCGTTTAAGGCGCTCGATGCGGATGGCATGAAACAAATCTCATCTTTGAATTCTAATATTAGAAGGTATTTAGGTGTGTTTTTGACAAGAGTCAAATATAAAAGCAACCGGAATTTGGGATCCCAGATTCGCTGGAACCTGTTATTTAAACGTGCGATTAAGGAGCTGCCCGGGGAGTATGACGTAGCCATTTCCTATATACATGGTGAAGCGATGTACTACGTCGCTGATAAAGTGCATGCCAAGAAGAAAATGATTTGGGTGCACAATGACTACAACGCTGAGGGCTTCGATAAAGAGTTGGATCGGCCGTATTTTGCGAAATTCGATAAAATCGTCTCCATCTCTGATGAGTGTGTAAATATATTCTGTGATAGCTTTCCTGATGCCGCGGCACGTACCGTTTACATCCCCAATCTCACATCATCCGCTTTAGTTAAGCAAATGGCGCTCGAGTTTCAACCGGATGAATATGTGCAGGCTAGGGGAAGTGAACCTGATAAGGTGATCCTGCTTTCCATTGGCAGGCTTGTCACTCAAAAAGGATTTGATGTGGCCATTCAAGCGGCAAAACACTTGCAGGATCAGAACATCAATTTTATCTGGTATATTATCGGCCAAGGTGAGCTAAGAGAGAAGCTGCAGAAGCAGATTATTGAAGCGAATGTTGAGCAGCGATTCATTTTATTGGGGATTAGGGAGAATCCATATCCCTACTATTACCATTGTAATATTTTCGTTCAGCCCTCTCGATATGAAGGGAAGTCAGTAGCGCTAGATGAAGCGAAAATTCTTGCGAAGCCGATTATTGTTTCTAATTATGATACCGTGAAGGATCAAATTATCGAGGATGCAGAAGGAATCATTGTACCGCTGGAGCCGGAGCAAATCGCCGCAGCCGTTATAGACTTAATAAATGATCCTCGCAAGAGTAAGCAGCTTAGTGAGTATTTAATTAGGCACGAGTATGGCAATGAAGAGCTAATCGAAATGTATTATAGGCATATCGGCTAAGCACGCTGGAAGTTGAATTTTGCTCGAAGGGGATTAGTGATATGGCTGTTAACAAGTATTTATTTGTAACGAATTCGCTTTCTTCCGGAGGCGCGGAGCGTGTGGTCTCCATATTAGCAAGCGGTATTGCTGAGAGAGGGTATGAGGTTCATTTAGTCCTTTATGAAAGGGTACAGCATGAATATCCGATCTCTGACAAAGTACATATTCATCTTCTGCCTAAAAATAAGGGAGATAGCCGAATCAAGTATTTTGCGAATAAGCTCGCAGCCATGAGACGGACGATACGTGAAGTCAACCCCAATATCATCATTCCTTTCTTACCGGATCAAGTGAACCACTTCTTTATTGCATCCCGATTTATGAAGATTCCTTTCGTCGCTACGGTTAGAAATAATCCGTTTCAATATCCGGATTCGAAACGAAAGAGAGCCGTTGGTAAGATCGTCGCTTTGTTTTCAACCGGGATAATGCTTCAAACGGAAGAACAAGCCGGCTTTTTCCCGAAATTTGCAAAGCGTAAAACGCTCGTAGTTCCGAATCCGGTTAGTAATGACTTAATCGATTGTCATTATCCGAAGCGGGACTCCATTCAGGAAATAGCTACATTCGGGAGATTAAATACCCAGAAGAACCAGGAGCTGTTAATCGAGGCTTTCGCAGTGGCTTATGAAGCCAATCCGAGCTTAAGATTGAGCTTGTATGGGGCAGGAGAAGAAGCAAACAAATTGATGGATCTGGTGAAGAGTCGAAGCATCCAGGATGTTGTAACGTTTAGAGGAAGAGTATCGAACGTCGCTGAAGCGTTGGTATCTACCGATCTGTTCGTTTTATCGTCGAACTATGAAGGGATGCCGAATGCTTTAATGGAAGCGATGGCTGTCGGATTGCCTTGTATCTCAACGGATTGCCCGACAGGCCCTAAAGACTTAATTAACAACATGTCGGATGGTATTCTGGTGAAGCGTAATAACGTCAGCGAGCTGGCAGCGGCGATTAACTATTGTGTGACGAATCCCGCTTTTTGCAATGAAGCAGGAAAAGCAGCCAAGCAAAAAATGAAAAAAGAATATCAAGTAGATATCATTATCGATAAATTTATTAGAGAAATAAACGGGATAAAAGGGTGCTCATAAAAATGAAGCCAAACGAGATGAAAGTGGATGTAATCGGCATTCTCTTTACCGGCATTATTGTGCTGATGCTCATTCAATTAATTGTTCCGGGCATTACGGGGACTTGGGTGAGAGAGGCCAATTCAAGGGCGTTTACGTATTTACATCACTATTCAAACCTTACATCCTTATGCTGCACTTTGGGAAGCTATTTACTTTATCTGTTATTGTTTATTTGCATTTGGAGTAATCAGAAGAAGGGAAAGGCTCTATTATTTATATTTATCAGCACGCTCGTATTTATTGTTTGGGGTTTTTTTGCAATGTACGAAACGAAGGTCCAAGATGTTCTTCTGGATGATGTTTCGATCAATATTATTCTTATTCCTTTATTGTATTTGCTTGGTTATGAGAAGGCCATATTCAATAGTGTAAAAAGAATGATTCCCTACATTGTTGTCCTGATGGTTGCTTTGATTTTCTGGAGCAGCTTATCTTTTGTATTCCAGTATGGGTTCTCAGCGGAAACAAGAACATCACCTAGTAAAGAAATGTTTTCAATCGTGATTAGCGCCTATTGGTGCTACGCACTGGGCATGTCCGAAGGTAAAAAGCACCGGACATTTAAGTTTGCGCTAGGTATTTGTTTATTAATTTGTGCTTTTCTTATTCAATCCAGAGGCTGGATGGTTCAATGCATCCTGCTGCTGTATACGATGTTAGCCTACAGCGCTGGTAAGAATGCTTTACTCCGGAAAATCGTTGCCGCCTTTAGTGTCGTGCTCGTCTTCCTCTTAATTATCATTCTGTTGCCTAGTGTTACGGAGGGTTTATTTAACCGGATGGGTGAAGATACGCGATCCGGTCAGTACGAGACGTTCTTCTCGCAAGTAGATGCAGCCAGTTTGTTATGGGGAAATGGACAACATGGAAGTTATACCTTTCTTGGGAATACAAACTATCGATACTTTGATAATCAATTTATCTATATCATGTTTCATTATGGCATTGCTCCGGTGCTTTGCTTATTTGGTGTGATCGGTGGCTTATTTAGAAAAATAAATAAGGATCGGTTAACGTTGGAGGAACAAGCGTATATTGTCGGATGTCGGTTTATGAGTTTTTTCTATTTGGCAGCATTGGGCGGCTTGTCCGTCTATTTTAAATTTGGATGGAATCTTAGTACATTATTCGTGCTTATTTTTATTGGTCGCGGAGTTGCATTGATGAGCGAAGCTAAGGAACGTAAGCGCAATAGCGAGCTGCGTACAAGGACTCCGGTGATTAAAGGCACGGTATATGACGGGATTGCGATTAAAAATGGTTGAAAATAATTCCTAAATAGAGAGAACAATAGGATAACTAGTGGAGGACTGCAATGAATAAACGAATCTTTCTTTTTGGTTTTCTAAACTATCCTCGCGGATCGGCAGCAGCCAATTACACCCAGTATTTAAGCTATGCATTGAAGGAGGCGAATTACGATGTTTACGTGATAAGCAATATTAATGAAGAGTTTACGCTTCAAGAGCAAGAAGGTTACATGTCCTATAAAACAATTAAGATCATTCCATTTCAAATATCTAAGAAAAGAATTTTACGCCGCTTAGAATTTGACTATGGGAAGGGGCGTATCTTAGTCAATATATTGAAGAGGCATCATTTAACGAGTGAAGATATTGTACTGCTATATTCCCCGGACCTGTACGTGCATCGAGAAGTTTTAAAGTACAAGGAGAAAATTGGATTTAAGACTGCATGTGTGGCTACAGAGTGGTTTCCTGCTGACGTATTTAAGTCAAGGCGTGAAGGGAAGGCATACAGCACTTATTTTGACCGGTTTCTTCCCCGGCATGACCTGCTGTTTCCCATCTCAAGCTATATCGAGAACCATTTGATTCAGCAGAACTGTAATACGATGCGCTTGCCGATTATGGCAGATGTGCATGAACATCCGCTGGGAACGAAGTCGTTTGATAAAATTAAATTTATTTTCCCTGGTAATGGACTCATGAAGGATGCAATTGAAGTTATCCTAAAGAGTTTTAGCCGATTGACCTCGCAACAAAAGAAACGAACTGAATTGCATTTGTGCGGAGTCAAGGAGGAGCAAATTGCAGGATTATTGACCCCGGATGAATATGAGAACCTAAGAGATATCATCGTCATCCACAAATGGATGAAGTACAAAGAGCTAATCGCATTGTATCAGGCGATGCATTTCCTGGTGCTGGCTAGGGAAGAGAATCAAATGACGCTGGCTAACTTCCCAAGTAAAGTGCCGGAAGTCATGTGTTATGGTGTAGTACCGATTGTGTCGCGTGTTGGAGATTATACGAAATATTATCTGGAGGATAATGTGAATAGTTTAATCTTTGATGGCTGCGAAATCGAAGTGTGTTACGAGAAAATAAGTCAAGCACTATTAATGACACCGGATGAAATAGCGGAGCTATCAACGAATGCAAGGGAATGCGCCGAAAATAAATTCGATTACCGCAATTGGGTTGGGAAGATTCAACATGCGCTTGTAAATATATAAATAGCAGCTTCAAAACGACTCGTCATCATCGTATGACGGGTTATTGTTGTTGGATTCTCTATCTCTTGGGAGGTCAAATGAATGAGGGTTAAAGACATAATTAAGCGCAGCCCAATCTTATATACAGCGGTAATTAAGGCAAGGGAAGCCAGGAAAAAAATTTCCAGCTTTGTCCCAGACGAACTCTATATCAAAATGCAATACAGAAAACAAATGGGTAAGAAAATCGATCTGAGCAATCCGGAGACGATTAATGAAAAGATACAATGGTTTAAGCTTCACTGGCATAATCCGATGATGACGAAGTGTGCGGATAAATATGCGGTGCGGAGTTATGTGGAGGAGAAGATAGGCAGCGAGGTATTGAATAAACTATATGGCGTCTACGAAAAGGTAGAGGACATAGATCTAGCGGCACTGCCGAGCTCCTTTGTCATCAAGGTAAATCACGGCAGCGGTCAAAACATCCTATGCAAAGATAAGAATACAATGGATTTCAATCAAGCCTTCGCAAAAATTAAAAGCTACTTAAAATCAAATCATTACTTCTACGGCAGGGAGTGGGCATACAAGGATATCAAGCCATTAATCATCATTGAAGAGTATCTGGATGATAATGGCCGTTCGCCGGCCGACTTTAAGATTTTATGCTTTCATGGTAAACCGGAAATCATTCAATTGGACATAGATCGCTTTGGCGAGCACCGAAGAAATTATTACAATGTGGACTGGACCCAAATGGATTTACGGTTTATTGTAGCTAATTCTTCAGTAGAAATTCCAAAGCCGCATAATTTGGATGAAATGTTATGTTACGCTACATCGCTGGCCAATGGATTTCCATTTGTAAGAATCGATTTCTATAACTTTGCCGGCAAAATTTATTTCGGCGAAATGACGTTTTATCCGAATAACGGCATTGGCACGTTTTACCCTGTAGAGAACAACAAAATGATAGGCGATAAACTGGTGTTACCTTACTTGCACGAGAAGCAGCCTAATTCGCTTGTTAAAGGATCTATCAAAGGAAGGTAACCCTAATCCGCCTTCAACAACCAATCATTCCGATGTTGTTGAAGGTGGATTTTTCGGAGTGGAGATATCATGAGAGATAGCGGATTGAAGAATAAAGTAGTATCCGGCGTATTTTGGGCATTCAGCGAACGCATTGTTTCGCAGGGCGTTTCATTCATTTTGTCGATCCTGTTAGCACGGCTGCTCATGCCCAGCGAGTACGGATTAATTGCTTTGGTACTTGTATTTACCAATTTGGCTAATGTTTTTGTCACAAATGGTTTGGGCGAAACATTGATTCAAAAAAAAGATGCAGATGAAACGGACTTTTCTTCTCTCTTTTATTTCAGCGTAGTATTCTCCATCGCGCTCTATACGATATTATTTTTCTCTGCCCCATCTATAGGCGCGTTTTATGACAAATCCGAATTAGTATCGGTATTGCGAGTCATTGCACTTATATTGCCTCTGTCGTCGATTATTACCATTCAACAGGCTTATGTATCGAAGAAAATGATGTTTAAAAAGATGTTTATATCGACCATTGGCGGGACGATAGCTTCCGGTTTGATCGGTATTGGAATGGCCTATCTCGGGTACGGTGTATGGTCGCTTGTAGCCCAATATTTAGTGAATGCGATCGTAAATACAATCGTGCTTTTCTTTATAGCGCCATGGAGACCGAGATTGTTATTTTCGATGGACGCTATCAAGAAGCTTGTAGGATTTGGATGGAAGCTTGTAGCCGCTAATTTTATTAATATCTTCTATTTCGAGCTAAGAAGTTTGATGATAGGCAAGCTGTATACAGTGACAGCATTGGCTTATTACAATCGAGGCAATCAGTTTCCTACACTTCTGATTAACAGCATCGATACAGCGATCGGTAAAGTGTTATTTCCGGCGATGTCAGAAGTAAATAACGATGTCACTCGCTTGAAAAATGTAACCAGGCGGTCCATGAAAATTACCGCTTATTTGATCTTTCCGCTTATGATTGGCCTCATGAGCATTGCACCCTCATTAATCGTGGTTTTATTGACTCAGAAATGGGCGGCTGCCGTTCCCTTCTTGCAGATATGCTGTATTTATTGGTTGTTTCAACCGATGCAAACGGCTAACTGGCAAGCCATTAAGGCGCTTGGAAGAAGCGACATGCTTGTGAAGCTGGAGATTATTAAGAAAATAATCGGTGTATCTCTCCTGCTGATCAGTATGAATATAAGCGTATATGCAATTGCACTATCCAATGCTGTTTTTGCATGTATCTCCATGTTCATCAATATGATGCCTAATAAAAAATTGATGAATTACTCCATGCGGGAACAATTCCGCGATTTAGCACCTTCCTTATTATTATCGCTTGTAATGGGTGGGAGCATCTATACGATCTCATGGCTGGCACTTCCGACAATCTTGATACTGTTGTTACAAATTGTTGGCGGTGCAATCATCTATGTCGGGGCGTCCCACTTATTCAACATAGATAGTTACGTCTACTTAACGAATATGTTATCGACTAAGCTACGGAGAAGAAGCACTGTGTTAAGCTCGACCCAAGGAATCGTAATTAAAAAGTGGTAAAGGATAAGTCGTTTCATTTCATAGTAAGAGGGTGAATTTACATGGAAATACTGATTGCTAGTGATCTGGTTCCGACTGGATCAAATGAAGATTTATTCGCTAAAGGAGATATTCGTGCATTGCTTGGGGAAGAGCTGTTAGAGATTTGGAACTCTTCGGATATGAGAGTGTTTAATCTAGAGGTTCCACTTACGGATCAAGAAACGCCGATTGCGAAGTCCGGCCCTAATCTTATAGCCAAGACAAGGACAATACACGGTATAAAGCAATTACAGCCTACACTAGTGACGCTAGCTAATAATCACATCTTAGACCAGGGCGTGCAAGGATTCCATAGTACAAAGCGCTTACTGGAGCAATACAGCATTCCCTTCGTGGGAGCAGCTGATAATGTCGTTGAAGCTGCTAAACCTCATATCCTACATAAAGATGGTATCTCGGTTGGCATCTATGCTTGTGCGGAGAATGAATTCACGATAGCCACTACTACATCTGCCGGGGCGAATCCATTTGATCCATTAGAAAGCCTTGATCATATCCAAGCACTCAAACAAAAGTGTGATTACGTGATTGTTCTATACCACGGCGGGAAAGAGCACTATCGATATCCATCCCCCAATGTTCAGCGAGTATGCAGGAAAATGGTGCAGAAGGGCGCAGATCTCGTCATCTGCCAGCATAGTCATTGTGTCGGAGCTTGTGAAAGCTATCTGGATTCTACAATCATCTATGGACATGGCAATTTCATATTTGATTATATGGATAGTGAGTTCTGGCAATCAAGCTTGTTAGTAAAAGTTAAAATAAACGAACGATTGGAAGTGGATTATGTACCGGTTGTCAAACAGAAGCATGTAATCCGAGCAGCTCAAGGTAGCGAAGCGGACAACATTCTGAATGGCTTTTATAGCCGATCCAAGGAAATAAGCCAAGAAGGTTTTGTAGAGCGGCGATATCGGGAATTTGCCCATACCCATACAGAAGCCTATTTAAAGGCTTTCTCCGGATTGGGCAAATGGATGTCAAGAATAGATCGAAAGCTGCTGAATGGTCGGTTATTGAGAAAAAGGTACTCTAAACCTAACTTGTTGGCGATGCAAAATTTTATAGAGTGTGAAGCTCATCGGGAGTTATTATTAGCGGGGTTAAAAACGAAATGAAATGATATGCCACAGTAGAGGGGGCTTTACATGTTTAAAATCGCAGTTGCCGGAACCGGATATGTCGGATTAGTTGCAGGCGTATGTTTTGCGGAAGTCGGACATCAAGTCACTTGTGTGGATATAGATGAGAATAAAGTAAAGGTCATGCAATCCGGAGTTTCCCCGATTTATGAGGCGGGATTAGAAGCCTTGATGCAGCGAAATTATGAAGCGGGGAGAATCAGTTATACGACGGATTACAAAGCATCCTACAGAGATGCCGATGCCATCTTTATCGGTGTAGGAACGCCGGAGCAGCCGGATGGATCTGCGAATCTTACCTACATCGCAACAGTCGCCAGGCAGATTGCGGAATCGGTGGAGAAGGACTGCTTGATTGTAGTCAAATCAACCGTTCCCGTTGGCACCAATGATAAGGTGGAGCAATTCATTCGGGATTTCTTAGTCCATGATGTGAATGTGGAAGTAGCATCCAATCCGGAATTTCTGGCACAAGGTTCGGCCGTACATGACACCTTGCACGCCGAGCGAATTATTATAGGAACGGAAAGTAAATGGGCTGAGGAACTGCTTAAGCAGATCTATCAGCCTTTTCATTTGCCTATCGTAGCTGTAAACAGAAGATCGGCAGAAATGATCAAGTACGCTTCCAATGATTTCTTAGCGCTTAAGATATCCTATATGAATGATATTGCCAATCTATGTGAGCTTGTCGGTGCGGACATCGAGGATGTTGCGAGAGGAATGAGCTACGATGAACGGATTGGAAGCAAGTTCTTAAATGCCGGAATAGGTTACGGCGGTTCATGTTTTCCTAAGGATACGAAAGCATTAGCGTACATTGCAAGGCAGCAGGGCTATGAGTTAAAGACGGTCAAGGCTGCGATTGATGTTAACAAAGAACAGAAGACGCTCTTATATAGGAAAGCCAGTAAGAGACTCATTACCTTCAATGGTCTTAAAGTAGCCGTCTTAGGCTTAACGTTTAAGCCCGGAACGGATGATTTGAGGGAAGCTGCATCGCTTGAGAATATTCCTTTATTACTGGAGCAAGGTGCGGATATATGGGCGTATGATCCTGTCGGAGCGGAGAACTTTGCTAAACAGCATCCGGCAGGCAAGAATGGAAGCGGCAGTATGACGTATGCCGCTACAATCGAGCAGGCTCTGGACGGAGCCAATGTGTGTTTTCTATTTACGGAATGGGGAGAGGTAAAGGCAGTATCTCCGGATACGTACAAGAACCTGATGAGAACTCCTCTAGTCTATGATGGAAGAAATATGTACAGTGTTGCTCGGATGCAAGAGGCAGGGGTAGAGTATCACTCCATTGGAAGAAAGTCTGCAAGAAAAGATAGGATGAAGGAGTCGAAGCACATTGAATACCAATACTCCTGATAAGAGTAAGACTTACCTAATTACCGGGGCGGCTGGGTTCATTGGTTATTATCTGGCCAGAAAACTCTTGGAACAAGGCTGTCGCGTAATTGGGATTGACAATATCAATGATTACTACGACATCAGCCTTAAATATACGCGATTAGATCTGTTACAGCCTTATAAGAGGTTTACCTTTATTAAAGGTGATATCTCGGATAAGGCTCTGATCATGTCTACTTTTGAGGAATATAAACCTCATGTAGTGGTGAATTTAGCCGCTCAAGCCGGTGTTAGGTACTCCATAGAGAACCCTGATGTTTATATTCAAAGTAATATTGTCGGCTTCCATACGATTCTTGAAGCATGCAGACATTATCCGGTAGAGCATCTCCTCTACGCCTCTTCAAGCTCCGTCTACGGCGCCAATCAGAAGGTCCCCTTCGAGGAGTCCGATCGCGTTGATCAACCTGTATCCCTCTATGCGGCTACCAAGAAGTCAAACGAATTAATGGCTCATACTTACAGTCATTTGTATCAGATACCTATTTCGGGATTACGGTTCTTTACGGTGTATGGCCCATTAGGTCGGCCTGACATGGCTTATTTTGGATTTACGCATCACTATTTTGCAGGTAAGCCGATTCAGATATTCAACAACGGCGATTACGAGAATGACTTATACCGAGATTTCACCTATGTAGATGACATTGTGGAAGGGATCGAGCGTTTGTTCAGTAACCCTCCGTCAGCGGAGGAGAATGCTCCCCATCAAGTGTATAATATCGGCAATAATAGCCCGGAGAAATTAATGACTTTCATTGGAACGCTGGAGAAATGCCTCAGCATTTCATTAGGCAAGGAAGTATTCTTCGAGAAAGTATTTGAACCGATTAAACCCGGTGATGTGCCTGCTACTTATGCATCAACGGAATTATTAGACAAAGTCATTGCGTTTAAGCCGAAGACGTCAATTGAAGCAGGACTGCAGCATTTCACGGATTGGTACTGTGAATATTATCGATTGAATTAATCCATAAATTGGGAGTGGCTTTCAAAAGCTGCTCCCATTTTTTGTTTCATGGAAATTCGTTTCATAGAGAGAATGGAGGAGTGAATGATGAAACTTATTCTGCTATCCGGTGGTTCCGGAACCAGGCTTTGGCCGCTTTCCAATGATGCTAGATCGAAGCAGTTTCTGAAAGTGCTTGAGAATGATGAGCAGCAATTGATTTCGATGGTACAGCAGTTATGGGGACAGCTGGAATCCAGCCATCTAAGTGAGCATAGTTTCATTGCAACCAGTCAAAGCCAGGTTGAAATGATGCAAAGTCAAATCGGCACAGACGTTCCGTTAATTATTGAACCTGAGCGCAGAGATACCTTTCCTGCAATCGCTCTGGCTGCCGTTTATCTCTACTCGGTTAAAGATGTTAGCTTGAGTGAGACGATTACGATCGTGCCTGTGGATCCATTGGTAGAAAATAATTTCTTTGAAACCATTAAGGAAATGGAAGAAGTGCTAAACGAATCGAAAGCCGATTTGGCCTTGATAGGTGTTAAGCCAACTTATCCATCTTCCAAATACGGATACATTATTCCTGCCGCAGCCGATGAAACCTCGGATAAAGGATATAAGCAAGTTCGTAATTTCCGCGAAAAGCCGACAGAAGCGCAGGCCGTGGAGCTTCTGGCACAGCAGGCTCTGTGGAACTGCGGCGTATTCTCGTTTAAGCTCGGTTACCTGATTTCACTTCTGGAGCAGCTGAATATGCCGATTCAATATGATGAGCTGCGTAAGCAATATCAGGTCCTTCCTAAGATTAGCTTTGACTATCAGGTTGTAGAGAAAGCCAGCAGTATTGTGGTGGTTCCCTATGAAGGGGGCTGGAAGGACCTTGGTACTTGGAATACGTTGACCGAGGAAATGAAGAATAATCAAATTGGCAGAGGGACCATAAGCGAGGATTGTAACAATACGCACTTAATCAATGAAATCGATATCCCCGTTTCCATTGTGGGCTTATCGAACATTGTTGTCGCAGCCAGTCCTGACGGAATTCTGGTTTCCAGTAAGAGCGCAAGCACTAGAATAAAAGATTATATCAACTACAATCAGAAGCCGAAATATGAAGAACGCAAATGGGGCTGGGTCAGAGTTCTTGACGACCAGATCTATGAGGATGGCCGGTGTGTAGCTACCAAGCGTGTTGGAATCCGAACAGGAGAAAACCTTAGCTACCGCATGCATACGTACCGAGAAGAAGTATGGACCATCGTGAACGGCGAAGGGGAGTTCCTGCAGAACGGTAATTATATGCATGTAAAGGCAGGCAATATCCTTCATATTCCAATGAAAACGCTCCATACATTACGAGCGGTGAAAGAGATTGAGATGATCGTGGTTCAAAGCGGCCAAAGTCAGGAAGTCAATCGAATCGTCGAGTTATATACCACATGGAAAGAAATTACGGACAGCTGTATCAAAGTGTAATGTTCGGAACAAAGGCCTTGCTTACTAACCGGTAGGCAGGCCTTTGTGCTGTACGCCTGTTAACGACCGGCATTCCTCAGCACTACGGTGCAAACTATGTGATCTATAAGGAGTCTTGAACATGAAGCTGAAGCGATTTCTGGTTTGGGCGAGTGCTGGAGCCGCTGTAATCCTTGTGATTGCAGGTGGAGTAGCTTGGTATCTATACAACTCTGTCGAGCAGGCTGCTGCGAAGATGTATGAAGATGTTAAGCCCACGAAAACAGTCTATGTTAGTAAAGATGTTGAATTGAAAAAGGTTTCACCTGAACCGGTCCAAATGAAAAATCTAGCCCCCTTCTCCGTTCTTGTCCTAGGTGTGGATGAGCGAGAGCATGATCGAGGGCGTTCCGATACGATGATTGTGCTGGCTGTTAATCCGGCGAAACATTCCATTCTGATGTTCAACATTCCTCGAGATACACGAACCGATATCATCGGTCACGGCACGGTGGACAAAATCAATCACGCCTATGCGTTTGGCGGCTTGGAGATGTCGATCCAAACGGTAGAGCATTTTCTGGATTATCCGATTGATTATTATGCCAAAGTGAATATGGAAGGTTTCGCGCGATTGATCGATTTAATAGGCGGCGTTGAGGTGGATAATCCGTTTGCTTTTGACTATGAGGGTCATTTGTTCGAGGAAGGCCACTTGATGTTAAATGGTTCGGATGCCTTGAAATACTCTCGCATGCGTTATGATGATCCGCGAGGAGATTTCGGCCGTAACTCCAGGCAACGCGAGATTCTGCAGCAAGTGATGAACAACGCGATGAACATCTCCAATGTGACTCACCTGCATTCGCTTCTTGGCGAACTGGGAAACAGCGTGAAGACGAATGTTACCTTTGATGAGATGAAACAATTCGTTACCGATTACCGGCCTAAGATTAATAAAATCGATACAGTGGAAATAAAAGGATATGGGAAGACTATGAATAAGGTTTGGTATTACTTGGTAGACGACAGCGAACGAGATCGCATTCATAATATAATCAAAGATCAACTTCAGCAGGTACTTTCGAATGAGCAATAAAGGCATGAGGTACATGATTCAATTGTTCGTCGGAGGCTGCTGGATTGTCATCATCTTCATCCTATCTTCTCAATCCTATCAGGAACAGAACATACAACCTGCCCTGCATCGAATCGTGACGGAGGATACAATCAGAGAGGTGCTGCCGGATGTAACCTTCAATTATCACCACAGACGCTATTCCTCCCATGGGGATCCTTATCTATTCATTGAATTTATAATCCGTAAAGGCGCTCATTTGTTCATGTATGGTGTTCTTGCCATTGCAGCAGCTGTCGCTACGAAAACGAAGGATAATCTCTCCGGAAGATGGCCGTTCCCTCTACTTATTGTCCTTATGATCGCTTCGCTAGATGAATTAAACCAGCGTGTATCTCCGGGTCGAACCTCGAATTCACAGGACGTCCTTGTTGATATTACTGGAGGCTGCATAGGCTTGTTTGTTTATATGGCGGGTACTTATTATGGAAGGTTTGTGAAGAGAGGAGCGCGTCAATAAATGATACCATCTTCTATTAAAATCTTAGCGTTGCTAATCGGTATGATGAACAACACGCCTACTGAAGTTTCCGTTTTTACCATTGTGGAATGCCCTCATGAGCATTGTTATGAGGCAACGAATGGATTAGAATCTCATTGTTTGTTTAGCGAAACTAATTTTATGCAAGATACACCGTTATACATAGGTGATAAAGTATATGCTATTCTTCTTCAAAATGAGGAACATAGAGTGGTTCGAATTATTAAAGCGGATCAGTAACCGAAGAATCTGAGTTTAATATAGGAGGGACAAGGTGAAGAAACGAAGTTTAAGACTGCTCCTTTGTATGGCAACGTTGCTCACGTTGATCTGGATCTGGAGTGGAAGGGGAACGAGCTTTTACGAGCATGCAGATGGGGCAGTAGGGCCAATTACGGTCAAATTGACCGAAACTTCGGAAGCTTTCAATAATCCGATCATGGGCTTCAGACCATCGCGCAACATAAACGATAGATCATTTCCGAAGCGGGAGTATGCAGATATTTATAAACATTATATCAAGTACACTGATCTGGAATACGATGCAACGGACTCTGTTCAGAAGATCATCGATTGGAGCAATAGAGCCTGGGCTGGCATTGAGAAGAAAAATATTAAGGTTGTTCCGCGAGTCGTCATCGTTTATCCGGGCGCCGGGGAATTTTGGCCGAATGGGGTCGAACATGGCGATCCCGTCAATCAATGGCTGTCAGAAGACTTGAAATCGCGACTTGTAGCGTTTATCGCAAAGATCGGGCAAGCTTGGGATAATGACCCGCGAGTAGCTTTTGTAGAGCTTGGACTATATGGAAACTGGGGAGAGCAGCATATTCATCCCAGAAAATTTGCTGACCGCTCCAATCAAATCCCACTTAGTTTCCAAATTGCGCTTGGCGATGCGTACGAGGCCGCTTTCCATAACAAGAAAGTACTCGTGCGTTATCCGGAGACGTTCAAGGATTACGAATTCGGCATTCAATGGGATTCTTTCGCGCTGCCGGAAGACGCATCCGGCGGGAATGGAGAAATTAGGCGCGATACTTGGCGGACGCAGATCAATAGCGGTGAAGTAGCCTACAATTGGGGCGATCAGTCCAAACTCGGCGGCAACCCGGATGGAACGCTGAGCAACATGACACATACGAATTATGTCATTGACTGGATTATGCGTACCCACACCTCTAGCTTGGGGTGGATTTCGGATTTCTCAGCCAACAATTCCGCTGTCGAAGCGGGGGCAAAGGCGATGCAGAAGGTGCTTGGTTATCGTTACGTGCTGAATCAGGCTACGTTTACGGGTAATGTGACGCCAGGCGGGACGATGAACGTGTTGTTCCAAGTGACCAATAATGGCTCCTCTCCGTTCTACTATAACTGGCCGGTTGAAGCGAGTCTGCTGAAGAGTGACGGAACGGTTGCCTGGAAAGGGCTGTTCCAAGCGGATATTCGAAATTGGCTGCCGGGTACAGATTGGAACAGTGCGACTCGAGCATACAATGAAGCGCCTGCTGTGAACACAGTTAACGGCATGTTTACGATTCCGAAGTCCGTGCCGAACGGAAACTATACCCTGGCACTGTCCATTCTGGATCCGGCCGGCTGGAATCCAAGCGTCCGATTCGCGAATACCAACTATTACATCGGAGGCAGGACCCCGATCGGTAAGGTTGGCATCGGCAGGAACCCTATTGATCAAAATCTCGGACCGTTCGCAAGCTTGAAATCGGATACGTCACTTGGTTATAGTCTCGAAAGTGTTGCGTATAACGGATCGGTCGGCAGTAGATTCAGTACGATCATCGTAAACGACAGAGCGCTTAGTTTTGAGGTAAAACCAACGATAATTAAAGGCGTCACGATGGTTCCTTTCCGGCAAATTTTTGAGGCGTTGGGCATGATGGTGGAATGGAACAACACGACCAAATCTGTCATTGCGTCCAAAGAGAATTTAACCATTAAGATGGCTGGCGGCAGTTATAAAGCAAGTGTGAATAACAAGGAGTTCCAGATAACGCCTGCCCCATTTGTTTCACCGGAAAGCATGTTTTATGTGAATCTGCGATTCGTCAGTGAAGCTGCCGGTGCCAAAGTGAGCTGGGATAACGATAATAAAGTAGCTACCATTAAAACTACAGATTAAGCTTGACACGATACAAAATGTATCATAAATTAAAAGAGACGATCGCGATTATATTAATTTATGGAAGAGGGCAGGCCTAGGCCTGCTCTATTTCCTGATCCCATTTTGCTAACCATTGAATAGATGCGCCGGAGGTGATCTGATTCATGAGCAATATTGTCTACATGAAACCGAAGAAAGCGGGTCCGATTCTACTCTATCGCGCAGAGGACGGCACTTTAATGGCAGAGGATAAGGAAGGACGGCAGTACCAGTGTGTGAAGCTGGTGCGTGAGCTTCCACATTCGTTTCCGGATCGTTTCATCTCCATTCGAAGCGAGCTGAACGAGGAGATCATCCTGCTGCACGAAATTGAACAATTGGATGAACGCAGCCAAAGAACAGCAAGGGAAGAGCTGAACAGGCAGAACGTAGTTCCTTCTATTAAAAGGATTACGTCGATTCATAAGCATGATACGGATTGGAATTGGCAGGTGGACACCGACTACGGCAGACTCACCATTACGATGGACAACCTGCTCGATCATGTCCATGCAATCAATTCCGGCCGCTGGATTATTACGGACATGGACGGCCGTCGTTATATGCTTTCGAATGTGGAGAGCATGGATGCGCAGAGCCAGTATTGGTGGATCAATAGCAGGGACCCTTTTTTTTGATGTCGTAGATACATTTTGTAACATATGATGAAACGAGGCGTAGCGACAATGGAGACGGAGATGAAGCCGCGGGAGCATGTCAGAATGAAGCTGATAGGCGGCGTACGGGCTGAAATGTCAATTTGTCACATTGAAGGACAAGAAGGGGATGCCAGTAAGCCAACGCCGATCCTTCTGCAAAATATGAGCCCATCGGGCTTGCAAGTTCTGAGCCATCTCCGATTGCCTGTCAACCGCAGCTATATGCTCCAAGTTGTCGTTACACTCGGAGAGTGGCAGTTCAGTCTGCTCGCACATACGGTGTGGAGGAGACTCGAAGGCAATCATTACATTTACGGCTGCGCTTTACTTCCGGATGAGGGAATCCGTAAAGGATTACTTTGTGCGTTGCTTGCCAAGCTGCAGGCTATGCGTCCGAAGCAGCAACGGATTCATGAATTGTACAAGCGAATGAACTATAGGAAAGAAGCAAGTTACGCGCGATTGGATGTCAGGGGTTAAGCAAATGGGCGATGGGGAGAGGTCGGCATTAACGCTGATTAAGATCCCGCATCGCCCGTTTATTTTTGTTTGTGTTTGAAAGCGCATACACGACAAAATTCTTGCTTTATTCATGTTCTTCCCTATTGACATGTAGCGATAATTGTCGTATTCTAACTTCGATACAATTCGTAACATAACTATCAGAATTGCTACATATAGTAGTTTGAATCCGATCAATAAGGGGCGATTGACATGACGAAGAAGGAACAGTTTCATTGTGTAGGCTGCGGAGGGACGCTGACAAGTATCGATGCGGAATTGGTGTTTTTAACCGGCTTTTATCGTGTTATCCATCCGCTCGGTTTGTGCAAAGCTTGCTTCATCCACTCGCAAGAAAATGCGCAGCAAAGAGATGCACTTGTAGCAGAATTTATCCGTTCCTATCATGCGGAACATCTGCTTGTTGCGCATTCCTAAACGGCCGAGTTAACGTAAAACTTCCAATCCCTTCCTTACTTCGTTATACTGAAGGAGATGTGAAGTTTGAATGAGTACCATTCGGCTTCCCTAAAGCAGGAGGGGATAGATGTGGATTATCGGTCCGAGCAAGACGAGCAGCAGCCGCTCGTTCGTCTTCAGCAGGTAACGAAAGTCATCGGAAGACGTACCATCATCGAGGATCTTACATTGGATTTACCTCGGTCGGAGGTATTCGGATTTCTTGGGCCTAACGGAGCCGGGAAAACGACAACGATTCGGATGATGGTAGGCTTGATGAAGCTGACCAAAGGTGACGTCCTTATTGAAGGACACAGCATCCGGACGGATTATGAGAATGCCATTCGTCATGTCGGAGCTATCGTAGAGAATCCTGAAATGTACAAATATTTGACCGGCTTTCAAAATCTGCTGCATTACTCGCGGATGGTGCCGGGAATTACGAAGCAGCGCATAGACGAGGTCGTTGAGCTTGTCGGGCTGAAGAGTCGGATTCACGATAAAGTGAAAACCTACTCGCTCGGTATGCGTCAACGGCTTGGCGTCGCGCAAGCCATTATGCATAAACCGTCGCTTCTCATATTGGACGAGCCTACGAATGGGCTGGACCCCGCCGGTATTCGCGAGCTGCGCGATTACTTAAGAAAGCTGGCCAAGGATGAAGGCATCACCGTATTCGTCTCGAGTCATTTGCTCAGTGAGATGGAGCTCATGTGCGATCGGGTTGCGATTATACAAGCCGGCAAGCTCATCGATGTTCGCAGTATTCGTCCCGGTACACCGCTCGCGGATGAGACGAATCAAGTGCTCTTCGAGGTGGATCAGCCGGATGCCGCTGTGCAGCTGATGGCTGAGCATGGTGCTTCGCGTGAGGCGGATGCGGCGCTTGTAAGGGCTGATCGGGAAACGATAGCGCGGCTCAATGCCGAACTCGTCGAAGCGGGCATTAAAGTGTACGGCATTCGCGTCCTGAACAAGTCGCTGGAAGATCAGTTCCTAGAGATGACAGGAGGTGAGCAGGTTGTTTGATTTCCTGCAGCTCGTACGTAATGAGAATATGAAGATCTACCGCCGTATTGGCACCTGGATCATGCTCGGCATTATTCTGCTGATCGTTGTCGTAGTCAGCTCGCTGTCGAAAGTGTTCTCTGAGCATGATACGATGTGGACGATTATGAACGGGATCGAACAGTTTACCTATTATCTCATTACAATCTTCACCGTCGTAGTCTCGGCGGAGTGTGTAGCCGGCGAGTTCTCGGCAGGCACGATAAAGCTGCTGCTGATTCGCCCGTGGAGTCGCTCGAAGATCTTGCTTTCCAAATACATAGCGCTGCTGTTGTTCGCACTGACGCTCTCCGTCTTGATGCTGGTGTCGTCCTATGTGCTTAACTTGATCTTGTTCGGCTATAACGACAGCGCAACAGCGAATGCGGCGCTGGGCGTGCTAAACAACTCTCATCCGCTGTCATACATGATTCAAGTGTATCTGCTGGATTACATCGGGCTTATCATGATTGTTACATTCGCTTTCATGCTCTCGACGATCTTCCGCAGCGGCGGGCTGGCCATCGGTTTATCGATGTTCATCTACTTCTTCGGGCTAATTGCAAGCGGTTTGCTCTTCAATCTCAAGTATGCCTGGGTAGAATATCTGCTGTTCCTTCACTTGGATTTGAAGCAATACCTGCAAAGCTCGGTCATCACACACAATATACATGAGCTGACCATGGGCTTCTCGCTGGCGGTACTGGCGGTCTACTATATTGTATTCGTGGGTATCACGTGGCTGATATTTAATAAACGTGATGTTGCGACATAATGGAAAGAGAGAAGGGGAATAATCGCCCTTCTCTCTTTTTGTTATTCACTCGTGACCGGAACGATCGATTTCGCTTCGCCGTGCCCCGGATTAGTTAAGAACAAAGCGCCATCAATTTCATAGGTTACTTTCTGACCTACTTGTAACTGATTCAAGTTGCTTATTTTTTTATGCCCCAACGAATCTAACGTATACCCTTCTTCAATGAATATCACAGTGTTTTTTTATATAAAAGAAAAAGAGCCGCTACCTTCACGTAAGTGATGGTTAGCGGCTCTCTATATGTTGCCAAAGGCAGAAGGTTAGCTCGCTGGCTTCAACCGGCCTGCCGGGCTTTCTCCTTCGCTTGTGCTTCCTTCACCTGCTGCGGTTGTTGTGGCTGCTGCTGTGGCGCAGGGTCGGCATTTTCCGGCAGATGCCGAGTCCGTTGCTCGACAGCGCGCTCCATGCGGCAGTTGCCGTTATAGATGCCTCCGTCTTGAATCAGCATCGTATGGGCCAGCACATTGCCAAACAATTGACCGGAAGCGGTGATGGTCAATCTTCCTTTTGCCACAATATCTCCGAATACCTTGCCTGCAATCGTTAGGTCGCGCGCGATAATGCCCGATCTCGCCACGCCGCATTCCCCGATAATGACATCGCCTTTACAATCGATATCCCCTCGGTATTCACCTTCGATCCGAATGCTGCTTTCACTAACTAACTTCCCTTCTACAGACGTGCCTAGTCCGATCAGAGTTTCGGCCGAACCAGACCGTTTGGACTCTTTGAACATCGCTGCGATCATCCTCCCTCTCGTACGGTAGGTCATATAGCTATTTATTCTTAGAAGCTTTAAAACATGCCAATTACAGATGTATACCCGCTAGGAGGGGGGTGAAAGCTAGTCTAAGAAGGAATGGCTGTTATCGCATGAAAAGGGGGGCTGGACTTGGGGTGGATACTCGCGGCACTGCTCATATTTATCTTCCAAATCGCTACAATTCTTGCACTCGAATACCGTCGTCCGGCCAAAACCGTCGCCTGGCTGCTGATCTTGTTTGTGCTGCCGATCATCGGCTTTGTGATGTATTATTTTCTCGCGCAAGCGTACAAGCGTCAGCAAGAATTTCGTATAATCAGCAGCTCCACCGAGTGGATGAGACGCAAAGCGCTGTCACAGTGCGAGCAGGTGCAGCGACCTAGCGATATGCATAGCGAAGAATTTGCCGAGCAGGAGAGACTCTATTACATGCTGCAGCGGCTGACGTTGTCGCCGATTACGAGTCGCAATGAATCGACTGTGCTGACAGATGCAGATGCTGCTTACGGTGCTATTTTTCAAGCCATTGAGGAAGCTAGGCATCATATTCATATTGAGTTTTATACGATCCGAGATGATCACGTTGGACTGCGGCTTAAGGAAGCACTTATTCGACAAGCGAAGACAGGCATTGAAGTGCGAGTCATCTATGATGGCATTGGCAGCTTGAGTTTAAGCCGCAATTACGTGAAGGAACTTGAGCAGGCCGGTGTACAGATGAGCTGCTTCTTGCCGCCGCGAATGGCATTCTTTGATAAACGGATGAATTTCCGGAATCATCGCAAAATCGTCGTCGTAGATGGACTGGTCGGATATCTCGGCGGCATTAACATCGGAGATGAGTATCTCGGCGGCAATCCGAAGCTCGGCTTCTGGCGGGATACGCATTTGCAGCTTAGAGGGGATGCGGTTTATTTTCTGCAGGAAGTGTTTATGCAGGATTGGTGGTACACTTCGAAGCAGCGGCTGGCGGATCAACTCTATATGCCTGCGCACTCATGCTCCGGCAGTGAGCAGGTTCAGATCGTAGCCAGCGGACCGAACAGCAGAGATGAAGCCATACTGGAGTGTGTGTTTGCGGCAGTATCGGTTGCGAAATCGCGTATTTATATCGAGACCCCTTATTTCATTCCGGATCCCAGTCTGTTAATGGGGCTTCGTACGGCAGCGCTAAGCGGCGTCGATGTGCGAATTATCATTCCGTATGTACCGGACACGAAGCTGGTGTTGAATGCGACGCTATCTTATGCGGAGGAAATGCTCGCGGCAGGTGTGCGGATTTATCGGTATCGAAAAGGCTTCATGCATGCCAAAGTGCTCATTGTCGATCACTTGCTGGCATCGGTTGGGACGGCGAACATGGATATGCGAAGCTTCTTCAGCAATTTCGAAATCAATGCGCTTCTGTTCGATGAGAAGGCGATCGACCGACTGGAGGCGGATTTCATGAAGGATATGGAGGATAGCGGCGAGGTCACGCTCGAGGCGTTTATGAAGCGACCGCTTCGGCAGAAGGCCGGAGAAGCTGTTGCGCGTATGCTCTCGCCGCTGTTGTAGCATCATTATACGTTTTGCAAGGATGGTCGGTTCAGAGCCACGATTGAGGCGAGCGGGTGCTCGGTTTGCATAATATGAGCATGGAGAATGCTTGCCCCCATCATGCTGTACACGGTTCCGTTGCCGCCGTAACCGAGACAATAATAGACACCGCTCCAATTCGGATCTTCTCCGATGAAAGGCAGGTTGTCACGCGAGAGTCCGAAGGTTGCATTCCATTCATGCGCAATCGGTGCATCGAAGGAAGGGTAGAAGGCTTGTACGCGAGCGAGCAGCAGCTCCGCATGTTTGCTTCTCGCGTTTTTCTCTTTCAACGGTGCAGGGGATTCTTCATCATAGCCACCGGCAATTACCCGGCCGTCGTCGGTGATGCGCATATAGAAATAAGGACGGGCGGTTTCCCATACAAAATAGTCCTTATACGGAGGCTGAAGATGAGTTTGCGGCTCGGTTACGATGACATAAGTACGGTCCAAATTTGCTTTGATAAGTTGTCCCTGCAGTTCCTCCGGTTCGTAACCAATCGCATAGATGACATGTTTGGCTCGAATGACAGCCTGCGACGCAGTGCGAAGCACATGCGTTCCGTCTGCATCCGTTTCATGGCCGACCACATCGGTATGTTCGTGAACAGCAAGCTTGTAGCGGCTCGTCGCTGCTTCGATAAGGGCATGAACGAATCGAAAAGGATTCAACTGCGCATCCCCTCGAGTCACGATTGCGCCAGGCTTGCTGAATGGGAATGCCGCTGCAATTCGTTCCGGTTCCCAGTAGCTCACATCGAAGTGATGGTGCTTTAGTGTCTCGTATTCGCGCTTCAGCTTGGGCAGATCCTGCTCGGTGCTGGCTACATATAAGCTGCTTTTTGGGCTAAATCCGACATCCGCTTGCAGCTCAGCGGCGATTGCTCCCAGCTGAACGATTGCTTCGGCGCAACCTTTATAGAAGAGAACCGCATCACGCTCGCCAATTTGGTCAATCAAATCGCACAGCATAATGTCATTGCAAAATTGCAGCAAGCCCGTGTTGGCCGTCGTGCTGCCGCCTGCGACATCCCCTCGTTCGAGCAGAATGGTCTTAATTCCCTTCTGGGCGAGCTTGTACGCGCATATTGAGCCCGACATCCCGCCTCCGATGATTGCAACTTCAGCATCCGTATCGCCGTTTAGAGTAGGGTAGGCTGCATGGTTCGTTAGTGTCTCCGGCCAATAGAGATGACCTTTATGTAGTACTTTCATCAGTATCATACCTCCAGTAGCTACTATGCCCATTTTTGGACAAGAAAAAGAGGGATCTTTCATGATCCCTCCACTTCATTAAGCTAAACAAACACGCTATTCTTGAATCGGATCAGGTATGAGACCTTCATCCTGCAGCTGGCTGTTCGTCTTCATATTTTTCATGTCATGGCCGAGTCGTTTCATGTCTTGGTAGTCTTGAACCATTGAACCGTTCTTGGCGTTCGAGACTGGCTTTGACTTGCTTCCGGCTTGCCCGCAGATTGGATTTTCCATGATCGATGGCTCCTTTGGTATACTGGATTAAGCATTGGCACCGGGTGCGCTGGCTTTAACCTTATTTTTCGATAAGGTGTATACTTGACTTCTATATAACCACAGACAGAAGAAGTTGAAACGTGAAACCGAAGAATGGGCTCTCGAATAAGCTGGTAGGGATTGAGGGAATGTAGGGAAAAGTAAGGGAATGTTCGGTAACCTATCGTATTGGCGGAAGTATAGGTGTAGAGGAAAACATATTTGGGGAGTAGGATTGGAAAAATGCCAGAGGTGAGCACGATGATACAGACAGCAACAACAGCAGCGAGTGTGCTGGGAGTTCCGCTCGTTCAGACGACACGAGGCGAGTGGGTAGAAAATGTTCACAGCGGTCACGCGGCAGTCGTGACATGGGACGGTGAACTCATCGCGCAGGTTGGGGATGCGTCTATATGGACGTATATGCGCTCTACCGCTAAACCCATTCAAGCCTTGCCCTCCGTGCTTGGCGGCGTCGTTGACACGTATGGATTGAAGGATGAGGCTATTGCGCTGATGTGCGCATCCCATCAAGGTACGCCGGCACATATTGCCGTGCTGGAACAAATGCTGGAACAAACCGGCGTTCGCGAGGAACAGCTGGTCTTTGGGCCGATGCTTCCGGCCAATCAGGAAGCTCGCGATGAGCTGCTCCGTCAGGGCGGGGCGCCACGTAAGCTGTTTCACGTATGTGCGGGCAAGCACATCGGCATGCTTGCGTTATGCAAACTGCGCGGCTGGCCGCTTGAGACGTATACGCAGCCGGAGCATCCGCTCCAGCAGGAACTGCTGCGCACAGTAGCGATGATTGCGGAGCTTGCTCCGGCGGAGATTGGCAGCGCCATCGACGGCTGCGGCCTGCCGGTGTTCGCGATGCCTATGTGGCGGCTTGCGCTTGTTTATGCGCGTTTTGCCGCTTGGGGCAGCGAACCGGCTTCGCCTGTAGCGGGAGAGCTCGGCGCCGCGGTTGCGAGCGAGTTGCAGGCCGGCGGAGGATTCGGAGCTCCGATTGTGGCAGGTGGCGGCGAAGTTGGCAGGGCCACTGTGCAAATGGCAGAAGCGGGAGTAGCAGCTGGGACGCCGGAGGAAGGGGCTGATGCGCCTGAGGTGGCTGCCATTGCAGCTGCTGCGAAGCGCATCGCCGCAGCGATGATCAGCCATCCGACCCTAGTGGAGGGACCGGACCGGCTGGCGAGCATTATGCTGGGTGACGGGAATGTCGTCGCCAAGAGCGGCGCGCAAGGCGTCTTCGTATTCGGCCTCCGCAAGGAGCGGCTCGCCGTTGTCATTAAGCTGGCCGACGGCGGAGAGTCCCCGTGGCCGGAAGCAGTTTGCGCCATCCTCGAACAGCTGAAGCTTGGCGAAGCACTCATCGCGCGTATCCGCAGCCAAATCTCACCTGAGATCCGAAACGACGCCGGTCAGCTCGTCGGTCACCGCGAATCCTGCCTTACGCTGAAGCTGAACGGATGACCGGATTACTTTCTTCGGCAAGACTAGCTCAAGGAGCAACACAATGGTGGAAACCCGTCGGATTCGGCGGAAGAGTGGCGCTAGGAGTAACATATTGGTGGGAAACCGCCAATGTGACGGGGAGTGCTAAGTTAGTTGGAGAGCGTCGAATCGAGTAACATTAGTTGGCCTCAGTGGTACCAGGTACCGCACATGCTGCATAATCGAATAAATGTGCTCGATGAGCGCTACGCTGTACCGTACATTCGGTGAAATCGCCTGAATTACTCGAATGAGCGGCACTGGATACCTCACATGGTTATAACTAACTATAAAGTAAGCAAAATCAATGGGTTACCTCAGTTCATCCGAGAGTTTGGATGATGAGGTAACCCTATTTTGCGTTTCAAGTAGGAACAGGCTGTTTAAAGCAGAGTAAGGCAAGGTGCTACACCATACAAACGAATCGAACCGAAAGGGTGAGGAATGATGTTGGGATATGCACTTATGTTTTTTATCGTTGCTTTAATCGCAGGTTTTCTTGGTTTTTTCACTCTCGCGTCGGCAGCAGCCGGCATTGCGAAAATCTTGTTCGTTGTGTTCCTGGTGCTGTTTGTGATTTCGTTTATTTTCGGCCGCAGACGCGTTTAGCACTGTGGTCCAGCGCGAAGCGCACCCGCAGCCGTAATCGCGCTAAGCGTTTCGTCCGCGGTGGCAATCGCGCCCTTGCATCAAGCGCCAATTCACGGCAAGCACGAGCCGCGCTATAACCGCCGCATCGCTTCGCGATAGGCCGTCGGCGACTGCCCGTAGAAGCGGCGGAACTGCTTCGAGAAATACAGCGCGTCCTGGAAGCCGACGGACGCCGCGATCTGCTCGATCGTCAGCTCGAGACGCTCGCGCAGCAGCAAATGCGCTTTGTCGATGCGCAGCTTCAGCAGAAACGTGACGGGGGTAATGCCCGTCTGCTGCTTGAAGATGCGCGACAAATAAGCGCGATTGTAGCCGAGCGCATCGGCCATATGCTCGATCGAGATCGGCTCGGCATACTGCGTCGACAGATAGCGGATGACGTCGCCGGTTAGCGCCTCGCTGTCTTGCCCGCGCTGCGCCGCGCCGGAATTCGTTTCGGGCAGAGCCTCGCCGAACTCCGCGAACAACAAGTGCAGGTAACCGACTGCGCGCAGATGCGCCGCCCCACCGCCAATGCGGAAGGTTCGCTGGATGCTGCGGAACAACACGCCAACGCGCGGGTTGTCTCCCGTATCGACGATCGGCATCGCCGAATCGAGACCGGCGCCGACCACCAGCTGTTCCGCGAGCCGGCCTTCAAACGCGATCCAGCGATACCGCCAAGGATCGGCTTCGCTTGATGCGTAACTGATCAGCTGCCCGGGCGGGATAAGAAAGGTCTGCCCGGCTCGCAGCTCATACTGTCCGCCGGCATAAGCGAAGGTGCCGGCGCCGGACAGGATATGATGCATCAAATAAAAATCATAGACTTTAGGCCCGATCATATGATCGGGCTTTGTCTGGCTTTCCCCAGAGAATAATACATATAAATCACCATGTTCGTTAGGAACCGGATTTGACAGAACCGTATAGGTAGGCTGCAGCGACATCGCGCTGAAACACCTCCATTTTCATGTAAATAGCTTGTAAATAGCTTACAGGTATTGTAACACAGCTTGCTCATTAATATCGTTAATAGGTCACAAAATTCCATGTGAAGTTCACATCAAGCCATTTTGTTCCGCCATCTATTCCGCTATACTAAACCTATAAAACAAACAACTAAAATCCAAGAAAGCGGTGTAGCACACAATGGCGAACATCCATGAATTGACTGAACGGTTTCTGAACACATACGGCAAGGAGTCGACAGAGCAAATAGCAGTATTCCATGCACCGGGCCGCGTCAATTTGATCGGCGAGCATACGGACTACAATGGCGGCTACGTTTTCCCGGCTGCACTGACCTTCGGAACTACACTGCTTATTCGCAAACGCGAGGATCAACAGCTTGGACTCGCTTCCACCAACTTTGATCTTCATAAACATATTCCGATTTCACCGATCGTCCATGACGAAGCGGATGACTGGATGAACTACCCGAAAGGCATCGTGAACGAGCTGGAGCAGCGCGGCATCACATTCAGCCAAGGCTTCGACCTCTTGTTCCATGGTGAAATTCCGAACGGAGCGGGCTTGTCGTCCTCAGCATCCATCGAAGTGGTAACGGCTTATGCGCTTCTCACTATGGCAGGTCATGCAACGGACACCGTCCAAATTGCACGCCTCGCACAGAAGTCCGAGAATGAATTCAATGGCGTTCAATGCGGCATCATGGATCAATTCGCAGTCGCGAACGGCAAGAAGGATCATGCGATTCTGCTGATGTGCGACACGCTTGAATACGAGCTGATTCCGTTTAAATCCGGCGATTATCAGATCGTTATCGGCAACACAAACAAACGACGCGGACTGGTGGACTCCAAGTATAATGAGCGCCGCAGCCAGTGCAATCAAGCGGTCGAGGATCTGAAAGCAGCATTCCCTGAGCTCACGCTGCTCGGCCAGCTTTCCTTGGAGCAATTCCAAGCCAACCAGCACCTCATTCAAGATGAAATCGTGCTTAAGCGTGCGAAGCATGTCGTGGAAGAAATCGACCGCGTGCTTCAATCGATGAAAGTGCTCAAAGAAAATGATCTCCAAGCATTCGGCCAATTAATGAACGCTTCTCACGATTCGCTTCGCGACCTGTACGAAGTAACAGGAGACGAATTGGATACAATGGTTGCTGCGGCCCGCACCGTTGACGGCGTACTCGGCTCACGCATGACAGGCGCAGGCTTCGGCGGCTGCACCGTATCCCTTGTTCATAAAGACAGCGTAGAGTCGTTCAAAGCTGAGGTTGGACGCATTTATACGGAAGCAACCGGGCTAGTACCTGACTTCTACGTGTGCACCATCGGCAACGGGGTCGAACAACAACAATAATCTTCACCACCATCACTACACAGATATAGAGGAGGAGAGAACTATGGCAGTTCTAGTAACAGGAGGCGCAGGCTACATCGGGTCGCACGCAGTGGCGGCATTGCATGAGCGCGGCGAGGAAATTGTAATCATCGATAATTTGCAGCAAGGTCATAAGGAAGCGGTACTTGGCGGTAAGTTGTATGTAGGGGATCTGCGTGACGGCGATTTCCTAGACACGGTATTCGGCGAGAATGCGATCGATGCTGTCATCCATTTTGCAGCAAACTCGCTTGTTGGCGAGAGCATGAAGGATCCCGGCAAGTACTATCATAACAATGTCTACGGCACACTATGCTTGCTTGAGAAAATGAACCAATACGGCGTTAAGAGAATCGTGTTCTCGTCAACCGCAGCGACCTACGGCGAACCGGAAAACATTCCGATTCACGAGGAAGATCGTACACTGCCGACCAATACGTACGGCGAAACGAAGCTTTCGATGGAGAAAATGATGAAGTGGTACGATACCGCTTATGACATGAAATATGTGTCGCTGCGTTATTTCAACGCAGCAGGCGCGCATGCAAGCGGTCGGATCGGTGAAGACCATAGCCCGGAGACACACTTAGTGCCGCTCGTGCTACAAACCGCGCTCGGCCAACGCAGTCATATCTCGATCTTCGGCGATGACTATGCAACCGAAGACGGCACTTGCGTACGCGACTACATTCACGTAAGCGATCTGGCAGACGCGCATGTACTTGCCGTAGAAAGATTACGTAAAGGCGGCGACAGCGCGATCTACAACCTGGGCAACGGAACAGGCTTCTCCGTGAAGCAGGTCATTGATATCGCTCGTCAAGTGACAGGCCGTGAAATTCCGGCTGTCATGGAAACGCGCCGCGCCGGCGACCCGGCAGTGCTTGTTGCTTCTTCGGACCGGGCACGCCAAGAGCTCGGCTGGAACCCTTCCCGCAACAAGCTGGAAGACATCATCGGCAGCGCATGGGCTTGGCATCAAGCCAATCCAAGCGGCTATAACAAAAACTAGTAAGTACGCGTGTCGCGAGAGCGAGAGGAGTAAGTCCAATGACTGACCACCACCATCAACATCAATCCCACCCGAGCACGGAAACCGTGCTCCTTCATATAGAACGGCTTGTGCAATTTGCGGTGCAGCGCGGAATGATCGAGCCTCCGCTGGATGTCTATGCATCCCGTAATGCACTGCTTGAACTATTCGGGTTTAACGAAGCGTATGAAGGCGTCGTACCGGAAGAACGGCTGGAGAGCGCCGTACCGCTGCTTGAACCTCTACTGGACTACGGTGCTTCGATCGGTTTAATTGCAGACAATACAACCACCTTCCGCGATCTGCTGGATGCTCGAATTATGGGTCTGCTAATGCCGCGTCCCTCGGAAGCGGCTGCGAAGTTTCGTCGTACATCAGAGAACGAAGGGGTAAGCAAAGCAACCGAAGAGTTCTACCGACTGAGCATCGATTCCAACTATATTCGGATGGATCGAATCGCGAAGAATCAATATTGGGAGCAGCCGACGGCATATGGCAGCTTGGAGATCACCATCAATCTCTCCAAGCCGGAGAAGGATCCGCGGGAGATTGCTTTGCTGAAGTCGCTTGCGCCTGTCAAAAGCAACTATCCCAAGTGTCTGCTATGCGCGGACAACGTAGGCTATGCCGGCCGAGCAGACCATCCGGCTCGTCAGAATCTGCGTATTGTGCCGCTTGAACTGCAAGGCGAGACGTGGTACTTCCAATACTCGCCGTATGTGTATTACAACGAGCACAGTATCGTATTCCACAGCAAGCATGTCCCGATGCGCATTTCGTCGCTCACCTTTGCAAGGCTGCTGGATTTCGTTGAAGCCGTACCGCATTACTTCATCGGCTCCAATGCAGATCTGCCGATTGTAGGCGGCTCCATCTTGAACCATGATCACTTCCAAGCCGGACGCCACGTCTTCCCCATGGAGACAGCTGCTGCCGAGCAAGTATTTGCTCATCCGCAAGGGGATGGCGTAACTTACAGCATCGTAGCTTGGCCGATGTCGGTCGTTCGTCTGAACGGAACGGACAAAGAAGCTGTGCTGCGAGCTGCAGGCAGCATGTTGGATGCTTGGCGTGCATACAGCGACGCGGAAGCGGATATCCTCGCATTTTCCGAGAAGAATGGCGAGCAGGTTCCTCACAATACGATTACGCCAATCGCCAGACTGCGTGATAACGGCGAATACGAGCTCGATCTGGTGCTGCGTAACAACCGCACAAGCGAGGAGCATCCGGACGGCATTTTCCACCCTCATCAGCATTTGCATCATATTAAGAAAGAGAATATCGGCCTCATCGAGGTCATGGGACTTGCGGTACTTCCGGGACGGCTCAATGCCGAACTGGAAGAAATCTCGCACATCCT
This sequence comes from Paenibacillus sp. J22R3, assembly GCF_056269305.1. NCBI lineage: Bacteria > Bacillati > Bacillota > Bacilli > Caryophanales > Paenibacillaceae > Paenibacillus > Paenibacillus sp. J22R3. The sequence goes on along the minus strand of NZ_JBWDNS010000003.1, from coordinate 347,553 downwards.
AACCGGAGAGCAAGCGTTTGATCAAGCCTCCCTTGCCGGCGGACCGCTTGAGAAACACGCAGAGTGGATTGCATCCATCGTGGAGACGCACGGATCGTCGCATACATCGGAGCAAGCAGAGTCGCTTCTTCGCGATGAAGTCGGGCGCAAGTTCCTTGAAGTGCTTATGGATGCAGGCGTCTACAAGCGTACGGCTCAAGGCGCGGAAGCTTTTGCGCGATTCCTTCTTTCACTTGGCTTAAACCGGGTCTAAACGACAAATGCCCATCTCTTGTGACAAGAGAGGTGGGCTATTTCAATTCCCAAGTGGTGAGAAATTAATTATTTTCGAACAAATAATCATATAATTTGTAAATATTATAGAAATTGAAGAGGGATATCGGTAGTTATGGCGAAAAACATATAGAAATCGTATTTCAAGTCGGGGGGATGTTTAATGCCGCTTCCAATTATTCCTATTGATGAATTTCTGGCGTTGTCGACAGATGATCAAGTCGAGAAGCTGAAGCAGTGGAAAATGGACTATACGCTCAAGGATATTCGTGAAGCGTGGGGGTTCAAGCATTCGGCTCAGTATTACATGCTGCTGAAGAAGCTGCGCATCTACGAGCGCGTCGTGAACAAGTCAGACAAATTCTCGCCAGAGCAAATTCTAACATCCAGAACCGGCCCAGAGGCCTATACAGCAGGTGTTTATACGTACAGTGAACGATCCGTTCCAGCCGATCAATTCGGTTATGAGCTGAATGTCACACTGAGCGGCCCGGAGCTCGCAGATAAGCTGGAGCGTCTGGCCCATTTTCTCAAAGGCGAGCATAAAGCGGTTTCCATCAAGCTCTCCATCTCTGCTTCCAAGGCGGTACAAGCTGCCAATGATGAAAGCGCAGACATCTAGTTTCAACCATAATGGGAGAATAAGAAAAACCGAGCGCGTCCCGTCTCGGTTTTTCGATTTGATTTCTATTTCTCGCGAAGCTGGCCAAGCTCGGAAACGATGGCTTCCACTTCACTGATGCTGAATTTATCTTTGCTCGCGACAATATCGTAGATATCCTTCAAATCCTCATATCGCGCTAAGCTGAAATTATTCGCTTGCATGGCAGCGCCTGAGGCCATGCGCAGCTTATTCTTAATTGTATCAATCATAAACGCGACGTTGTCTTGGGTTGCTTCCGATAAGTTGTTCATTGGTTGATAGCTCCTCTCCATACAGGTCTGTGCTCGTATTGTAACATGCCTCACATCGTACATGCTACGCCTAATAAGCCGTTGTTAAAGAGTGGAGGATATGGATGAAGATACGTTTATTGCATAAACAAGTTGATTCTGAGCAATGCCCGCTATTATATGAAACGAGCTTCGAACAGGAACAAGAGCTGGATAATTGGCGGATTTGCAGCGGAGAGTGGTGGGTCGAGGACGGCTGGCTGCAGGGCAGGAATCCGCTGAATGCACCTGGCGTGCTGCTGAGCAAGCAGGATTATCCCGGCAATGTGCTGGTGGAATTCGAAGGCCGCACGGTTCTGCCGAGCACACATGATATTAACCTAATGTGGAATACAAGCTGGGATGAGGAGAAGAACATGCGTGGCGCCGCTTACGTCGCCGGACTCCAAGGCTGGTGGGAAGGTAAAATCGGCCTCGAGAAGTCTCCCGAATATAAACTGAATGCGGCTACGCCTTTGTTTGATTTTGAACCAGGCCGTATTTATCGCATTCAAGCCGGCAGTATCGACGGACATTGTTTTGTCTGTGTGGACGGCAAGCTGCTGCTTGAGCTGACCGATTACGATCCGATCGATTCGCAGCTCCACGCGAAGGTTGGCTTCGAAGCTTACGCAAGCTTCATCCAAATTCGAAATGTCCGGATTCGATCCATTGAATGGCAGCCGCTCGTTCGTTCATATCCTGCTGAATTTTGAGAGAAGAAGTCAATAAACAGCAACGAAGCCGGTTTATAATGAGTACAAGATCAAACCATGAATCATGACCAAACGGAGGCTGAATTTGACTATGACTTCACCTAAACTAGGTTTAATCGGCATTATGCATGAAGAAATGAAAGGGGATCTGTGGGGAACACTTCGCCGAATCGCGGATATTGGCTATAAAGGGATTGAGGGAGCGGAGCTGCTGCTTCCGGGCGATACAGCGGAGAATGTACGTCGGTTCCAAGATCTGGGGCTGCATGCGATCACACTGAGTGCCAGCCGTGAAACGCTGCGCGGCGAGCTGGATACGATTATTGCGAATGCAAAGGCCGTACAAACCTCCCATGTATCGGTGTGGTGGGGGCCGTGCAATTCCAAAGAAGAGCTGCTTCAAGACGCCGAGCTGTACAATGCAGCTGGTGCGAGGCTGGCTGAAGAAGGGATAAAGCTGTGCTACCACAATCATGAGCATGAATTTCTGACATCCTTTAACGGGGTGTCTGCTATGGATATTCTCGTGGAGTACACCGATCCGAAATCGGTATTTTTCGAAATGGACATTGCCTGGATTACGATGGGCAAAGCGGATCCTGTACAAGTACTGCGCCGGATGGCCGGACGCGTTCCCTCCATTCACATCAAGGATGTGTTCCGTACAAATGAGAAAGGCCACTGGACGGCAGTCGGGACGGGCGTTGTCAACATCAGCGATTCCATTCGTACGGCCAAAGAAATCGGCGTAGATTGGATGGTTGTGGAGCAGGATAATCTGCGCAATCTGACTCCGATGGAAACCATTACAGCAAGCTACTTGAATTTGAAAGAAGCAGGCTTAATCTAGAATAGCGAATAGAACGATTGCTTCGGGGAACTGGGGCAATCGTTTTCTTATGAGAATCCAACATGTGGAGGCGGCTGGGAGATGACGATTAAAGTAGGTATCGTTGGCGCTAGAGGACTTAGTACACTGCAAGGATTTCGGTGCATCGAGGATACAGAGGTAGTAGCGCTTTGTGATTTGGATGGGGAATATGTGAAAGAAGCTGCAGCGAAGAATGGGATTCCTCGGACCTACCGCGTATTCGAGGATATGCTGGAGTCGGATATTGATGTCGTTGTCGTTTCAACACCTATGCAGCTGCATGTCCCGCAAACGATTGCTGCATTGCAAGCAGGCAAGCATGTGTTAAGCGAAGTGACGGCAGGCGTAACGATGGACGAATTGTGGTGGCTGAAGGAAACCGTGGAGTCAACGAACAAGGTGTATATGATGGCAGAGAACTACTGCTACATCCCGCAAAATCAACAGATTTTGAATATGGTGAAGCAAGGGTTGTTCGGTGATGTTTATTTCGGAGAAGGCGAATATTTGCATGACATTCGGAGTTTGGCCACGCGGTTCAACCGTGAAGGCACGACTGCAGGTTCTAAGCCGACTTGGCGCAACTACTGGCAGCTTGGTAAACGAGGCGCCTATTATCCGACTCACAGTCTAGGGCCGGTTATGCAGTGGTTTCAGGGCGATCGTATTCGTTCGGTATCCTGCTTCGGAACAGGCTGGCATACGGATAAACGTTTCCGCCAAGAGGATACGTCCGTTACCATGTGCCAGATGGAAAGCGGGAAGCTGATTAAGCTGCGGATTGACTGCATTTCGAAGCGTCCGCACAATATGAGCTATTACACGCTGCAAGGGACGCAAGGCAGCTTCGAGGCACCTCGCGGATTAGGCGATACGCACAAAATTTGGCTCGAGAGCATGGGCGATCCGGAGGATCATGCAGCTTGGCGACCGCTCAGCGATTACAACGACTATTTGCCCGAGCGTTATAAGAATGTGACAGAAGAGCAGAAGGCAGCAGGTCACTGGGGCGGCGATTATTTTATCGTAGAAGACTTTGTTGAAGCGGTGAAAGGGAATCGCAAGCCAGCAATCGATGTCTATGATGCTTGCGAATGGACGGCAGTTGCGCTCTTATCGGAGTTATCCATCATGAACGGCGGACGGACGATCGACATGCCGAATTTCAAGACAAGCGCATCCTTCAAGGATCAGATCATTAAACTTTAAAAAGGAGCAATCAACCCATGAGCGAACAACAGCATTCATCTCAATTGTTTATGGTTCGAGAGGATATTTCCGCATTGCCCGCACTTACGCTTCCTGCCGGATTTGGCGTACGCAGCTTGCAGCCGGGTGATGAGCAAGCTTGGGAGCATATCATAAACGACTCCTTCGGAGGGGAGCATCCATTCGATAGAGAGATGGCTTCCGACGAGCCGTATAAGCCGGAGCGGGTATGGTTCATTACGGATGATCAGGATGTACCGATTGCAACTGCTTCCGCATGGTTCCGCCCCCAATATAGTGAAACGACCGGTTACTTGCATATGGTAGGACTCCTCCAATCGCAAGGAGGGAAGAAGCTGGGGCTTTATGTCAGCCTGGCAGCGCTGCTGCATATGGTGCAAGAAGGCTGCACGCGAGCGGTGCTGAACACGGATGATTTTCGGATCCCTGCCGTCAAAACGTACCTGAATCTCGGGTTCGTGCCTGTCTGTACAGACAGCGGACATCATGCTCGCTGGCAAGCTCTGGCGAACAAGCTGAACTGCTCCATAGACGTTATTCAGACGGATGGTACCTCGCTGATTCTAGAACCTCACTCTTAATTGGCGAGAATGCTCATCGTATTGAGAGGGTAGATTTGAAGAGGGAGCCGCATTTCGTTACAATGAAGTCAGCTATGTGCGAAGGAGTCGTTCATCATGGGAAGTCGGGCGAAAGCGCGCAGACATCGAAATGAAGACCCGGTTGCCCGGGAGCGCGCAGGCATCGACGGGACCAAAGCCATGCTGCGGGAAGCGGCAGTAATCCAGCCTGACCAATCGAAGGTTCTCTTCGTATGTATCGGAACGGATTGCTCCACAGGCGATTCGTTCGGTCCTTGGGTGGGCACGATGCTGAAGGAGGCCGGCTGGCCGAATGTGATCGGAACTTTGGAGCATCCCTGCGATGCGGATCACTATGAAAGGCTCGTTGCCGACATTCCTTCATTCATGACGGTGGTTGCTATAGATGCTTGTTTGGGTAAGAAGAATGAGGAGCCATGTTATATGATTGGGAGAGGACCGCTGTTCCCGGCACAGGCGGTCGGCAAGCGACTGCCGCCGATCGGCGATTACAGCATTGCCGGAATCGTCGCGCCGCACAGTGTGAAACCTTACTGGGTGCTGCAGCACGCTTCTTTATTCGAAGTGATGGGAATGGCCCGCACTCTCTCGGATACAATAAATGAGGTATGGACGCTATAAGAATGGATTGAGAAGGGAAGAAGCCGAATGACTAAGAAGCAGCTTTCTCTGGCTAATAACGCCTTTCAATTACCGAATGGTCAAACGATTGCTTATTATGATTCCAAACCGCAAGCCGGTGAATCGGCGGCCGATACGGCTATTGTGCTCTTGCATGGCTTCTGCGGAAGCTCTGCCTATTGGGTAGAGGTAGTGTCCGAACTTTCTGCGCATGGGCGTGTTATTGCGCCGGATCTTCGCGGGCATGGCGGAAGCTCAGCACCGGACCATTCTCCCTACGAAATGGAGCAATTCGCAGAGGATCTCTTGTTTCTGGTGCGCGAGCTCGGCATCGAGCGCATCTGTTTATTCGGGCATTCGCTCGGCGGTTATGTGTCGCTTGCGTTTGCGGAACGGTATCCTGAACTGCTGAGGTCATTTGCCCTCGTACATTCTACTGCGAAGCCAGATAGCGAGGAAGCCAAAGGAAACCGGGATAAAGCGGCGAAAGCACTGCTTGCTGATGGCATTGGTCCATTTGTAGAAGGACTGGTTCCGAAGCTGTTTGCGCCTGCTCATAAAGAAACGATGGTAGCGGCTATTGCGGATATGATCGAGATCGGGCGAGGGACTTCAGCAGCCGGAGCAGCGGCGACAGCGCTCGGAATGAAGGCGCGTCCTGATCGGACCGGCGTGCTGGAACAATTAAACGTGCCGCGTTTGCTCATTGCAGGATCTGAGGATGGAGTCATCGCCCCAGCGAATACATTTACGGTGGATGGTCCGCATGTTACGCAAGTGCTTCTTGAAGGCTCCGGTCATATGAGTATGATCGAGGATCCGGAGCGGCTGGTTGAAGAGATGGTCGCTTTTGTTAAGTCGCTTTAAGCGGCAAGCATGAAGTGGAGAGGGGATGCGACCGTTGTTTCAAAGGGATTATTTTATGCGGATGATTGAGCAGATGAGTGAAGTAGTCGGCCAAGTAATGGGGCTGAGGCAGCAGCGTAAGCAAGAGGAGGCGCTGCTTGTCATTGACGAGCTGCTCGATCGGCAGTTTCGGATGAACGGGAAGCTGATTCGTCAGCTGTCGGATGCAGATCTGGTTCGCATGATGACGACGAACGGGATCGTAGAAACCGCCAATCTGCATGCGGTGGCGCTGCTGATCAAGGAAGAAGCTGAAATTCTTACCGAGCTTGGCAGGCAGGAGCAGGGGTACCCGCTGCAGCTGAAATCCTTTCATCTCTTCATGCGGCTGGCCATTCTGGATGCGCCGGCGCTGCTGCGCACGCCTTCGGAAGAAGCGGCGGAGCTTGAGGCGAAGCTTGGTATCTACGAGCTTCCGAGAGAGACGAAACTGCTGATGTGGGAATGGCATGAAAGCGACGGACGCTATGATGAGGCTGAGAATGTGCTGCATGAGCTTGCGGAGGATGGTGCAATAGAGGCAGAGGAAGTGCTGGGGTTCTATCGCCGATTGCTGCTGCTGCCGGATGAGTCACTCCTGCAAGGCGGCTTGCCTCGCGATGAGGTGAATGAAGGATTAGAACGAATAAGGCAACAATTGATGCAAGCTTAGGAGATGAATAGTAACGGATGGGAAGCAAGGAACAATGGCAATCGGATATTGAGCAGTGGGTGGACAGCGGGCAGCTGCGGCAGGCGACCTTTAGCCAATTGCGCCGCAAGGACGGCCAAGTGCCGGCTAAGACGGTTATTCGTCCGATTGAACTCAAGGGAACGCTGCATTATCAATTTCAATATTATATCGACAATAAAGTAACGCATGAGAATGTGCCGCAAGCGGATGCGGCCGATCGAATTACAGCTTGGCTGGAGCAGCATTATCGGCAGGCGTTGTTCAAGACGAATGACGCAGATGTACAGGTTCTGTTCTCGAAGAAAGGTAAAGCAGCGATTGTCTCGAAACCAGCTACGGCTAAAGCAGATTCAGAATCGCTATCACATAATAGGCAGAAGCAGCGTGTCGTTCAAGAGGGCGAAGCAGCTCCGTTCATGGTTGAGCTGGGCATTATGACCAAGGATGGTCAAGTGATCGCGAAGAAACAGGATAAGTTTCGTCAGATCAACCGTTTCTTGGAGATGGTTACGGACGTGCTTCCTCATCTGCCGGCTGATCGCGAAATTACGATTGTGGACTTCGGCTGCGGCAAGTCCTATTTGACGTTTGCCCTCTATCATTTGCTTGCCGTGAAGCAGCAGCGAAGCATCTCGGTAGTCGGTCTTGATTTGAAGGCCGATGTCATAGCATTCTGCTCTGAGCTTGCACAGAAGCTCGGTTATGATAAATTGAAATTCCAAGTCGGAGATATTGCGCAGTATAAGGATCAATCCAAGGTGGATATGGTCGTTACGCTGCATGCTTGCGATACGGCGACTGACGCGGCTCTGGTCAAAGCGGTAGAATGGGGAGCTTCCGTCATTCTGTCCGTCCCTTGCTGCCAGCACGAGCTGTTTCGGCAAATCCGGAACGACGCCATGGCGCCTCTTCTGACGCATGGCCTTCTTAAGGAAAGGTTCTCTGCGCTTGCGACAGATGCCTTCCGCACGCAGCTCCTGGAAGTGCTGGGCTATCGCACGCAGCTGCTGGAATTTATCGACCCGGAGCATACGCCCAAAAACATGCTGATCCGAGCAGTCCGTACAGCAGGTGCTGCGGCTGATTCGGCGCGCAAATGGCAGGAGTATGTCGTCTTCCGCGACATGCTGCAAGTGAAACCTTACTTGGAACAGGCGCTTGGCGACCGATTAAAGCAGGCGCACAACTAATATTTGTTGTTCATGTCAATAAAGGTAACAACTTTATTGTCGAATAAATAAACAGTATGGTAGAATATAGTTACTTCTAAGTAGATTGTCCCAATTCTTTGATACGTTTAACAATTTGATTGTGATTTGGGTGAAGCGAATGGGACTAATGACAGGGCTGGACTTGAGCCTATTTCTTTTTTTGTTCACCATTTTCATCTATGTATTTGCATTTAATGTGATCACAACGCAGCATAAGGTCTATCTATTATTTCACTTCTTCATGATGATTTGGCCACTCGGTCAAGTCGGCATCCACACAACGGATCAACCACACCTCCAGATTATATACATTAATATTTCCTTTGTTGGTTTATCGATGCTTGGCTTCGGGTGGCTTCTATTTACGAAATTTCTGGTAAACGTCAACTACCGGCCGAGTCGCACAACGCTCGTATACATGCTGCTGCCATCCGTTCTTATCTCGATCGGCGTGTTATGGAATCCGTGGGATGCCTTCGCTACCACGGTGGATAATACGTATGATGAGAGGGTCTATGGGCCTATCTTCTGGATCATGGTAGGTGTGTTAATTTCGTATTACGTGTATACGGTACGGATCTTGCTGAAGGCGTACCGTTCACGCAAGCTGTCACAGGATCGAGTACGAATCGCCAACGCACTCACGGGCATATTTATTATGATGGCGTTTCCATTAATGGATTTAGTAGTTAACGTCATTCTTGATCCTTGGCTGCCGGTTATTCCCGGCCTTACGTCGCTTGGCATCGTGTTGTCTGATTTGTATTTCGTATTCTCCTTGAAGAAGCATCGTTCGCTCGACTTGGTTAAGATCGCGCAGCAGGATGTGATGGATACGTTGTCTGTAGGCATTATCGTGCTGGATGAGCATGACAATGTCATTGAGATGAACCGGATTGTCAGCCCGCGTCTTCAAATTGTTATCGGCGAAACGCTCCATATGGAGGAACTGCTCACTTGGTGCAATATTGACAAAGTGAATGAAGAAGAGTTTCTGCACGCGTATAGGACGGACCCTTCTCAGCGAATCCAGACCGAAATCATGATTGAACAGGATGACTCGCACAAGCAGTACTTCTCCCTGCATGTCGGGCCGATCATTGTTAATAAAGGCAGGATCGGCAAGGTCATCACGTTTCAAGAAATTTCCGAGCTTAAGTCGCTTATCTTCAAGTCGCAGGAGCAGTATGCTTCGATGCAAGAGCGCAACCGTGCACTCATCTTTATGCAGGACGAGCTGTTTCAAGCGAATCGTAAGCTGGAACAGATGGCGATTACAGACAGTCTGACAGGCTGCTTTAACCGTAGATTTCTGATGCAGCAGTTAGAGCATGAGGTACTGACGAATGTTCGTTACAAGATTCCGTTTGCGCTCCTATTGTTTGATATCGATTTGTTCAAGCTCGTAAACGATACTTACGGTCATGTGATCGGTGACGAAGTCATTCGGAGAACGGCCGATGCCGTTCGTGGCGCATTAAGAAGAACAGATATATTGGCACGCTATGGCGGGGAAGAGTTTACGGTCTATTTGCCTCATACGAATAAAGAACAAGCAGACATGCTCGCTCAGCGTATTCGTGAGGTTGTTCAGAACAACGAGATTGCCATAGGTCGCGGGCGCTCGCCGGTATCTGTAACAATCAGCATGGGAATGCTTGTGGTGGAAGAACAGTCCGAGCTTCAGATTGAGGACGTCAAAGGTTATATTAGAGACTTGTTCTCGAAGGTGGATTCCGCATTGTATAGAGCCAAAGACAATGGTCGTAATCGGGTAGTGAATTTATAAGGAGGACTGCGAATGTCGCGTAACGGACGTCTTACAGCGTGTGTGGCATCATGTGGAACAACACTAGCTGCAGCGAGTTTATGCCTACTTGCAAGTAAGACACCTACGCCTCTCGCTGTTCTAATCGGTACCGCTGCATTTGCAGCGGCAGCCCTGCCTATTGGCTATTTCTTAGGACTCAAATACGATCGATTGAAGGAAGCTTCTATTCTAGACAGTTTAACAGGATTGTATAATCGCAGGTTCATCGAGGCTAATTTCAAGAAGCTGGCGACTAAAGCAAAGCGTAATCGGAAGAAAATGACGGTCATGCTGCTCGATGTCAATGATTTCAAAGAAGTCAACGACCGTATGGGCCATAACCAAGGGGATACCGCGCTTGCGTTGATTGCAAGAACACTTACGGAATGCGCAACCTACGGTGAAATTATCGGCCGCTGGGGCGGCGATGAATTCATCCTTATTTGTCCCTATGCAGATGACAAAGGAATAGATCGAATCGTAAAGCTCATTCACGAACAGCTCTTTAGCATTTCATTGCGAACCGGATTACGATTGTCAGTTTCGGTTGGACATGCTTCGTTTCCGGAACACGGTATGGAGATTGGCCAGCTGCTGCAAACTGCGGACAAACGAATGTACGCAGAGAAATATGTCCGTAAAGCGCAGTTGACCGAACCGACAGCTTTACAAGCTTAATCCGGGAGCAAGCGGTAAAGGCGGGAATAAACACCGATGAGAAAAGTTCACATCAACTCCGTTCAGCCGGGAGAAAAGTTAGCTCGCCCTATTTTGCAGGAGAATGGGAACATATTGCTTGGCGCCGGTGTGGAGTTAAATCAACGATTTATCGACAGATTGGTTGGTTTAGGCATCGACATGCTTTTCATTGATGATCCCCTGACAGAGGGTTTGGAGCCAACTACGGCTATTCAAGACAGCACGCACAAAGCGGCATCGGATACGATTTACAAGACGATGAATACGCTTATGGATCAACAAGTTACGAAAGGGCGAACGATTGCCCCTGAGCTTGGCCGCACCTTCCGTAAGGTATTCGGCGACATTATGCAGGATCTCATTAGACGTGAAGATGTTATGGTCAGCTTGACGAACATTCACGTGGCGGACAGCTACTTGTTCCACCATTCCTTGAATGTCACGATACTTGCAGGCATTATGGGGTTAGCCAGAGGGTATAACCGAACGCAGCTCGAAGAGCTTGGCATGGGTGCGATGTTGTTCGATATCGGCATGACACGGCTGCCGAAAGAGATTTTGACGAAGACGACTGTATTGACGCCAAGCGAGCGGGCGCTCATGGAGAAGCATACCGAGGATGGCTTCAACATCATCAGAGCGCAGCATGATATTAGTTTACTCTCGGCACATTGCGCGCTGCAGCATCACGAGCGATATGATGGGACAGGTTATCCGCGCAAGCTTAAGCGGGAGGCTATTCATGAATACGCTCAAATCGTGGCGATCGCAGATGTATACGATGCGCTTACTTCTCCAAGGCCGCATCGCAAACGCTATACGCCATCGGAAGCGATCGAGTTTCTGTTCGCTGCTGGAAACACCTATTTTGATTTAGAATTGATCAAAATTTTCTGTAAGCATATATCCATTTATCCGGTTGCAACAACGGTACTGCTCAGTTCGGGGCAAATTGCCGTCGTTGCTTTGAACGACCCGCTCGCGGTTCATCGTCCAACGGTTCGGATCATCCGAGAGCCTGACGGAACAGCGCCTGCTACAGCTTATCAGATCGACCTCAAAGACCAACATAAACTAATGATCGTGAAAGAACTGTAGGTAGGTTAGCATTCTGCTGACAACTGCATATCATCGATACTGGCAAACTTATCGAAAGGTAAGGACGCAAAGTTAAAGGGTCTAAATGTCCGCTCTTCATTATGTAAGCGAACAAATGACAGCCTGACTGCCGAAATGAACACCCGAGATATCTCGCGGTTCCGGAAGCGGCTCCAGTATTACATGAGGAAGCGCTTTTTCTGTTTTATAGCGCCGTACTGTCGTTGCGGGAGCGTTTCTTCATATGTGAAGGGGGAAAAGTAAATGTCAGGCTTAAATGAACGAATCGGATCAAGTAAACCTACCTTTACCATGAAAGCACTGCTCCACAGCCGTACGATGGTCGAGAAAGAAGGTTATGTTGCCACAGGGGTGCTTGCCCATGCAGAAGGCGAAATGATGGAAATCGAACTGACGGAATTCAAGAACTTCGAGCTCGGTGAACCGGTTAGTTTAACCGTCTATTCACCGGTCGGCATTCACCGGCTGCAATCGACGATTATTGCGAAGGCGGAAGGTTCTATTGCGGTTATTTTCCCAGCTCGCTCGCTAACGGGACTTGATGAGAAACGGGAATCGCCGCGAATTGATATTGAGGCAAGAGGCACGATATCGCGTACGTATTCGCAAGAGGTTGAAGGCTCCAAAGGGAATAAAATGACGATTGAAGCTACAGACAGCTTCGATATAGAGCTTAGAAATATAAGCGACACCGGTATAGGGTTTTCCTTGATGAGCCCACCGACGCTTGCGCAAGGTGATACTCTCGAAGTGAGCTTATCACTGGGCTTTAAACTGGATTGTAAGGTTGAAATTATCCGTAAGGATAATGGAAATGAATGGAAGTTTTACGGAGCTCGCTTTCAAGAGTTAGATGAGCAGCAGCAGCGGGCGCTTCGAGCTTATTTGCTGCGTATGCAAATTGAAGCCTATTTCAAGCTTAAGCAGGAGAAATTAACGGCTAAGAAGGGCAGATAAACGCGATTTCAGCGTTGCATATATAAGAAGGCGTTTGAACGGATGATGGTGATCCGGCAGCGTCTTCTTTTTTATAGTCGGACCGTCAATTATGGTACAATTGGAAAAATAACGTAAATCAGATGGGGTTTGAGCAAAAGGGGAAGTGGTTATGCGAAGTGGACTGGCTGCGCTAGCCGTGGCAATTATACTGGCTTGTTCGGCTTATCGCAACGGGATGTTCTTTGATACGATCTTTTATCGGTGGGAATGGATCATCATGGTCGTATGTATACTCGTCATTGGTGCGGGTTCGATTGTTCATTCTCGGAAAGAGGACAGACGGTTCAGCCAGCACGTGCCTTTATCAATCTACGGCCTGCTTGCGATGGCGATGTTATACGGGATTGCCCTGTTTCATCGACCGGCATCCACGCTTGGCAGCCTCGAGGAGGCATTGCGATGGATGGCCAATGCGGCTTTTGCCATTACATTGTACAGCTGGTTCTGTACCAGCTCCGACACGGCTGTGCGGCAGCAGCGTTTGAGATGGCTTTCTGCAGCGATTCAAAGTTCAGGCGCTTTCGTAATCGCTGGTGCGATTGCGGGTTGGATGGGATGGATCACGTTCCCTGAGATCATCATGACTACCGGTGATGTAAGGCTGTCCGCTGTTGGAGCGCGCTTGTCCGGGTTCATGCAATATCCAAATTTCCTAGGCGCTGTTGCAGGAGCGTATCTCCTGTTCTACTTGCTCTTGCTAATTCGATCTAGGGCTGCTGCATTATCGTTCATAGGGGCTGCGGCAGCGGTAGTGCCGGCTGTCCTGGCACTGCTCCTGACCGAATCAAGGGGAGCGTGGCTTGTAACCGCGTTTGTATGGTTCGGCGGACTTCTGATGCTTCGAGGTAAAGAGCGCATAGCATGGCTTATCTATAGCGGCTGGGCTTTGATTGGCGGAGGGGCTGCGTATCGGGCTGTCGTTCAAGCAGGTTTGCGAAGCGGTAATGCAAGTACAGCTGCGGGCGTGGATGCCCAGTTTGCGCTGCATGGTGCGACTTCACAAGAAACCGTGCTATTGCTGATTATCTGCGTGGCTGCGCTTGCCGGATTTATAGGTTTGCAGTGGACGCTGGCAAGAGGAAGAGAGCAGCTGCTTAGCCGGATCGCATGGGGATGCTGGCTTGTAGGTTTACTTGGCATGATCATGCTGCTTCCGGCGGTCATTCAAGGACGGTTGAGCGGCGGGTACCAGACGGCCGGCGCACGGGGGTTATTCTATCAGGATGCGTGGCTGCTCATGAAAGAAGCACTGTTCTTCGGACGAGGCGGCGATACGTGGCGCATGCTGTTTACACAAGTACAGACAGCCCCTTATGTAGGAAATGAAGTACATAGCGGTTACATCGAAATTGCGCTCGATCTTGGCATTGTCGGGCTGTTGGTTTGTGCCATGGTCCTGTTCTTCCTGCTGCGGCAAGTGTGGCAATCGAATCGGATCGGCCTGCTGCCTATTAGTGTGCTGCTACTGCATGCGGCAGTGGATTTCGATATGTCCTTCGGGTATTATTGGCTCTTGCTGCTCAGCTTGGTAGTCTACTACTCCGGTGAGAGCATGGCGGAAGGAAGGCGCGCCATGCTTGCGGCGCCGCTGCTGCGATCGCTGCGGACCGCGCTGCTTGTCGCGGCCGCGGTAGGTCTAACCGCCGCTGCTGTGCTCAGCGTTCGGTTCGACCGTGCCGTGCAGTACCGCGAGGCGGCTGTGTCAGCCGCTCGCAGTGCTGCTGCGCAAACAGCCGCGCTTCGCGCGGCGCTCGAGTTGAATCCGTATTGGACGCGGATTCGACTCGAGCTTGCAGCTTTGGCACCGCCGCCGGAACGGGCGGTGCTGCTGGCGGCCGGACTGCGTTATGAGCCGCAGTCCGTGCCGCTCTTGTGGGCGCTCGGCGCAGCTGCAGCCGAGCAGAGCGATGTGCACGGCGCGGCGGCGTATTGGCGCCTCGCCTTGCACTATGATCGTTACGACCGCGAGAAGCAGACGGACGCGGTCGTCACGATGGCGCAGCTCGCGGATGGCATGCGAGCTGCTTCGCGCCTCGCGGATGCAAGGCTGGCCGCGCAGACGGCCGTTACCTTCTTCGAAGCGTATGAGGCGCAGAAGAACAACCCCGGCGTGAACGGCCGCAAGTTTGCCGTCACGGCAGCGTCCCAGGCAGCGGCGGATCAAAGCCGCCTGCTGCTCAAGCAGCTCGGCCCGGCGGCGAGCTAAGCGATCTCTATCGTCTTGCTTATTACTATTTTGCGTCTTGCTTATTACTATTTTGTGTCTTGCTTATTACTATTTTGCGCCTTGCTCATTACTATTTTCCATCTTGCTCCTTACTAATCTTCATCGTGCACAATCCCATATGTAGAAAGGAACATAGAATATGAATACAGCCGAATTTCAACAGTATGTAAAAGAATGGAGCGCGCTCCAAGGGTTCGACCAGAGCTCCATCGAGCAGAGGATGTTGTATTTAATGACCGAAGTCGGCGAGCTGGCTAAAGAAGTGCTGTCCGTCTCCTTCCATCCGGATGCGGAACGTAAAGCGAACCTGGGCCACGAGATGTATGATGTGGTTTGGAATATCTTCGATTTGGCGAATATGCTGGGTATCGATATGGAGCAAGCCTTCAAGGAGAAGATGCAGATTAATAACACGCGCACGTGGGCTTAATCTACAAAACAGGCTCATCACCCGTGAGGATTGTCCACTCTTCCTCGTCAGGCTCGGCATAAGCTGTAAGCAACCCCCGAAAGGAGTGATGCTTATGGCAATATCACGCGTAAGACCGAAATATAATATGCCAAGCTCCGGCAAAGTCATCCGCACATCTGTGCCCAAAACGTTAAATGAAACCACGTTGACAGGACCTACGTTCAGTCGACTCTCTGTTGTTTGGGTCGCTCAGAACGGCGTTCCTTTCCTTACAACCGGCTTCTTCGCTCGTTTGTTCCGGAACAACCAAGTCGTCGCCACTGCTTTCTTCGACTCGTTCGGCGTTGTTCGCTTTAACAACATCACCACATTAACGAACGTGACTTATACGATCCGCACCTTTAATTCGAACGGTGTTCTGTTTCGTACACGTACCATTCCTTCCGGTGTTCAAACCTATGCCATCATTGGCTAAGCCGGATTTATCCATCCAACCTGCCTGCAAAACTCTCATTAACGACAACAGCAGCACGGCTCTTCAGAGAGAGCTGTGCTGCTGTTTTATGTTTCAGGGCTTGCCCCCATCATCCTCCGAAGGCATCGCGGAATGCCTTACATAGCTTAGGCTGTTCCACTTCCCATAACGCGGCGATATCGGCGCTGACATTCTCGTCAAACCAATCGGACAGCAGCTTTCGGTTGCTGGCATGCTCATGAATCCACTGCGAATGGAGAAAAACCTTTTGGACATAGAGCTTCTCGGCGAGCTCCATCTTGTCCTTGGGGATGTACACGCCAAGCCGTTTCACGGTGCGGTAAAGCTCGTTCTCGCAAGCGCGTCTGATTTTGCGTGCAGAAGGGTACTCCGAGGTGTGCTTTTGGGTGGAAGGTTTCATCGTAACCGACTCCTCTCTACCCCCTATATATGCACAAATGCACATCCTGGTCACAGTCCAGAAAGTCCGTTTCTGCCCGCAGCCAGCGGCATTTTCCCCAGTCCTACTGCACCACAATATACCCCACCATTGGCCCGCCGTTCGTTAGCGATGTATGTGTCAGACATATAATCGGATAGGTCCCGCGCTGATCGGCCGTGAAATGAACCACCGTCGTTTGCCCCTTATTCACTTCTCCTTTAACGCCAAGCTCCTGGATGACAAAAGGATGCGATTTCCCGTTAATGCCCGTAATGCGCAGCTCGACATGCTCGCCTTTATTCACGACGAGGGTGCCGGGATCGAATCGGTACACCTCCAGCTCCTTACCGTCATCTGTTTTGGTTTTGAACTCTCCGGTTACAAGCTGATAGACGCGCGACTTCTGCTGCAAGGCGCTTGCCGTTCTGGAATGGTTCCATCTTAGACTCGCGGCTGCAATGACGATGATGAGAACCAATAGGGTGAATAACCAGAGCTGTTTTCTGCTGACTACAAAAATATTCGACATGTTCGCTCACCCGGCTTTCCTACAAAAGGTACAGCTAGTCTATGCGAAAGCTCGGCCATGAATGCCTGCGGTGGAGGCGAGGTAGGGAAGTATGCTAGAATACTGGAAGAGAAGCTTCGATTCCGGCTGGAATTCGATAAGCCTCAATATAGGGAATGATAGGAGTTGACAGAGTGGCCTGGTTTCATGAAATAGTTGATTCATTGCTGCAATGGATTGAGAGTTTGGGGTATTTTGGAATTCTCATCGGCCTCATGATCGAAGTTATCCCGAGTGAAATTGTTCTGGGCTATGCAGGTTACTTGGTGCACGAAGGAAAGATTTCTTTTCTCGGTGCGGTCATATTCGGTACTATAGGCGCGGTAGCACAGCAATGGATCCTCTATGCAATCGGACGCTATGCGGGCCGACCATTCTTCGAGAAGTACGGCAAATTTATCAAAATCAAACCGAAGCATATCGACATCGCCGAACAGTGGTTTCTTCGTTATGGGTCAGGCATCGTATTTACGGCACGTTTTGTTCCGGTTATGCGTCAGGTAATTTCCATTCCTGCGGGGATGGCGCGGATGTCCTTCATGAGGTTTACGGTGCTCACTGCATTGGCTTCCATTCCATGGGCCATTCTCTTCGTGTACTTGGGCCGCTCGCTAGGGGCGAATTGGCACAATATCGATGAGAAAGCGGCACCGTACGTACAGCCAGCGATCCTCATTGCGCTTGCTCTGCTGATCGTGTATGTACTGTTTAAAGTGATGAAACGTAAAGGCAAGTCTATTTAGGACGAGTCGGATCGTGGTTTGTGCGCAGGCAGAAACATTTGATACAATATAGTTTAGGAATTAGATTCCAAGAGGAGGCATTTTCTCATGGCCAAGAATGTAGCAAGCAAGTTAAATAAAGGCATTAGTCCTCAGCAATTTCTAGACTCCATGACCAAGAATAAAGAAGCGTTTCAGGATTGGGGAACCCGCTTTGAATGGGCGAGCGAGGATGATCGCGAGTTCTTCGAATCGATCAACAACCGCGACGATCTGCGCTGCTTGATCCTAATGGCTGAGTGGTGCGGCGATGTTGTTCGCAATGTACCGGTTATTTTCAAAGCGATGGAACTGACAGGCATGCCGATAGACGTCCTCGTTATGGAAGAGCATTTGGAAACAATGGATGAGTTTCTGACCATGGGCGGACGCGGAATTCCGATCGTCATTCTTGCAGACACCGGCGGCCATGTGCTTGGCCAATGGGGCCCTCGTTCTGCCTATGTGCAGGAGCCGATGACAGCTTTCAAACTGGCGAACCCGGACCGTGAAGCTGCCGATTACCAAGCGAACATCGCCCTCGCGCGTCAAGAAGTGGGCCGCCGATATGGTGAAGGTACGGCGTATCAGCAAGACATCATTAAAGAGCTGCGCACGCTGCTAGCTTCGGTCTAATATGTTCAAGATTGAGACATTTACACTGGGTCCTCTGCAAACGAACTGTTACCTTCTCACCGAGGAAACCGGTAAGCGCGCTTTCGTCATTGATCCCGGCATGGGACCAAAGCGACTCATAGAGCGAATCCGCGAGCGCGGGCTTATTATTGAAGCAATTGTCCTGACGCATGCGCATTTTGACCATATGGCAGGTGTTGACGAGCTGCGCCGTGCATTCAGCTGCCCGGTTTATCTCCATGATGCCGAAGCCGATTGGCTGACGGATGCCAAGAAGAATGGCTCTGCCCGCTGGGCGGATGTGACGGAGCCCCTCACCACGGAGCCTGCTGAATTTGGGCTGTCCGAAGGGCAGAAGCTGGTGCTGATCGGACATGCCTTCAGCATCCTGCACACGCCGGGACATTCTCCGGGCAGTGTCAGCCTGCTGTGCGGCGAGCATCTGATTAGCGGCGATGTTCTCTTCAAGCAGTCCGTCGGTCGCAGCGACTTGCCGGGCGGTAAGGAACGCGATTTGTACGATTCTATTCGTTTGAAATTATACAAGCTGGACCCTGCAGTTCGGGTATATCCGGGACATGGTCCGCAGACGACAATTGGTTATGAAATGGCAAACAACCCTTTTGTGCCGGCTTAACAGCTGGCCTTAAGGGTTCTATTCCGTTACTTGATGGAGGAATTGAAGCGTGGCTGAAACGAAACAGAAGTTGAAGGATGAAGAACTTGAGGGAGGCACCACTGGTAAGATTGATTTGTCCCCTGAAGAGAAAGCAGCCGAACAGGAGCGTATCGTCAAACGTGTCTCCGCGGAGCTGAACTTGCCGCTTGGTAAGGTGAAATCAGCGGTATCGCTGCTTGATGAGGGCAATACGATTCCATTTATTGCGAGATATCGCAAGGAAATGACAGGCGAGCTGGATGAGAATGAGCTGCGTGGCATCGAAGAGAAGCTTCAATACATGCGTAACCTGGAGAGCCGCAAGCGTGAAGTCATTCGACTGATCGAGGAGCAGGGCAAGCTGACGGAAGAGCTTCGGGGCTCCATTATTGCTTCAGTGAAGCTGCAGGAGATCGAAGATCTGTACCGCCCCTACCGCCAGAAGAGAAAAACCCGTGCGAGCGTAGCGAAGGAGCGCGGCTTGGAGCCGCTGGCGCAGTGGCTGCTGTCACAGCCGCGTCAAGCGGATCCTGCACGCGAGGCTGCACGTTACATAGACGAAGGAAAAGGCGTTCCAACAGCCGAAGACGCGCTTCAAGGCGCAATGGACATCATTGCCGAGCAGTTTGCTGATGATGCGAAGATTCGCACATGGGTGCGCCGTTATACGTTCGATCAAGGTATCATGCGCACCGAAGCAAAGGATGCCAAGCAGGAGACGGTGTACGAGATGTATTATGCGTATCAAGAGCCGCTGAAGAAGCTGCCGCCGCATCGTACGCTTGCCATCAACCGCGCAGAACGTGAAGAAGTGCTTCGGGTTACCTTAGATCTACAGTCGGATAAAATTCATGACTATATCGATCGCCAAACGATTCGTCCGCAGACAGCGCCATCTATCCGTACGATCCTGCTGCAAACGATAGAGGATGCCTATAAGCGATTAATCGCTCCTTCCATCGAGCGTGAAGTGCGCGGCGAATTGACGGAGAAAGCGGAAGAGCATGCCATCAGCATCTTCTCGACAAACCTACGCAATCTGCTGCTTCAACCGCCGGTTCGCGGCAATGTCGTGCTTGGCGTTGACCCGGCCTTCCGGACAGGCTGTAAGCTCGCTGTCATTGATGAAACGGGCAAGCTGCTTGAAGTCGCGGTATCCTATCCGACGGCGCCTCACAATAAAGTAGTCGAGGCTGAGAAGCTTATTGGCGGGCTAATCGACCAATATAATGTCGAGCTAATTGTAATCGGCAATGGTACGGCTTCACGGGAAACGGAGCAATTCATTGCGGAGCTCATAGGCAAACGCAAGAAAGCGAAGCTCCCCGGAGCAGATGCACTTAAATATATTATCGTCAATGAAGCAGGAGCGAGTGTCTACTCGGCGTCCAAGCTAGCTGCAGAGGAATTCCCGAAGCTGGATGTTGCCGAGCGTAGCGCGGTTTCGATTGCGCGTCGTTTGCAGGATCCGCTGGCTGAGCTTGTGAAGATCGAGCCCAAAGCGATCGGTGTTGGCCAGTACCAGCATGATGTCAGCCAGAAGCGGTTGGAAGAGACGCTTGGCGGCGTCGTGGAGTCTGCGGTTAACCACGTCGGCGTTGATGTGAATACGGCATCTCCATCGCTGCTATCCTACGTAGCTGGGATCAATGCGACAACGGCGAAGAACATCGTGAAGTACCGCGAAGAGAAAGGTAAGTTCAGCGATCGCAAGACACTGCAGAGCGTGCCAAGACTCGGGGCCAAAACCTACGAGCAGTGTATCGGCTTTATTCGAATTCCGGAGAGCCCCAACCCGCTTGATCGTACGCCGATTCATCCGGAATCGTATGCCGTCGTCGATAAGCTTTGTACAACGATAGGCTTGAAGCTGAATCAGTTAGGAACAGAGACGTTTAAAGCGGCCATCTCCGCGATTAACACGGAAGAAGTCGCTCTAACACTTGGCGTTGGCGTTCCGACGCTGAGAGATATCGTGGACAGCTTGCTGCGCCCGGGCAGAGATCCGCGTGAAGAGCTTCCTGCTCCGATTTTCCATACGGATGTGCTTAGCATTGAGGATCTGGCGCCGGGTATGGAGCTTCACGGTACGGTCCGCAATGTTATCGATTTCGGTGCGTTCGTTGATATCGGCATTAAGAATGACGGGCTCGTCCATATTTCGCAGCTGAGCAACAAATTCGTGAAACATCCCATGGATGTTGTCTCCGTCGGGGATACCGTTACGGTCTGGGTGCTTAGCGTCGATCTTAAGAAGGGCAGAGTCAGTCTGACGATGCGCAAACCGGATTAATCAGCACTCCACTTCACGGTACGGCAAAAAGGGTGTTATCTTCGAGCAGTCACGACACAAGCGTCACTGCAAAGAGATAGCACCCTTTTTCTACAAATCGCTTACAAGCTTGCAGAATCTTCATCAGGCCGTTGACTCGTACGGTAGAAATACCAGCAATCGTTCAATAGACGAATTTGCCTGTGGTCTTTCTTCAGAAAAGCGCGCATCAGTTGATTGCACAGCCATTGCGGCATAGCTTCGCCCTCCTTCCAGACATCACTTGTTGTACTAATAAGTGTATGGAAGTGGGCGAATGTCCGTGCAGGTCCAACTAGCGCGAATGTTCAAGATTTTGCAAAAACAGGCGAAGCGGAAGCTTAAATGTCGAGTTCTTCCTCGTACCACTGCTCTAATTGTGCCTGCAAAGCGCGAATTTCAGTGAGCAGCGAGATCAGCGGATAGGATTTCTCTTCAACGGACGAGAAGTCTTTCTCCAGCTGATTCATGTAATCAAGCCCGGAATGGATGACGATGGATTTGTCATGAAGCTCTGCATCAGCGCATTCTGCAATCGCGTACGGCAGTACCGGCACTTCGGAAGCGGTCAGCTTGTCGATTTCTTTATGCAGGCGCAAATTAAGCGCGCTTAATTGATACGCATGTGAGGCAGGCATTTCTACGAACGAAACATCTTGTCCGTTTTTCATTATGATATAACGCATTTCTGGCATGATAGCTTCTCCCCTCTATAAACCAATCATCATAGCTGATATTGATCTTTACTACTTGACAGTGTAGCGTATTCATCCTTTAAAATTCAAGTATATTGAGGTTACAAATTCAAGGGAGTACATCAAATGCAGGATAATCAGCTACAAGAATGGGTCGAACGGGTTTCTCTGCACGATTTCGGAATTCCTTTCAGGCACCAGGCAACCTTCAACGGAAGATTGAAGTCTACGGGAGGGCGCTATTTTACGAAGTCGCACAATATCGAGATCAGCCCTCATCAACTGGCCAATTATGGGGAAGAGGAAACCGAGAAAATCATCAAGCATGAGCTATGCCATTATCATTTGCATATATTGAAGCGGGGATACCAGCACCGGGATGCGGATTTCAAGCAGCTGCTCGCCAAAGTAGGCGGGACGCGATTCTGCAAATCTCTGCCTGAAGGGGTAAAACGCAAGCAGGAACCCTATCGATTTAAGCTTGTTTGTCGCAGCTGCGGGACCGAGTATTTGCGCAAAAGAAAGACCGATCCGCGCCGCTATGCATGCGGAAAATGCCGGGGGATTTTGTTGCTTTATAGGCTTGACTTCGATTCTCAGACATGATACATTATTTCTTGTCACTCATTACTATTCCCTGATAGCTCAGTTGGTAGAGCACTCGACTGTTAATCGAGTTGTCACAGGTTCGAGTCCTGTTCGGGGAGCCATTTCTTTTGGGGAGATACCCAAGTGGCTCAAGGGGACCCTCTGCTAAGGGGTTAGACTGCGCAAGCGGTGCGAGGGTTCGAATCCCTCTCTCTCCGCCATTTCCTATGAATGAACGCACTTATTTAGTGGACATTCAATTCTCCGATCTCGTTAGCAGCGAGAGGGAGCTGCAACAAAAGGCCCGTTGGTCAAGTGGTTAAGACACCTCCCTTTCACGGAGGTAACAGGGGTTCGAGTCCCCTACGGGTCACCATCTTCATTCTCGATATGGACAATTACATATCACTTCGCGGTCGTGGTGGAACGGCAGACACACCATCTTGAGGGGGTGGCGCTCACAAGGCGTGAGGGTTCAAATCCCTCCGACCGCATTCCCTAGATGAACCCTTGATTATTCAAGGGTTTTTCTTCTGTTTAGATAATGATATGAAGGAGAGTACGAGATGATTTATCATTTTATACAAAAGCAGGAATGGATTGCAGCTAGAGAACTAAATAAATATGAACCGGAGACTATCGCATCTGACGGCTTCATTCACTGCTGCACACGGGAACAAATTAATCTGCTGGCCAATATGTTGTTTCAAGATATTGATGATTTACTTCTACTTGAGATTGATGAAACGGCAGCTGAAGCCGAGCTTATATGTGAAGACTTGTATGAAATGAACCAACTATTCCCGCATCTGTATGGAGCTTTGAATCTGGATGCCGTCACGACTATATCCCATGTGCATTCTATTGCAGATGGCGAGGTCGTATTAGAACCTTATCGCATCATGGAAGAATAAAGAGCGTGCTCATTCTCGCAGAAGTCACTTGCGAGAAGAGGCACGCTCTTCTTTTATCCTTCCAGTCGAGCAAGTTCCTTGCGCACGATTGGCGCTACCTTGGTGCCAAGCAGCTCAATAGCGCGAAGTGTTTCATGATGAGGCATTGTGCCGACGTTCACATGAAGGAAGAAACGCGTCACGCCTAAGTTCTTGCGCAGTAGAATGATTTTCTCTGCGACATATTCGGGATCGCCTACATAGAGAGCGCCGCGCAGGCTGCGAGCTGCATCGAAAGTGGCGCGGCTGTAAGGCTGGGTCCAACCACGCTCGCGCCCAATGACGTTCATTTGGGCTTGGGTGGGGAGGAAGAAGGCATCAGCAGCTTGTTCCGTTGTATCGCTGACGAAGCCATGCGAATGTGTCGCGATTTGCAAGGTTGCCGGATCATGACCCGCGCGAGCTGCTGCTTCTTTGTAGAGTTTGACTAATGGAGCGAAGCTCTCAGGCATGCCGCCGATAATCGCAAACGCAATTGGCAGTCCGAGCATACCGGCTCTGACCGCGGATTCCGGATTTCCGCCGCTCGCAATCCATACCGGCAGCGGTTGCTGGACCGAGCGTGGATAGACGCCGAGATTTTGGAAGGCCGGCCGATGGCCGCCGCGCCAGCTTACTTTCTCTGAGTCGCGAATTGCGAGCAGCAGCTCCAGCTTCTCTTCAAACAATTCATCATAATCGTGTAGATCATAACCGAAGAGCGGGAAGGACTCTATAAACGAACCACGGCCGGCCATAATTTCCGCACGCCCGTTCGAAATGCCGTCTAGGGTTGAGAAGGATTGATAGACACGGACCGGATCATCAGAGGACAGAACGGTCACCGCGCTTGTGAGTCGAATGCGTTTCGTCATAGCAGCTGCAGCAGCAAGTACAATAGCTGGCGCGGAGCCGGCATAATCCGAGCGATGATGCTCCCCGACTCCATAGACATCAAGTCCTACCTGATCGGCGAGAACGATTTCTTCAACCGCATGCCGCAATCTCTCCGCATGGTTAACGGCTTTACCGGTTGTAAGATCATTGGTTGCTTCTAAGAAAGTGCTAATTCCGATTTCCATATTCGCAGTAGTGCTAGTGGTGGTCAATTTGTTTCTCCTCCTTTATTACTACTAGTGTACTCAGATCTGCGGAAGAAAAACAAGCTAATATGGAATAGTTAGTAGGTTTTTAGGGGAACGTATCGATGTGCGAAGCGCTGTATTATTATGGGTATAAATGTAAAATATAAGTTGTGAAATGAATTGAAAAAAATGCTTGCTATTGCTTTATGGTTTAGATATAATAACACTTGTCGTTTGAAAAGCTTGTCGAAAAACGATGAAGATTAGGCCCGTTGGTCAAGTGGTTAAGACACCTCCCTTTCACGGAGGTAACAGGGGTTCGAGTCCCCTACGGGTCACCATTTATGAGCCATTAGCTCAGTTGGTAGAGCACCTGACTTTTAATCAGGGTGTCGTAGGTTCGAGTCCTACATGGCTCACTTTTACCTCATTCGATATGGATAATCACATATCACTTCGCGGTCGTGGTGGAACGGCAGACACACCATCTTGAGGGGGTGGCGCTCACAAGGCGTGAGGGTTCAAATCCCTCCGACCGCATACCTCAGAAAAACCTGAAATTCCTTGATTCATAAGGGACTTCAGGTTTTTTGCCGTTTAGGCATCATCTGAATCTGATATGATGGATAGGATTCCCTTTATCTAACAAGGAGGAGTTCTCGTTATGTCCATTCAAGCGGTCTTATTTGATTTTGATGGAACGCTCGCCGACACATTGCCATTATCGTTTAGTGCCTTTAGAACCGTGTTTAAACAGCATGATCATCGAGAGGTTACAAACGATGAGCTTGTTACCATGTTCGGTCCGACAGAGGAAGGCATTATAGGTGAGAACTTCACAAATAAAGCTTCAGTCTTACAGGCTATTGAGGATTATTACACGTTATATGAGAAGGGTCATGATCATAACTTTCCTAATGAACAGGAACTGGTAGATTTACTTCATTTTCTGAAGGAGCAAGGTGTGAAAATCGGCGTCATCACCGGGAAAAGCAGACGTGCGTTTGAAATTTCATCCGAGTCGTTACAATTACAACGACTTTTTGATGTCACGATTACAGGCGATGACGTCAACAAACCGAAACCGGACCCTGAGGGTATACATAAAGCGCTGCACATATTGGCTGTAGATAAATCGAGTGCCATATTTGTCGGGGATAGTAATGCAGACATTCTCGCCGGTAAGGCAGCCGGGCTTCGTACGTATGGCGTACGTTGGTTATCTACGTATCAAAGCTCGGTTTATGATATATTACCGGATGGCGTGTTTAATCGTGTGGCACAATTTTATGAGCTGCTTGAGAACGAGGATAAATGAAGAACGAATAGAACAGGCAAAGGGGAAGTGACTTTTCGTCGTCACTTCCCCTTTTTTTGTAAATTCCATCATGCGAGAATGGTGCCGAACATGGTATTATAGAATTGGTGATACGTTTCACCAAAACAAACGAATAAAATGGAAATGAGAGTGGACTAACGTGAACAACTCAGTCGAAACGAGCAAATCCCTTTCCAGAATCTCATTAAGCGGGGGAGGCCTGCAGTTTACTTTTTTGAACAGCGGAGACTTGTATCAGGCCTCTCACGGGGATGTACTGATCAATCAAGTACTCTCCAATGCCATCGACGGATCGTTTAACAATGTGTATCTAAGACTATTCGCCGAAGATGGGACGATTGCGGAAGTTCTTCCGCTGTTAGGCGTCCAATCTCAAAGCCGCTTTGCGTATTCCGAGCATGCTGCCGTGTGGGAGGGCTCTGCGAAGGGCGTTTCCTACAAGGTCATTTTCCGGTTATCGGATCGCGGCATCTGGTTCTGGGATATTGCCTTAACCGGTGACGGCATTCAAGCGGATGTTGTATATGGACAAGATATCGGCATTGCCAATCGAGGCGCTGTTCGATCTAATGAAGCTTATGTATCGCAGTATATCGGTCATTCGGTATTTGAAGACACGAGCAAAGGCTTCGTCATTTGCTCCAGACAGAACCAACCCCAGCAAGGGAAATTCCCGTATTTGCAGCAGGGGGCGCTGACAGGCGCAATCGGCTACTCCACAGATGGATTCCAGCTGTTCGGATTGTCGTACAAAGAAACCAATGAGGCAGCAGGCCTTATGCAGGCATCATTAGCGAACCAGGTCTACCAATATGAGTTTGCTTATGCGGCACTGCAATCGGAACGGATACAACTGGATGGCTCAGCACGCGTCGTATTCTATGGCCTATATGAGGACAATCATGCCGATGCAGTTGCTGCGCTTGAATTTGGTGATGAGATTGCGGAAGCTTGGGCATGGGCAGATTCACA
The DNA here is from genome assembly GCF_056269305.1 of Paenibacillus sp. J22R3. NCBI lineage: Bacteria > Bacillati > Bacillota > Bacilli > Caryophanales > Paenibacillaceae > Paenibacillus > Paenibacillus sp. J22R3. The sequence goes on along the minus strand of NZ_JBWDNS010000003.1, from coordinate 320,789 downwards.
GTCGCCGCTGGACGCTGTTCAAGAGGTAGAGAAGGTTTCGCTTCATTCGACTGTCGGACAGCCGCTTCAGTCAGCATCACTGACCGAAGCCGAGATTGAGCAGCGTTACCCATCGCGTCAACAGGAAGAGTGGGATGGAGAGACATTGTTGTCCTTCTTTACGCCTACGCACGAGCATGTTGTCCTTAAGGACAAAGAGCTTCGCGTAGAACGTCCGCATGGCCATATTATGATGACAGGCAATAACGATCGGATGAACGAGCAGGTTCTGGCAACGACCTCATTCATGTATGGTATCTTCAATTCGCATATTGTAGTAGGCAACACGTCGTTTAACAAAATGATGTCCAATGCGCGCAACGCGCTCAATATGATGAAGACATCCGGTCAACGCATCTATGTCGAGCTCGAAGGAAGCTATCGTCTGCTGGCACTGCCATCCGCCTACGAGATTGGATTCAACTATGCCAAGTGGGTTTATAAATTGCCGGAGGATCAGATCGTCGTGTCGAGCTTTACGACTCTGGATACGCCGGAGGTGCAGCTGCAGGTCGTTTCCGAAAACGGCAAATCGTATCGTTATTTGGTAACGAACCAGGTAACGATGGATAATAACGAATACGAAGTGCCTTTCCGCATGGAGCAAGAAGGCGATGTAGTTACATTCCGCGCGGATGATCGTTCATATAGCCGCTCCGTTTATCCGGATCTATGCTACCGCATGAAGCTCGCAGGCGCTTCGATGAGCATCGGCGATGAACGACTGCTGGCGGAGCATGTCCAGCCCGGCGATGCTTCATTAGTTGTGTTAAGCGTTGCAGCAGCCGCTAATTGGAGCTTAACGATTCAGGGACTTTTGAACGGGGAAGAGCTGCCTTTTGTTACACGCAATTCAGAAGAGGAAGCAGCTCGTTACCGTGATTTCTACTATAGAGTGATGAATGGCTTTGAACTTTCCTTAGATGGAGCCGTATCTGACGAGCTGGAGAAGGTGAACACGCTCGCTTGGTGGTATACCCACAACATGCTCGTTCATTTCTCTACACCGCATGGTCTTGAACAATATGGCGGGGCTGCTTGGGGCTCGCGTGACGTCTGTCAGGGGCCGGTTGAATATTTCATGGCCACACAGAAGTATGATGTTGTTCGTACGATCCTGCAGACTGTATTCGCGCATCAATATGAGGATACAGGCAACTGGCCGCAGTGGTTTATGTATGACAAGTACATCAAGGTGCAATCAGAGGAAAGCCACGGAGACATTATTGTATGGCCGCTGAAGGTCATCGGCGATTATTTGAATGTCACCAAAGACTACAGCATTCTGGAAGAACAGATTCCGTATACGGATCGGCATACGTTTGCGTTTACGGAGCAGACGGATTCGCTGCTCGGGCATGTGCTCAAAGAAATCGATTATATTAAAGCGCATTTCCTGCATGGCACGAATTTGTCCTCCTACGGTGACGGTGATTGGGACGATACGCTGCAGCCGGCTAACGCGCAGCTCAAGAAGTATCTGGTCAGCAGCTGGACCGTATCCTTGACCTATCAAGTAATGAAGCAGTTAGCTGCTGCACTTGCTGATTACAACAAGGACTTGTCAGATGAGCTTAGTGTACTGGCTGCGGGCATTCAAGCCGACTTCAACCGATATATGCTGCCAACCGGCACAATTCCGGGCTTCTTATACATGGAGAATCCGGAACAGGTGAAGCTGATGATTCACCCGGATGAGAACGAGACAGGCATCCAGTATCGTCTGCTGCCGATGACCAGAAGTATGATCGGCCAGCTGCTCACCAAAGAGCAAGCCTATGCTCATTACGACATCATTAAGGAAAAGTTGTATTTCCCGGATGGCGTTCGCCTTATGAACAAACCGGCTGCCTATAACGGAGGCGTTAGCACGCGCTTCAAGCGTGCAGAGCAAGCGTCCAACTTCGGACGGGAAATCGGCTTGCAATATGTGCATGCGCATATCCGGTTTGTCGAAGCGATGGCCAAGCTTGGATTCAGAGATGAAGCATGGAAAGGGCTGCAGATGATTAATCCGGTTGGTTTGCGCGATGTCGTGCCAAATGCTGACATTCGTCAAAGCAACGCCTACTTCAGCAGCTCCGACGGAAAATTTGGCGACCGTTATGAGGCACAGGAGCGATTCGATGAGTTAAGACAAGGCAAGGTTCAAGTGAAGGGCGGATGGAGAGTGTACTCCAGCGGCCCTGGAATCTACATGAATCAGCTCATCTCAAACTGTCTGGGCATTCGCCAAGAAGGCGGCGATCTTGTCATTGACCCTGTGCTGCCGAAACATCTGAACGGTTTGCAGTTTGAGTTCCGTTTGCTGGATCAGCCGATCCGTTTCGTCTATCATCTGGATGGCGGCAGTGCTGAGCGCCGAGTAACCCTTAACGGAGTGGAGGCTTCATTGCAGCCGACAGCGAACCGTTACCGTCAGGGCGGCGTACGGATTAACCGTGAGACGCTTCTTAACGGATTACGAACAGATCAGAATGTAATCGAAATTTATATGTAACACACAACGCGCATCGATAGTGTATCGATGCGCTTTTTTGTATACTGGTTGGAGACAAGTTGTATTAAAATAGTACCAACATCCTAAATTTTGTGATATATATGGTATTAAGGTAGTTCATATGGAATAGTGTGGAAGACCAACCATAATAGATACGATACGAGGGATACGTAATGAAGGAAGATCTGCCCATCGGCAGCAAAATCTTTATTCAGCAGGATGCTGCATCAATAGTTATGAATGAGGCACTAATTGATTATTATCTGGATACACGCAACTTTAAAGCAATAGCGGAGCTGCAGCAGCGTAAGTCCCAGGCTTGCAGCATTTGTTGGGTTAGAGCGAAGGTTTGTGACGGCGGAGCGTATTATATCCCTGAACAGGTGATGGAGCAGATCCAGTTCAGGATTAACGAAACAGCAGCTTCCGGCACGGTTTATATTGCAGATCCGATTTATTTCATTGAGCAGATGCGAGAGCAGCTTGTAACGGAGTACCTGAATTGTGAGGGAAACTTGTACTACTATAGTACAGTCTAGTGAAGACAGCCATCGAATCGTTTCGAAGGCTGTCTTCTTTTGGTTCAATTAAATTTGATTTTGTAGAAGGTGTTAATCTATTCCATGTCGAAGAATCAGGGGAGGTTCGACCACCACATACGACATGGAGTCAGAGGAGATTAGAGTCTACAATGAGCAAATTAACACAAGTGAATTGGAAAGAAATATCACTGGGTGAAGGCTTCTGGGGCAAATGGCAGCATACCAATGCCCGCGCTACCGTAAATGCAATTTATGACCGGTTCAACGAAACAGGCCGAATTGATGCGATGCGTCTGTCCTGGAAAGAAGGCATGGACAATAAGCCGCATATTTTCTGGGACTCCGATGTTGCGAAATGGATGGAAGGCGCAGCTTATATTTTGTATTACCATCCGGATGAAGAAATTAGCAAGAAACTGGAAACGGTTATTGATTATATTGAACAGGGCCAAGATGTGGATGGTTATTTCAATTCGTATTTTTTGACATGTGAACCGGTGAATCGTTTCAAAGACCGCACTGCGCATGAGCTCTATACGGCAGGTCATATGATGGAAGCCGCAGTGGCTCACTTTTATTCCACGGGTAGTAAGCGCTTTCTGAATATCATGACACGTTTTGCCGATTGTATTGAAACCGCGTTCAAGCTGGAAGGCACTGCAAACTATTCAGCTCCGGGTCACCAGGAGATTGAGCTGGCGCTTGTTCGATTGTGGCAGGCTACCGGAGAAGATCGTTATTTGGAGCTCTCCAAACATTTTATCGATATCCGCGGTACGGAAGCGCGTGATCGCATTTTCTCCGTGAGAAACGGAACTTGGCCGGCTAGTCCGCCGCTTAACAGCCAGTTATTGTACAACGATACGTATGCGCAGGATGATGCGCCGGCGCGCCAGCTGCCAGCTGCTGCAGGTCATGCCGTGAGAGCGATGTATTTCTACTCCTCGATGGCTGATATCTCCCGAGAGTACGATGACAAGGAATTGTATGAGGCTTGCTTACGTCTATGGGACGATGCAACGCTGCGGAAGATGTACGTAACAGGCGGGGTAAGCGCAGAACGGTTCGGCGAAGCAATCGGAGCGGCTTACATGCTGCCTAACCAGAGCTCGTATGCGGAGACTTGCGCTTCGATCGCCATGGCATTCTTCGCGCAACGGATGTTCTCCATTGAGCCGGATACGCGTTATGCAGATATTATTGAGCGTCAGATGTATAACGGTGCTCTGGCTGGTCTGTCGCTTGATGGGACCGGGTTCTTCTACGATAATGCATTGCAGTCTGTGCCTGCTCATAATGATTTCTTGAAAGGCGTCCATGATACTCGGAATCTGTTCCCTAACTATCGACGTGAGCGTGTATTTGAATGCTCCTGCTGCCCGCCGAACATTCTGAGGTTCATTGCGGCAATTGGCGAGTACGTCTATGCTACGGAGCAAGATACGTTGTATATCAGCCAATATGTGCAGAGCAAAGCGAATATTAAGCTGGCTTCGGGGTCGATGCAAGTAGAGCAGGTAACGAATTATCCGTGGACCGAAACGGTAACCGTTCAAGTAGGCGGAGAGCTTGTCGAAGGTGCAGCTCTTGCATTCCGTATGCCGGGCTGGTGCACGAATCCAACGGTTGAGATTGACGGTACTGAGGTGTTTGACGGCAACACAATCACTGACGGTCTCGTATTGAAAAATGGTTATCTGCATATCCCGATGAGCTTGATTACAAAGGGGACGGTTTCGCTCCGCTTCCCAATGCCGGTCGTTGAAATTGAATCCAACCCGCTTGTGTCCGAGAGCAGCGGGAAAGTCGCACTCATGCGCGGACCTGTCGTGTACTGCTTAGAAGCTATTGACAATCCGTTTGCCATCTTCGATATGACGATTCTTCGTCAGCCAGAGTACAGCAATTCTACCAGTGACATCAATGGAGTTCCGATGGTCATGCTTCATGGCAAGGCTGCGGTACGGTCCACAGACGATTGGAATCAATTGCTGTATCGTCCAAGCGGCTCCCGTTACACGAACGTGACGTTTACGGCGGTTCCATATTTTGCATGGGCTAACCGCGAGCCGGGCGAAATGGCCGTGTGGCTTCAGAAGGAATCCAACTTATCCGGGTAAACGATCCATACTGCGTGCCAAGCTGCCCTTTCGTGGGGCAGCTTTTTTGGGTATGAATGATCCGAGTGCCAGGCAGGAAGTTGTATCCAAAAACAATGTCGATTAAACTAGAAGAGTCGCTATTATATCAGGTTTACTTAAGGAGTCATGTTCTTACTTATGCTCAGAAAATTAATCCGCAAAATGTCGCCGGCGAGGCTGATCGTTTCTGTTTATGTGTTAGGAATCCTGTTCATTACGCTGCTGCTCATGCTGCCGGTCAGCTGGAAGCCTGGCGTGCGCTTGTCATTCATTGACGCTTTATTCACCGCTGCCAGCGCAGTGAGCGTTACTGGACTTACAACGGTCAGCACTGGCGATTCCTTCAGCGTCTTCGGCGCGGCCGTTCTTATCTTTGCCTTCCAATTTGGAGGGATCGGCATCATGACGCTCGGCAGCTTCTACTGGTTCTTACTCGGGGAGAATATCGGTCTGCTGGAGCGAAAGCTCATTATGATTGATCAGAACCGGAATCAGTTGTCCGGACTCGTATCGTTGATGAGGCTTGTCTTGCTGCTCACGCTTGCGATCGAGCTGCTTGGAACTCTCCTGTTCAGCGTGTATTTCTATACGACCGGCTATTCGGATACAATATGGGGCGCTATATTCAATGGGTTGTTCCACGCCGTTTCCGCTTTTACGAATGCGGGCTTTGACTTGTTTGGGGATTCGCTCATTCGTTACTCGGACGATTACTTTGTACAAAGCGTAACGATGATATTAATAGTGCTTGGCGCAGTTGGATTTCCCGTTCTTGCCGAACTGACCGAATGGGCTAGGAAGAAACAGAAACGGTTTCGGTTTTCCTTATTCACGAAGGTTACGATGGTCACCCACGTCGTGCTTATTCTGCTCGGCTTCGTTGTGATTTGGCTCACGGAAGCGGGCCATTCGTTCGCGAATATGCCCATCCATCAGCAGCTGATGAATGCGTTGTTCACTTCCATTACGTCGCGCAGCGCAGGTCTTACAATCATCGATATGTCTTCGCTGCATCAGGCGTCACAGCTGCTCATCTCGGTATTGATGTTCATCGGGGCAAGCCCGTCAAGCGTTGGCGGAGGTATCCGAACGACGACGATTGCCGTTATTGTTATCGTGATGATCAACTTTGCCAAAGGCGAGAAGGAAATTCGGCTGTTCAACCGCTCGATTAGCAAGGATGACGTCTATAAGAGCTTTGTCTTCTTATCAATGTCCGTGCTGCTCGTCATTATAGGCATATTCGCCGTCCTCATGGCGGAAGCGCATCGTTATGATCTCTCTGCCGTGCTGTTCGAGGTCACTTCCGCATTCGGGACATGCGGGCTGTCGACGGGCATTACGGGGTCACTTCATGTTTCAGGCAAAATCACCCTCATTCTACTCATGTTCATCGGTCGAATCGGGATGTTCCTGTTCTTCTCGTTGTTCACTTCCGGGAAGAAGAAACCGGATATTAAGTACCCTGAAGAGAAGCTGATTATCGGATAACTTATCATCGGGATGGTTTGAATGTACGGGTAGGACTAGCTTATAATCGAATGGACAACGCGCGAAAAGGGGATGGCGAAGTATGAGTGGATTGTATCATGTACTCGGAGCGAAGCAATTCGATCGAGGAGAGCTGGATGAGCTGTTCGAATCCGCGAAAGGGATGGAGCTGGTAGCGAAGGAAGGCGGCAATCAGCGTTTCCCGAACAAAATAATGAGCACGCTCTTCTTCGAGGCGAGCACACGGACCCGCTTCTCCTTCGAATCGGCCATGCACCGACTGGGCGGCCGCGTAATCGGTACGGAGAATGCGAGCCAATTCTCGTCCACGATTAAAGGTGAAACACTTGAGGATACGATCCGCATCATTTCGGGTTACAGCGATCTCATCGTGATGCGCCATACGGATATCGGAGCTGCGAAGCGCGCTGCCGCGGTTTCCAATGTACCCGTCATCAATGCGGGCGATGGATCCGGCGAACATCCCACGCAGGCACTTCTTGATTTGTATACGATTCAGAAGGAATTCGGCGGGATCGACGGGCTGCATATCGCGATGATCGGCGACCTCACTTATGGTCGAACCGTGCATTCCTTGAGCTACCTGCTGGCGAATTACAAGGATGTGCATCTGTCCTTTATCTCGCCGGATAATGTACGAATTCCTTCCTATGTCAAACAGTACTTGGACGAGAAAGGCATATCCTACGAGGAAACAACGGATCTGTCCGGTATTGCCAGTACGGCGGATGTGTTCTACCAGACGCGGATTCAGAAGGAGCGGTTCCCTTCGCCGGAGGAGTACAGCAAGGCGGAAGGCAAATATATTATCGACCGCAAGCTGCTAGATGAGATGAAGGCGAATGCAATGATTCTTCATCCGCTGCCGCGTGCCGGAGAAATTCATCCGGAAGTGGACAGTGATCCGCGGGCGGCTTATTTCAGACAAGCTCAGAACGGATTGTATATTCGGATGGCGCTTGTGGAGAAATGTTTTAGTTAACTATTAAAAAAGGCTGTATCCGGCAAAGAGGCGCAGAGCGCACTTTCCGAATACAGCCTTTTATACGTCATTATTGTTTAGTAAGAACGATTGGACCTTCGTCCGTAATGGCGATGGTATGCTCATACTGAGCAGAGAGCCCGCCGTCCATCGTGCGTGCCGTCCATCCATCGGAATCGATCTTGCTTTGCCATACGCCGGTATTCAGCATCGGCTCGATGGTCATGACCATGCCGGCTTTCAGCCTGATTCCGCGACCCGCAGGTCCATAGTGAGGCACTTGCGGTTCTTCATGCATATCCTGCCCGATGCCGTGGCCGATAAACTCACGAACAACGGAGAAGCCCTCTGCTTCGGCATGCTTCTGGATCGCGTTCGATACATCGCCCATGCGGTTGCCTACAACGGCTTGCTCGATGCCTTTGTACATCGCTTCCTCGGTTACTTTGAGCAGCTTCTTCGCTTGCGCGGAAACTTTGCCTACCGCATACGACCAAGCGGAGTCAGCCAGCCAGCCATTCAAGTTGACGACCATGTCGATTGTGACGATATCTCCTTCCTTCAGCGGCGTGGCCGAAGGGAAGCCGTGACAGATGACGTCGTTGACGGAAGCGCAGGTTGCGTACGCATAGCCTTTGTAACCTTTCTGCTCCGGCTTCGCGCCGTGCTGCTCCATAAATTTCTCGGCAAATTGGTCAATTTCATTGGTTGTAATGCCGGGTTTAATGATGTTCGCGATTTCGCGGTGGCAGGCTGCGAGAATTTCGCCTGCTTTGCGCATATGCTCGATTTCATCTTTGGTTTTAATTATGATCATGTTACACCTCTTTAATGGCTAATTATAATGAAAAAATCGGCCTTCGTAAAGAAACCGACAATACGACACCGCGCTAAATTCATATAGCAGACTTATTCAACATTTGCCATAATAGGAGGTAAGCGAAGTTTCCGGCGTAAAGGGGGAGCAACAGTGAAAGGCTTCGGTATCTATAAGTCGAAGAAATATTTGCAGCGTGTTTTAATCTCCATCATGCTTTCCATGGTCGTAGTGCTCATGGCACTGTCCGTAGCGAATACGTATGTGCTGGAGGACTCCGTCAGACGCAACCAAGAGCAGTCTAACCTCAAGGTATTATCGCAAATTCAATATAATCTCACTTATATGAACGAAATCATTACGCATCTATCCAACTACGTAAATAAAGACAATCAGCTTGCCACGCTCCTGTTCGACATGAAGCTGCCTAAGATGGACTTCATTCGCGGTTATCAACGGCTGTCGAGCATTATGGACAGCGCTTCCTTCTTGCATTCCATAGCCATCTATAATCACACGCAAAATGAAATCTACGGCACTACAAGCGCCTTCCTGCTGGACGGCGGCCAAACAAAAGCCAAAATTCGCGAATGGCTCTTCGATGCTTCGAAGCCGCATCCAACCTCGCGGCTAATTCCTGTCAGCTTGGAGAAGGCAGACGGCGGAATCGATGCCTTCGCTTTTCTCGTTACGAACTCGCTGAAACCTTTCTCCAGGGCGGAATCGGCTATTATTCTTTACATTAAATCCAACTGGGTTTTCGAGAGCTTGAAGCGGATGGATGCCGTCAGCAGCGACAAAGAAGGGAATGAGATTTACATTGCCGATCAAGACGGCCACCTCTATTCCTCCGATGACGCTGTAACCGAACAGGACAAGGCTAAACGCGACCAAATCAAACAGCTGGTGCAGCGTGATAAGGAGATGAACAAGCAGCTCTCCGGTTTTGTCGTCGGGGATATCGATGGGAATAAGCAGCTCGTATCGTATATGGATGACGGAGTTCGAAATTGGACGATCATCTACGTGCAATCCTACGATTTGCTGATGAAGGATGTTCGGTCAACGCGAACGAAATCGTTTGCCATCACAGGCATCTTCCTGGTGCTGTCGATTGGCTTATCGATATGGCTGTCTTATAAGCTTTATACGCCGATTGAACGGATGCTGCGCCGCATTCGCCTGCAAGCACCGCGAGACGAACAGAATCCTTCCGCCTTTGATGGTGATGAGTTCCATCTGATGAGCGACAATTACATGCGGCTGTCAGATAAGCTGCAGGAAATCAGCTCGGAGCAAATTGTGAGCAAATATTATTTGCGCAAGCTGCTGACGGACAGCAGTCTCTTTACGCACCATGATATGCTCGAAGTGATCGAGAAGCATGGGCTTGGCATCTCGGTAAAGGATGAGCTGCTGATCTGTGTCCTGCGAATCGATGAATTTCAGGCGTTTGATCGCAATACGACGGGGGCTGCGAAGAAGCTGTATAGCTTTGCAATGGTTAACATCGCGCATGAAATCATGGCGAAGCTGTATCTCTGCGAAGTGGTTGAGGTGCGAGGCGACCATATGGTGCTGATCGTATCGAATTCTTCGTCGAGCACCTACCGAGCGGGTCAAACAAATCCTATCCCGGATTCAGCAACAACGTTCTCCGAGCAGGTCGTACCGATTGTCCGAGAAATTCAGCAAACGATTCTCCACTTCTATGGCATCTCGCTCTCATGTGGTGTAAGCGACCCGATTCCGCAATTTCCGTATATTTCGTCGGCTTATAATCAGGCTATGCAGCTCTGCAGCTATAAGATTATCCATGGTCATATGGCTACGATAATCCCCGAACAGATTAGAGAAAATTTGCTGAGCAAGCAATCCGCCATCCCGGATGTCATTGAACGTAAACTGTCAGAAGCGTTGAAGAAAGGTCAAATGTCCGAGGCGGGAAGCGAGCTGGAGAAGGCATTTACGCTGCTTGCAACATTCGGCTATGACGATATGCTGAGGGCTGTCTCCAACTTGGCATGGGTGGTGAAGAATACGGCGGCGGACATTGCCAATAACCGCGTTATCAAATTTGATGTCGATTTGGAATATGCGACTCAAATTACGCAGGAGAAAGAAACGCTGGAGGAAATGTACATTGCGCTGCTGGCGCTTTGCGCTAGGATCTGCGAAGGTCAACGTCCGGCTACGATGGAACGCAATGATATGATTCTGGAGACGATCAAGGAATTGGTGGAACAGAAATATGCAGATATCAATTTAAGTCAGCAGTCCATCGCGGCTACCGTGAAGTTATCGTCGGCCTACATCGGCAAGATGTTTAAAGACAGCACCTCGATGTCCATAACGGAATACATGAACGAAGTCCGCTTGAAGCATGCACAGCTGCTGCTGGAAACGGATGATTATACGGTCATCGAAATTATGGAGAAATGCGGATATTCCAATCCGAGCTATTTCTTCCGGTTGTTCAAAGGGAAGTTTGGAAGTACGCCAAAGGAATATCGGATGAAGAAATCCATCTCATAACGGACTTATCTTATGACCGCCGTTTCCACAAAGCCTCTCGAGGCAGTGGGAACGGCGGTTTTATTAGGTCTATAAGCCTGTAAACTGCATAAATTCGAACATTTTACACGTGTAAGATACAGCTTTTCGAAAATCGTATTCTATATTTCGCTGCCCTGGCATGGCAACATGAAGGTCAGAAGGAGGAGGTCACAAGTCATGATGGATTCGGGTCAAAGTAGCAAAGGAAACTGGCTGAGCCGAGAATGGCGGCATCTGCGCAAGAACAGAGAGCTGCTGTTGCTTTCAGTGCCAGGCATTCTTTACAAATTAGTCATTAATTATTTCCCGATGGTCGGTTTGATTCTAGCGTTTAAGTTCTTTCGGTATGATCAAGGCATCTTCGGCAGCAGATGGGTAGGATTCGACAACTTTGAATTTCTCTTCAAGTCGCAGGATGCACTTCGTATTATTCGCAACACCTTGCTGTACAACTGTACGTACATCGTGCTTGGCACGGCAACCGCGCTGCTCTTCGCCTTGCTGCTTAATGAAGTGTCAGGGCGAATGGTGAAGATTTACCAAACCGCGATGTTTCTGCCTTACTTTATATCGCTGGTGCTCGTCGGTTACATTGCTTATGCCTTCCTGGAGCACAAGAGCGGTTATTTGAACGGTATTCTGCAGAATATCGGATTGGAGCCGCATAATTGGTATTTTGAGACGATGCCATGGATCTTCATCCTGCCATTAGTATCGGTATGGAAGGGTGTCGGCTTCTCTACACTCGTCTATTACGCCGGCATTATGGGCATTAACAGCGAATATTACGAGGCGGCCAGGCTGGACGGTGCTTCCAGAGTACAAATGATGACGCGAATCACACTGCCGCTGCTGAAGCCGCTTATTATTATTTTGTTTATCTTGGGTCTCGGCAATATTTTCCGCGGAGATTTCGGATTGCACTACTTTGTACCTAATAACGTGGGGCTCAACTTTGCTACGACGGATATTATTGATACTTACGTTTATCGTGCACTTACGAAGCTTGGTGACATTAACTCAGGCGCAGCTGTCGGATTCCTGCAGTCTGTGGTCGGCTTGGTGACCATTGTATCAGCGAACTATCTGGTGCGTAGAGTCGATAAGGACAGCGCTTTATTCTAGGAGGAATTGTGAACATGTCGAATGCGAATGCGAAGTCCTTGCAGCAACCTAATTGGTTCATCAATGTATTTTTCATTATCGTCAGCGCGCTTATTGTACTTCCGTTTCTGCTTGTTGTCGCAGTATCGATTACCTCTGAGAGTAGTCTCGTTCAGAATGGTTATCGCTTCATTCCGAGTGAATTTAGTTTTGAGGCATTCCGCATTGTGCTGAAGGAACCGACCATTATGCTCCGGGGCTATGGCGTCACGATTACGATTACGGTGATCGGTACGGTGATTGCGCTGCTGCTTACCGCGCTGACCGCGTACCCGATCTCTCGTCGAGATTTTCGATATAACCGCCCGCTCACGTTCTATGTGTTCTTTACCTTGTTGTTCAATGGTGGATTGATTCCGTTCTATATGCTGATGACACAGTACTTGCATCTCAAGAACTCGCTTGGTGCGCTCATTATTCCGCTGCTGCTCAGTCCCTACAATATTCTCATTATGAAGGGCTTCCTGGACAAGATCTCGCTTGAAATCATTGAATCCGCGAAAGTAGACGGCTCCAGTGAGACACGGATATTTATCCAAATCATACTTCCCTTATCGACACCTGCACTTGCAACGCTTGGACTGTTCATTTCTTTCGCCTATTGGAATGATTGGTTCACATCCTTGCTTTTTATTGATAACGATAAGTTTGTCCCTCTCCAACTGCTGCTTGTTCGGATTTTGTCGCAGATCGAGTTTCTTGCCAATTCACCGCTGGCAGAAGCGGCCAGCAAGCTGCAATTCGCTAATTTCCCGACATTATCGGTTCGAATGGCGATGGCGATTATGGCAGGTGGGCCAATGCTCATAGTCTTCCCTTTCTTCCAGAAGTTCTTTGTTAAGGGCATCACGGTTGGTTCCTTGAAAGGGTAACGGAATTCCATGAGAGGTGGTGAGGAGGAAAGGAATTACAAAGTTGTTATTGCTTAAATACAAGGTATGGGGTTAACTAAAAACGGAGGTGTCTTTCAAGTGAAAATGAAATCATCGTCTACTGTTCTTAAATGGTGTTTACTCCTTCTATGCTTCAGCATCATCGCAGCTTGTTCCAGCAATAACAATGGGAACAACAAGAATGCGAGCGAGAACACGGCCGCAACGGATACTACCAATACAACGACGGAACCGGCTGCGAATAATACGGCAGAAGAGCCTGTCAAAGAGGAGCTTCCTGAAGTAAAATTAACGTTCTACTATCCAAGTAACCCGCCAGGACCGGATCAACAAGCCGTTAATGACGAAATCAATAAATATTTGAAAGAGAAAATTAACGCAACGGTTGATTTGAAGCCGCTTTCTTTCGACGAATACGATCCGAAGCTCAATACGATCATGGCTGCAGGCGAAGAATTCGATGTCGCATGGGGCTCTAAATACTGGCTGCTCAGCTATCAAGCAAACATTGATAAAGGCGCACTGCTTGAGCTTACTGACGACATGATCAGCAAATACGCACCTGAAGCACGCGCCAACATTCCGGATAAATTCTGGCCGGATATGAAAGCCAATGACGGCAAAGTATACGGCTTCCCGGTTTACCAAGTTGCAGCTAAGACGAAGAGCTTGGTCATTCAGAAGCGTTTTGCCGACAAATACAACCTTGATGTCAGCACGATTCATACGTATAAAGATATTGAACCGTTCTTGAAAGCGGTCAAAGAAGGCGAGCCTGATATTATTCCGTTCGGTATGGGCATGAATTCATGGGGCTTCTACACTAGTCCGGACTGGGTTGGTACCGATGGATTGGCCGTTTCGTATAAGAAAGACGACCCGAACTATTCCATTCTGACGGGTGAAGAGCAAATCAATGCGAAAAAAGAATATTATGAAACGATGCACAGATGGTATAAAGCAGGCTACATCAACGAGGATGCCCCAATTCTCAAAAACTTCGGAGACCTGGAGAAGAAAGGCAATGTCGCAGTCGGTATTGAATTTACTACGAAGCCCGGCGGCGAGATCGATGAAATGAATAACAACGGCGGCAATGAAGTTATCTATGCTCCGATTTCCGACAGCTACTTCACGGGTATCGCAAGCGCCATGCAGGTCGTTAGCAAAACGTCCAAAAATCCGGAACGCGCTTTAATGTTCATTAACCTGTTAAACACAGACAAATTCTTGTACAACTTGATCTGCTACGGTATCGAAGGCAAGCATTATACGAAGAAAGATGGCGACTATATCGAGCCTATCAAAGATTCCGGTTATGCACCGAATGTAGACTGGGTGTTCGGTAACCAGTTCAATGCATACCTGAAAGCACCACAAACCGCAGATGTATGGCAAAAAACAATCGATCTGAACAACAGCGCAATGGTTGCAGCATCGTATGGCTTCTCCGTTAACCAAGATCCGATCAAGTCGGAGCTTGCGAACACCAATGCGGTTAACAATGAATTCGCGCAAGCACTGGAAACCGGTGCCGTTGATCCTGCTGATATCATGCCGAAATACATCGAGAAACTGAAAGCGGCAGGTCAAGAGAAGATTGACCAAGAGATCCAGAAGCAGTGGGATGAGTTCCTTGTGAAGCAAGGCCTGAAATAATAATAAGCGTTATTGGTAAGAGGTAACGAAGCCAAAGAGGCAGGGGGAGCAGTACGGTACCTCTGCCTCTTTTTACATGGAACGGGAGGTCTATTCAGATGGAATTGTTTGTTTCGGTTAAGGATGGCGATGATGCTAACACGGGGACATCTGCTGAGGCGGCTGTTCGAACACTTGAACGCGCTAGGGAACTGGTACGGATGAAGCTGGCAGAAGGGGATAAACAGGACATTACCGTTTGGCTTAGCGGAGGGCGGTACGAATTGACGGAACCGCTGCGTTTGGATGAGCGAGATTCCGCTCCTGAAGGTTACTCGGTGACATATCGCAGTGCTGCACAGGATGAAGAGGGTGTCACGATTAGTGGCGGAAGCGCGATTACAGGTTGGGAGCCTTATGATGACAATATCTTTCGCGTCCGGCTGGATGCAGGAAGTGCAATTCATACGCTCTATGAGAACGGTGAGCGCGCATGGACCGCGAGGAGCCCGAAACAAGGTTACCATGTCGTTGCCGGTAAAGGAGTCGGTGATTCGAGAACCGGGTTTCGATTTCATAAGGATGATGTTCCGAGATTCGAGCATGGGCCGGGTGCAGAAGGTGCGCAAGGTGTCCAGGTCCATATATGGCCTGGGGAAGGCGAGTGGAATTGGTTCACGGAAACGAAAACGATCGACCGTATTAGTTGGGAGGAAGGGGTAGTTTCGTTCAAAGAACCTGCGCCATGGGGGATCGACCTAGGCTCGCGGTATAGAGTTCAAGGGGCGTTGTCTCTCTTGACGGAGCCGGGGGAATTTTATTTCGATGCGTCTGGCGGCGAACTATACTACTATCCAAGGCAGCTGCCAATCGAGGATCAAGTGATTGTTGCTCCTGCTATGAAGCGGGTGATTGAGCTGGCGGGCAGTTCGCCTGACAACCCGGTGATGGGTATTGTGCTTGAAGGCTTGACGGTGGAGTGCTCCGATTATGCGCAGGAATATCGAATGCCGGAAAGCAACTGCGAGCACGAAGAGAGCAGACATGGACTCGTTTATCTCGAGAATGCCTGCGGTATTTCCGTTCGAGGCTGCCGGCTCTGGAACAGTGGATTCAGCGGCATCGTACTGAATGGAGCCTGTCTGGGGAATGAAATCTCGGACAATCTGATCGAGCATACCGGCTACAACGGAATTTATGTGATCGGTATCGCTCCGGGAGAAGGCGACTATGCCAGCGCCGAGCAGGCTGATGTGAGCAAAGGGAATCTCATTTCGAATAATTTGATCCGGCACGGCGGCGAGCTCGTTGGTCACAGCTCCGGTATTCAGCTCTATCAAAGCGGAAGCAATGAAGTGTCACATAACGAAATTCACGGCATGCCGAGATATGGCATTTCGCTGAAAGGCTTAAGACAAGGCGCCATGGAGTCATCCTATTACGGGACGGAGGTTACGTGGGAGAATCATTGGGATTTCACGCATACGCGGAACAACCTGATTACTCGCAATAACATTTGGGATGTGATGAAGGACAGCCAAGATGGCGGGATGCTGGAGTCTTGGGGAGCGGGGACCGGCAACCGGATTATTGCCAATCGGTTTCATCACAGCGGCATTTATTTCTCCTTCGGCTTCTGTATTTATTTGGACGATGCATCGGATTACTATCATGTTTCACATAATGTGATCCATGATTTGTACAGCGCGGGCAGCGGTGTGCTGTGGTTTGTTGTTTTCTCCAAAGGTATCGGCAACCGGATTGAGAACAATCTGCTTGTGGACAACGATGCTCGGGCTGCTTTCGGCACGCAAGAGATGGCCGGTGAGGCGAATCGAGAGATAACGATCTTGCGTAACCTTGCAGTGAGATCGGGGGATCAGCTGTATCATTTCGTCAATTGGAAGGATGATCGACTGCTGGAGGCGGACTTCAATCTCTATGACAATGAGACGAAGGAGCCGACAGTGAGCGGAATCTACGGGGATGACAAACGAGGCCTCGTACCTATTCCATGGGAAGCTTGGCGCAATATGGTGGATGGCAAATTTGATGCGCACACCTTGAACTCGGATGCGATGCTAATCACAGAAGGGGAAGGCGGCAATGTACAATTTACGCTGGATCCGGCATCACCTGCATTTGGTCTTGGCTGGGAAGAGATCGATATGAGCAGCATGGGCTTAAAGCAGAACTTTCCGTTTCCGCGGGGTTGAAAAAAATAGCAGTTTACTTCAGCACGGCGGCGGCGGTGTGTTTGAACTCACACTGTCCACAAAAGCACAGAGTACCAGGTAATCGACGACGCCATGACCCTCTTGAATGCCCTGCTTCTCATAGGACTTCCATAGTGGATGCCGATACTTTGTGAGATACGGACCTGTTCCGGATTTCACGAATGGAGAATGGGTCGTCCGAGGCGCAGGGGCCAGAAGCAAATATTCGCTGGATGAGGTGTGTGATGAGTTCTATCACGAGTAGAGTCTATGTTACGATAGACGGGAAGTGACAATAAAGGGGTAGAACAAGGTGGTATTGACGGGGGCAGTCGTAAACGCAGCTGCAATAATTGGGGGAGGCACACTTGGCATCGTGCTTCCTCATGTCAAAGAAGAGATGAGAAAAACGGTTATGGCCGGAATGGGGATGCTTGTACTTGTCCTCGGTATCGGCATGGCGCTCAAGTCCAATAACTTTGTACTCGTTGCCTTCAGCTTAGCGATTGGCGGGATCTTTGGCGAGCTGCTTGCCATTGAGCATAAGCTGCAATTACTAGGTGAGCGTTTGCAGAAACTAGTATCGCAAGCCAAGCCAAGCAGCGTTGCGGAAGGGTTTGTCACGACGACACTCATATTTTGCATCGGGGCTATGGCGGTGCTTGGGTCGCTGGAGAGCGGCTTGCATAACAACCATGACATCTTATTTACCAAATCTATTTTGGACGGATTTCTAGCGCTGCTCTTTGCTTCGACTTTAGGCGTTGGGGTACTTTTCTCTTCGGTGCCGATCCTGTTGTATGAAGGAGCACTTGCGCTGTTTGCTTCCATTATTACTACTTGGATCGGTCAGACGATGCTGGACGATATTATCGTGGAGATAACGTCCATCGGCGGGGTTTTGATTATGGGCATCGGCATTAATATCTTGAACGTGATGCGGATCAAGGTCGCGAATTTGCTGCCTTCTATTCTAATTGGCGCTTGTCTTGTGCCGATTCTAAAGTGGCTGGGCATTTGAACCAAAAATCGGGTCGGGCTCCGCTCCGGTTGCCGAGAGTCGAGAAATCCGACTCTCACGGCGGAACCGCGCTGAAATGCTGCCTCAAATGCAACATTTCACTCTCGGGATGGCCGAATTCCACCAAATGCTGCAGCAAATGCAACAATTCAAGGGGAATGGGTAGCAAAAAGAGCTCTTTGGGAGATTTTGTTGCATAAAGCGCAACATTCTCTCCCAGAGAGCTCTTTTTATATAGAAATGTTGTAAAATTGGCAACATTTCTTTCGCGTACATCCGGGCTCATGATAGTGCAATCGCGGTTGTTACTGCTGCTGCGGCGGGTTTTTCTTATTCTTAAGGTCGCTCATAATTTTGCGCCCTGTTGGCGTTTGGGCCAGGCCGCCGCCGGCTGTTTCGCGGTGGATCTCCGGCATGGCTGAGCCGACTTCTAGCATTACTTGTATGACTTCGTCGGATGGAATGACGCTGCGAACACCGGCAAGCGCCATATCCGCGGCAGCCAGCGCCGTAACGGCGCCGAAGCCGTTGCGAACGATGCATGGAATTTCTACGAGTCCGCCGACAGGGTCGCAGATTAACCCAAGCGTATTCTTCAGCGCGAGGCCTACGGCATGAATCGCTTGTGCTGGCGTACCGCCTCGCAGCTCCACGAGTGCGCCGGCCGCCATGCCGATGGCGGAGCCGACCTCCGCCTGGCATCCGCCTTCGGCGCCGGAGACGAAGGAATTGTTGGCGATGACATAGCCAATGGCGCCGGCGGCGAATAAAGCATAGACCAGTTCTTCGTCTGCCAAGCCAAACCGCTCCTGGGTGCTGACGAAGACGCCGGGGATGATGCCGCAGGAGCCCGCCGTTGGCGTTGCGATGATGCGGCCCATGGAGGCGTTAACCTCAGACACCGCAAGCGCATACGCCATCGCATCGCTGGCCGATCCGCCGAGGCTTGGCTCGAGCTCTTGTCTCTTCGCCAGCACGCGCTGCGCATCAAGACCGGTTAACCCGCTGCGCGATGTGGTATTCTCGTGCAGACCGCGGCGGACCGCTTCTTTCATGACGCCGTAATAGGCGGTCATCTTGGCGAATTCGTCCGCTGGCGACTTTCCTGACTCCGCGCTTTGTTCCTCCAGCATCAACCGCCCAATCGAAAGCCCACGCTGCGCGCACAGCTCGCCAAGCTCTGATAACGTCCGAAAATTCATTACGCACCAGTCCCCTCTGATTGACTAAGATCAACGGTATAAATGGCTTGCACATGGTTGATTTCTTTGATTGCCTCAAGCAGCGGAGCGGGCAGGGCAGCATCCAGCTCAAGCACAGTCAGTGCATCACCGCTTCGACCTTTACGATCGACGGACATATGACCGATGTTGACGCTTTCCGATTTCAGCAAGGAAGTCAGGTCGGCAATCACGCCGGGACGGTCAGCATGCCGGATGACAAGCGTGGGGTAGTTGCCGGTAAGCTTAACGGCAAATTCATTTAATTCGACGATTTCGATATTACCGCCTCCGATGGAGGTTCCGATCAAGGATAGCTGCTGCGGGACAGGCTGATCCACGGATAAGACGAGTTTTACTGTATTGGGATGGGAGAAGAGTCCTTTGCCTTGTTCGAAAGAAATAGCAAGGCCTCGATCACTCGCGATATCGAGCGCTTGCGGGATGCGATAATCATCTGTGGCGAAGCCAAGCAATCCGCTGACAATCGCAATATCCGTACCATGTCCTTGATAGGTAGCGGCGAAGGAGCCGTAGAAAATAATTTCCGCTTGATCCGGCACGCCGCCCAGAAGCTGACTGGCAACAAGCCCGATTCGGACTGCGCCGGCGGTATGAGAGCTGGAAGGTCCCACCATGGAGGGGCCGATAATGGAGAATACGTCTTTGAATCGCATGCGGCAGCAGACCTCCGATTAGAATGTGGCGACAAATTAGGCCGTAAACATATGCTATTGTTTCCAAGAGCAGCAAAGAGAACTCATTTCCAAGTTGTTCGTAATGGCTAGCTCAGCCGATAGGCTGCGGGGGACACGCCGTACTTCTGACGGAAGACGCGATAGAAGTAAGAATAACTGCCGAAACCGCAAGTTATCGCAATCTGCTCCAAGGTCATGGTGCTGTATTTGATGCGGTCAATGGCCATGGATAATCGGACATTTTGGGTATACTGAATGATGGTCATGCCATAGCATTCCTTGAACAGATGGACGGTACGCGATACGCTGAGCCGTGCACATTCGGCCACCTCGGCAATCGTGAACGACCGTGCGGCATTCTCGTCGATGAAGTTTTTCATGCGCGTGGCGACAAATGATTTCCCTTGAAACACCGACTGTGTTGTGATCGCACGGTCAATGCAGAGGCATAACGAGCGCAGTAAATAATCGGCCAGCTCGCGATCCTCTGCTTCAAAGCGCCGTTTCTCTAAGATAAGTGCCTGCCAGACCGACAGCCAGCGTTCATCCGGAACAACCTTTACGCGCTGAGGGCGATCCTTGCGGCTCCACCACTCGTCGAGCCAGCTCCCGCGACAGATGACGTAATAATCGCCGCTTGAGATCTCGGTTTGCGCATCCTCTTCTTCCTGAGAGTGACTTGGCGCGATGTTCAGCTGATAGTAGTCACCAGGCTTAAAGAGCAGCAGATCACCGGCTTCAATTCGCTGCATCCGACCGTCGACGAGCGCCTCACAGCTGCCGTCCACTTGCAAACGAAACACATAGGCGCGCAATCCGTCCCGATTGGTAATCTGAAATGGCTGTGAATGATAGGAGTAATTGCAGCTCATAATTTCGGTATTCAAAGGTCTCTCTCCATTTTACAGCAAAATTGTACATGTCACTGTTATATAATACATCTACGAACGCCTTGATATCCACTATAATGGTTGTCAGATTGGTCAACTAACCGGGCTTGACGCCGATCAGGCGTTCATCCGTCATTATGAAAGGAAGATCACAAGTGAAAATCGGATTACAATTGTTTACACTGCGTGACGATACAGCTAAAGATTTCAGAGGCACGCTTCGCCAAGTAGCGGCAATGGGCTATGAAGGCGTTGAATTTGCAGGCTACGGAGATATCCCGGCTGAAGAAATGCGCGACCTTCTGCAAGAGCTTGGCCTTGAAGCATTCGGCAGCCATGTTGGCTTGCAGCAGCTTGAAGAGAGCTTGGACGAACAAATCCAATACCTCAAAACAGTTGGCGCACGTTATGTGATCTGCCCATGGTTATCCCCTGAGCAATTGGCTGGCGGAGAAGCGTTCTGGCGCGAGCTGATCGCGAAATTCGCAACTTTCGGCGCTCGTCTGCGCGAAGAAGGTCTGCAATTCTGCTACCACAACCATGACTTTGAATTTGCCGCTCAAATCGACGGCGAATACATTTTCGATGCGATGTACACGAAAGTAGATGCTGATCTGCTTAAAGTGGAAATGGACATCGGTTGGGTGCAATATTCCAATCAAGATCCGCTGGCTTATATCGCCAAATATGCCGGCCGTCTGCCGCTGCTTCACTTGAAAGACTTCCGCAAAGAAACATCGGTCAACCATATCGACACAGTCGAGCTGGGTAAAGGTGATCTTGCGCTGAACGATATTATCGACGCGGCTAACAAAGCAGGCGTTGAATGGCTTGTTGTTGAGCAGGACAGCTGCGCAAACCCGCCGCTTGAATCCGTACAAACAAGCATGGAATGGCTGAAAGCAAACGGCCATAAAGCATAATTATTGATCAAAGGGAGAGTTACTTCACATGAAGAAAATTAAAGTAGCCGTTGTAGGCTGCGGTGCGATCGCTCAGCGCCGTCATATTCCGGAATACGCTGCTAACCCGAACGTAGAGTTCGTAGCATTCGTAGATCCAGTTATCGAACGTGCAGAAGAACTTGCAGAGAAATACAATGCGAAAGCATTCATAAGCTACGAAGCTATGCTTAGCGAAATGAAACCAGAGGCTGTCAGCGTTTGCACGCCGAACTATCTGCATGCTCCGGTTACAATTGCTGCTGCAAACGCAGGCGCTCACGTGCTTGTTGAGAAGCCAATGGCATCCACGGACGAAGAAGCGGCTGCCATGATCGAAGCAGCCAGCAAGAACGGCGTATATCTGATGGTTGGTCACAACCAACGCCTAATGCCTCCACACGTGAAAGCGAAGCAGCTTCTTCAAAGCGGCGCGCTTGGCCGCGTATTGACATTCCGCACTTCCTTCGGCCATCCCGGTCCTGAAGGCTGGAGCGTAGACGGCAAAGGCAGCTGGTTCTTCCGTAAAGAAGAAGCAATCATGGGCGCAATGGGCGACCTTGGCGTGCACAAATCCGATTTGATCCGTTACCTGCTTGACGATGAAGTTGCGCAGGTAACAGGCTACATCGGTACGCTTGATAAAGAAGGTACAGATGTTGACGATAACGCGACGTGCTTGCTTCGTATGAAGAGCGGCGCAATCGGCACGCTTGTAGCAAGTTGGACGTACTACAAAGGCGAAGACAACTCCACTGTACTCTGGTGCGAGAACGGCGTTATGAAGATCGGTACAGATCCGAAGGATCAAATTATCGTTGAGCTTCGTAACGGCACAGTGGAACGCTACAACGTCGGTGCAATCAGCACAAACGATAAGCAAGAAACGAGCGGCGTTGTAGATGCGTTCATCGAATCGCTTCTGACTAACACCAAACCAAGCATCTCCGGCGAAGAAGGCCGCAAATCGCTTGCAGTGATCTTGGCTGCATTCGAATCCCAAGCGACAGGCCGCGTAATCTCTCTTTAATACACACTACCAACACGATGACCCGCAGGCAGCACACTTGACCATTCAATGTGACTGCTTACGGGTCATTTTTCGTCCTCAACACGCTAAGATTACCTCA
Source organism: Paenibacillus sp. J22R3 (assembly GCF_056269305.1). Classification (NCBI taxonomy): domain Bacteria; kingdom Bacillati; phylum Bacillota; class Bacilli; order Caryophanales; family Paenibacillaceae; genus Paenibacillus; species Paenibacillus sp. J22R3. The sequence goes on along the minus strand of NZ_JBWDNS010000003.1, from coordinate 297,889 downwards.
TCATAGTTTAATAATGCCTTATTGCAGGCGTGGGCTTGTAACGCTATGCTAACCTTGTGCCGTTTGTGCTGATTTTCTTCAAATCCGATTCAGAGAGGAAAGGAATTGAATATGAACGAAACGAGAATTAGACGACTTATCGGACCGGAGCCGCAATCCTATTGGGATGACCTGGAATTCAGCGGCCGTAATGAATGGAATGATCGCATTCTCTCGCAGCTGGTATTCGCTCAGGAGCTGTCGAAGGTGAAGGGACTAAAGTATGATGCGGTGATCGCAAGCACGCTTGATTACATAGAACAGCGCATCGCGGAGGATGGCGCCATCGTAAAACAAGCTGCACTTGAGGCGGAACGAATGCTGCAAAGCTTAGCTGCTGATGCGAAAAGTTACGATGTCATTGCAGTGTCCCACGCGCATATCGATATGAACTGGATGTGGGGCTGGGATGAGACGGTTTCCGTCACCATCGATACGTTCCGCACGATGCTTAATCTGATGGAGGAGTATCCGGAGTTTACGTTCTCTCAATCCCAAGCCTCGATTTATCGAATCGTAGAGCAATATGCTCCATCGATGCTGGAGGAGATCAAACGCCGAGTGAAGGAAGGCCGCTGGGAAATTACGGCGTCGCACTGGGTGGAAGCGGATAAGAACATGCCAAGCGGCGAGAGCTTAGCACGGCATATCCTCTATACGAAACGCTACCTTAGCCGCTTATTTGATATTGCGCCGGATAGCTTGAATTTGGATTTTGAGCCGGACACGTTCGGGCATAGCCTACAGGTACCGGAAATACTGGCCAATGGCGGTGTGAACTATTACTACCATTGCCGCGGTGCTGAGGGAGACCCGCTTACCCGCTGGGAAGGGCCTTCCGGTAAATCGGTCATCGTCTACCGTGAACTAACCTGGTATAACGATTTTGTCCGTCCTGTATTCACGTCTTATGTACCGGACATTTGTCGCAGGACAGGCTTGAATTCTTATCTGTATGTATATGGAGTAGGCGATCATGGCGGCGGGCCGACCAGACGTGACTTGAATCGTTTGCGAGCGATGCAGGAATGGCCGATTTGCCCCACGATACGGTTCGGCGGTTATGCCGATTATTTCAAAGAAGCGGAGCGTGTCGGGGATCAATTGCCTGTTGTGAAAGGCGAGTTGAATGTCGTCTTTACAGGCTGCTACACGTCTCAGACCCGGATCAAGAATGCGAATCGTGTTTCAGAGGCTGCTCTTAACGAGGCGGAATTGTTCAGCTCGGTAGCTGCAGCAGCACATGGAGCAGTTTACCCGGGTGACACTTTCGAGGAAGCATGGCGTGGTGTATTGTTTAATCAGTTTCATGATATCCTGCCAGGCTCCGGCGTTATCGAAACTCGCGAGCATGCGCTGGGGTTGTTTCAGAACACGATGGCGATTGCCGGAACGAACCGGAAGCTTGCGCTTGAGCGAATCGCAGCCGATATTGATACATCGGAGATTGAGATTGGCCATTCGGCCACGAACACGGCGCAAGGAGCTGGTGTCGGCTTCGGGACCCGTGATTTCAAGATTACGCAGGTAGAGCGCGGAGCCGGAAGCAATCGTATCGTGCATCTCTTTAATTCTTCGCTGCAAGCGAGGGAGGAAACCGTCGAAATCCTGCTCTGGGATTGGAAGAGCCCGATTAAGGCGATTGTCGTGAAGACCGCTGCGGGCGAGACCGTGCCAAGCCAGGTTCTGGATAGCGGCCGGAATGCCTATTGGTCGCATGATTACTTGCGATTGCTTGCGCGCGTGAAGGTGCCGGCGTGCGGCTATTGCACCTTGATCGTAGCTGAAGGGGAAGGTTACTCCTCCCAAATCGTCATTGGTGATCCGCGGGTTGACCGGGATGAAGATTATTTGCTCGAAAATGAATTTGTGCGGGCTGTTTTTAATCCAACAGACGCTTCTGTAATTTCCCTCAATGACAAGAGATCCGGCGAGGAGCTGATAGATTCAGCCAGACCGGCCGCGATATTCCGACTAATTCAGGAGGATCCGAGCAAAGGGATGGCGGCATGGTGGGTGGGCCGTTTTATGCAAATCGACAGCCTCCATGAGCGGGTAATCATGAAGAAGACGGTTTCGGGGGAATTGCGGCAAACAATCAGCTATGAAATGCAGTTCAAGACTTCGTCATCGCTTCACGTGACGGTTTCACTGGATGCAGGCAGCACAAGCCTTGATTTCCATGTGGAATGCAATTGGCAGGAAGCGGGTAGCAGAGAGGTTGGCATTCCGCAGCTGCAGTTCCATCTCCCAATTGGCTATACGAGTGAAGCCTACAAATATGATGTTCCGTTCGGGACAATTGTACGGGAAGCCAGAGATATGGAATTGCCGGGCAACAGCTTTGTGCAGGCATTGCGTGCTGATGATCCGCATAAGCCCACGTTGTTCATCGTGACGAACAACAAATACGGTTTCCGGGGAACGGATAATTCGATGTCCGTTTCGCTCATACGCGGTTCGTATGAACCGGATCCCTATCCGGAGCTTGGCAACCATCATCGGATTAAGCTTTCCGTTTGTCTGGCGGAAGCATCGGCGTCAAGCCGCGATATCATCGAGCAGGCGTACCGGGTTAACCACAAGGTGAATGTGCTGTCAGGCTCGAAGCGGTCGGGCTCGAAGCCGGCGGATGCGGGGTATATCGAGCAGTTGGATGACGCGGTTGCCGTATCGGCAATCAAAGTTCCGGAAGGAAACAGCGGGGCCAGCTGGATTATTCGGATGTACGAAGCGGATGGGAAGCGCGCGAACGCCTCATTCAAGCTGTTCCAAGGCGCAGTAAGAGCATACGCGGTCGATGTGAACGAGAACCTGATTCCGGGCGATCGTACTGTGACGCTTGCGGGCGATACATTAAACGTTGAAGTAGCGCCGTATTCGCTTGCTGCTGTACGCATTGATTTCTAAACGAACTCATATGAAAAGGCTAGCTCCCGTCGGGGGCCAGCTTCAGGCTGCCTGAGAAAGTCAGGCAGCCATTTTTTTTGGATCAAATTGTAACGGTTGTCAGCGAGCCTATTTCTAGGAAAAATCGATGTTTTAAACGCTTACGGTTGTGACAGAGGTTATATAGATCAGAATGGTTAATTTCGACTAGAAAATGGTCATTTAAGCTCTGTGGCAACCGTTAGCGAAAAAAACAGCGCTTTTTATGCAAAATAGCTACTGTCACAACCGTTACAAGTTTGAATGTTGTGGTTAGGAGACGGGATAAGCGGCTGGTTCCGCTGCAGTTAAAGGCTAGCCCGAGCATCACGTCGATGCAGGGCTAGCCTTTTCATTTACTTCTTATAAACAAGCGGGTTGAGCGGGGAAACAGCGGGTTCCCCTGCTTTAACACCTGGGAACCATGACTTTAAATCGTTTTCGCGTGCACTGCTGTCCGGTTGTGCCATCGTGTTGACGCCGTCAGCGACATAGATGATCGTCATGACTTCGCGCATGGAATCGGTTGGATTGCCCGGCGCAGAATGCAGCGTCCATCCTGCGTGGAATGTTGCATCACCTGCGGACATAGCGCCGTAGTTCGTCTTCGCAAGGCCTTTGCCTTCAATATAGGAGCCAAGCGTCTTATGTGATTCGTCGGAGATGAATTGACGGCTCATGTAGCCGGACGTATGTGATCCATCCACGAAAGTCATCGAGCCGACTTCCTCGGAAATCGGAACAAGCGGCATCCAGAGCGTAATTGTGTTTGGCGTTTCAAGCGGCCAGTACACTTGGTCTTGGTGCCACGGCGTATGACCGCCGCCCGGTTCTTTAAACAATGCTTGATCGTGATAGATCCGAACGCCATCCACACCCATAAGCTCGGCTGCGATTTTGGCGAAACGACGCGCCATGACGAAACGTTTGATACCTTCATTCATTTCCCATAGGTTTCCGATTTGGATAAAAGCTTTACCGTACGTATCCCGCTCTTCAACCGGTTTCGTATGGTTATTGTGCTGACGCACGGTTTGCTCGATAAGCGGTTCATAGAAGCTCATTTCATCAGGAGTTACAATGCCCTTCAGGAGGATATGCCCGTTCTTCTGATAGGAATCGGTTTGTTCTGCTGTCAACGTATAATCGCTGTCAAGCTGCGGAAGCTCGGCGAGGTTGGATGGATTTGTGGTCGTCATTATGATCTAATCTCCTTAGTACTGCTAAGATGCTTTTATTATAAAGCACAGCTCCTGCTGCTGACTTTGTTCCGGTCTCTCAATTCTTTTGTCAAAAACAACTGCGACTCGTATATAATAAAAGCAACTCATACCCGATTGCGTCCAAGGAGCTTATCCAAATGTACTTATCTGAATTGATGGAGAAACAGCCGATTGTTCCCTATATTCGAGAGAGCGATTATGCCGTCAGGAAGCCGTGGTTATCCGCGGAACGGAGATTGCTTGATTATTTGCTCGTTTATTTTCAAGAAGGAGAGTGCGTGTTTCAAGTAGATGGTGTCCCCTATGAGTTTCGAAGAGGCGACTTTTGTCTGATTCAACCGAATGTCTTGAATGTGCTGGAGGGGAAAACGAATACGATTACGCCGTTTGCCCATATGGACTTCTTCTACGATTCGCTCAGGGAGGACCGATTTCCGACCCGCAGCGGCCAGATTGATCTGGAGCCGTACAGCCATCTCATTCAGCCGCGGCTGAACGACTTTCATGGCGTTACAATCCCGGTCAGGCTGCAGCCGAAGCATCCGATCGCGCTGCGGGACAAGTTTCTCGCGATGGTGGAGTGCTGGCAGCATCGCGATCCGCTTATGCAGCTTCGGGCACAGTCCATGGGAACAGAAGTGATCCTAACCATTCTGGAGGATCACACCGATCTGAAGCAAACGGAGAAGGCAGCGCCGCAGCGGATGAATTGGATTACTTCCTTCTTATCCTTGAATTTGGCCGAGCCGCTCACGGTCAGTGAAATGGCAGCGAGAGCGAACCTTTCCCCTTCGCGTTTCAGCGCGAAATTCAAGGAGCAGCTCGGCGTTTCGCCGCATCGGTACTTGCTCCAATTGCGCATTCACCATGCGCAGGAGCTGTTGACCGGATCGGACAATACCATTGAAGAGATTGCCGCGTACTGCGGCTTTGCCGATGTGCATCATTTTACGAAAGCGTTCAAGAAAGAGGTTGGAGAAGCGCCGGGCCATTACCGCAGCAAACGTTGCACATAATCTGACCCAGAACCCACCTCGAGCCCACATCGAACCCACCATCATTGCAATCAGTTTCTTAACCTGACCCGAGCAAACTAACTTCATGCCTCGCAACCACAGTGCGCCGCCGCATCACTTATTATCGTTTTATATAAACAAAAGCTGTCTCCAAAGTGTCGCATGACACAAGTTGGGACAGCTTTTGATTTGGCAATTGCTTAAGGTTTGATAAATTGCTGCGTCCAATACGGACTCATGCTTCCGCCCGGAGCATAGCCGACGCCCAGTTGGGTGAAGTTAGCACTGAGGATGTTGGCACGGTGACCCGGGCTGTTCATCCAAGCAGTCATAACCGCTTGTACGCCTTGCTGACCAGCTGCAATGTTCTCGCCGGCATAGGAGTAGTTGATGCCGAACTGTTTCATCATATCGAACGGACTGCCGTAGGTTGGAGAATTGTGATCAAAGTAACCTTTGTCACGCATATCATTCGATTTGGCTTGTGCAACCTTGGACAGCGATGCATTCAGCGACAGCGGCTGAAGGCCGGCTTTCGACCGTTCTGCATTAACCAGCTGCAGGATTTGCTGCGAGATGGAGGAGCTGTCCGCTGCGTTGGATCCGCCGGCATTGCCGGTGTTGCCAGCATTACCGGTGTTTCCTGTATTGCCAGTATTACCTGTATTTCCGGTATTACCTGTATTGCCAGTGTTTCCGGTATTCCCGGTCCACTTATTGCCGCCGGGGTAGGTAACATTCGGATAGCCAGTGCCCGGATTCGCGGCGCCGCCGCCACCCGGATTCCAAGTACCGCCATAATAAAGCTGATACCACGGTATATTGCCTAACTGCGTATTCTGGGCTCTCAGCGTGCCTGGCTGGGTTGTCCGCAGCATGCGATGACCTGTGTTCAGCGGCAGAAGATCATCATTGGATTTGATGCTCAAACGCTGCTGGTTGAGGTCGTGTCTGCTTGCCGAGTGGTAGGTGTTGTTTGGAGTGACGTTGCGATCCGACACCCCATTGTAGATAAGAGCGCCAAGACCAAAAGCTAATACAATTCCGAATAATGTACCGAAAAACCTTCTCATTTGAGTAACCAGCTCCTTTCACACCAACTAATATGTTCAGCGGGGAAAGGAGCTATTCGATCTCAGAGCTAGGCAATATCAAGCAAATTGCTCAAGGATGAGGACATCGCGGCCATTAATGACAGCTTGCCCAGCGAATGTGTTTCCGGTAATAAGGTCGGTGCCTGACTCTGTTCCGAGCTCGATCGTGACGGATTTTGCATTGTGGTTCAGGACGAATAAATAAGCGCGATTATCGATCACTCTGCGCGTAACTTCAACGCCCGGCTGCTTGCCCGGCAATGGAGCAATACCATGCTGTTTGCACAATACATCAGCGAAACCCTGCAGGAATTGTTCATCCGGGCTGGAAGCGACATACCAAGCTTCGCCGCTGCCATACTTATTGCGAGTTAGGACAGGCATGCCGGCATAGAAATCCTCGCCATATTCGGCGATGACTTCTGCGCCTTCGCTGTGGATAAGATCACAAAGCAAATTGCAGCGATAAGTGCCTTCAAGCGTACCTAAAGTATCTTTCATTACGACTGAGTTGGTGCCGTTAGGGAGCAGGGCGTCGATTTCCTCGGCCCAGATGCCAAGGAGCGGGCGCAGCTCTCCCGGATATCCGCCTAACGTTACAATATCGTTCTCGTTCACGATCCCGCTGAAGAAGGTCGTTACGAAGGTTCCGCCGTCCCGGACAAAATCTTCGATTCGCGAAGCCATACCCGGCTTGACCATGTACATAACCGGAGCGATAACGATGTCATATGCGGAGAGATCATCCTCGAAGGATACGATGTCCACTTGGTAGCCGCCATCATAGAAAGCCCGGTAATACTTATGAATTTCGTCGACATATTTCAAATCAACGGTCGGTCCGCTCGAATATTCGATTGCCCAGCGATTCTCCCAGTCGAACATAATGGCAACTCGGCTCGGCAGTCTCGAACCAAGAAGCTTCGTCCCCATAGCGTTCAGCTCAGCTCCAAGCTGTGCGCATTCGCGGAATACACGAGTATGCTCATGACCGACATGCTCAATAAGCGCGCCATGGTATTTCTCGCAAGCACCGACAGAGCGGCGCAACTGGAAGAACATCACGCTGTCCGAACCATGCGCGACGGCTTGATAGCTCCATAGGCGCATAATTCCGGGACGTTTGAGCGTGTTATACGCTTGCCAGTTCTGCTGGCTCGGCGTTTGCTCCATCAACAGAAACGGTGCTCCGCCTTTCAGCCCGCGCATCAGATCATGCGTCATCGCAACGTAGCTGGAGGGGGTATTCATGGAAGGATAGTTATCCCAGGCAATGATGTCCATATGCTTGGCCCATTTGAAATAATCAATTTGTTTATAGGTTCCCATTAAGTTAGTCGTAACGGGAATATCAGGCGTGTAAGCCTTAATGGCATCATATTCCAGCTTGTAACATTCAAGCATGCTGTCCGAATTGAAGCGGCTAAAGTCGAGCGAGATGCCTTGGAAACAAGTTTTGTCGTACGACCATTGCTCTGTTAGCGCGCTTGGCAGCACAATTTCGTCCCACTCGTAGAAGGTATGTCCCCAGAAACGGGTATTCCATTGTTCATTTAGTTTGTCCAAAGTGCCGTATTTCTTCTGCAGCCAACCGCGAAATGCGATTTCGCATTGATCGCAGTAACATTCGCCGCCATATTCATTGGAGACATGCCACAGCAGAACGGCAGGATGGTTCTGATAACGCTCTGCAAGCTTCGCGGCAAGGCGAGTGGAGTAGGTCCGGTAAACCTCGCTGTTTGGACAGGAGTTGTGGCGTCCACCGAATTTATGCTTCCGTCCTTCGAAATCGGTACGCAGAATTTCGGGATAACGCTTAGCCATCCAAGCGGGATGAGCACCCGTGCTTGTTGCCAAGCAGGCATAAATGCCGTTTGCATGGAGCATGTCCATAATCCGATCAAGGGTTTCAAAATCATAAGTATCCTCGCTTGGCTGAAGCAACGCCCATGAGAATACATTTACGGTAGCGATGTTCATTCCTGCAAGTTCCAGCATACGCATATCTTCCGGCCAGATGGCGGAATCCCACTGTTCGGGATTATAATCGCCGCCATATAACATTTTGGGCAGTTTCGAAGTATCCATAGTCGCAAATTCCTCCAGTGAAGTGAATGATAACAGCTTTATTTTATGGTAAGATGCGGATTAGAGATATATAAAAAAGAATAGGCAGGATATGATAATATGGAACAAATCATCGAGCGGAATAAAGGGTTCAATGACGGTCAGCAGCGCAGCCGCTACATGTTCACGCTGGGTGAGTACGAGCTGCCGCTTTATGTAGATAGTATCGGAATCAATCCGGACCAAGAAGCCGTGGACCGGACAAAGGGCTATCCGTGCTTCCATTGGCTGCAAACGATAGAGGGCGAAGGCGAGTTCGAGCTGAACGGAATTAAGTATTCGCTTCCGCCAGGCAACGGTTCCCTGCTATTTCCGGACGTCCCTCATTTCTATACAGCAAAGCCGGGCAAGAAGTGGGCGACCATGTATGTGACGTTCGGCGGTGTCCTGGCAGCATCGATGCTGGCTTCCCTGGGCATCCGGCAAACGGAATGGCTGAATTGGAACGAAGACGCGCCAATTACCTCGCAATTGGAGAGCATGATTGAACAAGCGCAGCATGATGAGGACAGGACAGGTCTGAATGCTTCCGCGCAGCTGTACCGATTTCTCACGATGATCAAAATATACGGCCAGAAGGGCGGACGTTCCTCAGTATTCCAGCATTTGGAGAAGCTGGACCCGCTTCTGCATTGGCTGGATTTCCATTACGGTGACCCGGATATCAGCCTGACCGATATGGCGGAGCAGCTTGGCATCAGCTCCCGTTATTTAAATTCATTATTCCGGCAGGCGTTCGGCATTACGGCCTATGCTTACTTAATTCGACTGCGGATGATTAAATCCAAGGAAATGATGAGCCTTGGCGACAAAAGGTCGATTAAAGAGATAGCGCAATTATCCGGCTATCGCGATCCCAGCCATTTCATTGCCGCATTCGGCAAAGCGGAAGGGATTACCCCGGAGCAGTTTCGTAAGCTGCACGGCTTAACGACGACCTGATAAGGAAACGGAGCGGAAGTGATTGCGATGGAGATGAAGCCATGCACGGCATGCAGAATAGAGAAGCCGCTTACAGCGTTCACGAAACGTGCGGGAAGCAGCGGCAGGCGCGGGATTTGCCGAACTTGTCTGCGTAAGAGGAAGCGGCAGACAGCGCCGGGAGATTCGGCGTTTGACAGTGTGGAGGAGGCTGTCCGGTTTCTGGAATTTGAACTTGAGGATGAGGAAGAGGACGGCGAGGCGCATGAATCTGTGCCTTTTGCAGCTGCCGATAATGATGCTCCCGCCAAGCCGACAAGGAAGCGGAAGCGTCGCCGCAAGAAGCGCAGTGCGGCCTCCAAGCCGACCGCCTCTGTCCATGATGGACAGTCAGCCTCTGCAGCGGCAGCTTCAGAGGCTGACCGTGAGCAGAAGGATGCAGCTGCTGTACAAATACAACCATCTGCATCGACTGCCGCGGTCGAAGCAGCGCCAATACCTGCAGCGAAGCGGAAGCGCAAACGTCGCCACAAACGATCGAAAGCCGCGAAGATCAAAAGCTTAAAAGCGGAAATCAGCGCTATAGAACAGGTTGCAGTTCGCCCGCCGGATCGGAACATAAATCCGATTAAAGGTGCTTTTACATACAAAACCTCGCTCCTTAATGATCGTGGCCGCGGACATATTCGGCTGCGCGGTCACCGCGAAACCGGGAAACGCTGGTCGACCGATATTCCGACGGAGATGGCTGTGCGGATGGTGGAGGAAGGTGCAGCCGGCATTATTAATCCCGGCTTGATCCACAAGCTCTATACGAAGACGGATTTCCGGCTGCTGGTGCTGCAGCGCGACGACTATATTTGCAAGTATTGCGGCCGTTATGGGGACACGATCGACCATGTGCTGCCGAAGTCAAAGGGAGGACTTTCGTCTCCCGCAAATTGCGTCTGCGCATGTGCCGCCTGCAACCTGAAAAAGGCGGATAAATTGGACTTTGTATTTGATGATTTTTAGCATCCAATGAGATGGTTTCCATATTTTATGAGGTGTATTTTGCTATTTCCCCGTGTTAACATGGGTGGCGTCGAAAGGTCGGCACACACGATAACCATAACAAGGAGGAAATATTCATGAAGATGCAACCATTTCGTATAGGTGTAGCTAGCGTACTCGCAGCCGGTTTGATCGTAGCTGGAGGAGGAGCAGCCCTGCAGAAGGCAGAAGCAGCCACAGTGAACAGTTCCGTCTCGTATAAGGTTACGAGCAGCGACACGATGTACAAGATCGCAACGAAATACGGGGTCAGCCTCAGCAAGCTGATTGCAGCGAATCCGAACATTGCGAACCCGAATGTCATTTGGGCGGGCATGACGATTAAGGTTCCGGTAACGACAGGTTCCTCGAACAGCGGATCGTCGAACAGCGGATCATCTAACACCAACACAGGAACCAGCACAACAGATAAGAGCACGTTTGCCGCTCAAGTCGTTACATTGGTTAACAAAGAACGTGCCAATGCAGGTCTGGGCATATTGAAATCCGATACGCTCTTGACGAAAGTCGCTTTGGACAAGGCGAAGGATATGTATGCGAACAACTACTTTGATCATAACTCGCCCACATACGGTTCGCCGTTTGATATGATGCGTGCTTATGGCGTTTCTTACTCCTATGCAGGTGAGAATATCGCGAAGGGTCAGCGTACGCCGGCAGAAGTCATGCAGGCATGGATGAACAGCCCGGGCCATAAAGCGAACATCCTCAGCAAAAACTTTAACAAACTCGGCGTTGCATATTACAACGGCGAGTGGGTGCAAGAATTCACGTCCTAATAATAAGATTAAATAGCTAAGAGCGGCCGTACATCGGCCGCTCTTTTTGCGTGTTATAAGTTGACGTTGTAATAACCGTCGGTTATTCTGTGACCAATGGTTATCAAACTAATCGAGACTAAATATGAGGTGCCGGTGCTATGACTACAAGAAGGCAACAATTAACGGAAGAGATGAAAGCAGCGATTCGTGCCGCAGCGGCAGCTTTATTCGCGGAGAAAGGGTATTCGGCTGTTACGATGCGTGAAATTGCCAAAGCAGCAGGCTGCTCGCATACCGCCATATATTTATATTTCAGAAATAAAGAAGAACTGCTTCAGCAGATTGCGATTCCCTCGCTGCTCAAGCTCGAACAGAAGCTGCAAGGCGAAATCAACAAGCCGGATACGGCGGCCCTGGATAAGCTGCTTGCCGTATGCAGCGAATATATCCTCTTCAGCCTGACGAGCGGCAGTCTGCAAACCGTCCTGTTCATGTCCGCCTCGGTACGAGTGGATGAACTGCAGCCGGAACTCGAGGTCAACGTCATTCGCAACCGACTGTTCGCTCACATAATGAAGGTATTGCATAGTGCGGTCTCTGAAGGGTCAGAGGAAGTGATGCAAGAGGCAGCATTGAATAATGGCCGGATCTTATTTTACTACCTGCAAGGCTTCATCAGCACCTACAGCAACCACTCCGAACCGACGGATGAGCTGCTCGCGCGGACGATGCCGATTTTCAAGCAAGGCATACAAACGCTGATTCGCGGTATGCGTTCACATTAAAACTTTCTCACTGAGCAGGGTTTGCAAGAATTAGAGGCGAAATCCTTAGGAAGACTTCATCACCCGGAGGGTATGAGACATGAGGCGTAAAGCCGTATATTGTAACAAGCCGCTTGCTGTGAATGTGAAGAGGAAGCTGGGTAAAGGGAATCATGGCGTGGACGATATCGATGCCAGATCTGATATGCACAATTACCAACGATTGATTAAATATTTGCCGGAGCCGATTTTTGTACATGACGGGAACGAAATCCTGTTCGCCAATCAAGCAGGTCTTAAACTGTTGAATATTACGGACAGCGGCGTCATTACAGGCGAGAAGAGCTTTCGTTACATACATCCGGATTATTGGGAGCGATCCGCAGAACGAGTTCAAGCGATTATGGAGACGGACGAGCCCAATGAATTTCTCGATTGCAAGGTGATTGCAGAAGGCGGGGAGATCATTGATGTCGAGGTATCCAGCACACGAATTCGCAATTACTTGAATAAAGGCACTGTTGTGCAGAGCGTGTTTCGCGATATACGCGAGAGGAAGAAAGAAGAGGAAGCGCTGATTCAATCGGAGAAGCTGTCTGTGGCCGGCCAAATGGCTGCAGGTATCGCTCACGAAATACGCAACCCCCTTACTTCGCTGATCGGCTTCTCTAAGTTTCTGAAGACGAAGATTGATCAATATCATGAGTATTTCGATATTATGCTTGTTGAATTGGACCGAATCAATTCGATCGTGCAGGAATTTATGGCGCTTGCCAAGCCGCAGGCCAATCAGTTCCGTAAGCATGACTTGGTCAAAATCATTCAAAGTGTATTGACGCTGCTTGAGACGCAGGCGATTCTGCGCGATGTGCAGATCGTCTCGCGTGCGGATGCCACTTCAGCGGAGCTGCTTTGCGACGAGAATCAGCTGAAGCAGGTATTCGTCAACGTGCTCAAGAATGCGATAGAGGCCATGCCGAGCGGAGGCGTAATCACGATTGACGTGAAGCTGCACCAGCAGAGCGAATTAATCGTTGAAATCATCGACCAAGGTGTAGGTATTCCACAGGATCAGCTGCCTAAACTGGGCGGCCCGTTCTTCACTACGAAAGACAGCGGAACGGGTCTTGGACTTATGATTTGTTATCGCATTATCGAAGGTCATCGAGGTCGAATGGACATTACGAGCATCCCTGAGAAAGGGACAACGGTGAGCATTTTTCTCCCGCGAAATGTATAGAAGTGGTAATTTCAAGAGCTGTTCCTGTATTTACCGGTAGGATTTGCTTTGCCGGATATGGTATTCTATTACGCGAGCCGAAACGTAACGTACGGGGGATCTTTTAGGGAGTGGCATAACTGCCCTCCGGCCTGTATTTCCGCATAAGGGAATGCAGCGCTGAACGCGCATATGGCGCTGGGGTGAATCGCTTATTCACGAAGCGTAGGGTTGAACTCCTCAATCCGAATCCGACAACTAACCTCGCAGGCCGCATGCGATAAGGAAGTTTATGACATAGCTTGTATAGCTGTGTGTCCTTCATCGCGATGACGGAATAAATCCGCACAAGCACAACGTGGATGATAGCCGTAAATCAAAAGGAGGCAATACAACTTGATGAAACATCTTTGGAAGAAAAGCGCGGTAATTGCAGCGCTTAGCTTTGCTGTTCTTACACACACGGCAAGCGCGGCATCGACGTACAGCGCGAAAGACGGCGACACCTTCTGGGAGCTTTCCAAGCAATTCGGCATTTCATTGGAGCAGATGCTGAAAGCTAATCCGATGATTGAGCCTACCAACATCTACGCGGGGCTTAGCATTGTTATCCCGGCTTCGAGTGTTGTGAAGACGTCGACGACTGCGAAGACAGCGCCGAAGGCGGAAGCGAAGGCTACTGCTAAGGCTTCACCTAAAGCAAAAGCAGTACCTAAGACAGCAGCAAAGGCAGCTCCGAAAGCCAAAGCGAAGGCTGCGCCGAAAGCTGTGAAAGCTGCGTCTAAAGCAGCAGTCGGTAAGTCGATGAAAATGACCTCCGTGGACAGAGAAGAAGAAATCATCACCATCGGCAGCAGCAATTATAACTATTCGGAAGTTGTTCAAGCTAAAGCAAGTGCGTATACAGCCGCTGCTTCTGAGAACGGCTCATGGGGCGCTGTTGACTACTTCGGTAACCCGCTTAAGCTTGGAACAATTGCAGTTGATCCGAAGATCATCCCGCTTGGCAGCAAGGTCTATGTTACTGGCTATGACCATGCCGGACTTCCGAGTGGCGGCATGATGGCCATTGCAGCTGATGCAGGCAGTGCCATCAAAGGCCAGCGTATTGATATTTTCATACCGCAATCACAAGAGCAAGCCAAGACGTTTGGCTTCCAATACGTGAAAGTATTCGTTCTGGAATAGCATATAGAGATGCAAACGGCAGCCCGGTCGGTGGGGCTGCCGTTTTGTTCGTTTCCATTACCTTGTCCGTGCACCGCGAGCCTCGGATTTATTCAGCAGCTCGGGCAGCGTGACGATCTGATACCCTTTGCTGCGGAGCAGCCGGATGAGCTTTGGCAGCGCAGCGACCGTGCCTGATAAATCTTGTCCTTCGCCGCCGCCGGCATGCTGCAATATAATCGAACCGGGCTGCAGCGTTCTCTTGATGTTGATGAGAATGGTGTTGCTGTCCAGGCCTTTCCAATCGACGGAATCCACATCCCAATTGACTACAATGTAACCACGCCGCCGCAGCCAGTCTACTTGCTGCGGCGTAATCTCGCCGTAGGGCGGCCGTATAAATTTGGGACTGTATCCGGCAAGAGGACGCAGAATCCAATCGGTTTGCCAAATTTGCTGCTCGAAGGCATAGCGGGAGATGCGTGAGAAGACCGCATGATCATACGAATGATTGCCGATAATATGGCCTTCCTTACGCATGCGCCTTACAAGAGCAGGGTGTTTCGCAGCGCGGTTGCCGACGACAAAGAAAGTCGCTCTTACTTTATAGCGAGCCAGTATTTCCAGTACCTGAGGCGTGTATCGCGGATCGGGCACATCATCGAAGGTCAGCGCCACTCTTCTTGATCCTCGCGGTCCCCATACAACGAATGAACCGGGAAATTGTTGCTGCAGCTTTACCCATGATATGGCGCTGCGTTTCTTCCTGCGTTTCTGCTCGCTGTTGAAAGAAGGCTGGGCATGCTTGGCACCGGCATTGATCCCGTGTCCGTCCGCGGCTTGCTCAGGCGTATTAGCACTGCTGACCTGCGGAAAGCCCTCAGATGAGGACCTGGCATCGTCAGCATATGTCGAGGAACTTAATAATGCGGACCAAGCAAGCAGAAGCAGCAGCACTAACACCCGCTTTGTTACAGGCATCCCGAACATGTTCTTCGTCCTCCGCTCCGTGCAAGAATAGCCGTGCAGTAACCGGTCGATCTCATTTTGCCCTGCCGTTCTATGATCATGCATGAAAAGATCCCTCTTTACACGGTTAGTCTCAAACACGTAACATGTAAGGGAATAAGTTGAAAAGGGGATAGAACATGCCAGCCATTGATATGCCGCTTCAAGAATTGAAAACGTATTCAGGAATCAATCCGAAACCTGCTGACTTCGATGCATACTGGGAACGCGCATTAACGGAAATGCGCCATACAGATGCTGCCGTCGAACTTATTCCTAGTTCCTTCCAAACGCCGCAGGCGGAATGCTTCGATCTCTACTTTACCGGCGTCAAAGGTGCGCGTGTTCATGCGCAATATGCGCGTCCTCGGAACGCGGCAGCGCCACATCCTGCAGTTGTTCAATTTCACGGTTATACCGGCCACTCCGGCGATTGGACGGAGCGTCTTGCTTATGTATCCCTTGGCTATTCCGTATTCGCTATGGATTGCCGCGGCCAAGGCGGCAAGTCCGAAGACACCGGCAGTGTGAAAGGCAATACCCATCAAGGCCACATCATCCGCGGTCTTGACGATGAGCCGGATCAGCTGCTGTTCCGTCACATCTTCCTCGACACAGCTCAGTTGGCAGGCATCGCGCTGAATATGCCTGAAGTCGATCCAAGCCGAGTCTATGCAATGGGCGGCTCGCAAGGCGGCGCTTTGACGATTGCCTGCGCGGCGCTTGAGCCGAGAGTAGCTAAGCTAGCGCCTGTATTCCCATTCCTCAGCGACTATAGACGCGTATGGGAAATGGATCTGGCGAAGGACGCCTACCATGAGCTGCGTACTTACTTCCGTCATTTCGATCCGCAGCATGAGCGCGAAGATGAAATTTTCACGAAGCTGGGTTACATAGACATTCAGCATTTAGCCGACCGGATTCAAGGCGAGGTGCTAATGGGCGTAGGGTTAATGGATACGATCTGTCCACCGTCCACACAGTTTGCGGCCTATAATAAGATTACCTCGACGAAACGCCTTGAAATTTTCCCGGACTTTGGTCATGAAGGGCTGCCGGGCTTGAATGATAAAATTATGCAATTTTTCTTAGCAGAATAGGGAGGGTACGTTCATGTTATTAGAAGCGAAGGATAAGCTGGTTATGATTGGCGATTCGATCACGGATTGCGGCCGGGCACGGCCTGTAGGAGAAGGGCTGTTCGATGCCATTGGCAAAGGTTATGTAGGCACTGTTGATGCATTGTTAACAGCAGCATATCCGGAGCGCGATATTCGCGTCGTGAACGTAGGAACGAGTGGCAATACAGTTCTTGATTTGAAGGCGCGCTGGCAAACGGATGTACTCGATTTAAAGCCGGATTGGCTCTCCATTATGATCGGCACTAACGATGTATGGCGCCAATTTGATACACCGCTTATTACAGAGTCGCATGTTTACCCGGAAGAGTACGCAGCAACACTGGAGGAACTCATCGTTCAGACAAGGCCGAAGCTGAAAGGGCTTGTACTCATGACGCCGTTCTACCTTGAACCGAATCCAAACGATGCGATGAGAGCTCAGATGGATCGCTACGGCGCAATCGTTCGTGATCTGGCAGCTAAGCATGATGCGCTGTTTGTGGATACGCAGGCTGCCTTCAACCGGGTTATGGAGCATATCTACCCGGCGACGATCGCATGGGATCGTGTTCATCCGAGTCAAGCCGGTCATGCGGTACTCGCAAGAGCCTTCCTGCAAGCGGTCGGATTCGATTATTCACAAGGGCTATAAGATAGCTGCTTCTGCCGATACAACAGAAGACCTCCCGATCAACCAGCGAAGGCTGAAGCGGGAGGTCTTCTTTATGCTGCTATGTATTTAGATTTTGAAGATCGCCATTGTACGCTGCAGCTGCATAACCGTCTGCTGCATTTTCTCGGTTTCGTTAACAACGGCTTGGACAGAGCCGATTTGATCGTTCATCGATGCAGATACTTGCTCGGTTCCCGCTGCGGATTGCTGCGTGATTGCAGAGATGCTTTGGATGGCGCTTGAAATTTTGCGGGCGCTCTCCATCATTTGGTCACTCTCGCCGGAGAATTGTGCAATCTGCTCGGTAATAAACTCAACGCTTGTCACAAGCTCTGTGAAAATCACTTCAGAGTCCCGAAGCATCTTCATTTGGAGCTGAACGACCTCTTCATTGACTTTGATGTTCTGGATGGCTTGTTTAACGCCCGTATCGATGCTGCGGACTAGATTGAAAACTTCCTTCGTGGAGGAAGTGGACTCCTCAGCAAGCTTGCGGACCTCTTGGGCAACGACTGCGAATCCGCGTCCATGCTCACCGGCGCGTGCTGCTTCAATGGAAGCGTTCAGCGACAACAGGTTGGTTTGCTCAGCCAAATCCGAAATCGTGCGCGTAATAGCGGAGATACCCGCTGCTTTGCGTGCCAGCTCTTCAATGGCTTCGGATACTTGGGAGGTTGCCTCAACGTTGCGCGACATCCCTGTCGACTGACTCTCAACCGCTTGCCGTCCGCGTTCAACCAAACTCAGCGTCTGTTCGGAGCGTTCGTTCATCACTTTCGTGGAGTGAGCGTAAGAGGATACTTTGTCTTCAATTTCGCGGATGGAGTCAGCCATGTCGCCGACATCCTCGGAAATTTGATTCGCCCCGGTTGCAAGTTCACCTGCAGAAGAGGCTACTTGCTCCATCACTTTTTTTAAATCAATATTTTTATCAAAGATGCTGCGGCTTGTGTCGTTGACGATTCTTGAGATCGTCGAGGTTTCTTTCAGAATATCACGGAGCTTGTCCACCATGCTGTTGAAGGAATGGCCAAGTTCGCCGAGCGATGCGGAGGAGGATACATCCACCTTCTGCGTAAAGTCGCCTTTCGCGATACCAAACGCGATTGAGGTCATTTCATCAATCGATGATGTAAGCGCTGTCTCGATTACTTTGACAAGAGGGAAGGTAACAGCTGCGGCAAGTACAATGATGACTAATCCAAGTATGAGACTTCCGCCGGTAAGTGCAAGGCCAAGCAATAGAGCGATGGAAAATGCAGCAACAATCGTGTAACAGCCGACAAGGAGCTTATTTCGAATAGATAAGGAATGGAACCATTGCATTATGGAAGCTCTCCTTTATATGGAATAGTTATATTATAGCACCACAGTACTTTTTGTCTATATTCGTCTATATCGGGGTGAATGTGTCGAAAGGAGGAGATGTATTTGTAAGGTAGATGTCGAAAGAACCAAAAATTTGTAATGTTTTTGTATAATTATTATTGTGCGAACGAAATTCATGTCTTATAATGGGCCTATTGGATGACTTGGAAAAATCATCTAAATAAGGATCGTGGAGGCGGAAACCTATGAATGTGGACGCAATGCCTTTAACTCGACAAGTGGACTACGTCTTTAAGCAATTGGCAGAGGAGCTTCTTCACGCTCAAGCCGGAACGGTAATCATTCAAATTCGCAATAATGCTGTCGGCAAATATGGCATTCGTCATCATCCGATTGAAAGCAGAAACGGTCAAATCGGGGAGTCTGAGCAGGGGATGACACATGAACAGGTACAAGCCTTCAGGCAGATGGCAATCGATTCCATCAAGCTGAAGCGGAACTGGACACATGGAGAAATCATGTATGATTTCTCGGTTCGCACCGGCACCGGCGCATGGTCAGCAAGCATTCTGTTCGAGAGTAACTACAACATGGCCAGCAGCATGTTCCGCTATACGCCTAAATTTGCACAGCATTCTTTTCGGGATGCTCCTTAATTAGTCACAGCAAAAAGCTGCCTCGGCACTCTGGGGCAGCTTTTTATTTGCCTAAATACGGCGATTTAACGAGAAGATCTACCTGCAAGCTGCATTTCTGCAATTTCAACAAGTTTGCGAGTAATGTTTCCGCCGATATAGCCGGCATCACGAGTTAACATGTCGCCGTAGTATCCGTCTTGTGCGAAAGAAATGCCAAGACTTCTTGCTACTTCATATTTCATTTGATCAAGTGCTGCACTAGCACCAGGTACGACCAAGCTGGAAGCCATCCTAATCACCTCCTTTGTGTACCCTTAGTATGGATTCACTGGAAGCTTTTATACGATTAAATTGGCATGATTTAGCATGTAATTTTTTCCAATTATTTCTCCTTTTACAATAGGAAGCCAAGTGCAAGAGGGAGCAAGAACAAACCATAATAGAAGACATTTGCAATCGTGGAGTGGGAAGGGTCGTGGTTGCAGTCACATGCGGCTGCATCAACACCACGCCAGCTGTCCCAGGCAGAATGAAGCTGATAGATGGCCGTAGCGAAGAGACCCATTGCGGAGAGCTTCACATAGAGGCCAAGAGCAGGCTCCACATATTGAAGCAGGCTTCCTGTCCGGACCAAATAGATAATGAACACACCGAAGCAAGTGAGAATGCAGCTTCTGATCAGATGATGAATGACGGCTCGTCGCTGCGCGGTAGCCAGCATATCCACGCCTCCTTATTGTCTGAAGATGAGTTTCTCTGTCACGATGGACAAGAGCCACACAGCAGCTACCAGGTACAAGCTGATGGCAATAATAACTTTGCTGCGGAACGCGGAGAAGAGCATGAGCAAGCTCTTCACATCTACCATCGGGCCGAACACCAGAAACCCAAGAAGCGCGCCGGGACCCAAGATTCCGTGAAACGACGAGGCGACAAAAGCGTCCGAGGTGGAGCAAAGCGACAATGCGAATGCGGCACCCATCATGAAGATATTCGCTTCAGCCGGATGCTCGCTGAACGACAGCAGTACGCTCGGATTGACTGCGGATTGGACAAGGGCCGTTAGGAAAGCGCCGATGATCAAATATTTGCCGATATCAAAAAACTCATCGGAGGCATGGTTGAAGGTAGCATGAATGCGTTCGCGGAAGCCGCTGTTCAAGCTGCCATAATTGTAGTTGTGGCCGTAAGCCGATTCGCCGGAGCGTCCGCCAATAAACGAATGCATGCCGAGCTTGAGCGGACTTCGTTTCATGAAACGAACCATGAGCAGTCCAAGCAGCATACAAACGAGGAATGCAAGTCCGATTCGAGAGTAAGCCATGGAGGGCTCGGAGCGGAAAGCGCTCAGTGTAGAAGCAAATACGATGGGATTAATGATTGGGCCGGCGAATATAAACACCATTCCGATGTAAGGCGGCATTCCTTTGCGAATCAGCCGCCTCACGACGGGAATCATGCCGCATTCGCACAGCGGCAAGAGCAGTCCGAGCAAACAGCCGAATAAAACGCCGACGATTGGATGGTTTGGCGTTATTCGGGCGATCATCGCATCGGAAACAAATACCTGCAGGAGTGCTGAGAAGAAGACGCCGAGCAGGATGAACGGGAAGGCTTCTATGATAATGCTGATGAATATATGCTGGAAATCATGCATGGCAAGTCGAGGTCTCCTTTCGGCGAGGCGAGGGAGGATCGTCCAGGCTCTCCCTACGATACAAGGTATGCTCGAAGTGAGCCAAGCAGGACAGCCGTCCGGAGACAATTTTACGTTGGCAGAATAGGCGCAGGCCGCTCTTGACATTTCATCCGGAGAGAGTATAATTCACGTAAATGCAATGATGGGAATAAGTAAGCGGGGAATGAATGCTTCAGAGAGCCGGTGGGTGGTGCGAACCGGTGCATGCGTCCGACTGCCGAATGGATCCTTGAGCAGAGATGAGGAAAGCTGGTCCGAAGTGACCTGCCGTATGCGTCTTCGTTTCGCTTCGCGTTAGGAAGCTTGAGGTTTACGGAGCAGAAGCGCGTTCTCATACGCTGTTCGTAAACAAATTAGGGTGGCACCACGGTCCTCGTCCCTTGCGGCGGAGGGCTTTTTTTGCGTTCAAATTTGGCAGTACAACAAGATCACAACCAATCAACCATAAGGGAGGAACCGACTATGCCACGCGTATTATCTGGCATCCAGCCAAGCGGTCAATTGACACTCGGCAACTACATCGGTGCGATTCAAAACTTTGTTAAACTTCAGGAAACCCATGAATGTTTCTTCATGGTCGTAGACTTGCATGCAATTACGGTCCCTCAGGAGCCCGCGGCACTAAGAGAGCAAACGGAATCGGTTGCGGCGCTGTTCATCGCGGCAGGTATTGATCCTGCTAAGGCGAGCGTATTCGCGCAATCTCATGTATCTGCGCATGCGGAGCTCGGCTGGTTGTTTACGACGCTTGCCTATATGGGCGAGCTTGAGCGGATGACACAATTCAAAGACAAATCGACAGGCAAAGACTCCGTCGGTGCCGGATTGTTCGTTTATCCGACGCTGATGGCTGCCGACATTCTCATGTACAATGCAGACCTTGTTCCGGTTGGCGACGACCAGAAGCAGCATCTGGAGCTTACGCGCGACTTGGCGCAGCGCTTCAATCAGCGCTACGGCGATATGTTCACCATTCCGGAGCCGTATATTCCGAAAGTCGGCGCACGTATTATGTCGCTCGATGATGGCACGAAGAAGATGAGCAAGAGCAATCCAAACCCGGCCAGCTACAT
Organism: Paenibacillus sp. J22R3; assembly: GCF_056269305.1. Taxonomy (NCBI): domain Bacteria; kingdom Bacillati; phylum Bacillota; class Bacilli; order Caryophanales; family Paenibacillaceae; genus Paenibacillus; species Paenibacillus sp. J22R3. The sequence goes on along the minus strand of NZ_JBWDNS010000003.1, from coordinate 276,036 downwards.
TGCGCTGCTTGATCCTCCTGATGTGATTCGCAAGAAAATCAGCCGTGCAACGACCGATTCCGGCCGCGAGGTGAAGTTCAATCCGGCTGAGAAGCCGGAAGTCAGCAACCTGATGAGCATCTACTCGCACTGTGCGGGGCTTACGCTTGATGAAATCGAAGCGCGATATGAGGGGCAAGGTTACGGCGCGTTCAAGAAGGATCTGGCAGAGCATGTCGTTGCAAAGCTTGAGCCGCTGCAGCAGCGTTATGCGGAAATCCGCAGCTCGGGCGAAATTCATGAGATTCTCAAGCAAGGTGCGGAACGTGTATCCGTCATTGCCGATAAGACGCTTCGTGATGCGAAAGAGAGAATGGGCTTCCTTCTGCCGCGTTCTTAAGTTTCCTATATTGTAAGAAAGCTTAACGCCGCAGCCAAGGGAGGCTTCATCCTTGATTGCGGCGTTTCATTTTGGCATTAACGACGAACCCGGCACCGATACTGCAGATGGTCAATATGAACATCAGCACGGCAACCCACCCATTATAGCTAATGGAAATAGCTGTGGCACTCATGAGCAATACCGATAAAACCGCGAAAAACAAAGCCATTGGCTTCGACATTTGCGCACTCTCCTTAACCTTATAAAATTGTTTTTAAACTTTAGCATATTCTTCTCGCAAACGAATCATAATAAGTTTGCAACACACCATCGTAAGAGATGAAAGGAGAAATTCCACATGGCAGGACAACAATCTCGTAGCAGCAATACGCTGGTCGTACCGCAAGCAACCGCAGCGCTTCAACAAATGAAGTTTGAGGCAGCGCAAGAGTTGGGTATTCAAATTCCTTCAGACGGCTACTATGGCAACGTCTCGACTCGAGACGCAGGTTCATTGGGCGGTTACATCACTCGTAAACTCGTCCAAATTGCGGAACAGCAACTATCGGGTCAATCCAACTACCGTTAGAACGCTGCTAAGCAACAAATAATTACCGAAGAGTAACAGTCAGAAGCTCAAGGGCAACCTTGAGCTTCTGCTTTGTATGTTTACAGAATCAAATGTACTTATTGTTTCTTTCGAATAAGCTTCCTAAACGATAACAAGCGAAAAGCCTCTTCTATTGTGCAAGAAGAGGCTTCTCTAAGTCAATACGTATTCATTCTCAGCCGCTTCTGCAGCCGATCCTCGCTTAGCCATCCGACATAGGAGCCTAGTGTTTTAAACTCTGTATCCATCAGCAGCACCCCGACAAATGGATATTGCTTGCGATGACGATAACGCACATCCGACCAGCGAACTTCATAGCCCCAAGGATGCTCCTGCACCTCGGCGCAGGCGAAAGAGGTGAAGTAGAGGAAGGCACGAATGGAATGATCGTTCTTAGACTTCTCAACGGCGGGATGATCAGAGCATTTGGCTCGATCCATCCAGCGCAGCTTGCCTTGCCGATAATCACCGATTAAGAAGGAGTCGTCAGCGCGGCGTTTCACGACATTCCAATCATATAGCGATATGGTTGGAATCAAGATATAACGGTCACCGGCCTCATGCACGGTATCGATACGCACGAGCTGCTTCTGAAGCGCGTAATGCGCTGCCGTTCGCCAGCAATAGTAGACAATTAAGAAGGCGTAGAGCAGCGGGAATACGATTTGCGGATTTCCGATCTTAAGCCCCCACATTACGATCGCAATGAGATGAGCCAAGAAGATGACCGGGTCGAAAATATGGATAATGTTCCACGAAATCCATTTCTGATTGAACGGCCGCATCGCCTGCGTGCCGTACGTATTGAACAAGTCTACGAATACATGGACGACGACAGCGAGCAGTACCCAGCCCCCTAGATGGAGCCATGGAAGCTGAAAGCGAAATATCGATTGGAGCAGCAGGGTGATTAGCGCGGTCCAGATGCCAATGGCCGGCAGGGAATGTGATGCGCCGCGGTGGTTTCGGATGTAAGCCGCATTGCTCTTGAAGCGCAGCAATCCATCGAGATCGGGAGCTTGTGAACCAAGAACTGTGCCGATCAGCACGGCGGCATAGAGCGTTTGGTCAGAGGCGACGGCGGGATCAACAGAGGCGAGCCCTGCGAGTCCTAGTCCCATGACCAAATGCGTTCCGCTATCCATACAGGGAACCTCCTCGTGTTAAATATGCCTTGGTGTGGAAATGCTCAATCTGTGTAAAAATAAGAAAGTTGATACTTCTATTTGTACGCTTAAGTATTTTCCGAATCGTGGGCGATTATAAATAAATATTTGTTAACTCGGATTTGGGCCCCGAGAGGCTCAATAACTTTGCTGTCGAAAGGAAGAATGGCACATGTATATCTGCTTTGTTGAGTATCATATTGCACCTGAAAGTGAATCCTTATATCGTAGCTGGATTGCGGACAAGCCCGGCAATGGCGAAGCGTTCAAGCTGTACGAGGGCACCGACCAGCCGCTTCTCTTCGTTGAGATGTGGGAAGCGGCGAGCGAGCAGGAAGCGACGGACATCAAAAAAGAACGCTGCGGGGAGCGTTCTTCTTGGCGGGAGATGTCACAGTGGGTGCCGGGCGGCGTCCCTAAAGTCCATGCTTGGACCTTTAAGCCGATTAGCGGCCTGTCGGTACCGGAGTAGCTACCGGCGTCGTATTCGTAATCGTTTGGCCGTTAAACGTATATTCGTAGTTGATCGGGCCATCGAATGTAACGTAATCGAGATTAAGCGTAAGCAGTAAGTAACGCATTCCTGTCGACGGATCGCTGATAATGATATGATCGCGTCCAGCGGCTTCGATGATTCCGCGGAATACTTTGGCGTTCCATTCCCGGTTGTTCTCGTACGTCATATAAAAGGTTGCCATTTTACCGCGGTTCATCCGCAGAATATTCTCTACATAAGACTCTTCACTAACCGGAACCGTTACGACATTACCGCCGGACGGTGTAATGAATGAACCACTTGGTACCATGGGCGGAGCCATAGAAGCACCTGCAACGAAAGGTGTTGGCACCGCTGTCGGCATTGGTGTCGCTGTCGGATGCTGGTAGTAGCCGTAGCCGCCATACCCCCCGCCCGGGAACCCTCCCGTATTTGCTGGACTAACCGCTGTATTGTACCCATAACCGTTTGACATAAGAATTAATTCCTCGCTTTCGCATTATCAACTTTAAAAGGATCATTAATAAACTGCCGGGCACTCGCTCTGTTTCGGAGAATAGAAGCAATGTGCCTTGAATTTACCGACGAGCCTCTGATCCCACCATGTTGGAGGGCAACTGCCTGCCGGACGGAAGTACCACAATGCGTTCGTTGAAGGCCACAGGCGTTCACCGTTTATGACGCGTTTGGCCAGTGCGAGCTCATTGTCTCTGGCAGCTTGATAGAAGTAGCCTTTCTGCGTTGCTTCGAATCCCCCGGGGCTTTGGTATACCATCTGTTGAATGGTGCGAATGTTTTTGAAGTCGATGCAATTGCCCAGCACACGGTTGACACCAACATTACCTACCATCAACATGCCCTGGTTGCCTTCGCCTTCAGCTTCAGCGCGGAGGAGCCTTGCAAGCAGTTTGACTTCTTCGGAGTTGGATTTAATAGCTGCCATATCGCTTGAGTTCCACTTCCTTTCCATCAAGTGGGCCAATAACCACATTGATAGTGTATTGAGATATGGGCAAAATGGTTCCATAAGGTGTCAAATTCATGAACAAGAACCGCGAACATTGTCAACAGCTTGTTTTTTCGGTATGATAAAGAACGATTTTAAAACAAAAAAGATGGGTTAATTTTCACTCATAGGCATTGGAAGCGGGGAGACTGGCTGTGTTTAAAGAATATGTGGCCCTGACAAAACCGAACCTAGTAAGATTGAATGCTTTCGCGGGGTTTGGCGGGTTTTGGGTCGCTTCCAAATGGGATATTGATTGGTTGCTGCTGCTCTACATGCTGATTGGATCGGTCCTCACGATGGCTTCGGCATGTGTCATTAATAATTACTGGGATCGTGAGCTGGACAAGAAGATGGAACGCACGAAGAATCGCGCGCTTCCGACGAATCGTCTGAGTCCGACTAATGTATTGGTGTACGGGATCGTGCTTGGTATTGCAGGCGTTACCGTGCTGTTCACCATGGTGAATGCGCTGAGCGGCTGGCTCGGACTGCTTGGGTTTTTCGTGTATGTCGTCATATACACCATGTGGCTGAAGCGCACTTCGACTTGGAGCACGTCCATTGGCGGCGTTTCAGGCGCGATGCCTCCGGTAATCGGCTACTGCGCTGTAACCGGCGTTGTGGATGAAGGCGCATGGTTGTTGTTTGCACTCCTGTTTCTGTGGCAGCCTGCTCATTTCTGGTCGCTCGCAATCAGACGGGTGGAAGAGTATCGCGCGGCAGGTTTCCCGCTGCTGCCGGTCGTCAAAGGCGTTCATCGCACGAAGCTGCAAATGAACCCGTACATTCTGCTGTTGATTCCGACAGGAATTCTGTTCTTCACTTATGGTTACGTTGGTTATGCGTTTCTTATCATTTCGCTTCTCGGCGGTGTGCTCTGGCTGGTTCACACGTTGATCGGTCTTAAGGCGCAGGATAACAACAAATGGGCGAAAACGAATTTTATTATTTCCATTAACTATTTGATGATCGTATTTCTAGTCATGATCGTCGATACGAACGGCATCGGTTAGGAGGGCGATTCATGCCTATTATACGCAAATACGGATTTGCAATTGCAGTGCTGGCGTTATGTTTGGTCATGGCGATTTACTTGTACCTCTCCTCATCGAAAGATGCGAAGCCGAATTTGGATCAGAATTTGAAGGCACCGAGCTTTCAACTGACGGATTTGGATGGGAAGGAAGTAACGCTTGACGATTCCGAAGGTAAAGTGCGTGTTATTTACTTCTTCTATGCCAATTGCCCGGACATCTGCCCGCCTACGACTTATCTGATGACACAGGTGCAGGACAAGCTGAAGGAGAACGGAACCTTCGGCAAAGACGTGGAATTCATGTCGATCACCTTCGATCCGAAGCGCGATACGGCCGAGGCGATGCGGAAATTCGCCGGCAAGTTTGACATCGATGCGAGCGGCTGGAAGTTCCTCCGGGATGACAGCGAGGAACAAACGAAGCAGCTGATGAAGGACTTTGGCCTCGGACTTCTCAAAGATGAGGCAACAAACCTATTCACGCATACGGACACGATCACGTTCGTTGACCGGAAAGGCGTTGTTCGCAAATATTTAACGGGTTCGATCGACGAAACGCAAAGTCCGGAGAAGATTGTTAACGTCATAGACGCATTGGTAGAAGAGTAGCATGGCCATATTCTTATCGATATTATGGAACAACATCATCCCGTTGTCAGTCATGATTGCTATAGGCATCACGCTGCATCGGGTTTTTTCTTTGGATATCAAAACCTTATCCAAGCTGAACTTTTACTTGTTTTCACCGGCTATTATTTTTAAATTACTGTATACGACGGAGGTAACGCTGCAATCGGCGATGACCGTACTGTTGTTCTTCGTTATCTTTATGGGGCTTATGTATATCTGTGTGGAAGCAGTCATTCGGCTGCGGGGAATTGCCGGGGGAAGGCGCGGGGCGATGCGAAACAGCGTGCTGTTCTATAACAGTGCGAATTACGGGATTCCGCTCAATGAGCTTGTATTTGCCTCTAATCCGTTCACGTTGTCGATTCAAGTGCTGATTATGATGCTGCAGGCCTTGCTGCCGAACACCTACGGGATCTACAGCGTCAACGCACACCGAATTAGCGGCAAGGAGATTATACGGACGATTCTTAAGCAGCCGGTCATCTATGCGATTCCACTTGGGTTTCTGATGCGAGGTTTTCATGTACCGATCCCTCATGCCTTATCCGTACCGCTTGATTATTCGGCTAACGCCTTTATCGGTACGGCGCTTGTTACGCTTGGCGTTCAGCTGGGGAGTATGAAGTTTTCCATTCACAGCTTCATGGTGAAGGAAGTGCTGATTTCGTGCAGCATGCGTCTCTTACTGGGGCCGGTGCTGGCGTTTCTCGTGGTGTGGATGCTTGGACTGGATGGGCTGATGGCAAAGGCGCTCATCGTATCCTCCAGCGTACCAACCTCGCTTTCCAGTGTGCTGCTCGCAGTAGAGTTCGACAACGAGCAGGAATTTGCTTCGCAGGCTGTGTTGGCTTCAACTGTCTTAAGTATTGTAACGGTTACGCTCGTGATCTTCGTATTGAACGTTTAGCTTCTCGCTATTATAGGATTGAATCCTTAGAATCCATCTTCTTTACTCCATAGGGCGGTGCCTTGAGCAGGATACACGATGTATTCCTCGAGGCCCGCTTTTTCTAATTGCTCGATCAAGTATTCCTCAGGGGTCTTCTCTACACCAGGAAACCCGCGCCGCGTATGGATATGATCGGCATCCGGGAATGCATCCCGCAGCATGCCTCTGATTCGTCTGCCGGATGCATCATTATCGGTGAAAATGTATGCATGACGGTCGCCGACCTGTCGGCGCAGCTTCTCGATCTGGTTGACACCCGGCGTGCCCATCGTGCAGAAAATCGGTGTCTCCTCCGCAAGCACACGGCGCAGCCGGCTTCTGTCGTTCTTGCCCTCTACAATGATGGCGATATCATCCATCGCAATTCTCACCTCTTTCCACCATCTTATTATATTCCACGGGACATGGAAAACGAAAAACGGCCTGCCGTTAGGCAAGCCGTTTATGTCCGTGATTTGGGGATGTGGATTAGTACCAGCCGCCACAGCCGCAAATTACAATGACGAGCAGGATGAAAAGCACCAGGATGGAACCAGCAGAAGTAAATGCGCCATGATGGCCATGTCCTCCGCGATCAGCATCTACGAATTGAGACATTGTGAATGTCACCCCTCTTTCGCATGATGTCTAACAGGGCGTTTGGGGCTCTGCTTCACTGTGTAAAGCATTCTAGCCTCTTGCCACACTGTAATGTATGCCCCTGAGTGATAACAGCCCTGTGCAGTTACCCAGTTCCGGAAAAATGGGCGCTGGAGCTTGATCCACCTGCTTTGGTAGGCGAAGCATAGAAGGGGAGCACGCAAACGGCGATCATGAGGCTGAGGAAAGCAATGTAGTAAGGGGAGATAAATTCGCGTAACTGCCCCGCAAGCATCGGGCCCATGAAGGCGCCGATGGAGAAGGCGATGGATAAGATCGAGAACATCCGGCCATATCGGGTCCCGCCGCTTCGTTCGATGAGGAGCGAGGACAGTGCCGGGAAGATGACGCCTTTGGCCATGCCGACGAATAACAGCATGACCATGAAGGGAAGCGGGACACCGGCTGCAATGGCGAAATAAGTAAGTGCCAGCATGAAGGCTCCCCATAATGAGCGAAGAAACGGCGAGAGCTTGTTGAGGAACAGCATGCTGAGCGTGAACAGTGCGCCAAGGCTGACGACGGAGAACAAGAGCCCTGTTGTCATCATTCCTTCCTTCGTGGTCGACATTAGCGGCAGCTCGAAGGAAAGGATGCCTTGGGCACAGCTCATGGCAATGGGCAACGTGAAGATCAGCCATGGTATGGGAGGTGCCGGCTCCTTCGCGGCTCCCCGCATGCCAAGCGCCTCAGCATTCGCTTGCGTTGCCAGCGCTGTGGACTCCGGCGTAGTAGCTTTCAGAGGCGCTAATTCGCGGATAAAGAACATCGCGCAAGCAGCTGTCGCGATCAGAATCCAGCCGAGCACGGTGAAAGCCGTCGTGAAGCCAATCTGGGCAACGAGATAAGCGCCGACTGCAGGCGAGATTACCGATGCGACGGTATGCACAAGGCCATTGCCGGCCATGAGCTTGCGCTGCCGGATTTGGCTTGTAGCAATGCGTGCGAGCAGCGACATACAGGCCGGTGACAGAAAGGCGAGTACGAATCCGCTAATCGATCGGAGCACAAGCAGCTGCCATGGATTCGTCACCATGGCTTGCAGCAGCAGGATGCCGCCGGCAGCAGCCAGGCTGAAGACGATGAATAGCCGGCTGCCGAAACGGTCGACCCCATAACCGGCTATGAGATTGCCCGGCAGATGGGTGATGGAGTAAAGTCCCATCATCAGCCCGATAAAGGACGGTGCCGCGCCGAGCGAGACGGCAAATGGGGTCAAGATGGGATACTGGGCATGTAGATCAAAGAATGCCACAAACAGAAACAAATACAGCCAAATCGCAGTTTTCACGGGAATCCTCCTTCGGATTTGCATAAGCGCGCAGCGATATCGGTGTGGACAGTATGTTACTACTTGTACGCTTGGCCGGGCCGTGATATGTCTCACGGCGTTCAGTTGGTTTACGGTGGTAGGGTCATGGGTTATAATGTTTTGTATGTAGACTTTTTGGCAGGTATAATGGAGGAGACCAATCGATGGGCTTGGATTTTAACTATGATTTGGACACGTACGTACAATTCTTCAAGGACAAATGGCTATTTCTGGTTATAGCGCTGGTTGTGCTGTTCATCGTCGTTCGTATCGTAAAGACGGTCGTGAAATGGCTGATCGTGGTGGCTATTCTTGCAGGCGTCGTATTCTATAGCGGACATTCGCTTGAAGAATTGAAGAATCTCGGATCCGAGCTCGGTACGAAGGTTGCGGACAGCGTGAAGCAAGAGGCAATCTCAGCGATGGCCGGCGAAGCGCAGGATGCTACATTTACGACGAACAGCGACGGTACGTTTACGGTGAAAACCAAGAACTTAGAGCTGGACGGAACACCTGGTGAGAAAGAAGTGAAAGTGACCTTCCGCGGTACGCCGCTTGGCACTTGGAAGATTGATGCGACAATCCAATCCTTAATTGATCAAGCAAAGAAGAACGTCTAGTCTAGCCGAAGGCAAGTTTATGGACAAGTCTACGTTTAGGCGATGGAAGGAGGCTTCATCATGAATGCTTGGGTCGCTCCCTTATTGAAACCGGAACCGGTTGCGCTCATGGTGCTGATTATCCTGCTTGGCTCATTCATTCAAGGCATGAGAAGAGGTGCGTCGGGATCCGCGAAGCACCTTTTCTTTTTTATTTGGCAAGCGATTTCGGTCGTGATTGCGCTTGTGCTTGCCGGTAAAGGGGCTTCGCGGCTATCGCCGGTAATCCGTGATTGGCTGGAAGCCAGACACATCGTCGTGCCGCAGGAAGAGCTCAGTGCTGGGAAAGAGCTATGGTACACGGTAGTGACCAGCCTGCGTGACTTTGAGCTGCTTCGCTTCGGCGTGCTGTTTCTGATCTTGTACTCGTTCGTCCGATACTTGCTTCGGCTGCTGGAGCCGCTATGCTACATGCTCTATGATGCGCTGGTGCGGCCGGCGAACCAGGCGGATCAGGTCATTCGGCAGGGCCGGGCTTCCGCTTATGGCAAGCTCTCCGGAACTGCGAGCAGGACGACCGGGGCATTAATCGGCGCACTGCTGGGCGGAGGACGAGCCTTTCTTGTTATTGCCGTGCTGTTTGTGTATGTCACACTTGCTCCTCATGCGCTTGGAGCGGATGCCATTCGGGCGTCTGCGATTTACGCGAAGACGGCAGCGGAGCTGCTGGACCCGGTTGCAGGCGATGTGCTGAAGCGCGGACCGGTCATTACCGACGCGGTTCAGGCGGAGTTTCGCCGTGTGCTGCAGCGCAAATATGAGGTTATCGATGCAGCGGTCCCTGCCAACATTGAGGCCGCTGCGGCAGAAGTGACGAAACAATCGGATGATGACGAGGCGAAGGCGCGGGCACTCTATGATTGGATCGGATCACGTATTGCATATGACTGGGATAAAGCCAATAATTATGTAGAGCAAGGTGTTTGGAAAGAACAAACGCCAACTGAAACTTTTGATACCCGAAAAGGCGTCTGTATAGATGTGGCTAGATTGTATGCGGTGATGGCGCGTTCAGTCGGGCTTGATGTGCGTGTCGTTACGGGACTCGGCGCAACAGGCAACGGCAGTTATGGACCCCATGCTTGGAATGAGGTGCGTTTGGCAAGCAGCGGTGCTTGGATTCCGCTTGACGCAACATGGGCCTCCTCAGGCGATTGGTTTAACCCGGCTGGGTTCTCGAGCACGCATATAAGGGAAACTTGACCGTGTAGAAAGGAGATTTACAGTGGTGCAGGATGATCCGCAGAAGCGGGAGATTGTGAACCGGCGACATTTCTCGTTCCGGTTGAACTTATTCTTTTTTGCTACGTTTTTCGTATTCAGTGTACTTATTGTTCGATTAGCTATTTTGCAGTTTGTTGAAGGGCCCTCTCTGCGTGAGGAAGAAGAGAAGCGGGGCTCGAAGGATGTCCTGATCCCGCCGATTCGCGGCAATATTTATGACTCGGGCGGTGCGCCGATTGCCTATTCGACTTCGACCCAGTCGCTCCATTACAGCATAGAGCCGGGAACGAAGAAGGCAGATTCGATCGCCATGGCTCAGAAGCTGTTTGACGTGTTTCAGAAATACGGAAACCCAAAGGCTGCCGTGTCTTTAGAGCAAATTATTAAAAATATGGATCTGGACTACAAGAAAAATACGGTCACTGTCCCTAGGCGCATCAAGAGTGGTTTGACTCAGCAGGAGATTGCCTACTTCATGGAGAACCGCGACTTGTATCAAGGGATCGATATTGTAGAGGAAAGCATTCGGCATTACGATACGAGCCAGTTTGCTGTCCAATTAGTCGGCTACCTGAAGAAATTCGGCGGCGGTGCAGAGAACAATCTGTATAAGGATCGCGCCAAAACCGATGATCCTCGCCTGAAATATTTGCAGCAGGAGGATGTCGGCTACGACGGGCTGGAGTATATGTTCCAGGACGTGCTGCGGGGCAAGAACGGATTGAAGACGTATCCGGTGAACGCCGCAAGCCGAGTTATTGGACCGCCGGTCATTACGAAGCCGGATAAAGGCGATAACGTTTATCTGACTATCAATCGTAATGTTCAAGAAACAGCGGAACAAGCAATCATGGATCAGCTTCATTTTCTGCAAACGACGTCGGATCCTGATCGCCATGAGAAAAATGCGAAGACCGGCTACGCGGTAGCGATGGAGGTCAAGACCGGTAAAATCATTGCGATGGCCAGCATGCCGGATTACAATCCGAACATCTGGGAAGGCGGCACGATCAGCAAGGATGATTATGACAGCATTCAGTATGTGCTGCAGAATGGTACGATCAGCTCGGTAATCGGTCCTTATAGCGATCCGAAGGAGCAGCGTAAGCATCCATCTTCCGTCGTTTTCCTTGGTTCCACGCAGAAGCCGTTGTCTATCCTGATCGGGCTGAACGAGAAGCTTTTCACAACGACGACAACTTATACAGATACCGGCTCGTTCTTTTACGGTCGGGAAGGCTCAACCCGCCGCAGAATCGGGAATGCCAAAGGGCATGTGTACGGTGTGCTTGATCCCGCCAAAGCCATCGCGAAATCCTCCAACCCCTTCATGGCCAAGATGGTCGGGGATGCGCTTTACAGAAAAGAGCCGAAGAACGGCGTAGAGATCTGGGATTCCTACGTGAAACAATTCGGCCTTGGCGTAAATACCGAAAGCGGACTTCATAACGAGAGCAAAGGCGTTATCGGGTACTTCCACGAGAAAGAAGCTGCCAGTGTGCAGTCTGCATTAATTCTGGCTTCTTTCGGCCAGATGGGACGATATACGACGCTGCAGCTTGCCCAATATGCAGCAACGCTTGCCAGCCATGGCAAACGAATGAAGCCGCAGTTCGTGAAGGAAATCCGCGATGCGGATGGCAAGGTTGTGCAGGGCTTTCAGCCTGAGGTGCTCAATACCGTTAATTTCCCGGAGAAATATTGGGATGAGATCGAGGATGGCATGTCGAATGTTAGCGTAACTGAGTTCAACAACGCACCTTACAAGGTGCTCCGGAAAACCGGTACTTCGCAGCAGCAAGTTAGTGGAGCAACCGTTGAGAACTCCGTGTTTATCGCGTCTGCCCCTGCGGAAGACCCTGTTATTGCGGTAGCGGTTGTTATTCCGGAAGGCGGCTTTGGCGCTTATGGCGCGGCTCCTGTTGCGCGTAAGATTCTCGACGCGTATGACGATGCAATCGGGATGAACGGCGTGCCGAAGAAGCCGAAGGTTCCGGCGAAGGCACCTGTGCCACCAACGACGAACGGTACCGCCGGAACTCCGGCAGGTACGACAACGGAGAACGGCAAGACGGATACGACACAATGAGATGAGCATTTCACAGCGATACATGAGGGTTGTCCCGAAGTCAAGTTGGCTTTCGGGGCAGCCTTTTTAATGGGGAATAAGTTGCACATGAGAAACATTTTTGCATAAGATAAAACATGAAAGGATGCCATCCAATACCGCAAGGAGGGATCCATATGCGCCGTTCCAAGAAGCACGCCGCCCTTCGTCGCTTGCTGTACGCTATTTTATTTCTTACCGGTACACTTCTAGGGGTATAAGAGCAAGATGGAACACAAAAAGCACAAGATTGAATAACGCGTTTACGTGCAGGACTCACTATAATTAGAAAAGTAACGAGGCGCGATTGCCGCGGACGTTCATGGAGCAGGTTTGGATTCTGTTCAGAGTGTGCTAAAATTGGTACATTGATCGGTTGCAGTATTTGCAGTTCGCTTTATAGGGAGGGCTTCATGGGAACAATCAAGCTAGTCGCACTCGATATGGATGGAACATTGCTTAACGATCGGCAAGAGATTAGCAGTGAGAATGCGAAGTGGATTCACCGAGCGCTGGATGCCGGCGTAACCGTTTGTTTCGCGACCGGACGAGGCTTTCCGAGCGCACTGCCTTATGCAGAGCAGCTGAAGCTGGATACACCGATGATTACGGTGAACGGCGGGGAAATTTGGAAGCGTCCGCATGTGCTTCACAAGCGCACACTGATGTCGGCATCAACGTTGAAGCGTCTCCACGAGGAAGCATTAAAGTATCCGGAATGCTGGTACTGGGCTTATTCCACGATGGGGATCTACAACAAGGAACAGTGGATCGAGCCTGCCGGCGATTACGAGAATCATCATTGGCTGAAATTCGGTTATCACACCGAGGACGCGGCAACGCGCGAAGCTATTCTGAGAGAGACCTCAAGCTGGGGCGGGCTGGAGATTACGAATTCCTCGCCGTGGAATCTGGAGATGAATCCGGAAGGTGTATCCAAGGCTTCGGCCATTCGCGAGCTGTGCACGCTGCTTGGCATCGACATGTCGGAGGTTGCCGCAATGGGCGACAGCTTGAACGATATCGCGATGATCCGAGCCGTGGGTCTAGGCGTTGCGATGGGCAATGCGCAGGACGAAGTGAAGGCTGCGGCGGATGTCGTCACGGTGCATCACAATGAGGATGCGGTTGCGCGAGTGATTCAGGACTATGTGCTGAGGGGATGAGTACAGCATGGAGATAGCCGGTTGGATCTTAGTCATCATCTTGTTTGTGATTGGTATGGCCGGAGCCATTTATCCGATTCTGCCGGGTGCGCTTGCGATCTACGCGGCATTCTTCGTTTATGGCTTCTTTATCTCGTTCTCTCCGTTTGGCTTCTGGTTCTGGACGATCCAGTCACTCATCGTCATTGCGCTGTTTATCGCGGATTATGCCGTCAGTGCGTGGGGCGTCAAGAAGTATGGAGGCTCCAGGGCCTCGGTGATAGGCAGTACGATCGGATTGATTATCGGACCATTCGTCATTCCTGCCTTCGGTATCATTCTTGGACCGCTGCTTGGCGCAGTAATCGGTGAGCTGTTTGCCGGCGCGAAAGTGGACAAGGCCCTCAAAGCAGGGCTTGGTGCGGTAGTTGGGTTGTTCTCCAGCATGGTCGCCAAATTTATTATGCAAGCGGCTATGATTATTATTTTTATCATTTGGATCTAATTTGAGGAGGCAGACGAAGTTGATTAAAGTTACAGTATGGAACGAGTTTATGCATGAGAAATCCAATGAGGCCGTCATTAAGGTTTATCCGGATGGGATTCATACCGCTATTAAAGCAGGTATCGGCACGGACGGCTTCGAAGTAGCGACAGCTACATTGGAACAGCCTGAGCACGGCTTGACGGAGGAAGTGCTTGCGAATACGGACGTTCTGATCTGGTGGGGCCACATGGCTCACGATAAAGTGGAAGATGAGATCGTTGAGCGTGTACATAAACGCGTTATGAATGGCATGGGTCTGATCGTGCTTCATTCCGGTCACTTCTCTAAGATCTTCAAGAAGCTCATGGGCACAGGCTGCGACCTGAAATGGCGCGAAGCCGATGAGAAGGAGCGGATCTGGACCGTTAATCCGGCTCACCCGATCGCCGCAGGCATTCCGGAGCATTTCGAGATGGAACGCGAAGAAATGTACGGCGAGCACTTCGACATTCCACAGCCGGATGATCTCGTATTTGTCAGCTGGTTCGAAGGCGGCGAAGTATTCCGCAGCGGCTGCACTTGGCACCGCGGTCAAGGCAAAGTGTTCTACTTCCGCCCCGGTCACGAGACTTACCCGACTTATTACAACGAAACGATCCTTCAAGTAATTAAGAACGGTATCCGCTGGGCGGCTCCATCCAATGCGGCAGCACCGGTTCGGGGTCACCATCAACCGCTTGAAGTTATCAAAGCGAAATAAAGTTAGTGGTCAGGAGAACCAATGGTTAAAAAGGATTCTTTAATCAAAGGCACTATCATACTCGCAGCGGCAGCGCTGGTCGCCCGGTTTCTCGGGATCTTCCAGCGCATTCCGCTGGACTATATGACAGACAGCAACGGCGGCGGTTATTTTACCGTCGCTAATAATATTTATTTAATGCTTCTTATCGTAGCAACCGGAGGCATCCCAAGCGCAATCAGCAAAATGGTCTCTGAGCGGTATGCACAGGGCCGTCCGGATGAAGCGAAGCGGATTTACAAAGCGGCGCTCATATTCGGTTCAATTACCGGCGTGGTCATCACGATTCTGCTGCTTGTATTTGCTCCATTCTATGCGACGCATATCGCCGAGAACCCCGGCGCTGATTTGGCCGTGCGGGCCATTGCGCCTGCGCTGCTGTTCTTCCCGATCATTGCGATGATGAGAGGATACTTCCAAGGTCGTCAGCTTATGGCAGCCGGGGGCATCTCTCAAATCATTGAGCAAATTCTCCGTGTTATTACAGCGGTAGGCTTAGCTTATATCGTACTTGCTTGGGGCTGGGGACAGAGCTGGATTGCCGCTGCTGCGACCTTCGGGAGTGTGTTCGGGAGTGTCGGCGCTTTCTGCGTGATGCTATTCTACGCCAGGAAGCTGCGCAGACATGATGCGCTGGAGAAAGCCGGAGCTCCGGTGGCGGAGACGAAATCGGCTGCTAAGACGGGTCGTGCACCTCTGTCATTTAAGACGATTTATAAGGAAATGTTCCGAATATCAGTGCCGATCGTCATTACCTCGATGACCGTGCAATTTATTTATTTCTTTGACACGTCGCTCTTCATGAAGCTGACGCACGGGTATTACAACGCCGATGATGCGCGTCAAACGCTGGACTGGCTTGGGTTAAAGGCGCAGGCGTTGGCGGGCATTCCACCGATTCTGGCGATCGCGCTCAGTCAATCGATGATCCCGGTCATATCCGCTGCGTATTCCGTGCGTAATATGACAGAGGTAGAGCGTCAAGCCTCGCTCGTCATGCGCATAGTTGTCTTTACAGGCGTACCGGTTGCGCTCATTATGACGATTGCCGCTACGTCGATTAATGGTTTGCTCTTCGCGAATACAGGCGGTAGTTTGGCGATTGCTGCATTGACGGCCGGAACGATTTTCCAAATAACGATGATGACTAGCAATACCGTTCTAACCAGCATGAACAAGCCGCATATGCCGATGCGCCATGCTTTGATCGGTATTGTCGTAAAGGTTGTGACGAGCCTGGCTCTGGCGCCGTTCATGGGCGTTTACGGTCTGATCCTCTCATCGACGATTTGCTTTATGACGATTGCATCGCTCAATTTCCGCGCCATTCGCAAGGAAATTTCGCTGTCTATCCTCGGACGGCGTTGGGTCGGTTATGCCATTACGATCGTGGCGGCATCCGGCGCAGGCTGGCTCATCGATTATGTATGCAGACACTATATCAGCGGGATCCCGGCTAAGCTGACCTTCCTGATATCCTGTATCGCTGCAGGAGGCATCTCGTTCGGACTCTATGTCGCGCTGCTTGTGCTTCTTCGTGTCGTGAAGGCCGAAGATGTTCGGCAGTTCCCGGGGCCGCTGCGCAAGCTGCTGAACCCGCTGATGCGAGTTGCGGCGCGCTCATAAATACTGGATTGTTATTCCCACAAATTCCTCTTCATGGTAAAATGGACCTTAGTCTTTTTACCGCTGGAGAGGAGTTTTTTTATTGAAAAAGTGGCCCAGGTTGTGGAGAAATTCATGCTTACTGTTATTATCGATTCTAATATTGATTATGGCCGGATGTCAGGCACTCGGCGGCGTAGATTTCAATGCGATGCTGAAGCAGTCGCTGAAGGTTACCTCGTATGAAGGCAGCCAGTCGGTGGAATTCAAGCTGCTGTTGAAGGAAAATGCGCTTGTTGATGCTACAGATGAAGAGAAAGCAGTGCTCGATTTGATATCATCGGTCAAGCTTCAGCTTGACCATGTGATGGTCGCGCAAGCCGGTGCCATGTCCGTTACGGGCAAGCTGTCGCTTGGCGAGAAATCCATTGCGTTTAACGCTCAGATGGATGACAAGCTGACTGTGATTGACCTTGAAGGGGCGAAACGCCCGATCGTCATACATATGGCTAGTCTGACAGGTTCGGAGGAAGAAGGCGGATCAGGGCTTGACGATGCCACAGAAGCTAAGCTGACGGAAACCGTCAAGCAGATGATGGATGTCGCAGGCGACTATACGATTCATAATCTGCCGAATCCGAAGCACTTGTCCGTTAATGTCGGGCAAGAGCAAGTAGCCGACGAAACCGTAAACGGGATGAAAGTTCATGCGGAGCTGACAGGCATCGAGCTGTGGGATTGGGCGAAATCTTACGTAGAAGCGCTTCTTAGCGATAAGGCTGGGCTGAAAGACATGCTCACCCAATTGCTTGAGCTGGTTCAAAGTCAGAGTGATGCCTTGAAATCTACCGGTGCAGAGAGCATATTCGGTTCGCTGCCTGAAGAAGAGATCGATGGGGAGAGCGTAGAGGAAGCGACCGACAGCGTTGTGGAAATGCTAACGGAGCTGAAGGATGGAATGGCTCAAACCGAGCTGGAAGATCAAGAGCAGCTTAATCAGATTTTAACCAAAGATACGTATGTGAAAGGCGAGCTGTTTATCGACAGCAAGCTTGATATACGCAAGTCGGTAATCGAGGCATCGATTAAACCGAATCTGGCCGCGTTAGATGCTTTGGCTGCTGAAGCAGACGAGGCTGCAGAAGCAACGGTTGGTGAGGAAGAATTCGATGAGGTTCATATAGGAATAGGTGAGCTGGAAGACGCCTCTCCGATTGAAGGCATCTGGCTCAAAGTGACGACCGATCGCTGGAATGTGAACGGCAGCGTGACGCCGGATCAGCCGGTAGCGCCACGTCTTGCGATCGATGGCGAGCAATTGATGGAGATGGAGGGCTATGAAGTTCTTCGCACACTCGAGCCGGATTCCGTCTTATACAGCTTGCTACGAGAACAAGCGCACATTAGCAAACAAGCGATTACGATGTATGCCGCATACAGTGCAACTCCGCCGATTATAACGCCTGACGGCATAACGCTGATTCCGCTTCGCCGAACCGTTAACGGCTTCCATGCAACTATTCGGAAGGAAGCAGGCACACTAGTCGTATACGATGATGCGACCGGTTCTACGCTGGGGATGAGAACAGGCAGCAATAGTGTTAAACTAAACGGAAAGACCGTGACATGGAGCTTCCCGCCTACGGTCATCAACGGTGTCACTTATGTACCAGCACGCGATTTCGTGAAGGCGTTCGGCGGAACGCTGCAATGGAATACAGACGATTTCGAGGATGACTATCTGGTCATTTCACGCGAACCCTAACAAGGCTTCAACATTGAAAGGAGTACAACATTATCATGCAGATGATTACAACTGAACAAGCATTCCGAGATGCGGTCAACCGCGAGGATCTCGTAACGGTAGCGGTTTTCAAGACTACCTGGTGCAAGGATTGCCATTATATCGAGCCATTCATGCCTGATATCGAAAGCAGCTATGGAGACCGCATTCAGTTTCTGCAGATTGATCGCGACGATTTGCCGGATCTATGCAGTGAGCTGAACATTCTTGGCATTCCAAGCTTTATCGCGTTCAAGAAAGGGCAGGAGCTCGTTCGTTTCGTCAGCAAGCTGCGCAAGTCACGGGAGGAAATTGAGCAGTTTCTGGATCGGGCCGTACAAGTGGCGGAAGCACTTCCGAGTTCATAACGTAAACCCGGGTAAGGGAAGCCCGCAATGTGTCCGAATTGGCGCAGAGCGGGCTTTTCTATCTCGGAGTGAGGGCAGGCTGTGTTCACAGTTTGAACATGGTATTTGCCAACATAGTTCGTTATAATTGAGGTGATTCTTTCTGGAAGTTAGGTGGACATGTTGAATTCTAACCGATATCGTGCGCTTGCGATTGTAACGTGCATAGGGATGTTTTTGGTGTTGATTGCCGGTGCGCTTGTGACGAATACAGACTCCGGTCGCGGTTGTGGAACCGATTGGCCGCTATGTAACGGCAAATTTATACCGGCGTATACGCTGGAATCGTTAATCGAGTATTCGCACCGTTTGATTAGCGGAGGCATCGGCCTGCTTGTGCTTGCGACATTTATTGCAACGCTGAAGTGGTACCGCAATTTCAAAGAGCCGATTATTTACGCGTCAGGCTCAGGCTTCTTCACCTTATTGCAGGCTTTGCTCGGCGCTGCTGCGGTTGTATGGCCGACAACACCTGCCGTTCTCGCCCTTCACTTTGGGTTCTCTATTATGGCCTTCATGTTTACGCTGCTGCTTCTCTTATGGACCGGTAGGATGAAGAGAGGCGAGCTAACGGACAAGCCTGCTGCTCGTGTACCTCAATCCGTGTTTTACATGTCATTAGCTATTCTGATCTATAGCTATTTCGTTATTTACTTGGGTGCCTTTATCCGGCACACCGATTCAGCGGGCGGATGCATCGGCTGGCCGCTGTGCAACGGCGACCTTATTCCCGATATGGAAGGCGCCACAAGTTACGTCTTCATTCACCGAGTTGCTGCCGCCGTACTGTTCATTCTGATTACCTGGTTAATGATGCATGTGAAGCGCGTAGCGAGCGGAAATCAAGCGCTTCGCAGTACGATATTTCTCGTTTTCGTGCTTGTCGTCAGCCAAGTTCTGAGCGGAGCACTGCTTACGAAGACGATCGGCAATGAGGATTGGTTTGTTTTCACAAGTATATTGCACAATATCATCATCTCCATCCTGTTCGGGATTCTGTGCGACTTTATGATTCGAGCATGGAAGTGGCGCGAAGGACGAGGTTAATGCATTTCTAAGAAGACAACTTGTAACTTCAGGAGGACTGCCTAGTGCTTAGAATGCTGTTTGGTGAACCGCCGCGTGTCTCGGATGGCAAACTGCTTGAAACTTTGCAAGCGATGGAGCAGTACGCTGCTGCGCTTCATAAGTTAATCGAGCAGAGTCATGATGAGAATCACAAGCTTCGCAAATACGAAATTTACACACTTGGTCTTATTTCCTCGCTGGATGAGCTTGAGCAAAGTCAATATGCGGCGCGCAAATTCAGCGGCATGATTACGTCGGCTTCCTATTCGGTTATGTCTCCTGAAGAACAGTTGAATTATCACCGCTACGTGTACTTTGACAAGAATGCCTTCATCCGGCTGTTCTCGCTGCTTGATAAACTGGGTACGCTGATGAACGACTATCTTGGTTTACAAACAGAGCGGGTTAAGCCGCATTTCTCGTATTTCACCGTGCTGCGTACGATGGTGCAGCGGAAGGCATATTCAGAGCTGGCGCTGCCTCTATTCGAGCTCAAGGAGCTTGGTAAACCGACGATGAACCGAATCCGCAAACGGCGGAATACGGAGATCCATTTTATGAATTCGGAAATGCAGGACGATCTCAGACAAAGCCATGATTCATATTCAGAGCAGCATCAACTGGAGAATATTTCGCAGCAAATGAGCGATCTGGATGAAATGATGGATATGGTGCTGGACACATTGAAGCTAACCTTTCACCATGCTTATCGCCAGATGAGAAAATGATCTGAACTTGGGAGGGTGCCCATGGAGCTGGAAGGACGAACGGCTTTAATTACAGGCAGTGCGAAGGGTTTAGGCAAAATGACAGCGATGTCACTGGCTCAAATGGGCTGCGACATCGTACTGAACTATAAATCAAGCGAGCAGGAGGCGCTCTTGCTCGCTGAGGAAATTATCCGGCAATTCGGCGTTCGCGCAACAGCAATAGGCGCTGACATCGCCGTTCAAGGCGATGTAGCTCGTCTGGCCGCAGAGGCGCAGGCATGGTCGCAAACGGGCAGCATTGATATTCTGATCAATAACGCCGGCCCATTCATTCGCGAACGGCGGTTATTCGCGGATTATTCCGCAGAAGAAGTGATCGGCTTGGTAAACGGCAATTTGCTTGGCGTTATGCTGCTCGACCACCATTTGCTCGCAGGGATGCGCAATCGGCAGTGGGGACGTATTATCCACTTCGGCTTCGGTCATGCCGGAGAAGGCCGTGCATGGCCTCACAGAGCCGTCTATGCTTCTGCCAAGACGGGACTCGTATCCTTCACGAAGACGCTGGCTGTCGAAGAGGCAGGCAACGGCATTACGGTTCACATGGTTTGCCCTGGCGATATTCGCGGCGTGAACAAGGAGCGGACTATCGCGGAGGTTTCCGGTGAGCAAGATGACGAATCGCCGAGAGGGCGTCCCGGAAGCGGGGAGGATGTCGCCCGTGTCATTACGTTCCTATGCTTACCGCAATCGGATTATTTGACAGGAAACATCGTCGATGTAACCGGAGGTTTCGATCCGATTAAGACCTCCATTAAAACGTCATCCAACTAAACAAAAGAGTCTTGCCGTATCCGCCTTAGAGGCTGGATAACGGCAAGACTCTTTATTGTAAATAATGGGTGAAGAGGTTAAGAGATTAGAATACTTGCATAACCTCTTGTACGCCTTCGACTTCTTCAAGCAGAGCGCGTTCGATCCCTGCTTTAAGCGTAATTGTCGAGCTTGGGCAGCTGCCGCAAGCACCCACCAAACGAAGTTTCACAATGCCGTCCTCTACGTCGACGAGTTCAACGTCGCCGCCGTCGCGCTGCAAGAACGGGCGCAGCTTGTCAAGAACATCCAAAACTTCATCGTACATTGTGCTTTGTGCATTTTCACTCATTGCAATCCACTCCTTTCTCCCCTATTATAGTACAAAGCAGAGCAATTGAAAATGGATATCAACCACTCAAGTGTAGGTGAATAAATAAAAATGTTAAAAACTATGATAGAATTTTGTGCTAGCAATATGCACCACGGCACCGACCGTCTCATGAAGAAGCTAGAGGAAAATCCGGATTATGATGTGATCGAGTACGGCTGCCTGGGCAATTGCGGTGAATGCTATTTGGCTCCATTTGGTCTCGTGAATGGCGAGATCATCGCCGGCGAAACCATTGAAGAGTTGGAAGAACTAATGATGAAGGCCATTGTGAAGCAGCAGGCTGACCGTGAAGCATTAGATCGGCTGATCGATGATATGTAACCCATACTACCAGTTAGGTTCCATATCTTACTAGTTTAGCCGAAATGATGCTTCGACATCCATAAGACACCGCTCTTGAGAACACGTGGCACGCGGCCCATTAGAGGGGTACGGCCCATGAGTCCGAAGCCGGCTTTTTTACCAAGTGAACCGAGAACGCCTTTGAGCTTGATTTTGCCAAGTTTAGGTGTTTTGCCGCTCCATGTCGCTTGCATGACTTCCGCAACTTGTTTGCCTTGCCCTTCTGCAGCCTGGGCGCTTGGAGAGAACGGCAGGGAGGCGCAGTCGCCGACGATGAATACATCATTGTAATCCGGCAGCTGGTGGTTCTCATTAATGATGAGACGGCCTTGTGCGTCCTTCGGCAAGTTCATACGCTGAACCAGCGCAACAGGTTGAATACCTGCAGTCCAAACCGTTACGTCAGACAGAATAGGGCTTGGATTGTTCAGGTCATACAAGCAGCCTTCTTCAAGCTTATGCAGCGAAACATGACCGCGCATTTCCACTTCATGCTCGATAAACCACGATGAAACATATTCCTGCAGCTTACCCGGAAATGCAGACAGAATGCTCGGTCCGCGATCGACAATCCGGATATTGAGGTCAGGTCGACCTTCGCGCAGCTCCGATGCTACTTCTACACCGCTCAAACCACCGCCAACAATTGTGATTTGTCCGTATGGCTTCACATCGTTTAGTGCCAAATACGTTTTACGCGATCCGGAGAACGTCTGAATGCTGTTGGAGTACAGCTCCGCACCATCAATACCATGATATTTGTCCGTACAGCCAAGTGCGACTACGAGCCACTCGTATTCAAGCGGATCTTGGCCGGCAAGCTGGATATGCTTCGCATCCAAATCGATATCCGTTACTTCGCCATAAGTTACGATTAAACGTGGATCGGAAGGGAATGCAACACGCAGATCAATATCTGCAGCCGTTCCCGCTACTAAAGAATAATACTCCGTTTTCAACCCTTGAAACGGCATACGGTCAATAAGGACGACGATTGTGTCGTCTGGCAGTTCGCCCTCCAGCAAGGAATGGGCGACTGTAAGTCCTCCATAACCGCCGCCAAGAATGACAAAACGCTTCATTGTAATCCCAACTTTCTTTGTGTGCAATAAAAATCTTCTGCATTTCGTTAGTTATGCGGCGCCGGAAGCCGGCGTCCGCTGTTTGCTCTTACTCGTAGTATATGCCTCTGCGACCTAAGCCATCAGTGCTTGTCCTATCCAAAACGATGCCAAAACCTGCTTATTCGAAAACCTTCACTTCGTTGTAGAACGTATCGCGTTCAACCGGAATACGACCGGCCCCTTTAATGAGCCAGATCAAATCTTCGCGTGTAATGCCCTCTGGCGTAAGTGCGCCTGCTGCATGGCTGATCCGTTCTTTCACCATCGTGCCGTGTACATCGGAAGCGCCCATTGTAAGCGCAACTTGCGTGAGCTGTGTACCGATATTGATGAAATACGCTTTAATATGCTGGAAATTATCAAGCAGCAAGCGGCTGATCGCAATGGCCTTCAGATCGTCAAAGGCGGAGTTGCGGCGGCGAATGCTCGCTTTGGGGCTGATTGGCTGCATGGAAAGTGGAATGAACACTTGGAAGCCGTTCGTTTCATCCTGCAGCTCACGAATTTGAAGCATATGGTTGACGCGATCTTCGGTTTTCTCGACAGATCCGTAGAGCATGGTTGTGTGTGTGCGAAGACCAAGATTATGTGCCGTGCGATGTACCTCAAGATATTGGGAAACGTCGGCTTTGTCTACGCGCATCTTCTTGCGGTATTCGTCAGACAGAATTTCAGCGCCGCCGCCGGTTAAGCTTTGCAGGCCGGCTTTCATGAGCTCTTGAATAACTTCTCTGTAGCTTAGGCCGCTAATCCGCGAGAAAAAGTCGATTTCAGCAGCTGTGTACGCTTTGAGCGCAACATTAGGGAAGCGATCATGCAACGCTTGAAGCGAATCTACGTAGTATTGGAAAGGCACATGTGGATTATGGCCGCCGACGATATGGAATTCGCGTACATCAGGATGAATATGCTTCTCCACATACTCAATCATTTGAGCGCCGGTAAGCGTGTAAGCTCCTTCTTGACCTTCATCTTTGCGGAAGTTGCAGAACGCACAATGAGCTTCACAAACATTTGTGAAGTATAAGCTCATATTTTCGATAAAATATACTTTGCGTCCGTTCTTCTTGAGATTGACTTCGTTCGCCATTTGACCGATGGTGAGCAAATCGTCGGAACGATATAGAAATTCTCCATCTTCCCGAGTGAGACGTTCACCAGCACGAACCTTCTCGACAATAGCTTGCATTCGTGTAGCATCTGTAGGTATTACGACATTCATAAGAGTATCCTCCCAGTCCGCCGGGCACTCATTTCCAGGTCCGGTGTATAATGTATAAATTTAAAAAAAACAACATTGTGAAAAAAATTACTTACCCATACTCCAAAAACCCCACGCAAATAACTTCCCTTATTATAAACCTCATCATCAAGAGCGGCAACTATTAAGTCATGCCAGAGGACCTAATGGATGGAAGAAGCAGGGGGCAGCTTCCTTTCGATGCCGTGAAATTTAGGTTACAATAGGTAACAGAGGAACAAATCAATAAGAAAGAGGTGGACTTCATGGCGAATACATATACGTATTCTCGCAGGGAAGAAGTAGCCAACGCGATCACTCATGGCTTAGGTGCTGTATTAAGTGTTGCTGCGCTGGTACTGCTAATCGTGTTTGCTGCAATTAAAGGAAATGCTTCGCATGTGGTGAGCTTTACGATTTACGGCTCCATGATGCTGCTGTTGTATATTTCGTCTACACTCGTCCACAGCTTTCCGGAAGGGAAAGCGAAGAACGTTTTTGAAATTATGGATCATTCCTGCATTTATTTGTTCATAGCCGGAACCTATACGCCGATTGTGCTTCATATTGTGCAAGGGGCAGCAGGATGGACACTGTTTGGCATCGTATGGGGACTCGCATTGTGCGGTGTGGTGTTTAAAGCATTCTACGCCTCCAAGTTTCTCTTCACGTCCACGCTGCTTTATATCGGAATGGGCTGGATCATCGTATTTGCTTGGGGACCGCTTAAAGCACATCTGGCACCTGGCGGATTGCAGCTTCTGATTATCGGCGGTGTGCTGTATACGGTTGGTACTTTGTTCTATGTTTGGCGTAGCTTTAAGTATCATCATGCCGTATGGCATCTATTTGTACTAGGCGGCTCAGTGCTGCATTTCTTCGCGATTCTGCTGTATGTGCTGCCTGCGTAACCACTACAATTGGGTTGTCCGTGTATTGAGTCCTACTGCAATGTGGAGTATACTATAAAATATATAGTGAGTTAATTGCGATAATACAGGAGGGATACCATGATTAATATAAGCGAGACTGCAAACGAGAAAATCAAGGAAATGCTGGAGGCTGAAGAGTCGCCTGAGTTGTTCCTGCGCATTGGCGTGAAGGAAGGCGGCTGCAGCGGATTCTCATACGGCATGGGCTTCGATGACGAGCTTAACGATACAGACAAAACGATGGAGTTCAGCGGGTTGAAGGTTGTCGTTGACGGCGACAGCATGAAATACCTGAACGGCCTTGAAATTGACTATAAAGAATCCGCAATGGGCGGAGGCTTTACGATCAACAACCCGAACGCATCTGCAACATGCGGCTGCGGTTCGTCATTCAGAACGGCATCGGATGCGGGCAAACCTGCAGAAGCCGGCGAATGCTAATCGTTTGAAAGTAAGAAACCTCCCGGGGATTGAATGGGAGGTTTCTTTGTGTCTGCATTCGCAATATTAAACATTACCCAACCGCAATAGCCCGAATTTCCGCCATGACTGCGTCATCAAGCACCACATCGATCGCCGGTAGAACACCGAGAATATGGCTCGGCTTGCGTACGCCGACCAGAGCGCTTGTCAGAGCAGGGTGCGCAAGATCATATGCGACTGCAAGCTGCGGCAGTGTAATCTCATAGCGAGCAGCGATTAGTTTAAGCTTCTCGGCTCTGTCGACATTGCTGCGGAGGCCTTCGCCTGTATGCGCTTTGTTGCGTGAACGCCAATCATCTTCGCCAAATTTGGTGTCATACGTATAGTTGCCCGACAGCAAACCGGAAGTCAGGGGGCTGTAAGCGACAACGCCGATGCCGTTAGCCAAACAGAATGGAAGCAGCTCTTGCTCGGCTGCCGGACGCAAGATTGAATAGGGAGGCTGAAGCGAATCTACGTGTCTCACTGCGAGTGAACGTTCTAACTGCTCGACATTGTAGTTGCTGACGCCAACGTATCTGACTTTGCCGTCTTGAACAAGCTTGTCCATCGCACGCATCGTCTCTTCCGCTGATACTTCGCTATCCGGCCAGTGCATCTGATACAGATCAATATAGTCTGTACCGAGCCGCTTCAGAGAAGCTTCCGCTTCACGGATGACGGAATCGTAAGCACCGCTCTTGGTGATCGTTCCGGCATTATCCCAGACTAAGCCGCATTTTGTCGCGATTATGACCTTATCCCGATCGCCGCGAAGCGCTTCTCCGAGTACGACCTCCGAGTGTCCAAGCCCATAAACGGCTGCTGTATCATAGAAATTAATGCCTGCGTCAAGTGCTGTACGGATGCTGTCCACGGATTGAGCATCATCTTGATTGCCCCAAGCACTCGCCCAGCCGGCGCCTCCGATTGCCCATGAGCCAAAGCCGATTACAGAGATCTCAGGACCATTCTTGCCTAACTTACGATACTTCATCGTGGATTCACTCCTTCGTTTGGGTTACTTTCCCATTATAATAAACCGGAAAGCAAGAAGAAAGAAATCTGCACGAGATTGAGCATCAGTGATTTTTTGCGGAAGCGGCAAAACACCTAAGTCCGCTCATGAAGGTGACCTTTTTTCTGATTGTGACGTCGAATTAAGGTTCAACTCGGACGTCTTGGCACCGCATTTACAGTCTGGCTTCCTATCTTTTATGAGTAAGCAGCTAGAAGAAGAGTCCTAAACTAATATCATATTAAGTCCCGATTTTAACCTTTCAACACCCGGTAAGACGTGCATAAAGCGTCCATACCGGGTGTTTTGCGTGCGGCAAATGTCTCCCGTTTCATTGCCCGGGCAATACTGGGCACGATTTCTGCTCTATCAGCCTATTAAATAAGGCGAGTTTACCCTAACAATCATCCAAGAGATAGATGTCTGCGAGGCATATGCTGTCAACTATAGAACAGATATCAAAGAAAGGATGGGATTACGGAATGATGATATCGGAACAAGGCAGACAGTTGGCGAGCAAATGGGCGAAAACGGAGGCATTATTGTCGCACAGTCGTATAGCCCCTCATATTCCTCCAACACGCATGTTCTCGAGGATGAATTTAAACAGCATGCTGCAGTCGCATGGAATGGTCGTAATAAAGCCGGTATGCGGAGCAGGCGGCAACGGCGTCATTAAAGTGTCCAAAGAATCGGGTACCTACAAGTATACCTATTACTCCAAAACAAGCCGATTCAGTACGTTTGACGGCATGTATCAGTCTCTGCTTTCGAAGAAGAGCTCTCGTCGCTATTTGATTCAGAAAGGAATTCGTTTGGCTACAATTAGCGGCAGACCTATCGATTACCGTGTGAAATACGTGAAGCAGGCGAGCGGGCAATGGGCGATTACGGCGATCGTAGGTCGCTTGGCTAAACCGGGCTTATTCGTCACCAATATTTGCCGAGGCGGTACACTTCTCAGCGGTTCCGAGGGCATCAGAAGATCGTTCTCGAGCGGTGCGGTTGGTTCCAAGAAGCGTGAAATGCGGCTGCTTACTCAGCTTTCCACTGAAGTGCTTGAGGGGCGGTTCCCGGGGATTGGGCAGTTAGGCTTTGATTATGGCATCGACATGAATGGGAAAATATGGATTTTCGAAGTGAATACGAGGCCTCAATAGTAGTTAACCGGATTTAATATAATAGATTAATAGGTTGATAGAGTGTCATTAAACTTTTTTATCAAAAGTGGTTTTTGTCGGGCTGTGTATAACCGTATCCACAATATCCTCATTGGTATTTCCTCATTTTTCGACGATTACCCACATCTTACCAACATGCTGTCCACAAGTGTATGTGGATAAGAGGAACGCTTGTTCCTTCCTATTTGGACATGCTAAGATGAATTTGGATAAAAGAGGGAAGGAGTGGAGGATATGGATCAGCTGTCAGACGACCTTTTGCTCGATGCCTATGACGCAGCACATAAGTTCGAATTGGATCCGGAGTTTATTCTGTTACTGCGAGCGGAGCTGAAACGCAGACAACTTAATCCGGAAAATTACCGCAATACTGCCTAGAACTCGTCCCCGTATCAGTGCCACTTAGAAACAAACACTTCAAACGTCTTTACACAGTTTGAGCAATATACGATATGTCCACAGCTCTGTTCTGATTGTGACCATGAAGGAAGCGTCTCGTTATTTGTATACGTGTCAGGCTGATAAGGAGCATAAGGACCGGCAAAGTCTTCAAGCCGTCCGTAATCATCAGTTTGTAAGGAGCAAACCGGACAGATAGCCGTAAGCTGCTCCAAGCCATTGCAGATGGGACATAACATAGATAAGGGTACCCTCCTTTGCCATTGCGACGTAAATCAGCATGTCAGGCTAAAGACTAGGATACCCTTTTTTGATTTGTAATACGTGCAGAAAGTCGAAGGCTACAGCTTCATATTGCTGCTATGTCCGGGTGAGAGCTTAGCGGTAGGATCTACATAAACCTTGGCATTGTTGATGGCTGTGGGCGCTTCACCGAATCCAACTGCAATTAGCTTCAGCTTCCCGGGATAAGTGGTAACATCGCCTGCAGCGAATATACCGGGAACGCTCGTTTCCATCCGAGAGTCTACAACAATGGAGCCGTTATCGATCCGGAGTCCCCATTCGGCAATCGGACCAAGGGATGAAACGAAACCATAATTTACGATGAGGGCATCGACGACCGGAAGCTCCGTGAAATCGGATGTTTTGCCATGCTGTAAAGTGATGCGTTCAATATGGTGTGTACCATGCAGGGAAGTAATTTCATATGGTGTTAGTACGCGGACAGTGGACTTCAGTAAATTCTCGACGCTGTGCTCATGAGCTCGGAATTTATCTCTGCGATGCACCAACGTTACGCTTGCAGCGATTGGTTCAAGCATGAGCGACCAATCAACGGCCGAATCGCCGCCACCGGTGACTACGACATGTTTGCCTTTGAATTGATTCAAATTGCTAATGAAGTAATGGAGATTTTTTTTCTCATATTGGGTCGCTTGCGCGAGCTCCAACCGTCGCGGCTCGAAAGCACCGACTCCGGCGGTAATGATAACGGCTTTGGCAAAATGCGAGGTTTTGTCCGTCACAATCTCGAAAGAGCGCTCATCGTGCTTTATGACGTTGACGACTTTCTCCTCCAGGTGAATGTCCGGTTGGAATAATTCCATTTGCTTCTTCAATTGCTCCACAAGCTCACCTGCGGTTACTTTCGGAAATCCAGCCACATCATATATATACTTCTCCGGGTATAGCGCGGCTAATTGGCCCCCCAATTGAGGCATACTTTCAATGATCTTGACTGAGGCTTGGCGCATACCGCCATAGAATGAAGCAAACATACCTGCAGGGCCGCCGCCGATTATCGCAATATCGACATGCTGGGGATTAGTTGAGTTGGACACAGTTGACACCTCCAAAAAGGTAACAAAATGAACGAGCACATGCTGCCTTACATTTGGATGAATCTACATCTTCTTGTACATTATATCTGTTCGACAAGCTAAGAGGAAATAAGAAAATTGGATGTTATTCTAAATATTTTCGTATAAATTACCCTTGAACTTTACTGAAAAAGTTTGTAATATGTGAGGTATTAGTATTCGATTTGTCGAAAGTAGACACGGGCTATCATAAAAGTGGGATATGGGTCACACACTAACATTATTCATTGTCTGTGTTTGTGTAATTTTTCACAAAGTCTGTAAAGAAAAAGAAATTACGAATGGATGGGATCCTGCGATGAGCAACATACCGAAAATTGTTATTCTTGGTGCCGGTTACGGCGGTATCTTGACAGCACTGCGTCTTCAAAAAGAACTGAACTACAATGAAGCTGATGTAACGCTTGTAAACAAGCATGACTACCACTACTTTACAACGCATTTGCACATGCCGGCTGCGGGTACAGACAAAACCGAAAACGCGCGCGTGAGCATCTCCAAGCTGATTGACGAATTCAAAATCGATTTCGTTAAATCGACTGTTGTTCAAATCCGCACGCAAGACAAGAAGGTCATTCTTGAAGACGGTACGCTCTCTTACGATTATCTTGTAATCGGCCTTGGCGGCGAGCCGGAAACGTTCGGAATTCCAGGTATGCTTGAGCATGCAATGAATATTCGCAGCATTAACTCCGTTCGTCTAATCCGCGAACACATTGAGTACCAATTTGCCCGTTACAAACGCGAACCACACCGCACAGATTACCTTACTTTTGTTGTCGGCGGCGCCGGCTTCACAGGTATCGAGTTCGTGGGCGAGCTTGCTGATCGTCTTCCAGAGCTTTGCAAGCAGAACGACGTGGATCCATCGCTTGTTAAACTATATAACATTGAAGCTGCTCCAACTGCGCTTCCAGGTTTCGATCCGGAGCTCGTTGAGTACGCTATGCAAGTATTGACGAAGAAAGGCGTTACATTCCGCATCGGAACAGCGATCAAAGAATGTACTCCTGACGGCGTAGTCGTAGGCGACAACGAAGAAATTAAAGCAGCAACCGTTATCTGGGCAGCTGGCGTACGCGGTAACCGCTTGATCGAAGAAGCAGGCATCGAAACGATGCGCGGACGCGTTAAAGTGGATGAGTCGCTTCGCGTTCCGGGCCACGAGAACATCTATGTTGTTGGTGACAACTCCTTGATGTTCAACCCAGAAGGCCGTCCGTTCCCGCCAACTGCACAGATCGCTATGCAGCAAGGCGTAACTTGCGCGCACAACCTGGTAGCTTCGATTCGCAACCAACCGCTGAAGAAATTCGAATTCAAGAACAAAGGTACAGTTGCATCCCTTGGTAAAGGCGAAGCAGTGGGTCTTGCATTCGGCAAGAAATACAAAGGCGGCGTAGCAGCATTGCTTAAGAAAGCAATCGACGTTCGTTACCTGTACATCATCGGTGGTATTCCACTCGTACTTCGCAAAGGTAAATTCCTGTAATGCGACACTGCAGCGTGCAGGTTCGTGGTTTGCTGACGCGCGATGAACTGGATCGGTACAACGCGCTGATGGAAGTAGGCTCCTTCTTGGAGTCGCAGAACCGTTACGACTTGGCTTATACGGTGCAGAAGGAAGTCGATATTCTCATTTTGCCGGGCATTGAGCGGCTTAAGGAGAAGGGCAGGGAGCGCGACCGTCAGACGGAAGCGTATCTCGAAGCGAAACGTATCCTCGAAGAGGACGACGAAGACTAAACAAATAAAGCGGATGAGGCGTCCTGAGACGTTTCATCCGCTTTTCTTTATGTTATATGGCGAATAGCTCTTGCAGCTTCTCATCGGTCATCCGGTTACCGAGATAGAAGTCGCCGAAGTCGCCGAAGCGCGCACTTACTTCATCGAAGCGCATTTCATAGACGAGTTTCTTGAACTGAAGTGCATCTTCCGCGAACAGCGTGACACCCCACTCCCAGTTGTCGAAACCGACAGAACCGGTAATGATTTGTTTTACTTTGCCTGCATAGGTGCGTCCGATCATACCGTGGCTGCGCATCATTGTGCGGCGCTCGTCCATGCTGAGCATGTACCAGTTATCGTTGCCTTCGCGGCGTTTGTTCATTGGATAGAAGCAGATATGGTTCCATTTTGGCAGAATCGGCTTCAGTCGAGCGAGAATTTCCGGGTTTTGCATCGGGTCAGTTCCCGGTGCTGCCATATAGTTGCTCAATTCCACCACACTTACATAAGAATGAGCCGGAACTGTGAATTGGGCGAAGGTTGTTTTATTGAATGCATTCTCGATGTCATTGAGCTCTTCCAGCGTTTCGCGCAGATGCATCATGACGAAATCCGCTTTCTGGCCAACGATGGAATAGAATGCCGTGCTGCCTTGTTTATTATCTTCAATTGTCTGCCATTCGCTGAGGAAGGATTGAAGCTCGTCCAGCGCAATGGCGCGTTCGCCTTCATCCGCAAGCTTCCAAGCTGTCCAATCTATTGAGCGAAAATCGTGCAAGGCATACCAGCCTTCGAGCGTTTGTGCTGCTTCACTCATATTGCTCACTCCTTGTCATTTGTCTTTGTCGTCTACATTGTAACGTAACGCAGCAAAAGAGAGCAAATGACGGACTTGTGACAACACGCCTGAATGAATTGACTTCGGATGTGCCATCTACTACACTATTCGTAGCGAAAGGGGTAGACGACTCGGATGAACGGTGACGTTAATATTTTACAGCTGGTTATTGCAACAGTATTGTTCTTTGTAATGATGTTTGGAATCGGATTTATTCTGAATATGCTGCTGAAAACAACATTTATGCCGATTTACGCATTTATACTTGTACTTGTACCGCTTTTTGTTTGGCAAACATGGGATCATTCGAAGAGCTTTTCAGGCAATTTCACATCCTTTACCTTTGTAGATATTTTGCCGGCAATCGGTGCGCTGATCGGCGCTTATGTAAGTGGAGCGACCATTCGTGCGCTGCGCAAAGGCGGATACAAAATGTTCTAAACATGAAACATCAAACGGCATGGCCATACTAAGGGAAATTCGCAATCAGCTCTACTCGGGCTGACAACGAAAGCCGAGGTGTTGCGTTATGCCGTTTTTGAATATTGGCGATACCACACTGCATTATCATCAAGATGGTTCCGGGCAAACGCCTATCCTATGTGTTCATCCGCCTTGCTTGACCAGCCGATTGTTCGCAACTGTTCAGGAGAAATTAACGGCGAGTACCAACCTAATCCGCTTCGATATTCGCGGTCATGGATACAGCGAGGCGGGCAGCGGAAAGCTGACACTTGCGTTAATAGCGGAAGATATAAGAAGGCTGCTCGATGGTCTTGGGGTGAAGCAAGCGTATGTATGCTCCTATGGGGCAGGCTCGTTTCCGGCTTTGGCGGCCATGCTCGCTTATCCGGAGCGATTCCTCGGAGGCGTTATTGTATCCGGCGCTTCTGCTTATACGGATATCGTCACGCGCTCGAAGCTTCAGGCTGCATTCGTTTCAAGCATTCTCGGCCCCAAAGGACCCATTGCCTTCAAAGCGGCTTGGTCGGAGGCAGGGAGCAAATCCTCCTTCGAAGAGCTGCATACGGAAGCAAAGCTTGGCGACTCCACGAAATGGCGGGAATATACGGCTGCTTGCCTGGATAGTTCCGTCCAGAAGCGGCTTCCTCAATTGAAGCAGCCTGTTCTCGTTTTATATGGAACTGCTGATAAGACCGGTCAGAATTATGCGGCCGAACTTAAACGCCGACTGCCAAACAGTGAGCTGTATGGCATCATTGGAGCGGGGAGGCAGCTTCTTACGAAGGAGCCGGTGACGACAGCTTTCGTCATGACGCAGTGGCTGGCGAAACAGGAGCATCCTGAAATCGCGGATACGTTCGAAGAGCGAGAAGCCTTGCTGGATGAACTGATCAGCAAAGGCGTTCAAGAAGGAGCAGTTGACACGGCCACTCACCATTAGGTTTGCGAAAGTTCCCTCTGGCGGGGGAATTTTCTTTTTTCTGTGCCTCAAATGCAGGCCGCTTTTATGGTAAACTAGTAGGAAGAATAAAAGGCGGATGGAGTCAAATGAGATGCGGATCGGCAATTTGCACCACTTTACAGAGCATCATCGATGCTACATCTTTCGCGATTTTTCGCTGAGTGCGGTTGATCGCAAAATGGTCGGATTGATCTATCAATCTATGATTGGAGCGTTCGCGGCAGGGTTCTATCAGTTTCTATATCAGCAGGTGCCTGACGACCGAGTCGGTTATTCACCGCTTGAAGCGCAGCGCAAACTGCTGCTGGGGCTTGGCCTCGAAATGAACGAACGCGGCAGGCAAGATTTAATCAACCAAGCTTCTAAGCTGGAAGCGGTCGGCCTTCTGCAAGTGTCCAGGCTTGGAGTGCCGGACAATGACGATGTCGTGTATGAATACGAGTTGGTCAAGCCATTATCGCCGGATGAATTTTTTGGAAGCCCACATTTGACATTGCTGCTTCGCGATAAGGTCGGCAAGCACTCCGTTATTGCCCTGAGGGAATCGTTCTATGCCAAGGAGTCGGACGAGCTTGCCAGCGTGGAGCTGCAGCGCGATAATATAACTGTACCTTTCTACGAGCTGTTCCGATTGAATACGCAAGGCATTGACTTGGAGCTCGAACAGGCGCTTACAGAGGTTGCGCCGGCACGACAGCCTGCACCGAAGCCGCAGCTGGAAACAGCTGGTATTGGATACGGCGATATTATAATGCGATTCCCGCGTAATGCAGCGAACAGACATCATGTTGAACGGCTGCGCGGTGATCATGAAGCAGTTGCTCAATTGAATTACGTCGCTTATAAATACAATTTAACCGTAGTTGATTTAGTCCGGCTGCTTGATGAGGACCATGTATTCTCCGGCAAAGGCGATCTGCTCATCGATGAGCTTCAGCTGAAGGCCAATCAAATGTACCGTCAAGATCGGAAGCGCACGGATGAGCGGCAGCGTTTATATGGACGAGTGGCTGCGGCCAAAGCAGATCATGGATCGGACGACAGTGAAGAGCCGCCGGATGAAGTGGCTGTTCAGGCGGAGCACTACATGGAGGTTCCGACGCAGCTGGCAGGACGCTGCGACATTCATCAATATAATATGCTGATGCGGAATGAGCCGCACACGCGCTTTATTTCACGCTTTTTCCCGGGAGCTGTTCCGGATTGGATGATTCGGGTATTCGAGAAGATTGATCTTAATTATCGCATACAAGGTTCTGTTATTAACGTACTTATTCATTATGTAATCGTTCTAAATGATTCTCAGCGCGTTACTGAAGCGTATATCGACCGAGTAGCATCCAATATGCTCGTCAAAGGGATTGACTCGTTCGAGAAAGCAGTCGGTTATGTGCGTGACCAGGTGAAGCTCGAGAGCGACAAAGAACGCCGCCGCGACGGCGTGCAGCAGGCTCCGAGAGGGAACACGGGAGGCAGCTCCGGTGCACCGCGCGGACGCCGTAAACCGGCGATTCCGATCATGCCCGAAGCGCCAAGCGGAACGCCGCTTTCGGCCGAAGAGATGGAGGAAATCCGGCGAATGGCTCGCAAGCTGGATGGGAAAACGACGTAATTGAGGTGAAGGTTTATGGGGATGGAATCGCTGGGTGATTTGCTCAAGCAGATGCCGGGAGGCGGAAGCGCATTAAGGCAAGCGGATAAATTAATGGAAGAACTGCTTGCTGACCCACTCGTAGGCAAGCTTCGTTCCAAATATCCGGAGCTGGATAATGAAACAATACGGCTTAATTTAAATAAAATTTATCAATGTACCAAAGAATTTCGGATTTGCAGCAACTGTCCGGGACTTGACCAATGTCCGAATGATTTCGAAGGACACTATACAGAGCTCAGCTGTGAAACAGTTGGCGGCCAGGTGCAGTTGAACGATCGCAAAGTGACTTGCAAGAAGCTCATTGCCAGACAAAGCGAGAACAAGATCCGCAGTCGCATTCGCAGCTTCTATGTAGATGATCGAGCTTTATTAGAAGGCTACTCCGCGGATGAGATCGTGTCGAAGGATATCGAACGGATGAAAGCTGTCGGTCAGATTATCAAGTACATTAACGTAACCAAAGAAAGCGGACTCCAGAAGGAAGGGCTCTATCTAACAGGGTCGTTCGGTACGGGCAAGACGTTCCTCATGTGCTATATGCTCCATGAGCTTGCGAAGGCAGGTTTCACTGGCGCTATTGTGTATATGCCGGAGTTTGTGGAAGACTTGAAATCACTGATGCTGGAGCAAGGCAAGCTGAAGGAAACAGTCGATCTTATGAAGGAGACGGATCTTCTGATCTTCGATGATATCGGAGCGGAGAATTTGAATCCATGGGTGCGAGATCATGTTCTTGGTGCTATTCTGAATTATCGGATGAACCGTAAGCCGACGTTCTACACGTCCAATTATGGGTTAGATGCAATCGAACAGCATTTCAGCTTTACGAACAAAGACGGTGACGAGCTGCACAAGGGGCAGCGGCTGATGGATCGAATTCGGCCGTACGTCCAGCCTGTTCATGTGACAGGACATAATAAACGCGGCCTTCGTTAATTGTCTCCACATATACAGAAGAGCCTGCCGTCCATATAGACGGCAGGCTCTTTGCTTTACGCGCGGTACAGCAAGTTATAGAGCACTTGTGCGGATTCTGCGCGCGTTGTATGGCTGCGAGGAGAGAAGAGATGGTCACTGCCAACCATAAGGCCGGCATGAACGGCGGCTTGAACCGCTTCCTTCGCCCAGCTGCTGATGGCATTCTTGTCGTGGTAGGAATCAATGTCAGTCGCGCTGCCACTGGCTTGGCCGTGCTGCTTCTCATAGACGCGAGTAATCATAAGGGCTAATTCTTCGCGTGTAATCGGCTTGTTCGGTTCAAACTTTCCTGCGTTTGTGCCGGATGTAATGCCGTTCTCGTAGGCTGCAGCAGCAGCATCGGCATACCAGCTGCCGGCTTGGATATCGCTAAAAGGTGCAGCTTCTGTTGCTTTCAGGCCGAGGGCGCGAATGAGCATCGTAACAAACTCGGCACGCGTTACTTTCGCTAGAGGGCCGAAGCTGTTTGTGGAAATCCCTTGCACGACATGCTTCGCAGTCAACTCCTCAATCACATCAGCTGCCCAATGAGTCGCTGGTACGTCGACAAACTTCGTTGTGTACGAGAACACGCCATATTGACTGAAGTGGCCCACTTCGGCAGTTAAAATGTTACCTTTAAGGCTACCGCCGATGTACTCGATTACACCGCCATCCGAGAGATAATAAATCCCGGCGAGACGGGCATCCGCGCCTTCCGAGAGTTGAAGCTGCAGCGTTACCGGCTTCGTAAAGCTGCTTAACTTGTTCTTGGAGCCATCCTTGAATGCGATCGCAAGGGTCAGCTCAATGACTTGGCCTTGCGGCTTAAGGCCGGTAGCGGCTTCACCGAGCTTAGCAAGAGCAGAAGCAGCTTCACTGCTTGTCAGCTTGTTGAATTGAAGCGAGAGGCTGGCATCCTTATCGGAGCCGGCTAGCGCGGAGAGAGCGCTTAGCACTTCCTTCGGCAGTGTGACGGTTCCATTCGGAAGCAGAATTCGGAAGCTGTTATCGCCGATGGTTGAAATGACGGATGCTGGGATGTGCAGGTCCGAGCTAGCGGAAGTAATCTCACGGGCATCCAATGTGGCTACACCATTAGCAGCGGAAGAAACGTCCGACAGCTCGAATGGAACGATCGTCACACCTTCTGGAGCTGTTGGGTTGCCGTTATCTATGGGAGATGTAGGAATGCCGCTGCCGCTTGAGACTACAGTAAATGTCCTGGTCGAGACGTCAGTACCTTGTCCTGCTATAACTTGATAGCTGCTGCCGATTGCTGCGGTGCTAGGTAGTGTAAATGATGTGCTATAACGGCCATCGGCCGACTTCACGATATCGAAGAACAGGATTGTACTATCTGGACTGATGACCTTTACGATGACTTCAGCAGCATTAGTTGTGCCGCTGATCGAAACCGAACCGCCGGCAGTGACACCGGCTACAGCGTCAATTGTCGTGCCAGCAGCAGCTTGCGATGAACTCTCGGCATAGGCAGCTAATGGAGCTGCGACAGGGACAGCTAACGCGAATGACAAAGACAATGCCGTTAAGAGGAATGCTTTTCTCTTCAACTTGATGCTCCTTTCTAGTGTGGTGACCCGGACGGGACGTGGCAGGGGCAGGTGAGTGACAGTAGTCCGGGTTCACCGCTGTAAAAGCTGATTTTATGGAGTTGTCGTCATATTCGTGATCCGGCCTTTTACAGCCGCGGTAATGGTTCCGTAATTGAACGTTTTCAACACATAACTGTAGAAAGCATCAATATCGGTCGGTCCTGCTATCGGCTGCTTGCCTTGTGTAAGGATCGTGTAGTTGTCGCCGCCGGCTGCCATGAAGTTATTGACTACCGCTGTGTATTCAGCCGTATCGGTAATTGCGGTGCCATCTTCTTTCGTTAAGGAGACGATTCGCTCCGCGATCGGTTTACTGAAATCGGCCGTATAACGAAGTCCGGAGATTTGCAATGTTTTCGTGCTGGCTGCCGTTTCTCCCCATTGCTGCTGCAGCAATGTCTTAATTTGCGCGCCGGTCAGCGTCATCTTAATGAGCTGGTTCCCAAACGGTTGAATACGGAACAGATCGGAGTAGAGCACATTACCGAGCGGTAGATCAGCACGGATGCCGCCCGGGTTCATGAATGCAAAATCGGATTGCATAGAATCCTTCATGGCATCGGCGATCAAGCTGCCAAGCGCAATTTCTTGCGTATAGGCATTTTCTTTCTTATAGGCAACTTCAGTGGAGCCCACCGGCAGGGAAAGCTCTGGATGTCTGCCAAGGGCTGCTTGTACCATTGCACTAACTGCAGCATCCGGCGTGATACCGGCTTGATTGACGTCGACAATCGTCGCTTCCTTCTTCACGATATCATGTGTTTGCGGATCGATTTCAAGATCAACGTCGGCAAATGCCGTACCATAAGAGTAGGCTTGGAAAACGAGTTTGTTGTCGACGATTCCGTTTACTTTCGCATGGTTGTCACCGGCGAAGATAACGTCAACCTCGTCACTTACGGCATTTGCAAGGTCAGCTGCCTCGCCGGTAATTGTCGTACCGCTTTGTGAAGCGGGGTCGTGAGCAAGCACAACGATCGCTTTGACGCCTTGTGCGGTTAATTCATCAACGGCCGCGTTTACCACAGGAGCTTGATCCACGATATTTACCGGTGCAAGCGCGGAAGGAGAGACTTTGCTTGGCGTCAACATTGTGAC
The DNA here is from genome assembly GCF_056269305.1 of Paenibacillus sp. J22R3. NCBI lineage: Bacteria > Bacillati > Bacillota > Bacilli > Caryophanales > Paenibacillaceae > Paenibacillus > Paenibacillus sp. J22R3. Next base: position 237,230 of record NZ_JBWDNS010000003.1, on the reverse strand, counting down.
AACACCGATGAAGCCGATTTTTTCCCCGCCGACCTCCTCAATGACATACGGTGCAATGATAGGTTCACCTGTCACTTTGTCGAGCACATTGGCATTGATATAATCGATAGTGGTTTTGGCATACGTGATACTCGTATTGATTGGATCTTGGCCCCCATTTAATTGAGCCATGAGCGCTGGAACCCCTTGATCAAATTCGTGATTGCCAAGTGTTCCGACTTTAAATCCGAGCAGTTCCATGAAATCGAGAGTAGGCTTGTCGCGCTCAAGCGATGAAACCGGCGAGCTTGCACCTACTGCATCGCCATTATGGACGAGCAGGGTATTTGCCGGGTTATCTGCTTTGTGCTGCTTGAGGTAGGTTGCCAAGTAAGCTGCACCACCCAGAACATTCCCTCCGGCTATGGTGGAGTAGTCCAACTGACCGTGAAAATCATTAATACCTAACAGCTGAACCTTCACATTCTCTGTTGGCTGTGTTGCATCACCGTGAAGATCAAGCTTGAAGACGCCGAATCCTTTCTCGTCGGTACGCTCAAGCGATGTGATTCGCGGATTAGCACTCAAGTATGTTTTGGCAGCCGGAGAAGTTGTAAACGTGACGTTAAGATCGCCTTGAACGGGTGCGATCGACCAGTTGTTGTCAGCGGCCGGATTAATCGTACCTTGCTCCGAGATGTAGTCCATCAGAACTTGGCGATTCTCGCTAGCGGAATCCAATACGAGCGGAGAACCTTTCACGCCAGGGAAGTTGCCTCCACCGAAAACACGGTAATTGTTGCTGACCACGATGAAATCTTGAGCTGGATCAACCGGTTGCCCGTTGTAGAGCAGGTTAACAATCCGGCTGGATGCTGCATCGTTGATTGTACCGTCTTTGGTGTACTTCGCCGGTTTAGTGACATCTACCTGATACGTGACGCCATCGATGACATCGAAGTTGAAAACCGGAAAGGATGAGTTCAGCAGCGGCTGTTCGGCTGTTTTGCTCGGATCGATCTGATTGAAAATTCCGGCAGACATTTCGAGCCAATCCTTAACGACGGAGCCTTTTACTTTAATGGCCTTCAGCGTATTGTCGTAGAGATACAAATCGCTGGCGCTCTTAATGGCAAGATCGCCTGCCTTAATATCCGAATATTCACTCGGACCATTGCGGCCGGCTTTGAACGGGGCGCCTACGGATAGAATCGGGAGATCCTTGTCCGGCGAGTTCTTAGTATTCAATTCTTGCTGTACGAACCACTTCTGCGCTTGCGTAACGATTTGCACGGAAGGGTCGTCCTGTACGAGTGCAAAGTAGCTGTAAATAGGAGCCGAAGTTTGACCAATCGCTTGGTTTGCATAGGCGATTGTCGCTGCATGTTCGGCTTTAATTGCATTGACGACCGCAGAATCAGCGTCAACAAGCGGAAGCTTCTTCACACTGTCATAGATATACTTGTTGGAGGATTGCGAAGCAGTAACCTTCCATTTGCCATTGGTTTTGTTCAGCGTAAGGTCGATGATGCCAAGATTGGCGCCGCCAAAACCAGCCTGTACAGCCGCAACGCCATTGATTGTGCCTTTCGCATTATCGACACCGGGAAGCGGGTTGCCGCCCGCGTCCTTGAAGAGCGGATCAAGCGCGCTGACACTGGCAGCAGGGAAAACCTTATGAGTATGCGAGAACGTAATGGCGTCGATGCCAGCAACTTTACTGAGCGGATAAACCGCATCCTCAGCACCTTTATCTGCCTCAGCATTAACATTGAAGCCGGAGTGTGTGAGGGCAACAACGACTTCTGCGCCTTCAGCGCGCATAAGAGGAACGAATTTCTCGGCTGTCGCTACGATGTCCTTCGTAGTGACTTTACCGTCGAGATTGCCTTTATCCCAATCCATGATTTGAGGAGTAACCAATCCGATGAAGCCTACTTTTACCGTCTGCGATTGACCGTTCTCGTCCTTGAACGTTTTGTCCATAATGACATACGGCTTGTACTTATTAACGTCGTTGCTTGGATCGGTGTCGTGATCGTCTACATAGACATTCGCGTTGACATACGGGAATTTAGCGTCATCGATGGCTTCATTCAAATAATCAAGTCCGTAATTGAATTCATGATTGCCGAATGTTGCAATATCGTAGCCCATTAAGTTCATTGCTTTATAGGCAGGATGAACGTCGCCGTCTTGGAGCGGCGCTACTTTGGCCATATACGTGCCGAGCGGCGTGCCTTGAAGCAAATCGCCGTTATCGACAAGCAGCGTATTCTTCACCTCTGAGCGTGCTTGCTTCACCAAAGTGGCTGTTTTAACTAGTCCAACATTCTCGGCGGGAGCATCCTTGTAATAATCGTAGTTCATGAAATTGGTGTGTACATCCGTCGTTTCCATGATGCGCAGCTTCAATGTCGAACCGATCGTGATCGGATCGGCCAGACTATTGCCCACATCAGCGAGCGTTCCGCTATAGGAGTCAACAACAAATACTTTGACGGACAGGCTGCTTCCCGTCTTATTGAAATGCGCTGTCACTTTCTCGCTGCCTGCAATATCTTTGGTCAAAGCTGCAATTCCGATCGGAACAGCGCCATCGAACAGTTCGAAAATAACCGTTTCTTCCCCGGCATGTCCTACAGTTGACGGGGCTACGACAGCACTGGCCAGAACACCGCCGGATGTATCCATCATTGCGTTTGTAATCGTAAAGGCTCGCTCATCGGCGGCTTGTGCGTGTACAGGGCTCGGAAGATAAGATGATGTCAGAAAGCCTGCGAGAAGGGAGGCGGCAATTGCAGTCCGCGACATTCTCTTGCGAATAGAAACCATTTTCTAGTAACTCCACCTTTCAATTGGTATAAGAAAAGTGTAACAACTAAGGTATTAAATTGGGTTAAAGATTATGTTCTATTCTTGTAAAGCAGGGAATGTATAGAAAAAACCGTACATCGGTTAGGATGTACGGTTTTTGGGATGAGATGCGATTATGGTTTGTAAATATCGTCGAACACGCCGCCATCGCTAAAGAACTTCGTTTGTGCTTTGTTCCAGCCGCCGAAATCGCGGATGTTCGTAAGCTCGACGTTTTTGAAGTTTTTCGTGAATTCCGCAGCGATTTTCGTGTTCGTCGGACGGTAGAAGTTCTGAGCAACGATACGCTGACCGGCGTTCGTGTAGAGATAGTCGAGATAGGCTTTAGCCACTTCCCGTGTACCGTGTTTCTCAGCGTTCTTCGTGACGACAGCAACCGGTGGCTCTGCAAGGATGCTATAGGAAGGGGTTACGATTTCAAAATCCTTGCCATGCTCTTTCAGCGCCAGGTAGGCTTCGTTCTCCCATGCCAGCAGCACATCGCCGATTCCTCGTTCAACAAAAGTCGTTGTCGAGCCGCGAGCACCGGAATCCAGTACAGGCACGTTCTTGAACAGCTTGGTTACGAATTCCGTTGCTTTCGCTTCACTGTTGTTATTGTGTTTTAAAGCATAACCCCATGCAGCAAGGAAGTTCCAGCGTGCGCCGCCGCTTGTTTTGGGGTTCGGTGTAATGACGGACACTTTATTCTTAACCAGATCGTTCCAATCTTTTATCTTCTTCGGGTTCCCTTTGCGTACTAGGAAGACGATTGTGGAAGTGTATGGCGAACTATTCTTAGCAAACCGCGATTCCCAGCCGTCATTAATCAAGCCGGTTTTCTGAATGGCATCAATGTCGTAGGCAAGAGCAAGTGTAACAACATCTGCTTGCAGCCCATCGATAACAGAACGAGCTTGTGCGCCGGATCCGCCATGCGATTGCTTAATCGTAACTTTCTGTCCGGTTCTGGCTTTCCAATAAGAAGCGAAGGCTTTATTGTACTGCACGTACAGCTCACGGGTCGGATCGTACGAGACGTTCAGCAGCTCGATATCCGGTTTTGCCGGTTTGGTTACGGCTGCAAAGCTGGTGGAGGATAAGGATAGGATTAATGCCAGTACGGTGATCGTGAGTAGCAGTTTTTTCTTCATCGTTCAACTCTCCCTTTATTATAGTGCTCCATCCCGATCTGACTGATTGGACAAAAAAGGAGGCCCAGGCAGAGTGCGTCCATGAAGAGAAACTTCAGGCTGCTGTTACTTGCCGGGGCCTCCGGTGGACCGGTGGGCTCGATGGATTCATCATAAGCTGACAATTCCTACCTGTCAACTATGAATTTAAAAGAAAACTAAAAATAAGCAAAACTAATCTATTTCATAAATATGTTAAAAAAAAGGATTGACAGGACAGCTTATCCATTGCTATCATCATCCCATAACCAACTAAACAGGTAGGATTAATTCTATTTCAACTACCGGTCAACGCGGAGTGGAAAAGCGTTATTTATCTGAAATAAGATGATGAGAGGTGCTTTTACATGACAAACATGAAAAAGAAGAATTCCAAGTTAACGCTCCACACGCTGTTGATCTTTATCGTATTTTCCCTCGCGCTGACAGGCTGCGGCTGGGACTCCAATTCCCCATCGAACACGAATCAAACCAATACGAATACAGGTGCAGCCAATAATACCAATGCAGACGGTACAGAACCAGCAACCGATAACGCGGCAAACACAGAATCTACTGAGCCGATCGAGCTGCTGAATGTTTCTTACGACCCGACGCGTGAATTATATGAAGCTTACAATAAACTGTTCGCCGATTATTGGGAGAAAGAGCATGGCCAGAAAGTAACGATCAAACAATCACATGCCGGCTCCGGCGCTCAATCGCGGGCTGTCATTGATGGACTCAAAGCCGATGTCGTCACACTTGCACTCGGTTACGATATCGATGCAATTGCAGAGAAAGGCCTGATCGATCCCGATTGGCAGCAGCAATTTGAGAATAACAGTGCGCCATATACATCGACGATCGTGTTCCTGGTTCGCAAAGGCAATCCGAAACAGATCAAGGATTGGAACGACCTGGTGAAACCGGGTGTAGAAGTCATCACGCCAAATCCGAAGACAAGCGGCGGCGCACGCTGGAACTATCTCGCGGCATGGGGCTATGCGCTTAAACAGAACAATGACGAAGAGTCGAAAGCACAAGAATTCGTCTCTAAGCTTTTCAAAAACGTACCTGTACTCGATTCCGGGGCACGCGGATCGACAACAACCTTCGTAGAGAAGGGCATCGGCGACGTGCTGCTCGCTTGGGAGAATGAAGCACTTCTTTCCGTGAAGGAGCTTGGCCCGGATAAATTCGATATTGTCTATCCTTCCATCAGTATTCTTGCAGAACCGCCGGTTGCCATTGTCGATAAGAACGTCGATAAGAAAGGTTCGCGCACAGTTGCGGAAGCTTATCTGGATTACCTTTACACCGAAGAAGCACAGAAGCTAGTCGCACAGAATTTCTACCGCCCGCAGCTGGCATCGGTAGCGGAGCAGTACGCGGAGCAATTCCCGGAAATGACTTTGCTGAATATCAACGATGATTTCGGCGGCTGGGCTGTTGCACAGAAGAAGCATTTTGCAGACGGCGGCGTATTTGATCAAATCTACGCACCCGGCTCATAAGCGAATCGACAGGAGCTGACTCTTCTAATGAAAAGTTCCACTTCAAGCAAAGCGAAGCCGCGCAGCATATTGCCGGGTTTCGGACTTTCCCTTGGATTCACCATTTTCTACTTGAGCGTACTGGTCATTATCCCGTTAGCCGGTATCTTCATTAAAACATCCGGTTTAACGCCGGCTCAGTTCTGGCATACGGTGTCTAATGCACGGGTAATCGCATCCTACAAAATCAGTTTCTTAACATCCTTCTATGCTGCACTAATCAATCTCGTATTCGGACTCGTCGTTGCCTGGGTGCTGGTACGCTACAAATTTCCGGGGAAAAAGCTGGTCGACAGCCTGATTGATTTGCCCTTTGCACTGCCAACCGCTGTTGCCGGCATTGCATTGACCGCAATCTACGCACCAAACGGCTGGATTGGTTCTTTGCTTGAACCGCTCGGTATCAAAGTGGCCTTCACGCCGCTTGGCATCACGTTAGCGCTTATCTTTATCGGATTGCCTTTCGTCGTAAGGACCGTTCAGCCTGTTCTTCAGGATCTGGATAACGAGGTGGAGGAAGCAGCCGTTATGCTCGGCGCATTCCGCTGGCGGACGTTCCGCCGGGTCATTCTGCCGGAGCTGATCCCGCCGCTGCTCACCGGATTTGCGCTTGCTTTTGCAAGAGGAATTGGTGAATACGGTTCGGTCGTCTTCATCTCCGGCAACATGCCGATGAAAACCGAAATCGCGCCGCTCCTGATCATGACGAAGCTTGAGCAGTACGATTACAAGGGAGCGACCGCCATCGCGCTTGTCATGCTGGTTGCATCCTTCCTGCTTCTTCTATTAATCAATTACTTGCAATGGCGGAGCAATCGCCGCGTTATTGCGGAATAGGAGCGTGTAAACTATGGCTGGTGCAGTTACGGTTCATTTAACCGAGAAGTCCGCGCAGCGTCCGAAACATATTAACGAGTCTGCCGGCATTCGAATAGTACTCATCTCCGTCGCGCTGCTGTTCCTGGTGCTTGTGGTGCTGCTGCCGCTGCTGTCGGTCTTTATTGAAGCATTCAAACGCGGAACAGAGGTGTATGTAGCCGCGCTGAAAGATCCCGATGCTTGGTCGGCACTGAGGCTGACTTTATTGACGGCAGTCATTGCGGTACCGCTTAACACGGTATTCGGCGTTGCCGCTGCTTGGGCCATCAGTAAGTTCCGGTTTCGGGGCAAAAACATACTTATTACGCTGATTGATTTACCTTTTGCCGTATCACCGGTCATCTCGGGTCTGGTCTTCGTGTTATTGTTCGGCGCACAAGGCTTCCTAGGACCGTGGTTGTCGGATCATAATATCCAAATTATCTTCGCATTGCCCGGTATCGTGCTTGCGACAACATTCGTTACGTTCCCGTTCGTTGCACGCGAACTGATCCCGCTGATGCAGGCGCAGGGCGTACAAGAAGAGGAAGCCGCCGCAAGCCTTGGCGCGAAGGGCTGGCAAATCTTCTGGCGCGTTACTCTCCCTAACATCAAATGGGGATTGCTCTACGGCATCATCCTCTGTAATGCGAGAGCGATGGGGGAGTTCGGTGCGGTATCGGTCGTATCCGGCCATATCCGCGGCGAGACCAATACGCTTCCGCTGCACATTGAAATTCTGTATAACGAGTATCAATTCTCTGCTTCGTTTGCGGTGGCTTCCTTGCTGGTGATGCTGGCATTGCTGACGCTGGTCGTGAAGAGCTTCATCGAATGGAAAACCGCGCAGAAAACGCCGAAAGAGGAGGGCTAAAGGATGCATATCGAGGTTCGCAACATCAATAAATCCTTTCAAGGCCACCAAGCCGTCAATGATGTCAGCTTCTCGATTGAACGCGGCAAGCTGATTGGTCTGCTTGGACCGAGCGGCGGCGGCAAATCAACGCTGCTGCGCATATTAGCGGGACTCGAGACACCGGATTCCGGCGATATCTTCATTAACGGGAAGCGGGTTAACGATGTTCAGCCGCAGCTTAGAGGAATCGGCTTTGTATTTCAAAATTACGCCTTGTTTAAACATATGACCGTGTTCGATAATATCGCGTTTGGACTGACGATTCGTAAGGCCAGTAAAGCTGAGATCAAGGAACGAGTCGGGGAGCTGCTCGACTTGACGGGGCTTCGGGGCTTCGAGCATCGCTATCCGCATCAGCTCTCGGGCGGACAAAGGCAGCGGGTGGCATTCGCAAGAGCGCTTGCTCCTAAGCCGGATCTGCTGCTGCTCGATGAGCCGTTCGCGGCCATCGACGCAAAAGTGCGCAAAGAGCTTCGCACTTGGCTGAAGCAGCTGATCAGCACGCTCGGCATCACCTCCATCTTCGTCACGCATGACCAAGACGAGGCGGTCGAGGTGGCGGACGAAATGCTGATCGTCCAGCAAGGAAAGCTGGAGCAGCAAGGGTCGCCCGTTCATATTTATACAGATCCGCAAACCGCATTCGTGGCGGGGTTTATCGGTCATTCCAGTGTGGTGGAGCAGCCTAGCGACCTTCGCGGCTTCGGCGGTTCCTCCTTGGCAGAGGGTGCTAAAGCGCTCATCCGTCCGGAGTTTGTCGAGGTAGGGCGCGAGCGGGAGATTCCGTTCCCATCCGCTGCCGAGAAAGGTAAGGTTCGTCATATTTTCTTCCGTGGCGCTCATTTGGAGCTTGATGTGGAAGTGGGCAACAATCGGTTGTCGGCACACCGTTCTCTGGATCAAGAGCCGTTGCAGCCGGGTGATGAAGTTTCCGTCCTTATTCACCGTTTATACGTTATTACTGACAAGTCGGCGACGATTGTGGAGAATCCACTGAAGATCGATCCGCTGCCAGTTCATATTTAATTCGTCCGGGAGGGATTTATAATGGCAAAGCCAATCGTACTGGATCAAGAATGGTTAGAGCGCATAGCAACACAGGTAAATGGGCTTGAATATGGTTCGGTGCTCATTACGGTTCATGACGGCAGAGTCGTCCAGATCGACCGTACAGAGCGCAAGCGGTTCGATGCGGCGACTGCCAAAACCGGGCAAACGGGGCAACAACGACAAGAACCAACAAACAGCACCGATAAATTAAAGGCTGTTAACGGATAGGATCGAGATTGAAGAAGCGCCGGACCACTCGTTGTGACGAGTGACCCGGCGCTTTTTGCTTTTCTGAGGGAGGGCTAATCGTTTCGTCAAGATTCGTTGCCTGTGCGTGTTGATCGTTCCGATTTCAAAGCTGCGGAAGCGGGCCAGAAGGCAGCTCGACCGCAAAGTACGGTTATCGCAGGAACTAGGAAAGGCCTTACGATAAAGGTATCCAGCAGCACACCGATTGCCGTTATTGTGCCGAACTGCACAAGCACTTGAATTGGCAAGGTAGCCAACACTGCGAATGTGCCTGCTAGAATCAGTCCTGCCGAGGTGATGACGGAGCCGGTCTGGGACACGCCTTCTTTCACCGCTTGGCGCAAGGGCATGTGACGTGCTTTCTTCCAAATGCTCGAAATCATGAAGATGTTATAATCTTCGCCTAGCGCAACGATAAAGACAAAGGAATACAGCGGAATGAGCCCCTGAATCGCTTCTGTGCCGAACAAGTAATGAAGCACGACCCAGCCGAGCCCAAGTGCGCTGTAGTAGGATAACAGTACGGTTGCTATCAAGTAGAGCATCGCTACCAAGGAACGCAAGTAAGCGAGCAATAGAATCGCGATGAGAATCAAGATGACCGGAATGATGAGTTTCGCGTCATCGCCGGTAGTTTGCTTGGTGTCGTACTGCTCTGCGGTTTGGCCGCCGATCCATACCTGCTTCGCGGTATCGGCTGTGCTGACGCCCGTCGTCGCAGTCAGTGCTTCTTCTGCTGCATGCCGCAGCTGCGGGATATGAGCAATCGCTTCGATCGAATACGGATTCACTGCCAGCTCGACCTCAAAGCGGAGCAGATCCGAATTCGTCGCGCCACGTACCGGATCGGTTACTTTCTTCACGAAAGGAAGAGCAGCCAAGGCGGATTGGACCGCTTCGCCTTGTTCTGCGGATTGCGTCTCTGTGATCACTTGCACAGGTGCGAGCTCACCTGCATTGAAATGACCTGCAATGAGGGTAAAGCCTTCTCGTGAAGGAGAATCCGCCGGGAACGACGATAGCGTGTCGAATGTGTATTTGATTTGGGAGGCGAAAATAACACAGATGACCAGGATGATCGTCGTTATAACCGCTATCCGCTTCGGCTTACGGACAACGAATTCTCCCAGTCGATCGCCAAGGGTCTGGCGTGCTTGTAGGGCAGGCGCGGCTTTACCTTTCTTCTTCGCTCGCGCGGCAGCCATCTCTTGCGTTCTCGGAATGAACGGGTAGAAGGATGCTCGGCCCAGTAGGCTGAGGAACGCAGGCACGAGCGTCAAGCTTGCGATCATCATGATCAGAATGGCTAAACTGAACGGAACCGCGAAGCGCTGAATGCTGCCGAACTCTGCCAGCAGCAGCACGAGCAGGGAGAAGACAACGGTTAGTCCGCTCATGGCAATCGCGCCGGAAGAGCCGCTGAACGCTTGTTTTAATGCTGTGAAAGGTTGGCGTTCTTCCTTCAATTCGCTGCGGAATCTGGCAATTAGGAAGAGGCAGTAATCGGTTCCGGCACCGAACAGCAGGACGGTCATGATGGATAAGCTCTGGGAGTCATAAGCAATCCAGCCCTGATCCGCCATCCAGCCTAACAGCGGTGTAATAGCACCGTATGCGAATCCGACCGCGATCAGCGGAATGAGAGCAAGTACCGGCGAACGGTAGATGAGCAGTAAGAAGAGCAGAACCAGAAATACGGTAGCAAGAAGCAAGGAAACGTCAGCGCTCTTGAACAAACCTGTTGCGTCAACTGAGATGCCCACAGGTCCTGATGCACGAACGGCAAGGCCGCTGCCGGACTCGTCTGCAAGCTTGGTTTGAAACGGATTTGCGGAATCCTTGAAGATAAGCGCTGTTTCAATCTCTATCTGGGTCAGGCCTTCTTTGAGTCCGTCGCTGCCTGCGGATTTATCAAACAGCACAGGCTGAACTAACGTAGTGCCGTCCTCAGAAACTTGCTGTTTCAGCGCCGGAAGCGGCAGCTTATCAAGCGGGACGACACTTTCTTGATGAGGGACAGGATGTGCTGCGAGCTGCTTCGCCAGCTGCTGAATGCCGGCCAAGTCCGCATCGGTGAGTCCATTCCCGCGGTACCAGGTTAAGAGTGCGGGGATACCGGTTTCGGATGGGAACTGCTCGGCGATCAGCTTCTCGGCTTGAACGGATGGTTTGCTTGCATTGAAGTTCGCCAGCGTATCGTCCTTCTGCTCTGAGGAACTAGGCAGGGTCATGTTGAGCAGAGCGACAATAACGATCCAGGCGGCAAGCGTTAGCCAGCGGCCGCGTTTGCCTCCGACTGCTTGCGTGAATGCTTCGAGCCATCTGACTATCATGTGGATGTACTCATCTCCTTTTGATTTTCACTTATCAAGCGATAAGTGATGATTAGAAAAAAAGGGCTATTCAGGCCGCCTACTCCGAAGGAGGTGAGGTGGCCGATAGTCCGAATAACAATACGTTGATGAGCATTTGGGCTTGATCATCCCAATTTTTCTTTGTGTCTGCTGCGCCTGCCGGAGAGAGGGTAGAGGCTGCGGCCAATGTCTGGTTGATGAGCCCCATCAATAGCCGCGCTGATTTCTCGGCATCCATTCCGAACTGTGCCGAGTCGCGCAGCTGTCCATTCTGCTGACCTGCTTCGAATATGGTAAGCAGCGGCGAAAGATAGGCGCTGCGCCATAGCTCATAGATAATTCGCTGAGACTCCGGAGCAAGCTCATGCCGAATGTCGTGAAACATCCGGCTGAGATCCTCGGGGTGATTAGCAAGCATATAGGCAGTGACATGGTAGAGGCGATGCCTTACATCTGTTTCTCTTCGAATGATGCCGCCCAGCGCACTTCGCGTACCTTCGCACACCGATCGCATGACATCTACGTACAGCGCTTGCTTATCCTTGAAGTGATGATATAACGCAGGCTGAGTTAAGCCGCAGGCATCGGCGATTTGTCGCGTGGATACGGCGCGGTAGCCGAGCTCCATAAACAGTTCCTTCGCCGTTCTAATAATCATGGCGCGTGTCTCTTGCGATTGATTCGATTTGGTGGCTACCATTGAAGAGGAAAGTTCCTTTCCCGCTAAATCTGCTTATCGCTTGATAAGCCGCTTGCTAAGATCATACTACTCCGCGAATCGCCAGTCAATTAATCGATGTCCAGCTTGTGCTTGACGTAGCTTGTGCGTGCTTCGATCCGTTTATCAGCGCTTTTCTTCTGCCGCTTGCTGACGGATTGCTCTTTGCGCGCTTGATGCGCCAGCTCTCGCCCGGTTTTCTTGTAGCTCTCATAGCGGCGCTCATCGAGCGCCCCGCTGCGCAGCGCTTCCTTCACGGCGCAGCCTTGCTCCGCTTGATGGCGGCAATCGCGGAACCGGCAGGTCTCTGCAATCGCTTCGATATCGGAGAACGCTTCCTGCCAGCCGTCATCGGCTTCCCACAGCTGCAGCTCGCGCATCCCCGGCGTATCCATCATGATGACGCCGCCCGGAAGCGGGAAGAGCTCGCGATGCGTAGTGGTATGGCGGCCGCGCGCATCATCCTCGCGGATGCCTTGCACGCGCTGCAGGTCGCCGCCCGCCAACCAGTTCAGCAGCGTTGATTTGCCGACGCCGGATGAGCCGGTTACGGCAATGGTGCGGCCTTGGAGCATATAAGGCGAGAGCGATTCGCGGCCTTCGTTCTCCAGAGCGCTGACCGCATGGACAGGAACCCCCGGTGCCGCGGCCTCAACTTCGGCGACTCTGCTCTCCGTATCGGTGCAGAGATCGGCTTTCGTCAGCAGAACGACAGGTGTTGCGCCGCTTTCCCAGGCTGCGATGAGGTAACGTTCGATCTTGCGAACGTTGTAATCCCCGTTGAGCGCATTGACGATGAAGAGCGTGTCGATGTTGGTGCCAATGACCTGTTCTTCCGGCACGCTGCCTGCTGCACGGCGGATCATCGCCGAGCGCCTTGGCAGGATACTGTGAATAATGGCACGCTGCTCACCGGGCAATAATTGTACGGCGACCCAGTCGCCGACGGCAGGGAATTCGCTGCGTGATGCAGCTTGGAATTGAAATTTGCCGCTGACTTCAGCGGCGTATTCACCGGCGTCGGTCATAATGCGATATCGATTCGTAAATTGAGCAACGACTCGTGCAGGCTCAAGGCTTACGCCGCTGCTGCTTTTGCCGCCGTTACTGTTGCCGGAAACATGGGTAAAAGCGTTCTCCCAGTATTCATTCCAGCCGTAGTCTTTCAGCCCGTAATTGTTCGAGCTCTCTTGCATGGGATGGTTCATGTTCAAAGTTGGTGTACCCCTTTATTAGTTGGATTGGTGGATGGATAACAAAAAAGACCGCAGGAAATAAACTCCTGCGGTCTTCGCTCTGATACGTTCTACGTACCGAAACGGACACAAAAAAACCGCAAGAAACCGGATTACGGTCTCTTGCGGCGGCTTGGGCGATCATAAATAAGCTAGGGCTGTATCCTTAGCTTACTTATTCATTCCCGAACTTGATCCGTCTGAGACCGATGCAACTGCAACTACTTCTTGTACGTTCATGACATTAGCTACCATTTGACATCAGCCTCCTTAGTTATCGTTAGTTGTCATTCTATGCGCTTCGAAGCGCCTTGTCAACTCATTCCATTAAAATGGCCTTGCTCCCGGATTCCGAGGCAAGGCCACATTATTACGAAATGATGAATTTGATAATCACCGCAGCGGCGAAAATAACGAACATCAGTCCAAAGAATCCGCCAAAGCCAAGTGCAACGTCGAATAGATCGTCGCGTGGTTCCTCGTTCAAATGCTCACGTGGGTCTCTTACATTTTCCATCGTTTTAACTTCCTCCTTAGACAACAACGATTGCTCCCCCTAGTATACCCAACTTCCAGAATAATTGTAAAGTCGGAGGTCGTGACAATTGTGAGGCAAATTTGTGCCGAAAGCCACTTCCAAGCGAGCCGAGTTCTACCGCAAAATAAGGCTCATTGTGGTACAATAAAGGATAGCCATGTGCCGGGAGGAGGACGACAATGGAGGATCAACCGAGAACGGAATCGGCCGCAGACAAGCGCCTTGCCGAGGAACGAATCCGCAGTAAGCTGGCTTTGCTGCCGGATCAGTCGGGCTGTTATTTGATGAAAGATGCCGAGGGCACCATTATTTATGTCGGCAAAGCTAAGGTACTGAAGAACCGGGTACGTTCGTATTTTAACGGCAGTCATAACGGAAAGACATTGCGGCTCGTTTCCTTGATCCGCGATTTCGAATACATTGTAACTTCGAGCAATATGGAAGCGTTGATACTGGAATGCAACCTGATTAAACAATATCATCCCCGTTATAACGTCCTGCTCAAAGATGACAAGACGTTCCCGTATATCAAAATAACGAATGAAACGCATCCGAAGCTTGAGGTAACGCGCCGGATCGTCAAAGATAAAGGCAAATATTTCGGACCGTATCCGAATGCATTCGCGGCTACTCAAACGAAGAAGCTGCTGGACCGGTTATATCCGCTGCGCAAATGCGGCACGCTGCCGGACAAGGTATGTTTGTACTACCATATCGGGCAATGTGTAGCGCCTTGCGAGTTCGATATTGCGCCGGGTACGTACGAGAACATGGTGCAGGAGATCACTCGATTCTTAAATGGCGGTCATGATGAAGTGAAGAAGACGCTTCAGGCTAAGATGGAATCGGCTGCAGAACTGATGGAATTCGAGCGTGCGAAGGAATATCGGGACCAGCTCATTGCCATTGATGCTGTCATGGAGAAGCAGAAAATTACGCTCAACGATGCGATGGATCGCGATGTCTTCGGTTATGCGATTGAGAAAGGCTGGATGTGCGTACAAATTATGTACATGCGGCAAGGGAAGCTGATCGAGCGAAGAGCGACGACGTTCCCGTATTACGGCGCGGCATACGATGATTTCATGACGTTCGTGACTCAGTATTATTCGGAAAATCCGGCGCTGCCTAAGGAAATTTTCTTGCCTTCCCCGCCGCAGGAAGCAGAGCTGGAAACGGCTGCGAGCGTGCAGGAGTCAGGCGTAGAATACATGGTAGAGGCCGTTCCTGCCGAGCATCATGCCGAAGGCGATGAGCAAGGTGAGCCGGAAGCAGGTTCAATGGAGGCCGAACTGCGAAATTCCTTGCAGAAATGGCTGAAGGTGAAGGTGTTCATGCCGCTGCGCGGACGCAAACGCGATGTTGTTACGATGGCAGTGAATAATGCAAAGGTGACGCTGGATGAGAAATTTAAGCTGATCGAGCGGGATGAGGAGCGCACCTTCAAAGCATCGGAAGGGCTGGCGGAGGCATTAGGCCTGTCGCAGGTTCGGCGTATAGAGGCATTCGATAATTCAAACATTCAAGGGACGGATCCCGTTTCGGCGATGGTGGTCTTTATGGATGGCAAGCCGGATAAGAAGGAATACCGCAAATACAAGGTCAAGACGGTCGTCGGACCTGATGATTATGGGACGATGCGTGAAGTCATTCGCCGCCGCTATGAGCGTGTGCTGAAGGAAGAGCTTCCGCTGCCGGATCTGATCATTGTCGACGGCGGTCGCGGTCAAATCTCCGCAGCACTCGATATTCTGGAGAATGAGCTTGGCTTGATGGTACCGGTGTGCGGACTTGTGAAGGACACCAAACATAAAACAGCGCAGCTCATGACGGGGGATCCGCCTGAAGTGGTGCCGCTGCCGCGCGACAGCCAGGAATTCTACTTGCTGCAGCGGATTCAAGACGAGGTTCACCGTTTTGCGATTACGTTCCACCGCGAACAGCGGGGCAAATCGATGGTGGCTTCCAAGCTGGACTCGATTCCGGGCATCGGAGAGAAACGGCGTAAGGCGCTGCTGAAGCATTTTGGCTCCATTAAGAAAATAAGAGAAGCAGCCATTGAAGATTTCCGGCCGCTGTCGATTGGCGAGAAGCTTGCCACTCAAATTATTGAAGCGCTGAAGGAAGAACAGCAGGAATAAGACCTTTCGGAAGAGAACGCCAGCTCTAAGATGAGCTGGCGTTTTTGTGAAACAGTTACCTTTATGGGCGGAGGGAATACAGGATGAAAGGGAAATGGATTCAAGGTCTCATGGTCGTTTCCGCTGTATCCGGAATGATCTGGCTGGGCGGGCTGGCATGGACGATGCAGGATTATTATACCGGGGGGTCCGGCAAGGGGGCTGCCCCGGTAACGTCTCTTGAAGTGAAGCCACTGCCGAATTTCAATGACGGGAAGTTCCGCGTCGTGGCACTGGGCGACTCCCTTACTCGCGGAGCCGGCGACCCGGAAGGCAAAGGGTACGTCGGGTACATGGTGGACGAGCTGAAGGCGAAGGCGGTTGGCCAAGAAATTCTCGTGAAGAACTACGGTGTTAATGGGATGCATACCCCTGAATTGACAGCATCGCTCGACAAGCCTGACGTTCGAGGAGAACTTAAGGCAGCGGATGTCATCGTAATCAGTACCGGCGGCAACGATCTGTTCCTGGGCGGCGAGACGCTTGTTAACTTGGATCCGTCCAACATCGCTGCGATTCAAGAAGCCTATGCGGAGCAATTGAATAACGTACTGAAGGATATACGATCCGTTAATCCTGCCGCGAAACTGTTCCTGATCGGGTTATACAATCCGTTTATCGCCTTGAAGGAAACGCAGACTACGACCAAGATCGTACGGGATTGGAATTACCAAACCGCAGAAACCGCGGCCAAATATACGGACACCGTGCTCGTGCCGACGTTGGATCTCTTTCAGTTGAAGGTTCAGGATTATCTGGCCAGAGATCAGTTTCATCCGAATGCGGAGGGCTACAAGCTCATCGGTGAACGGGTCGCGTCGCTCATCACTTGGGAGGGGGAGCGCAAATGATCAGCAAGGCAATGGGGATGACTGCTGCAAGCGAAAGCGAAGAGATTACTTTAGCTGTACAGGGACTCCGGAAAGTAATCGGTAAGCGGGAAATTATCCAAGGGCTCGACTTCGAGCTGAAACGAGGCGAGGTGTTCGGATTTCTTGGGCCCAACGGAGCGGGCAAGACGACGACCATCCGCATGCTCGTCGGTTTAATCAAGCCGACAGCCGGAACGATAAGGATTTGCGGTTATGATCTGCACTGCCAGTTCCCGGAGGCGACGAGGAACATGGGCTGCATCGTGGAGAATCCTGAGTTGTACAGTTTCTTGAGCGGCTGGGGAAATTTACAATACTTCGCCCGAATGATGCCTGGCATCGATGAGGCGCGGATCAACGAGGTTGTAGAGCTTGTCGGGCTGACAGCACGGATACACGATAAAGTGAAAACATATTCGCTGGGCATGAGGCAGCGACTGGGGATTGCTCAAGCGCTGCTCGGGAAGCCGAAGCTGCTCATTCTCGATGAGCCGACGAACGGGCTGGATCCATCGGGGATTCGGGAAATGAGAGAGTTTATCCGCTATTTGGCTGAACGTGAAGGACTCTCCGTGCTGGTATCGAGCCATCTGCTGAGCGAAATCCAACTGATGTGCGATCGTGTTGCCATCCTATCGAAGGGCCGCGTCATCCGTGTCGATACGGTAGACAACCTATTAGCTCAGCAAGAGAGAGTCAGCTGGCGGCTTAAGCCGATGAGTAAGGGAGAGGCATTGCTCCGGGAGTTGGCTGGCTCAGCCGAGGTACAGGGAGAGATGGTGCTGACGCCATATAACGAGGACGAGATCGGACGGTGGAACATGGCGCTAGTCGAGTCCGGTGTGACCGTAACCGAGATGAGCCGCAAACTGCCTTCGCTTGAGGACCTGTTCCTTGAGCTGACGGGAGGGGAAAGCATTGGTTAACCTCGTTTATAACGAAATGATCAAGATCACAGGCAAACGCAGGTTGTTCGTTGTCGCGCTAATCATCGCGATTCTGATCTCATTGTTCACTTATGCCCAGTATCAGCAGGCGGCGGAGAACCAGAAGCGCTTCGGCGACGTCGATTGGCGCACCGCACTTGAACAGCGAATCTCCGGTTGGGAAGCCCGGCTTGCTAATGGCGGAGGACGCGGCGACGAAGGTGAGCTGGAGCTGCGCATCGCCCAGCAGCAGTACTACCTGGATCAGAATGTCAACCCGTCAGAGCCGGGCGCGCCAACCTTTGTTCGCGGCTTCGTCGAGAATGGCATTTCGCTTCTGCTGCCGCTCATGATGATGATTGTCGCCGCTGACTTAGTTTCCTCCGAACACAGCTCAGGCACGATTAAAGTGTTACTGACCCGCTCTGTAAAGCGTTGGCGAATACTGCTTAGCAAATATTTAGCTCTCCTGTTATCGGTCTCTATTATCATTACGTTGTTCGGATTGTTGTCGGCGATTATTTCGGGTATCGTGTTTGGCTTTCAAGGCGGGGCTGCGCCGGTTCTGACCGGCTTCTCGGTGACAGGCGGTGAGCTTGATACTTCCGCTGTGCGAATCATACCCCAATGGCAGTTCATTCTCATGGAGATGGGACTCGCCTGGTTTGTGTCTGTTGTGGTGGCGACCATCACCTTCATGTTATCCGTTCTGGTTCGCACAACCGCTGCGGTCATGGGGATCATGCTGGCTTGTCTTATTGCGGGCACCATCTTGCGGTCGATGGTCGGTTCTTGGGAAACGGCGAAGTACTTGTTCATGGTCAACTTGGAGTTGATCGACTACTTACAGGATGCCGAACCGCCGATTGCGGGGATGTCGCTTGGTTTCTCGCTCCTGGTGCTGCTTCTCTGGGGAGTCGGTGCTTTGATCGTATCGTTCGTTTCCTTCACGCGGCGAGACGTTTATTAGCAGTCACAGTAAAGGCTCTCCCGGATCATGTGCCGGGAGAGCCTTTTATAGTGATTATATTGTATGAGGTTTCGGACGTTTTCTGTTGTCCGCGAATCGCATGAGCCATGCAATTGGAATCGGAAGCACGATGTAGACGATACCGACCAGGATATTGCTGGCCGAGCCCATAAACATCAAGGAGATCGCCATCATAACACTATCGAAGATCGCATGTGCGAACAACACTGTAATAAACCCGTATCGCAGGAACAAGAAGCTGAAGATCAGTCCGATAATCGTTAGCTCCAGCAGCCGCGTTGTAGAGGGGAATATCGGATAGGTAACATGACCCAGCGCCCAGATGACAGTTGGAATGAGGGAAGCGACGAACGAGTTCTTGAACCAACGCTTCATCAGACCGATACCGAACAATCGGAACACCGCTTCTTCCGAGATCGCGGCACACCAAGCGAGTACCGGGAAGATTAATGGTGCTGCCAGGTTATAAGGTGATTGGGTGACATCGGTCGTGGACCACGAGCCGTTTACTTGCATCAGGACGATAAAGATAACGGTTTGTAAGCCAAGCAGCATAAACGCGCATAGATAGCCAAGCCACATACTCCGCCATACATGCTCTCCATAGCCCGCTTGCCCGAATCGAGGCCATAAATTTCGGCCCATTCCCTTCCATAAACCATCTCCGCCAACGAGGGAGAAGTAGACGGCGAGCGCCATAATAACGGTGATCAAACAAGTGACGATCACCGCAACATACGCGACGGTGTCCGCATGCAAGATTTCGCCGTAGCCTGCCACAATTCCGTCTGTCATGTTGAAATCATTAGCCAAATACATAGCCAAGAAAATCACGGTTAATACGATTCCACGCAAGAACGACGTGTGTTTCCGATAAAGTGACGCATAAATGATGGCGAGAATAAACAACACGAAGGACAGGAACAAGCTGCCGATCGTCGACAAATAATTCGCGATCTGTTTCTGATTGTTCACATAGCTGACGTAATCGGAAGGGACTTGGAATTTCGGCTTATAGGAGGCAATAAGGAAGCTGCCATTCGCAAGCTTCTCACCACGAATGCTTAGCAGGAGCGGTGCTTCTCCAATAGAGGAATCTGCTGCTTTGTACCAAATTTGGCCTTTGGCATCATCCGTCTTATGCAGGGACAGCGCTGATTTAGCAAAGCCCTTGGAGGCTGCAAAAGCTAACGCGGCATCTGTGAGCTCTTTGCCTTGCGCAGGTACGGTATCCGATTCATTCAACCGATTCCACGCGACTACCGTCCCTTTTTGCATATGCACATAGACGAAAATCTCACTCTTATCCGGCATTTCCGCCGTTACTTGAAACGTGTCCGTAGGGTAATCCGTATCATAGTTCTTATTGTAGGTTTTCGTCAGCTTATTCTTCTCCAGGTAACCGTAGAGGAGGCTGTCGGATTGATGAACGGCATGCACATGTGCCGGGGGAGCGTGGAACTGCTTCTGTATGAAGGAAGAGGCAGCCGCTTCTGCTTTGCTCTTGGAAATGACCGACTCGCTGCCCGAATCGAAGAAAGTCTCAGCTGTGGAAGGAACGATTTGGATGAGTAAATAAATGATGATACCTATGCCGGCAAGCCAGGAAAATAATTTCCAATGGGGCTGGAGCTGCGTCGTATTCATTTGAACACCTCTGTCTCGAATAGTAGAACGATTGCGTGATATTCATTACCTTAACATAAATGAAACAATATTATCCATGGAACCGGGACCGTCCTACTTGGAAATGAAGGCAGGAACGGTTTATAATGTGAAACATTGGCTGGCAATGGCATCAGAAACATGGATGTCTTTGTCCTAACGGTTACGTTCATCAATTATATGAGTTTCATTTTGTATATAGTCGAGTCGAAGCAGAAGAAATCATGTTTGGATAGGGGATTAATACCATTATGAAAATCAATCAATTTGTCATTATAGGACTTGGCCGGTTTGGCTCGAGCTTGGCTCGCGAGCTGATTGAACTTGGCTACGACGTTCTTGGAATCGATAAAGATCCGGAAGTTGTACAGGATCTGAGCCAGGTTCTCACGCATACGGTAACGGCGGAATCGACTGATGAGGAAGTACTTCGTTCATTAGGCGTACGTAACTTTGACTGCGGAGTCGTGGCTATCGGAGATGACATTCAAGCGAGCATTCTGACTGCTATTCTGCTGAAGGATCTGGGCGTGAAGAAAGTCGTTGCCAAAGCGATGACCGAGCTTCATGGGCGTGTGCTTGAGAAAATCGGCGTGGACCGCGTCGTTTATCCGGAGCGGGATATGGGCATTCGTGTTGCGCATCAGCTGGTTTCGCCGAATTTACTCGACTATATCGAGCTGTCGAAGGATTACACGATTGCCGAGCTGGCAGTGCCGAAATGCTTGAGCGGCGTCTCGCTGCAGGATTTGAATGCGCGTGCGCGGTTTGGCTGCAGCATCGTTGCGATCAATAAGCCGAAGGGCATCATCATCGCGCCGACCGGAAACGATGTGCTCACGGAGAAGGATGTTATGGTGATCATCGGCACAAATCAGCAGATCGAGGAATTTGAAGATACCGTTATTCATTAGGAGAATGCAAGCGGTATGGTATTGGATACGAAAAATGGCAAACAATAAAGGACAGGGCCGGATTCGGCTTCTGTCCTTTGTTGTTTTTCGGGAAGAGGAGAGCTTCCTGCGTTGAGCTGTGACAGCCTTCCGCCTGCTGTTAAACCCGTGATCATTATTGAACTTATTATGCTGAGGTTTGATCACGGATTTAAAGGCAGGACGTAAACTCTCCAGGCTGTCACGCTCCCCTCCGGTCGCCTCTTCCCAGAAGCAACAATAAAGGACGGCACCCGAATCGGTGCTCCCGTCCTTTATTGTTGCGGGAGGGAGCGACTCCCACCACGCCGCATACCCGGCGTGGTTCGGATGAGGTGGATTGAACCGCTGGCTCTGCGCGGTTCAATGCTGTTAGCCGCAATCTCATGTGCGGCGTGATCATGCACCTAAGATGAATGAGCCGCAGAGCTGCGGGGGCAGCGATTGCGGCTCTATCCGGCCACCAGCGGAGCAGAATTTGCGGAGCTGGTCGCTCTTGGAAGTGCAGCGGGAAGGGGGGATGAAGATGGAGGGGCGTGGGGAAAGGGAACTGGCTGTAGAGCGTTAGCGATCACCTTTGAAAACGGGAATACACCGCGAGGTGCAAGTTCAATATTCCCGGGTTCAACAGCGACGGAAGCAGTTCCCTTGGACCTAAGCCCCGCCACTTCTTCATCCCTTTCTCCCGCATGCAGCACTCCCAACTCGCTACCCCCGCTTATAATGCGTAGCGATCTCGTCGATCCAGAGCCGTACCACCGGGCTTAAGCTCTCTGATTGCGCATGAATGAGCGAAGTCGTCCGCTTGGACTCGACTAATTCGCGGATCGGGATAACCAGGAGATCGTTATCGCGAAGCATCTCCGGCCGCAAATATGATTTGGGCAGCAGCGTGGCGGCGCGGCACGTATGCAACAGCCGGAGAATTGCTTCGAAGGAGTCGATTTCCATACGTACATCGGGGAGCAGGCGGTATTTTTCGAACAGTTCATCGGTCATAATTCGGTACCATGTGCCTTTGGAGAACAATATCATCGGCAGCGCGTTTAAATCGTTAATAACAGGCAAGCCTTTATCCATGACGAAATGATTGCGCGGCAGCACGAGCACTAGGTGATCGTCGAAGAGTGGCACGCATTTGAGCTGAGGATCATCGATGCGCGAAGCGACAATGCCTAGGTCGGCTTTGCGCTCGCGGACGAGTGTGACGATCTCATGTGTTTTGCCGGTGATGGCCTTGATATCGAGCTCGGGACTGCGGAGGGTCAGTGCTTGAATAAGATCAGGCAATGTCGTTTGCAGTGTCGTAAGACTCGCGCCAATGGTTAGAGTAGAACGGCCTGCGCTCTTATAATCGGCGACAAGGCTGAGATAGCGTAAGTGCTGCTGCCTGGCCTCGATGGCATACTCGTACGTAAGCTGTCCGATTCGAGTCAGCTCAAGCCGCTTGCCGACTCGGTGGAAGAGCAATGCGCCAAGATCCTGCTCCAGCTTGGCAATTTTGCGAGAGAGCGCGGGCTGGGATAGATTCAATGCGGCAGATGCCTTATTCATGCTGGATTGCTCCACGACAACGGCAAAAACATGTAATTCGTCTAACACAAGCAATCACCTCGCAGCTCAAAGTCTATATGCAAAAAAGGTATAACAATTAATGAATAATAAGCAATTCCATTATAAGCATAAAAGGAGTATCATGTGTACTGTGCCACCATAATGTATAAATCTATTATTTATTGACGCCCTCTGGGGCTAGCGTTACAATGGAGAATGGTTTTGGCGAATTATGGCGAATGCTACCCCACAGTTTGGAAAGGAGAACGTACAAGTTATGAAAGGAAATTCGTATTTATCGCGTAAGATCCACTCCTTACTCGGAGTAATTCCACTCGGTTTGTTCATCATCGAGCACATGATTACAAACTATTCGGCCTATGAGGGTGGAGCACAGGGGTTTTCGGATAGCATCAAGTTCTTGAATGATCTTCCGCTCGTTTTCTTCCTGGAATTGTTCGGCATTTGGCTGCCGCTTTTGTTCCACGGCGTGTATGGATTATATGTTGCTTATCAGTCGAACCTGAATACCGGTCAGTTCAAGTATGGCCGTAACTGGGCTTTTGCTGTTCAGCGTATAACCGGTGTAATCACGTTTATTTTTATCTTCTGGCATCTTTACCAAACCCGTTTGCAAGTTATGCTCGGTGAAGTGAAGCATGAGGAACTCGGCGGACTGATGCATGACATCACAAGCAATGGTTTCTATTTCGTGCTCTATGTGATCGGTGTTCTTGCTGCAACGTTCCACTTCAGCAACGGCATGTGGGCATTTCTCGTTAGCTGGGGAATTACAGTCGGACCGCGTGCACAACGCATCTCCTCGTTCCTTTGGATGGGTGTATTCGTCATTGTAGCGGTGATGTTCCTATTGTCGCTTGGCGCATTCCGCGGCGATGAATTTAAAGAGGCGGCCTCTGCTGCTCTGCAATTGACGAATCTCGTTTAAGTTTGAGACAAGGAGCGATAATGTAATGGCTAAAAACAAAATTATTGTCGTTGGCGGCGGTCTGGCCGGCCTAATGGCTACTATAAAAGCTGCAGAAGCAGGCGTTCATGTCGATCTGTTCTCCGTTGTGCCCGTTAAACGTTCGCACTCCGTATGTGCGCAAGGCGGAATTAACGGCGCGGTTAACACGAAGGGTGAAGGCGACTCCACCTGGGAGCATTTTGATGACACCGTTTATGGCGGGGACTTCCTAGCGAACCAACCACCTGTAAAAGCAATGTGCGATGCAGCACCAGGCATCATTCACTTGATGGACCGGATGGGCGTTATGTTCAACCGTACTCCGGAAGGTTTGCTTGATTTCCGTCGTTTCGGCGGTACGCAATATCACCGTACTGCTTTTGCAGGCGCTACTACAGGCCAACAATTGCTGTATGCATTGGATGAGCAGGTTCGCCGCTGGGAAACAGCCGGCCTTGTAACGAAGTACGAGCACTGGGAGTTCCTCGGTTCCATTCTGGACGACGAAGGTGCTTGCCGTGGTGTATCCGCTCAGGATCTTCGTTCGATGGAAGTACATACCTTCGCTGCGGATGCCGTTATTTTGGCGACAGGCGGCCCTGGTATTATTTTCGGGAAAACAACGAACTCCGTTATCAACACAGGTACTGCCGCAAGTGCGGTATACCAACAAGGCGTTCATTATGCGAACGGCGAATTCATTCAAATTCACCCGACGGCCATTCCGGGCGACGACAAGCTTCGTCTGATGTCGGAATCGGCGCGCGGTGAAGGAGGACGGATCTGGACGTACAAAGACGGCAAGCCTTGGTACTTCCTAGAGGAGAAATACCCGGCTTACGGAAACCTGGTTCCGCGTGATATCGCGACTCGCGAAATCTTCGACGTATGCGTTGAGCAGAAGCTCGGCATTAACGGCGAGAACATGGTTTACCTTGACCTGTCCCATAAAGATCCGAAGGTGCTTGATGTGAAGCTCGGCGGTATCATTGAGATTTATGAGAAGTTCATGGGGGATGACCCTCGTAAAATACCGATGAAAATCTTCCCTGCAGTTCATTATTCCATGGGCGGCATGTGGGTTGACTACAATCAAATGACGAACATTCCCGGCTTGTTCGCTTGCGGCGAATGTGAATATCAATATCATGGTGCGAACCGTCTCGGTGCGAACTCGCTGCTCTCCGCAATCTATGGCGGCATGATTACCGGACCTAAAGCAGTCGAGTACATCAAGGGCCTTAAGAAATCGGCAGAGGATATCTCCTCCTCCGTTTATGATCGTGCGAAGAAAGAGCAAACCGACAAGTATGAAAGCATCTTGAACATGAACGGCACAGAGAACGCGTATGTCCTGCACAAAGAACTCGGCGAGTGGATGACAAACAACATGACCGTTGTACGTTTCAACAAGAAGCTCGAAGAGACAATCGCGAAGATTAAAGAGCTGAAGCAGCGTTATCAGAATATCAATATCAACGATTCTGCACGGTGGAATAACGCAAGCGTAGCGTTCACTCGTCAGCTGTGGAACATGATGGAGCTTTCCGAAGCGATGACGCTTGGCGCACTTATGCGTAACGAAAGCCGCGGCGCGCATTACAAACCGGAATTCCCGGATCGTAACGATGAAGATTTCTTGAAAACGACGAAAGCGACGTGGACGCCGGAAGGCCCGCAAATTTCGTACGATGAAGTCGATGTCTCTCTCATTAAACCGCGTAAACGCGACTACTCCAAGGAAAAATAGAAAGGAGAATAACGATGGCGGAAACGGCAGTGAAAACAAAAACAGTAAAGCTGGTCATTACGCGTCAAGACGCTCCGAACTCTGGCTCGTATACGGAAGAGTTTGAAATTCCATATCGCCCGAATATGAACGTAATCGGTGCCTTGATGGAAATCCAGCGTAATCCTAAGAAACAAGACGGTCAAGGAACGGCTCCGGTATGTTGGGAATCCAACTGCCTGGAGGAAGTATGCGGCGCATGCTCCATGGTCATCAACGGCAAGCCTCGTCAAGCTTGCAGCGCGCTGATCGATAAACTGGAACAGCCGATTCGACTGCAGCCGATGAGCACGTTCCCTGTTGTGCGTGACTTGGTTATCAACCGTGAGCGGATGTTCAATGCGCTCAAACGGGTAAAAGCATGGATTCCGATCGACGGAACGTACGATCTTGGTCCAGGACCGCGTATGGCGGAAACGAAACGTCAATGGGCTTATGAATTGTCCAAATGCATGACCTGTGGGGTCTGCTTGGAATCCTGTCCGAACGTCAACGACCGCAACAGCTTCATCGGACCTGCGGCAATCTCGCAAGTTCGTTTGTTCAACGCTCACCCTACGGGCGAGATGAACCAAGAAGAGCGTCTGGAAACGCTGATGGAAGACGGCGGTATCGAAGGCTGCGGTAACTCGCAGAACTGCGTACGCTCGTGTCCGAAAGGCATTCCGCTGACGACTTCGATTGCGGCGATTAACAAGGATACGACCAAGCATTTGTTTAAAAAGTGGTTGGGGATGTAGGGTAAAGATAGGGCTCCCGTGGTGGGGCCACTTCGCACAGCTATTCCGATTTGCGCTCCCGTGGTACTCCGTACCAAAGTCGCTCAAATTCGGAATAGCTGTTGCTGCGTTTCCGCACCAAAGTCGCTCCGTTTAACCCTGCTGGTAGCAGGGGGAAGAAGCTAGACGTGATTGCTCCTCTGCTTAGCGAGGGACACTGCATGCAGGCAGTACGCTTTAGCGCTCCCGTGGTGCTTCGCACCACGGGAGCTCCAAATCGTACCGCCTGCGGCGCTCGTTCCCGCCGCCGCTCCAGAGTCGCGTGAAACCGAAGACTGCCGCTCCAGAGTCGCACGGAAAAGGCGTATCCAATTACCTATTGGATACGCCTTTAGTATGTTGAGAAGCCTAACGTTTTTTTCAAAACGTTGGTTTATCCTTTGTTTGTAAAACCTACAAATACAGATTGGCGAAGAATTCTCCGTTTATGCTCTCCATTCCAGGTTAATCCACTTCACCTCGAAAATCTAACGAACCGTAGAGGCGTTATTTGACTGGATTTGGGTCTTATGAAAAGCTAACGAACCGTAAAGGTCTTATTATGGAGAAATTGGCTCCAAACCAGATGCGAACCGCCAAATAGGACCTCCACGGTTCGTTAGAACCATCCACACTCCTCGAAACAAAAGCGGGCTGGACGTTGTGATGCTCTGGTCAGCAGCAAGCAGCAAGCAGCCCCTTTGGACCGAATTACCTATTGAATTCACCTGTTTGTAGCAATTTACGACAAGATTTTGGTGGAAGGTGCAACATTATAGCACGTTTTCCCGTAAGTAAAAAAGCTGCCGTCATTCACGGCAGCTTCTAACACCAATTCTCGCCCCAATCTTGAATCGATTGGATAACGGGTTCTAATCCCCGTCCTTTAGCAGTTAATTCATATTCAATTCGAACCGGCATTTCCGGATAGACGTTACGTTTAATGATTTCGAATTGTTCGAGCTCCTTCATCCGGTCGGTCAGCATCTTATCGCTCATCTCCGGGATTTGCTCTTTCATTTCTTTAAACCGCTTCGGCCCGCCGAGCAGAACGCGAACGATCATGCCAGTCCATTTTTTGCCGAGTAGCTCTGTTGCGCACTCATACTTTGGGCACATTTTGGAATAATCCACGTTATCACCCCACTTTTCAATGATTCTATTGTAGCACATGACGTTTTCAAAAGGGAGGGCTATTCGCCAAGAGAAGACAAATGCTTTTCATTCATTATATACTATATTTAAGTTAGTTGGATACACATGGGTAATTTTCCCAAAATCCTTATTAACTTTGCAAGCATAACCGAAATAATTCTAAGACGCTATAGAATTGTTATCATACCACGATATTGAGGTGCCGGATGTCGGACAACTGGGGATTTTATGAACGCCGGACGGAATCGGAGCAGCTGCGAGTGTTGATTAATGTCGGATATCGTACCTCCGCTCCGCTGACACCGTATACGGATTTGCTCTCGATTACGATTAACTTATATCCGGTTCGTGCGCATAATCGTTCGAATCGGGATTTTGTCAAACAATTGGAGCAGTTGGAATCCAAGCTTGAACATTGGCTGAAAAGTACTGTAGGTGCCATCTATATTGGGCGCATCAACGCAGCAACTCGGCTTGAGTTTTATTATTATACGAAAGGGCAGAGCCCTGATCTTCCCGAAATTCATGCTTGGCTGGATCAGAATTGGACTTTCCGAGCACAGGTCTATCGCAAACCAGATCCACAGTGGGAATTTTATAGGTTTATGCTGCCGGATGCACTTGAGGAGCTGTTTGTGCATAATGCACAGATGATCTATGCGCTGATTCACAAAGGGGATAATATCGGCGAGCCCAGGAATGTCTATCACTGGCTGCTGTTTCGGGAGGACGACGACAGACGCGAAATTGAGTCGATGCTCAAGGGATTAGGATATGTCATCGAGAAGGAGAAGGAGGGGAACCCCGAGCAGGGCTATCCGTATCCGCTGGTGATTAGCCGTTTCGAGGACGTTCGGCTTGATACGGTAAATGAGCGCGTACGCGAGCTTCATTCACTGCTGGCAGGCAGTGGAGGGCGTTACGATGGATGGGGCTCGGTGATGAAACTTTCCGCAGCGGGGCGGTTCCGCCGATACATCCGCCGGAACCTGAGTAACGTCGAAACAACGCTGCGCAAAGTATTCTTGAGACGAAACTCCGAATGAAGTTATTCGTTTATAGTCGTATGAGGACAAGCCCGGCAATGGTCAGTATGAAAGCTGTCCATTGATAAGTATTCAATCGCTCGCGATATAGGATGATCGAGCCTGCGGCCACTACCAAGCTGTTGGCGGCAAATACGGGGCCGGCTATGTTGGCTCGCCCCGTTTCGAGTGCGATTGCATAGAGCTGCAGTCCGCCGTAGGAGAACAGCCCGGCGACTAGCCCCCACTTCATTCCAATCGATGCTGAGCGAAGCGACTTCTGCATGAGTCTTGAACCTTCTTGCGCACCTGCACGAAAGCTGCCGAGCGAGCTCCTGCGGGATCGCTCTTGGCGCGCAACAAAGGCGAACCAAACAATCGATAAACTGTAAGCGACGAATAAGATCGGAGCGCTGCTTAGCCCAAGGTCTCCTGTGACCTTAAGCCCGCCATTACGAATCGCGAAGAGCAGAATGCTGATGCCTACGTAGAAGTACCATCGCGGTGCTATGCGGAAGGCTTTTTCTTTGCCTTGCATGGAGACAAGCACGACGGCGAGCAGGAGCAGCAGAACGCCGCCAAGCTCAGTCTTCGAAAGTTGTTCGTTATAGCCGAAGGTGCCAAGCGCAATGACCAGAATGATATTCATATTCGTTAGCGGTGATGTCAGGCTGGCAGGTCCCCACTCCAATGCTTTCATGAAGAGCGCATTCCCGAGGGCGGAGCCTGCACCGATAAGCAAGCCGGCGAGCCAAACGCGTGGATCAGCGAGCGATGGCAGCAACGTATGCTCCAAAACGGCGTGAATGCCAAATCCGCAGGTCCCGGAAATATAAAGACCCAGAAGCAGGTAAGCGGAGGAACCGCTCTGCATCTGGGACACCTTCATCCACCAGCCAGCCAACCCGAACAGTACCGCACTGCCTACGGCTGCTGCAAACCACATGTAACTTTCCACCAATCTCGTATTTTTAAATGTTACACAAATGAAATGGTTCTGTTATCGTTCCTTCATATTGGAGGGGTATTATAATAACCAAGACCCCCTTTTGATTATATATGACTTAGGACCTGCCGCGTGCAGGTCCACTTTTTTATCTACAGGGCTACACTTACGGGCTTCTTATTCTTGTAATAGAACCATTCCGTAAACCCGATTTCCTTCAGACGCTTCGCAACAAGCTCCCAATCTTCGCCGACTCGGCTCGGTTTATGAGCATCAGACCCGAAAGATACCGTCACACCAAAGTGCAATGCACGCTCCAATATCGCATCAGACGGATACCAGCCGCCGGCATCTTTGGTACTGCCGGAGGTGTTGATTTCGATGGAGACGCTGCTCTCCCCAATGACTTTGAGGCAATCATCAATCGCTGCATCGGCGGCAATGGCGGAGAAAGCAGGGTAATACCCTTTCATCGCATCGATATGACCGAGAATTTGGAACATGCCACTGCGGGCGGATTGGCCGATAAGCTCGTAATAATGGCGTTTCTCATCGATGTGCTGTGCTTCGGAGAGGTTCTTCCAGCGGTTTCGATTGAAGATGCTGACGCCGCGCGACTGATGGACGGAACCGATAATATAATCAAAAGGATAACCGGCATAGACATCGCGATAAACCTGAGCGTGCTGAGGGAAGAAATCGGACTCCACACCGAGCAGGACGTCGATAGTGCCTTCGTACTTGGCTTTAAGCCGCAGCACTTCCTCTACATAATGAACAAATTCGCTTTTTCCCATTGCAATGCCGGGATTCGGTTGATCCTGTTCGCTTGCAAAATAAGGGGAATGATCTGAAATTCCGATGACGGACAGTCCCGCCTTGATTCCGGCTTTAATATAATCCTCGATATTAGCGTCTGCATGCCCGCACCGGAAGTGGTGCGTATGTAAATCAAATTTCAAGCTGAATCTCCTCCTACTCGCTGCTAATGAAATGATCTTCGGGCATACCCTTCAAATCGCTCAAAAACTGCTGCATCGCTGAGTTGATGTACCGTCCTGACTTATAAACCAACCCGACAGGATGGCTCATATCGAGCTCATTGACTTTAATCCGCTTGAGCGTACCGAGTTGAACCTCTTTGGCAATGGAGAGCTTAGAGACCACTGCGGCGCCTAAATTGATTTCGACCATTCGCTTCACTTCCTCGCTGCTCGAAAGCTCCATGACGATGTTCGGGTGCAAGTTATATTTGCGGAAGATTTGATCCAGAAAACGTCGTCCTAATGTGTCCGGTGACAGCATAATCATGGGAATGTCCTTGAGTGATTCTACGGTAGTATGCTTCAAATGGCTCATGGGATGCTCGGGAGCAACGACGAGTTCGTAGGTGTCGTAATACAGGATGGATGTTTCCACATTTGGATTGCGTTCCGACAAATAGGTGATGCCGATATCTACGGTACCATTCTCTACGCTGGCCATAACGCCGGAAGAAGGCATGGAGTGAATCGTTGTTTTGATAAGCGGAAATTGGTTTTGAAAATAAGACAGCACCCGAGGCAAAATTTGAATCGCGATCGAAGAGGTCGTTCCCAGCACGATATGACCCTGCGGCGTTTGGCTTAGGTCAGAGAGCTTCTGCTTCAATTCTTCTACGATGGCTAATATACGCTCGGCGTGATCAAGAAACACTTGTCCGCGGTCCGTTAATGTGACGGGTTGATTCCGATCAATTAGAACCGTTTTAAACTCATCCTCTAAGCTCTTGACTTGGGCAGAAACGGCCGGCTGCGTTAGATTAAGCAGCTCTCCTGCTTTACGAAAGCTCATGGTGCGTGAGATGGTTAGCAACGTTTCGAGTTGGTTAATATTCACGGAATCCCTCCTTTAGCGATTAAAGATTTTTATCACAGCTATATATCATTATAATGTAAAATCAGCTCGACGGCAAAAGGTACGAAACAGCCTGTGGGCCGCCCGGAGTTGGAGCAGGATTCAATTAGGATGCTGTCGAATGTTGGTTTAAGGTGACAATTCATGCGCCATAAAGGAGCGAAAAGGATGAATCCGAAGGCAGTACGCAGCTGGATGATGTACGATTGGGCCAATTCTGCTTTTGCCACAACCATTATGGCCGCGGTCATGCCGATTTACTACAAAACGGTGGCTGGCGCAGATTTGAGCGGCAATACAGCTGAGAATTACTGGGGGTATACGCAAACCATTGCAATGATTTTCGTAGCCATTCTATGTCCGATTTTGGGAGCGATTGCTGACTATTCAGGTTCGAAGGTACGTTTCTTATCGGTGTTCATGTTCATCGGATCAATCGCGACCATCTGCATGGCGTTTGTTGGGACCAATGATTGGCTGCTTGCATCTATATTGGTTGTCATCGGTACGATCGGCTTTGCCGCATCCAATACGTTCTATGATGGATTAATTACGGAGGTTTCGACACCGGAGACACTCAATGCCGTGAGTAATAAAGGGTATGCGATGGGCTACTTAGGCGGCGGCTTGCTGCTGCTAGTCAATTTAATCATGATTGAGAAATGGTCGTTAGTGGGCTTTCCTAATAAAACAGTGGCAACGCAAACCGTCTTTGTTACGGTCGGGATCTGGTGGATCTTGTTCTCGCTTCCGATTATGCGCAATGTGAAGGAGACCGCCAGAGGGACCTCTGCAGGTTTCGGTGATCGGATTCAGCGCGGGATGAAACGGATCACCAATACGATGAAGACGCTGAAGCATTACCCGGAGCTGCTTAAGTATATGGCATCCTTCTGGTTCTTCAATGATGGGATTAGTACGGTGATCGTCATGGCGACGATTTATGGCAGCGGCATCGGAATTGAAACATCGGATTTGATAGCTGCACTTCTGATTACGCAGTTTGTCGGCTATCCGTGTACGCTGCTCTTCATCCGATTCGCCTCGCGTATCGGGATGAAGTACTCGCTTTATTGCTCGCTGCTTGTATATGTGCTGATTGTTATGCTTGGATACTTCATGACGAGCGCGCTTCATTTCTATGCGCTGGCTGTTATGGTCGGTTTCGTGCAAGGAGGGAGCCAAGCTACGGCAAGGTCGCTGTACGCCACTTTGGTGCCGCCAACGCGAACGGCCGAATTCTTCGGCTTCTTAAGCTTATCGAGCAAATTCGCCGCTGTAGCCGGACCAGCTGTATTCTCCGTTGTCGGCACGATAACAGGGTCCAGCCGGCTGGGCATACTTGCGCTCCTGGCGTTCTTCATCATTGGTATCATCCTGCTGTATTTTGTGGATTTTGCCAAAGGCCGCAAAGAAGCGTTGGCAGGAGAGGGGCTTGTGTAACTCGTAGCTGCCTGGTTGCCAATTCATCACAGCTATCATACGGGGCATCACTTGAATGCACTTCAAGCGATGCCTTTTTATATGTCGGAATTCCTATTGAACGAGAATGGAAAAGAAGGTATAATCATTCGAAAAGCGAACTGACGTTCGATCAGCGCTTCTACATGGTCAGTCAGAAGGAGGAGGCAGGTATGAAAGGGACGACACACTTGGCGATTGGCGTCGCGATCGGGGTGGTTGCTGCTGCCACGCATCCCATTACGCTAACCAATGCAGCGGCATTTATCATCGTTGCGGCATTTTCCGCCTTGAGCGCGGATCTGGACGGTACGAACATGCTGAGCAGCAAGCTTAGCAAGCCGGCAAGGATAATCCGCGCACTCATGCTGTGGGGCGGAGTCGCAGCAGGAGCAGCAGCGGGGTATTTATATTGGTTTGAAGATTTATTGTATCCGTATCTCACGATTGCCGCAGCAGCCGTGTTTCTTCTGGGTCTCATCTCTCGCAACGGTATGATTCGGGATGCGCTTGTGAGTATAATCGGCTTAGGGCTTCTGTATGCTGGTTATGCGATCGGTCATCATTGGCTGATGGGGCTTGGCCTGTATGTTGCATGGGTACCTTGGTTGAATCACCGAGGGTTAACGCATACCGTTTGGGCAGTTGCTGCATGGGGAGCAATCGGATGGGGGCTTGAGCAACAGCTGGAGATCGAAGGGATTGCCTACACTGCAATAAGCGGTTATCTATCCCATCTTATTGCGGATACACTGACGCCAAGCGGCGTCAAATGGTTGTACCCGCTGACTAAGAAGACCTTTAAGCTGCCATTCGGTTAAACATAACAAAAGCTCTCCTGAGGCCGCGAACGTCCCGGGAGAGCTTTATTAATTCGCCGATCATAGCCATTCTTTCTTGCGGAAAATGAAGAACATTCCGAAACCGAGCATGAGCATGAAAGTGAGCAGCAAGTAGGAGCCGCCGTGCAGATGAAGCCCGGGTATAAAGTCGAAATTCATTCCGTAAATTCCGGTGATGAAGGTGAGTGGCATGAAGATCGTGGTCAGTGCGGTAAAGACACGCATGATTTCATTCGCGCGGTTCGCAAGCGAAGACTGGTAAGCCTCTCGTAAGTTGCCCATCAGATCGCGGTAGGTCTCGAAGGTCTCGGCGATCTTAACGGCATTCTCATAGATATCGCTGAAGTACTTCTGCAATTGATCGTCGATCAGCTTCAGGTCTTTCTTATTAAGCGTTGCGATAAGCTCCTTCTGCGGTCCAAGTACTTTCTTGAGCCAGAGAATCTCGCTTCGAAGTCCGATGATTTCATTCAGATGCGATTTCTTGGTGTGGACCAGAATATCTTCTTCCAAGCTCTCGATCCGCGCTTCAATCCGATCGCCGACGAGGAAGTAATTATCAACGACGATATCGACCAAATGATAGAGGAAACGGTCGGGTCTGCTGACTTGCTCTTCGAGCAGGATCGGTTTCAACGCGCGAAGCTCGTTAATTTTCTGTTTCGTAACGGTAATAATATAATGGCGGCCCAGAAAAATGTTCAAGGCACGTAGGAAAATTTCTTCATCATCAAATCGGATGCTGTTAATTACAATAAAATAATGGCCTTCATGAATTTCAATCTTAGGCCTTTGCTCTTCTTCGCTCAGACAGTCTTCCACTGCCAGCTCATGCAGCGCGAATATCGGCTGGAGCACGGCGAGGTCATCTACGTCGGCATCAATCCAGTAGAAGCCTTCGGCAGGCGGCACGACGGCTGCTTGAATGTCATCAACCGGTGTGAAAACACCTTGATTCACGTGACGGATTTTCATCCGCGTTCCTCCTCTCGTTGTTGCAGTAATTCCCGGATGCCGGCTAAGAGGAGGAGAACAGAATCGCGCAACATCAAGCAAGCCATATTGCGCGCGGTGCCGCCCTGCTTGCTCTAGTCCATCTATCTAGAAGCGGCGCGTTTGCGAATACGGCTCGATGACGCGAGCCTTCCTGCTATCTTCCGTATAAACCGGTTATCAGTGCGGTTGCCCGCAGGCCTCGGGTCGCCTTCCATAGTCGTAAACACCCCTTTTGTGGTCAATTATTCACTAGTTAAAGCGTAATTCTTGTCTAGTATACTCCGACAATGTCTTTCCATTCAAGAAGAAAGTAGCGTCTATGGTTCTGTAACAGCATATGCAGGGAAAAGCCCATGGTTACGCGTTTTTTGACGATGGTAGAGGTGGGCTCCTTGACGGGAATAAAGGAATGATTTAAAGTAGGAGCTAAGGTATTTCCGTTAATTAAATAAGCAAGCTTTCTTATCAAGAGCAGGCGGAGGGACTAGCCCGATGAAGCCCGGCAACCGGCGTGTAAACGTACGGTGCTAATTCTTGCGGAAACGTATGTTTCTGAGAGATGAGAGGCGCATGAACGATACATTTGTGCCCCTCTCTAATGAGAGGGGCTATTTTCATTGCGCTCCTCAGTCACAATCCAAGCAGACAAGGAGAGATTATCATGCCGATTAAAGTACCAGACCAATTGCCTGCGAAAGATGTTCTGACTGATGAGAATATCTTTCTAATGGATGAGAGCGTAGCCTATCATCAAGATATCCGTCCGCTGCGGATCGCGATTCTCAACCTAATGCCAACTAAAGAAACGACCGAAACACAGCTGCTTCGCTTAATTGGGAACACGCCGCTGCAGGTGGAAGTCGTGCTGCTTCATCCGAGGACCCACACGTCGAAGAATACGTCGTCCGAGCATTTGGAGTCGTTTTATAAAACGTTCGAAGATATCAAGCATGAATACTATGATGGCTTGGTTATTACCGGCGCACCTGTAGAGACGCTTCCATTCGAAGAGGTCAACTATTGGGAAGAGCTGAAGGATATTATGGATTGGTCGGCTCGACGAGTAACGTCAACCTTCCATATTTGTTGGGGCGCACAGGCGGGATTGTATCACCACTACGGGATTCCCAAATACGAGTTGACGGACAAAGTGTTCGGCGTTTTCCCGCATACGGTGGAGAAGCGCAATGTTCCTCTTGTACGCGGCTTTGACGAACTGTTCCTGGTTCCGCAATCGCGTCATACGGAAGTACGCCGCGATGATATCGACAATGTTCCGGATCTGGATATCCTGTCTGAATCGCCGGATGCCGGCGTATATCTGGTCGCTTCCAAAGATGGCAGACAAGTATTCGTAACCGGCCATTCGGAGTATGATCCGTTGTCACTCAAAGCGGAATACGATCGTGATGTGGCCAAAGGAATGGATATTGCTTTGCCGAAGAATTACTATCCAAACAATGATCCGTCGAAGCTTCCGTTGTCGAGCTGGAGAGCGCATGCCAATCTGCTGTTCTCGAACTGGTTGAATTACTACGTTTATCAGCAAACCCCTTATGACTTAGGTGCAGGCATTTAGATATGAAGTTCATTATTCGACGAGAGGGAGTCACTTCAGATGAAAATAGAAAGCCGCTTAGCGCAAATTGGATCCATTAAAGAGCCTGTTACCGGAGCTGTCAGCTTCCCGGTCTACCAGGCAACAGCTTTCCGCCACCCGAAGCTTGGCGAAAGCACCGGCTTTGACTATGCCCGCACGAAGAGTCCGACTCGCAGCGTGCTGGAAGAAGCGGCTGCTGAGCTGGAGTCCGGTGATGCCGGATTTGCTTGCAGCAGCGGCATGGCTGCGCTGACCACTGTCTTCTCGCTGTTTGGCCAAGGCGATCATTTGCTCGTTTCCTTGGATCTATACGGCGGTACATACCGCTTGCTGGAGCGGATTATGACTCGCTTCGGCGTATCGGCTTCTTACGTGGACACGAATGACATTGATGCGATGAACCAGCTGATTACACCAGCTACGAAGGCGATCTTGATCGAGACACCGACGAATCCGCTGATGATGATTACGGATGTGGAACGGGTTTGTTCATGGGCAAAGTCCAAAGGACTGTTGTCCATTGTCGATAATACGCTGCTCACTCCGTTCTTCCAACGCCCGATCGAGCTTGGTGCTGACATTATCGTGCACAGTGCAACGAAGTACCTTGGCGGCCACAATGACGTGCTGGCAGGTCTTATCGTCACGAAGGGCAAGGAATTGTCCGCTGAAATAGGCTTCCTGCACAACTCACTCGGCGCTGTTCTTGGACCACAGGATTCGTGGCTGCTGATGCGCGGCATGAAGACGCTGGCGCTGCGGATGGAACGCCATCAAGCAAATGCGACGGCGATCGCAAACTGGCTGCTGACGCATGAAGTGATTGAGGATGTATACTATCCGGCACTTCCTCATCATCCGGGACATGAGGTGCAGAACCGTCAGTCCTCCGGCAACACAGGTATTTTCTCGTTCCGCTTGAAGAAAGCCGCTTATATAGAGCCGATCCTTCGTCATATTAAGCTGATTGCTTTCGCAGAGAGCCTCGGCGGCGTGGAATCGCTGATGACGTATCCGGCCGTTCAAACGCACGCGGATATTCCGCTGGAAATTCGTCAGCGGATCGGTGTCGATGACCGTCTGCTTCGTTTCTCAGTCGGCATTGAGCATGTGAATGATTTGATCGCGGATTTGGCGCAAGCCTTTGAAGCAGCAAAACGCGAGCTTGGGGAGGCATAAACCATCATGGCAGAGCAGAATCCGGACAAGGGCAAGAACAACAACGAGAAGCAATTTGCAACGAAATTGATTCATTTCGGGGCTGAGATCGACGAACATACCGGCGCTTCAAGCGTACCGATCTATCAAGCATCTACCTTCCATCATCACGATATCTTCAATCCGCCGACGTACGATTACAGCCGTTCCGGCAATCCGACACGTCAGGCTTTGGAGGATTACATTACGCTGCTTGAAGGCGGCGTTCGCGGGTTTGCTTTTGCATCCGGCATGGCAGCGATCTCGACCGCGTTCCTGCTGTTCTCGACGGGTGATCACATCATCGTAACCGAGGACGTTTATGGCGGTACCTACCGCCTGTTGACAACGGTGCTGAACCGTCTTGGCATTGAGTCCACCTTCGTGGACATGACTGACTTCGAGGCTGTGAAAGCAGCGCTTCAGCCGAATACGAAGGCGGTCTTCATGGAGACGCCTTCTAACCCAACGCTGAAAATTACCGATATCGGTGAGATCGCGACATGGGCGAAGGAGCATGAGCTGATTACGCTGCTGGACAATACATTTATGACACCGTACCATCAGCGCCCGATCGAGCTTGGGGTTGATATCGTGCTGCACAGCGCTACGAAGTTTCTGGGCGGCCACAGTGACGTGCTTGCAGGTCTTGCCGTTGTGGCAACCGAGAGCCTCGGCCGCAGGCTGAAGCAGCTGCAGAACGGTCTTGGCACCGTTCTGGGGGCACAAGAATCATGGCTGCTGATCCGCGGCATGAAGACGCTGCAAGCGCGTATGGAGCATAGCGAACGCGGTGCTCGCAAGCTGGCAGAATGGCTCGAGGGCAATCCGGAAGTTACACGCGTGTACTATCCGGGTCTTGCGAACCATCCGCGCCGCGAAGTTCATGAGAAACAATCGAAGGGTTACGGCGCAGTCGTATCCTTCGACGTAGGTGACGGCGAGCGCGCGAAAGCCGTTCTTAGCCGCGTGAAGCTTCCGCTCGTAGCGGTAAGTCTTGGCGCTGTTGAAAGTATTTTGTCTTATCCGGCTATGATGTCGCATGCGGCGATGCCGCGCGAGGTACGTCATGAACGCGGAATTACGGATGGTTTGCTTCGTTATTCGGTCGGTCTAGAGGATATTGATGACCTGATTGCGGATCTGGATCAAGCGCTTAAAGGCTAAATAATGCGATACGCGGCAGTCCCGGCGGACTAGCCGCGTTTTTCGCCGTTTTGGCTGGCTTTTTCGGCCGATGTCGGTGCATGACGCTGGTTGGCGTTTGTGGTAGTATTAGTTGAAACGTAGCAAGTGACGGATATGTTGATAGAGAAGGAGGTCTCCGACGTGCAACAGGTAGATCGCATTTTAGATAAAGCACTGCAAGGAGAACGGATTGGACTTGAGGAGTGCGTGACACTTTTTGAATCCGATGAAATTGAGAAAATGGGCCATGTGGCCAATCAGATTATGCTGCGGCACCACCCTGATCCGGTAACGACCTTTGTTGTCGGACGGAATATTAACTATACGAATGTATGCGATGTGTACTGCCGATTCTGCGCGTTTTATCGGGCACCCGGCTCGAAGGAAGGTTACGTGCTTTCGGATGAAGTCATCCTGCAGAAGATCAAAGAAACGATGGATGTCGGTGGAACCGAGATTCTGATGCAAGGCGGCGTGAATCCAGAGCTTCCGTTCTCGTATTACTTGGACTTATTGCGTAAGATTAAACAGCATTACCCAGGCATTACGATGCATTCCTTCTCCCCGGCGGAGATTCATAAGATGGTATTGCTCTCAGGCGGACAATCGCTTGAAGAGGTGCTGCGCGAGCTGAATCGTGCAGGACTGGACTCCCTTCCGGGCGGCGGCGGAGAGATTCTCGATGACCGGACAAGACGTAAGATCAGCCGGTTGAAGGGCTCCTGGACGGACTGGATGGACGTTATGAAGACCGCTCATCGCATCGGCATGAACACGACAGCTACGATGGTTATCGGGTTCGGCGAAGAGATGGAAGAGCGTGCGCTTCATTTACTTCGTGTCCGTGATGCACAGGATGAGTGTTTGGCGAACGGCTATGATTCCAAAGGTTTCCTGGCGTTTATTCCGTGGACATTCCAACCGGAGAACACGAATATGAAGCGGGAGAAAGCGACGCCTGAAGAGTATTTGAAAACATTAGCGATCAGCCGGATTACGCTCGACAATATCGATAACTTCCAATCTTCGTGGGTGACGATGGGGCCGGAAGTGGGCAAGCTTTCCCTTTCCTACGGCTGTAATGACTTCGGCAGCACGATGATCGAAGAGAACGTGGTTTCCGCTGCCGGTACGACGCATAAGGTCAACATTGATTCCATTCTTCGCTTAATTCGTGAGACAGGCAAGATCCCGGCACAGCGTAATACACGCTACGAGATTCTGAAGATGTATAACGAATCCGAAATGGCGCAGAACGACTTTATCATGCAAAACTAATCGATCTTCGCATCTATAAAGCTTCCCGTCAGGAAATGCATTTCCTGACGGGAAGCTTTTGTTCGTTTAGGGGAGAATGAAAATCCGCCTAATATACCACGATTGCCCTTCCATTCCAATCCCTCACTAGCTGTGCCAATGCCTACATCGTATATATGCTTTTGCAGAACCATATACTGTTAAGGAAGCCCGATTCGACCTCTGGATTTCATGTGCAATTGACCCTAATGAGTCCACCCTCGTCCGTTCGTTTAACGCCCAATTTGCCGAATTTCCGGCCACCATATCCAGCCCGCTTACCAGCTGGCTGCTATTCGCAAAAACTTTTAGGAGTGAGCCTATGGAACTGTTCACTGTTTCTTTGCTTTCGGCTTCCCATGAAGCGATTGATCGACTGCACCATTGTTTGAGCGAGGAATTTGTCGATTTACATAGCGATAAGGATACCGCTGTTCCGTTCGTAAGCTTCACAAGGCCAGAGTATGAAACAATGGAAATATCATGCCTCGTTGACCTTGCAGACTTCAAGCTCGCTGCGGATGGCCCGCAGATGTACCGAAGATCTGCAACCGCTTTTGCACGGTACATTATGTCTGAACTGGAGCCTATGCTGCTAAAGGCGATCATACGCAAACAGTTTCATTATGAAGTGGTCAAAGAGATCGAAGTGCTCGAGCGCTATTGCCAAAATATTCTTTACGGCGCCGCTGTTCCGGCTGTGCAGGAAGACGCTACCGATACGGCTATGCTGCGATCGGACAGAGAACGCCGGATGGGTAAAGTGGCGGATGAGATCGAGCAGTTTCTGAGCAGCAACACCCGATTGCATCTCGATGGGTTCGTTACGTTTAGACTTGCCGCTTACTGGCAAGAACTGAAGGAAGTCGTCGCCTATGCGGTAGACGAATATGTGATGGATAAGCAATACCAGGAATTTATATCGCTGCTCAAATATTTTGTCCGGATGCAGGAAGTGAAGCTCCCGATCGTGCATGTATTGCACAAGGGAGGCAGCGATTTCGTGCTTTACGATCAAGAGTTTCAAATGCTGGAAACCGTGCAGGCTGACCGCATCGTAGCGGAAATGCTGGAGTCTGAAATGAACATGGAGGACATGATCGTCAGTACGCTGATCACGGTATCGCCGCAGCAAATTGTCATACACACGAGGCAGCCGGAGCTGCCCGTGATGCGCACGTTAGAAACGATATTCGAGCATCGCGTGCGGCTCTGCTGCACGTGCGGGCATTGCAGCTACTTCTTCGATGAGCAAGGACTGCCTATTGTGCAGGCGACGGACGTCGTTTCGGAGAAACGTGTGCGCAATGTCATTCCTTGAGAAGAATTTGTACCGCAATATAGGCTTGACCTGTCAGCAGGTGTCAGATTATAATAATTGACATGTAAAAGCAATG
Organism: Paenibacillus sp. J22R3; assembly: GCF_056269305.1. NCBI lineage: Bacteria > Bacillati > Bacillota > Bacilli > Caryophanales > Paenibacillaceae > Paenibacillus > Paenibacillus sp. J22R3. The sequence goes on along the minus strand of NZ_JBWDNS010000003.1, from coordinate 196,113 downwards.
ACAAAGACATGTATCCCCAGCGATGCTCGATTCAGAGAGAGGAACCTAGGCTGAAATTTCCTCGCGATGCAGTGGCGATATACCCCTTTGTAGCTGTCCAGTTGAGCCCTCACTTCATTGTGAAGTTTGGAAGTAAGCTGTACCGGGCCGTTCCCGTTATAGGACGTCTACAAGGATCAGTGGCCGGCAAGGTTGGTAGGCGCTGATTGAACTAGGGTGGAACCACGGGTCTGTTAGAGCACTCGTCCCTTTGCGGGATGCGTGCTTTTTTTGTTGGCTGCATGCCGCATAGATTGTTAAATTTCGGTCTTGCGATGGCATCATGATGCGGCCGCAAGAACCACATCCAGGAGGAACGAAGGGTATGGCGATTCAAGTAAAGCTGCCGGACGGCGCTGTCCGGGAATACGAGCAGGGCACTACAATTGAAGAGGTTGCAGGTTCCATCAGCAATGGTCTGCGCAAGAACGCGATTGCCGGTAAAGTAAACGGTAAAGTGGTAGATGTGTATACACCGCTTGAAGGCGATGTTGCTCTGGAAATCGTTACGGTTGAATCCGCTGACGGTCTTGAAGTCTATCGTCACAGTACTGCGCATCTTATGGCACAAGCGATTAAACGTCTGTTCGGCAATAACGATGTGAAGCTTGGTATCGGTCCTGTCATCGAAGACGGCTTCTACTACGACATCGATATGGAGCAGTCCCTTACACCTGAGGATTTGGTCAGAATCGAGAAAGAAATGGAACGTATCGTGCAGGAGGATCTGGCAATCCGTCGCCGCGTAGTAAGCCGCGAGGAAGCGATTGCTATCTTTACGGAAATCGCCGATCCGCTCAAATTAGAGCTTATTCGCGACCTTCCTGCAGATTCGCAAATTACGATGTATGATCAAGGCGAATTCTTCGATCTATGCCGCGGGCCGCACTTGCCTTCCACTGGCAAGATTAAAGCATTCAAGCTGCTTAGCGTTGCCGGAGCATACTGGCGCGGCGATTCCAAGAACAAAATGCTGCAGCGTATCTACGGCACAGCTTTCCCTAAGAAAGCGCAGCTCGATGAGCATCTTCATTTTCTAGAGGAAGCGAAGAAACGCGATCACCGTAAACTGGGCCGTGAACTGAAGATGTTTACGTTCTCCCGTGAAGTGGGTCAAGGGCTTCCGCTGTGGCTGCCAAACGGTGCACGTCTGCGCAGAACAATGGAGCGTTATATCGTAGATTTGGAAGAAAGCTTGGGCTATCAGCATGTCTACACACCTGTGCTGGCTAACGTTGAATTATACAAAACAAGCGGACACTGGGAGCACTACAGCGAGGATATGTTCCCGAAAATGATCATGGACAACGAGGAGCTCGTTCTTCGTCCGATGAACTGCCCGCATCATATGATGGTGTTCAAGAGCGATATGCGCTCGTATCGCGACCTTCCGGTTCGAATCGCGGAGCTTGGCACTATGCACCGCTACGAAATGTCCGGTGCGCTGACAGGTTTGCACCGCGTGCGCGCGATGACGCTTAATGATGCTCACATCTTCTGTCGTCCTGATCAAATCAAAGAAGAATTCGCGCGCGTTGTCACGCTGATTCGTCAAGTTTATGAGGATTTCGGCATCAAGGACTACCGTTTCCGTCTATCCTACCGTGATCCGCAGGATACTGAGAAGTACTTCCAGAACGACGAAATGTGGGAAATGTCGCAGAAGATGCTTCGTGAGGTTGTTGAAGAGCTTGGCCTGCCATTCTTCGAAGCGGAAGGTGAAGCGGCTTTCTACGGTCCGAAGCTCGACGTTCAAATCAAGACAGCGCTTGGCAAAGAAGAGACACTCTCGACTGCACAGCTGGACTTCCTGCTGCCTGAGCGTTTCGAATTGGAATACGTTGGTGACGACGGCAAGAAACATCGTCCGGTCGTTATCCACCGCGGTATCATCAGCACAATGGAGCGTATGACAGCATTCTTGCTGGAGAACTTCGCTGGTGCACTGCCACTGTGGCTGTCCCCGGTTCAAGCCAAAATCATCCCGGTTTCGGTTGCATACGAAGCCTATGCACGTGAGCTTGAAGCGAAGCTGCAGCTTGCAGGCATCCGGGTCGAATCCGATCTTCGCAATGAGAAACTCGGGTACAAGATCCGTGAAGCACAGCTGGAGAAAGCACCATACATGCTCGTTATCGGGGAGAATGAAGCGAGCTCCGAATCCGTCTCCGTTCGTAAACGCGGTGAAGGTGACCTCGGCTCCATGCCGGTATCAGAGCTGATTGCATTGCTGAAAACGCAAATTGCCGAGAAACAAATCTAATCATTTCCCGCGCTGGTACATGATGCCGGCTGCCGCATAAAGCTTGTTGCACTTGGGTATCCTTCGAACTAAGGAGGATAACAACCCAGATGATGACAAGCTTTTTGTCGTTTCAACGTGTTCTAACCATCAGTACAGCAGGAATGATGATGATAATCGGCTTGTTATTTGCCGACTGTACCGCAGCGAGTAGTGTGGGGGCGGAGCTTGAGCGGCAAATTACGCAGCACCCTGTTAGCAAGCAGCCGAAAGCCAAGGCATTCAAGCCCATTCAAGTTATAGCAACAGGCTACACGGCAGGTGTGGAATCGACAGGTAAACGGCCGGGGCATCCGCAATACGGGATAACGTATTCGGGCGTTCGCGTGCGAAGAGCTTTTGTTTCGACAATCGCTGCAGATCCCAAAGTGTTTCCGATTGGAACCCTTCTGTACGTACCCGGATATGGATATGGTATCGTAGCCGATACCGGCTCTGCGATCAAAGGAAAGAAGATCGATTTGTATTTTGAAACAAGGAAGCAGGTATTCAAGCAGTGGGGGAAACGCAAGGTTACCGTTAAGGTGCTGAGGCGCGGCAACGGCAAGCTGACGGAAGCTTGGCTGAATGAGCTGAATGAAGCAGTCACGGCAGAGAAGACGATCCCAAGAGAGCTGCTTGAGTCCTAATCGACATAGAGAGAATGTTCGACGATTTGTTGAATATTCTCTTTTTTTTGCGGAAAAGGTATGTTAAAATACACGTTGAAAGCGCTACCATCTATAGTCGAGGGCGGATATCCATGAACATTGAATCATCTCACACAGAGCCAAATGTATTAGTGCAATTAGAGGCTTATGAGGACAAGCTGCTTGAGCTCTATAAAGAGATGATTCATGTAGCCTATGCGAAGGTGCATAACAAGTCGGATGCCCAGGATGCCGTTCAGGAAGCATGGGTGCGTATGCTCACGAAGCAAGGCACACTGAGGGAGCGCAGCAAGCTCTTCTCATGGGCGAAAGTGATCACAAGCAATATCGCACTGAACTTGAATAAGAAAGCGGCCCGGATGCGCCCCTCAAGCGAAATGGAGCATCTCTATAAGTCGCAAGAAGCCGGTTATCGAGATGAAGCGGCGGTCATGGTCGAGATCAATGAGCTGCTCGATTTGCTGGATCCGGCGTCTCGGGTAATGCTGCTTTACAAATTTTATTACGGCTTCAAGGATGCTGAAATCGCAGCGGTGATGCAGGTTCCGGTCGGAACGATCAAAGCTCGAATCCATCGAACGAAGCAGTTTTTGCGCGATAAAATGATTTAACAATAATTCATTTTCGACTTACATAAACTGTTCCCGGCCTTGCCATACTATTGGTTGTACGGGGAGGTGAGCAGGAATGGCGAAAAATAAAAACAATAAATTTAATGCAGCCCAAAGTAAATACAACGCAGAATTTGCGTCAGAAAACGCAGCAAACTCAGCAAATGCAACAACGAAAGCCGCTTCACAGAAAGCCGATAAATAAACATAACTTCCGCATTAATGAAGCAGTAAGTGAGAGGGACCCGGCGGGGTCCCTCTTTTCATTTGTGAAACTGTGAACTATACTATTAGTTAATTCTGACCAATTGTCGAAAAAAGGGGGATAATATCATGCCGCTATTGCAGCGTTTCCGAACTCCAGGCACGCCAAGTAAGCAAGAAGAAGCAGAACAAAATGTGGTGCTCACGCAATTAATCAATGAGTCATTAGTTATTTCGGATCAATTGACCGCTGCGGTAGAGGAAGTCAATCAGTCCATAGGCCAACTGACGGACATTGCCGATCAATCTGCTGTTACCGAGGGAGAGCTTCGGTTATGCAGTGAGCGTGCCATGGACCGCATAGGCGAGACGTTCTCGACGCTGCAGGAGGTGGCCGCATCTGCTGAACAAATCAGCGACACGGCGCAGCTGCTCGATACGGAAAGTAAAGAAACGAAGGAAGTTGTGCTTGAGGTTTGTCGTTCGCTTACGAACACAGATAAAGTGATGAATGATTTGCAGCAGCATAACGGAACGATGGACCGTCATATCCGCGAGCTGATTGAACAAACTTCGAGGATCAACGAGATCAACAGCTTTATCCAAGAGATTGTGTCCCAAACATCGCTGCTTGCGCTGAATGCTTCGATTGAGGCTGCGCATGCAGGTGAATTTGGCCGAGGCTTCTCAATTGTAGCCCAGCAAATCAAGAAGCTTGCGGAGCAAAGTCATGAGGCAGTAAGACGCTCCAGCGGTTTGGTTGAAGAGATTGAGAACGGGGTCAAGCAAGTGGTTAACTCCGTTGATTTGGAGAGATCCGCAGTAGAGCAAGGTATACAAGAGATGGCGCAAACAAAGAACCGCATGGATTTGATTTTCTCGCGTATTCATGAAGTAGACCGCTTGGTCAGCAAGAGCAGTACGGCAAGCAAGCAGCAGACGCTAAGCATGAACGCTACGACAGGCATGCTAAAGGATGTTGTCGATGCGGTGAACCAGACACTTGGAAGCGTAGACGAGACACTTGAGCTTACACATAAACAGCGCAGACAAATTAAGAAGCTGGACCGAATCAGCACTAATTTACATAAGTCATCCTCAGAGCTGACAAAAGCAATCGGGCAGGTCGGCATTAAGCACGAAGTGAAAGAAAGCGAAATAAACGTAAGCGCGACGCTCGAGAAGCTAAGCAAGCTGGCAGCAGATGCGAGACTATTCTCGCTTGACGAATCCGCGCATCAAGAGCAGCTCTCTCGATTGCTTGGGCAATTGCCGGAAATTGAGGCCATTTGGTCGAACCGCGATGACGGGTCGTTTATTTTCTCCCAGCCTGAGGCTGGTTTGTTGAATGCCAAAGGTCGTGAGTGGTGGAAGCGGGCGATGGAAGGGAAATCCTTCACATCGCCGGTGTACATCTCGGCGATTACGAAGAAACCTTGCTTGACCCTCTCGGTACCGATTCGTTCGGAGGAAGGTCGATTGATCGGTGTCGTAGGAGCTGACATCCGCGTCAAATAATTGCCAAGTATTTTGATGAAAAAGGTGTTTCCAAACGGGAAATGATCGTGTAAGATAAGTAGTGTGATAAATGATAACATGCGAAGGCAGGGGAGTTGTCATGACAGAACCAATTACTTACACACCACCTTCTCGTTTGAGACACCGTAAAGCAGCTGAAGTCATTCCTTTCCTCAACACATATATTGCTAAGAGAGAGCAAGAGATTGCGGAAATTGTGCAGATGGTCGAACGTTACGAGAAGCGTCGTCTACATGAAGAGCGCTCCTATCAATCGATGTCGACACTTCGCCGGATGCTTACGGGCAAGAAGCCGGATCATCATCTTGCCGTGGAATACATTCACTACGTGAAACGCCCTATGGAGAAAGTACGTAAACTCCGCCTTGAAGTGGAGCAAGCTCGTACGATTCTACATAATAACAATAATGCTGCAGATACCATCGAAGTCTCGAGTGAGATGGATGATGAGATGAATTAACATGTAACCGTCCGCGTGTGGACGGTTTTTTTGTTTCTATAAAGGAAGACGCCGCCTTCTCCCAAGATTGAACTCCGGAGAGAAGGCGGCGTCTTTGTAGTTTCTGTTACTTGCGTGACTTCAGCTGATCCAGATCGAGGAAATCATGGTCTTGATTATAGGCCGGTACTCCATGGATGCCGACATCAAGTCCGATAAGCTCTTCGTCCCTGGAGACGCGAACAGGCATGAATTTTCTGATAAGCAGAAGTACGCCCCATGTTAATGCAAAGCCCCAGAAGCTGACGATGACCAGGCCGAGTGCCTGTACACCCAGTAAATTCCAACCGCCGCCGTAGAACAAGCCATAGTACTCTTGTCCGATTCCTTTGGTCATCTCGGGCAGGGCGAAGAGACCGACTGCCAGTGTGCCAAGGCTGCCGCTGACGCCGTGTACGGCGAACGCGCCAACGGGATCGTCGACGCCTCTGCTCTCGAGAAACTCGGTTGCGAGGACCATTGCAATGCCGCATACCGAGCCGATCAAGATGGCCACGCCATCGGAAACGAAAGCACAGCCAGCTGTAATCCCGACCAGACCTGCAAGCGATCCGTTGATAACCATCGGCGGATCGGCTTTCTTATAACGCATCATAGTGAAGAGGATGCATATTGCTCCGCCTGCTGCGGCAGACAGCATAGTTGTAACCGCGATATGGCCGATGGAGCCGTTCGTGGCGCTGAGTGTACTGCCGGAGTTGAAGCCGAACCAGCCAAACCAAAGGATGAATGCACCAACTGATGCGAGTGGCAGATTGGAAGGAGGAACGATATTGCTTTTGCCTTCAGGTGTAAATTTACCGATACGCGGTCCGATGAAGATCGCTGCAGCGAGTGCTGCGAAACCGCCTAACGCATGGATAACTGCGGATCCGGCGAAGTCGATCATGCCAAGTTTGCCAAGCCAACCGCCAACCGCCCAAACCCAGTGTCCGGCAACCGGATAGATTAAACCGGTCATCGCGATCGCGTACAAGATATAAGCTCTAAAGTGAATGCGTTCCGCAACCGCCCCGGACACAATGGAAATAACGGCGATTACAAAAGCGCATTGAAACAGCCAATAAGTCTCGTGGGAGATGTTGAGCGAAATATGAGACATATCTCCATCTAGCAAGAAGCCGGTTGTTCCAATTAAACCGCCTGCATCTTTCCCGTACATCAGGCCGAATCCGATGAAGTAAAAGATTAGTGCGCCGAAGGCGATGTCCACGAATACCTTCATAATGATGCTGACTGCATTTTTCTGCCTCACGAAGCCTGCTTCCAGAAGCGCGAAGCCGCCTTCCATGAGTAGAATCATTGCCGCTGTCAGCACGACCCAAATTGTATCCAGCCCGGCGGACAGAGTGGCTAAATCCATGCTCTCATCTCCTCTAGTATGTCATGTTAGGTTTTATCTCTCATTCCAATCCGAAACCCATTATATAAGTGCCGTGTTAATGATGTCAACGAGTGAAGTGATAAGACCTAACATCAACTCGTCCAATTGAAAAAGAACACGTATCCGCTCCGTCTCCAGACGTAGGAAGGGGTCAACCGTGAGACCCTTTTATGTCGCTTGCGGCACCTGTTATACTTGGAGTACAAACCTTTGCAGATGCGATTGGGAGCTGGTGGCGGCAATGAACGGGAATTTTATAAGTCGGTTTATGTGGGGCCTCTTCATTATAGTAATGGGCGTAGGCTTAATGTTAAGACAAAGCGGCGTAGTCGATTTCGATATCGCAATGGTGGTTTCCACCTATTGGCCGTTGCTGCTGTTGTTCCTTGGCATCCAAGGGATGCTGCAGCGAGCTGTTCACGGAAGTGGATCGTTCTTCGGTTCAGCGATCATGCTCATCGTCGGCTTCGTATTTCTGGGGCGTAACTTAGAATGGTTTGCCTGGTCGGTCGGCGATGTGATGCAATTCGTAGGGCCGTTGGTGCTTATAATATTCGGTTTACGGATGATTCTTAAACCGAAGCCGAAGAAGAAAGAGCAGAATCCGGGCGAGGATTGGAAAGCCTACAATTACGGTCAAGTTCATGTAGACATTCCTCCGGCACCGCCGCTTCATCCGGATCCGACGAAGCCGTCTTCTGAGGTTCCCGCACCTAACGACGTGAGTGAGGCACATTCGGAGATGAAGGCAGAGGGCGAAGCAGTCATACCGCCTGTTCGTCCTAACGAAGCGTATACGAAGCTGCAGCATAAGAGGCAGAAGTGGGAAGAACAAGCTGCCAGAACCAGGGAGCACTTCGAGAGGCACGCGAATAATGTCAAGGAGCGCCAAGAAAGGCATTTGCGAAATGCCAGGCACCATCACCGGAATGGTCGCGTAGAGTGGTGGAATCATGATCCAAACGTGCAGACGCGATCGGGTTTTATCGGCGACATTTATTTGGGCCAAGATTATTGGGAACTCAAGCCGATGAATATCTCCCATTTTATCGGTGACACTGTGCTTGATCTGACGAAGGCGCAAATACTGCCGGGCGAGACCACAATTAATATCTCTTCCTTTATAGGCGACGTTAAAGTGTATTTGCCTGACGATTATGAAATCGGCGTGCACGTCGTTTCCAGCGCCTTTATCGGCGATGTAGCGGTGCTTGAACATAAAGAAGGCGGAATTTTTAAGAATATGGATATCGAAACGCCTTATTTTCAAGAGAATGACAAGAAAATCAGGCTCCACGTCAGTACGTTTATCGGTGATGTGCGCGTTACGAAGGTAGGGTGATGCGCACATGATGGTTCGATTGTTTCGCAATAACAAGTGGGATATGATTTTGCTATTTCTGGCTTCATCGACGATTTCGGTATTTCTCTGGCAGTTTGGGACCGAATTGACGGCAAAAGGGTACAGCAGGTCGCTGTGGATCGGCGTTGCTGTGCTTTTCTTATTGATCAGCGCCGTATTCGGGTATTGGGCAGCACAGCGGATTCAGCGTCAAATGGATTTGCTCGTGCTTGGCTTGAAGCAGGCAGCACACGGAAACTACAGCTCACGATTGCCGGAAGAAGGTTCGTTTACGCCGGCGTTCCGCGAATTTAACGATATGATGGAGTCGCTCGATGAGCGGATGCACTGGATTCAGCGCTCCGGTGAAGAACAGGTTATGAGGGAAACCGCTTCGAATGAAGCGGCGGTGCTGGAAGAGCGCAGAAGGCTTGCGCGCGATCTCCACGATACGGTTTCGCAGCAGCTGTTCGCTATACATATGTCGGCATCTTCTCTTCCGAAGCTGCTGGAGCTCAACCCGAGCCGGGCAAGTGACGTGATGGAGCAGTTGATCTCCATGTCGTCGATGGCGCAGAAGCAGATGCGCGGGTTTATTGCTCAGCTTAGACCGATGGAGCTTGAGGGCAGGTCGCTTCAAGAAGCGCTAGACAAATGGTTCCCGGACTACTGCCGTCAGAACGGGCTGCAAGGTGTACTCGAATGGCGTGTGCGGGAGAAGCTGTCTGAAGCGAAAGAGCACCAGTTGTTCCTGATTGTGCAGGAGGCGATGGCAAATATCGTGAAACATGCAGGCGCGCAAACAGCACTGTTAACGGTAGCGGAGACGGAACGGCAAATCGTGATGACTTTGCAGGATGACGGTTCCGGTTTCCGGGCGGATCAAGTGAAGCGAGGCTCATATGGGTTATCGACGATGCGGGAGCGGGCTAACAAGCTCGGCGGTGATGCCTCCATCATTAGTAAGCCGGGAAGCGGAACGAGAGTCAGAGTGACATTACCTAATTATTTGAATAAGGGAGAGAACCTTAGCGATGAGTTCAAATAACAGTTGGAAAATCATGATCGTCGACGATCATGATATGGTTCGAGCGGGATTGCGCACGTACTTGATGTTGGATCCGAAATTCGAAGTCATCGCCGAAGCGGCTAACGGTAAAGAAGCGCTGGATATGCTGAAGGCCGGCATACAAGACGGGCCGCCGCAGCTGGTCCTTATGGATCTAATGATGCCGGTGATGGACGGCGTTGAAGCAACTCGCCATATAATGAAGGAATTTCCTGAGCTCAAGATCGTCATGCTCACAAGCTTCCTTGAAGATGAGAAGGTTGTAGCGGCAGTTGAAGCGGGTGCGGTTAGTTATGTATTGAAGACCGTTTCGGCAGAGGAGCTCATCTACGCGCTCAATGGAGCGGCCAAAGGAATGCCGGTTATGACGCATGATGTCTCGCAGGCACTTACGAGAGGGCTGCGTCAGCGGAGTACGCAAGGGGCAGATGAAGGGCTGACGGACCGGGAGAAAGAAGTGCTTCTTCTTATTGCCGAAGGGATGGCTAACAAGGAAATTGCGGAAGAGCTTCATATTAGCATTAAGACGGTCAAAACGCATGTCAGCAACCTTCTGATGAAATGCGAGCTGGAAGACAGAACGCAGCTTGCCGTATACGCGCATCGTAAAGGTTGGGTAAAGACGGGATAGCAGGCATTCACTCCGGGCAAGCTAACGGTAAACATTAGGCCAGGAGGAGAATATAGAGCGATGATCCCCCTTGAATTCAAGCTGGAATCGAGTGAGAAGGAATTTACGGAAGTCCGAAGCATGCTGGAGGAGCACGAGTTCTCGCTTGGCGGGAATTGGGATTATGAGCATGGCTACTTTGACCGCTACCTGGATGAAGCGCATAAAGTGTGGCTGCGAATGCCTTTCGATGTGATAAACGGCAATATCGACAGTGATACACAGGACCTTGACGCCAAAATCAGAATGGGGCAGCCATTCGTACTGAAGCATCTATACAATGAAGGTTTGGATAAGCACGCTCAACCGAGGGCGCTCGGCAGTTTAATCGATCAGTTTCAGGAGCCGATCGATCCGGATGCCGAAGTCGAGTCCAAATGGGTGACGAAAGCGAAGGAAGTGCTGGGCGAAGTAGAGCAACGATTGCTGCAATGAGAGAGTCGCAGATTGCGCGATAACCGGGTAAGGCTGATTATTCAGCCAAGCCCGGTTTTTTTATGTTACATTATAACAATTTTAAGTTTGATTTAAGGTAGATTGTGCATGATAGAACTATGAAAGCTGAATGATTCGCTAAGCCAATCACAAGCAAGAACATAAAGCACTTATTACAAACTTAACAAACATGGGAAAACATTTGAGGAGGAATAAACAATGGACGATCAAAACAAAAAAAATAATGGTTACGAGGATTTCTTCAACAATGAAAATAACAGTAACCATAACGAAGATAATCGCGATAAAGATCACCAGCCGTACAACGCAAACGAAGGTAAGCCGCATGAGGAAACCGATAAGAGCTCTTACTACTATTCATACGGACCATTCAAATCCGGAGCTGCCGATTCTGAACCGCCGCAACGACCGGTCAGCGGCGACTCAACTGCTAACGCTGCTGCCCAAGGCGGATTTGGCGGCAGCCCGGATGGGTTGCATAACTCGGTTGAAGTTACGCCGCCTGCACAGCTTCGTGCATTCGCACCATCACAATCCGCAGCGCGCGGCGGCTGGCAAATGAAAGAAACCAAACGCAGTCCATTCAAGGCGATGTTTGCATCCTTCCTCGCCGGCGTAATCGTTGTTGGTTCACTTATGTTCGTATCGGATAAGCAGAATTGGTTCACTGCTGATCAAGCGCTCTCGCAATCCTCGGAGCAAGCAAGCTCCGCGGTGGGTAAAGCAGGCGATGACGGCAAAGTATCGGCAGCGGCCGATGTGGTCAGACCAAACAATATTGCACAGCTGTTTGAGAAAGCAAGTCCGGCTGTTGTTAAGATCGAAACCTTCACGAAGCAACGCAGCGGCGGAGGCACGCAAGGCAATTCGATGGATGATTTCTTCAGCCAATTCTTCGGAGACCAAGGCGGTCAAGGCGACCAAGGGCAGGGCGATGGTTCCGGACAAGGCGGAGCCGATCAAGGCAACGGCGAATTAACGCCGGAAGGAATCGGCACAGGGTTCTTCTTCGATTCCACTGGCTACATCTTAACGAACCAGCACGTTATCGGCGATGCCGATGAAATTCAAGTAACCGTGCAAGGTCACAATAAACCGCTTGTTGCCAAGAAGCTTGGCTCTGATTACAACTTGGATCTAGCGGTATTGAAAGTAGAAGGAACAGGCTTCCCGACACTCCCAATCGGCAGCTCCGACAAGATCAATATTGGAGATTGGGTTGTCGCGATCGGTAATCCATATGGCTTTGACCATACGGTAACAGTCGGCGTATTGAGCTCCAAGGAACGCCCGATCAGCATTCCGGATTCCCAAGGCACGCGTCAATACGAGCATTTGCTGCAAACGGACGCTTCCATTAACCCGGGTAACTCGGGCGGACCGCTGCTCAACCTGCAAGGTGAAGTAATCGGTATTAATACGGCCGTAAGCTCGCAGGCACAAGGCATTGGATTCGCAATCCCAACAAGCACGATTCAAGAAGTGCTGGAGAACCTGAAAGCGAATAAAGAAATTCCGAAGAAGCCGGTTCCATTCATCGGGGCGAACTTGGCTGAGATTACAGATGAAATCGCCAAAGAGCTTGGTTTATCCAGCAAAGAAGGCTCGATCGTATCGAGCGTACTGTACAAATCGCCTGCTTATATGGCAGATCTGAGACAATATGACGTTATCACCGGTCTGGACGGCACTAAATACAGCAACCGTGAAGATTTGATTGCTCAAATCCAGAAGAAAGCGGTAGGAGACACCGCAACGCTCAACATTATTCGTAACGGTGAGAAGATGGATCTGAAAGTAACCGTAGGCAATAAGAATGAGTTTGCAAGCCAGCAATAACAATAACAGCAGCATTAGCAATCGAACAGTGTTACCCGGGCGCAAACAGTCGCATAGACTGTCTGCGCTTCTTTTATGGAAGAATACGGACAAGCTGTTTCGTGGGAAACCGGTGTTGCGCTATAATATGTAGGCAGGTTTTGGAAGGAAAAACTAGTTGTTTGACGATGGGGGATTAGGATGAGAGCGCATATATTAGTAGTGGATGACGATGATAAAATAACTTCTCTGCTTCGACGAAGCCTGGCATTTGAGGGTTATGAGGTCGCGACGGCGAACAATGGGCATGAGGGCTTGAAGCAAATGCTCGTAAGCGATCCGGATTTGCTCATTCTGGACGTCATGATGCCGCAGCTGGATGGCTGGGAAGTTTGCCGCCGGGTTCGTGAAGGCGGAAGTACCGTGCCGATTCTGATGCTGACGGCAAAGGACGATATCACTGACCGTGTGCGCGGACTGGATCTGGGCGCAGATGATTATTTGGTAAAGCCGTTTGCGCTGGAGGAACTTCTGGCTCGTGTGCGTGCGCTGCTTCGACGCAAAACCGACAAGCTGGAAGAGAACTCGAGCAGCTTGCAGTTTGAAGACTTGACGCTGGATTTGGATTCGCGCGAAGCGATTCGTTCCGGACGCCGAATTGATCTCACTGCGAAGGAGTTCGACCTGCTTCAGCTGCTGATGCAGAATCCGCGGCGAGTGCTGACCCGCGATGCGATTATGGACAAAATATGGGGCTTTGATTACAGCGGCGAATCCAATGTGCTGGAGGTTTATATTGCCATGCTGCGCCAGAAGACGGAAGACGGCAAGAGCCCGCGCTTGATTCAGACGGTTCGGGGCACCGGGTACGTGCTTAGAGGCGAAGGAGGCTGATTCCATGTCGATTCGATTAAGGCTCACAATATGGTACTCGGTGATATTGGCAGTCACGCTTATTGCGTTTGGGGTCGCCATCTATTTCTTCGTCAACTACAACACGTACAAGGAAATGAGAGCCAAGATCGAGCAGCAAGTCAATGCGATCAATATTACGTCCACGCTGGATATGTTCGGTAATTATCAAACGCCGAATTTCGTTATCGGCGATGACGAGATGTTTATTCAAGTTGATAATTATAAGAATGGTGTCGTCAAGACGACGTCGAACCTGCGCAGGATCGACCAGCTTCTCCCTAAGCCGGACGTAAAGGAAATCAACGATAGCTACGAAGGGTTTGAGCATGTAAAGGCAGGACCTTATCCGTTTCTCGTATATCGGCATATTTTGAAGCAAAATAATGAAATATTCGGATTGCTGCAGGTTGCGGCTTATTCAGGCAGGGAAGATAAGTTTCTGACCGAGCTGCGGACGACCTTGATTTCTTCCCTGATTATTGTCGTACTCATCGCCTTTACGATTGGGTTATTTCTTGCGCGTCAGGCGCTGCGGCCGATTGAGAATGTCATTCGTGCGAGTGACCGAATCCAGAATGGTTCTGATCTCAGCGTGCGTATTCCGAGAGAAGGACCACCTAACGATGAGCTTGGACGCTTGGTCGATACGTTAAACGGCATGTTAGGCCGTATCGAAACGACCTACAATGGGTTGAACGAAGCCTACAAAGCGCAAAGGCGATTTGTCTCCGATGCATCGCATGAGCTTCGCACACCGCTTACGACGATTCGCGGAAATATCGAGCTGCTGGAGCGGATGTGGCTGCCGACGTTAACTCAGGGAACCGATGCAGACGGTGAAGGCATGCCGCAATTAAGTGAACAAGAACGCAGTCGGATGATGCTGACCCGTGAATCCATGCTGGATATCGCAGGCGAAGCGAAACGAATGTCCAGCCTTGTGAATGATCTATTGTCCCTTGCGCGCGCAGATGCCGGCTACCAAATGGAGAAGTCCGTGCAGCCGCTCCTGCCGCTGGTTGAGGACGTGGCACGTAAGGCACAGCTGCTTCCAAGAAAAGCAGAATGGAAAATCGGGAACCTTGATGCCATTTCAAACGTAGAAGTAAATGCGCATGCCGATTTTCTTCGTCAGCTCTTTTTTATCTTCGTCGAGAATGCATTCAAGTACACACCTGGCGGCTATGTAGAGCTGCGTGCCATTGTATCCGGCGATCAAGCCGGCATTGTCATCAAAGATACCGGAATTGGCATGGACCACGAGCAGGTTCCTTACATCTTCGAACGATTCTATCGTGCAGATGAATCGCGCGGTGAAACGAGCGGAACCGGCCTGGGATTGTCGATTGCCAAGTGGATTATTGATGAGCATGGCGGTTCGGTCGAGGTTTCGACGCGAGAAGGTGCGGGAACGACATTTGTCGTATGGCTTCCGATTGCTTTCCACGAGAAGTCGAATGAAGTATAATAAATAGAACTGGGTCTTAAAGAGGCCTGTCCGTGAACACTGGTTTAGCAGGAAAGCAGGTGCAAGCAGTATGGAAATTGTGAAAATTTCACCGCGTGGTTATTGCTACGGCGTCGTTGATGCCATGGTTCTGGCGTTGCAAACCGCCAAAAATTTAGACTTGCCGCGGCCGATCTATATTTTGGGCATGATCGTTCATAATAGTCATGTGACAGAAGCGTTTAAACAAGAAGGCATCATTACGCTTGACGGCGAGAACCGTTTGGAAATATTAGAACAAATCTCGAGCGGTACCGTTATTTTCACAGCGCATGGTGTTTCTCCGGAAGTACGCAGACGCGCGAGGGACAGAGGCTTGACGGTCGTGGATGCCACTTGCCCGGATGTAACCAAAACCCATGATCTGATCCGGGAGAAGGTTTCTGAGGGCTACGAGGTCATCTACATCGGCAAGAAGGGGCATCCGGAGCCGGAAGGCGCCATCGGTATTGCACCTGATCATGTTCATCTCATAGAGCGTGAGAATGAGATTGATGCGCTTGCGTTAAGCAGCGATCGAATCATTATTACGAATCAGACGACGATGTCGCAATGGGACATCAGGCATTTGATCAGCAAGCTGCTGAAGACATTCCCTACAGCAGAAATCCATAATGAAATTTGCTTGGCGACGCAGGTTCGGCAAGAAGCGGTTGCGGAACAAGCCAAGGAAGCCGAGCTATGTATCGTGGTAGGCGATCCCAGAAGCAACAATTCCAACCGGCTTGCGCAGGTATCGGAAGAGATTGCCGGCGTGCCGGCTTACCGCGTTTCGGATGTATCGGAGATTGATGTGGAGTGGTTGAAAGGCAAGAAGCGGGTAGCTGTAACTTCAGGGGCATCGACACCGACACCGTTAACAAAGGAAGTCATCGCTTACCTGGAGCAGTTTAACGACGAGGATTCCTCTACCTGGGAAGCACGGCGTACAGTCAACATGAACAAATTGTTGCCTACTGTGCGAGTGAAATCGTCGCTGTGAGTGAAAGGGGCGCTACTCAAATGACGACTTCAAGCAAACCGCGCTCGATGAAACGTTGGCTCAAATTGAAATATACGCAGCTTATGCGGGCACCAGGCGGCCCATCGTTTGTAGCACTCGGTTTCGCTATCGGTATTTTTGTCGAAATGTTTACTTTACCAACTTACGGGCTAGCCTTTTTCCTGATTTTCCCACTGATCTATATGATGAATGCCAGTTTGGCGGGCGCATTGATCGGTTTTGTTTTTGGCAAAATTATCTTTATTCCAGTCGCATTTATCAATAGTATGGTTGGCGGCTGGGTTCTTCCGAACCATATCAAAATTTCGGTGCCTTTAGCGCCGGAATGGCTCGACCACATGCTGCTTGTTAATTTAAAGCTGATAGTGGGCGGAATTATTGATGGTATGGTGCTTGGCGCGCTATTCTATTTCCCTGTGAAGATGACGCTGCAGTACGTGGCCAATAAACGCAAGGAGAAAAGAAAGCTTCGCCGGGTATCTGTCGAAGTGAAGCCAGTCACGGAATAAAACATAGGACAGCAAGCCGGTCTCTTGACGAGGCCGGTTTTTTCATGTATATTTGCTTTAGCGATTAAAAGCATAAAAGCCTAACAGCATAAAAGCGTCGAAGCGAACACGCGTCTAAGCGTGATAGAGAGGGAGTCGAACTTATGATCGTAATTACGCAAAATAATGTAACGGAAGAGCGAATTGGTGAGATCGTGCAGCATATCGAGAGAGCGGGGGTGCAGGCGCATGTTTCCCGCGGGACAGACCGGACGGTTATCGGTATTATCGGGAAAGCAGAGCCAACCTTGGCTGAGCATCTTCGTCAAATGAAAGGCGTCGAGAACGTCATCAAGATCTCGAAGTCCTATAAGCTCGCCAGCCGCGACTTCCATCCGGACGATACGGTCATTGAAATTAAAGGCGTGAAGATCGGCGGGGAGCATCTAGCCATTATGGGCGGCCCTTGCGCAGTAGAGACACCGGAGCAGATCGATGAGATTGCCAGACTGGTGAAAGCTGCCGGCGGCCAAATACTCCGCGGTGGTGCGTTTAAACCGCGCACAGGACCTTACAGCTTCCAAGGTATTGGAGTTGAAGGGCTCGCAATGATGGCGGAAGCAGGCCGCAAGCATGGGCTGCTCACGATTACGGAAGTAATGACGCCGGAATACGTAGATATCTGCTGTGAGTATGCTGATATTCTGCAAGTTGGCACACGTAACATGCAGAACTTTGATTTGCTGAGGAAGCTGGGTACGGTGAAGACGCCGGTTCTGCTTAAACGGGGCTTCAGTGCAACCTATGATGAATTCTTGAACGCTGCCGAATATATTCTTGCCGGCGGAAATCCGAACGTTATGCTTTGTGAGCGCGGTATTCGTACTTTCGAGACCTATACTAGAAATACGCTCGACTTGGCCGCGATTCCGGTGCTGCAATCACTCAGCCATCTGCCGGTTATTTCGGATCCGAGCCATGGAACAGGTCGTCGCGAGCTGGTTGAGCCGATGTCGAAAGCTTCTGTTGCTGCGGGTGCAAACGGTCTTATCATTGAAATGCATACAGATCCTGATAATTCCATGACGGGCGATGGCGTTCAATCGTTGTTCCCTGACCAATTCGCGAACCTTCTAAAAGAATTGGAACAGCTGGGAAAATTAGTAGGCAGACGCTTCGACACACCTAAAGAGCCAGCTGAATATTTCAATACTTGGATCAAATAATAATTCATGCCATTGTATAATTATCGGAATATAAGAAGCTGCGACCTTTCATTTATGGGGGCTGCAGCTTCTTGTTTTTGGCGTCAATACAGGGGATTTCAACAATCTGACAATTATGTGAAGTTATCTAACAAGTGCTTTAAAAAATACCTTACATGACTATTGACGGTATTAAACTTGAAACCCTATAATAACAATCATAGTTTCAGATCAGAAGTTGAACAATTAATGTCCTACACATCGCAAATGTTCGGAAATGGAGGAAATACCTAATGTCAGTTCAAAACGTATTGAGCACTATTAAAGAGAACAGCATCATGTTTGTAGATTTCCGTTTCGTGGATCTTTCCGGCCACGCGCACCACATCACACTTCCTTCCACGGAAGTAGATGCCGACACTTTTGTTAACGGCGTAGCTTTTGACGGTTCCTCGATCCCGGGTTTCCGCGGTATTGAAGAGTCTGATATGGTTATGATTCCGGACACAGAGTCCAGCTTCATCGATCCGTTCACAGATCACCCAACATTGAATATTATGTGTAACATTCATACGCCAGATGGCGAGCGCTATGAGCGCGATCCGCGCGGCATCGCTCAGAAAGCAGAAGAATTCCTACAGAAGTCCGGCGTGGGAACAGCAGCATACTTCGCACCTGAGTCCGAGTTCTTCATTTTCGACGAAGTTCGTTACGAAAGCAAAATGAACACTTCCTACTACGAAGTGGATTCCGCTGAAGCTGGCTGGAATACGGCTCGTAAAGAAGAAGGCGGTAACCTTGGTTACAAAATTCCTGTAAAAGGCGGCTACGTTCCGGTTGCTCCTGTTGACTCCCAACAAGATATCCGCAGCGAAATGGTTCGCATCATGCAAGAATCCGGCCTTCGCGTTGAGCGTCATCACCACGAAGTTGCAACAGCTGGTCAAGCTGAAATCAACTTCCGTTTCGATACGCTGACTAAAACAGCTGACAACCTTATGAAATACAAATACATCATCAACAACGTTGCTCGCCAATGGGGCAAAGTTGCAACATTTATGCCTAAGCCGCTTTTCGGCGACAACGGCAGCGGAATGCATGTTCACTCCTCCATCTTTGACGGTGATTCCCCACTGTTCTATGACAAAGGTGCTTATGCAAACCTGAGCCCACTGGCTATGCACTACATCGGCGGTATTTTGCACCACGCTCCGGCGTTGATCGCAATTACAAACCCGTCGACGAACTCCTTCAAGCGTCTTGTTCCAGGCTACGAAGCGCCAGTAAACCTTGTATTCTCGAAAGGTAACCGTTCCGCTGCAATCCGTATCCCGGTTGCTGCAGTTACGCCGAAAGGCTGCCGTATCGAGTTCCGTACACCGGACTCCACAGCTAACCCATACCTCGCATTCGCAGCGATGCTGCTTGCAGGTCTTGACGGTATCAAGCGCAAGCTGGACCCAGTTGCTCTTGGTTATGGTCCATTCGATAAAAACATCTATGATCTTCCTGAAGAAGAGAAGAAAGAAATTCGCTCGGTTCCAGGAACGCTTGATGAAGCGCTTGACGCTTTGGAAGCTGACAGCGAGTTCTTGACTGAAGGCGGCGTATTCTCCAAAGACTTCATCGACAACTTCGTACAACTGAAGCGTGCTGAAGCGAAAGCTGTTGCAATCCGTGTTCACCCGCACGAGTACAGTCTATACTTCGACTGCTAATCCGAACTTATTCTACAAATTACTTTCAGCGAGCTCTCTCACGGAGAGCTCGCTTTTCATTATTCATAAAAAACGCTAAATCCGAATATTCGTAATAAAACTGTTGGTTTTTGTTCGACTTTTTACACTTGATGCGAAGCGTGAAACTTGCTATCATACGGATAAGCAAATTGAAGAGTGGAGTGAGCTACAGTGACGAATCGTGCGTATAATTTTAATGCCGGACCAGCGGCATTGCCGCTGGAAGTATTGCAGCAGGCACAACAGGAATTTATTGATTATGCAGGTGCAGGCATGTCCATTATGGAAATGTCCCATCGCAGCAGCATTTTTGAAGAGGTTAATGACGGCGCGCAGTCGCTCCTTCGCGAATTGTTCGGAATTCCAAGCAATTATAAGGTACTATTCCTGCAAGGTGGAGCAAGTACGCAATTTGCTATGATCCCGATGAATTTGTTGCATGCAGGCCAAACTGCGGCATTCGTTAACACAGGCAGCTGGGCAGACAAAGCGATCAAGGAAGCGAAGCTGTTTGGCGAAACCGCGATCGTAGCTTCATCGGAATCGGATAAGTTCAATCGCATTCCAGACCTAAGCAGCCTGCAACTCCCGACAAATTCCGCATATCTGCATATTACGTCGAATGAAACGATTGAAGGCACGCAATTTGCGGCTTATCCGGAAACCGGCAATGTGACGCTGATCGGCGATATGTCGAGTGATATTCTCAGCCGTCCGGTCGATGTCAGCAAATTCGGTATGATTTATGCCGGTGCACAGAAGAACCTGGGACCATCCGGGGTAACGATTGTTATCGTACGCGAGGATTTGGTTTCGGAGAGCCCGAAAACGATCCCGACGATGCTTCGCTACGATACACATGTGAAGAACAATTCCCTCTACAATACACCGCCGTCTTTCTCGGTATATCTGGTTGGCCTCATGTTGAAATGGGTGAAGGAGAGAGGCGGCGTTGCGGCGATGGAGCAATTCAATCGCGACAAAACAAAGCTGATCTACGATACCATCGATAACAGCGGCGGCTTCTACCGCGGCTTTGCAGACGTGAATAGCCGTTCGCTCATGAACCTCACGTTCCGTCTCGGTTCGGAAGAGCTGGAGAAGCAGTTCGTGAAGGAATCCGAACAGCAAGGTTTTGTTGGCTTGAAAGGTCATCGCAGTGTTGGCGGTTTGCGGGCATCGACATACAATGCTGTACCGCTTGAGAGCTGCAAGGCACTTGCAGATTTCATGGGCGATTTCCAGAAGCGCAATGGCTAGTAGTCGAAATCATGATAAATAGGCAAAGCAACAAGACCGCCGATTCTTCCATTCGTGGAAGGTCGGCGGTCTTGTTGAGTGCATATAGGTGTGCATGCGTTACGCTAATGACGAATCAGCAGTAGATGTGCTGCTTCCCGGTCCGGAGAGTTTATAGCCAACGTTTCGGACCGTCATGATATATTCAGGCGTTCGCGCATTTTTTTCGATTTTATCACGTAGATGGCTGATATGCACATCAACGATGCGTGTGTCGCCGAGAAAATGATAGTCCCACACACCGTGCAACAGCTGCTGACGGCTAAGTACTTTCCCGCGGTGACGGCATAAGTAAAGTAAAAGTTCAAATTCTTTAGGGGTCAATTCCACAGACTTGCCTTCGAGCTGAACTTCACGTTGCTCGGACAGAACGGTTAGTGGACCAATCGTATGCGTTGTTGATTCGCCTGATCCCGGCAGCGCCTGTGTTCTGCGCAATATGGCTTGAATGCGGGACAGCAGCTCTTGCGGCGAGAATGGTTTGGTCATATAGTCGTCAGCGCCATGATCAAGTCCTGCAATCTTGTCGCTTACATCGTGGAGCGCAGTTAACATGATAATGGGAACGACGTTATTTTGTTTGCGAAGCTCGCGGCATACTTGCAGTCCGTCCATCTTGGGGAGCATAAGATCCAACACGATGAGATCAGGACGAAACGGTTTAAGGAAGTCGAACACAGCTTCTCCGTCTGAAGCGCAACGCACTTCATATCCGGCAAGTTTTAAGTTAAACTCAAGCAATGTGGAGATTGATGGCTCGTCATCGACGATTAATATTTTCTTTTTCAAGCGCTTATGTTCCCCTTTCGTGCAACATTATAGTGGTATTATGACATACAAGTTTTCTCAATAGATTAAGCAAGCGTAAAAGCTGTGTAAAATGTGAAGGAGATTTGATAACAAATGGCATTTCATATCGTTCTCGTTGAACCGGAAATACCGGCAAATACCGGCAATATTGCACGTACTTGTGCAGCAACAGGTACAATTCTTCATCTGGTTCGGCCTCTGGGTTTTAACACAGACGATAAGACATTGAAACGGGCGGGGTTGGATTATTGGCATGCAGTAGAGGTTCACTATCATGATTCGTTCCAGGAGCTAAAGGAATTGTATCCGGAGGGGCGCTTCTTCTGCGCAAGCACGAGAAGTTCGAAGGTGTATTCGGAGCATCAATATAAAGACGGAGATTTCTTCGTGTTTGGGAAAGAAACCAAGGGGCTTCCGCAAGATGTGCTTGATGCGCATCCTGATACCTGTATTCGAGTGCCGATGACCGACAAAGTAAGATCGCTAAATTTATCGAATTCTGCGGCAATTGTGGTGTTCGAGGCATTTCGACAAAACGGTTTTGTGGGGTTAAGTTAAGATTAATTTATATTTAGGCGTTTATTATTGCAGAATACTAAGAAAATCGAAATAATTGCAGGAAATCACCGGTCATTATCGAACCTAGTAGGGAGCAACTGTCATATGACGTTTACTTGCAAAATGCGACTACAGGAGATGTGAATTTGTGAAACCGGCTGGTGTTGTGCGTAAAGTGGATCAATTAGGGCGTATCGTATTGCCAAAATCGCTACGTAAAAGATACCAAATGAATGAAGGGGACCCCGTTGAGATTCTTGTTCAGGGTGATCATATCATTTTGGAACGTTATCGTCCCCGTTGTGTGTTCTGTGGCACACTTGAGGGTGTACGCGAGTTTAAAGAGCGTTACCTGTGCGGAGGATGTATGACAGAGATGGCAGGACTGCGCCGGAGTTAACTCAGTGTGGAACTCCATTTGCATCAAAAAAGAAGCTTCCGACGATTGTCAACAATCGTTGAAAGCTTCTTTTTGTTGAACCTCTTGGTCCTATTGCATTACAAACCTTTAGTCTTGTCGTCATTGTAAGACGCCGTACACATGGCGATCAGAAACAAGGCCGAGACAGTGAGGACGATAAGAAAATTAATGGTCATTCGTATTCCCTCCTAAGCTGCCAGTACATATCATACATACTCCACTTTATTATACCCAACGACATGCAAAAAGAAAACGAACAAAGTTGTGAACAAGATGTTGCAGTAATTCTGACTCAGACATAAAATACAACACATTGGTGAACGCTGTAACAAATTGAAGAAAACCGAATAAATCCGTATGTTGTAAAGCGTTCTTCTAGTTGCTCCCATCACCAATTGCGCGTAAAATGTGTGATAAAGGAAATGGGGAGGGAATGAACGTGGAATACCGGTTTTCGAATCATGTCGAACGGCTGCAATCATCTGCTGTTCGCGACATATTGAAGCTAACGCAAGGCAAAGAGATTATTTCGTTCGCAGGCGGTTTGCCTGCCGAAGAATTGTTTCCGATTGACGCGGTAAGAGAGGCGTCCGAGCGGGTATTCCGTTCCGGTAAGAATACGTTGCAGTACGCTCTTACGGAGGGATTCTTGCCGCTTCGTGAGCAGCTTTGTGTGCGGATGGCACAGAAGGGCATGCCCGTCCAGCCGGATGAAATGATCATGACCACCGGCTCGCAGCAAGCTATTGATCTGATTACTCGAGTCCTGATGGAGCCGGGCGATATTGTCTTGGTGGAGAACCCAACCTATTTGGCAAGCTTGCAGGTATTTAATCTAAGCGGTTTGGATGTTGTTCCCGTTGCCAGCGATAAAGACGGCATGATCATTGCGGAAGCGGAGCGTCTCATCAAGCAGCATAAACCTAGATTGATCTATGTGGTGCCGACATTCGGTAATCCAACGGGGCGTGTTTGGAGCATGGAGCGCCGCAAAGGACTGCTTGAACTAAGCCATCGTTATGGTGTTCCCATTCTGGAGGATGATCCATACGGGGATATTAAATTTGATGTCAATGCCGACTATCCGACCTTGTTCTCGCTTGATGGTAAAGCAGATGGCGGCAATGTCCTTTATACAAGTACCTTCTCCAAAACAGTAGCACCGGCGCTTCGTACAGGCTGGGCAATCGGCAATCGCAACGTGATCTCGATGATGGCGAAAGCGAAACAAGCGGCTGATCTGCACTCCAGTTCACTCGATCAGCAGACGCTGGATCAGCTGCTCCGG
Source organism: Paenibacillus sp. J22R3 (assembly GCF_056269305.1). Classification (NCBI taxonomy): domain Bacteria; kingdom Bacillati; phylum Bacillota; class Bacilli; order Caryophanales; family Paenibacillaceae; genus Paenibacillus; species Paenibacillus sp. J22R3. Next base: position 172,297 of record NZ_JBWDNS010000003.1, on the reverse strand, counting down.
CATTTCTCGCTGGATGATCACATTCAAGTGATCAGACAGGCGTATGGCGACCGTATGCAGCAAATGCAGAAGCTGCTGACGCAGCAGGGCTGGAGCGATGTGAAGTGGATCGAGCCTAAAGGCGGTATGTTCCTTTGGCTGGAGCTGCCTGAAGGACTGGATGCCGAAGCACTGCTTCGCGCAGCTGTGAAGAAGAATGTGGCCTTCGTTCCCGGCTCATCCTTCTATGCGGCTGAGCCTGCACGTAATACGGCTCGTCTGAACTTTACGTATACACAAGGGGAGCGCATGGCGACCGGTATTTCACGCTTCGCAGAAGCGTTGAATGAGTTTCTGGCGCGTCGCTAATTCATGAACATAGATGTCTAAGGCTAAGAGAAGAAGCCCAGAGTCCTTATTATGAGGAGTCTGGGCTTCTTCTGTTTGGTTATGTTCGAATTAGGCCTGAAGCAGAAATTGTCCGTCCCGAACCTCCAGCGGCGAGCAATCCAGCTGCTCTCCCGGAATGTTGGTGGATTCACCTGTCGCTTTATCGAAGCACCAGTAGTGCAGCGGGCAGATAAGCTCATTGAGATGCGGTCTGACAATACCGCCTGCATGCGGACAGATCGCCGAGATGAGATTATAACGCTGTTCTTCATCGGCCTTGCGCGGTGCTTCAACAATGTAATACGGCTGGTTGTTCAATTTCACATGTGCAGGAAATTCCGGGAAATCCTCAACATTGCCAATGATCTTAAAGCTATTCGTTTCGCTCATCTGTATCCGGTCTCCTTTGATCAGTTGTTTCTAGGAATGATTGCGGTGTTTAACGCTTGTGCAGGCTGCTGCTGCAGCCAAGCTTCAATAATATGGTTGTACTGCTTCAGCGCTGCAGCTCCGTCCGGTTTCAAGCTATAATGCCCTCGCCGTATTCGTTCAAACCAGCCGTAGTAATCTTTCTGGAGAAAATGGTTGGCTCGCGGAATTCCTGTCAGCTCCGCTGCTGCGCGTGGGGAAAGCTCGCCGTGCCGGCTAAGCGCCCATGCCACACGAAGTGCCTTCTCCCGATACGCGGTGACGAGCTTGCGGTTGTTGCTGCCACCGGTATTATAGTCGCCGCTGCGTTCACGAAACTCGGTGAGCAGCCGTGCTTGACGGACGCGCCGCTGTCCTCTCACCGGCGGATCACCTGGTTGACAAAGCATCTCCAGCACAGGTGATTTGGTCTTGAAGAAGGTTACCGTCATCAAGCCGATACCAAGCATGCGGCACAGCTCGGTCAGGTCGCCAAAACGCTGATTGTGTGCACCGACCTTCTTGCGATTGCGTTCGACGGCGAGGATAACATGGCTGTTTAATCGCAGCCTCTCGATACCTTGGAGCAGCAGCGCGAGATTGAAGGTTTTCTTCATTTCCACCAATATGGTTTCATTCGTATCCGGATGGATCGCAACGAGATCGCAATGCATGACCTCGCTCTTTACCTCAAATCCCTGTTTCTCAAAATAAGACTTGATTGGCGGATACAGCTCGGTTTCGTGTTTGACAGCCAATTCATCGCCTCGATTCCGTTGGAGGGTAGTCTGTTCACGATTATAGCACATTATGGACATCCCCTTAAGCCATTAATTCGTGGTTACATCCGGTGTCACAACTTTATTCGTGTCGGCCACGCCAGAAATTTGTCGCAAACGCCGCCATTCGACATGGGATTATAGGAGCGCGAAGGAAGGAGTCAAGTCTTCATACATATAGCTTCGAGCGCAATAGAGACGGGCAGATGCTCGTTTTAACAGAATTAACATTTTGTAAAATTAGTGTCTGCAGAGTGCGAATTATGGCGGAATCTTGTTTAAAAAATAGGGCAACTTCCCTTGCGAAAGCGCATAGGAATGTAATACTTCAATAAAAAATGCCGGGCAGCTTTAGATGGCTGGATAAATATTACCCGCATGCATGAGGCGTTCTAGTAAGTGGCATCAGGCTGGTCGGAGTATAGGCTTACGAAGTGAGTTTTGCAATCGCAAAACTTATAGGAGGTTACGGCATGGATATTTTGAAACGGATATCGGCGTACAGAGCGGAAGGCGAAAAACTTGCTTGGAGCGGATCTTTCAAGGACTACATCGACCTGCTGAAGCGAGATCCTACTCCGGCCATGACCGCGCATTCTCGTGTTTATGAGATGATCGAGTCGTTCGGGGTTGTGGATGATGGTGGCACAGCGAAGAAATACAAGTTTTTCGAACAAGAAATATTCGGCTTGGATCGTGCCGTTGAGAAGCTTGTAGAGGAATACTTCCATTCATCAGCCCGGCGGCTTGATGTGAGGAAACGGATATTGCTGCTTATGGGACCTGTCAGCGGCGGCAAATCCACCATTGTTACGATGCTCAAGCGAGGCCTCGAACAGTTCTCCAGAACAGAACGAGGAGCTGTATACGCAATTAAAGGCTGCCCGATGCATGAGGATCCGCTGCATCTTATCCCGCATGAACTGCGGCCTGAAGCAGAGCGGGAGCTTGGTGTCCGAATCGAAGGCAATCTGTGCCCATCCTGTCAGATGCGAGTAAGAACGGAATACAGCGGCGATATTGAGAATGTCCAAGTCGAACGTGTATTGATTTCCGAGGAGAACCGTATCGGGATTGGAACGTTCAGCCCATCTGATCCGAAGTCTCAGGATATTGCCGATTTGACAGGAAGCATCGATTTCTCCACCATAACGGAGTTCGGTTCAGAATCCGATCCGCGTGCCTATCGATTCGATGGCGAGCTGAACAAAGCGAACCGCGGTCTGATGGAGTTCCAAGAGATGCTCAAATGCGATGAGAAGTTTCTCTGGAATTTGCTTTCTCTGACCCAAGAGGGCAATTTCAAAGCCGGCCGATTTGCCTTGATCTCAGCGGATGAGCTTATCATCGCGCATACGAATGAAACCGAGTATAAGTCCTTTATCGCCAATAAGAAGAACGAGGCGCTGCAATCCCGGATGATCGTTATGCCGATCCCTTACAACCTGAAGGTGTCGGAGGAAGAGAAGATTTACAACAAGCTAATCGGTCAAAGCGATATGAAACACATTCATATCGCGCCGCACTCGCTGCGCTCTGCGGCAATCTTCTCCATCTTGACTCGACTGAAAGAGACGAAGAAGCAAGGGATGGACCTCGTTAAGAAAATGCGCATGTATGACGGCGAGGAGATTGAAGGCTACAAGGAAGCGGATCTGAAGGAAATGCAGTCGGAATACATCGAAGAAGGCATGTCGGGTATTGACCCGCGCTATGTCATCAATCGGATTTCGAGCGCGCTCATAAAGCAGGACCTGCAATGTATCAATGCCCTTGATGTGCTGCGTGCATTGAAAGACGGACTTGATCAGCATCCTTCGATTACGAAGGAAGAGCGGGAGCGATACTTAAATTTTATTTCCACAGCCAGGAAAGAATATGACGGACTCGCCAAGAAAGAAATTCAGAAGGCGTTCGTCTACTCCTTCGAAGAGTCCGCAAGAACGCTATTCGAGAATTATCTCGATAACATTGAATCGTACTGCAACTGGGCGAAGATCAAAGACCCGCTTACGGGCGAAGAGATGGATCCGGATGAGCGGCTCATGCGTTCGATCGAGGAACAAATCGGAGTATCGGAGAATGCGAAGAAAGCGTTCCGAGAAGAGATATTGATTCGGATTTCCTCGTACTCTCGTAAAGGTAAGAAATTCGATTACTACAGCCATGAACGGCTGCGCGAAGCGATCGAGAAGAAGCTGTTTACGGATCTAAAGGATATCGTAAAAATCACGACTTCGACCAAAACGCCGGATGAGAAACAACTCAAGCGTATTAATGAAGTAACAAAGCGGCTGATTGATGAGCATGGATACTGCCCGGTCTGTTCCAACGAGCTGCTGCGTTACGTAGGAAGCTTGCTTAACCGATAGTAGAGTGAGAGTGCCGCAGTACGCGCAAGTTGCGTACTGCGGCCTTCATTCGATTAGAGAGGTACAAGCATGTAGGCGGTGTACAGGCAAACCAATCATCTGTTAGAATAAGAACATAAGTTCTTATTTTGTTGCAGAAGGGGTGTTGGACATGCAGTTGTTGCTGCTGAACAAGAACGGAGAAAGCGAGTGGGTTCCAATGGATAAGATATGCTTCGTGTCACATTCTTCGAATGGGCCCAAGTTTGTGACCAAGAGTGGAGCGAGCTATCAGTATCCTCAGACGATGGAGCAAGTGACGCTCGTATTTGGACCATTCGGCTATGAGCGACTTGATCGCAACGTTGTTGTTAATATGGCGGCAGCTGTATGCTACAATCCGGTTGAACGAAATGTGTACTTCGATGATTCAGCCGAAAGCGGAGGCGGCTTATATGCCACGGTATCGGGAGCGAACGTCGACAAAGTAAAGCACCTGATTATTCGAGAAAATGAAGGGGTAACCTACGCGACTTCCGCTGCGTAATGTGGTAGGAAGGCGTGTAAGCGTAACCTAACAATAATATTCCTTAAATTACTGTAAAGGCTGCCTATATCGGGCTTTTTATGTGTTATATAAGTTGACATAGGTGACCTCATTGAGTATGATCTTAGTAATATAATCCAAATTGAGTACGATGAAACAGACAAGATAGTGCAAAAACTGACATGATAGTGACACTGATGGCTTTGGAGGCGGTTGACATGTCGATGGCGATGAAATCACAATTCGATCCTTACGATTCACAATCTTTCTACGACGAAATGTTCGATAAAGATCTTAATGTACGACCACATTATGAAAGTGTTCATCGAACGTTCGCCCGTATGAAGCCGCCGGAGCTGACAGCGCGCCACACAACCATTCAACAGCGGATGCTGGAGGAAGGAATCACGTTTACACTCTACACCCAGAATCAGAACGAGCCGCTCGAGCGTACAATCCCGTTTGACTACATTCCGCGCATCATTCCAAAGCATGAATGGGAAAGCATTGAACGCGGTATGAAGCAGCGGGTTAAAGCGTTGAATGCCTTTATCCGTGACGTCTATCATGAACAGCGTATCGTCAATGACGGCATCATCCCAAGACAAATGATCATCGGTAATAAATATTTTCGACCGGAGATGGCAGGTCTGCAAGTCCCGCAGAACGTCTATATGACCGCATCCGGCATAGATTTAATTAAGGACGAGAAGGGCCGCTATTTTGTGCTGGAGGATAATCTTCGTACACCGTCAGGGTTTTCTTACTTATATAAAGGGAGAAGCTTGATGAGTGAGCTGTTCTCCGATTTGTACTTGAACAGTTCGGTTGCGGATATCGAGCGCAGCTTGAATGTGTTTCTCAGCTCGCTGCGCAGCTTGGCGCCATCGGGGAAGCCGAACCCGCTTATTGTACTGCTGACTCCGGGTGCTTACAATTCCGCCTACTTCGAGCATGCATTTCTGGCTCAGCAAATGGGAATCCATCTGGTGGAAGGCCGCGATCTGGTCTACAAGGATCACAAAATCTATTTGCGCGATCTTCGAGGCTTGCGTCAGGTAGATGTCATCTACAGAAGACTTGATGATGAATATTTGGATCCATTAGCATTCCAAGCGGATTCGCTGCTCGGAGTTCCGGGTCTCATGAATGCTTATCGGGCAGGCAACGTTGCCATCGCCAATGCCCCGGGCACAGGCGTGGCAGACGACAAAGCGATCTATGCGTATGTACCGGATATGGTCCGTTATTACTTAGGTGAGGAACCCATTCTGCATAATGTACCTACTTACATTTTGTCACGCAAGGAAGAACGGGAGTATGTACTGGATAATCTGGATCAGCTTGTAGTCAAGGAAACCTCTCTCTCCGGCGGTTACGGGATGCTTATTGGCCCTGCTGCTTCCTCCAAGGAGATACATGCATTCGCAGACGCCATCCGCCGTGATCCTGGGCGTTACATCGCTCAAACGACGATGAAGCTGTCACGGGCGCCGGTGATGCTCGGAGGGGCTATGCAGCCGCGCCATATTGATTTACGCGTATTTGTGCTCATGGGCGCTCAAACCCATGTTATTCCGGGCGGATTGACTCGTGTAGCGCTTCAGGAAGGCTCTTTAGTCGTGAACTCTTCGCAGGGCGGCGGCGTAAAAGATACGTGGGTGCTTAGTCGTTAACGATTATAGGAAGCGGAGGGATGGACGATGCTGAACCGGAATGCAGAGGCTTTGTTTTGGATCGGGCGGTACATGGAACGGGCGGAGAACCATGCTCGGCTAATCGATGTTCACTATCACCTTCAGTCAGATGACTCGCATACGATACCGAAAGGCGAACCAGGCGAGAAGGCCCAATCGCTGTGCAAATGGGGGCGGATCGTCGATGCACTCGGCAGCAGAGCCGCATACGAGTCGCAGTACGGCACTTACACGGAACAGGATGTTGTGCTGTATATCACCCTTGATCGCGACAATGCGAATTCCCTCGTTACATGCGTTAATCATGCTCGGGATAACGTAAGGACGCTTCGGGAGAAGCTGCCGAGTGAGCTGTGGGATGTGACGAACGGTTTCTATCTGTGGCTGCGTGAGAAGCAGGCAGGGGATTGGACCCGGGAGTCGCCTCATCAATTTTTTGGCAAAATTAAAGAATGGACGGCTCTCTTTCAAGGGATCACACAGTCGGTAATGCCGCGCGAGAACGAGTTCCATTTCATTGAATGCGGCCGTTATCTGGAACGAACAGAGAATACGCTTCGCATTATGCAATCTGCGATTACGTCCAGAACCTTGCTCCCTTCGGATATGGATAGCGGTAATGATGTGTATCCATTCCTGCAAGCGGTGCTGCGTTCCGTTAGTGGCTACCAAACTTTCCGACGTTATTACGCGGATGGTTTCTCGCAGGAAGCGATTATGGAGTTCCTTATTCTGAATGAAGTGTTCCCACGCTCCGTTCATTACTCTCTGCATGCTCTCGATGAGCATTTGCGCGGTATTCAGCTGCAGGAGAAGCAGCTTCGTACGGCACATGATCGGATCATCCGGCAAGTGGTGAAGCTGAAGGCGGAGCTGGCTTGTTTGGAGCGGGAGGATTTGCAGCGGGATGAGGAAGGGCGAGTTACAGGACATTTACTCCAAGCTGCGGGGCAGCTGGGGGTGTCGTTTGCTCATACCTTTTTTCGTATGGGGGAGGTCAGCGCATGAAGCTTTGCATCTCGCACACAACGCAATACTCGTACAAGGATCCGGTTATGGACAGTGTCAATGAAATCCGGCTGACGCCATTTACGAATGAGCAGCAATCGTGTTATCAGCATTCCATCTCGGTGGAGCCGAATGCACCGCTCTTTAGTTATGACGATTATTTCGGCAATCGCGTGCACGCGTTCTCTGTCAATGACCAGCATCGCAGGTTGATCATTCGCACGCAGATGACGGTCGTCACGAAGGAAGCCGTTAAACCGATTGAAGGTCAGGAAGGCATGACGCCTAAGCAAGCATGGGATTGGCTGGCGACGGACGGAGCGATGAACCGGTTTGCCGAATATTTGCTGCCTACGGAGTATACAGGCATTACGCCTGAGGTTGCGGCATTTGCGGAAACGCCTCTGCTAAGTGATCCCAATGAGAAAGAGCAGGGCGTATACAGCTGGCTGGCCTATGTTTCCAATCGGATACGCAACGAGTTCGTATACGATCCGGAAGCGACCAATGTGCACACCATCGCAGGAGACATGATGCGCAGACGTCGCGGTGTCTGTCAGGATTTTGCCCATCTGATGATCGCGGCATGTCGCTCGAAAGGTGTGCCGGCTCGTTATGTGAGCGGTTATCACTTTGTCGGTGACTTGCGCGGGGGCAACGCGGATTTCGAGCAGGCTTCACATGCTTGGGTGGAGGCCTATGCGCCGGGTCTTGGCTGGTGCGGGTTCGATCCTACGAATGATGCGCTGGTCGGCGAACGTTACGTGAAGCTGGGCCATGGCCGGGATTATAAAGATATCGTCCCTGTCAAAGGTGTCTACCGGGGAACGAGCGAAGCGAATTTGGAAGTGAAGGTTGATGTGAGAAGGGTCGAGGCCTAGCAGATCGTATCCCCGGAGTGTTTGGGGATGCGGTCTTTTTTCGTGCTGTGATGGAGATACGCATAGATCAACAAAAAGATCGCATGCCCGCAGTCACCTAGGTGGCTGCATGGGAATGCGATCTTTTCTCGTTAAATGAATTTCCGGCTCGTTTTCTTGCCGTCGCAGCTGAATACGATTCGTTTGTCCTCGACGACCGTCTCAAGGTGCACGGATTTGCCCCACAGCTGAACGACGTGAGGGAGCGTGCGCTCCACGTATTTCAAATCCAGCTCGACCCCTTCATATTGATGGAAGAGGAACAGCTCGCCGACGCGGTTAAAGTCGCCATCCGTTACGACTAAGCTTGGGAAGCCGCCGTTGACCCTTGAAGTCACGAGCTGGTCGCGGACGGACTCCCATGCTTTATCGGTGATTTTCCATTCCGCGCCTTTCTTCTCGAAGACGTAGAGATCTAGATCGCCCACAAGCTTCTTCGTCAAATAATTACGCAGGAATGAAATATCGGAGTCGAACTCACGCACTTCGAAGATTTTTTCCCGCCCAAGACCCGGTTTGCGTCCGAAGCGATCCTGCTCCTCCTTGGTCGGGTTATCCCAGCGGCGCTCAATATCTTCAAAGATCTTGAGCCCTAAGTAATAGGGATTCAGTGAATGTCTCGACGGCTGCACAACGGCAGAATTGAGCGAGGCAAATTCGATCGTTTCCGCGCTCGTTAAATCTAGCTCGCGTAGGATCCGCTGATGCCAGTAGGAAGCCCAGCCTTCGTTCATGATTTTCGTCTCGATTTGCGGCCAGAAATAGAGCATCTCATCCCGCAGCATGGACATGATGTCGCGCTGCCAATCCTGCAAATTCGGGGAGTATTCCTCAATGAACCAGATCAGATCCTTCTCCGGCTGAGGAGGGAATTTCTTCGGTTCATTATTGGCAGCTTTGAGGCTCGCTTGCTCCGCTTGTACTTCTGCATCAAGCGTCCATAGATCGTCATATTGTGATTGGCGCGCTACTTTGTCGACTTGATTGGCTTTATTGAGCAGCTCGATGTAATGGGCTTTATCCAGCTTATATGGCCGGATAATAGTGGAGTCGACATGCTCTTGAATAGCGAGGACAGCGTCGATGAATTTCTCAACGGCATCGGTTCCATACTCCATCTCGTATTGACTCACACGCTCGGCCGTGGCGGACATGCTTTCCACCATATTACGGTTCGTAGCGCTGAAGCGCGCATTGTTCTTGAAGAAGTCACAGTGTGCCAATACGTGCGCGACAATCAGCTTATTCTGTATGAGTGAGTTGCCATCCAGCAGAAAGGCATAGCAAGGGTTGGAGTTAATGACAAGCTCATAGATTTTACTGAGGCCAAAATCATACTGCATCTTCATTTTATTAAATGTTTTGCCAAAGCTCCAATGGCTGAACCGGGTAGGCATGCCGTAAGCGCCGAATGTATAAATGATATCGGCCGGGCATATTTCATACCGCATCGGGTAGAAATCGAGGCCAAATCCTTGTGCAATCTCAGTGATCTCGTCAATAGCTCGCTCTAATGCTTTGATCTCATCCTGGTGCAATTTCGCTTCCCCCTTGTAATGCGAGTGTGCTTCATAGCTATATGTATGGGAGGGCGGACAGTGATATGAGCTTTTTTTACGGCGATAGCCCGTTTCTTCATGGCCTTCTTGCGGCACGGTTGTAATCTGTGTTATTGTTAAATAAATATTAGGAAGGAGGTGTGGGTAGGATGAATTCAGAAATGGTGAACAACCGTATTAGCCAGCTGCCGATTGCTATGGCTGGCATCGTGCATACATTTGGACCTAACGGGAGCAGTCTGTCCAAATTTGCCAATACGGCACCATCACTCAAGCGAAGACGCCTACCTTAGACCTCGATCGGTAAAGACCGAAGAGTCGCAGGGCATTTTCCTGCGGCTCTTTTTTGTTGGTTTCAATAGAGGGGCGATCTTCCGAAACAACTGGGAGGATTCCATGATGATTATCGTTAATGGTCAACATATAAAGAAATATTACGGCGCGACGCTAGTGCTTGAAGACGTTACATTTGAAATTCACGAAGGGGAGCGGGTAGGGTTGGTTGGCCGCAATGGAAGCGGTAAATCCACCTTGATCTCGCTCATCGCAAGGCTATCTAAACCGGATGAAGGGCAGCTCACGATTCGCAAGGATACGAAAATCGGATATTTGGCACAAATCCCGGCGGCTTGGGACGATAGTACGGTATACGATGTGCTGGCATCCGGGTATGCGGAGCTCTTAGCATGCAAAGCGCAAATGACGAAGCTGGAGCTGGAAATGTCCGATCCGGGAACGAGCGAGAAGCGGCTGGAGCAGCTGCTTCGTGAATACTCCGTGCTGCAGGAGCGATTTCAGAATGAAGGCGGCTACGAGCTCGATGCGAAGATTGATACGGTTGCGACGGGGCTGCTAATTCCGCGTGAGATGTACGGAAGACGGTATGGCACCTTATCCGGCGGGGAGAAGACGAAGATTGGACTTGCGGCGCAGCTTATCAGCAAGCCTGAGCTGCTGCTGCTGGATGAACCGACCAATCATTTGGATTTGCAAGGCGTGCAGTGGCTAGAGTCGTATCTGAACGGATATGACGGTACTTGCTTGATTGTTTCGCATGACAGGATGTTTCTGGACCATGTCGTTAAGAAAATAATCGATATCGAAGACGGCGAAGCCGTTACTTACCATAGCAATTACAGCGGTTATGTGAAGGAGAAGGAATCGCAGCTGCTGCAGCAGTTTGCCGAGTACCAAGAGCAGCAGAAGGTTATCAAGAAGATGAAAGAGACAATTAAGCAGCTGCATGAGTGGGGCAGAATCGGCGGCAGCGAGAAGTTCTTCCGCAGGGCGGCTTCGATGCAGAAGGCACTGGATCGGATGGAGAGGCTGAAGCGTCCGGTGCTTGATCCGAAAGGAGCGGAGTTTCAGCTCCAGCTGGCAGATCGCTCCGGGAAACGGGTCGTTGAATTTCAGGGATTAACCAAGAGCTACGGTGAGCGCAAGCTGTTGCACGAGGTCAACGGGATGCTGCTATACGGCGAGAGGATTATGCTGCTTGGCCCTAACGGAACGGGCAAAACGACCCTGATCAAGCTGATTCTCGGAACGGAAGCGCCGGACAGTGGATCGGTCGATATCGGGGCACGCGTGGATATCGGTTATTTGGCTCAGCAGCAATATCCTGCGGATTATAAGAAGAATGTGCTCGCATATTTCCGTGAGGCTGCGGGGATGGTGGAGGGCGAAGCTCGCTCGCATTTGGCGCGGTATCTATTCACCCAAGGAGATGTGTTCAAGAGCGTAAGCCAGTTATCGGGAGGGGAGTGGACGCGGCTGCGGCTCGCGCTGCTCATCCTGAAGAAGCCGAATTTGCTGCTGCTGGATGAACCGACTAATCATATGGACATCGCCTCCAGAGAAGCGCTTGAGGATGCGCTGGAAGACTTCCCCGGTTCGATTCTTGCGATATCGCATGATCGTTATTTTATTAATCGACTGGCGAATAAAGTGTGGGAGCTCGATCGAGCTGCGCTCACGGTGTACCTCGGCGCTTACGATGAATATGCCGAGAAGCGCAAGCAGCTTCGTACGGATGAGAGTCTGCCGCCCGTCATGAAGAAGGATGTATCTCCGGTTAAGCGAAATCAAGCAGTGGACCTTCATGCCCAATCCTCCTCGAAGCAGCCCAACTTGGAGAAGCTGGAGCAGCAAATCAGCCAGTTCGAAGCCCGGTTGGCAGAGATGGATACGGAGCTGAACGAGAAGTCAGAGCTGCTCGGAGTGGATGAGCTCGCTCAGCGTTGGCGCGAAAGGGAGCAAGTACAAGAACAGTTGAATGAAATTTACACAAAATGGATGGAACCATAATTGAACATCTTTCCCAATAATGGAGATATAACATATAACTCTATGTTATAGTTAGATGAGAAAAATAGTTATTTTTTACTATTCTATTGTCGAACCTACTAGAGGGAGTCGTGTTCCACACCCATGTCCGCCATCCTAATTTATCAATTTCATGGTTTGCTCTATATATTAGCGTCTTGTACATTTGTATTTATAAGCCCAAGGATCATGCTGTCGGCTCGGCGAAGGAAGCAGGTAATCGCGATCATCATGGTAGCGTTATCTACCTGTTACCAAATCATCGAGCCCATTGATCCGCTTGTTTTCTCGCTGCATCTCATGCCGATCGGCATTATGATGGCGGCGGTGTTTGAAGGGGCGGTTCCCGGAATAATGATTTGTGCGGCGGTTACGCTTTGCGGATATTTCCTTGTGGGTACGGATATCGAGGCAAATCTGGCAAGCAATCTCGTATTATTGCTGCTGGGACTATGGTTTCATTACCGGATGTTATGGAAGAGTGAGCTTTCACGGACAATGGGATATGCATTGTTGTTCATGCTAATACATTTTGTTGTGTTCCTCGTGGTGTATCCTGACAGTGATGGACTGAGTGCGGCTCAAGTGCTGGCCTTATCTCTTGGAACGATGTTCTCCGCTGTTGTTGTCGTCATAACCTGCAATAAGGTTAGAAGTCAGGAGAATATGCAGGAAGAGCTTTATAAAGCCGAGAAGTTCCATATGATTGGCGAGCTGGCGGCCTCGATTTCCCATGAAATCCGCAATCCGCTTACAACGACACAGGGATTTCTCCAAATGATGGCGAAGCCCGGCGTCAACAGCGAATCCATGGAACGATATCGATTGCATGCCATAGAAGGAGTGGAGCATGCGAATGCGGTCATAACGGATTTCTTGAACTATGCCAAACCGACGATTGATGAAGCGAGACCGATCAATGTGATCGCGGAGATCGAAGGGCTCATTCCGTGGATAGCGCCGCTGTCTGTTATGTCCAGCATCGAAATCCAAATTATGCATCAGCAGAAGAACGCCGTCTACATTATGGGGGAACCGAAGAAGTTTCAGCAATGTCTGTTGAACCTAATGAAGAATGCTGTTGAAGCGATGCCGGCAGGCGGTTTGTTAACGGTTTCGACTCGGATTGAGAAGGGGCAGGTATGCATTCAGATTTCCGATACCGGAGTGGGCATGAGCAAGTTGCAGCTAAGACGAATCGGAATGCCGTTCTTCACAACGAAGGAGAAGGGCACGGGACTTGGGTTGATGGTCGTCGTCAGTCTCGTCAAGGTCATGGGCGGGGAAATCTTATTCACAAGCGAGTCGGGGCAAGGCACAGTTTGTGAAATCAAATACGGGTTGTACGGATAAAATGTATCCACATGCACCCAAATAAAGCACTCTCCTCATTAGCGGCATCATGACCGGCTAGCGAGAAGAGTGCTTTTATTAATGGCATAGGATGTTGTAGTTAAGGCTTCAACGGCGGCAGTTGACTCACGTAGCTGTCTGATAGATGAAGCAGCTTTAGTGCGCGATTGTATTGATCCTCGGATACCGTTGATCCATTCTGAACAGTGCCACGCAGCGGGTAATGGGTGCCGTCACTATAGGCAGTACCCGGAATAAACAATTCTTGATCGTTAATCATCGATCCGGTAGGCAGGTAGTAACGTTCCGGCAGAATGTTCGACGTTTGATTGAGCAGATCTTGCCCGAAGTGAATGTGATCCGCTAAAGAAATGCCAAGCAAATTCGCGATCGTTGGCATAATATCCGATTGACCGCCAATTTGCGGAAGCTTCGCCGGTGCCGTAATACCGGGAGCCGAGATAATTAACGGAATGTTGATCATGTCGGTAAACCCGTATTCATGACCGTAGATTTCACGCATCAGCTTCTTGTCGTCGTTGTCTAACGAGTAGACCGGCAGACCAAGGTGGTCGCCATACGTTACGAATACGCTGTTATCCCAAATTCCGCGAGCCTTCAGATCGTCAATGAACAAGCCAAGCGCATAGTCGGCGTAATTCTGAGCGCGAATATAATCACCTACAAAAGTACCTTCATAACGCTCAGGCAGTTTCATTTTGTATTTCGCCTCGGGAATTGTGAAGGGGTGATGGGACGACATGGATATAATTTGCGCATAGAACGGTTTGCCGGATTGCTGCATGTTATCTAGCTGTTCGGCTGTTTTCTTGTACAACACCTCGTCGGAAGGGCCGAAGAATACCATATCTTCTTTGCCGAAGAAGGATTGATCATAGTATTTGTCAAATCCAAGCGCTTTATAAAGCCCGATTCGGTTCCAGAATTCCACGACATTCGTATGGAACGTAGCGCTCTGGTAGCCGTTTTGATCCATAATTCGAGGGAGGCTCGGCAGTTCTCTGTCACTGTAAGCCATCGTTGCTGCGCCTCGCGGCGGAATATAGAACGACGTATTCACGACGAATTCAGCATCGGAGGTGTTGCCTTGGCCGACCTGCTGATAGAAATTAGGGAAATACATATGCTCGCGAGCTAATTTGTTCATATTCGGCGTAATTTCTTGTCCGTCGATTTGGAGTCCGATCAAGAAATTCTGCAGCGATTCCATTTGCAAAATAATAAGGTTCTTGCCTGCTGCCACGCTCGCGTAATTAGGTGCTGCGGGCTCCGTGATTCCTTTTGTTTCATCGATGAGCTCACGGGTAATCTCCTTCATCGGTGTTTTCGGTGTATTGTCATCCGCGAAGATCGTATAGATTTCGTAATTGAGTATACCCATCTCTTCTGCTTTGACAATTTCATTCATGCTGGCACGATTGGGCAATATATTGAAGAGGCACAGTGCAAGCGAAATGATGAAAACAAGCGAGATCACGGTTCGGCTAAGCGGGATCTGACTGAAGGTTTTCCAGCCTTGAAATTTCGATCGTCTGACGAGCAGGAAAGTAAACACGATAATATCGAGAAAAATAAACAAATAATAAGGATCCAGGAGTGAGAACACGCTGCTCTTCACGGCCGTTACTTGATTGACCTGCTCCAGTGCATGATAGGTCACGATGATTCCAAAATATTTGTAATACATAATGACGGCGAACAAGATCGCGGTGACAAGTAAATTAACCGTCACATACAGCGCCAGCTTACGTTTGGTGGCGAACCATTCAATTAAGCAGAATAGGATCCAAAAGAATGGAAGCTCCGTGACGAGCAGCGTCCAAGATGGACCTCCGTCAAAGATAACGAGCCACGCTAATGTCGATTTAATGACTAATATAAGGGTGAAAAAAATAAACGGCCTCATCTGAAACAGCCGTTTAAGGCGCCAAAGCGGCATGGTGAAATCCTCCTATACACAAGCTTGATCTGGTAATCTCTTAACGAACTCTTTACGTTCTCTTAACGTTCATTATGCCCCCATGCAAGACGGTTTGTCAAAATGGAAAATAGACGCCAAAAGACGTAAGGAGTGTTATACTATACTCTGAAAAATGATCTAATATGAAGGGTAACGATAGAATATGAATGCCATAAAATCGCTAGTCTCGACGCTGCGGCTGCAGCTCGGTCCAAGAGCCTGGCATAATTTCTGCTTTGATGCCACGGCCTCGGTATTATTCAGCTTCTTTAATGTTGTGTTCAACCAGTTTTACATCCCGATGGCGATTCAGCAGGGAGCTTCCAATATCCAGGTCGGACTGCTGTCAGCGGCTCCGGCAATTGGTTTGCTGCTTTCTCCGTTATGGGCAAGCTGGATTGAACGCTCAGGCGACCCGAAACCGTTTATCGTGATTCCCAACTTGATCGCAAGGGCACTTATCATACTGCCTGCATTTTTTGGCGTTCCCTTGATGTATGTCGTTGCAGCGTTAGCATTCCATACGTTGATGGGGGTGCAGGCGCCGGCCTATGCTTCGATGGTCGTCCGAATGTATCCGCCTGAGCATCGCGGGAAGCTTATGGGCAATACAAGAGTAGCCATGGGAATCATTATGATTCCGACCGCATTCATGATTGGCAAGTGGATCGATGTCAGCGGGCCCTCCGGGCCGCTGCTGTTTGCTTCCATCACCGGGGTGATCTCCATTCTCGTTTTCGCAAAGGTGAAAGCGCGTAAGGAAGCGCCGTCCAAGCTGCAGACTGCGAAGCGAGCTTCACTTAAAGAGCAGCTGCAGCTCATCAAGCAGAATCGCGAGCTGGCGATCTTCTTCCTGGCTTGCACATTTACGGGTTTCGGCAACATTATCGCTCAGCCGCTGTATCAAATTATTCAAGTAAATTGGCTGGAGCTTACGAATACGGAAATTGGCTATGCGCGAGCGACTTATTTTACCTGTCTGCTTGTTTCTTATTTTGTTGTCGGCAGTGTAATTGATAAGTTGTCGGCCAAACAAACCGTAGCTTATGGTTTAGCTGCGTTCGCGATCGTCCCCATATTGTATGCCATCTTCAGCAATTTGCCGGCTGTTATGATTGGCAGCGGCATTCAAGGCTTAGGGGACGCGATCTGGGATATCGGCTTCCTAGCTTACGTATTCCGACTCGCTCCGGGGCGTGAAGCGGTTGTGTTCGGGCTTCATCTAATGCTGTTCGGCATCCGCGGCAGTATCGGGCCCCTGCTCAGCACATCTTTGTCGGAGACGATGCCGATTTCTTGGCTGCTCTACGCTGCTGGATTGTTCGGTCTGATTGGTTTGATGGCATTCGTTCTCTACCATCGAAGTACAGGTGGACTGCAGAAGCTGGAGCTGGACAGGTAGTATGCGATTGGGGGGAAGCCTCTGTGGCCACTTATGAAGTGGAAACAGAGGTTTTTTTGTGCGTAACGAAGGCTGCAGAGCGCAGACTGCTGCCCGCTAACCGCCAACTGCTAATTAATAAACTCTAACGGCACAATTAGAAGAAATAAAGAGAGGTAGCAGGTGCCGCACATGGTGTGTAGTAGCCTGGTTATTAGCTGCCGTATTCAGTAATCGACCCAGATTGATAATTTACAAGACCTCTTTATCGATGTATACTTTGAAATGACATAATTCCACCTACAGTATACTTATCATTCATAATAATGAATTGGAGTGAGCCAGGATGAGAATTACGAATATCGAGACGTTTACAGTTCGATTAGCTCCGCCCCCGACTCAGCCGGATGATCTTCGCGTAACGAGCGTAGGTCTAACCCGGATTCAAACCGACCAAGGCGTTACCGGCTACGGCTTTCGGTTAACCGATGCGAGTAAGCTGGAGCAGCAGGTGAAGCCGCGCCTGCTTGGCAAGAGCCCGCTCGACATTGAAGCGCATCTGCAAAGCGGCGCACTTGCAGGCTGTCCGTCGGTCGAGCATGCCTTGTGGGATATTGCCGGCAAGGCGGCAGGGCTGCCGGTACGCTCCTTGCTTGGCAGCGCCAGAGAATCGATGCCTTATTATTTGACGTGCGTATGGCCGGGAGAGTCGGATCAATCGCATATTGCCATCGAGGATCAAGCGGAGCAGCTCGTCCGATATTATGAAATGGGTCATAAACGGTTCAAAATCCGCGCATGGCGTCCGGATCCAATGGATGATGTGCGCGTGCTGGAGCTTGTTCGCAAACGGATCGGGGGCCGCGATAAAGTAGAGCTAATGCTGGATCGTACCGCGCATCTGCCGGGCTGGATCTGGACCTACGAGCAAGCGCTTCAGGTTGCGCGCGGCTTGGAGGCAGTCGATGCGAATTGGCTTGAGGAGCCGTTCGCCCGTGATGATCTGGCATCCTATCGACGTCTCGCCGAGGAAGTCGATCTTCCGATTACCGGCGGGGAATTCGCGCAGGAGCTGCCTATATTCAGAGACTACTTGGTCCAACAAGCCGTCGATATCCTGCAGCCGGATGCGGCGATCAGCGGTGGGATCTGGCCATGTCGCAAGGCTGGTACGCTCGCCGAAGCTTTCGGCGTTCCATGCATACTACATGGAACCAGCGGTCCGGACTGGACGACGACGATGCAGGTCGGAGCCTCCATCGCTTCTTGCTCGATGCTGGAGTATGCACTGATTTTCCCGCCGCTTACACCGGAAGAGTCGGTTAAGAATATAGATCGAATCCTGAAGAAACCGGGCTTGTTTACGTTCAAGGACGGCGAAGTGCTGCTGCCTAAGGCGCCGGGACTCGGCATTGAGCTTGATGAAGAAGCCATCGAGGCGCTGCGCGAACGATAAGGTATCCTATTTCATATCATGAAATGCGAAAAAGCCGTACTTAATCATCAATAGATGATTAGTAGGGCTCTTTTTTATACATTAAAAAATATAATGTATACGTATTGATAATAATACAATTGCATAATATACTTAACTCATCTAAGGTTGTCAGATTAAGCAAATTGGACATAGAGGAGATCGGCTATGAGATGGGATGCGAACTGGATATGGCTGGAGCAGCGCGGTGATTGCAAAAACCAATATGTTGATTTCCGTAAAGTAATTCATCTTGAGCCATCGGAGCTTGCGCAACAACCGGTACTTCATCTGTCGGCAAGGCTGGAGTACAATCTCTGGATTAACGGACAATGGGTCGGCCGCGGGCCTTCGCCATGTACGCCGGATTATCAGTACTATGATTCGTATGAAGTAGGTCGTTACTTGCAAGCAGGCGATAATGTCATTTCAGTGCTGGGCTACCAATTCGGCGAGTCCAACATCATTACGAACCAAATGCAAGGCGAAGCGGGCATCATCGCCCAACTCGTGGTCGAGGAAGCTAACGTTGCAACCGTCATCTCAGCAACTGACCACACATGGAAATCAAGGCTGTCCCCTCGCTTCCGCACGACCAATGAACGGCTTAGTTTATGG
Source organism: Paenibacillus sp. J22R3 (assembly GCF_056269305.1). Classification (NCBI taxonomy): domain Bacteria; kingdom Bacillati; phylum Bacillota; class Bacilli; order Caryophanales; family Paenibacillaceae; genus Paenibacillus; species Paenibacillus sp. J22R3. Next base: position 153,527 of record NZ_JBWDNS010000003.1, on the reverse strand, counting down.
GGCGGCTTTAAAGAGATCTATCTGGCGCAGCAAGATGACGAATGGCGGCAGCTTCACTATAAAGAATCAAACTCAGCATGGGCGGATTCGCAGGAGCTTGCACAAGCGTGCGATCCGAACAGCCCGTGGCCGCGCCTCATTGCACGTGAAATTCCCTTTCTTGCAACCGAGGAGTGCCAAGCCTCCGCCATTATACGTACAGAATTGAACCTAGGCAGCGTAACGGGGCCGGAATCTCTACTGGCAGCTTCAGCAGACACTCAAGAGACAACAGACCCACACTTAGCTACCGTCCTAAAGGCAGATGCTTCCAGACCAGGCTCTATGCCTGCAGTCGTATATGACTTCGGCCGAATTGTTGTCGGCAGGCCGATTCTCGAGATTGACGCTGCGGAAGGCGGGGTCATCCGAATCGCTTATGGAGAATCGCTGGAGCTGCAGGAAGTAGACACCTTCGTGCTCAAACGGGGCTACCAACGTCTACAGCCATTCGGCCGGCGCGTGTTTCAATATTTGAAGCTCACGTTCATGGCGACTCCGGTTCCCGTCACAGTCACCTCGCTCAGCTGCGAGAAAGTCGGATATCCGTTTACCAGGCAGACGCAGTTCGGCAGCTCGGATGATCTGTTGAACCGCATCCATGAGGTGAGCTTGTATACGACGCGAATGAACTCTCATGATCATACGGAGGATTGCCCTTGGCGCGAGAAGGCGCTGTGGGTGGTGGATTCCATGGTTATGGGCAAAATCATCTACGCCAACTTTGCGGACACGGCTCTGCTGCGCAAATGTCTGCTTCAAGGCGCTCGCATTCAGCTGGCAGATGGCTCGATTCCGGGAACCGGTCCGGAGCATAACGGTATGCTGTTGCCGGATTTCTGCGCCTATTGGCTAATCGGCTTACATGATTATTGGCGGTACTCCGGCGATTCGGCGCTGCTCGCGGAGCTCCAGCCGGTTACCGATCGCTTGATCGACTGGTTCAGACAGCAAAGCGATGATACGGGACTGTTCGCGCGGGCAGATCGGACAGGGTATTGGTGCTTTATCGATTGGACGGACGATATAGACCGCCGCGACAAGGTTGCCGCGATCTCCTTCCTGCGATACAAGGCGCTGAAGGTATACTCCGATATGCTGCGTGCGTTGGATCCTGCGGATAGCAAGGCAGAACAAGCCGATGCGGAAGCGCTGAGCCTTGCGGAAGCCATTCGTACACATCTGTGGGTAGAAGAGAAGGGACTGTTCGTAGATTGCTTGGACGGCGATTCGTTATCCAACAACTATTCGCTGCAAACAAATTTCATGGCAGCCTGGTGCGGCATAATGACGGAAAAAGAGACGAACCGTTTCTTGGACGACTACTATTTCGCCAAAAAACTCCCGCCGGTTAGAGGACCCTTCTTCCAACATATCGTGCTCGAAGTATTGCGCAATGTCGGACGCCGAGAACAAGCATTGTCGCTCATCCGCAGCTATTGGGGCGAGATGTTGAGTCGCGGAGCGACGACCTGGTGGGAAACCTTCGATGCGGAGATGCCTGCCTGCACCATTCCGAGCACCTATCAAGGCCATACACCGACTTATCTGCAAGAGGGCATTCCTGTCAGCGCTTGTCATGGCTGGGGGGCATCGCCGGCGTATCTGCTCAATGAGCTCGTGTTTGGTGCAGATCTATCCGATTTGGGGAGCGGGATCATTCATCTGAAGTCCCCTTATGATGGAGTCGAGTCGGCGGAAGCGGTTCTGCCTTTGCCCGGCGATCAAACGATGACCATCAAGTGGAAGACGGGTCCGGATGGGCTCACCGGTACCGCCGAAGTACCTTCAAACTATCGGATTGATGCAGATGCCAATTATCCGCTTCGCATTGTCCCGCAGGAGGAAACCGAGCACTCCATGGCATGAATATGGGTCAGGTAGGGAGGAATGTTCGTGCGTGGAAGAAGAAAACATGTCTATCAGCATATCATCGAGGATCTAAAGCGGCAGATTGCAGAGGGCAAAATACGCCACAATGAGCCGCTGCCGACCCAGATCGAGCTTGCCCGCATGTACAACACCTCGGAAATTACTTCGCGCAGAGCATTGGCAGAGCTGGCCAACGAAGGGATTATTAGCCGTACGCGCGGGAAAGGCAGTTTTCTGAAGACGGAGACGGAACGTACGGGCTATAACGGATTGCAGCAGCAGCAACGGGCGGAGCTTAGTCAAATTTATTTTGTCTATAACAATGAAATTGCCTCTGCCTATCATCACCGCTTCTTCGCGGATTTATTGACCGGAATCAAGGAAGAGTGCGAGCAGCACGGCATTCCCTTCTATATTTGGGGGATGGATGATGAATTTCAAATGCCCGAGGGCGATGATATCGGCATCATTCTGCATCCCCACTTGAAGAATGGAAACGAAATGCCGCTTGATCTGCTTAGACGCTGGAAGGATGAAGGCAAACGACTCGTCACCGTTCATTTCTACTACCCGCATCTTCAAATTCCTTACGTAATCGTAGACAATTTCATAGGCGGATATCTGGCTACGGAGCATCTGCTGTCGCTCGGTCATGAACGCATTGGCATTGTTTTGACGGGAAAATCACCGGTTGAGATGAATCAGGAGTTTGCGCTTCGTCTGCAGGGCTACAAATTGGCGCTAACCCAGCACCGCGTAGCCTTTGATTTGGACCTGGTTTGCGTGGTTGATGGGGAGCGCGAGTCGGAGCAGATGGGGGCGGAAGGGCTGAACAGGCTGATGTCGCTTGAGCAGCGGCCAACGGCCATATTTGCAACAAGCGACAGCAAGGCTATCGGAGCGATTAAAGCAGCTGGCAAAAGAGGCCTTCTAGTGCCGGACGATATTAGCATTATCGGCTACGATGACATTCTGGTTAGTCAATTTACAGTCCCCAGCTTGACGACGATCAATCAGAACACGCTGCTGCTTGGCAGGCGTGCGGCACAAATTTTGCTGTTCGAAAGGAAGAGCGAGCAGATGCGGGATGAAATTGTGCCGCAATTGATCGTTCGGAGCAGCACGGGAGAAGCAAAGACGGCTTCACCTGAATTTTCGACATAAAAGTATACTTTAATTGTTGAAATAACATATTGTATAATGGAAAAGTATGTTGTAGTATTGGGTATAAGATGATCTAACTTAAGTATACTTTTACAAGAGGTGATGTAGTAATAAGCTGACTTGAGCACGTGAAAAGTGAATAGCGCGGCTTCTCGAAAGATGAATGGCAGGGTAAGGTCATGATTTTATTTCGATCAAGGGGGAATTCCTTTGTTTAAACGAAGCGCATTTAAGCCCATTTCTTTTGTAATCGCTTTCACCTTAGTCATGCTTGTCGCAGCTTGTTCTTCCGGCAATAATAACAACGCTAAGAACGCCTCTGCCAATACGAAAGAAAACACCACGAACACGGCAACAACCTCGAATGACACCGCAGCAGCGAGCAATGAAGCAGACAACGGAGCCGCTGAGCCGGTCCAAGAAGTAGATAAGACACCGGTTGAGATTACGATCTCCACTTGGGTACCGGCAGACAGCCCGGAATGGCATAAAATCTCCGATGCTTTCACGAAGAAATATCCATGGATTACGGTTAAGTGGCTTTTTAACGATCCGGGTCCGAACACGATTAAAGCGGTAACGCAAAGCATCGCGGCCGGCGAGCCGATCGATATTTTCTGGAATCCAACGTTCGTCGATGTGGTACAACAAGGCTTGGCTGAAGATTTGACCCCTTACTTAGAAGATCCGGAGTACAAAGAGTATCAATTCAGCAAAGGCATCCTAGAGCCATTCCAATATCAAGGCAAGCAATACGGTCTATCCCGCGGTAACGACACCTTCATCTTCTTCTACAATAAAGACATCCTCGATAAATACGGCATTGACGCTCCTAAGAATGACTGGTCCTGGACGGATCTGGTCGACATGTCGAAGAAAGCAACTCACCCGGAAGACAAAGTATGGGGCATTGCGAATGATGCCATCCTCACCATCTTTGCTGGCGCTAACATAGCTGCCTCAAACGGACATTCCGATCACATCATGGATTTGAACGGCGACCTTCAGAACACGATTACTTATGTCGGCAACGATCAGAACGTCATGGATGATCATCAATTCATGATGGACTGGGTTTCCAAAGACGGCATCATGCTGAATGACAAACGCGTGAAGGAAGCAGGACTTGAAGGAGATATCTTCGCAACGGGTCATGCAGCGTTCTACTACCACGTATCGCCGACGATTCCGGGCTTTAAATCGTCATGGAAATTCAAATGGGACATTGCGCCAACGCCTAAAGGAACGGCGAAGCAAGTAGGTACCTCCTTCAACAACCCGATGTTCCTGACTAAAGCAGGCAAACACAAGGATCAAGCGTTCCAATTCATGAAGTTCTGGGCTGCAACGGTAGAAGGCCAGAAGATTCTGATGGATATCGGCGGCTCGCTCCCGAACTCCACAACGCCTGAAATCACCGATCACTTCAAGCAAATGGAAACGTACAAAGGGCTGAACGTGGATGCGCTTCTGTATGCGGCATCAATCGGTGAAGTCGATCCTACCATCTTTATTCCGGGTGGTGCTGAAATATCGGCGACCAACAGCACTTGGGGTACAGATGCCTTCCAGAAAGAAACGTCCGCGTACGACTACTTCCCGACAGTAGCAGATAAAGCCAACAAAGCGATTGCAGATGCGATGGCCAAAATGAAATAGGCAAGCGAGTACAAGTCGAAATCGATCGTCTAAGCCGAGGGCATTCGCCTGAGGCTTAGGCGATTATGGTTTGCAGGCTAACTGTTGTGATCAGAGGGGGCTAGTGCGCATGGCACAGGTGTTATTCAACCATATCTCCAAACGGTATCCGGGCGAGGGACGCAAATCGGTGGATGACTTCCATCTGGAGGTTGCCGATGGCGAGTTTCTGGTGCTCGTCGGGCCGTCCGGCTGCGGAAAGTCGACGCTGCTGCGTATGCTTGCGGGCCTTGAGGAAATTACCGAAGGCGAGATGTACATCGGCGACCGGATGATCAATTATGTGTCGTCCAAGGATCGCGATATCGCGATGGTATTCCAGAATTACGCGCTTTATCCCCATATGACGGTTTTCGAGAACATCGCCTTTGGTCTGCGTCTGCGTAAGCTTCCTCATCATGTCATTGAGGAGCGGGTAGCGAGAGCGGCCAAAGTATTGGAAATTGAAGCGCATCTCCATAAACAGCCCAGACAAATGTCGGGCGGTCAGAGACAACGCGTGGCGCTCGGCCGTGCCATGGTTCGGGAACCGGAAGTATTCTTGATGGATGAACCGTTGTCGAATTTGGATGCGAAGCTCCGTGTTCAGATGCGGGAAGAATTGACGAAGCTGCACAGGCAGCTGAAGAAAACGACGATTTATGTCACGCATGACCAGATCGAAGCGATGACGATGGGAACCAGGATCGTTGTCATGAAGCAAGGCCTCATTCAACAGGTTGCTACCCCTGAGGACATCTACAGTCATCCCGCCAATATGTTCGTTGCCAGTTTTATCGGGACGCCGCCTATGAATTTCATTCACGGGCATATCCGCAAGTGGGATTCGAAGACGTATTTCGATACGAAACGGTATTCGCTCGAAATTCAGGCAGAGAAGGCGGCGCAAATCCGCGCGGAGCAATACGTGGACAAAAAAATCATCATGGGCGTAAGAGCCGAAACGATGACCGTCCCGCGTGATGGAGCGGATATGGAGTCTTATAAAGGCAGATCCTTGAGCGCTGCCATTGAAATCCGAGAATTACTGGGCTCCGACGCCTATTTACATCTGAATAATGAAGATCACAAGCTTGTTGTGCGAGTGGAACCGCGCAGACGTTTTGCGGAAGGAGACGCGGTGACGGTCGCATTCGATATGGAGCAGATCCATTTCTTCGATCCACAGACGGAGGAAGCGTTATGCTGAGCCCAAATCCGAGTCCAAGCCTAAGCCCAAGTCAGAGCTCGAGCGTGCCGATTGTCTCTCGCAGTTTATTGTGGAAACGATTGGCCTGTCTGACGATCCTATCCTCCTTGCTGCTGTTTGGCGGCATTCCGCCATATACCATGGCAGATGGTCCTGCCGGTCCCGCGCCGGTCTTGACAGAGAAGGATTACATTAATGGCAAGCTGCCTACCTACTTGGAGTGGCAGGCGACCAGAGGGAAATCCTTCAACGATGCCGCGGCGCTGAAGGAGCGAATATCAGTCGATGCTTCAGCTTATGCGGAGGTGTCCGACGAGACGCATTTCTCGAAGACGGATAACGGACTGCTCTGGAAGGACGGCGAAAGCTGGGTTGATTATCAGCTAACGATTCCGGAGGACGGGCTGTACAATCTAGGCGTTGTCTATGAATCGGCTGATGACGCGGTGACGGACATTATCCGCGGCGTGTATATCGACGGCGAGCTGCCCTTCCTGGAAGCGGACAATATCCGCTTGAAGCATAAGTTCGTGTATCAAGGCTATCCGCTCAAGCGAGATGAGTTTGGGAATGATATTTTGCCGCAATCGACGATCATAAAGGAGCAGCAGGATGTTCGGCTTGCTGACTATACAGCAGATATAACGCCGCTCAAATGGTATTTCACGAAAGGCGTGCATACGGTGCGCCTCGTGAACCAGCAGAGCGCGATGCTGCTGAAGTCGCTCTACGCGGATTCGCCTCTGAAGATTCCCGCGTACGCCGAGGTGGCAAGCGACTACCAGGCGTCGGCACAGAACGGGGAGTTCGTGCAGTTGGTCGAGGCGGAGCAGATTAGTGCCAAGTCCAACACGTCGATCCAGCTGCAATCGGTCAGCGATGCGCTCATCTCACCTGACCCGGAGGGGTTGATCCATTACAATACGATGGGCGGCGAGCAGTTCCGCATCTCCGGCCAATGGGCAGAGTGGGAAATTGAGGTGCCGGAGACAGGCTTGTATGAGCTTGGCTTCAAATTCAAACAGGCGTTTCTGAACAATTCCTATACGAATGAGTCGATCATGATTGACGGACAAACTCCGTTCAAGGAAATGCTGGATGTGCAATTTGCATACAGCAAGTCTTGGGGTTGGGCGGGGAAATCGCTGGCCGATAAACAAGGCAAGCCGTTCCTGTTCGAACTGAGCAAAGGCAAGCACACCGTGCGCATCAGTCCAACTGCTGCGCCGATGAAGCCCATCTACGAGGGACTTCTTCGCAACCTGAATCGCATCTCAGCGCTGGAGCAGCGGATTCGCAAGGTGACGGGCAATTACGAGCGTTCCTACACGAGCGGCGGTAACGTCGATCTAAACCGCGATTGGCAGCTGGAGAAATATATCCCGGATATCGATGAACGTCTGACGGAGATCGAATCGGATCTGACGGGACTGGCCGATCGCTTGTCGGGGCTGACAATTGGGGAATCTGATGTGGAATCCTCGTTCCGCGCTGCCGCCTATGAATTCAACAACATGAAGAGCCGCATCCGGCAAATCCCTAGCGAGCTGCAGCTGTTTGCGACGACGCAGCAGAAACTGAGCAGCTGGGCGTTTCGGATGCTGGATCAGCCGCTTATGCTGGATTACTTATGGGTGTCGCAGCCGGGGGCGGAGCTGCCTCAGGTCGCACCGAATATGTGGCAGAAGCTGGGCAACACGGCCGTCAATTTCTACCGTTCCTTCGTCATCGATTACAACTTTACGCGCGATGATCCGAAGGCCATCGATGTGTGGGTGAATAGAGGCCGGAACTATGTGCGGCTTATTCAGCAGTTGGCTGATGAAACGTTCACGCCGGTAACCGGCATTCATGTCAACGTAAATATCGTGCCTGACCCGAATATGCTCATTCTGGGCAATCTCGCCGGCGAACAGCCGGACGCCGCCCTTGGCGTTGACGGTGGCGTAGTCGGTGATTTCGCCATGCGCGGCGCGTTAGCTGACTTGACCAAGATGCCGGGCTACAACGATGCCATCCAAGCGTTCAATCCAGGCGCGATGCGCGTGTTCCACTATGATGGGGGCAATTACGCGCTGCCGGAAACGCAAAACTTCAAAATCATGATGTACCGAACCGACATCCTTGATGAGTTGGGGCTGAAGCCGCCGCAAACCTGGGAGGATGTCTATACGATGCTGCCGACCTTGCAGCAGAGCGGACATGAATTCTTCTATACCCCTGCGGACTACTTATCCTTCCTCTATCAGAACGGTGCAGAGCTCTATAGTAAGGACGGGTTAGTATCGGGGCTCGATACGGATGAGGCGTTTAAAGGGTTCAAGCAATGGACGCAGCTATTCACCTTATTCCAGCTCCCGAAGGAAGTACCGAGCTTCTTCAACCACTTCCGTCTAGGGGATATGCCAATCGGGATTACCGACTTTAATACGTATTTGCTTACGCAGGTGGCTGCACCGGAAATCGCGGGCAAATGGCAGATCGCGCCGATCCCGGGCAACCTGGACGAGAAGAGCGGCACCATTCTTCGCTGGGCAGGAGGGCCGCTGCAGGCCGGAATCATCTATGAGAAGTCAGAGAAACAGGAGCTGGCATGGAAGTTCCTCCAGTGGTGGACTTCGGAGAAGACGCAGGTTCGGTTCGGCAACGATATTGAAGCCATCTATGGACCGGAATATCGCTGGAATTCCGCGAACATGAACGCTTTTGCGAAGCTGCCTTGGCCGCGCTCCCAATTGTCAGCCATTCTGGAACAATGGAAATGGTACAAGGAAGCACCGAATGTGCCAGGCGGTTATTTTACGGCAAGGCAGCTCGTATTTGCTTGGCAGAATGTCGTGGCAGCGAACACGGTACCGAGGGAAGAGCTCGATAAAGCGATCATTGCCATTAACCAGGAAATGGCGCGCAAGCAGGTGGAGTTCAACATGCGGGATTCTGTAGGGAAGGTTCTTCATCCGATCGATATTCCGGATGTGCCGAGCCCGGGTAAAGGGGAGGAGCCATGAGTTACGAGGTGGAGTTATCCAAAGCAACGCCGCTTGTGGTTCCGGAGAAGAAGACAAGGCGATGGCTGCGCAGGGAGACGGTTGCCGGTTATATCTTCGTTGCACCGTTCATGATCACGTTCATCATCTTCATCGTCGTGCCGATCGTGGCCGCGATCGCGCTTTCCTTCTATACGTTTGATGCGTTCTCTAGGCCGGAGTTTGTGGGCTGGCATAATTTCTTAGCGATTCTGACGCAGGATCGGATCTTCTTCCAATATGCGATACCGAATACGATTCAGTTTGCGCTAATCGTGGGTCCCGGCGGCTATCTTCTGTGTTTCCTGCTCGCTTGGCTCATTAATCAGCTGCCGAAGACGGCTCGCGACTTGCTTGCACTTGCGATCTATACGCCCTCTATCTTCCAAGGCGTTGCGATGACCGTCGTCTGGACCGTCGTGTTCAGCGGGGATCGGGTCGGTTACTTGAACCAGCTGATGCTCAACTGGGGCTTGTCCGACGTTCCGATCCTTTGGCTGCAGAAGCCGGCGTACTTCATGCCGATCATGATTGCCATATCGTTATGGGCGAGCATGGGCGTTGGATTCTTGGCCATGCTGGCAGGTCTGCAGACGGTCAATCAAGAGATGTATGAAGCGGGCAAAATCGATGGGATCTCCAACAGGCTGCAGGAGATCATCTACATTACGATTCCGGCAATTCGGCCGCAAATGCTCTTCGGCGCTGTCATGGCTGTCGTCGGCACATTGAAGGCGGGAGCAATAGGCACGCTGCTCGCTACGGCAACCGGACAGTTAATTACACCAAGCTATTCGGGGCATCTCATGACGAATCATATTGACGATTTTGCTTTTGTCAGGTACGAGTTCGGTTATGCGTCGGCATTGTCCGTGATCTTGCTGCTGCTGATTTACGGCTCTTCGAAGTTTTCCTTCCTGCTCTTCGGAACGAAGGAGGATGAACGATGAACACGCATTCGATTCGCCGCTTCATTCGCCGTACCTTCAAGTGGGATCTGTTCCAGACGATTACAACGATCTTCCTTACGTTGCTCGGCTTGTTCATGCTGCTGCCTGTGGTGTTCGTATTCAGCCAAGCGTTCAAACCGATCGGGGAGCTGTTCGCCTACCCGCCGAAATTTTATGTCGTCAATCCGACCTTATTCAACTATCAGCAGTTGTTTCAGCAGTCTGTCACGGCTGTCGTTCCGTTCACCCGATACTTGTTCAACAGCATTCTGACTACCGGCGCAACGGTAGCGGGGATTGTGCTCATCAGTACGATGGCGGCCTACGCTTTCTCCAAAATCACCTTTCCGGGCAGCAAAGCGCTTAATGCACTAATCATCGTATCGCTCATGTTCGCACCTGAATCGGTCGGGATTCCGCGCTACTTGGTCATTACGCATATCGGCATTATGAACACGTACTTGGCTCATATTTTACCGCTGGTCGCTATGCCCGTAGGGGTATTCTTGCTGAAGCAGTTCGTTGACCAGGTTCCCAATGAGCTGATCGAAGCAACGAAGATTGACGGGGGCCGGGAATATACGATCTTCGTGCGCATTATTATGCCGATGTGTCTGCCTGCTACCGCAACAGTAGCGATCTTGGCGTTTCAGGCTTCGTGGGCACAGACGGAAACGTCGAATTTGTTCGTGACAATCGAATCGATGAAGACGCTCCCTTACTACGTTACGACGCTGACGAACGGCGCGGCGAACAACGTGGTCGGGCAGGGGATTGCGGCTGCGGCAAGCTTGATTATTTTCGTACCCAACATTGTATTCTTCATGCTCTCGCAGCGCCGTGTTATGGCGACGATGGCACATTCGGGCATCAAATAGAGAAAGGGGGACCAGAGTGTGAAAGCCGGGAAACGTTCCATGTACGCCTTACTTCTTGGATTCTGTCTCTTCCTTCTTGTGCTTCCATCGGTGGCAAATGCCGCGCTTCCTTACTGGACACTTTCGAGCGATGCTAACGGTCGGTGGATTTGGACGCCTGACGCCTTTGTTCCGGTTCAGGCTTGGACCGGCTTTAAAGACCCGGAGGATCTGTTTATTGCCGAGGATGATGCGATCTTCGTAGCAGACACAGGCAATGATCGCATTGTGGAGCTGTCGCCTACAGGTGAGCAGGTGCGGACATTTCCGGATGTATCGAAGTCTGAGGATGGGAAAGTAACGAATCCCAAGGAGCAGCTTCGCAAGCCGGAAGGTGTGTTTATCAGCAAGGAAGGCGAAGTGTATATTGCCGATACGGGAAGCCGGCGAATTGCGGTATTCGATCGCAATGCGAAGTTTCTGCGTGAATACGTCGAGCCGAAAGACCCTGCGATGTCCAAGTCGTATTCCTTCATACCGGCAAAGCTGGTGCTTGATCGGCGGGGGTATATCTATGTGGCCAATAAAGGCGGCTATCAAGGGCTGCTGCAATTAACGCCGACCGGTCAGTTTGCGGGCTTCTTCGGCTCGAACAAAGTACCGATGGACTGGATCCAAACGTTGAAGCGCAAGTTCTATACCGACGAACAGCTGAAGAGTGAACAGCTGCTGCTGCCGGGTGCGATTACCGATATGACGGTGGACAAGAATGGATTTATTTATACGGTTAACCGCGACATGAAGGAAGGTCAGCTGCGGCAGCTCAATTCCGGCGGCGTCGATTTGTTAGGCAACTTGAATTTTGCGCCTTGGCTCGTGCCTCCGAACAAACTGTCTTTTACAAGCGTGGCTGTGGATGCGAACGGAATTATTACGGTGCTTGAGGCGGCTCGCGGACGGATCTTCCAATATGATTCCAAGGGCAGGTTGATCTTCCGGTTCGGCAATGCGTCAACAGGCGAAGCAAGGCTTGGGTTGTTCAAGCGAGCGACTGCCGTCGGACTGCAGTCCAATGGCAACATTCTCGTCGCGGATGGAGAGCTTGGCGATATTCAGGTGTTCAAACGGACCGAATTCGGCACGAAGGTGCATGAGGCGGTTACGTTATTCGCGGATGGTCAGTATCAGAAGGGAGAGCCGCTTTGGCGGGAAATCCTGCTACGTAACGCCAATTACGAGCGGTCTTACCAGGGCATTGCGAAGGCCGACTTCTATGACAACGACTATAAAGGCGCGATGAACTATTTCTCCAAGGCATTTGATCAGAAGGGCTATTCGGAAGCGTTCTGGCAAGTGCGCATGAATTGGCTGATGAAGTATTTTGCACTCTGCATGAGTATTCTGGTGGGGCTGCTCATTGTCGTATTTGGCGGCAAACGATTGGCCGTGAAGCTTGGTTGGTATACACCTAAGCGGAAGAAAACAGCCCGTGTGGACCGGTCGACATTGTCAGGCTGGCGCGAGTCCGTCCTGCAAGCGTTCCGTATTCTTCGTCATCCCGTGAATGGCATGACGGAAATCGGTGAAGGGATGAAGATTAAGCTCACGGTAGCGTTTATTATCGTCATCTTAAGCTTCGGCTTCACGCTGATTGGGAAAGCGATCGCCAATTTTATTTTCGTCGAAACGCGGTTTCAGGAACTGAATCTATGGACGGAAGTGCAGAACTTTATCCTTCCTTGGTTCATCTGGGTCATTGGGAGTTACTTAACAGGCTCTGTCTTGAAGGGGCAGGGGACATTCCGGAACGTGTTTATCGTTAATAGCTTTGCCTTAATGCCGATCGTGGTCATCACGCTTCCGGCCCAGCTCATCTCCCGCGTGCTGACGCTTCAGGAATCGGTTATTTACAACTTAATCGTGAACGGCATGTATGCGTGGATGTTCATTCTGCTCTTTATCGGCACCATGTGCGTGCATAACTACAACCTGAAGGAAGCGTTAAAGATGGCGACGGTCTCGCTCTTCACGATGGCCTGTTTATGGATATTCGGCTTCGTGCTGTTCGGTCTTGTGTACCAGTCGGTTGACTTCTTCCTAACCCTGGGAGAGGAGCTGATGGAACGTGTGGCTTAAGAAACCTTGGGTTCGCAAGCTAAGAAATCGTCTTATCGTGCTGGCTGTCATCGCGCTTGCACTGCTCTGGATGTATCGGCATGAGGCGCCTGCGGTCACATCGATCTCCAACTATTCCGTGGCAGATGCAGCCGCTTATATGACGAAGCTATCGATGTCAGGTGAAGCACCGACAACGGAGCAGATGAGCTATGGCGGAGCGACATGGTACCGAATGAGCGAGCAGCAAGCAGGCAGCCTGTGGCTCGATCCGGTTTCGGGTCAAATTGCCGTGAAGACTGCTTCAGGCGATATATGGCTTAGCAATCCTTCTAAGGAAGAGCAAGAGCTGGATCCGACTAAAGGGCAATGGAAGAAGAATGCGGCTTCGCCGATTCTGGTCAATTACTATAATCTGGATACGAAAGCAGAGGAAACCGCCAATACGATTGATACCGAGGCTGCTATCACGTGGAAGCCGATTCAGAACGGAGTCGGCGTTCGTTATGAGATGAAGACGCTCGGAATCTCGGTCTATCTCGAATATGTCATGGAGCAGGATGGCTTGGTCGTTCATTTGCCGCAGGAAGGAATCACCGAAGGAGCGCAGTTTCAGGTGGTCAGCTTATCTGTACTTCCGTTCTTCGGTGCGGCGCTTGATGATGGGCAGGGCTATTTGTTCGTGCCGGATGGACCGGGCGGTCTCATCACGTTCGGCAAGAAGAGGGCGGCACTGACCTTACCGTATGATTACCCGGTCTATGGCCGCGATTGGTCGATTCCATCGGTGGACAATTCCTATTTCAGGGAGAGCATCAACTATCCGGTATTCGGAATGAAGCGCGGTGATCAAGGGTTTATCTCCGTCATCGAGCAAGGGGAAGCTGCTGCCAACATTGTCGCGATGCCGTCCCAGCTCAAAACAAGCTTCAACAACGTCTATGCCAAGTTCAAGTACCGCAACAATTATTTTCTGCAAAAAGGGCTCGATCCGAATAACGTTAACAGCGTATACGAGAAAGCGCTCAATGTGTCCTCGTTTACGATGCGTTATCTGTTCTTGGAGAAGGATGCATCCGATTACGTAGGGATGGCGAAGCGGTACCGTACTTACTTAGCAGATACGCATGAACTGACCGCCGGCAACGCCGCCGGCGCTCCACCGCTTACGTTGGATTTCATAATGGCGGCAAGCGAACAGCCGACGCCGCTTGGGGCAAGTGTCGTTGTCGTCAGTACGTTCGACGAGGTAAAGGAGATTGTCGATGACTTGTATGCGGAAGGCATTCACAGCCTACGGGTGAATCTGCGGGGATGGCAGAAAGGCGGCTTTGCCGGCTCCATTCCGGATCGGTTCCCGATCGGCGGCAAGCTGGGAGGCAAATCCGGCTTCCTCGCCTTGCAGCAACATCTGAAGGAGAAGGGGATTCCGCTCGTGCTAAATGACGATCTGAAGATCGGCATCGATTCCTTCGGCAGCGGCTTCTCGCCGAAGAAGGATGGCGTGCGGCAAATCACGGGCAAGGTCGTTAAATTTTATCAGAATGGCGATTTCTATAATCAAGCGCTTTATTATTACACGATTAATCCTTGGAAGGTGTTTGAGGACTATTTGCCCGGCATGATCAAGGATTGGCAAGCGCTATCAGTTGGCGGCGTCGCATTAATGGATGAATACGGAGACGGTTTGTTCAGCGACTACACGCCCGGACATACCTCGAACCGCTCGGAGACGGCGGCGCTTACGAATCAAACGCTGGATCTGCTGCGAAGCAAGCTGGGCTGGGCTGGTACCTCGAACCCGTATGCATTCTCGATTGGCCACGCGGATATGTTCTATAACTTGCCGCTCGATTACAACTACGATCTGGCGATCGATGAGCGTGTGCCCTTCTATCCGATGGCGCTGCACGGACTCGTAGCGTATACGTCAGGTTCAGGCACGCTGCGAACGGACCCTGGAACGGAGTTTCTGCGCGAGCTGGAATATGGGGCGCTGCCATATTACGTAGTTACCTCCGGCGATATTCGCGATCTCAGCCGCACGACTTATTCCGGTTATGTGAGCGGGCAATATCAGCTGGTGAAATCGCAGATTATCTCGGAATATAAAGCTTTTGCAGCAACCGGCGGAGGCGTTTGGAATTCTTATATGGACAGTCATGTCAAGCTGGCGGATGGCGTGTTCGAGACATCGTATGAGAATGGGACGCGGGTCATCGTGAACTACAACGATAAAGCCTATTCGTCGACGGATGGGGTAGCGGTCAAAGCGAACAATTATGCGGTTGTTAGAGGGGAGGTGGGCAAGTGAACGGTAACGTCTCAAGAGAAGCCGTATTACCGGTTGAATCGCTCCATCGCAAGGAGCATGCCCGCCATAACCGAATTCGGAAGCTGAAGCTGGCGCTGGAAGGGTATTTGTTTCTGCTGCCTTGGCTGATCGGCACCGCGGTCTTCATGCTTTATCCGCTGGGGAATTCTCTGTATATGAGCTTTACGAAAGTAAGCGTGGCAACGGACGGAAGCGGGCTGCAGTACGATTTTATCGGCTGGGATAACTTCAAATATGCTTTTATTTACGACAATGAGTTTCCCGTTGATATGTTTCTGTTCGTGCGAGAAATGTTTCTGACCGTTCCCATTACGGTTATCTTCGCGCTATTGATCGCGATTATGCTCAATCAGCGGTTTCGAGGACGCATGTTCTTTCGGACGTTGTTCTTCCTGCCGGTCATCTTCGCAACTGGTCAGGTGCTCACGGCGCTGTTCGATCAAGGACAGGCGAAGCTCCCATTCGCGGATCAATATCATATCGCGGATATGCTGTACGAGGTGCTGCCGGTTAATATTGCGGAGGTGCTGGTCGAGCTGATTGGGAAGTTCGTTATTATTTTATGGTTTTCGGGTATTCAAATTATTTTGTTTCTGGCGGCGTTTCAGACGATTCCGGCTTCGGTCTATGAAGCAGCCCGCATTGATGGTGTTACACCATGGGAATCGTTCTGGAAAATCACCTTTCCCTCCACGGTGCCGTTCGTGTTTCTCAATTTGGTCTATACGCTGGTGGATCAGACGGCGAGTCCATTTAATCCGATTCTGAAGTTTATCTCGACGAATATGGCGGACCCGGAAACCGGCTTCGGGTATGCCAGTGCGCTAGGCTGGTTGTATAGCGCCATTATCTTGATTCCGATTATCTTGGTGCTGCTCGCTGCGAAACTTCAGAATAAAGGAAGAAGGTGACGACGAAGATGCCGAATCCGAAGGGCACTACAGCCGGACTGGAGAAGCTGCAAGGCCGGCTCTCGGATCTGTTCGCGCCATTGGCGGGACGAGGGTTCCGTTACTTGAAGCGCGAGCACAAGCTGGAGAGGCTGCGCGTCTTTATCCTCGGGAGACAATTGACCGATGGGGTCATATTCAAGAGTTTGCTGTATATCATCTTAACGAGCGTCGCGGTCATTTATTTGCAGCCCGTGTTCTACATGATATCGACCTCGCTTAAGACGCAATCGGATCTGCTTGACCCTACGGTGAACTTCTTCCCGCGTGTGCTGGACTGGGATAATTATGAGGTTGCTATGCGAGGGCTCAAATATGTGCAGGCGCTGTGGCAAACTGCTCTTATTGCTATATTGGCGGCGCTGTTCCAGACCGTGTCCTGCGCGCTGACGGGGTATGCTTTTGCCAGATTGTACATTCCGTTCAAGAACTTCTGGTTTGGCATCGTCCTGCTCACATTCCTCATCCCGATCCAGACGATGTTTATCCCGATCTATGTTCTGTACGCGAAGCTCGGCTGGCTGAACACGCCTCTGCCATTCTTGATCCCGGCTTTGTTCGGGCAAGGACTGAAAGGCGCGCTGTTCATCATGATCTTCCGGCAGTTCTTCGCTACGTTTCCGAAGGAATTGGAAGAGAGTGCACGTATGGACGGTTCAGGTGCATTTCGGACCTTCTACCGAATCATGCTGCCGCTCTCGCGTCCTGCCATGCTCGTAGTCGGATTGTTCTCCTTCGTGTGGCATTGGAACGACACGTTTGAGCCATCGATGTACTTGAAGGATGTCAGCTTCATCATGATGGGCAATCAGATGGCGCAGATGCCGACGAACCTGCAGACGATTGCCGGGAATGCGTTGGTGCCGTTTGATCTCATTGAGACGCAGATGATGGCAGCGGCGTTTCTCGTCATCCTGCCGCCTCTGCTGCTGTACGCCTTAGCACAGCGCTATTTTGTCGAGGGGATTGAGCGAACGGGGATCGTGGAGTGAATTTGTGTTTTAAGGAAGCTGACCTTGCGGGGTCAGCTTTTTTTGTGTGCGGATGCTGCTAACGAATCGTAAGGTCTCTGCGATTCGTTAGCACGCAACTTTTCTCCATTGCACTCGTCATAGGAGGATAGAAATCATTGTGCGTTAGGAAGCGGGAGGCCGAATATGAAACAGTTCGAGCAAATCATACGAAATAAGACGCAGCAGAGGAGAACGGTTAGGCTGTTTGCCGGATGGCGTGCCGCTATGCTTGGCGCTGCGCTGTTTGCGTTGTTGGCGCTTCCTGTGCTAGTGGCCGGAGACGCCGTAGTTCAGGCAGAGGCAAGCGTGCAAGCGGAGAAACCGGACAGCAACAGCTTGACAGCGAAGGCTGCTGATTGTAAGCCGCAAACAGTAAAGCAAATTTATCCGAGCTTAGGAGATAACAGCTATATTCCATTGTTCGGAGCACGCAAAGAGGATCAGAAGTCCATATCCGTGGTTTGCAGCATTTTGCAGCAACTAGCGACTAAGGGGAAAGCCGAAGCGATTCCGGCACCTGAAGGCGGACGTAATTTCCGGAATCAGATGGATATCCAATTTACGGACGGCGGCTACATGACTGTTTATGAAGTTGGACATGGAAAATTGGCCGTCGATCAAGGGAAAGAGCGGCTGGTTCTGAATAATGCCAAGGCGTATGCTGATTTCATGCGCCTGGAAGTGTTACCGGATTATTCCGGTGGTGTACCCCAATCGGTGCACTTCGGAGAACCGCTGCATGTCACGGGCAACAACGTTGCGTTTGAATCGTTCGAGATCCAAATTTTCTGGACGACTACGCTTAATAACCGCAGCTCGGTTCTGTCTGCTAAAGGCATTCACTTTCCGTCCAAATCGTCTTTGTTGATCTATTCGGGAGCGCATAAGTTTGGTCGCTACGACGTTACGTTTACGATGCCGGCTTACGGTGAGGCTTTCGATGGCTCTTTGCAGCCGCTTCTCCCGGGAGCAGGTGAACTTACGGTTGAAGCTGCAGTTGGAATGGGCTCAATTACAGGAGGATCGAATTCCGGGATAAAGCTGCTTCCTGCGAATAACATCTTTATCTCCGTCAACGGTGTTCCTGCTGCCGATCCGTCGCTTACTCCGCTGCTAGCCGGTGGTCATGCACTAGTGCCTGTACGCGCAATTGCCTCATTGTCGAAAGAGAACGTCGTATGGGACGCGTCAACTAAAAGTGTTCTCATTCGTACGAAGCAGGCGGCGGTGAGCGAAATCTCAGGCGGCAATCCGCAGCTGTGGATCGACGGGAAGCAGCAGGCTGCTGGCGACATGCAACCAATCATCCATAATGGAAGAGCCTACGTGCCGATTCGCGCGGTAACGGCCGCTTTCGGCTTGCCAGTCGTGTGGGATGGCGGCACGCGGAGCGTTAATGTGACCGTGGCGGCTCTCATGTACGGAAAAAATATGGGAACTATCGCGGTTGGAGCTTCGAGAAACTCTTCTAACCTGTAACGGTTGCGAGAGTGGTTAAATGGCCTAAATAGCCACGCTGACAACCGTTATTTTTAGTTCTGCGGAGAGCATGAAGAAGATGGCCCTAGACAAAACGAAAATAAAGAAACCCAACGTT
Source organism: Paenibacillus sp. J22R3 (assembly GCF_056269305.1). Classification (NCBI taxonomy): domain Bacteria; kingdom Bacillati; phylum Bacillota; class Bacilli; order Caryophanales; family Paenibacillaceae; genus Paenibacillus; species Paenibacillus sp. J22R3. Next base: position 134,722 of record NZ_JBWDNS010000003.1, on the reverse strand, counting down.
ATAAACGTTGGGTTTCTTTCCAATCCGGGAAAGCTGCTCATGCTGCCCGAGACTTTCTCGGTCGAACTACTACATCCCATTGTTCTTCATGATCCAGATGGAGCCGATGACGATCGTAATGACGACGACTAAGCCGAGAAGGAGCGTCATCAGATTATATCGAGGTCCATTTTCATCACGCAGATGCATGAAGAAGAGAAGCTGGAGGACAAATTGCAATACCGCTGTGCCGATTAGGACGGCGACCAGCGCTTTTCCATGCATCCAGTGGTTCATTACAATTAACAGTGGAATGATCGTCAGAATAATGGAAAGAACGAAGCCTGTGACATATTCTTTCAGCGAGCCGTGGCCGCCTCCTGTATGGCCGCCATGTTCGCCATGCAACTCATTGCCGTGCTGCGCCATCTTACATCACCCCCATCAAGTAGACGATTGTGAATACGAAGATCCATACCACGTCGAGAAAATGCCAGTACAGGCTTGTAATCGTCACTTTACGCTTAGTGACCGGTGTAATACCGTGACGTGTAAGCTGAATAATGATGCCTGTAATCCAGAAGATACCTACCGTTACATGCAGCCCGTGCGTGCCGACGAGCGTGAAGAAAGCGGATAGAAACGCGCTGGTGCTAATGGTATGACCCTCATGAACAAGCTTCACAAACTCGCTCACTTCAAGCCCGATAAAGCAGGCGCCGAGCAGAACAGTAACAACCAGCCAGCCGATCAAGCCTTTACGGTTGCCTACATTCATAGCCAGAACCGCGAGACCGCTGGTGAAGCTGCTCGTTAACAGAATGAAGGTCTCGACGATAACGCCGGGCATCTCGAAAATCTCTTTCGCATCCGGGCCGCCCGCAGTGCTATGGTGCAGGACTAGATAGGTAGCGAATAAGACAGAGAACAGAATACAGTCGGTAATGAGGAAAATCCAGAAACCGAATTTGCGAAGCTCCTCCAGATCATGATGTCCATCATGACCTGCCTCGTGGGCAAGAGCCTGCGAATGCGGATGGTTAGCGTGATTCGACATTACACAGTCCCCCTTGCCGCAGCTTCCGTGCGTTTGATTTCATCCACAGGGATGTAGTAATCCGTCTTGTAATTAAACGAGTGCGCAAACATGGTTATCGCGACACCGGCGAAGCCTGGGATAGCGATCCAGAGCCAGTGGAAAACTAGACCGAACCCGATCATAAACCAGAAGATCGATTGAATGAATGGGATTGCCGAATTGCGCGGCATATGAATCGGCGCAAGCGGCGGTGTTTCCTTCGGTGCGTGACCAGCGGCGATGCGCTCTTTCTCTTCCCACCATTCGTCTCTATCCGAAACCGTAGGTGCAATTGCAAAGTTATACAGCGGTGCCGGTGAAGGAATCGACCACTCCAGCGTACGTGCGTTCCACGGATCACCGGTTGTATCCTTCTCCATGAACTTAATGCTGTGTGCGATTTGCCATACTTGGAACAGGAAGCCTAAGCCCATTAAGAAACCGCCGATTGTCGACGTGAAGTTGAGCGGCCACCAGCCGCTGTCCCAGGTGTAAGTGTTGACTCGGCGAGTCATACCGTCAAGTCCCAGGAAGTACTGCGGCATGAAGCAGACATAGAAACCGATGTTCCAAATCCAGAACGCCCATTTCCCGATTTTCTCATTCAGCTTGAAGCCGAACATCTTAGGCCACCAGTAGTACAGACCTGCGAAGTATCCGAATGCAACTCCGCCGATAAAGACTTGGTGGAAGTGAGCGATCAGGAAGTAGCTGTTATGAAATTGGAAATCTGCCGGAGCTACCGAAAGCATGACCCCCGTCATCCCGCCTGCAACGAAGCAAGGGATAAACGCGATCGTCCACAGCATTGGCGTACTGAATTTAATTCGGCCGCGGAACATCGTAAACAGCCAATTGAAGATTTTGACACCTGTTGGGATCGCGATGATCATGGTGGTTATGGCAAAGAAGATATTTACGTTCGCTCCCGAGCCCATCGTGAAGAAGTGATGGAGCCAGGTGAAGAACGACATGAGACTGATGCTCATCATGGCAAATACCATTGAAGCGTAACCGAATAACCGTTTCTTCGAGAACGTGGCTACAATTTCGGAGAAGATCCCGAATGCAGGCAGGATGACGATATACACCTCCGGATGGCCCCACATCCAGATTAAGTTAATGTACATCATGGCGTTTCCGCCGCCGTCCATCGTGAAGAAATGAGCGCCTAAATAGCGGTCCAAGAACAGAAGAGCAAGCGTTACAGTCAATACAGGGAATGCAAGAATAATCGTGATGCAGCTTGATAGCACGGACCAAGTGAAGATCGGTAGTTTCGACCAAGTCATGCCCGGAGCGCGCATTTTGACAATCGTGACGATGAAGTTGATCCCCGTCATCAATGAACCGATACCGGAAATCTGAATGCCCCAGATGTAGAAATCCTGACCTACGCCGGGACTGCCGGTCATCTCCGATAGAGGAGGATAGGACAGCCATCCTGCATTTGGAGAGCCGCCGATCACAAAAGACATATTGAACAGCATGGCGCCCATGAAGAACAACCAGAAGCTGAGTGAATTCAAGAATGGAAATGCGACGTCGCGAGCACCTAACTGTAAGGGGACTGCGATGTTGAATAAGCCGAACATGAGCGGCATCGCCATGAAGAGAACCATAATAACGCCGTGCGTCGTGAACACCTCGTTATAATGTTCCGGCGTTAGAAATTTCATCTCCGGAAAAGCAAGCTGGGTCCGCATCATTAAGGCATCGACGCCGCCGCGGAACAGCATGAGCAATGAAGCGATGATATACATAATACCTACTTTTTTATGATCGACAGTAGTCAGCCACTCGCGCCAGAGCCAGGTCCACTTCTTGAAATACGTTAATACGAATATAATCGAAAGCGCAGTTAATGTAATTGCGATATCCGCTCCATAAATCAGCGGGTCGCCGGTAACGAAGAACCATGAAACGAATGATTTGATTTTTTCAAACATGGTACTGCCTCCTTTCATTATTTGGTCATGTCCATGCCAGACATGTCGTGGCCGGAATGGTTATCTTGCGGAGTCTCGTTGGTAGAAGACTTCGTATCGTCCTTTGATGGCTGCTCCTCGGTTGACGGTTCCTCGTCAGTGCCCAGTGCATGCTCATCACTTAACGTTGTCGCTTTCTGACCTATGCCTGCCGGTGCGCCGCGATTCATCGAATAATCGTGTACGATCCGGTGGAAGAGGCCTTCGGGAATCGAGGCATACGTGACCTGACCGGATGTTCCGGGCTTCGCGAGCTTCTGATAACCTTCCTCTGTCAGCGCATCGCCGCTTGCTGCGGCTTGTTTTTCCCATTTATCGAATTCATCCTGCGATACGGATTTAACGGTAAAGGACATTTTGGCAAATTCACGTCCTGAGAAATTAGCGCCGCTTCCCATAAATTCACCTAGTTCGTCTGCCTGTAAGTGCAGCGTCGTCGACATACCGGACATGGTGTAAATCATCCCGCCGAGCTGAGGGACCCAGAAGGAGTTCATCGGACCGTCAGATGTGAGCTCGAACTTGATCGGTGTGTCTTCCGGAATGACCAAATAATTAACTGTCGCAATGCCTTGCTCCGGATATTGGAACAACCATTTCCAGTCCAGCGATGTTACTTGTATGGTAATCGGCTTTACCTCGGATTGGAGCGGCTTAGCCGGATCCAAGTCGTAGGTGTAGCGAGCCGTTACGATGCCGAGCACGATAATAACAACAATCGGAATGCCCCACCAAATGGTCTCCAGCTTGGTGCTGTGTTCCCACTTCGGATGATAAGCGGCTTTGTTATCCTTCTTGTCGCGGTAGCGCCATACGATCCATGCCGCCAGCAGCAGCACAGGCACCATTACGATCAGGCATATCAGCATGGTGAAGTAAATCAAGTCCCGCTGCTGGGCTCCGATCGGGCCTTTAGGATCAAAAACGGCGATCGATTGACAGCCCGAGGTCATAACAGCGATGCCCGCCATGGTAGCGAGCCCTGCAAACCTCCGTATGATCTTTGCAATTTTCATTTCTCTCATCTCCTAACTTACCTTTAAGCTCACCGAGATTCTCATTAGCGAATAAGTTTGTGATTTCATTCACTACCTTTGCAAAAAGATAGTATCACGTTCTGCGCGCCGTGTGTGTGCTGTTAACAAAGGCGTCAAGATAACGACTTATTTCTGTAATAATCTGTTCAACGGTTTGACTTAATTGGACAAAAAAGAAGAGGACTGCCCCCAGTTATCTGGAAACAGTCCTCTTATTTGGGGTTGCTGAACGATACTTCCATTCGGCAACTAGATGTTATTCTTCTTACGTTACTCCGATAGAGATTCGGAGCTGCGTTTGTGCACCAGGCTCATCGCCGTGCCGATCATATAGATAAATACGCTGCCTACCATGAAGCCCACACCGGACATTAATGTAGCATTGCTGTCGCTAAAGTCATTAATATTGAACAAACACAGAATCAGCCCAACACAAAGCGCTGTCCATGCAGCGATCTTCATTACGAAAAACAATGATTTCCCGTCCCGCTCTGTCTGCTGTTTAACTGCTACATTAGCCATCGTAATATTCACTTCCTCGTAGAGAATGATCTGCTCGAATTTAATTATGTCTAATTATAACACAATCTTCACCTTTTGTTCATACTTTGTTCAATTATTTTTCAAGAATCGGACACTTTTATTGAAAAATAGACAGACAAGGGAATGATCAACAATACCGCGAATACATAATGCAGGATACTTCTGCCAAAATGATGATGAGAGGATAGGATGAACGGTATGAAAATGAGCGGGAACACAATTCTGATTACAGGAGGCACCTCGGGTATAGGCTTCGAATTCGCAGCCCAGCTGCTTAAGTTAGGGAATACCGTCATCATAACGGGAAGGGATCAAGCGAGGTTGGATGAGGCGAAGAAGAAGCTTCCGACCGTACATACGATGCAAAGCGATGCGGGGGATTCACAAGCGATTGCAGCTTTGTTTGATAAAGTGGTGAAGCAATTCCCTAAACTCAACGTTCTTATCAATAATGCAGGATTGATGCGCAGAATTAATCTGCATGATCCGGAGGTTGATTTGGAAGATCTCAATCGCGAGATCGCAACGAATTTAAGCGGACCCATCCAGATGGTGAAACAATTCCTGTCCCATCTCAAATCGCAAGAGTCAGCCGCGATCATGAATGTCTCCTCCGGACTGGCCTTTGTGCCGCTGCCGATCTCACCCGTGTATTGTGCGGCGAAAGCTGGACTCCATTCCTATACCCAATCGCTGAGGGTGCAGCTCAAGAATACGGGAGTAAAGGTATTTGAACTGGCGCCTCCGCTAACCGAGACTCCGCTGTTAGATTCATTCGAGTCGGTAGATATGGCAGGTGCCAAAGCGATGAGCGTATCCCAATTGGTTGGGACTGCGATTCGTGGGATGGAGCAGAATAAACTCGAAATTCGGCCCGGGCAAAGTAATGCGTTGAAGCTCATGAGCCGGATCGCGCCGAATTTTATTTTCAGCCAGCTCAGCAAGTCTGTGGACAACATGCTTAGAGCTTCAAAGTGAAACAAAACTAAAAAAAACCCGCCGTGTTCAAAAACGGCGGGTTTCTCTATTTGATGGAGTCGTTATTCGTTGAGTTTGTAAGTCGAAAAAAGGCATGGTTGTATAATAGTATATATAAATTTTGGATATCAGTCTATTGTTTTATGGGGTTCCCCTGTATGTTTAATGAAGCGACCGCGGCGCTAATAAGGCTAAGGAGAATTGCGATGGAGCATTATTATTGGGATGAACAAATCGCGTATTTAAAGAGAGCGGCAAACTTGTTCTACAACGATGATTATATTCAGTTTCTTATCGAGCGAGTATGGAAGATTGACTCTCCCGTCAACATCATCGATTATGGCTGTGGATTCGGGCATCTTGGATTGCGACTAATGCCATTGTTACCCATTGGTTCAACGTACTCGGGCATTGATGCCGGCAGCAAGCTTATTCATCATGCCCGCGAGTTATTTAATGAAGCTCCATACGAAACAGAGTTTATAAACGGCGATTTCCTTACGTTCAAGGTGGAGAAGAAATATGACATCGCGTTATGTCACGCCGTATTGCTCCATATGACGGATCCGATGCAGCTGCTGCAGAAAATGATCGACTGCGTGAAGAAGGATGGGAAAATCATTACGTTTGAGCCTCATTGGAACGGGAATCATGCTGGATTTTATTTAGAAGGTGTTGATCAATCCCGTATCATGCCGCTTGGACTACTGCAAGAGTTATTCGAAAGAGATGTCAAACGTACGGGCAAGGACGGCAATATCGGCGTGAAGCTTCCCTTGTACTTCAATCGGTTGGGATTACGCCATGTAGAGTGCCGCGTCAGCGATAAAGTGATTGTACTGGATCCTGCGGTTGAAGATAAGAATAGGGCTGATCGGTATGAAGCCATGCGCTTCAGCGATCCCGGGGAACGTGATCCTTACATTCGTAGCCTGTTGGAGCGTGGAATGCAACTAGAAGAGGCAGCGCGGCAGTACGAGGCGGAGAAGGGAATTGCATCGGCGTTTACTTCAACGAGTGCAGCTACTTATGCAGCTGGGATGAGGATTACATTCGGAACGGTCGAATAATGGAGAAGGCTGCCACCAAAGCGACAAACGCGCTTTAGTGACAGCCTTTTAATTAAACGACTAATTCCCGCTTACGGAAGAACGACTTCAACGCGTTATACACTTCGCCTTTCTCGCGGATAACATAGTGCATGAAGTTCGGCAAATTGATATGCTTATACGCCGACATGAGCGTGCTGGAGCGATTATACTGATTAACCTCGCCATAGCCGAACAAATTTGCCCGCTTGAGCAGCTCGCCGATCAATTTCACGCAGCGCTCGTTGTCGCTTGTCAGATTGTCACCGTCGGAGAAGTGGAACGGATAAATATTATAGAGCGTCGGAGGGAAGCGGCTGTCGATGATATCGATAGCTTTGATATATGCGGAAGAGCAGATCGTACCGCCGCTCTCGCCGCGGGTGAAGAACTCTTCCTCCGTGACTTCCTTCGCTTCCGTGTGATGCGCGATAAACACGATCTCCACATTCTCATATTGATGCCGCAGGAAGCGGGTCATCCAGAAGAAGAAGCTGCGGGCAACGTACTTCTCGAAGGAACCCATCGATCCGCTCGTGTCCATCATGGCCAAGATGACCGCATTGGACTGCGGCTTAATGATTTCTTCCCACGTCTTGTAGCGCAGATCATCCGGCGAGATACCGTGAATACCCGGCACACCGCTCGTTGCATTCCGTTTCAGGTTCTCAAGGATCGTCCGTTTCTTGTCGATGTTGGACATGATCCCTTTCTTACGTATATCGTTGAAGCGGATTTCTTTGGTTTCCAGCTGATCGCGATCCTTCTGCTTCAGGAACGGCAGCTCCAGCTCCTCGAAGAGCATCGTTTCGAGTTCAGCGAGGCTGATCTCAGCCTCCACGATGTCATCTCCCGGCTGATCGCCGGCATTCTCGCCTTTGCCGCCTTTCTGGGCGGAAGCAGGGTCAACGCCGAGCACGTCGCCGACTTGGCTGTCGCCGTCGCCTTGGCCGACATGCTTGTTTTTGTTGAAGTTATAGACGAAGCGATATTCATCAAGGCTGCGGATCGGAACTTTGATGACATGCTTCCCGTCGGACATGACAATGTTTTCTTCCGAGACGAGGTCGGGTAAATTTTGCTTTATCGCTTCGCGCACTTTCTGCTGGTGACGTGCTTGATCCTGATGTCCTTTGCGATGCAGTGACCAGTCCTCACGAGACACGGTGTAAAGCGTACCTTCATTTTCTGCCATGCCTGGGCACCTCCCCATACCGATTGAGCTTGAAAAATTCTTATTGTTATTCATTCTATTCAAGTCTCGAACGGTTATGTGAGGCAAAATTGGCCCAATTCTAGCAATCTGGCAGTCTAAGGCTGAATTCTTTCAATTATAGCGCTGCCCCAAGGGGCTACTTTGACATGTACGATAAGCTTGTCGGCGCGCTGCTCCAGTTCTTTGCCTGTATTCTCTTCCACGTAGTATTGCTCCAGTCCGTAGGTGATTCGAAGCGTGTCATCCGTGGTATACTGCACGCGGCCTTTCAGTGCAACCTCGCCTGTGCCGCGAGCGGGTTTACTGTCATATACACCTTTAATTTCGTACGTAGACGTGTCCCCATCTTGTGCAAGCAACACATAAACGGTATCGCCTTGCTTAGCTTTGTCGCCATCTTTCCAATCCGACCAAGTGGCGTTATTAATCGCATAATTGAGCTGCACATAATCGCCATACAGCTGATCGCGAGGATCTACGGGAACGGTGCGAAGCGTGATTTCTTTGCCTACCCACAGCGCTGAATAATGAAAGCACGCGATGCCGCCAAGGAAGAGCAGTTGAACCGCAATGAGCAGGATCAGCCAGACATTGCGGCCTCGTTTGAACATCGTTTGTTCATTCATGCGGCTTCTCCTCCTCTTCATGGAGCTCGACCAGAAATTGTTTCTTACGGCGATTCAAGAACCAGCTCAGAGCAAGCAGGATGACACCGCCAAGGATGAAAAAGATGGATTTGTCCATAAAATCCCATGCGAGCTTCCCGTAAGCAGCCATCGTGCTCGTAAGAAACAGCAGCGTGCCCAGGTTGATTTTGACAGCCCATTCTTCCGCATAACCTCTCCACAGCAAGTATAGGGAGAAAGCGAACAATACGATCAAGTATGCAGCATCCGCACCGTGAGCCAGGTAGAAGAACGGGAGGGCCAGCAGCCAATCCGGGCTCGACATGAGGCGGTGATTCCGATATTTTCCCGCAATCGAAAGTGCAAACAAAGCTACAAGTGCGAGGCCGAACCATAAAGGCTGTGCAGACAGATCCTTTAAGAAGGATGAATCGTTGCTATCGTTCCAGAACAGGACGATAAACAGATTGTGGATAAACGCCGCCACGAGCGGGATCGCTTGAAACGGATAGACGGATTTACGTTCCCGGGCCCAATCCATCAAGCTGTACAGCAGCCAAATCGGGATGAAGAACCAAGAGAAGGCCCAGTCGTTGACGGTTACAAGCAGGATGCTCTGAATCGTAAAGCTGGCAGCCAGACACCAAGCAAGCAGTGTATTGGGACGTTTCAGCCAGTAATAACCCAGGCCAAGCATCATAATCGCAAGTGCGACGTAGCTAAAATGACTGAATTCCGTCGAATTGTACCATTGTAGTCCTGTGAAGATCAGTAAGGTTAACAGGAATAGGTAGCGGCTCTTAATGAGATAAGTGAGCAGTACGCCAATTGTTCCCCATACAATAAATGAAGTGACATCATAGGCTTGCAGATGAAACATTTGACCCGTCAGTACGATGCCGGCTCCGAAAGTGAGAAGTCCAAGCCCGATGAGAGCTGTACCCAGCTTCTCATGATCTCTACGGCGGAACAGTTCTCCTGCCCCATAGAATCCAACCATAATAACCGCGATAATGATGAGCCGCATCAGCTGCGGAATTTGTCCCCAGTTCGCCGCAACGAAGCTGAGGATGCCAAGGCCGACCAAGATGCTTCCCAATATAGGGATAATCCCGATGGCGCGCTTCTTCTCCGGATATTGGGCGAGAATGCGTTGTAATTGTTCGGGGGTGATGATCCCTTGCCGAGTCCAGGAAGGACCCTCTTGCTGCAGCCATTTTCTGCTCATCTGCCGCACCTCTTTCTCTCTTCTTACTTTCAGTATAGTCAACAATATTTCAAAACATAGTACTAACTTCACCTGGTACCGGCGATAAGCCTTGTTTACGACAGGAGCCCCAAGTCATGGATTGAAATCCTATTGCATAATATGTCATATTGGTTATAATACAACTATACAAGTTACGGGTTGTTTCATTCGATCAGATTGGAGGTTTTCATATGCAAGACGGAAGGATTCCGATCTATCAAGTCATTCAAGATTTTATAAAGAACCAGATTCAGACAGGCGTTTGGAGTCCGGGCGATAAAATCTTCACGGAGAAGGAGCTCATGGAGAAGTTCGAGGTGAGCCGAATTACGGTATCCAATGCGTTGACCGGATTGACCAAGGAAGGCTGGCTGAACCGGATTCAAGGGAAGGGCAGCTATGTCCACGATATGGCGCTATCGCTGCGCAGCGCGACGCAACCTGGGTCAAGCGTTGGCATGATCACACCTGCAGAACAAGAAGAGAGCCGAAACGTGATTGGATTGATTTTGCCCAATATAAGCGATTTCTTCTCCATGAGAATGAATAAAGGCATTTCCAAGGCGTTGAAACAATCCGGCTATAATTTCGTGCTCATGCTGTCGGAGAACTCCAAGGACCGTGAAGCCGCAGCTATCCGCGAACTGCTGTACATGGGCGCTTCCGGCTTGATTATCTTCCCGGTCGATGCGGAAACCTATAACGAGGAGATCTTAAGGCTGAAGCTCGAGCGGTTTCCGCTAGTCATTATCGATCGGTATTTGACCGGGATCGAGACACACTTCATCGGCTCTGACGGGGTAGAGGCATCGAGGCAGGCTGTCAATCATCTCTACGAGCTCGGCCACCGGGATATCGCTATTTGTTCAGATGTTCCATTGTCTACGACGACGATTGAGCAGCGGTTGTCCGGCTATATGAAGGCGCTCAAAGAGCTGGGGGAGATGATTAATCCGGCGATGATGCTGACCGATTTCTACGTCGATTACGAGCGGGAGGAGCTAGATGAGCAGCATCCGCTCTTCCGTTACGTTAAGAATGGTCTTGCGACAGCGTACATTACGCTGAACGGTACGATGGCACTGCATTTGTACCGGATCGTCCGCCATCTCGGATTCGAGGTGCCGAAGGATATTTCCATTGTGACCTTCGATAATTTATCGCCGAGCCGCGAGTTCGATTTCTTCACCTATATCGACCAGCACGAGGAAACCGTAGGAAGGTTGGCGGCAGAGCAGCTGCTTGAACTATTGGATGACTCGGGGAAAATGAACCAGCAGGAGAACAAATATCGGAAACTGCTTATTGAACCTCACCTCGTTTCGAGCGTTTCAACGGCAGCTTGCCCGGTTCGCACCAAACCATAAACGACCTCAGGGCTCTTCCTATCGAAGAGTTCTTTTTTATGGAAGTTTTCGACAAAAGAAGTCGTTGACAATAAAGTTTCTTTGGGAGTAATATATCGACATATCATATAATACATATGTAAGGAGGTGCAGCCGACAGTCCGCTGACATCATGATTTGATATTGATTTGGTTCACAAGCAATTTAAGAGGCGAGAGGAGCTTGGGTCAATGAAGGGGAGCAAATGGGTTTCTTCGATCTTGTCCATCTTCGTGGTGTTAACACTCGTTTTAACAGCTTGTTCCGACAATTCAGGCAATAAAAATGAAAGCGGTAACAAAAATAACGCAGCAGCAACAACGGACAACAAAGCAGCAACAACTACGGACAACACAACCAGTTCCGATACGAATTCGACGGCGACGGAAGCGACGGATGACGGCAGCGATGATGCTGCTGCAGCTCCGGCAGCCGAACCGTTTGAGTTGACGGTTTGGAGCCATAACGTGGCCAACGCGATGCCGGAAGCCAACGATCCGACAGCGACGAAGATTTATGATTATATTCAGAAGAAGATGGAAGAGAAATTCCCGGGTGTTACGATTAAATATATCGATAAAGGCTGGGCGGATACACTTCGTCAAGCCATCATGGTTGCAGTCATGGGTGGTAATCCGCCGGATGTAGCAGACGGTGAAGACTTCATTCCGGAGTTTGCGCGGATCGGTGCACTTCTGGAGGTTCCGCAGGATGTGGCCGCTCAGCTTGCTCCGGGGCCAATGAAAGCGGCTATGCATGACGGCAAGCCGTACGCGGTTGCACAGATGACAGGCGTATTCAGCCTTGTCTATAACAAGGATGTTATGGCGAAGGTCGGACTTGATCCGAATACACCGCCGAAAACATGGGATGAATGGCTTGATATGTCCAAGAAAGCAACTGCTGCAGGCAAAGGTAAATACTACGGCTCCATCGTTCAGAACATGGGTCTTGGCGGAGCGTTCCGTCTTGCGCCGTTCATGCGCCAAGCAGGCGGGGACTTCACGAATGAGGATTGGTCGCAAGTGACCTTCAATTCGCCGGAGAACGTCAAAGCACTCACATTCTTGCGTGAGCTTTCCAAAACAGCGCCTCCGGGCTCCACGTCCATGACGGATGAAGGCCAATTCTTCAACCTGCTGAACAGCGGGAAGGTCGCATTTGCCGTCAACGGTCCATGGCATATTGCATGGGGCAAGCAAATGGGCTGCACAAACTGCGGCTTTGCACCGCTGCCGGTACCTGAGGCAGGCCATACGGGCAACGTCATCGTAGGGAACACGCTGTTCTATGCGCTCAAGCAATCGAAACACCCTGAGGCCGCGATTGAGTTCTTGACGATTCTGGCGAGCAAAGAGTACCAAGAGCTTGAAGCGAATGCGACGGGCCGACTTCCGGCAAACATGGAAGCAGGCAAAAACACGGATCTGCTCAAAGCTTATCCGGAGCTTCAAGTGTTCAACGATATCGTAGCGAACGAGCAAAGCGCTCCGCTTCCGGTCTATCCGAAGAACGGTCCACAAATCTGGGAAGCGTGGTATAAAGCGCAGGATATTACGCTGACAACAGATAAACCGATCGAGGATGCACTGAAGGATGCACAGAAAACAGCTGAGGAACAGCTGAAGTGAGAACGGTCCAGATGAAGAATGAAGCTCCCCGGGCGGTGCCCGGGGAGAATTCCTCGTCCATCCTGCAGCGGCTGAGACCGTTCTATAATCGGCACCGTGACGGTGTAATCGGTTATTCCTTACTTGCGCCTATGTTTGTTTTTTTCGCTGTTTTTTCTTTATTTCCGGTTCTATTCGTTATCTATTTGTCCTTTACGGAATGGAATGGCGTGCTCGGACTGCCGAAGTGGGTCGCTTTAGATAACTTTCATCGCTTCTTTACGACGGGCGATTATTTAGTCACTTTACTGCATGCAGGCTTGTATGGGTTGCTTATCCTAGTTGGATGCATGTCGATCGGCTTCTTCATTGCGCTGCTGCTGAACCAGAAGGTGAAGGCCGTCGGCCTCTATCGAACACTGTGGTATTTGCCCGTTCTCGTATCCTTCGCGGTCGTTGCGCAGATCGCGAATGCGGTTCTTGATCCGGTTACCGGCTTAGCGCGCAAGGTGATGGAGCGTTTCGACATGGAGCCGATTATTTTTCAGCAAAGCGTCTTCTGGATGACCTTCTGGCTCATACTCATCTCCATTTGGAAGGGCATCGGAGGTACGGTCATTATCTATTTGGCCGGATTACAAGGGATTGATACAACGTTATATGAGGCGGCAAAGGTTGACGGGGCGTCGAGGTTCAAGATCATGCTCTACGTTACGCTGCCATCGCTCCGTCCGATCACGATGTACATTGCCATCATGGGTATCATCGCCAGCTTTCAGATCTTCGAGCCGGTGCAGCTCCTGACTCGCGGTGGCCCTCAGGGCCATACCAACATCATTCTGCATCGCATCTATCAGGATGCCTTCCAGTCCTTCAATATGGGGATGGCCAGCGCCTCCTCCGTCATGGTGCTGCTGTTCACGTTCACGCTTACGATGATTCAATACCGCATTTCGCAGCGAAACCAAACCTAAGGGGAGGAACGCTAAGACATGGTTAATGAACGAAGCAAGCTTGAAAGTTTCGCCATCTACTTGCTGCTCATTGTCGGAAGTGCCGTCATGTTCTATCCGTTCCTCTTTCAGGTGATGGCTTCCATCGGCTCGAACAAGGATTATTACGACTCGATTCTGCTCCCAATACCGACTGAAATTAATTTGGACCGTTACGTCAATCTGTTTCAAAACAATCTTATTTACCGCTATTTCATCAATACGGCGCTTAGAAGCATCTACTACATTGCGGTTACTTGTTTCGTGTCCCTCATCGCCTCGTATGTGTTTACCAAGCTTCGGTTCAAAGGTCGCGACACGGTGTTTGTCATCTTCCTCACTTCGATGATGATTCCGGGTCAGGTGACGCTCATCCCGACGTATTTGCTGTTCGCTCGTTTTCCTATGCTCGGCGGCAATGATTGGCTCGGGCAAGGCGGTCACGGCATGATCGATACGTGGGGAGCGCTGCTGCTCGGAAGCGGGATTGTGAACATCGCTGCCATCTTTCTGGTGAAGCAAACGATGGAGTCTATTCCGTTCGAATATGAGGAGGCCGCCCGAATTGACGGTGCCGGCGTATTCTGGACGATATTCGGCATTTATTTTCCAATGGTTCGCGCGGTGCTTGCGGTTATCGTCATTACGACGTTCATCACGATTTGGAACGATTATTTGTGGCCTCTTGTGGCCATCAACAATCCAAATATTCAGGTCATCAATACAGGCGTCACGAGCTTGCTTACGACGATGATGCAAAGCGGCCAAGTGCCGGAATATCCTGATTTCTTTGCTCTGACCGCCATCGTGGTGCTGCCTCCGATTCTGGTGTATTTGCTGCTCCAACGCAATTTCATTCAAGGCTATGCGATGGCAGGGATAAAAGGGTAGGAGCTCTCTGCGGAATAACGCCTATTTGGTCTGTTAGGAGGAACTCATGACGAAGCGATCTTCCATTAAAACGGTTTATGTCGTATCCCATACACACTGGGACCGGGAATGGTATCAGGATTATCAAGGGTTTCGCACAAGACTTGTTTATATGATCGATGAGCTGCTGGATACGATGGAGGCCAATCCGGATTATCGCTATTTTCTGATGGATGGTCAGACGATCGTCATTGATGATTATTTGGAAATCCGTCCGGAGCGGCGGGAGCAGCTAACGCGCTTTATTCGGGAGTCGCGAATCGGCGTTGGGCCATGGTATGTCATGCCGGATGAATTCCTGGTCAGCGGGGAATCGCTCATTCGTAATTTGCAGACAGGCTTCCGCGAATCGCGCAAGCTTGGCACGGAACCGGTCAAATCGGGGTACGTCACCGATATTTTCGGCCATAACAGTCAGTTTCCGCAGCTGCTGCGTGGATTTGGCATTGATAATGCGGTGCTGTTCCGCGGCTTCCACGGTGATGGAGACCCGGCAGAGATGGAATGGGAAGGAGCAGACGGCAGCCGTGTGCTTGGACTAAAGCTGGATGAAGATCGAGCCTACGGCGACTTCTACTTCTTCCTTCGGTGGCCGTTCGTTGACCGGGAGTTTCGCTATGAGGAACCGGAGCTGATCGATCGAGCCAAGTCGATGCTGGCTTATAAGAACAAACGGGCTACGACGGATATCATGATGGGCATGGACGGCGTGGATCATATCGAAATCGAGCCTCGTCTGCCATGGATGCTGCAAACGCTGAATGAAGCGGAGGAACTTGAGGGCGTGACATTTATGCATGCCACGTTGGAGCAATACTTGGAGGCGCTGCGCGGCAAAGTCAGCGACTTGAAATTGTACCAAGGGGAGCAGCGAACGAATGGCTTTAACGGGATCAACAACTGGGTGCTGGTGAACGTGCTGTCCTCTCGAATCCACTTGAAGCAGCGGAATCAGCAGTGTGAGCTTCTGCTTGAGAAATGGGCCGAGCCATGGGCTGTCTATGCCATGCTGGAGGGAAGAGCTTACCCGCGAGTCTTTCTGGAGAAGGCTTGGCAGTTTCTGCTGCAGAACCATCCGCATGATTCGATCTGCGGCTGTTCCATCGATCAGGTCCATCGGGACATGATCTATCGGTTCGATCAAAGCCGACTCATTGCGCAGCAGATGAACCACGAGCAGCTGCACTATTTTGCTAATCATATTGATCCAAGCGGACTTGTCGGTTCCGATATTCTCGTCGTGTACAATCCGCTTCAGGATGCCGGGGACGGCGTCATCATTGTGGACGCAGAGCTCCCTCATGACGGCTCGGGCGGACTGAAATCCATCGTGCTTGGGGGCAGCTTCCTCCAGCTGAGGAATGCGAACGGACAATTGCTGGATTGCCAAGTTGTGGAGATCGCACGTAATAAAGTAAGACGTGTTCGCAAATATCGTGATATACCAAGCGCGGAAACGGTGGATCGCCTGAAGCTGGCATTCGTAGGAAGCATTCCTCCCTGCGGCTATGCGGCATTTACGATTGAGAAAACGGTCATTCCGGTGCCGGCTTTCGGGGAGTACGGCATGTCTGCGCTCGTGCAGCCCCGTCGACTGCTCGGGACGATGAAGGTTAACGAGACAACGTGGAATAACGGCCTTCTCGAAATGCGTGTGAATGAGAACGGCACGATTCGAGTGACGAATCTGCAGACCGGCAAGGTTCATGACGGGCTGCTGTTGTTTGAAGATGCGGCTGATATCGGCGAAGGCTGGAATTATGTAGCGCCCGCTAATAATTCGATCTTTCATTCCGCAGGCTGCCGCGCAGTGATCTCAACGGTTACAGATGGACCGCTGGTCAGTATCGCATGTGTCGAAATCAACTTCATCGTGCCGGCCGGCATCACGCATGACGATACAAGCCGACGTGATGACAAGGTCGGATTAGGGATTCGCACTTATCTGGAGCTTCGCAAAGATGATCCGGTGCTGCGCTGCCAAACGATCGTGAACAACACGGCACGTAATCACCGGCTGAAGCTTCTGTTCCCTTCAGGGATTCAGACGGATCATCATTATGCGAGCACGGCGTTTGATCTTGTTAAGCGCCCTAATAAGCAGAGCGATGCTGCAGCTCACTTGGAGACAGCGCGAGGGGATGCGCCATATAACGGCATTGTTGCCTTGCGAGATGCTGCAGCGGGACTGGCGCTGTACTCGAAGGGGCTCTATGAGATGGCGATGAAAGAAGACGAGGCAAGTACAGCCGCGCTTACGTTATATCGCAGTACGGATAAGGAAGTATTAAGCGACGGCGGAGATGGCGGTCAGCTCCTGTGCGAGATGACCTTCGAATATGCCATCAGACCGTTCGAGGTACAGACAGTATCGCTGCCAATTCTATGGGCAGAACGCGAGCAGTTCGCCGCCGGCTTGCAGTCGCTAACGGTGCGAAGAGATGACATTCGTTATGAATCGCTGCAGCAGCGGGAGAGAAGCTTGCCGGCAGTCCATTCCTACGTCCAAGTGGACAATGGCTCAATCCGGATAAGTGCGCTTCAGCAGGCGGAGCGGCTGGAGAATGGCGTTAACATTCGATTATTTAATGCGTCGGAGAATGCGGAAGCAGCCGTTGTCCGGTTCGATCGTCCAATCGAATCGGCAGAAGCCGTCTCGCTCGATGAGCAGCCGATTGCAGACTTCACGGATCTGCAGCTGAAGGACGGGGCCGTCACGATTTCGCTTGGCGCCAAACGGATTCAGACGATCCGACTGACATTCGGCTCGTAGGACTGGCATATAGTTGTGATAGTACGTGCGAATATTCCATTTCTAACTTTACAGAAGGAGCGATAGCTCAATGTTAAATCCGGTAGTGTCACCAGGCGAACTAACAGAAACCGATCGTTTTATTTTTGAATCATGGGGATATTTTGTCATTCCTGATGTGCTGAACGCAGAAGAGGTGAAGCAATGCCTGGAAGCTTCGGAGCGAGTGCATAGAGCTGCGGGCACGGAAGGTTTCGGTCAGGTAGGACGGGGCTATGAGACAGAGCCGGCTCTCGAGCGGCTGATGGACCACCCTGCTGTACTTCCTAAGATCAGAGGACTGTACGGCGACCGATTCATCATGCAATCCGGCTGGAATACGAAACAGCCGGCCTTTGGCGGAATGGGCGGATGGCATCAAGACGGCTCGGGCGCTTATGATTTCAAGAAGCTGAGCTTCCCGCAAATCCCGTTGCTGCAGCTGCGGGCTTCGTATCTTCTTACCGATCAAACGCTTCCTCGGATGGGGAATATGGAGCTGATTCCGGGTAGTCACCGCAGTCTGGTTCCAATGCCTGAGGCGCTGCGCAAGGAGAAAGGCGATGTATCGATCGGCCATGTTATCTGTGCACCGGCTGGATCGGTTCTTGTATTCCATAATGCGGTATGGCATCGCACCTATGCGCATGACGGTGATTATGATCGGTACACGATGCACTACATCTATAGTCCGCCATGGTTAAGAGCGTCCGACAGGCTGCAAAACTCGAAGGCGTTCCTAGAACAAACAACTCCGCTTCGCCGCGCGTTGATGGGCGAATTTCATCGCCCTGACGCACCGTTTGGAAGCGGGTATGAGGTTCCGCCGTTCAAGGGTTAAGATGACGACATAGAGGAAGAGCCGCGTTGATCGCGCTCTTCCTCTTTGTTTTTACCTGTATTTAGCCGCCCATTGCAAGACCGATCAGGAATAGACCGATAAACCCGATTGGGAGCAATCCGTTTGTGACGATCCCAATAATAGAGAAGGCTTTGCGTTTATTCTTCGCGCAGGCGCCGACGATTCCCAGGATCAGACCTACAATGCTGGCTCCCATCGAGCCGATAATCAGCAAGCCGGCTCCGATAATCGGCGCGTACGCTTCAATATCTGCCATATTCGCCTCAATTTCCTGCTGAAGAGTGTTGCTGTCTGCAAAGTTGTGGTTCATAATAAATGATGTTGCAAGAATAATGGCGATGATAAAGCCGATAATGCTGATGAGACCAATGATAAATGAAGCTATGCCAAGCTTGGATTGCGTTTGTGGCGGCTGCTCCTCATAAGCTGCCGGTATTGGAGTAAAACCGTCTTGCGGGAACTGGTTCTCGCTGCCGTTTTCATTCATGGATTAAATCTCCTTTATCAATCATTTGCTATCGTACAGTTTAACGTATTTTACAGCCATTGGAAAGGATGGAGAATGAGATGTTTAACAAATATGGCGCTTACGGAGCGATCCACGCGTTGATTGCCGTGGTGCTTGGCGCATTCGGAGCTCATGCCTTGAAAGACCGACTTACAGATGACATGCTGAATGTGTTTGAGACCGGCGTCCGCTATCATATGTACCACGCCATCGGGCTATTCCTGCTCGCGCTGGCTGCGGAACGAATCGGACAGGGAAAGGGCATACGCTGGGCGGCTCGCTTGATGCATATCGGTATTTTCCTGTTCTCCGGCAGCTTGTATGCGCTCAGTCTGTCGGATATCAAGCTCCTGGGTATCATCACGCCGTTTGGCGGACTTGCCTTTATCGTAGCTTGGGCTGTTGCCGCTTATTCCATCTGGAAGGCAAAAAGCAACTAGATTCGGTTTGATAGGTTCTCATTCAAGGCGACTTCACGTTTGGTGCTATAACGGCATCCCGCGCTTGAGGTCGTCTTTTCTTATGTCGAATGCCGTCATGCCGGGAAAAACAGTATCCAGTCTAGAACAAAATCGTTTATAATAAACAAAATGTGACGGTTCATGCCGAATGGAAGGAAGATGAAGTGTGCTCGTAAAGGCGGAGACAACTCCGATTCGGCCCAAATCATCAAGACGACTTGAAAGCGTTCGCAATCCGTTGTGGTTGGCATGCCTATGCACGTTTGTTGGCATACTGATCGGCGGCGTGTGGCGCGATGATTGGGCGATTGGACTGCAAATTGCAGCGGCAGCGGGCGTGCTTATTATCGCGATCCGCTTTATGCAAGTGAGATTGACGCGCAAGCATGTTGTCCAAGCTGAATCGATCCATACACCCATTGTAGAATCATTGCTTGCTTATAGTCCGATTCCTCTGGCTGTCATCGACTTGCAGGGAAATGTTGTGGAAATAAATGCTGCATCAAGCAGGCTGGTTGGTTATGAAGAGCATGAGCTGCTTGGCAAATCCTTTTTCCCGCTGATTGACTCGACTAATGAGGAAGCCATCTTAGCTGCTTTTGGGCAGATGCTCGAAGGCGATCTTAAGGATATGACGATCAATATTAAGCATGCTTCCGGCTACTCATTCAAAATAAATATTATTACTGCGCCCGTAATTCGCAATGGAAGCTGTATCGGTTTGTTGATTATTAGCCAGGATGTGAGCGACAGCAACCGCGTCCAGGAACGAATCCGCTATATGGCGAACTACGACGACATGACGGGATTGCCGAACCGCCATTCTTTCATGAGACTATTGGATGACCGCTTGACGGATGCGAGGGTTCGAGGTGATGTTGGACATCTGGCTATTTTTCAGTTGGATGTCGATCGCTTCAAGCTGATCAATGCTTCCTTCGGCCGCGAGTTTGGCGACATGCTGCTGCTTCAGGTGGCCGAGCGGCTGACCCGCGGACTGTCGGAGATGGATGCGGCAGCACGCATGGAAGGCGATGAATTCGCGATTCTATACGCCTATGCCGGAGACGAGCAGGAGCTGGATCGCAAAGCAAAAGAGCTCAAGCTGCTGCTGGATGAGCCGTTCGAGCTGCAAGGGTTTCCGCTTCATATCACGGCAAGCATCGGCATTGCCGTTAACCAGGTCATAGGCGATGATGCCAGCCTGCTGGTGAAGAAGGCTGATCTGGCTCTGACCAAAGTAAAGGATAGCGGCAAGAACGATTACCTCTGTTATTCCGAGGAATGGGATGACAGCTCACGAGAGCGCTTGGCACTTGAGCATGATTTGAAGATCGCGCTTCAGAAGGAGCAGTTTGTTCTCCATTATCAGCCGCAGTACCATCTCGGTACCGGTGAAATGGTCGGGGTAGAAGCACTCGTACGATGGGAGCATCCGGAGCGCGGACTTGTACCGCCGGGACAATTTATTCCGCTGGCCGAGGAGAACGGCTTGATCGTACAGATCGGAGATTGGGTGCTGAGAGAGGCCTGTCGGCAAAATAAAACGTGGCAGGATGCCGGACTTCGCCAAATTCCCGTATCCGTCAATTTATCGATTCGCCAATTCATGCAGCAAAATCTGCATCAGAAGGTTGCGGACATTTTGCAGGAGACAGGTCTTGATGCCAGCTATCTGGATCTGGAAATTACGGAAACGATGACGATGGATGTCACGCATGCTTCATCATGCTTGCTTGAGCTCACGAAGCTTGGTGTGACGATCAGCATCGATGATTTCGGGACGGGGTACAGCTCCTTCCATTATCTCAAGAACCTGCCGATCGGAAGGCTGAAGATCGATCGGTCGTTCGTCAGGGATATCCAGCAAGATCCGAGCGATGCCGCAATCGTGGCGGCTATTATCGCCATGGCGCATAACCTGAACTTGCAAGTCATTGCCGAGGGAGTAGAGACCGAGGAGCAGAAGCGGTTTCTGCAGGAGCATAGCTGCGATGAAATGCAGGGCTTCTTATGGAGTCCGCCGGTACGCGGCGCGGCGATCATGGATCTATTGAAACTAGCTGTTTAAAGTAAAAGGAGCTCTCCGCAGAGGGCTCCTTTTTCTTATATAAACTCGTCAATTTCGTAGAGTTTAAACGAATAGACCTGCTTCTCATCGACGTGATAAACCGTCAGCATCTGGGACGATTCATCCAGGTTAATGATTCGGCAAGGGATGTTCAGCTTTACGCCAAAGCCCTTGTTCACCATTAATCGAATCAAGCGATTCTCAGCAATGCAAGCTTTAATACGATCCGTTACGAAAGTTAAATCGAGTGCTGCGGCTGGCTTCGGTGCTGCAGGAGGAATGACCGGGGCAGCTGCCGGATCTGCTTTGGCCGTGTTTCTTGGAGCCTTCGCGTCCTTGTCCTTCTGCTTGCTGGCAGGACCGGCTTCCAGAGCTTCAATGAGACGTCCCAATTCAATACCGGATTTAATTCGAAAGTCAGCGTAACCGGATTGATTGAGCGCATGAAGCAGTCTCTCCATTGCAATTGCGTTGTTATCGCCTTCTACGAGAATGTCGACATTAAACAGGTGGGAGGACTGTTTCGCTGTTAGTTTATCTGTTAGGTTCATTATGCCACTCCATGTCGTCATAAAGTACCTATAACTATATCACTAAAGTGTTCATAAATGTAGTATTTGCCGAATCGTTTTTGACCGAAAAAGGAGAATGCCCACTAGGCATTCTGATAACACTTCACACCGACTGAAAGCATATAGTGAAGAAGTAATTTGTGCTTGAGGTTGTCTGCGATCTGCGAGGGTGGAAGGAGGTGGTTCGGATGATGCGAATGGTTCCCATTACGCTCGAAGGGGGCGCAACGGCGCTTGGAGTTGAGGTGCTTCTGCCTAAAACAACACTGCTTGCTGTGACGACGGATAAAGGCTATATCATGTGTGGAGCTCTTGATGTCGGACTTCTGAACGAACGGTTAAAAGATAGAGGCATCATTGCAGGCCGTGCGGTAGGTGTGAAGACATTGGAAGAACTGATGGCTGCGCCGCTGGAGTCTATAACGGAAGGTGCGGAGGCGCTCGGGATAACGGTTGGCATGAAAGGCGCGGATGCTCTTCTCTTGATGGTATAGATGAACAAAGACGAAAGAAAGGTTGCCTCGGGCAGCGTGCTTACGCTACCTTTAGGCAACCTTTTTCGTCGTTAAAAAAGATTATTCAGCTTGAAACAGCTTCTTAAGGTTGACGTTATACGGAGGTTTAATGATGCCTTTCTCCGTAATAATCGCCGTTACATAGTCGTTTGGCGTAATGTCGAATGCCGGATTGTAGACTTTCACGCCGACCGGGGCTGTGCGCTTGCCGAAGCCTTCGGTAATCTCATTCTCATGGCGCTCTTCGATTGGAATTTCATCGCCGGATGGCGTATTCAAATCGATTGTGGACAACGGGCAAGCCACATAGAACGGAATGCCATGTGCTTTAGCGAGAACAGCAACGCTGTATGTGCCGATTTTGTTCGCGACGTCGCCGTTCGCTGCAACACGATCCGTACCGACGATGACGGCATCGATCCAGCCTTTGCTCATCACCATACCAGCCATGTTATCGCAGATAAGGGTAACGTCTACGCCTGCTTGCTGAAGCTCGAATGCGGTAAGGCGAGCGCCTTGAAGAACGGGGCGTGTCTCATCCGCGAATACACGAAGCTTGATGCCTTGCTCCAGAGCCAGGTAGAAAGGAGCTAGTGCAGTACCGTATTTGGCCGTAGCGAGTCCGCCGGCATTACAGTGCGTCAGTACGCCCATTCCATCTTGGAACAGCGTTAACGCGTGTTCGCCGATAAGGCGGTTCGTTTCTTCATCCTCGCTTTGAATCGTGATCGCTTCTTGCACCAGCGATTCCTTGCAGGAGGATAGGTCTGCGCCGCTTGCAGCAAGTGCTTCTGCACGTGCTGTCATGCGATCGAGCGCCCAGAACAAGTTCACTGCCGTTGGACGAGATGTTGCCAGATGAGCAGCGGAGGATTTCACCACTTGCAGCCATTCAGCGACTCCGTCCGTAACATCACGGCTGCCGAGGACAACACCGTATGCGGCAGCGATGCCGATTGCCGGAGCTCCGCGAACCTTAAGATGACGAATGGCTTCCCAGACATCTTCCGTTGTAACGAGCGGCAGATAGACGATTTCTTCGGGCAGCAGCCGTTGATCGAGCAGGTCAAGCTGAGTGCCGACCCAAATAACGGATTGCAATGCTTGATTGGTTGTAGATTCCATAATGATGATCGTTCCTTTCGTTATGCCTTAACAGCAGCTTTCTCTGCAGTTTGAACGGCATCTATGAGCTGATTAATAGAAGTGAAGCTGCGGTTCGACGTGATAAGCGTTTTGCCGATGCGAAGCGCCAGGCGCTGTGCACGTTCCCGAACGGCGGCATCTTGGATTTTATCGATATCCGCTACATGGGCAAGGCCCACAATACGACGGACCATTTTGCAGCCGGCGAATCCAATTGTATCTTGGAGCAAGCGCTGCATGTAGTTTTCCTTGTAGCCCGGAGCAGAGCCTGCCAGACGGTCAACGCCTTGCTCGTTCCATAAGGCCAGGAATTTCGCTTCAAATTTCTCCAAAACATCCGTAACGGTTTGCAGTAGGTAAGCCTGATATTCCTCACGCTCTGCAGTTGTCTTATCCCAACCTTCACGGGAAGCGTAATTTAGGAGCAGGTTGCCGATTACAGCGCCGATATCGAAACCCATTGGTCCGTAATAAGCGAATTCAGGGTCGATGACTTTCGTCGATTCCGGTGTAATGAAGATGCTGCCCGTGTGCAAATCGCCATGCAGCAGCGCTTGCGAATGCGTGAGAAACTTCTCGCGAAGCAGCGCTACTTCGAGGTTAAGCGCGCCATCGCTCCACAGTGACTCAGCTTCATCTCGGATAGCCGGATCGAAGTTATTCGTATCTGCGTCCGTATAAGGATGATCGAAGATGAGATCCTCTGTTATTTTGCAGAGCTCGGGATTAATAAACCTGCTGGTGCGCAGCTTCTTCTCTTGCTGATTGTGCCCAAGATCGGATGTGAAGAATAACGTTTGTGCAAGGAAAGTGGAGATATGCTCAGCGAACAAGGGATAACGACCGCTATTCATGAGCCCCTGACGCATAATAACATGATCACTTAGGTCCTCCATAATCGTAAGTGCCAGATCTTTGTCATACAGATAAACATTCGGTACCAGCCCGGGAGCGAGCTGACCTTCAAGAATGAGCGCTTCGCTCTCGATACGTGCGCGATCAAGCGTAAGCGGCCAAGATTCACCGACGACCTTAGCGTATGGCAGGGCTTGTTTCAATATGATGCTGCGACCTGCAGCGGGATCCGAGATATGAAAGACTAAGTTCAAATTGCCATCGCCGATTTCACGGCTAACCAGCTCCGCGCCCGGTTCAAACACACCTTCAATTGTTCGCGCTATTTCAATAGCTTCTGCTTCACTCAATGGATGATATGTAGACATCTATAGCCCACCTCCGGAATGTAGTTGATGTTTCCCATGGCCCAAATAAATATAGTATAGCGAAATTTTTTTCGCGTTGGAATACCTTGCTTTGCTATAATACATGTAATTGTTAAGGAACGAGGGTGATAATAATGGTGATTAAGACCGATCAATTGCAGCCGATCGCGCTCAAAGAATGGGCGGTTGCGGTAAAAGCATTGACCGAAGGCAAACAAATTATGGTGCTGCGCAAAGGCGGAATTGCGGAGGAAACGAGAGATTTTCAGCTGAAGGCGCCTCGTTTTTATTTCATGCCTGCTTTCGAGCACCAAAGACCGGAGCTCTTGAAGGAGCCTTTCCAGGACGACGTTCGCCAAATTATGGGAGAATGGAAACCCGGCGCGACCACAATCGAGATCAATGCTGTGGCAGAAGCAGTCGAAGATATTGAGATCTTCGATCAGGAAACGTTGAACAAATTAGAGGATTTCCATATTTGGACCGAAACATTTGCCGAAGATAGGTTGAAGTGGAAACGAAGCAAGCCGCTTCATCTATTGCTGCTTCGTGTAAGTAAGCTTAAGAATCCGCTTACACTGCCTATGCAGGATCAATACACGGGTTGCAAATCTTGGGTGAATCTTCCGGATGATCTGGCCGTCATCGACGCGCAGCCGGTATTGTCGGACGATGAATTTAATCAGAGAATAAGTCAAATTCATGACGCACTTGGCCAAACGAGTACAAGCTAGGCTACGTTATAGGCGCAGTAACATTGATTTACTGTGAAAACTATAATAAAATATAATTGAGAATCACTGAGAATCAATTTAGAATAATTCTAAAAGAGGAATTGTTTCAATAAGCATAAAACAGTTTAGCCGTCCTAGAGCAGAAAAACTCGTTTTGTGCAGAAACGTCCGAACCATCTGGAGGGAGCAGTTTACCATGGCAACACAATTCAAAATCGATGGTCTTAAAGCAGCCATCGAAGGCAAAGAGATATTGAAAGGCATCAACCTTGAAATAAAAGGTGGAGAAGTTCATGCCATCATGGGTCCGAACGGTACAGGTAAAAGTACGCTGGCTTCGGCACTCATGGGTCATCCTAAATATGAAGTGACAGAAGGCGCGGTCGAATTGAACGGTGAAGACCTTCTGGAGATGGGCGTAGATGAGCGCGCACGCGCAGGTCTGTTCCTTGCCATGCAATACCCAAGCGAGATCAGCGGTGTAACGAACTCCGACTTCCTGCGCAGTGCGATTAACGCGCGCCGTGAAGAAGGCAAAGAAATCTCTCTGATCAAATTCATCCGCCAAATGGAAGGCAAGATGAAAGAGCTTGAAATGAATCCGGAATTCATGCACCGTTACCTGAACGAAGGCTTCTCCGGCGGCGAGAAGAAGCGGAACGAAATTTTGCAAATGATGATGCTGGATCCGAAAATCGTCGTTCTTGACGAAATCGATTCCGGACTTGATATCGATGCTCTCAAAATCGTAGCTAACGGCGTGAACGCTATGCGTTCCGAAGAGCGCGGTTTCTTGATCATCACGCATTACCAACGTCTTCTCAACTACATTACGCCTGACTTCGTACACGTTATGATGCAAGGCCGAATCGTTAAATCCGGTGGTCCTGAGCTAGCAGAGCGTCTGGAAAACGAAGGCTATGACTGGGTTAAAGAAGAACTTGGCATCGTAGACGAAACCGTCGGACAGGTTTAATCGGAGGAGGAGCAATAGAAATGAGTACACAATTAGGGGCTCCGGTTAACCGCCAGACAGTTTCTGCTTTATCCCAGAGCAAAGGCGAGCCGGCATGGCTTGAGGAATCAAGAATTAAAGGTGTTGAACTGGCGGAAACGCTGGAATGGCCCACTCCGGAAAAAGTCCGTATCAGCCGTTGGAATCTAGCGGCAATCGGTAACCATAAATCGCAAGCTGTCATCACTTCCGTAAGCGAGCTTCCGGGCTCCATTGGAGAATTGGTCGCAGGTGCACAAGCGGGTCTGGTTGTTCAGCGCAACAGCACAAGCGTGCTTCAACAGCTGTCGGCAGAGCTTGCTGCTAAAGGCGTTATTTTCACAGATCTGGAAACAGCGGCACGTGAACATAGCAGCTTGGTTCAACAGTATTTGTACAGCGTTGTACCACAGGATGAGAATAAGCTGACGGCTCTTCAATCGGCCATTTGGAACGGCGGCGTTTTCCTATACGTTCCGAAGAATGTTGAAGTCGAGCTTCCTTTACAGGCATTGTTCTTCAGTGAAGATGCAGGGGCGACTTTTGCTCCTCGTGTCCTAGTAGTAGCTGACAGCCATAGCCGTGTAACCTATGTAGATAACGTAGTGAGTGCATACGGTGAAAGTGCTGAAGCTATTGCAAAGCAATCCATCATTGAAGTCATCGTGAAGCCCGGTGCGCATGTTCGATACGCAACGGTTCATCATATGTCCGCGAATGTAATCGACTTGACGATTCGCCGTGCTGTTGTTGAGAACGACGGCAATATCGAATGGGTCATCGGCGATCTGCATGATGGCCACACGCTTTCGGACACGCAATCGCTGCTTAAAGGCAATGGTTCGAACTCCGACGCTAAAGTAATCAGCATTGGAACAAACTCGCAACAGATGAGCCTAACAACCGGAGCGGTGCATTTCGGTCGCAATACGGAGAGTAACATGGTTACTCGCGCCGTGATGAAGGATTCAGCGACAGCCATCATCAACGGCATTACGAAGATCGAGAAGGGCGCAACAAAGTCTAACGGCGTACAGCAAGAGAAAGTACTGATGCTAAGCCCCAAAGCACGCGGCGATGCGAACCCGATTCTGCTGATTGACGAAGACGATGTTAAAGCCGGACATGCGGCTAGCGTCGGACAAGTAAATCCGGAGCAGGTGTACTACTTGATGTCCCGCGGTATTTCGAAAAAAGATGCGGAGCGTTTGATCATTCATGGTTTCTTGGCCCCTGTCGTTTCGGAAATTCCGATTGATGCGGTCAGAGAACAGCTCCAGCGTCTGCTGGAAAGGAAGCTGGAAGGATGAATATCCAAGCGATCAGAGAGCAATTTCCGATCCTTCATCAACAAATAAACGGCCATCCGCTCGTTTATTTGGACAGCGCGGCGACTTCACAGAAGCCGCGTTCTGTCATTGATGCTGTAAGCCGGTATTATGAGATGGACAACGCCAACGTACACCGCGGCGTTCATACACTCGGCTCCCGGGCTACAGACGCATACGAAGGCGCGCGCGAGAAGGTTGCGGCGTTTCTGAATGCGGCAAGTACGCAGGAAATTATTTTCACCCGCGGAACGACTACGGCATTGAATTTAGTAGCATCGAGCTATGCCAGAGCAGTTTGCGGCGAAGGCGACGAAATTGTCATTACGCAAATGGAGCATCACTCCAATCTGATTCCTTGGCAGCAGGTAGCGAAAGCAACCGGCGCGACGCTCAAATATATTCCGCTTGAGAAAGACGGATCCATCACGCTCGAGAATGCAGAAGCAACGATCACGGATCGGACCAAAATCGTCTCGATCATGTATGTGTCGAACGTACTCGGCGTCATTAATCCAATCAAAGAAATCACTGCTATCGCTCATCGTCATGGCGCTAAGATGGTCGTCGACGGCGCGCAAAGCACGCCTCATATGAAGGTGGATGTACGTGATTTGGATTGCGACTTCTACGCGTTCTCCGGTCATAAGATGTGTGCTCCGACAGGTATTGGTGCACTCTATGGCAAGAAGGCGCTGCTTGAAGAGATGGAGCCGATCGAATTCGGCGGAGAAATGATCGATCATGTGGATCTGCATGATTCCACGTGGAAGGAGCTGCCTTGGAAGTTTGAAGGCGGCACACCGATTATTGCCGGTGCGGTCGGACTTGGCGCGGCGATTGATTTCCTGACTGAAATCGGTCTGGATGAAATCGAGAAGCACGAGCATAAGCTTGCTGCTTACGCGTACGAGCGTCTTAGTACCATCGATGGCATATCGATATTCGGACCTGTCGATAATCGTGCGGGTCTAGTCACATTTAATTTAAATGATGTCCATCCTCATGACGTAGCAACTGTGCTTGATACGAAGGGGATTGCGGTTCGTGCAGGCCACCACTGTTGCCAGCCGTTGATGCGATATCTGAATGTTTCTTCTACAGCCAGAGCAAGCTTTTATTTATACAATACCGAAGAGGACGTTGACAGGCTTGTTGACGGCCTCCAACAGACAAAGGAGTTCTTCGGTTATGGAATTGGATGATTTATACCGCCGTGTCATTATGGATCATTACAAAAACCCGCGTAACCGCGGCACCTTGGACGAAGATTCGCTTACGATTAACCTGAACAATCCAACGTGCGGCGACCGCATCACTTTACAGCTTCAAGTGGAAGACGGCATTGTGAAACAAGCGAAGTTTACCGGAGAAGGCTGCTCGATCAGCATGTCCTCGGCATCGATGATGACCGAAGCTGTGACGGGCAGAACAACGGAAGAAGCACTTGCACTTGCGGAACGATTCTCCACCTTTATCAAAGGCGGAGAAGCTGAGTTTGAAGAACTGGAAGATATCGAAGCATTGTCAGGCGTCAGCAAATTCCCTGCTCGCATTAAATGCGCAACACTCTCATGGAATGCACTGCGCAAAGGAATTGAACATCAGAAACAATAAAGCGCGGTTACCGCGTATGGTAGGAGGCTATTACGATGGCTAAAGAAATGCCTGATTTAGAAGATTATAAATATGGTTTTCGCGATGAACATAAAGCGATTTTCTCATCCGGTAAAGGGCTGACTCCTGAGATCGTTCGTACGATTTCGGAGATCAAGAACGAGCCGGAATGGATGCTTGAGTTCCGTTTGAAGGCGCTGGAGCAGTTTTACAAAATGCCTATGCCTAAGTGGGGCGGCAACATGGATGATCTGGATTTCGACGATATCCAGTACTATGTTCGTCCTTCCGAGAAGCAAGGCAAAACGTGGGAAGAAGTTCCTACGGAAATTAAAGAAACCTTCGATAAGCTTGGTATTCCAGAAGCGGAGCAGAAGTTCCTTGCAGGCGTATCCGCTCAGTACGAATCCGAGGTTGTATATCACAGCATGCAAGAAGATCTGGAGAAGCAAGGTGTTATCTTCACGGATACAGACACCGCCCTTCGCGAATATCCTGAGATCTTCAAGCAATATTTCGGTACGATCATTCCTCCGGCAGATAACAAATTTGCAGCACTGAACAGTGCGGTATGGTCCGGCGGCAGCTTCATCTATGTTCCAAAAGGCGTGAAATGCGAAATTCCGCTTCAAGCATACTTCCGTATCAACTCCGAGAACATGGGTCAATTCGAGCGTACGCTGATCGTAGCGGACGAAGACAGCTTCGTACACTACGTTGAAGGCTGTACAGCACCGATCTACAGCACGAACTCGCTGCATAGCGCAGTAGTAGAAATTCTTGTTCTCAAGAATGCGCGTTGCCGTTATACAACGATTCAGAACTGGGCTCCGAATATCTACAACCTTGTTACTAAACGCGCCGTTGCCGAAGAAAATGCAACAATGGAATGGGTTGACGGTAATATCGGCTCCAAGCTGACAATGAAATACCCTGCAGTCGTTCTGAAAGGCCGTGGCGCTAAAGGCATGGTACTTTCGATCGCAGTAGCAGGTAAAGGCCAGCATCAAGATGCAGGCGCAAAAATGACTCACCTGGCACCGGATACGACTTCGACGATCGTTTCCAAGTCGATCAGTAAACACGGCGGTAAAGTCACGTATCGCGGCTTGGCTTCCTTTGGCCGTAACTCCGAAGGCTCCAAGGCTAATATCAAATGCGATACGCTTATTCTTGATAACGAGTCGACATCGGATACGATTCCGTACAACGAAATCATGAACGACAACATTACGCTTGAGCATGAAGCGACGGTATCTAAAGTTTCCGAGGATCAGCTGTTCTACCTTATGAGCCGCGGACTTACCGAAGCAGAAGCTACACAAATGATCGTTATGGGCTTCATCGAGCCGTTCACGAAAGAGCTGCCGATGGAATACGCGGTCGAGATGAACCGTCTCATCAAGTTTGAGATGGAAGGCTCGATCGGTTAATCCGATTCGATACGATACAATTGCACGCCAAACAAAAACTCCGAACCCTCTTGAAGAGGTTCGGAGTTTTTGTTGATGGTAGGAGAATTACATGAATACTTGTTTAACTTCAAGATTGCGAGTGACGGTAAGATCGACGAAGCGATCTTCAATGCGAACCAATGGGCGGAAAAATTCGGAGGGATGCGTCATAATGATGGTTCCTGTTTCGCCGGATACGAGCTCTACTTGCTTGCCGATAAAATTAGGAATCATATGTTTGATAAAGGTATGTGTTGTAAAGGCGTCCAGCTCGGTGAAGCTCATCCGATACAGCTCCTTCAGAACGAAGAGCAGATCACGCTTCTTCTGATACACACGTGAGGAAATCATCGCGCTGTACACATCAGCAACTGCCACGATTTTGGAGACGGGATGGAGATCATCGCCCTTTAAACGGTTTGGATATCCGGTACCGTCAATGCGCTCGTGATGCTGTAGGGCTACTGTTGCGGCAAGTGATTCGCCGAAGGATTCGCTAATGATCTGATGCCCGTAGATCGTATGTTTCTTAATCGATTCGAACTCGTCATCAGAGAGTTTGCCGGGCTTATTAAGAATTCCGTCCGTGATCTGGCATTTGCCGATATCATGGAGGAATCCGGCTTGTCCGATCTTAACGGCTTCCTTCTCGGAATAGCCGAGCCAAGAGGATAAGTAGTAAGAAAGCATTCCCACCTGAACGGAATGTTGATACGTGTAATCATCTTTGGTGTTAAGCAGAAGCAGCATGGAGACGACATCGCGTTCCATTCTGAAATTGTCTACAAGCGGCTGAAACGTATGTACGACGTCATCTTCGATAATTTTACCGTTCTGCATCGCTTCAAGAAACAATTGTTCGTACCCGTTCACAGCATCTTGGTAGATGGGTTGAACTGTAGGTATCCATTTGGGGTTGATTCCTGATTCTATCGTTCGAGCCGATTCCTCTTGTTTCCTTGAGATAATATCGACATATTCAATTTGATGTTGAAATAGCTTCGAAATTTCTCTGGCATATAGCTCCGTACCTTTAGAAAGTACATGTAAGCCGTAGCCGTTGAAAGTATCGTTACTTAATTTATCTCCATCTCTAAGCTCCGTCACATGGATCCGCATAATTCACCTCGAATGACTTATCAATTAGGCTAAACAGTGATAAGACCATGGTAGCAATAAAATGCAGAATTGACAATGAGAGCGTAAAAAAAACAGTACTATATACCCTATTTTGACTCGCTAAAATATGGAAAAAAGCAACAAAAAACCTTTTATAGCGGCGAAACGGGGTTCCATGGACCCAATTGATGTCCTTTCCACTCGGAACCGTCTTCCCAAATCTCTCTTTTCCATATCGGAACGATTTGTTTCAGACGTTCGATCGCGTAACGGCTTGACTCATAACAGTCACCGCGATGCGGAGCAGAGACGGCGATGACGACACTGATTTCGGCGATTTCAACAACACCGATTCGATGGGCGATAGCAACCTTGGCCCCGGGCCAGCGAGATTCGATTTCATCGCCGATTTGCTGCAGGGTCTTAACGGCCATAGGGACGTATGCTTCATACTCCAGCCGTACAGTACGCGCGCCGTGCGTCCATTCCCGGGTAGTGCCGGTGAAAGTAAGGACAGCCCCGTTGTTAGGCACAATGACCATTGCGGTAATCGCTTCTACCGAAAGTGGTTGTTCCGTCACTACAAAGAGGTCGACAGGAGCTGCTTCGGTCTTGATTACTGCTTGTCCTGCTTCTTCCCCGCCTGATACAGGTGGGAGCAGGGCAAGCTCATCACTTGCCTGCAGAAGCTGCTCATCTGAGGCATAAGTCTGGTTGCAGGCCATGAAAGATATCGAAATCAAGGAGGCATCGACAGGGTAGCGAGTGATCAGCTCCTGCTTCAGTTGATACACGGTAAGCTTGGTCTGATCCAGTTCAAGCGTGATGACAGCTCCTCCGAAACGCTCGGCAAGACCAGCAAAAAGGTGGATATTCCATTTTACAGACATGTGTTTAACCTCTCGCATTCATAATGTTAATGGTCTCCATAGCATACCATAATGTGTCCAAAAATGTTATGCTAGAGGCAGAGACTGGGGAACCGAGGAGGTGAGCGGAAAATGACCGCATTAACAGATCGATTTGGACGCGTTCATGATTATTTGCGAATTTCCGTTACGGATCGTTGCAATTTACGTTGCCTGTACTGCATGCCTGAGGAAGGTGTACAATTCGAACCTGCGGAGAATCTGCTTAGTTATGATCAAATTACCGAGGTCGTGCGCGCCGGCGCAAGCTTGGGGATTTCCAAACTGCGCATTACCGGCGGAGAGCCGCTCGTCCGACCGGGCCTGGCAGGTTTGGTCCGTCAGCTTGCCGCCATTCCGGGCATCAAAGACATTTCAATGACGACGAATGGCGTTCTCCTCGCCGATCAAGCGCAGGCGCTTCGTGAGGCTGGCGTAAACCGTGTTAATATCAGTTTGGATACGCTCGATCCCGCACGTTTTCAATTTATTGCAAGGCGCGGTGATTTGAAGCGTGTTTTGAAAGGCATAGAGGTTGCGGCTCAAGTCGGTTTTGCCCCGATCAAACTCAATTGCGTGCTGCTTAAAGGCGTCAACGAGGATGAGATCGCTGCTTTTCTGCGTATGGCTCACGATCAACCGCTGCATGTGCGTTTTATCGAATACATGCCTATCGGACATGCCGATGACAATTGGAGAAATCATTATTTGCCTCTTACGAGAGTTCTTGAAATCGCGGAGGAGAATGGCCTGAATATTAAACAGATTCACGATGTGCAGGGGAATGGGCCTTCCGATGACTACAGGATTGAAGGCGGCAAAGGCTCCTTCGGACTGATCCATCCCGTGAGTGACCATTTTTGCACAAGGTGCAATCGGCTTCGCTTGACCGCAGACGGTCATATTCATCCTTGCTTGTACTGGGTAGATGAATTGAATGTGAAGCCTGCACTTGGCGATGAGAAGAAGATGCTTGAGCTGTTTAGCAAAGCAATGGCAATTAAACCGCTTAATCATGAGATGGCGGCGAAGCTTTCCGATGAGGCGCAAAGCCATGAGCCTACCGGAAGACGGATGTCACAGATCGGCGGCTAAACCTATTTCGGTGAAAAGAGAGGGATTCGCATGACCGTTCAATCAGGGAATACTTCAATTACGATCGCATACACAGGACAAGAGCCTGTTCGAATGACAGCTGATGATATGGCCAAACTGGCAGGAGCCAGCTTTCCGTTATCGAGTCGAATCGCCGGTGTTGCCGGAGAAGCGTTCGATTTCGGCGCATGGTTCAAAGAATGGCGCGACAGGCAAGGAATCGCTGCTGATGAGCCGTTGCCTACTCATCTAAAGATAGAGGCAGTCGATACGTTCGAGGCGCTTATTCCTTGGGAGCAATTAAAGGACGCTGCTGTACAGTATGCCATCGATGGAGAGGCGCTGCCTAAAGGCGGACCGATTCGACTGTATGTGCCCCATGGTTCAAGCGAATGCTTAAATGTAAAAAGCGTTGTCGTATGCAAGTTCATCCATGACGAAGAGAAACGCGGGGAAGTATCCTACGGCTTCAAGCAAACCTTCTCAGCAGAAGAGATGCGATTAAAGAAGTAGTCCTTGCAACCGGGAGGCCAGCATGAAAGATAAGGCAGCGGATGCGCCAAATGTCGTTTTGTTACATAGCAATGACATTCACAGTCGTTTGGAGCAAGCAGCCAAAATGGCTGCATACATCGAGGAGACACGGCGTATATACGGGGCTGAGCGTGTGCTCACCCTGGATATCGGCGATCACATGGACCGCATGCGTGTAGAAACGGAAGCAAGCGACGGCCTGGCTAACATCGATATGATGAATGCGGCCGGTTATGAGGTTGTAACGATTGGTAACAATGAAGGGCTGACGTTTACACCGGATCAGCTCACGGAAGCTTACGGAACGCGAGCAGCCTTCAAGACGACCTGCGCCAATTTCTATCAGCTCGAGGATGGCAAACGTCCATCCTGGCTGCTTCCTAACACGATTATTCATAAAGGGAAACTGCGTATCGGCCTCATTGGCGTGACGGCAGCTTTTGCTGATTTCTATAAGCTTCTTGGCTGGAATGCTACAGATCCGTTGCAAGCCGTGGCTGAGCAAGTTGCCGTACTGCGATCGCAAGTGGATGTGTTAGTGGTGATGTCGCATGTCGGCATCACGCTGGATCGCAAGATGGCTGTTGAAATTCCAGGTATCGACCTCATCCTGGGCGGTCATACGCATCATTTATTCGAAGAGCCTGAAGTAATTGGGGAGACTTCTCTCTGTGCGGCAGGTAAATTCGGAGAATTTCTGGGGCATGTGGAGATTAGGATGGAGGCCGCAACGAATCGGCCTATCATCCGTGCGAAAGTCGTCTCGATGGAACCGCGGGAGCAGCAACCTCAAGCAACCGCACTCATCAGCGGATTTCAAGCGGATAGCAGCCAACGTCTAAGCCGGGTTATCACGGTGCTGGACGAACCTATGCCTGCAAGCAGCGAGCATGAAACATCGCTCGCCAATCTGCTTGCCGCAGGACTGCGGCGCAAAGCCGACGCCGAGATCGGCATCGTCAACACGGGGCAGCTGCTCAGAGGCCTCGCCGAAGGAGAGGTGACGGCAGGCGATTTGCATGCCCTCTGCCCGTCTCCGATCAATCCGTGCCGAATGAAACTGACCGGCACTGAAATCCGCTTGTCGCTTGAAGAAGCACTCCAACGCGAATATGTGGATAAACCGATCCGCGGGTTTGGTTTCCGCGGTCTTGTCCTTGGCACGCTTGCCGTAGACGGACTCGAGATTCACTATTCGCCGGAACGGACGAACTACAACCGAATCTCCTCCATTGTAGTAAATGGTCACCTTTTACAGGATGACAGGGTCTACATTGTTGGGACGATCGATATGTTTACCTTTGGTGTCGGTTATGAGAAAATCAAATACGGCACAGACGTTACTTATTATTTGCCTGAGTTTCTACGTGATGTGCTGGAGCAAGAGCTGCTCGATAAAGACGCGATCGCCGAGAGTTATCGGCATCGTTGGATTGTAGAATAATTGAATAGCAGAACGCCTTAGGAGGATCAAATGGGAGACATTATTCACGCGATTATTTTAGGTATTGTAGAAGGATTAACCGAGTTTCTGCCTGTTTCATCGTCGGGCCATATGATATTGACGAATAAGCTGCTTGGGATTGCATCGGACGATCAAGCGATTGTTACATTTGAAATCGTCATTCAGCTTGGCGCTATATTAGCGATGGCTATTGTTTACTGGGATCGCATTCTCGATTTATTTGGTTTGTCGCGCAAATCACAATCTCTCGGAACGCTTTCTTCCGGAAGACGCAAAGCACGAAAATTGAATTTGATCCATGTTGCGCTTGGTATCGTGCCTGCCATGCTGCTTGCATTCCTGCTCAAGGATATTATTAAAGGCGAAGGGTTCAATCAGACACCGGTCTTGATTTCACTTGTGGTAGGCGGGATCTACATGATCGCTGCTGAGCGGCTGCAGAAGTCTCGTCGGATCAAGGTCGTATCTGAAACGATGGACGATATTTCGTACAAACAGGCTCTCGGTATCGGCTTGCTGCAATGCTTGTCGCTTTGGCCTGGTTTCTCCCGTTCGGGTTCTACGATCGCCGGCGGTATGCTGACAGGAACAAGTTATAAAGCAGCTGCGGACTTCTCGTTTCTGATGGCCATTCCGATCATGGTGGCGGCTACCGGCTACGAAATGCTCGATAATTACAAGTTTATTGAAGGCGACAATTTGATGTTCTTTATTGTAGGGTTCCTCGTATCCTTCGTTGTTGCGTGGCTTGTCATCGTCTTGTTCCTACGCTTCATTCAGAAGGTGAGACTGACGCATTTCGCTATTTACCGTTTTGTAGTGGCGGCATTGTTTTGGCTGTTTGTGATGAGCTAATAAAAATAACGCGAATATGTCGATATTTGGCGAATCGGTTATTGCTCTTTTTTCGGAAATCCCTTACAGTAACATTACGAGGCTTTTATTGCTACTAGAAAGTATTGGATTGCTATCTATGCTTGACTGGTATCCTCAGAGGAGAAACTTACAACGCCGACACTGTACGGCATAGCATTTCTTCTTACCTAGCCTACAAATTTAGGAAAATAGATGCAAGGCAGGGGTCGATACGATGCGATTATTGCCCACACAGATGTGCCGGCCGGGCATGAGACTAGCTAAAAAGATATACTCCGAGGATGGACTGGTCTTACTCGCCGAGAATGTCGAATTAACGGCAAAACTGATAACTCGCCTTTATGAATGCGGCGTGCATTTTGTCTATATTCAAGATCCGCGAACGGCTGATCTGATTATTCCCGATATAATAAGCGAAGAAACAAGGCATAGGGCACTAAGCGAGATTCGAACGAATTTCCGAGATTTAATGGATCGTCCCAATCGGAAGAGCGGCGTTACTTATCCATATATAGCGAAATCGTTCAAACAAATAATGACGATGGTTATCGATGATTTGACGGATCAGAAGGATGCTATGATTATGCTCATGAACATGGGCATTGTGGATGATTATTTGTTCCAACATTCACTGAACGTATCGGTATATACGACTTTGCTGGGTATTGCGAACGGTTATTCTCGGGACGAGCTGATGACGCTTGGCCTTGGCGCCATGCTGCATGACATTGGCAAGACGCAAATCAGTATGAACATTCTCAAGAAGCAGGGTTCGCTGTCGAGAGATGAATACGAAGAAATGAAGCGGCACGCGGAACGAGGTTACTATCTGCTCAAGGATGAGCCGAATATTCCGTTGCTCGCTGCTCACTGTGCCTACCAGCATCATGAGCGGCTCGATGGGAGCGGTTATCCGCGCGGCATTAAAGGCAACGAGATTCACGAGTATGCGAAGTGGATTGGACTCGTCGATTCCTATGATGCAATGACGACAACCCGCATTTATCGTAATCCGCTTCTGCCCCATGAAGCGGTAGAATCCTTATATGCAGGTACGGGCACGTTATATGAGCAGCGGATGCTTCAGCTGTTCCGTGATAAAGTCGCCATTTACCCGCTCGGCATTACGGTGAAGTTTCATTCCGGAGAGAGCGGCGTCGTCGTAGATATCAACGCTTCTTGCCCGCACAGGCCTGTCGTGCGTATACTGAACGATGAGCAAGGCGAAGAGTTGAAGGTCCCTTACGAGGTTGACTTATCGAAGCAATTGACGACGATGATTGTAGGCGTAAATGAAGATCAGCCTTTTGCAGAGGCGTACTGAAGCTGAGGCGCGTAACTGCTGCAGCATCCCAATTCAATACGGTAGTCCGGGGAGCCGAGCAGGCTCCTTTTCGTTTTTTGCGCCATTGTGTTTGCAACGAGCGACTTCGGACATTACAATAAAAGAAAGTTATTATAAGAAGAACGTGCGTATATCATGACAAAGTAAGGTGCTGAAACAAATGCAGAATGCTATACCTTTTGTACAACCGGATTCAAAGCTGTTATTCACGCCCGCGAACGATCCGTGGGATCCTATTCTTTCCCTGCGCGAGCATGGTCAACATGTGCTGACAAGTGTAGAGATGACACTTTCCAATTTATGCAACATGCGCTGCGAGCATTGTGCTGTTGGTGATACTTTAGTGATGGCGGAGCCTGCGAAGCTGCCGCTTGATACGCTGCTGCGCAGATTGGACGAAGTCGAACATCTGAAGACGATCAGTATTACAGGTGGTGAACCGACGTTCTCCGCTCAGGCAGTGAAAGACTACATGATTCCGCTGCTTAAATATGCTCGCAGTCGTGGCGTATCCTCTCAAATTAACTCCAATGTTACATTGGACTATGGCAGGTATGAAGCAATCGCGCCTTATCTGGATGTAATGCACATCTCATTCAATTACACGAGCAGCGATGATTTTCACCAAATAGGCTTCGCCAAAAGCGGGCATCCTGTTTCGAAGGACACGGCTGCGCGTATGTATGATCGCATGATTGATAATGCAAGACGACTCAGTGACGGTGGACTATTCGTATCGGCAGAGTCGATGATAAATTTCCGGACTTATAATAAAATGCCAGAGATCCACAAGTTGATTCTGGAAATGGGCTGTAAGCGTCACGAAGTACATCCGATGTACCCAAGCGCATTTGCGGCGGATCTGCCTGTCATTTCGAAGCAACAGATGCGGGATGCGATTACTTCCTTGCTGGATAGCAGGGACCCATCGGTATGGATGCTCTTCGGTACGCTGCCGTTCTACCACTGCAATGAGCAGAAGGAAGATCGTGAGCTGCTGGCGAGATTGGCTGCAGCACCGCTTGTAACGGTCCGGAACGATCCGGATGGCCGCAATCGCTTGAATGTGAACTTATTTACCGGCGATGTGTTCGTCACCGATTTCTCTGACGTTCCGGCGTTCGGCAACATTGGATCAGATCGATTAGACGATCTGTTCGGTCGCTGGCTTGCACATCCGCTGGCACGCAGCGTTGATTGTCACTGCCCGGCTGCGTCCTGCTGCGGACCGAACCTGCTCGTGAAAGATATGTATTACCGGGATGTCGACTTTGGTGCTCGTCAAGCCATCCTATAATATAGATAGAGCGGCGATATGCCGATGAGAGGAGCGGACGAAGCCTTTGCATGAATTTGAAGCAGGCCGAATTCTGTTAAACTTAAGTGTAGTCCTTATTCTTGTATTGTTGAACGGTTTTTTCGTAGCGGCGGAGTTCTCCCTGGTGAAGGTTCGTTCATCAAGGTTAACTCAGCTGGCCAATGAAGGACATAAGAGGGCTAAATATGCGCTGACCGTAAACAAAAAGCTCGATGCGTACTTATCAGCCACGCAATTCGGTATTACATTAGCTTCTCTTGGTCTTGGTTGGGTAGGAGAGCCGGTGATTTCTGATCTCATCGTTGAACCCATGTTTTTCAAATTCGGTTTGACGGATGAGACGCTCGTACATACGGTTTCGATTATTATCGGATTTATCGTCATTACTTTCCTGCACATCGTACTTGGAGAGCTTGCGCCTAAATCGCTGGCTATTCAGAAATCGGAAGCGACTTCCTTATGGCTTTCGATGCCGCTGCTGTTCTTCTACAAAATGTTTCTGCCAGTCATTTGGCTGCTCAACGGATCGGCCAATCGCTTACTGCGTTTGTTTGGCGTTCAGCCTGCCAGCGAACATGATTCGGCACATACCGAGGAAGAAATTCGCATTCTGATGAATCAGAGCGCCAAGAGCGGCATCATCGACAAGGATGAGCTGCGACTGTTCGATAATATTTTCGAATTCAGTGACAGACTTGCTCGCGAAGTCATGCTGCCTAGGACCGATATGGACTGTCTCTATGCGGATCATTCTTATGAAGAGAACATGAAGATCGTTTACACCACCAAACATACCCGTTATCCCGTTTGTGTAGAGGATAAGGATCAGCTCATCGGATTTGTGCATATTACGGATTTACTCACCTCTGACCCGGATGAGGAGCAATCCATTCAGAAATATCTTCGTCCTATACTCAATGTTCCGGAGTCGATGGAAATCAGCCATGTCTTGAAGCTGATGCAGCGCAAGCATTCGCAGCTCGCTATCGTTGTAGATGAATATGGCGGAACTGCTGGTATGCTTACAACGGAGAGCATTTTGGAGGAAATCGTCGGCGAAATTCATGACGAATTTGATAATCAGCAGCCTAACATTGTCGTTAAAGGGGATGTCACCTCTGTAGACGGCAGGATGCTAATCGAAGAAATCAACGATATGTTTAACTTGGATATTGAGGACGAAGACGTCGATACGATCGGCGGCTGGCTCTTCACGCAGCTGGAAGGCAATCCGGATAAAGGCAAGAAGATCGTAGTTGAGGATTACGCTTTTGAAGTAGCGGAGAGTGAACGGCTGCGAGTATTGCGCGTGTTTATCTACCGTGTGAAGCAGCAAACGGAACAATCCGAGCTGCAGGAACAAGAAGAGAAGGAATAAAGAAGCAGAGACCGAGGCTGACGCTTTCGATCATCATGGATGATTGAAGGCGTCGGTCTTTTTTGTTATATCGGCAACTACTATTCCCCGGGAAATCAAAATCAGATATCAACAAAATCAACTGGAACATTTACTGGGCGAATGTCATATGATTAGAAATGGAATTTGGTTACTGCTTCGGTCAGATTCGTTTAATAGGAGGAGAATGCAGGTGAATGCGATGAAGCCGACACGAGATTGGTACCCCTTCGTAGGTCCGTTCGATCCTTGCCCGCCTAAATATGTGAAGTCCTATTATGTACCGCCGAATGAATTCATTCCTTATCAGCCCATGAATTTACCGCAATTTTCACTGGCAGATGCACTCAAATTGGGGACGCTTTGGCCGGCATTATACGGCCCTTATGAGGCGAAAAGCTAGGGTGAGGGGGCAACAGGATGAATAAGCAGTTGGACGAAAACTATTATAAGAAGCTGCTTGAGCTGCAACAGCTGGATTTTGCCTTAGTTGAGTTGACCCTTTACCTCGATACGCATCCTAATGATCTGCAGGCGCTTCAGCAATTCAATCAGTTGGCGCAGCAGCGTCAGCAGTGTGCACTGCAGTTCGAGATGCAATACGGGCCGCTCATGCAATTCGGTCACAGTTACTCCAAATATCCATGGCAATGGGTCGAATGCCCATGGCCTTGGCAAGTCTAGGCGCAGATTTGCAGCTTTAGGAAGGAGAGGAGGAGATTCCATGTGGATTTATGAGAAGAAGCTCCAGTACCCCGTTCGGGTCAGCAAATGTGATCCCAGGGTGGCGGGCTACTTGGTCGAGCAGTACGGTGGGGCCGACGGAGAGCTGTCAGCGGCACTGCGGTATTTAAATCAGCGGTACTCCATCCCTAACAAGGTGATTGGCCTGCTTACGGATATTGGTACGGAGGAATTCGCCCATTTGGAAATGATCGCCACCATGATCTACAAGCTTACCAAAGATGCGACGCCAAAGCAGCTTGAAGAAGCGGGACTCGCTCCGCATTATGTGAATCACGATAACGGCCTGTTCTATAACAACGCCTCAGGTGTGCCGTGGACGGCAGCCTATATTGCGACGAAGGGTGATCCACTCGCCGATTTGTATGAGGATATTGCAGCTGAGGAGAAGGCGCGTGCGACGTACCAATGGATTATCGATATGACCGACGACGTGGATTTGCAGGATGGTCTCAAATTTCTGCGTGAGCGTGAAATCGTCCATGCGATGCGTTTTAAGGAAGCGGTCGAGATGATAAAAGCCGATCAGAGCACGAAGAAAGTGTTCTAGTATCGTGTTCAATCTATGTACAAGTACGAAGCTGGCCCTCCTGAGGAGCCGGCTTTTTTTGAATTTTCTTAGGGATTTTTTGGCGAAATATAACTAGTTTTGTCAAAACCCTCATTCGACTGAAACTTTTATATTCCGCCTCGCGTTTACTAGTTACAATGTGTTTGAAGTCTGGGAAAAGCGAGGCGGAGGATGGACATACAATCGAATGTACCGACACCGAGAGAGGCAGCTATGAAACGTACTGACACTCCACTACAGCACCAAGGGACGACCAACCATGGTTTCCGAAGACGTTGGAACCGAATGATCCGTATCATGACCATCAGCGGGATGATCCTGCTGATGCTGGGCATTACCGGAATCGGTTGGCTGCTGTTGACACCGTCCGGCAGCAACTTTCGCTATCTGATGGCGGATACGCTCATTACAACGCAGCACAGGCATTGGGCGAAATATATCATCGGACAGCATGAGCTGGATGTGCGTGTACAGCAATACCAGCAGCGATTTAATGCTATGGGAGAAGAACGAGATACACACGAAATACATACACAGTCGCAACCGCAGCCGGTCGATACAGTCGTGCCGGTCAGCACACAGCCGGAAGAGAAGCCGCTCGTTGAGATCGAGGAGATTTCCGGTACAGGTTACAGCGGGTATGTTATGACGGTGAATGATCCGACGAAAATCCGCATCGGCGTTCCGGCAAAACAAGGCCGTGGTGAGCGTGTGCGCAGTATGGTAGAGCGGACCGGGGCTATAGCCGGCGTTAATGGCGGCGGCTTTGCAGATCCGAATTGGCAGGGCAATGGCTTTCAGCCAATTGGCATCGTGATGTCCGGCGGGAAGCTGTTCTATGATGATTTGGGCAAATCGAAATCAACGCAAGTCGTTGGACTTGATCGCGATGGCAAGATGGTAGCGGGCCGCTACTCGCTCTCTGAGCTGGAGCAAATGGGCGTGCAGGAAGCGGTGACGTTCCAGCCCCGCATTATTGTGAACGGTAAGGGGCTTATTAAGAATGCAGCAGACGGCTGGGGAATCGCCCCGAGGACGGCGATGGGGCAGAGGGAGGATGGCGCTATTCTCTTCGTGGTCATCGACGGCAGACAGCCTGGTCATAGTATTGGCGCGAATCTGTACGATGTGCAGCAAATTATGCTGGAGCGCGGTGCGGTCATTGCAGCCAATTTAGACGGTGGGTCGTCCACTGTGCTGGTCAACGACGGTCATGTGATCAACAAACCGTCTACCAAGAGCAGCGAGGGCAGATATTTGCCTACGGCATTCCTAGTGTTCGAGCATCCGGAGCAAGCGACGATTTCGAATGTATGGAATGGCCTTGGACCGAAAGATATCGATCCCGGCAAATGGTAAATGCAGGTTGCGCGCCGGTCTTCTTTTCCAGTATGATAAAGGGCAATAATGCGAAAAGGGGATTTCTTCTTGCAGACCAACGTTACATTGGCGCGACCAGAGGCCATTATATTTGATATGGATGGTACATTGTTTGAAACGGATACGCTGCTCATCCACGTGCATGAACGTATCTTCGAAACGCTGCGGGCAGAGGGGTTGTATATGAAGCCCACTCCGCCGGTAGAGAAGCTGCTGAGCTGTCTTGGCATGCTGCTGGAGGATATCTGGCGCAAAGTGATGCCGGACGGAACTGAGGCTGCTCAGAGACGGGCTGACGAGCTGCTGCTCCAGTATGAGCTGGACGGCTTGGAAGCCGGGGAAGGCGAGCTGTATCCGCATGTGGCGGAGACGCTGCAGTCACTTAAGGAGCAAGGGTTCAGATTGTTTGTGGCTAGCAACGGGTTGGAACGCTATGTGAAAGAGGTTGCCCGTTACAAGGGGATCGCTCCGTTGTTTGATGGTTTGTACAGTGCAGGTGAGTATGGAACAGCATCGAAGATCCATCTCGTTGCCCGGCTCATGGAGGATCACGGCGTGAAATCCGCTTGGATGGTCGGTGACCGTTCCTCCGATGTGGAAGCAGGCAAGAGCAATGGGCTAGGCGTTATTGGCTGCGCCTATGCCGTGTATGGCCGCAAGGAAGAGCTGCAGGGAGCGGATGCGCTAATCTCTGATTTCCGCGAGCTGCTTGCATTGACGCAAGTGTAGAACTAAAGGGCTGTCTCAAAAGTCGCAAGGCGACTTTTGAGACAGCCTTTTGTTTGGTTGGTGGGTGAGGTGAGCGGGGGATGTGGCGTTGGCGGGGAGGATTTCGCTACTTTGGCTTCAAAGTAGACCTCTAGGCACGCTTCATCAACGGATTTCGCTACTTTGACTCCAAAGTAGACCTCTAGGCACGCTACATCCACGGATTTCACCATTTTGGCTTCAAAGTAGACCTCTAGGCACGCTACATCCACGAATTTCGCCATTTTGGCTCCAAAGTAGCCCTCTAGGCACGCTACATCCACGGATTTCGCCACTTTGGCTCCGATGCTTGCCCTCTAGGTACACATTGTCT
The DNA here is from genome assembly GCF_056269305.1 of Paenibacillus sp. J22R3. NCBI lineage: Bacteria > Bacillati > Bacillota > Bacilli > Caryophanales > Paenibacillaceae > Paenibacillus > Paenibacillus sp. J22R3. The sequence continues at coordinate 89,915 of NZ_JBWDNS010000003.1, read as the reverse complement.
ACATTCATTGGTACCACACATTGGCAGAAAAGCGAGGATGAAGCGCGTAGAGAGGTACTGGGTACCACACATTGGCGGAAAAGCGAGGATGAAGCGCAAAGAGAGGTACTGGGTACCGCACATTGGCGGAAAAGCGAGGATGTAGCGCGAAGAGAGATACTGGGTACCACACATTGGTGGAATATCGAGGATGTAACGCAAAGAGAGGTACTGGGTACCTCTCTTTGGTTGGTCAACGATGCGGCTAAGCGGGACTTAATCCAGCGAAGGCACTTGTTTTTCCTGCTTTTCGTTCTTTTCTTGCTTCTCCTGCTTCTCTTTGCGCCGCTTCTTCTGATCGTAAAGCCAGACGGCGTATTCGAGCGGCCGGATGATGGCTTGCTTATATGTCTCGCGTTCCCCAGCCTGCGCGAATACTTCGCGAGCCGGCTTCGGATTCACTTCGAGCAGCCAGATCTGTCCTCTCCGGTCGATGGCCAGATCAAGCGCGAGCTCGCATAAGCGCCCGTAGGATTCCTCGAGGTAGGCGGCTACTTTCACGCCGAAATCCTCGGCCTTCAGCCGAATATCGGCAGCTGTATCCTCGTTCCTAATCCAGTCGCTAAGCAGCGACTGCATCTTGATCGCCTGACCGCCCCCGTGCAGGTTGGAGGTAATGCTGCCGGAAGCGCCGATTCGTCCTGCGCAGCCGGTCACTTCCCATTCCCCTTTGCCGTTCTTCTGCACAAGCATCCGGTAATCATGCACACGGCCATTCGGTAGTTTAAGCTGAATGCCTTGCTGCACGAGATACCGGTTCCCTTTCAAATCCCAAGAAGCCAGCCGGCCTTGAATGCCGGTGAGTGAGGTACGCTGAGGACGAACGATACGCCGATCTTGATCTCTTCCCTGGATTAAATACTCGCCGCCTTGCTGCTTCTCGATGCGCAGAATACCTCTGCCCCCGGTTCCGTTGATTGGCTTGAGATAGATGAGCGGATACTTACGGATCATTTCCGTCAGATCGCTGGGAGTTTCGTATAGCCGTGTCATTGGGAGATGGGGGACAAAGTCATCTTCTTTGCGCATGGTACGATATACCGTCCACTTGTTGCGGAGCACCCGGTTTAAGAAGGTCAAGTGGCCGTATTTTTTGCGAAAATGGCTTAACTGGACGAAGCGATGGCTGCGCTGAATGCGGCAGCGATCATAGATCATATGGGGGAAGGAACGCCATCTGCGCGTCCAGCTTTGCGATGCGGTGTCATAGATATGGGCGTGAATTCGATGATCTGAATAGTTGACGTCCGCCGGTGTGAACACAAATACTTCAAGACCGAGCTTCTTGCCGGCCAACGTCATGCGTTGATAGATCGGTTTCTCCTCGAGCCATCCATTGTCATTCAAATAGAGCGTCAGGATGCCGAGAACCGGCTGAACCATAAGGACTCCTCCTAAAAGGTTTTGCGGTGAGCGCAAAAACTAGCATCGGAAGCATTGCCTAAGCTTAAGGTTTTACAAAGCGGTGAGGCATAGGCCTAACTTAACTTAACTTAACTTAACTCTCAAAACGCAGTGTCGGCTTGCCGGTCGGACCGGTATGCAGGCTCACAGCCTTCATACCAGCACGGAAACACATGGCCATGCTGGAGGGATTATCCGAGGCGACTGAGCAGGTGAGAGAGCCCATGTGCTGACTGAGTGCTTTCAGCAGTGCGCTCCCGGCGCCTTGGCCGCGGAACTCCGGGGCAACGACGACGAAGCATGCGCGTTCGCCGCCTTCGGCAGCAAATGCGCACGCAGCCAGCTTCCCGCTGCTTGAAATCGCCAGCGCAATTGCAGCAGGTGCCTCGCCGGAGCGGCTGCTGGCCAGTTGAGATGCGGGAAGCTCCCGCATTTCAACCAAGGCTGCATTCGTGATGCGATCGTCGCCATTCCGGTATATGAAGCGGGTGACCTTTTCCTTCGCAGATGCCCATTGGGTCGGTGATAGCAGCTTTACCTGCACGGCAAATCACTCCTCGCTATAGACCCTTCAGCTTGAGCAAATATTGGCTGTAGTGAAAGATGCGCTCAAGCGAACGTTTGCGAATATCCGGCTCGTCGAATTTCATCGGCTTCGCGTTGGCTTCGAAGAACCAGATACTTCCAAACTGGTCCACGCCAAGATCCATCGACATTTCGGCCAATCGGCGGCCGGAGCCGCGCTCGATTTGACGAGCGATAATTAACGCAGCGTTGCGGGCCTTTACTAGCAGTTTACGTGCCTCATCTTGACCAAATACACTGACAAGCAGCTTCTCCGGATCTTCAATGCTGCCTCCGCGAGGAACATGTGTCGTAATGCTGTACGTTCCGGCGACACGTGCGCCGACGCCGGAGATGTCCCATTGTCCGCGACGATTCTTCTGTACGAGTGCACGAAGATCGAAGGAGCGCTCATTAAAGGCAGCGAGCTGAATGCCCTGCTGGGCAATGTAACGTTCCCCGCTGCTTTCTTTGATAATGCGGGTCCAAAGCTTCCCGATCGTGCCGCAATTGTAGGTCGTGCTTCCGCGATCCCCTTGTATCTTCAAGCGATAGGGAAGCGGCTTTTCCTGCTGCAGCTGGATCGTCATGATTCCTTTGCCGGCTTTGCCGCTGACCGGTTTGAGATAGAGAAATTTATGCTTCAGCATCATTTTTCCGAGTCCGCTGATTGTTAGCAGGCGGCGTGTTGCCGGAATGAACGGCTGAGTTGTCCGCGACTGCTTTAACCATTTAAACAGGCTCCATTTATTGAAGAAAGCAGGATTGAAGATCTGAATGCGGGGATGTTTGACACATGCCGCAATTTTACGTTTCACTTCGGGCTGCAGCTCATCCTCGCGGAGTGGAATTCGGTTATAGATGAGGTCGGGCAGCGGGAACTTCTGCAGCTCCCAGCTCTCTGTTGCCGTGTTGAAGGTGAAGCCGTCAAGCAGCTTGCGCTGAAACTTCAGCTGCTTGACAGTAAGGACGTAAACCGTAAAACCGAATTCGGCTCCCATTGCAATGATGTCTGCAAAATTTCCACGATTGCCGCGAAATAGCTGTATATCATCTTCGATCGTCAAGATAGCGAGAACCGGCTGCTTACGCTGAATGGAGGCGGCTTCATCTACCGCCGCCGTATCCTCGTGAATAACGAGTGCCATTAAGCTTCGCCTCCTTGCCCCGTGAACCTGCTTAAATACATGCAATGATCCAGAATATGACTTACGGAATCACGTCCTTGCGCACGCAGCGCAGGATGGCTGAAGATCGACCGACCCGGCTTGGCATTGGCTTCAAACATCCAAACCTCGCCGTCCTTGTCAATGCCGATATCAAGACCGAGTTCTCCCAGCGTATGCGGGAAGTTGCGTTCAATCGCTTCCGACAGCCTCACCGAGACATCCTTGGCTTTCGTCAAGATTTCGTCGGAGCGATCACCGAAAGCCCGGCTGAGCGCTTGTTCCGGCGTTAGCAGTTGCCCGCCGTTCTTAATATGCGTGGTGACGCTGCCGCGACCGGCCTTCTTCGCGCCGATGCCCACCGGCACCCATTTGTTGCTGCCATTCTTGTGCATATGGAAACGAAAGTCGATCGGACATCCGTCAATTTCGATTAATCGCACACCTTGCTGGCTGACATATCGACCAAGTCCGCTTCCGTGTCTTGTCTCCAGCATGCGCATCAGACTGCTGAAGTTCGTGAAGCGAAGCAGCACATTCGTATCCCCTCTGCGATATCTGGCAAAGTATCCGCGTTTGGGATGATACGTCAGTCGATAAATCCCGATGCCGAGGCTGCCGGCAGAAGGTTTATAATAAATAAATTGATGTTTCTCCAGCATTTCTTTGATTTTGTCACCGCGTGGGTTATTGACCGATTCCGGCAGATGTTCCAGCGCTTCAACATCCTTATCGAGCAGCTTATAAACATCGGATTTATTGAAGAAGCTCCAGTTGAAGAACGGAACCCCTTTACGGATAAACTTCTCCCGCAGCGACATGATCGTAGCTGTTGTCTCGGCGATGCGGCTTGGGAGGCGGTTGTAAACGACGTCAGGGAGCGGAACGACTTTGCGGTACCAGCTTCCCGTACTGTTTAGGAAGTACCCATTAATCGTCCCTTGATTCCAATTCACGTCGCGCGGAGTAAAGGCGAAGAAATAGGCTTTGCGTTCTCCTGTTTTGAGAAGCTGCCGGATATACCCCGACCGTGCGCCAAAAGGTGAATCGGCGGAGCGGCTTCCGTCTGTCAGCACGCCGATAAGCGGTCCGAGTTGAACCTCATTATCTTCGCCTTGGACATAAGAGATGCTGCCGGCTTTCGGAACCCGGATGGATTGACGAACGCCTGCGGAGAGGTAGAGGTGATGGCCTTGCCGATCGATCGACTTTACGGCAGCAGTTATGCTTTCATGACCAAGCTTAAGCTGAATGGTTTTCTTGCCGGAGAGCTTCAGTGATTTAAGGAGTGAGCCCGACAGGTAAACGATTCGATCGCTTGATGGTGAGAAGTGTACATGACAAGATGTCAAACTCATGGATGAACCTCCTGGATGTATCTCCTTTGATTTCGTCCAAACTGATAAACCGGCTGTCTGTGTGCGGCAAGCTTCATAGCGTAACGGATCGGTCGTTCAATGGCCAGCCTCGCAGCGCTTTCGTTGCCTTCCAGCGCCTTCCGTCCGGGTTTGGCATTGGCTTCAAGCAGCCAGATTCGGCCGCCTTGCTCTATGCCATAATCGATGCCAAGTTCGGCGAGCCTGCCAAAATGATTCTCCAGCGCAGCCGCCGCCCGTTCGCTGATCCAGCGAATTCGCCCGAGCAGACGTCCGGCGGTTTCGCCGTCGAACTGTTCTGTCAATGCCTCGAGAGCGTCTCCAGCGGAGCCGCCGCCATGTAAGTTGGCGGTAACGCTCCCCAGTTGCCCGGTCCGGACAGCTGCACCTGTGAACGACCAGCTGCCCGTTTCGTCCTTCTGGATTAAGACCCGAACGTCATAGGAGCGGCCGTCTTTGCCGGTGAGGGGCAGGTAAGGCTGAATGATATACGTCGTGGAAGCGACGAAGCGATTAACCCATCGGCATACGTCCTGCCAATTGTCGTGCAACACCGCAAGTGGACGGTTCTTCCGATCACGGCCGTCAATTTGCCAGCCGTCATCCCTCCGAAGCAGGCGAATGGCACCTTTTCCATGGTTGCCGGCAGAGGGTTTGAGAAATAAACCTTCGGGATATTGCTTCATCAGCTGAGTCAGAACGGCAGCTCCTTCGTACTTGTAAGTCGAAGGCAGCCAAGGCGACAGCTGCGAATCGCGTTCGAGCTCCCGATAAACGTCTAGTTTCCCGGGAAGTGCGCCATTCAGCAGTATATACGGCTTCAGGCGTTTCAGTTCCGCTAGTGCGCAGCTTGCAAGCTTATATTGGGCATTCGTCCTTGGAAGCGAACGGTCATAGAGCACATCAGGAAGCGGGAAGCTTCCTTGCTGCCACTGGCCGTGCTTCAGTATGAAGCCTTTGATCAATCGAGACGAGCCGCCTGTGACTTGGGAAGCGCAGAATAAATAGACGAACAGGCCGATAGATTGCCCAAACCGGGATAAACGGCGGCAAAATAGATCCTCGGGCATCACCGGAGGGGGATACGGACCACCGGAGCTTGAGGAGGGGACATGAGACGGTTCGCTAATCATAATACCGAGGACGCTGCTGCACGGATTCTCAGCCATTACCGCTTCCTCCTTTTCGTTAAAATTCGGCCAAATGTCTTGAATAACGCACCATATTTCGAACGGAAGGACGGATTTTATTATCCTGAAGCGGTGTATTGTCGTTCTTGGATGGCTTGGAATTCACTTCGAGCAGCCACACCCGGCCGCTGGCATCAAGCGCTAAGTCGATCCCGAGCTCGCCGAAATGGGCGGGAATGTGAGTGTCGATCCCTTTGGCGATTTCAAGCGCTGCCCGCTGCAGCTTTCCCGGTGCTTCTTGAGCGCTTGACCCGGATAAATTGGACTTATTGACCGCTTCTTTCACTGTGCTTAGCGTACCGCCGCGTGCCAGGTTCGACACGAAATGATGGTTGCCGGCTGTTCGTGCCACAATGGAAGTCAGCGCCCATTTGCCGGTTTCATTCTTCTGTACGAGCGCTCGGAAATCGACAGGCCTTCCCATGATGTCGATCAGATGCAGCCCTTGCTGAATTTGATAGCGCACCGTTTTCATTTTGCCAGCCAGGGAAGCATAGAGCTTATCAACCCCGCCGAAATGCTGCCTGCGGGTGCCGGCAGTCGTAGCATATTGAGCCGAGTAGGAGTCGGTATCTAATCTGGAGATGCGAATGATGCCTTTGCCCAAGCTGCCGCGTACCGGCTTCAAGAAAACGGTATTGTGCTTGGAGCACATCGACTTCAGCACCTGCAAACCGCGAAGTACATGGGATTCGGGTAAATAGCGAACGAGAGCGGGATCCTTCACGAGGGCATCAAACACTTCGGCTTTATCGAGAAACTTCTCATTGAACACGACACTGTTATGACGATGCTTGGTTTCTTTGATGAAGAGCTGTACATTCGGTCGGTTTTCGAGCTTGCGCGAGGTCAGACGATTGTTAACAACATCAGGTGCAGGTACAGGTACTTTCCGCCAGCCATCGGAATAGACCCAACCTTCGAGCGTGTTGAAATTGTCTGTAATATGATCCGGTGTGAAGAAATAAACATGAGCGCCTTGCGCTTCGCAGGCGTCTACGAGTTCCTTGCAGAACATAGTGATGGTGCCAAAAGGCCGATCCCGGGCTTCGGGATCATCGCGGCTGATGAGCACGCCGATCAGCGGGCCAATCGAGAGCGTGGCATTCTCCTGCCGGTAACGGATTCGCAGTGTGGTGCTCGAGATCAGCCCCATTTTGCGGGCTAAGCTTTGCCCAATACGCATACCGTCAAACCGCTCGACCGGGACTACTTTTACATAGTGGCGGAATGCACCGAATTTCAGCATAATAGGCTGCCCTTGCGGTATTTTCCACTGTCTCAAATAAGCATCACCGAGCATAATGGCATCATCCGGCAAGATGCCTGGGCTGATCACCTGAACGGCGACTTTCGATTTCAGCATCGACGGATCTCCTTCCAAGCTGGAGGATGACGACGTGCAGCTTGCGGTCTATGGGATTTTCACACGAATTACTTTCATCATATGAGGACATCTACCCCTTGGTGATTAGCGGACATCATGAAAAGCAGGGGGGAAAGGCCCTTTTTCCGAGATACTTGACCTCTCCGCAGGTGTGCCAGCAGGAAGAGCATCTGCTAATATAGAACTAGAACAAGCCGAGCAATTGGTTGAAACAAGTAAGGGGGGCCACTGTGATAACAGGAGACAAAGGACTTGAATCGCAGACGAAACATGAGCGACTCATGCAGTATATCCAGCAGCTCGAGATTGGTACGAAACTTTCTGTACGCACGATGGCCGAGGAGCTCGGAGTCAGTGAAGGCACTGCATATAAAGCGATCAAAGAAGCGGAATCGACCGGGCTTGTCAGCACCAAAGAGCGGATAGGCACAGTCAGGATACAGCGGAAGAACCGGGAATCGCTAGATCGGTTAACGTTCGGAGAAGTACTTGATATTGTGCAAGGCGAGCTGATAGGCGGCGCGGCAGGACTCGTGAAAACACTGCATAAATTCGTCATCGGTGCGATGGAGCTCGATGCGATGGTCCGTTATATTGACGCGGGCAGTCTGCTGATTGTCGGTAACAGGCAAGGCGCACACGGCTGCGCGCTTGAGCAGGGGGCAGGCGTGTTAATCACAGGGGGATTCGGCACCAGTGAGGATATGAAAAAGCTTGCGGATGAGAAAGGATTGCCGATTATTTCCTCCAAATATGATACGTTTACCGTCGCTTCGATGATTAACCGTGCCATGTTTGACAGATTGATCCGTCAGAAGATCATGCTGGTAGAGGATATCGTCACCTACAGCCGTCCTGTTGAAACGATGAGACTCGGCGAGACGAAAGCCGATTATATTTCGCTTGCCAGCCGTGTCGGAGGGACGCGATTCCCCGTGTTGGATGATAGAGGCAGAGTCGTCGGCATCATGACCGCTAAGGATGCTGAAGGTGCACAGGATTCACAGTTTGTAGAGCGGCTCATGACGCGAAGTCCCATTACGGCTGCGCCGAACATTCCGATCGCTTCTGCGGCACATACGATGGCGGCCGAAGGAATCGACTTGCTGCCGATTGTCGATAAGAATCGTAAGCTGCTGGCGGCACTTAGCCGTAGCGAGGTGCTGGAAGCGATGCGTTATGCTGGGAAACAGAAAGAGTCAGGTGAAACCTTCGATGAGTTGATCGGAGCGGGCTTTGAGAAGAAAGAAAGCGAGCATGGAGGGGAATGGCTGTACGAGGGACGCATTACGCCGCAGATGTCCGGAACATTCGGTACGATCTCCGAAGGCGTATTGGTTACACTCATGAATCAGGCGGCACGAGGATTAATCCGGGAGTTAGGAAAGCGGGATTATGTCATTGAAAGCATGACGACGTACTTCGTAAGACCCGTCCAGCTGGAAAGTGAAGTGGTCATCATGCCGAATTTACTGGAGATGAGCCGCAAGAGCGCCAAGCTCGAAATTGAGTTGAAAGACCCCGGCGGCCTTGCTGCCAAAGCGCTGCTGACGGCGCAGCTGATCGATCCGTATTAACCTTTCATCGAGCGGTAAACGCTGCCGTTGCGAAGTCCTGCGAACAGGTTGAACAGTCCCAGAACGATAAACAGAGCGCCGATGATGACTTTTACCGTGGAGCCGCTGTAAGCAAGCATCATAAACAAAGCGATGAAGATTAGCATGACGCCCATACTTATGTTCATCCGTGCAGCGTTTATACCTCTTACACGCGTGTCGGTAGAACGGCGTGCCTGGAAGCTGAAATAAACCGAGAGCAGCGATGTGCCGCAAATGATAATAACGATCGCCCAATGTAATGCATTGACCATAGTAAAACAAGCATCTCCTTCTTAGCTGTGCAGCTTTCAATATGTGCCTTATTGTACCATGAATTGCAGCTGCAAGTGAAACGGATGGGACGAGGTAGAATCAATTAATCTGTCGCTGATTGAGCGCGGCTTTGAACCACACTTGAAGCACGTTATCGACAACGAGCATCGTACGAATTTGAACGACAAACTCCTTGCCTTCCACCGCGTAAATTTTGCGGTCAAGCAGGTCCCAGGAGAGCTCGGCGTTTGAATTGATTTTGTAAATACTGGTGCCGACGAACACGGACAAGTCTGCCTTCAGCTTTGATTTGAGCGCTTTTTTGTCTTGTTCATTCGCGATGACGGCTCCGTCGCCGTTTTTATTATCCAGCAGAATCGGCTGAACACTCTGAATGACGGTATGCTGGTCTTTAAATTTATTCAGTTTCTCGATTCGATCCTCATAGTCAATCAGCTTATCCTCAAGCGCCGTATTACTGTTGCGCAACGCGTTAAAGTTCATGAAGAAGATGGCGTGGTAGATCATCGCGCCTATTATGGACCCCAGCACAATATAAGCAGCTGCTTGCATCAGCCTCGTAAAACGTTCAAAAGGCGGTACCCTCATCGGTCAGACCGCCCCTCTGCATAACCACCGAACAAGTTCAGTTCCCATATGCGCACCGAGAAAAGCACATAGGATATACGCAATTTGCAGCACCACCGGTGAGAGATGCCCTTCGATCATATTGCTTTCAATGACACGCATCGGGTCTATCGTTCCGCCAACGGCCGCTACGAGAGCCCATATTTTCAGCCTTGACGCGGTTTCCAGCATAATGGCTGCCGGTGCTGCCAATACGAAGACAGATCCGATGCCTGCCAGCATGGAGCCGCCGAATACAACGCCGAAGGCAATGAAGAAATCTATCGTGGCTTTGGATAAGAAGGAGTCCATTTGTAACGTCCACCCTTCCTGTAGAATGAGAGGGCGTCATGCTCGTCCCCTAGTCCATTCTATGGGCGAGGAGGGCTTCAATATGATAAACTAGTATAAAATGATGCTTCGATAGAAAGAAAGAAGGAATAGCGATGAGCGGCGGACAAGACTTTGTACATTTACACGTTCATAGCGAATTCAGCCTGCTCGATGGGGCTGCAAGAATCCGGGATCTTGTGGATCAAGCGGCCGCGCTTGGCATGAAGGCGCTGGCACTTACGGACCATGGCGTCATGTACGGCGCCGTTCCGTTCTATAAAGCCTGCAAGGCACAAGGAATCAACCCTATTATCGGCTGCGAGGTTTATTTAACGACAGGCTCTCGCTTCGAGAAGGGCACTCGCAAAGATAACCCGATTTATCATCTCATCCTGCTGGCCAAGAATGAGACCGGCTATCGCAACTTGATGAAGCTGAGTTCGATCGGACATTTGGAAGGCTTCCACTACAAGCCGCGTATCGACTTTGAATCGCTCTCGCAGCACGCTGAGGGTCTTATTTGTCTTAGCTCCTGTTTGGGGAGCGAGATTGCCCAGCATTTGCTGCATGACCGAACGGAGCATGCGCTTCGATCTGCGAATAGGTACCGTGATATCTTTGGCGACGACTTCTACTTGGAGCTGCAAGATCACGGCATGCTGGAGCAGAAGAAGGTGCTGCAGGCGACGCTTGCGCTTGCGCAGGAGACGGGCATCAAGACCGTTGCGACAAACGATGTTCATTACTTGAAGTCGACGGATGCGGCGGTACAGGATGTGCTGATCTGCATTGGCACGGGCAAAACAATCGAAGATGACGATCGGCTGCAAATGCTGACCGACCAAATGTATTTGAAGAGCGCGGATGAGATGACGAAGCTGTTCCGCCAGGCGCCTGATGCGGTTGCGCGCACGGTTGAAATTGCGGAGAAATGCCATCTGGAACTGACGTTTGGCCGAGCGCTGCTTCCATCGTTCAGTCCGATTCCGACGGGGATGTCGTCTTCGGCTTATTTGGCCGCTTTATGCCATGAAGGACTGGAAGCACGCTACGCCGGAAATTCGGACTGGGCCGAAGATTCGCGTGCGATGGTGCATGCGGTGACGAGGTTGGAATATGAGCTGGGTGTCATTGATAAAATGGGCTTCAGCGACTATTTCCTCATCGTCTGGGATTTCATCCGTTTTGCCCATGAACAGGGGATTCGGACCGGTCCGGGGAGGGGGTCCTCTGCCGGCAGCTTGGTCGCCTACACATTGAATATCACCGACGTAGACCCGATTAGATATAAGCTGTTGTTCGAACGATTCCTGAACCCGGAACGGATTTCGATGCCCGATATCGATATTGATTTTAATGACGAGCGCCGCGATGAAGTGATTGGTTATGTCTCTGCCAAATACGGCGAGGAGCATGTGGCACAGATCATTACGTTCGGAACGATGGCGGCCAAAGCTGCCGTGCGAGACGTCGGCCGCGCAATGGCCGTTCCTTTCGCCGAAGTGGATCGGGCTGCGAAGCTCATCCCGAATCAGCTTGGCATCTCGCTGGAAGAAGCGCTGCGGATGAGTGCGGAGCTTCGCGAGGCGACTGAGCGCCAGCCGAAGACCGGCGATTTGCTGCGGATGGCCTTGAAGGTGGAAGGCATGCCGCGCCATGCTTCGACGCATGCCGCCGGAGTTGTCATTTCCGGCGAGCCCTTGACGCATTATGTGCCGCTTCAAGCAGGCAGCGAGCGTACGGCGTTAACCCAGTATTCGATGGAACATCTGGAATCCGTTGGATTGCTGAAGATGGACTTTCTCGGTCTGCGTACGCTGTCTATTCTTGAACGAACGCTCAATTGGGTGAAGGAGCAGCAGGGCATTACGGTCGATTTTCGATTTATTTCCGATCAGGACCCGGCAACTTACGAGATGCTCACGCGCGGTGAAACAACGGGGATTTTCCAATTGGAGTCCGCCGGTGTTCGCCGAGTGCTCAAGGAGCTGAAGCCGACGCAATTCGAAGACATCGTCTCCGTACTTGCGCTTTACCGGCCGGGCCCGATGGAGTTTATACCCAAATTCATTCAAGGCAAGCACGGACATGTGGAGGTCGAATATCCGCATCCGTCGCTTGAGCCGATTCTGGCTGATACCTATGGGATCATCGTGTATCAAGAGCAGATCATGCAGATTGCCTCGTCAATGGCGGGTTTCTCATTGGGAGAAGCGGATCTGCTCCGTCGTGCCGTATCCAAGAAGAAGCGAGAAGTGTTGGATGAACAGCGCGCTCATTTCGTGGAGGGCAGCTTAAGCCAAGGGTACGAGAAGTCGGACGCCAATGCGGTTTATGACATGATTGTCCATTTCGCCGATTATGGTTTCCCGCGTGCGCATGCCGCGGCCTATGGCGTATTGGCGTTTCAGACGGCTTGGCTGAAGGCGAATCATCCCGTTCCGTTTATGGCTTCTATGCTGGCATCCGTGACGGGAAGTCAGCGCAAGACGGCCGAATATGTGGATGAATGTCGCCGAATGGGCATTGCCGTTCTGCCGCCTGATGTAAACGAGAGCAGCGTGACGTTCACGCCGGTTAACGGGGCGGTGCGCTTTGGTTTGGCGTCGATCAAGAACGTCGGCACGCAGGCGATCGATTCATTGCTGAACGAACGTGCGGAACGTCCGTTTGACAGCTTGCTTGATCTATGCCGAAGAGTCGACCTGCGCGTCGTGAACAAACGGGTGCTGGAGTCGTTGATTCAAGCAGGCGCTTGCGATTCCTTGGCCGGTCATCGCGCACAGCTGATCGCGGTGCTGGATGAGACGGTCGATGCCGCGCTGAAGTGGCGCAAGGAACGCGAAGAATTGCAAATCGAACTGTTCGGCTTCGACGAGGTGCAGAACTGGGATATCGAAATGCCGGAAGTACGACCGTTTACGACGGGGCAACTGCTTGCACTGGAGCGGGAGCTGCTCGGCATGTATCTGTCTGGTCATCCCCTCGACGACCATAAGGAATTGCTGGAAGAATTGCCGCTCGATCGTCTTGTTGACCTAACCGAAGCGCCGGAAGGTTCCTTCGCAGTCATAGCCGCGATGGTGGTGTCGGTGAAGCCGTTTACGACGCGCAAAGGTCAACAGATGGCTTTTCTGGAAATCGAGGATCGGATTATGCGCGTGGAAGCTGTTGCTTTTCCGACGATTTGGCAGCGGCACTCGGGATTGCTCGATCCCGGCAGCTTGGTTCTCGTCCTCGCAAATGTGCAGCATCAGGACGAGGATTATAAGCTGCTGATCGAGGATGTCGCTTTGCTCGGCGGCGGCGGACCGGGGCAGGATGCCGCCTCGCAGGTGCAGCGCCTGCAGCGGCAAGCGCGCAGCAAGGCCGCGCGAACTGCCGGCGGCGGCAATTCAGGCCCGGCCGAACGCAAAGGCGGCGCGTCAGCTGGCTCTGGATCGCAGCCGGCATCGACGACGCTGCCTGCGAAGGCAACGGCATCGGCAGGTTCTGCGGCAAAGGGAGAGGAGAAGCCGGTGGCTTCTGCGAAGAACCAAGCATCGGCGGAGCATACCCCGGCCAATGTCTCATCCGCAGCGCAAGCCGGCTCAGCTAAGTCATCTGTGCCGGCGAAACGCCCGCAGCGTCTCTATATCAAGATCGTTGCCGGACGCGAGGATTCCTCAGCGCTTGAGAAGCTGAAGGCACTGCTCGGAGGCAGCGCAGGTACCTATGAGACGGTGCTGTTCTATGAGCGAGAATGCCGTACTGTCGCCCTAAGCGATGCATTCCGAATTAAGCCTTCACCGCAGCTGCTGCAGCAGATCGAGTCGATTTTTGGTAAAGGCTCAGCGGTCGTGAAATAATAATGGACAGGAATAATCGTTTCGTAAAGCCAGGCACAAGTTGCCTAACGGCTGCATACATTTAGGAGACACAGAGCGCTATTGTTGGCTCTGCATTTCGCCGCTTGTGCGGACTGACGTTTGGTCAGCTGACGATGGTTGTTGGCCGCTGGCGCTCCGCCCGATTCGTACAAGCCGATGCGGGGGGAATGAACAGTGTCGTCCGACATGGAAAAATGGCTTAACAGACGTGGTGTTACAGTCGGTGATGTTGCGGATATCGTATTTTCGCTGCAGCGTCCTTATAATCCGGATCTCACTCACCAAGAATGCGAAGAGAGTGTGCATACGGTTCTTAATAAACGAGAGGTGCAGTATGTACTGTTTACAGGCATTGCCCTCGATGAGTTAGCGGAGCGCAAACTGCTGCCAGAGCCGCTTCAGGCGATCATGGAGGCTGATGAATCCCTTTACGGCGTGGACGAAACGCTGGCTCTTGGCATCACGAACGTGTATGGGATGATCGGACTCACAAGCTTTGGCTACTTGGACAAAGTAAAGCCGGGCATCATTCGCAAATTGAACGAGAAAGGCAAGCATGTGCATGTCTTCCTAGACGATCTGGTAGCCGGGCTGGCTGCCGCGGCATCCGCACGCATTGCACATCAGGATCCGAAGGCTAATCGGTACGAAATTGACGATAGTCCTTAATCAGTAAGGGTTCTCTTAGACTCTCTTAGGGGTTCAAACTCGCTTCCAGCCTTGTGGCGTTGCGGTGAAAACTAAACATATGGTATCATTATGACATCATATGCCCAGATAACGTGTGTTTATATTGCGGCCAATGCGTTTACATGTACGCGCAGATGATCTTTTATCAATGCTCAGGAGGTTCCTTCATGTGGACGGTTATCTACATCGCGCCGACGGCAAAAATTGCGGAGAGCATTAAAAACCGGCTGACCCAAGAAGGGTTTCTCGTAAAGATCAGACCGATTAATGTTTCTAAGCAACAGTACGAAATATTGGTCCCATCTGGCGAACTGGAAGAAGTGCAGGAAGTGTTAAACAACATTCTCAACTCGCAACGTTAATTCCAATTACGGCGTACCCACTTGCGGGCCATGCAAAAAAAACTATTGCGTACCTAACGCACAGCGTGTAAATTCAGAACTGTTGTGTTTACAGAGGTACATTCTAAACTACCGCATACTCATAAGCGCAACGATTACTTTAAAACTTTGCGCCCCCAAAGAGGTGTCTTTTGTGTTCAAGGACTTATTTCATAAAAAGAAATATGCCACAATTCCTTCGGGCCAGCCGAGAACGAAGCCGGATATTCCGGAAGGCTTAATGTCCAAATGTCCGAAGTGCGGCAATATTCAATTCAGCAAAGAAGTCGAGAAAAACTTAAAAGTATGCCCGGGCTGCGGCCATCATTTCCGGCTGAACGCTTGGGAACGAATCGCCATTACGCTCGATGAAGGGCGTTTGGTTGAGTATGATGCGGATCTGGAGTCGGTTGATCCGCTTCCTTTCCCGGGTTATGCAAACAAGCTGGAAGCTCAGAAGAAGAGCTCCGGTCTTAAAGATGCAGTTGTTACAGGAGAGGGGACGATCGGCGGATTGCCGGTCGTCGCCGCTTTCATGAGCTTTGATTTCTTTGCAGGAAGCATGGGTTCTGTCGTCGGTGAGAAAATCACGCGTGCGATTGAACAAGCCCATGCCAAGAAGCTGCCGATGCTCATCTTCTCCACATCAAGCGGCGCGCGGATGCAAGAAAGTATTCTTAGTTTGATGCAAATGGCCAAAACAAGCGCGGCACTGGCAAAGTTCCAAGGCGACGGCGGTCTGTACATTTCCATTATGACCGATCCTACCACAGGCGGCGTCTCCGCAAGCTTTGCGATGCTTGGCGACTTTAATTTGGCCGAGCCCGGTGCTCTCGTCGGTTTTGCCGGTCGAGTGGTTATCGAGCAGACGATTCGTCAGAAGCTGCCGGATAATTTCCAAACCGCAGAATTCAATTTGCAGCATGGACAGCTTGATAAAGTTGTTCATCGTAAAGAAATGAAAGCAACATTAGCTAAATTGCTTGATATGCATTCGGTAAAGGGGGAAATTATCAATGGCGGGTGAGCTGCCGTTTGAGAAGCCGCTTAACGAGCTGCAGAAGAAGATCGAAGAGCTGAAGAAATTCGGGCAAGAGTCAGGCATTGATTTCAGCGATGAAATCTGCCGGCTGGAGGACCGTTGTAAACAGTTGCAGGAAGAGCTGTATGATGAATTGACGCCGGCGCAGAAGATGCACTTGGCGCGTCATCATGGCCGACCAACCTCTCTGGATTACATAGGGATGATTTTCACCGATTTCATCGAGCTTCACGGAGATCGTCTGTTTGCAGATGATCTTGCTATTGTGGGAGGACTTGCTAAGCTGAACGGCGTACCGGTTACGGTAATCGGCCATCAGCGCGGTAAAGATACGAAGGACAATATTGCCCGTTTCTTCGGCAGTCCGCATCCGGAAGGGTTCCGCAAAGCATTGAGACTCATGCAGCAGGCGAATAAATTCGGTCGTCCTATTGTAACCTTGATCGATACGAAAGGCGCATATCCCGGGAATACGGCGGAGGAGCGCGGTCAATCCGAAGCAATTGCTCGTAATCTTCGTGAAATGGCCATGTTCGGCGTGCCGATTATTTGCGTGGTTATCGGGGAAGGCGGAAGCGGCGGGGCTTTGGCACTTGGTGTCGGTAACCGCGTGCTTATGCTGGAGAATGCGATTTACTCGGTAATTTCGCCAAACGGCGCAGCATCCATCCTATGGAAAGATGCTTCGCGTGCGGATGAAGCGGCTGCAGTAATGAGAATAACAGCAGATGATCTGCTTGAGTTCGGTATCGTGGAAGAGATTATCAAGGAGCCGCAAGGTGGGGCGCATCGCGACCTGGCTGAGCAGTCCGAGACGATTAAAGAAGCGATCTGGCGCCATCTTGGCGAGCTGTCCAAGCTTTCCTCAGAGGAGCTTGTCGTAGATCGTTACAATAAATTCCGCAAAATCGGTCAATTCCATGCTCCTGAGCCGGAAGCTGACCTGATTTTGAACGAGATCGAATCAGCGCAAGTATAGAGAATAGCAACTTAAATGTGAACGTATCAGACGGAGGATGGAATTTACTTATGCGTAAAACGAAGATCGTATGTACGATTGGCCCATCCAGCGAATCGCTGGAAAACACGAAGAAACTAATCAATGCCGGCATGAATGTCGCTCGTCTTAACTTCTCGCACGGCGACTTTGAAGAGCACGGCAACCGAATCAAGAACATCCGTCAAGCATGTTCCGAGCTTGGCACAACCGTAGCAATCCTGCTGGATACGAAAGGTCCGGAAATTCGCCTCGGCAAACTGAAAGAAGAGCCGATTGAACTGAATCAAGGCGAAACGATTACACTTACTACCGAAGAAATTCTTGGTGACAAGAACCGTATTCCTGTAACGTATGCGAACCTTCCTGCAGATGTTGAAGTGGGTTCCACCATTCTAATCGATGACGGTTTGATCGGTCTTACGGTTGAAGAAGTGCAAGGCACTGAAATCCTTTGCCGTATCGTAAACAGCGGTCCGATCAAGAGCAAGAAAGGCGTTAACGTTCCGGGCGTACATATTTCCCTGCCTGGTATTACGGAGAAGGACGCTAACGATATCGTATTCGGTATCGAGCAAGGCATTGATTTCATTGCCGCATCTTTCGTTCGTAAAGCGACTGACGTTCTTGAAATTCGCGAATTGCTTGAGAAGCATGGTGCGAGTCACATCCAAATCATTTCCAAAATCGAGAACCAGCAAGGCGTGGACAACCTCGATGAAATTCTTGAAGTATCCGACGGTCTAATGGTTGCGCGTGGCGACCTTGGCGTAGAAATTCCGGCTGAAGAAGTACCTTTGGTTCAGAAGCAAATGATTCAGAAATGTAACCGCGCAGGCAAACCGGTAATCACGGCTACACAAATGCTGGATTCCATGCAGCGCAACCCGCGTCCGACTCGTGCGGAAGCGAGTGACGTAGCGAATGCGATTTTTGACGGTACGGATGCAATCATGCTTTCCGGTGAGACAGCTGCCGGTAAATATCCGGTAGAATCCGTTCAAACGATGTCCCGTATTGCCGTGCGTGCGGAATCGGCGCTTGATTACCGTGAGATCTTCACGAAACAAGCAAGAGCACAACAAACGACAGTAACAGAAGCGATCAGCCAAGCAGTTGCGAACTCGGCACTTGATTTGGACGCGAAAGCGATCATCACTTCGACTGAGAGCGGTTATACGGCGCGTATGGTCTCCAAATACCGTCCGAAATCGCCAATCGTGGCAGTTACGCCGCAAGAGCAAGTCATGCGCCGTCTGGCGCTCATCTGGGGGATTATCCCGGTTCTTGGCACACCTGCCGAAACAACAGATGAAATGTTCGATATCGCTGTACAAGGCGGAATCAACTCCGGAATCGTGAAGCTTGGTGATACGGTTATCATTACAGCTGGTGTTCCGGTTGGACGTTCCGGTTCGACGAACCTGATCAAGATTCATACAATCGGTGAAATGATTGCCAAAGGTCAAGGGATCGGCAGCCAAAGCGCTACTGGTAAAGTGGTTGTAGCACGTACTCCGCAAGAGGCGATCGCTAAGACAACTGAAGGCTCCATTCTCGTGACAGTTTCCACTGACAGAGAGTACATGCCTGCGATTCAGAAGGCCGCAGCAGTCATTACAGAGCAAGGCGGCATCACTAGCCACGCGGCGATTGTCGCGCTTAACCTTGGAATCCCTGTAATTCTGGGCGTTCAGAACGCACTTGAGCTTCTTCAAGACGGTTCCGAAGTAACGGTTTACGCTGAAGTTGGCGTTATCTACTCCGGTCAAGCTAAAGTAATGTAAGGTATGTTGTTTGAAAGAAGCGATGGTGCGCAAGCACCGTCGCTTTTTGGCTATACGGTGCCTAACGGCTTTGATAATGCACAATAATCTGACTTGCCGCTGATAGCTCTATAGATTACGGGATAAAGGATTGATCGAAGCATGACAGAAGCAGACAAAGAGAACACTCTCTGGCATTTGCATCCCCTTCGTGTTCGGTATCAGGAAACGGACCAGATGGGCGTAGTGTTCCATGGGAACTATGTGACATGGATTGAAATTGGACGTACTGAGCTTGTTCGGGCTTTGGGGATGACCTATGAAACGGTTGAGAAGCAAGGCTTACTGCTGCCGGTCGTTGACTTGGACTGCTCCTATGTATCGCCGGCTCGGTATGATAATAACGTCATCATCTGTACGCGTTTAGAACAATTTTCACCCATTCGTGTATCTTTTCGTTCGGAGATTCGCCTTGTCGAAGATACGGAACACATATCGCTAGGTTGGTTTCAAGGTGCTGAGCCGCCGGGGAAGCTGCTTGTACGAGGCGGGACTCGGCATGTGTGGGTAAACCGGGATTGGCGGCCTTCGAGGCTGGATAAGCTGCTTCCTGAGCTTTACAGCATGATGCAGGCTGTTGCAGATGGAAACATGCCGCACAAGGAAGAGGGAGGCTGCTAATATGCTGAAATGGATTATCGCCGCAATTATTATCGTTCCCGCCATCGAGATGTGGGGCATTATCAAGATGGGTCACATCATCGGAGGATGGTCAACCTTCGGCCTCATACTGATCACCGGTTTCGCAGGAGCGCAGTTAGCCAGAAGCGAAGGTCGCAAAGCATTCATGGATGTCCAAGCCCAACTCCAAAGCGGCAGACCTCCGGGCCATGCCATGCTAAACGGTATCTGTGTACTCATCGGTGGGTTGCTGCTGCTCATGCCGGGTTTCTTCACCGACATCATCGGCGTTACCTTGCTTCTCCCATTCACGCGACCCTTCTACCGTTTACTCATGCTTCGCTGGCTAGAAAAGAAGCTCCGCAACGGTTCATTAACGATTCGAAGAAGGTAAACTCCCGCTAGCCGCTTTTAGGCTTGAAAAAACAGCTTGGCCAATAGGCCAAGCTGTTTCCATTGGAGCGCCAAAGCGAGTACGGGGAGCAATGTAACTAGGGAGCTGCCAAGTAGCATCAACCGCCAACCTGTAACGGTTGTGACAGTGGTTAAATAGCCCCAAAAACGGTTTTTAATATCTAACGGTTGCAGGCGAGCTTATTTGGACATTTTCCGATAAAAATCATCAACTATGCAGTGGATAGCGATGCTCACAACCGTTAGCCCTTTAAAAGGTGTACATTTCATGAAATAGCCACTCTGACAACCGTTAGCCGCCGCTCAAGGCCGGTGTAATTGCTCACAGGCAACTCGAACAAGAAACCCGGCGTAATAAAAAACGGCGGGTTTCTCTTCAGGCATGGCCAATAGGCCATGCTTCTTTTCCGTTGGAGCACCAAAACCAAAAGCGTGTCCCGGAGGGACGAAAGCGAGTACTGGGCACGTAGCAACTAGGGAGCTGCCCAGTAACTGTCACCGCCAACCTTCCGGGTGTCCAGAGGGACGGGTCCCTCGGGGTCCCCCTTCTAGGGGGATTTAGGGGGTCTCTAAGGTAGGGGGTCTCTTCGGAATTAGCAGGTCTCTTGGAAATTTAGTATGTGAATTAGATTTTTAATGTCCAAACAGCGGGGTCCTAGGGGATGCTCCCCCTACTTCGGCTTTGGCCCACGAACCACAAACCAATACAAATCCCGAAACACATTCGCTCTATGTATAGCGGTCAAGATAACGAGTGATACCGGCCCGATAATCAGTCCGAGTACGCCGAACAGCTTGAGGCCAACGAACATCGCAATGAGTGTCGGCAATGGATCGAGACCGACGCTCGTCGCAAGCACCTTCGGCTCAATCATTTGCCTTGCAACGAGGATGACGCCGTATAGAATCGATAAACTGATTCCGAGCGATACATCTCCATAAATGAATGTATAGGCGATCCAAGGTACCATAGCGGCTCCGACACCGAGATAAGGGAGCAGGTCGACAAGCCCGATCAGCATACCGATCGTGACCGCGTAGTCGACTCCAATGATAAGCAGACCAACGGTTACTACAATGGCTGTGATGGAAATCATTATAAACTGTGCACGTACATACCCAAACAGGGCTTTTTGCAAATCGACCCATACGATGGATATGGACTTGCGGAGTTCGGCGGGAAACCAATGGGACATGCGTCTGACATGCTGGCTCCAGTCTTTGCTTATAAAGAAAGCCGCAAGCAGAACGACGACCATGATGGTGGCTACATTCGGCAACGATGTAATGATGCTAACGATCCCGTTTAAGAAATAGGTTATAATATTGGTACTCGTTTGTGCCAATAAATTAGCCGTATCGTTGATCTTTGAATTAATCGTTTCTTGATAATTTGGATTATCTTGGTAGAATGCGTTTAGCTTCTCGATCAGGTTCTGAATCTCCGGGGAAGCGACAATGATTTCGAACTGATCGCGCCACCAGTCAATGGAGCTGCTGAGCGATTTGGACAAGTGAATGATTTCCACCACGATTCGTGTCACGAGCGCGGAAACGATGGTCACCATGGCGGCAACGAAAACCAAGAGCGTGAACGTAACCCCAATCCAGCGAGGTACCTTAAGTCTCCTTTGCAGAAGATTAACAATGGGATTTATGGCGTAAGCAAGCAGCCATCCCAGCAGAAACGGATACACAAGCGGAGTTACATATACGACAGCAAGCACGAATGCTACTAATCCGGCAACGAGCAGTAAAATGCGCCAGATACGCTTCCATATGATACGGTCCATACAGCGATCACTCCTTCAGATGTGAAACAGGAAAAACGTTCCTCTACTTATTGTATAATTGTAGCATAGGCGATATTTCGATGTTTATCAAAAAAAAATTTAGTCATAAAGTCTCGTCTTTTACATGGCGTTTACAATAGTTTAATAAGGAAGAAACAAACAAACTACATAATTGGAGTAATCGACAAGCAGGAGGATCCGGAATGAATAAAACGATATCACCGTATGTAAACCGCGATTTAAGCTGGGTCGAATTTAATCGAAGAGTGCTGGAAGAAGCGCAGGACCCCGATAATCCGCTGCTCGAGCGAGCCAAATTTCTGGCAATTGTCTCAAGCAACTTGGATGAATTTATGAGCGTGCGCGTTGCAGGCATTCAAGATCAAATGAAAGCAGGCTATACGAAGCGGGATTTCACTGGCTATACACCTGCCGGCTTGTGGAAGCGATTAATGAAACGTACGAATCAAATGGTTGCGGATCAATACCGCACGTACCGTGAAGTAATGCGCGGCTTGGCTAAGGAAGGCATTTGCTTCCGTCCCATAGAAGAATTAAATGCACAGCAGCTCAAGGCTGTAGATGAATATTTTTATGATATTGTATTTCCGGTGCTGACGCCAATGGCGGTGGACCAAAGCCGTCCGTTCCCGTTGCTGCATACGAAGGAGCTCTATTTGTCCGTTATTCTGGGACGAGAGAATATGCCGGAGGAAGAAGAGCCTTTCTTTGCGATCGTTCAAGTGCCTTCGATCCTGCAGCGGTTTATTTCTGTACCGGGTCGGGTTAACAGCAAGAAGAATGAATTCGTGCTTCTTGAAGAGCTGATTGAACGACATATCAACACGCTGTTTAACGGTTATACGACGATAGCGGTTGATCCGTTTCGTTTAACGCGTAATGCCGATCTTACGCTGAACGAAGAAGGCGCCGAGGACTTGCTCGAGGAAATCGAGAAGGAGCTTCGCCGCCGAAGATGGGGACTTCCGGTTCGTTTGGAATATGGGAAGGGTATACACCCTTATGCCCTTCAAATGCTGAAGGAAGAGCTTGAGCAGGGGGAAAATGTATTTGAAATCGACGGGCCGCTCGACCTGAGTTTTCTGATGCGCTTTGCCAATTCGCTGTCGTCGAGCTATGAATCGTTGTTGTTTGAACGGATTGAGCCGGTTTACCCCCAAGAGTTTGAACATTCGGATGATATCTTCTCCGTAATCCGGCAGGAGGATGTGCTTCTGTACCATCCATATGAGTCGTTTGAGGCGGTAAGTGATTTTGTAGCGGAGGCTGCTGAGGATCCCGATGTGCTTGCTATCAAAATGACGTTGTACAGGGTCAGCGGTCAATCCGCGCTTGTTCAGGCGCTCGCTATGGCGGCTGAGTCCGGCAAGCAGGTAACGGTGGTCGTGGAGCTTAAAGCACGGTTTGACGAGGAGCGTAATATTGCATGGGCGAGGCAGCTTGAGAAAGCGGGCTGTCATGTCGTATATGGCCTAGTCGGATTGAAGACACATGCCAAGATCACGCTCGTGGTGCGCAGGGAACAAGGCATGCTTCGCCGATACGTGCACGTCGGTACGGGTAACTATAATGACAGTACGGCCAAACTGTACACAGACATCGGACTGTTTACATCTCATCCGATTATCGGTGCCGATGCATCGGCATTGTTTAACGAGGTAACAGGGTATTCGTCTCCTTACGAATGGAAAGCATTCGGCGTCGCTCCGTCTGACCTGAAGGAGAAGCTGTTCGATTTGATTGATCGCGAGATCGCCCATGCTGCTGCAGGCAAACCCGCTCATATCATTGCAAAAATGAACAGTCTATCCCATCAAGAGATGATCGATAAGCTGCATGAGGCGTCGCAGGCCGGTGTGAAAATTGAGCTGATTATTCGCGGCGTATGCTGTCTAAGACCGGGCGTACCCGGCCAAAGCAGCAATATCCGAGTAATTAGTATCGTTGACCGGTTCTTAGAGCATTCGCGGATCATTTATTTCCATAACGGGGGCGAAGAGGAGCTGTACTTGTCCAGTGCAGACTGGATGACGCGAAACTTAACCCGTCGAATCGAATTGATGTGTCCTGTATTTGATGCGAGATTGCGCAAAAATTTATTCAATGTGCTGCGTCTTAACTTGGATGACAACAAAAAGGCCCGCGAGCTCCTACCAAGTGGAAACTACGAGCCTGTTCAGAATGATCTTCCGGTTCTGCGGAGTCAATTTCAAGCGAAAAACATTCGCAAATGGAAAACTTATCGGTAATCCGGCGTATGGAGGACGGGAATTAATCCCCATACCTTCTTGAAGTCACCGGCGAGCGCGTCGACTTCTTTCCGTTCAACGGTAAGCATGCCTTCGGCGCGAACAGCGCGCAGATGAAGCTTCCCGCCGGCAATCTCAATCAGGAGCTTGCCGATGGCTTGGGTTTCACTGCGATCGAGTGCGATGGCCAGCTGCAGCAAGGTACCCAGCTGACAAATGTGGTTGATATCTTCTTCGCCAAGCATCGGTTTATAGGCTGCAGCAATTTGCTTGACTCGATTCTTTCCTTTGAAAGAAGCAATGGATGCGCATATAAGCAGCTCTAAATGCGATAGTCCGTTAATATGCGAATTGATCATCAGATAAAACGTATGCTTACGATAATCGTAGTAATCGATGCTGGCTCCGATTCGGTGAAGTATCGAAGCAACATCAATCAGCTGCCGCGCCTGGACCGGATTTCGCACCTGCGATTGCAGCGCATCCATCAAGCTAAGCACAATGCGATTGACCTGTGAGGTATGCTGCGTCGGCGCCTCGGGATGCAGGGCAGCCAGATTGTTGACGCTGTACGTAAGGACGTCATCCAGCCTTGGACGCTCTGGGAAGCGAGTAGCGTAGAAGAGACCATCGCGCAGGCCTGCCCCGCAAACGATATAATGCGAGGCGCCTATGAGCCGATAAATCGTACGCAAGATGGCAATGCCGGGGACGATGATATCGACCCTGTCCTTCGACAAGCCGGGTAATTTACTGCGCTTATCAAGAGGCTCCTTACGCAGCAGTTCAAATAAACTGTCCGTCGATTGTGCCAATAATGGGTAGTTGTTAGTACTCTCGAACGGGTACTTTGTATGGGCCTGATGTACCTTGCCGAGTGCTCGTACAGTGCCTCCGACTCCAATTAGCGGGTTTCCCGGACTCGATTTAAGCCATGTTTCACGTTCAACATATTCGGTTACATACTGCTCGAGCTCTCGTAGTTGCTGGTCGGATAACATACCTCCCTTTGCAAAGCGGCGAGTCATGCTGACGCAGCCGAAAGGGAACGAAACGGCTTGTACGAGTGTGCGATTCTTAAATAGCGATACTTCCGTGCTTCCGCCGCCGATGTCGATGAGGAAGCCGTCTTGGATGTCCATGGAATTGATCATGCCCAGAAAGCCGTACCCGGCTTCTTCTTCGCCTGACAGCAATTCTATGGGCAGCCCTGTTTTCGCTTCGATTTCGTGCAGCACTTCACTTCGGTTCGATGCGTTGCGAATAGCAGCGGTTGCTACAGCGCGAATAAGTCCTGTACGATGATGCGCACAAATTAATCGAAAGTGATTAATCATATCTACAAGCTCGTCGATCGTGCCGGAAGGCAGTGCGCCTTCATCATCCAATTGATCGCTGAGACGGGCTGCACGTTTGCTTCCGTCGATGACGCGATGAGCGCCGCCGGAAGTCCGTTCATAGATAACAAGCCGGATGGAGTTGGAGCCAATGTCGATGATGCCAATTCGCTGTTCCGTCATAAGTAAGCCCCTTTCGTGTCGATGCAAGTCCTAATTCTATTATCACATCTTACCATTTCTACAGCGGCGCAATAAAGTGCTTGTTCATGAGGGTAAAAGCATAGGAATTTGGGAAAAATCATTGCAGGAAAGGTGAAGAAAAAACCTTTATGGTGCCGATAAATCAATTTTATGTCCGATTTTGTTCACTTCGCGGTCAAAATCCGATATGATTAAAGCGACGATACGGAACTCGAATCCAATTATTGTTAATAGTTACTCCATTTTTTAAATAAAAAGAGGTCAAAGGAGAGAGAAACATGACAGCAACCAAAGGTCTAGAAGGCATTGTCGCAACGACATCCTCGATCAGCTCGATCATCGATGGCGTACTGACATATCGCGGAATCGACATCGATGATCTTGCGGAGCACGCTTCTTTTGAAGAAGTGGCTTACTTACTCTGGTACGGCAAGCTGCCAAACCAATCCGAACTGGACGAGTTGCTTGGTCAACTTAACGAGTTTGCGACTGTACCGGCAGGGGTGCTGGAACAATTGAAGCTCTACCCTAAAAATACAAATTCGATGGCAGCTCTTCGTACAGCGGTTTCAAGTCTTGCCCTGTTTGACGAATCGGCTAACGATATGTCGCAAGAGGCGAATATCAAGAAAGCCATCAAGATCCAAGCTCAAATCCCTACGCTGGTTGCGGCATTTGCACGCATTCGCCAAGGTCAAGAGCCGGTAGCACCGAAGAGCGGCGTCTCCATTGCTTTCAACTTCCTCTACATGCTAACAGGACAAGAGCCCGATCAAGTAGCTGTTAAAGCACTGGATCAAGCGCTTGTATTGCATGCAGACCACGAGCTTAACGCATCCACATTCGCAGCGCGTGTTACGGTTGCAACGCTTTCGGATATTTACTCCGGCGTAACATCCGCAATCGGCGCTTTGAAAGGTCCTCTTCACGGCGGTGCGAACGAAGCCGTTATGGTTATGCTTGAAGAGATCGGCTCTTTCGATAATGTAGAATCCTATATTAACGCGAAGCTTGCGAACAAAGAGAAGATCATGGGCTTCGGTCACCGCGTATACAAAGGCGGCGATCCGCGCGCGAAACATCTTCAGAAGATGTCCCGTGAGCTTGGCAAACTGACAGGCAACATGGAGCTTTACGAAATGTCTGTTAAGATCGAAGAGCTTGTAACCGGACAAAAGGGACTGAAGCCGAATGTTGACTTCTACTCCGCATCGGTTTACACTACGCTGGAAATTCCGCGTGACCTATTCACACCGATCTTTGCCATCAGCCGTGCATCCGGATGGACAGCGCACATTCTTGAGCAATATGAGAATAACCGCCTGATTCGCCCTCGTGCTGAGTACACAGGACCGGTAGACCAGAAGGTAACGCCTATTACACAGCGTTAAGAATAAGAAGCTGTCAAACGCCAGCAGGCACAGCCTGATGGCGCCTTGCAAGAGGGCGGGGTGCCGGTGCACAGCCACTAGGTTGTGGGGCCGGCTCCCGTCAAGTTATGTTTATCGATAGTAATCCATTAATCACGCGTGTGCTTCGAGTCATAGTCATGCACTCAAGGAACAACGCATAATCTTAGGAGGAATTCATTCATGCAACTCGAAAAGTTCGCACTGCCAACTGAAGGCGACAAAATTACAATCGATAACGGTGTACTAAACGTTCCTAACAACCCAATCATCCCTTTCATCGAAGGCGACGGCACAGGCCGTGACATCTGGAAAGCGTCCAAGCGTGTTCTGGATGCAGCTGTTGAGAAAGCATACGGCGGCGAGAAGAAAATCGCTTGGTACGAAGTATTTGCCGGCGAGAAAGCATTCAACGCTTATGGCGAATGGCTTCCGGCTGACACACTGACTGCAATCCGCGAATACATCGTAGCGATCAAAGGACCTCTGACTACGCCAATCGGCGGCGGTATCCGTTCCCTGAACGTAGCGCTTCGTCAAGAGCTTGACCTGTATGTATGCTTGCGTCCTGTTCGTTACTTCGACGGCGTACCTTCCCCGGTTAAACGTCCTGAGCTGGTAAACATGGTTATCTTCCGCGAAAACACAGAGGATATCTATGCAGGAATCGAATACCAAGAAGGCTCCGCAGAAGTGAAGAAAGTGATTTCCTTCCTGCAAAACGAAATGGGCGTTAACAAAATCCGTTTCCCTGAAACATCCGGTATCGGTATTAAGCCGGTTTCCGCTGAAGGCTCCAAACGTCTTGCACGTGCTGCGATCGAATACGCGCTGAAACACGGCCGTAAATCGCTGACACTCGTTCATAAAGGCAACATCATGAAATTTACAGAAGGCGCGTTCAAGAACTGGGGCTACGAAGTGGCTGAGCAAGAGTTCGCAGAACAAACTTTCACATGGGGTCAATACGACCGCATCAAAGAAGCAGAAGGCACTGACGCAGCTAACAAAGCACAAAAAGATGCAGAAGCAGCTGGCAAGCTGATCGTGAAAGACGCTATTGCCGACATCGCATTGCAACAAGTACTTACACGTCCTACAGACTTCGACGTGATCGCAACGCTTAACCTGAACGGTGACTACCTGTCTGATGCACTGGCTGCACAAGTTGGCGGTATCGGTATCGCTCCGGGAGCTAACATCAACTACTTGACTGGACATGCAATCTTCGAAGCAACTCACGGTACAGCTCCGAAATACGCTGACCTTGATGTTGTAAACCCAGGTTCGGTTATCTTGTCCGGCGTAATGCTTCTTGAGCACCTTGGCTGGCAAGAAGCTGCTGATTCCATCTACAAAGGTCTGGAAACAGCAATCAACAACAAAACCGTTACTTATGACTTCGCACGTCTGATGGAAGGCGCAACTGAAGTTAAATGTTCCGCATTCGCTGACGAAATCATCAAAAACCTGTAATTCACCCATACGAAGCACGTCCCCTTGGGGTCCTTCTCAACTTGAGGAGGACCCCAAGGACTTATCCTTTGGAATCCCAGCCGGCTGATGACGGATTTAGACAGGCGTAAATTACATTTGTTTAAGGGAGGCCGTTTGTAATGGCGATTAAACGTAATAAAATTACAGTTGTAGGTGCGGGTTTCACAGGTGCTACGACAGCATTGATGCTTGCGCAGAAAGAGCTTGGCGATGTTGTTTTGGTTGATATCCCGCAGCTTGAGAACCCGACTAAAGGCAAGGCGCTTGATATGTTGGAATCGACACCGGTTCTTGGTGTTGACTCCAGAATTACAGGTACTTCCGACTATGCAGATACAGCTGGTTCATCTGTAGTAATCATTACTGCCGGAATCGCTCGTAAACCGGGCATGAGCCGCGACGACTTGGTCAACACCAATGCCGGCATCGTGAAATCGGTTTGCGAAAACATTAAAACGACCAGCCCGGATGCTTACGTGATTATTCTTTCTAATCCAGTTGATGCGATGACTTACGCGGCATACAATACGCTTGGTTTTCCTAAGAACCGAGTGATTGGTCAATCCGGCGTACTCGATACAGCACGGTACTGCACGTTCATTGCACAAGAGCTGAACGTATCTACGGAAGACGTTCGCGGTTTCGTGCTTGGCGGTCATGGCGACGATATGGTTCCGCTTGTACGGTACTCCAACGTAGGCGGCATTCCTATCGAGAAACTGATTCCGGCTGATCGCATTGAAGCGATTGTGCAGCGTGCACGTGTTGGCGGCGGCGAAATCGTCAACCTGCTGGGTAACGGCTCCGCTTACTATGCTCCTGCTGCATCGCTCGTTCAGATGACAGAGGCGATTCTGAAGGACAAGAAACGCATCCTTCCGGTTATCGCGCTGCTAGAAGGGGAATACGGCTACAATAACCTATTCATGGGTGTACCGGTTATTCTGGGCGGTGACGGCATCGAGAAAGTATTCGAGCTTGAGCTTACGGAAGACGAGAAAGCGGCACTCGAGAAGTCCGCTAACTCCGTTCGCAACGTGATCGCGGTCGTTAACGGCTAATAGAGCAAGACACAGCTCATGAAGCACATGAGACCCTGACAGATTCTTCGTCAGGGTTTTGCTGTTTTTAATTTGAAGAAGGAGGTGGCTGCCCATGCATACTGAAGCACAGCAGATGCTGAAGCAAGTCTACGGCTACGACAGCTTCCGCAAAGGACAAAGCGATATCATTGAAGGCGTGCTCGCAAGTAAAGATACGCTCGCGATTCTGCCGACCGGCGGAGGAAAGTCGATCTGTTATCAGCTTCCGGCCATGCTGCTGCCAGGGACCACGATTGTGGTCTCGCCGCTTATTTCGTTAATGAAGGACCAAGTGGATGCGTTAAACCGCTTAGGAGTACCCGCAGCGTATTTAAACAGCTCTTTAGATGCAGCTGCCTACCGCGATGTAGTGAGGCAGACGGCAGAGGGAGTGTACAAGCTGCTTTATGTAGCGCCCGAGCGATTGGACAGCAATATGTTCGACTCTCTATCCAGCCAAATGCATATTCCGCTGATTGCGATCGATGAGGCGCACTGTGTGTCGCAATGGGGACATGATTTCCGTCCGAGCTACCGCCAGCTTGCGGGCTGGATCGGGAGATTGGAGAATCGGCCGCCGGTTGCGGCGTTCACGGCAACGGCGACACCGGAAGTCGCAGATGACATTGCCGCGATGCTCGGACTGCGCCAGCCGAATATTTTCATTACCGGATTTGCCCGGACGAACTTAACGCTCTCCGTAGTTACGGGAACGGATAAACGTAAATTTCTGCGCGACTTCGTTTCACAGCGGCCTGATCAATCAGGTATCGTCTACACGGCAACACGCAAGGAAGCGGATGAAGTGAGCGAGGATTTGAGCCGGCTTGGGATTACGGTTGGCAAATACCACGGCGGCTTAGGCGACGAAGAACGTGCCGATGCACAGGAGAAGTTCAGATTCGACGACTATCGGGTGATGGTTGCGACGAATGCGTTTGGTATGGGGATCGACAAGCCGAACGTTCGTTATGTCGTTCACTATCAGATGCCTGGCGATGTCGAGTCGTATTATCAAGAAGCCGGACGTGCAGGACGTGATGGTGAAGAGAGTGATTGCGTCCTCATGTTCGAACCGCAGGACGTCCAGGTGCAGCGGTTTCTGATCGACAGAAGCACTGGCGATCCGGAGCGGAAGACGATTCAGCTTAATAAGCTCTATACGATGATGCATTACAGCAGGTCGGAGAAATGTCTGCTGCAGTATATCGTGAAATATTTTGGAGAGTCGGATGTGCCGGAATGCGGAAAATGCAGCAACTGCTTGGACCAAAGCGCGCTGATTGATACGACTGAGGATGCGCGCAAGGCGTTATCTTGCGTGGGAAGGCTCAAGGGCAGATTCGGAATTTCACTTGCAGCTAAGGTGCTGAAGGGCTCAAGAGAGAAACGTATTATTGAGTTTGGGTTAGACCGTCTGTCCACGTATGGACTCATGAGGAGCTGGGTTGAGAAAGAGATCACGGATCTGCTGTACTGGCTTGTGGCAGAAGGCTATTTGCGTATCAGCGAAGGCGAGTATCCGACGGTTTCGCTCACAGCCGAAGCACTTCCTGTGCTGGAAGGGAAAGTGACGGTTCATCGCAGACAAAGTGCGGCAGCCAAAAGAAGGGCAACCGAGAGCACTTCGGTCACTTCGGCGAACACGCCGCTGTTTGAAGCACTTCGCGAATGGCGCCGGGTTACGGCGGCCAGAGAGCATGTCCCGCCGTTTATGTTGTTTTTCGACGCGGCACTTCGTGAAATTGCGGATCGACAGCCGGTGAATACAGAGCAGCTGCTCGGCGTGAAAGGAATCGGGGCCGCTAAGGCGAACAAATACGGCAGTGAAGTCATTGCAATCGTAAGATCGTTTAAAGGCGTTGCAGCGGCTGAGACAGGCGGTACGCTTTTCTCACAGTCTTCTACTCCCCACACTGATTCAGTCACATCAGTGCCGCGTGCAGAGCGTGAGAAGCCTTCTGAAGCGCTCACAGCTGCTATTCAAGCAGAGCTAGAGGGGTTATCAAGCCACATGCAGTCATTGACGCTGCTAGGCATGGGTCATTCCATCGCTGACATCGCGTCGATTCGCGGTATGGGACGAGTGACGATCGAGAACCACTTGCTGCGATGTGCACAAGAAGGCGAGGAGCTGGACTGGGATGCTTTTATTCCCCAGCAGTATGAGGCTCAGATTGTGGAAACCA
Organism: Paenibacillus sp. J22R3; assembly: GCF_056269305.1. Taxonomy (NCBI): domain Bacteria; kingdom Bacillati; phylum Bacillota; class Bacilli; order Caryophanales; family Paenibacillaceae; genus Paenibacillus; species Paenibacillus sp. J22R3. The sequence goes on along the minus strand of NZ_JBWDNS010000003.1, from coordinate 58,338 downwards.
TCAATCAGGTTGGGGTAGACAAGCTCAAGCCGATCAAAGAAGCGCTTCCGGATGATGTCGAATATTTTGCGATCAAAGCTGTTATGGTGAAGCATCGATTGTCGCCTGCCGCTGAATAAACGGGTTTCTTTGAATTGCCGCGCCGATTTTAGTATACTTGTAAAGATCATAATACAATTTAGGAGGACGTACGGATGTTGAATTTCATGTTATTTTTGCACGTGCTCGGTGCTGCCGGAATGGGGTTTTACCTTGTTCTGCCACTGATGGTCGGACGCGCATCCAAGCTTGACGGCTCCGGACAAGCTGGCCTTGCAGAAGGTCTGGTTTCCGCTAACCGCATTGCCCAATATTTTCTCGTCCTGCAGTTGCTGACAGGCGGTTACTTGATGTCGCAAGGTGAGTATAAAGTAATTTGGATGATTATTGTTACTTTGCTGTTCCTGGCAATTGCAGCACTGGGGGGGATTGTGACGAAACCGCTGAAACGAATTGCAGCTGAGATTCAGAGCGGTCAAAGTGCAACGGCTCATATTGGCAAAGCCCGCGTACTGAGTCTAATCATTCTTGTTATCTATGTAGTAATTCTTTACTTCATGAAATATCCGATTATCAAAACGATGTAAGTCACATTGGAGGGATAACCGTTGACGAATGCAGTGCCTGATTTATTAACCTTCGGGGAAACGATGGCTTTGTTTATGCCGCAGGGAGATAAAATGATCGAGAATGCCCCTACGCTTGAAGTAAGCTTCGGAGGAGCGGAGAGCAATGTGGCTATTGGCGTTGCTCGTTTAGGCGAATCAGTCGGCTGGTTCGGCGCGCTCGGCGATGATCCGTTCGGCCGCGTGATCATGAAGCGCATTCGCGGTGAGGGAGTAGACGTGTCGCGCGCGAGCTTGGTCGAAGGAGCGCCGACAGGGATGATGTTCCGCGAAATGGTGGCAGGGAAATTAGCCGTCCACTATTTCCGTAAGCACTCCGCCGCCAGCCGGATGCAGCCGAATCAGCTTGATCTGGATTACATCCGCGGCTGCAAAATATTGCATATCTCCGGCATTACGCCGGCGCTCAGCCAAAGCTGCCGCGATACGATCTTCGCTGTTGTGGCTGCTGCAAAGGAAGCCGGCGTTCTTATTTCCTTCGATCCGAATTTGCGTCTGAAGCTGTGGACGATCGAGGAAGCGCGTGAAGCGGTAATGCCGCTTGCGGAGCAAGCTGATTATTTCCTGCCGGGCTGGGATGAGCTGCGGTTGCTTTATAACAACGATGATTTTGAAGGTGTGAAGGCGGAGCTGTCGAAGCTATCGGCAATTAGCATCATCAAGGGTGTCGGTGATACGACAGTCGTTCTGGAGAATGGCCAAGCGGTAGAAGTACCGTTCTATCCGGTTGATCGCGTAATCGATACAGTAGGGGCCGGCGATGCGTTCTGCTCCGGTTTCCTGGCGGGATTGCTCAAAGGCATGAGTGTAGTTGAGGCTGTACGCCTTGGCAGCATCAGCGGCGCATTGGTGGTCCAAATGCGCGGTGACTGGGAAGCGCTTCCTGACTGGGCGTCTGTCGAGCGCAGATTGTCGGACAAAGGCTGGGTGGAACGCTAAATGGCTGATGTGCAATCGTCGAAAGGACAGCGGCGGCGGGAGCAGATTATGAATGTGCTGAAGCGGCAAGGACGAGTTACGATCCAAGAGGTCGTAGAACGATTTGGCATTTCTGAAGCCACGGCGCGCCGCGATTTGGAGCTGATGGAGAAATCAGAGCCGGTCATTCGGACGATTGGCGGTGCGATGTATGACGGCATGAATGCGGTGAGAGAGCTTCCCTTCGCAGAGAAGGAAGGCTTATCTTTTCTCGAGAAGGAACGGATTGCGGCAGCAGCGGCGGGGCTGATCTTCGAAGGCGATGTTGTCGGTCTGTCCGGCGGCACGACCAACTATTACTTGGCCAAGCTGCTCAAAACGCGAAGAGGCATTACCGTTGTGACGAATACGGTCAACGTTGCGATGGAGCTGGCCGGCAGCGATATCAATGTCGTTGTAACAGGCGGGATGATGCGGCATAACAGCTTTGAATGTTGCGGGCCGCTTGGCGAAGGCATGATCAGTCAACTGCACATCGGCAAAATGTTCCTCGGCGTTGACGGTGTTTCCTCTACCGGAGGCATTACGACCTATTCCGAGCAAGAGGCGCAGATCGCCAAAGCGATGATACGCAGATCCCAATCCACCTATGCGATGTTCGATCATACGAAGATTGGTCGCACTTCATTGTTCTCCATTGCGCCGCTCACCGAGCTGCAAGCCTTTATAACGGACAGGCCGCTTCCACAGCAGCTGGCGTCAATCGCCCATGCACATGGCATTCAAACGGTCATAGCAAGTGAGGAGCAGGAAGCTTCGTTGTAAAAGCTGGGCCTATTATCACAGATACATATATCGCAAGGAGGAAGCAATATCGAAATGGAGAGATTCCATGTAGATATTGCTTTTTTTGTGAAAATATTACTTCCGCGATTCCGCGATTTTGGTATACTTGGGATTGTACGAAAACTTGAAAGGAGAAATGTGAACGTGTCTGAAAAATTGATTATTGGTAACGAATCTCACTCCTATGAAGTTGCAGAAGGCTGGGGTAAGCTTCCGGAAGGAATCACTTACGGCTATACTCACGGTATTGTCGTCGATGCAAATGATAACGTTTACGTACATAACACGAGCAAAGACTCCGTCGTTGTTTTTGACAAAGAGGGAAACTTCCTAACGTCGTGGGGCGCAGAATTTGAGGGAGGCGCTCACGGCTTCTACCTGCACCGTGACGACGCAGACGGCATCGAGTATTTGTACTTCGCAGATACAAACCGTGCGCTGGTAGTCAAAACAACCCTCTCCGGAGACGTATTGCTAGAAATCGGCGGACCGGAACGTCCGGATCTATATGATGCCGAGCGCCGCTATGTGCCGACGGATGTGTGCGTGGCGCCAAACGGCGACATTTACGTTTCTGACGGCTACGGTCAATTCTATATTCATCACTATGATGCCAAAGGCAATTACATCCGCTCATGGGGCGGCCGTGGTTCCGAGCCCGGCAAAGTCAAAGAACCGCATGGCATCTCCATTAACCTGCGCGGCGAAGAGCCGGAAATTTACGTCGCAGACCGCAGAAACAGCCGTATTCAAGTGTTCACGCTAGAGGGCGAGCATAAGCGTTTCGTCGATCATAATCTGGATCTGCCATGCAGCTTCTATTTCTTCGGAGACGAGGTTTATATGCCGGATCTGGACAGCCGCATAACCGTGCTGGATAAGAATGATCGCCTGATTACGCATCTCGGAGAAGACCAGCAGGCATACAAGCAGCAGGGCTGGCCGAATTTGCCGAAAGATTATTACCGTCCTGATAAATTCAGTTCCCCGCATGGCGTGTGTGTAGACTCGCAAGGTAACGTCTATGTTGCGGAATGGATCTTCGACGGCCGCATTACGAAGCTCATCAGACAGAAATAAACACGCACTCCTACTAAATCAAAAGGGTTATGCAGCAAGCCGCCGCAATCGCGGCGGCTAACGCTGCATAACCCTTTATTTGTTTTCACCTTAGCTGCTGTGCACGAGGCGGCCATTCACCCATGTATGGCTTACTTCGGTAAACGATGCATCCGCCAGTACGAGATCAGCCTGTTTCCCGACCGTAATGGAGCCCGTCACTTCAGCAAGACCCAATTGACGGGCCGGATTACCGCTTGCCATCCGGCTTACCTGAACGGGACTAAGCTCCGTATGGGTAAGCATGTAGCGGAAGGCATCGATCATAGTCAGCGTGCTTCCGGCCAAGCTGCCGCCTTCGCGGAGACGAGCTACACCTTGCTTAACATCTACGATGAGTCCGCCGAGATCATAGTCGCCATCGCCGAGACCGGCAGCCGACATCGCGTCCGTGATCAGCATGACTTTATCTAACGGCTTAGAGCCTACGAGAAGTCGGATTGCCGCTGGGTGGACATGATGTCCATCGGCGATTATTTCACCATAGATGCGCTCATCGGTCAAGACAGCGCCAACGGTTCCCGGCTCGCGATGGTGGAGGCCGCGCATCGCATTGAACGTATGCACGGCTTGCGTTAAACCAGCGTCAGCTGCAGCCGTAACCTGCGCGTAAGTAGCGTCCGTGTGCCCGCAAGCTGCAACGATACCGTGCTCTGCGAGATAGGAGACCAGCTCGCAAGCCCGTTCCTTCTCCGGCGCCAAGGTGAGCTGTTTAATAAGTCCCGGATACTGCTCGTTCCACGACTTCACCCAGTCGACACGCGGCGGTGAAATAAAAGCCGGGTTCTGAGCACCGGGCCACAGCTCGCTGATAAACGGTCCTTCCAGATGAACGCCGCCAAGCTTGGCGAATGCCATTTCACCGCTAACATAGTCATTGGAGGCTGCCAGCACGGCTTCGATCGCTTCCTTGGATGCCGTAACGGTAGTTGCCAGCATGCAAGTTGTACCTTTGGAAGCATGGTAGCTAGTAATGGTATCATAAGCATCTCGGCTGGCATCCATGAAGTCTGCGCCGAAGCCGCCATGTACATGCATGTCGATAAAACCGGGAACAAGCCAGCTTCCTTTTCCGTCGATGGTGCGGTGCTGCTCGTTCTCAGATGGAAGGAATTGACCCTCAATAATAGCTGTAATAATCCCGTTCTCTACGATTATGCCGCCTTCAATAACCGTGTCTTGCACGATTGCTTTCACATTCGTAATGAACCAATTGTTATCCTCCGCTTTCATCCTCTACAATAACCTCCCTGCCTCTCGATCGACCAACACGATCACTTTCTTATGCGTTTGCAGCAGCGATGCCGGAACTTCTGTTGTAATCGGGCCGTGCAGCGCTTGCTTGACGATATTCGCCTTGTCGGCACCTTTCACGACAAGGACGATCGAGTCTGCTTTCAGAATGGAGCCAACGCCCATCGTAATGGCTTTCGTCGGCACTTCATCCGGCGTATCGAAAAATCTTGCATTTGCTGCTCGAGTTGCTTCCTCAAGCTCCACGACATGCGTACCGCCATGCAGCTCTTGATCCGGCTCATTGAAGCCGATGTGGCCGTTATGGCCCAGGCCAAGAAGCTGTACGTCGATGGGCTGCTCGGACAGCATGCGATCATAAGACAGGCATTCCGCTTTCAAATCACTGACCATGCCGCTAGGCAAATGTGCTTGCTCCTTCGGCAAATCGATGTGGTCAAACAAGTGGTGTTTCATAAATTGGGCATAGCTTTGCTCATGGTTTGGCGAAAGTCCTACATATTCGTCCAGGTTGAACGTAGTTGCGTACTTGAAGGAAACTTCGCCGTTATTGTACATCTCTATCATTTTTCCATAAATTCCGATGGGTGTCGAGCCGGTTGCCAGCCCAAGCGTTGCGTGTGGATTATGTTTAATCGTATCTGCGAAAATTTGAGCAGCATAACGGTCAAGTTCACTAATGTTGTCGAAGCGTTTCAATTCCATAATGAGGTGCCCCCTAAGGTTCGTTATGATTTTATTATAAAGGAAATTGTCAAAACCGACAATGAAAATGATTAAAAAAATCATTATTAAGAAATTAATAATCATAAACACAGGGGTTCCCAGCAAACTTGCTCTTGAGGTCACGCATATGCCATGATGATTGCAGCAAAGCAGATGACAGGGGGATCTACGACTATGATGGACAGGCAAGCTGAGGAGCATGTCCAAACGACGAAGAGGAAGGGCGAGCATATCCGGATTGTCCTGGAGGAACAAGTACAGAGCGTCGGCACGGAGCCCGGCTTCGAACAATATCGGTTTCGCCATCAAGCGCTTCCGGAGTTCGACTTCGAGGAAATCGACATCGCTTCAACGTTTCTGGGCAAGCCGATTGCAGCACCGCTGCTCATTAGTTCGATGACCGGGGGAACAGCGGAGACTGGTGCTATTAATGAAAGGCTTGCTGATGCAGCGCAGGCAAGAGGCTGGGTGATGGCGCTTGGCTCTATGCGTGCTGCCATCGAGAAGGAATCTCTCGCCTCGACATTCCAAGTGCGCAAGCAAGCGCCAAACATACCGATCATAGCCAACCTTGGCGCTGTTCAGCTCAACTACGGGTATGGAGTCGACGAATGCAGGCTCGCCGTCGAGCTTGCCGAAGCAGATGCGCTCGTCTTGCACCTGAACAGCTTGCAAGAGGTATTCCAGCCGGAAGGGAACACGAATTTCCGCGGACTGCTGCAGCGCATTGCCGAGGTATGCCGCCAGCTGCAAGTACCGGTTGGCGTAAAGGAAGTTGGCTGGGGTATCGATGCCGAGACCGCATTAAGGCTGCACGATATAGGAGTCGCCTTCATAGATGTCGCCGGAGCGGGCGGAACCTCCTGGAGCCAGGTGGAGAAATACCGCTCTCGCGATCCGCTGCGCGCCGAGGCCGCAGCTGCCTTTGCAGGCTGGGGGACGCCGACGGCAGCATGCGTGCGCGACGTCCGTGCTGCGCTGCCGTGCACTGCCCTAATTGCAAGCGGCGGCTTGAACACAGGCGTGGATGCCGCGAAAGCGATCGCGCTAGGCGCTGATTTGGCAGGTTATGGCCGTTCACTCCTAGCCGGTGCGGCAAATCCGCAAACGATCGGCAGTGAGTCGCTTCAACGCCAAATGGAGCGCATTGAGTTCGAGCTGCGTACGGCAATGTTCGGCATTGGCGCCGCTAGCTTGCCAGAGCTGCGTCATACGAATCGCTTACTACAATTGTGAGTGATTAGCGAGTTAAACCAGAGCCCTCGATGGCAACATCCGCTTGAACCTCGAATTTCAAATGGGGATAAATAGACTCCCATTCTTTCCAAGTCCGAGGAGTTCCCGCATGAGTCGCACGATAACGAAGTCCAAAACCAAACGGATCTACGCCTGCTTTCTGTACTTTCACAAGCAGGCTCTTGGCTTCGGCGGCGACCTGCGTATTGAAGGCTTTCTCAAGCTCCTTCCAATTCTGATCGTAAATGCCGCCCGGTGCTTCCTCGAATATTCCGCCAAATTTCAGCTTCATCTTCAGTACGAAACCGTCTTGCTCTTTGACTATTTTGTAGTGGGAATCGATTTGGTCTACGGAGATGACAAGCGTGTCTCCTTTGATCTTTGCCGTAATCGTCGATTTCTTGTAGTGATTGCGGATTTGATTGTACATTTCGGTTTCGCGGGGGTTAAGCGTCAAGACAAGCTTCTTCTTATCAAGCAGCCCCAGCTTCGCAACGACGTAACCATTCTTCTCCTGCCGCATGATCGGCATGATGGGATCCATACCGCGTTCATCCACGCGTCGCATGAAATCAAACATATAGACACTGACGATGTAAGAGGACTGGGTCCCGTCTTTACCGAACAGCAGGAAGATCGTATTGCCCGGGAAACGCTCAGCAGGCGGGTTAATGTTCAGAATCGTCTTCGCGTCAGGCTTGCCGATGGCCAGATAAGCAATGTTCGACACATCGCGGCGGCGGGAAATCCACCGAAGGGAATCGGTATAATCCGATTTCACCAGCCCTTCCCCCAGCAGGTAGAGCTTGCAATGGCCAAAATCCAGTTCCTTATCTACATGAGATTTCAATAAGCGGAGAGCTTCGGCTATGGTGGAGGCGTGAATCGTTTCCACCTGTGTTTGAGCTGCTCCGGGCTCTATTTTCGGTGATGGTATGGCCAGCCGAAGTGTGATTTTGTAGCCGGTCTTGCCTTCATCTGGGGCGTCGATTCCCATGGCCAGGACGAAGAAACGTTTATCGATATCTTTGAAACCACAGCCCCCGAGCAGCACAGCGAGGGAGACGATCAGAGTTAGTTTTGTAGCGATCCGTTTAATGATCATGATGTCAACTTCTTTCGGCGTGCAATCAAACTCAGAATGAAGAAGAACAATACCGTCGCCGTTTCGGCAAATAAACGAATCAGCAGCCAGCCTCTGGTAATGATCAAGCTTTGCTTTTCATTAAAGATGTAGAACGAGATCATCGTTAAGACAGCAAAAATCGAAACGATCACATAATTCGAGGCAGCTGTGCGAACGGGGTCGATCTCCGGCTTTGCTTTGGGCAAACAGCTCTTTATCATCTGCATGGCGATATGCCAGCCCGTTGTCGTATAAAGGAGCGTAAGGTTTAGATACAATAACAGAAACAAGAAGATAACGCGCTCAATGAACCCGTATCCAAGCACCATGGAATCTGAAGTTACCGACCAAACGTATAAATACGAGCCAACGGCTTCAGTTCCATGAAAGCCGATGGGGACGAAGAAAGAGAGCAATAGAATCAGCGTACAGAGGATCGGCATCGCCCAGCGGAAGCGTAATCTGAAATTCGGCGGGTTAAGTCGATTGAAAATGGCATAGTTGGAATACCCCGTAAATACAAAGGTCGCAGCGGCAAAAGGTTCTATTTTGGGCGGGACACGCCAATATTGGGCGACGGTTCGAATGGCATCCCAGTCCAGATAAGGATTGGTTGACGCTTTAAACAGAATAAAGAAAACAATCGGGAGATTGATAAGCAAGGTCATCTCCATAATCAGAGCGATGGTTAAAGTAGAGCGTGTTGCTGTATATATGCAGGCCCCGACAAGAATGAACAGTACGAGCATGGAGCTTGTATCCGGGTTGAAAAAACGATTAATGAGCACCGCATAGGCAGTAATGGCGATTCCAGCCGCTGCGTACCACATGACAGATAACAGTATCAATATCGGAATATTGATATACTTGGGGAAATAGAGCGCCAATATTTCCGGAAGGCCCTTGCCCGGGAAGGTTTTCATGACATGGGTATAGATCAGTGCCAAGAAGCTGCCGAAGAAAGCAGCGCAAATCATAGAGGAAACAGACCCTGTATAACGGTCATTAAGGAGCATATACGGAACAAACATCATGAGATTCAGATTGCTGACGAGAATGATATTGTAAAAATAGTAACGAATCATTCTTGATTCACCTGCCCAATGTCGCCGCTTTGCGATGCTGATTTGTTATTAATGCGGAAGTACGGTTTTCCAAAGCTCCGCATGTCAGCCAAATACACCAAATAACAGAACAAGCCAATGGTTACCCCGGAGATACCAAAGAAAATCGCAGGGATAATAAGAGGATATTTCAGAAAACGGATCGACCCCGACATATTATTGACGGGAATGACAAAATTGGAAATCGCCACAACAGAGGTCACGATAATCATGATGCTGCTGACGAGTCCGGCCTGTTGCGCGGCTTGTCCCAGAATGAGACCGCCAACTGTAGTCGCAGTCGAACCGATATACTTGGGCAGCCTGACGCTGGCTTCAATGAGCGCTTCGATCATAAACAACATAATGAACACTTCGATAAAGGAAGGATAAGGCACGGCAGATCGGCTGCCAGCAATGGAGAAGGTTAATTGGACGCGAAAGAGCTCCGGATTATAGGAGACGATAGCCACATAGAGCGCTGGCAAGGCGACAGTAAGAATGACCGCCAAATACCGGAGAATCAACAGTAAGCGTGTCATCCAGAATGAGTCGTAGTGATCATCCACGGCATTCATAAAGTCGAAGAACGTTGCAGGCAAAATAAGCGCAAACATGGACCCTTGAATGAGCAGGATGATTTTGCCGTTCTGAATGCCTGTACATACTCGGTCCGGGCGTTCTGTCAGCATCATGGACGGAAACAGCCGATAGCGATCGCCGAGAGCCCGTGCTAATTCACCGGTCGCCGAAATCATCGGGATAGAAACCCGATCCAGCTTCTCCCTAACTCCGGTAAGAACGGTCGGATCAACACGTCGTTTATCAAAGATCAGCAGAACTCTTGTCTTCGACATCGTGCCGACGGTACGCTCCTCCACGGAGAGCTCCGGGTTTGGATAACGGTTGCGAATGATATTAACCGAATCTATCAAGTCTTCGCTTAACGCGATTTGCGGACCTGCGATGACGGTTTCGACCATCGTTTGCGGATTCTCGTTCCGGATAATACGTGCGGCATCAAGCTGATAGATGTTTCCGTTTAATTGCATCAGCACAAAGCCGTGGAGAATCGTATCCGCCCATTTGGCAGGGTCGTCCAGACGCTTAAAGACAGGATTGGTCATGACCAATTCTTCAAAGGGATGTTCTTGCTTCGTAAATGGGACAAGGATGAAATCGCTGACTTTGCTTTCGTCGCAAAGCGTAGCAATATAAGCGATTTCGATCTTAAGCGTATCATTCTGCAAGCGATTCATCGTCAAGTCCCGCGACTCTGCAAACAAGGTGTTGACTCGATTCAGCATGATGGCTTTCCCCTTTCCGGAACGAATGGCGTTATCGCCAGATTTTCAATAACTTTGGCATAGTATGGATGTTTGTGATGAAAATTATGCCGCTGCATGTGTGTTTTGCCAGAATAGCGAAGGGTGAAGTACAATAAGAGTCAATAAAATAGAGATGGCACTGAGAGGGGAAGCGGGTATGACGAAATGGTATGAGCGCAGTTTCGGCTCCGATTATATGATTGTGTATCGGCACCGCAATTGGGAGCAGGCGGCGCGTGAGGTTGAAACCATGGCGGGATGGCTGGAGCTTGCGCCCGGAGCCTCTGTACTCGATATCGGATGCGGAATGGGCCGGCACGCGCTAGCCTTGGCTCAGCTCGGCTACAACGTTACCGGCATCGACTTGTCGGAATCATTGCTGCAGAAAGCGCGCGAGCATAATCAGGAAGGACATATTCATGCACTCATTCAAGGGGATATGAGAGAGCTTCCTTTCGCCGACGGCAGCTTCGATGCGACCGTCAATTTGTTCACTTCCTTCGGCTATTTCGAGCTTGAATCAGACAATCACCGCGTCATCCGAGAGATTCGCAGAGTGCTCAAGCCGCAGGGGGCATTCCTAATTGATTTCATGAACCCGTCTTACGTAGCTGCTAATCTGGTGCCGCATTCGGAGCGTACGGATTCAGAGACAGGGCTGCATATTAGAGAGCAAAGAGGCACCGAAGAAGGCTGGGTGGTGAAGCAAATCCATATTACTGCTCAAGAGGGACATGAGGCATATCGCTGTTACGAGGAGCGGGTTCGGTTGTTTCCATTGTCTTGGTTTGAACAAGCACTCCGGGAAGCGGGGCTTGAGCTGGAGCACCGCTTTGGTGACTATGAAGGGCGACCCTATGAGGAGAAACATTCGCCGCGGATGATTCTGAAAGGCAGGGCTTTATCGTGAGTGAGGGGGCAAAATCGATGGTGACACAGTGGCATGGCGGAATCCTGCAGGTGAAAGTCCCGCTGCCGTTCTCGCTGAGATGGGTGAACAGTTATTTGATCCCAGACTCCGCTGGATACACGCTGATCGATCCGGGACTACATACGGATGAGGCTGTGCAGGCTTGGTCCGCGGCGCTGCTTGAGCAATCGATCGCAATCGCTTCGATTCACACCATTATTCTGACGCATCAGCATCCTGACCACTACGGAATGGCGGGATGGTTTCAAGAGAGGTCCGGAGCTCCCGTCTATATTTCCGAGCAATCTTATGCCTATACACAGCGCTTGTGGGGAGCTGACCTTGGGGCGGAATTTGCTGCTTCGCTGACGGAGCTGTATGCCGAGCAAGGAATGCCGCATTCGGTCGTCGAGGAAATCGCCCCACATCTGGTTAGCTTCGTGGAGAAAGTATCGCCGCAGCCGACCGTCACGTTTCTGGTAGCAGGCGAGACGATGGCGATTGGCGATTCCAAGTGGCATATGATCGACAGCCCGGGGCATGCAAAGGGGCAGTTATGTTTCTACGAGCCGCTTAAGAAATGGATGTTATGCGGCGATCAAGTGCTGCCGGATATTACGCCGAACATCAGCGTAGTGCCGGGTGAAAACCATGATCAGCTCCGGCAGTTTCTGGATAGCTTGGAGGAGCTGAAGGGCTACGAGGTTGAGCTTGCTTTTCCGGGGCATCGGGATCCCTTCGCGAATTTCAACGAACGGATTGTTCAGCTTGCGGCTCACCATGAACGGAGATTGCTTCAAATACGCGAGCTGATTCAAGCGGAACCGATGACGGGTTATACGTTATGCATGCGGCTCTTCGGCGAACGGATTGCCGGCAATACGCATAATTTGAGGTTTGCGATGTCAGAGACGCTTGCCCATTTATTCCATCTGGAGCGCCAAGGACTTGTTGCCGGAGCATGGCAAAATGACTACATGGTTTATTCGGTGAACTCGGATTCTTAAAAATATAAGAAGGTATAAGTTTCACCTGATACCATGCTTATATTTAACCGGAGTTGAAACGCGCTTCTCCGCCGATAGGACGGCGACGGCCGTATCACCTTGATGAAAAAGCTTCCAAAAGCGCCCGGAATATGGTGTATAATGAATGGGTCATCGTTTGAAGAAAAGGAGCTCACCTACTATGCCTGTTTCCCGCTCTGAATCTCGTCAACATCAGAAACAACAACGTGCACGCAGAATGAAACGTTTGTTTGCGATCAACCTAGTCCTGCTGTTAATCATCGGTGCACTTGCGGTCGTTTATGTCGTGCAGCGACAGGATGGCAACGAGAAGCTGAATACAGCGGCTAATGAACATAATGCACCTGCCGGAAGCGATAATGCCGGGCAAGCCGCGGATGCCGGGAACGATAATGCTGCCAGCTCCAATACATCTTCAGATACGCCTGAGACAGATGATCCATCATCGGAATCAGGTCATACAATCTTTGAGCCAATCGCAGATGATCCTGCATCTGCATCCGATAATGATGCTGCGGCTGGCGGCACAATTACGCCGGATGCCGGAGAGCAAGTGAATTTATCTTTTACAGGTGATGTTTTGCTGGCGGCTTCCGTAGAGAAGCTGATGCTTAAGAACGGTTATGAGTACCCGTACGCGAAAGTATTGAATGAGCTGAAGACGCCGGACCTGATGGCAGTCAATTTGGAGACGCCTGTTACCCTGCGCGGTACGCCGGCAGAGAATAAACAATATGTCTATAAATCATCGCCGGATGCACTACCTGCCTTGAAGGCAGCCGGCATCGATGTTGTCAATTTAGCCAATAATCATACGCTGGACCAAGGCGAAGAGGGGCTGCTGGATACGATCGGCCATCTCGATGAAGAGGGCATTCCCAATATGGGTGCCGGACGCGATGAGCTGGAAGCGTTCAAGCCCGTTCTGCTGGAGGCTAAAGGGATCAGCGTTGCGTACCTCGGATTGACAAGAGTTATCCCTGTCGGTTCCTGGAAGGCTACGAAGGATCATGCAGGCTTAGCGGAAACCTATGATTCTACTCGTGCGGTTGCCGCGATCAAGCAGGCGAAGAAGCAAGCCGATATTGTCGTAGTCATGGTGCACTGGGGAATTGAACGCGAGGATTTACCGAATAACGATCAGAAACGGTTAGCTCATGAATATATTGATGCAGGGGCAGATTTGGTAATCGGCAGTCATCCTCATGTTCTTCAAGGATTTGAGTCGTATAAAGGAAAGTGGATTGCCTACAGTCTAGGGAATTTCATATTCAGCGGCATGACGCCGGACAAAACGAAGGACACCGGCGTCCTTGATGCAGCTTGTAATGTGAAAGGCGATTGCTCGCTGAAATTTAAACCGATGCGTGCGGTGCAGTCGCAGCCGGCCCCTCTGGCAGGTGAAGAGGGAGTCGCGCTATTGAAGCGCATGTCGAGTATTTCCTTCCATGCAACCGTGGATGAAGCAGGGAACATTCAACCTAAGGAGTGAAGCTGATGTTGAATCCGTGTGTTGCCCACCGCGGAGCTTCAGGACTTGCGCCGGAGAATACGATGGCCGCTTTTCGGGAGGCGCTTAGTTTTCCGTTCGTGCAGTGGATCGAGCTTGATGTACAGCTGTCGAAGGACGGCATACCCGTTGTCATCCACGATGACTCGCTTCGGCGAACGGCAAGAGTAGCAGGTCGCGTACATGAATTCACGGCGGAGCAGCTTGGCAGGATGGACGCAGGCAGCTGGTTCGATAAGTCTTTCGCAGGCGAAGGCATTCCGTCGCTTCAGCAAGTGGTTGACGCAACAATCGGCCGCTGCCGGCTTAATGTGGAGCTCAAAACCTACGGCAACCGCTACCCCGGCATGGAGAAGAAAGTCGTCGAGCTGCTGTACAAGAACGGTCTGCAGCATGATGCCGTCATCACCTCCTTTGACCGTGAGGCGCTGCGGACCGTGCGTGAGCTGACCAAGGAGGTCCGGACCGGACTTATCCTGGATGCGTCACCTTGGACGCTGACAACGGATTTGGAGCGCTTAGGCGCTAATTTCTTATCTGTCGGCTATACGCGTGTAACGGATCAGCTGCTTGCTTCTATGCGCGCTGCACGAGTGGACGTAATGGCATGGACCGTGAATGACGCGCCTATGATGAAGCGGCTCGCCGCGCTTGACAGCGCGCTTATGATTTGTACGAATTATCCGGATCGCTTCGCACAGGCGAAGAATGAGCGTTTATAGAGCTAATTTCAAAGCGGTGGTGCAGAGCTATGTCTCTGCACCACCGCTTGCTTGTAGAGCTATGTGCTATGTCGCTTCCAACGCTAACGGTTGTGACAGTGGCTATTTAGCTTAAATTTACCCTTTTTATTTGCTAACGGTTGCCAGCGAGCCTATTTGAACGTTTTCCTCTATGAATCGCCCCATTTGCTGCAAATAACGTCTGTCATAACCGTTAGCGTTTCAAAAAGACTAATTTTCATGAAATAGACACGCTGGCAACCGTTAGAAATTTATTCTTTCCGGATTATCTCCAAGGGGCAAAAAAAAGCTGCCGCGACTTTCTCGGGCAGCCTTGCGGTGGTGCAGTGCTATGTCTCTGCACCGCCGTTTAATTTATACCAATATGCCTATACATCACGGAATCGATCTCGAATATCCAGAATCGCAGGGAGCTGCTCTATCAAGACATCAACAAGTTTCGGGTCGAAATGATGGCCGCGCTCCTCTTGGAATAATTGCAGAATTCGTTCAAGCTCCCAAGCCTTCTTGTACACGCGTTCGCTGCCGAGCGCGTCGAATACGTCCGCAATGGCTGTAATCCGACCGTAGAGATGGATGTCCTCTCCGCTTATACCTCGCGGGTATCCTTTGCCGTTCCACTTCTCGTGATGCTGATAGGCGACGATTGCTGCGGTTTTGAGCAGCTCGCGGCTGGAGGATTTGAGCAAGTTATAGCCGATATCTGTATGCAGCTTCATCTGGTCGAACTCTTCCTCGGTTAGCTTACCTGGCTTGAGCAGGACCGAGTCGGGAATGGCCACCTTGCCGATATCATGCATGGGCGAAACCATCTTGAGCAATTCAGCTTCTTCTACAGATAGTCCGTACCCGATTGCGAGTAAGTAGGAATATTCCGCTACCCGTTTGACGTGGTTGCCGGTTTCTTTGGAGCGGCTTTCGCCGATCTCCCCCATTACGGTAATGATTTCGCGCTGCGTAGCGACGATTTCCTCATGGAGAATAACTGATTCAAGCGATTTGCCGGCATAGGAGGCTGCCAGCTTCAAATGCTCGAGGTCGCGCTGCGTAAAGGCAGCTTGCGGCGTCAGCTTGTTAATGGCTTGATATGCACCGATTATGGTTCCGTCATTACCGACGAATGGCACGGTGATAACCGATTTCGTTCGATAGCCGGTACGGCGATCATTCTCGTCATTATGACGATGATCGCTGTAAGCGTCGTCGATTAATAAATAATTGCCGGTCTCGATCGAATGGCCGACAAAGCCGGTACCGAGCGGAATTCGGATTTCATTAACGCCATGGGCAATGGTTGTAAACAGTTCTTTACGGGCATGGTCGATGAGCCACACGGTACATCGATCTGCCATAATCATCTCGCGGCCCATATTGGCCATAAGCAGGAGTACGCTCTTTAAGTTTCGCTCTCCACCGATTTTGGCGGTATAATCAAATATAATACGAAGCAGCTCTTCCGGCGTCCGTTCATTTGCGGCGTCAGACAGTGGGGGAATTTCATCATGACGTTGATGACGATCATACATATGCAATCGAACGCTCCTTAAATGACAAAAAAGTATATTCTTCGACAGTATCAATTCAACAAAACTTTATTGAATCCTGCTTAAGCTTATGTAAAAAATGGGAGTATGGAGCGTGAAAGAAACGATGACCGATATTTGGAGTTCCGATATAGCGCGGCTGGCAGCGGGGATAGTAGGAAGCACCGTTATCGCGCTGGCAGCCTATCGGCTCCGCTCCTTATCGGGGAGCGGGGCTGTTTCGGCTGCCGTTATGGGGACGGGCTATGTGGCATTAGGCGGACCGCTGTGGTTCGGTGCGCTGTTGGCGTTCTTCTTATCCTCTTCGCTGTGGTCCAAATGGAAGCGAAGACATTCCGCTAAGCAGGCCGCCGAGGCGAAATATGCCAAGAGCGGCCGCCGTGATGCCGCTCAGGTGTGGGCCAATGGCGGTCTGGGGCTGCTGCTGTGCGCGGGGCATGCCATCTGGCCTGCGGCAGCATGGGTGTACGCATTCGTCGGCGTCATGGCCGCCGTGAACGCGGATACGTGGGCCACGGAGATCGGCGCGCTCAGCCGCCGCGCTCCGCGTGCCCTGCTTAGCGGGCGGCGCGTTGCGCCCGGCACGAGCGGCGGGGTCACGCCGCTTGGCAGCTTCGCCGCGCTGGCCGGCGCCGCTTTCATCGGCGCAGCCGCGGCGCTGCTGCACGCCGCGCCGCCGGCGCCCGCGGGCGTCACGCCGGGCGCGCTGCTCGCAGCCGCGGCTTGCGCCGGCACGGCCGGCGCTTTCGCCGATTCGCTGCTCGGCGCGACCGTGCAAGTGATGTACCGCTGCCGGATATGCGGCAGCGAAACAGAGCGCGCCGAGCACTGCGGCAGCAGCGACGCCGTGCAGCGGATCCGCGGCTTCGCCCGGATGACCAACGACGCGGTGAATTTCGCGTCCTCGGCGCTGGCCGGCTTGCTGGCGCTAATCATAGGCTGCGCCTTTTTCTAGAAACTCACTGCTGCGCGCTCACTGAATTAAGACTATCCCAATGGATGTCCAACGAGTTATAATCAACCTAATGTTCACGTTTTTGGATGCAATTGTGTATAATTCGAGTGGTTTCTCGGGTTGACAGCCTAGGTATCGCCTAGTATCCTAACTCTAATAGAAAATTTTTACAGATTGAAATGTAAACGAATTCATAGATTCGGGAAGGAGAATGGCCGCACGTGAAGATTCATACGGCGGAATCGCCGATTGCCAGCAATCTTCCGCTGCTCCAAGCGGATAATGTGAAACGCGTATTCGGCCGCGGTGACAATTCTGTAACCGCTGTCAAGAATATTAACCTGAGGATTAAGAAAGGCTCGATGATCGCGCTTAAAGGTCGTTCCGGCTCCGGCAAGACGACGCTGCTGAATTTACTGGCAGCGCTGGATCAGCCGACGGAAGGCGACGTTTACTTTAACGGCCAAATTATTTCCAGATTGCCCGAGAAGCAGCGCAGCACATGGCGCAGAACGAACCTTGGCCTTGTTTTCCAAGCCTTCGGCCTTATTCCTCTAATGTCCGCATACGAGAACGTGGAGTTTGGGCTGCGCATCGCAGGCAGCGATTCGAAGCTGCATAAGGAGCGCGCCGAACAAGCGCTGGAGTGGGTTGGCATGAAATCCCGCATGAAGCATCGCCCGCCCGAGCTCTCGGGGGGAGAACAGCAGCGTGTAGCGATTGCCAGAGCAATTGCGCATAGACCGGTCCTACTGCTGGCGGATGAGCCTACAGCCGAGCTGGACAGCCGGATGGGGCTGCAGGTCATTAAAGTATTCCGTGACCTTGTGGAGAACCTGGGAATGACCGTTGTCATGACGACACACGATCCCGGGATTATGGAAATCGTCGATCATGTTATTGCATTGGAGGATGGAGAGATTGTCTCAGAACCTAACGCGTAAACATCGCCGCAGATTGTTCGTCAAGGAGGCCGCCGCCGTAATGGTCGTGGCTTCGCTGCTATCCGGCTGCTCGCTTCTGCCGCAGAAGCAAGTTGTCCTGCAGCCGCCGCTTGTGCAGCCAGCTGCGGAGAAGGTAGATGCCATCGAAGTGAAGAAGGCGACAATTGAGCGGAGCTTCTCCGGTGCGGCTGTAGTCGCATCGAGCAAGAATGTGCCCCTCTTCTATAAGGAAAGCGGAAGATTGAAGGAGCTTCACGTGAAGCTTGGCGATGAAGTGAAGGCCGGACAACTGGTGGCCGAGCTGGATATGGGGGATTTGGACCTTCGCGTGAAGCTGCAGAAGCTAAGTTTGGAACGTGCTCAGATCGAGTATTTCCGTGTGAAGCAGAGCGGTGTTACCGGTAATGATCTGCGCATGAAGGAGATCGATTTGGAGCGGGAACAGCTGATGCTTGATTCGATGAATGATCAGTTTGAGTCCGCGAAATTAACGACACCAATCAGCGGGATCGTCGCTTATTTGGATACGAAGTCGCCTGGTGATGGATTGAACGGATATACGCCGCTTGTGTCTGTTGCAGACCCGACGCAGCTTTACTTGATTTACACGGCTGAGGATCCGAAGCAAATTGCCGGCGTGCAACGCGACATGGCCGTCCAGATTAAAGCGGGCGATAAGAAATTAGAAGGTAAAGTGCTGCAATCCCCTTCGGATGCGCCGATTACGTTAAACAAGGAAATCGACGATCGCAATACGAGGCTGCTCTATATTGCCATCAACAAACCGGACAAGACATTCGAGCTCGGCAAAACAGTCGACATTCATATCGTGCTTGAGAAGCGTGATGATGTCGTAGTCATACCGCGGAGCGGCCTGCGCACTTATTTGGGACGCACCTACGTACAAGCGCTGGATGGCGATCGCCGCAAAGAAATCGACGTTCAGCCGGGGATTATGACATCAACTGAAGTCGAAATCGTCAAGGGATTAGATCCGGGCATGAAAGTGATCCTGAATAACTAATTTCAGCTCATGAGAAGAGAAGAGGTGAACCGATGGCAATCTGGACGATGATTTTTCGTAAAATGGCGAAGAATCGTTGGCTGCAGCTTAATTTATGGTTTGGGCTTACGATCTGCGTAGCACTGTTCAGCTCCATGCCGCTATACTCGCATGCGATTTTGCAGCGCACGTTATTTAAAGAGCTTCAACAGCTTCAGAAGGATCAGAACGTCTACCCGGGCTCCTTAAGAGCCTCTACTTCGGTTTCCGGAACGAGAAATTTTGACGAAATCAGAAGTTTGATCGGCAAAGCGGATCGGTATATGTACAATGCGCCGCAGCGCCTTGGCTTGGAGTCGCAATCGTATATCATGTCGAGGGCAACACAGTCTTTCAAAATACTGCCTGTCGATGCCTCCGAACGTGAGAAGAAAGAAATGAGCGTGACGGGAAGCCTTCGTACCGTCTCGGATATTGAGAAGCGGGTGCATCTCATTGACGGACGGATGCCTGATGCGAATCGCAGCGACGGTGTTTACGAAGCGCTGGTTACGCAGAAGTTCATCATTGATCTTAAGCGTGATCTTGATCATGAGTTCGTTTATACGAATAAGGATACAGGTCAGCAGCTGCACATTATTCCGGTAGGAATCGTGGAGTCGAAACAGGACAATGCGTATGATCAGTTCAATGTGGAATCGTATAATACGTCCTTCTATATTCCGTTCAAGCAGTTCAACCGTGATTTCATTGAGAACCAAGGATTGTTGAAAATTTCTGTGCTTTCCTGGCAGTATTCGCTTAATTATGAACAGATGAATATCGACCGTATCGATACGTATCTGGGTCAATATACAGCCATGAACAATTATTTCAACATGCGCCTTGGCATTTCGTCAGTGGACATGCCGGC
Source organism: Paenibacillus sp. J22R3 (assembly GCF_056269305.1). Taxonomy (NCBI): domain Bacteria; kingdom Bacillati; phylum Bacillota; class Bacilli; order Caryophanales; family Paenibacillaceae; genus Paenibacillus; species Paenibacillus sp. J22R3. The sequence goes on along the minus strand of NZ_JBWDNS010000003.1, from coordinate 38,467 downwards.
TAAGAATTCGATTGCTACCTATACGGTAAAGAAAGACAAGCTCGACATCATGCTCTGGTCCTTATATTCACCGGTCATGTTCATGCTTGCGTTCTACTTGTACATGGCAGCTAATCTGATCATTGATAGACAGAAGACGGAGATATCCGTATTGCGCAGCCGCGGTGCAAGCCGTCTGCAAATTATGCTCGTCTTTCTGGTCGAAAGCCTCTTGCTTGGTATACTGGCGCTTGCGGTTGGCCCATTCATAGGCGTCTATTTCACCAAAATTTTAGGGGCTTCAAGCGGATTCTTGGAGTTCGTGCAGCGCTCCTCGCTGGATGTTGTACTGAACAGCACCTCTTATAAAATTGCCGGTGCTGCCGTTATAGGCTCCATTCTTCTCATTCTGGTTCCGGCATTCTTGGCAACGCGCATTTCAATTGTCGGACACAAACAGCAGATGGCTCGCTCCAACAAAATGTCTTTCTGGCACAAAACAGGCATAGACATTGTTTTGCTGGGGATTGCGATCTACATGCTGTACGGCTTTAACAAACGGATGGCCGATTTGAAGGCACTCGCACTGGACCCGAACGCGATCCAAGTCGAGCCGTTGCTGTTCTTTATGCCTGCAATCTTCAGCTTGGGAACAGGTCTATTCATTCTTCGGATCTATCCGTGGCTGATTAAGTTGGTTTTCTGGATCGGTCGAAGATGGTGGACACCTGCACTATATTCCACCCTGCTGCAGATCAGCCGATCATCATCGCAGTATTTAACAATCAAAGTGTTCCTAATCATGACCGTGGCAATGGGGCTCTTCAGCGCCAATGCGGCACGTACGATCAATGGGAATATGGAAGATAAAATTCAATACACGACAGGCTCGGATATTCAATTGTCCGTTCACTGGGATAACGACAAGCCGCCTCCGGCGCCGGCAGGTATGCCCGCTATGGTTAATGCGGATGATGCATCAGCGGTTCAAGCTCCGAAGGTTGTCACGTATACAGAGCCTTCGTTCATTACGATGACAGAGCTTGCCGGCGTGGATACAGCAGCGCGCGTGTTCCGGAAGGACGATGCCAATTTCTCAGCTAATGGGCAGAATGGCGGGACATCCCTTTACGGAATCGATACGTATGAATTCGGTAAAGTAGCATGGATGCGCGGGGGACTGCTGGAGTATCCGATCAACAGCTACTTGAACCTGATTGCCAGTAACCCAAAGGCGGTGCTCATCTCCAGATCCATCGCCGACAAATTCAAGGTGAAGCCGGGCGACCCGGTCTCGGCTAAGTGGGCAGGGCTCGACAGTGCGAATTTCATCGTGTACGGGATTATCGATTATTGGCCGGGATGGAATCCGCTGCCCCAGTCAGGTAATCAGGACGATCCGAATGTGCGACTGCCGAATTTAATTGTCGGTCATCTATCGTATATTCAGAATCATCTCGCACTTGAACCCTATGAGGTATGGATTAAGCTGAAGGAAGGCGCTACGAGCTCGATTATTTACGCAGACTTAGAGAAGAAAGAAATACCGGTTGAGAAGCTGGTGGATGCTAATCAGCTGCTGATCCGCTCGAAGAACGATCCGTTCCGACTGGCGATAAACGGCGTGATGACGCTTGGCTTCGTCATTTCGATGATGATCAGCTTCTTCGGTTTTCTATTGTTCTGGGTGCTTACGTTATCGGGCAGGACGCTGCAATTCGGTATTTTACGAGCGATGGGGATTTCGTTTATGCAGATAATCGGCATGCTGCTAAGTGAACAGCTGTTAACTTCAGCAGCCGCAATCCTGTTTGGAGTACTGATCGGAAATGCGGTGAGCAGTCAGTTCGTTCCGCTGTTCCAGCTGTCCTTCAACGCTTCGGATCAAGTGCCGCCATTCGAAATTGTCCGTCAGCTAAGCGATTATGTTCAGTTATACAGCGTCGTAGGCATTATGCTGACAATTGGACTAGCCGTGCTCGGCATTCGGGTTTCGCGTATGAAAATTACGCAAGCGCTGAAGCTTGGGGAGGAATAAAACATGATTCATTGCGACGGGCTTGTCAAAATTTATAAGACGGATGACTTGGAGGTCGTTGCTCTGCAAGGGCTTGACCTTCATGTTGAAGCCGGTGAGCTGATGGCGATTATCGGCAACAGCGGCAGCGGCAAATCTACGCTGCTGAACATGCTGGGAGGGCTTGATCGCCCTTCCGCCGGTAAACTGCTAGTTGACGGTAAGGATTTGCTTAAATTTACGGAACGCGATCTGGTCAAATACAAACGGGAGACGGTAGGGTTCGTATGGCAGAGCAACGCGCGCAACCTGATTCCGTATTTGACTGCGCTGGAGAACGTGGAGCTGCCGATTCTGCTGAAAGGCCGAGGTAAACGGCTGCGCGCGCTGGAATTGCTGGAGGCGGTTGGTCTAAGCCACCGCATAAAGAACCGGCTGAGCGAGCTCTCCGGTGGAGAGCAACAGCGGGTTGCCATTGCCATTGCGCTTGCGAACGAACCGAAGCTGCTGCTTGCCGATGAACCGACTGGCTCGCTCGACACACGCATGTCCAATCAAATTCTGGACCTGTTCCGGGAACTGAACAGCAGAATGGGCATAACGATTGTTATCGTTACGCATGACCCCATGCTCGCCCGTAAAGTTGACCGGGTTGTAGCGATCCGCGACGGTAAAACATCTTCTGAGATCATCAGACGACAATCGTATGCGGAGGAACTTGCGGCGCTTGCGAACGGCAGCATTTTCGAAGCTGAAGAAAGCCATGTGGAGTATGCCGTTATCGACAAAGCTGGGCGGCTGCAAATCCCGGCTTCGTATCTGCAAGCGGATGAATTCAAAGAGAAGAATAAAGTGCGGGTAGAGATGGAAGAAGGCCGCATCATTCTGTATCCGCCTGAAGCGAAATAAAGAGTTGAGATCCGGGAAGACGGGCCTGTAACATCAAGGGCAAGTCTCCCGGATTATTTTTATACTATTCATAGTTTACATATCGGAATTGTGTTAGTATACTAATCCCATAAGATGGATTGCCAGTGCAAGCTTAATTTAGCATATAAATCGGGAGTGTGAAGAGCAATGCCGAAAGTAGTCATTATTTCAGGAAGTCCGAATCCGATTTCTCGTTTGAACGGGTTGACCGATTACGCGGAAGCCAAGCTTCAAGGGCTCGGCTGGGAAGTGAGCTCACTTCATGTAGCCTCGCTCCCGGCAGAAGATCTCATATTAGCTCGCTGGGACAGCCAAGCGATTAAAGATGCCAATAAGCAGATCACGGATGCAGATGCTGTCATTGTAGCAAGTCCGGTGTACAAAGCTTCCTTTACCGGTGTGCTTAAGACCTATCTGGATTTGCTGCCGCAGACCGGCCTGGAAGGGAAGGTTGTGCTGCCGCTGTTCATTGGCGGAACGATTGCACATTTGCTAACGATTGATTATGCGCTTAAACCGGTGCTTTCGGCGTTATATACGCGACATGTCTCTGCAGGCGTTTATGCCGTAGATTCACAAATTAAGAAAACGGAAGCCGGCGGACTGCAGCTGGATGAAGAGCTCATTCAGCGCTTGGATGGCGCTGTGGCTTCGTTCGCCGAAGCGACCGAATTGTTTGCTTCGCTGCGGACGCCGTCCCAGCCGTAATAACCGCGCAACGAGAAAGAGCAGCCGGCTCGGCTGCTCTTTCTCGTTCTCGGCTCAGGCAGCTTAAGAAGTCAGCTGCTCCATTTGCTCGATCAATTGTTCGAACACGCTCATCGCTTGCTCGATCGGTTCCGGGGTCGACATATCGACGCCGGCTTTCTTCAAGATATTGATGGAGTAGTCGCTGCCGCCGCTCTTCAAGAAGCCAAGGTAACGCTCAACTGCAGGGGCGCCTTCCTCCAGAATCTGCTTGGAGAAGCTGGTAGCTGCGGAGAAGCCCGTCGCGTATTTGTACACGTAGAAGCTGGTGTAGAAATGCGGGATACGTCCCCATTCCATCTCAATGTCTTTATCGATGACCATACCGTCGCCATAGTACAGCTTGTTCAGGTCGTAATAGATTTTACTGAACTCCTGCGGCGTCAAGGAATCGCCTTCCTCAGCGCGTTCGTGAATGATTTTCTCGAATTCAGCGAACATCGTTTGGCGGAAGACCGTTGTGCGGAACTGGTCAGCATAGTAGGTCAGCAGGTACATTTTTTCTTTCGGATCGGTCGACTTCTTCAGCATGTAATCCATGAGCAGTGCCTCATTGAGCGTCGAGGCCACTTCGGCCAAGAAGATCGTATATTGCGCGTCACGGTAATCCTGATTGTTGTCGGAATAGTAGGAATGAAGCGCGTGGCCCATCTCGTGCGTCAACGTGAACATGCTGTTTAGGTTATCCTTGTGGTTGAGCAGCACGTAAGGATGGGTGCCGAAAGCGCCCCAGCTATATGCGCCGCTGCGTTTGCCTTCATTCTCGTAGACATCGATCCAGCCTTTATCGAAACCATCCTGCAGCACCGCCAAATAATCGCTGCCGAGTGGCTTCAAGCTTTCGCTGACGGTTTTCTTCGCATCCTCGAAGGTGATGTCCATTTTGAACTCATCTACCAGAGGAGCGAACAGGTCATACATATGGAGCTCATCAACCTTTAGCAGCTTCTTGCGCAGCTCCATGTAGCGATGCATGAGCGGAAGATACTTGTGAATGGTGCCGATGAGATTCGTATACACTTCCTTCGGAATGTTGTCTCCGTAGAGCGACATTTCGAGCGTAGAAGGATACTTGCGAGCGCGTGAATAGAACAGGTTCTTCGTTACATTGGCGCTAAGCGTGGAAGCGAGTGTGTTCTTCAGCTTGCCGTACGTATCGTACATCGCCTTAAAAGCACCTTCGCGCACTTCACGGTTCTTGCTCTCAAGAAACTGTATGTAACGGCCATGGGACAATTCAACTTCTTCGCCGTTCTCGTCCTTCACTTTCGGGAATTTCAAGTCGGCGTTGTTCAGCATGCTGAAGATCGTGCCCGGAGCTTGGCTGATGTTACCGACCTGCGCGAGCAGCGCTTCTTCGGATTTGGAGAGCACATGCGCCTTCTGACGGCTCATCTCTTCTAACGTGTGGCGGTACTTCGCGAGATCTGGGTTATTGATCATGCTTTGGAGCGCTTCATCCGAGAGACTAAGCACTTCAGGCGTAATAAAAGAGAGCGCTTCGCCGGTTTCGACACTCAGCTTCTTCGACTTGTCGGAGAGAGCTTGGAAGCCCGGCTCTGCCGTATCCTCGTGATGCTTCATGTTCGCGTACACGTAGAGTCGTTCTACTTTGAGCGATAGCTCGTCCTCAAGCTCGAAGCAAGCTTTGAGCTGCGCCGGGTCCGCTAATTTACCTTGATAAGCTTCTACTTTCTTCATCTGCTCTTTCGCTTGTGCATATTCCTTGTCCCATGCGGATTGATCCGCGAAAATGTCCTCCAGCTGCCAGCGGTGCTCAGCTGCGGTTTCGGAGCGTTTTGGTACTTGGTTCATGGGAACCCTCCTCGCATGATGGTTGGTAGTTGTGGCGGAATCAGCAGAATGGGGTGCTTCACGCTGCAGGACGTTAGCTTGACTGGAGTGCAGCAGTGAGAGCGATAATAGAATCGGCAGCCATTTCACGCTAGAAGTCACGCTCCCTGAAAGGTTGTGACTCTAGTTTGACCCGGCAGGCGGTTCCTTATGTCCCCATCGTTGTCAAACTGTACACGATCAGGAAAAAGGCAAAAGCAATAAATACGATCGCTGCAATGGCAAGCCCTCTGCGCAAGCTGGGCGGAATATTATTCCGCTGCATGATGATGACGATTCCGAGTGAAAAAGCGGCAATGATGAATATAATCGTAGATGTCTTATCCACCTAAATGTAGCTCCCCTCCGCACAACCTATGCAGGTTGATACATGGTTATGTTCGATACACAGGATGAATTTTCCTCCTGCATGTAAGCTTCGAATTTAGACCGATCTGAAGGCTTCCATAATGGCGCTCAGCTCTTCTTCGCGGCCGGAGAAATCGGATGGACGGAAGCGGTTCTCTGCCCAGTGCAGCATTTCCGGGCGGCTCACGAACGTATGGCATTCTTCGCCCCATTGATCGTTGATTTCGCGCACAATGAGTGTCTTGCCTTGTACTTCAACGTTCAGCATATTGTATTTATCTGTTTTATAAATTTGAACCTTCTTAAACATAAGGACCATCCCTCTCTGTAAATAGCTTGATGCTTCATACAATGATAGCCATAAAATAGGGTAGAAATCAAATATTTCATGGTCTCATGCTGTCAGCTGAAGCGGCTTTAAGGGGAGAAAAGGATAAATGGATTTGGTTCGCGAATTACTATGAGGTCGATAGAACAGCTTGCGAATTATAGTCGAAGGAAGTGGAGAAGTGGATAGCTTGCTCAGAGAGAGAATTGTCAGAAAAGAACCGGGCATCATTACATATGGCATGACACCGCCTAAGGAGTCGCATACGCCGGATAAAATCGCTGAAATCGCTCAGAAGCAAGTTGAGCGCCTGGATGGTTTACAAATAGATGGCTTAATCTTGTACGACGTACAGGAGGAGAGCGATCGCATCGATCAAGATCGGCCGTTTCCTTTTCTGCGGACAGTCGATCCCACGAGATACAGCAATGAGTACCTGAATGAGTTATCGGTTCCCAAAATCATTTATCGCTGCGTAGGCAACTATTCCTCGAATCAGTTCTCGGAATGGCTGCAGGCAGAGACGGATCAAGACCGATTCTCCGTATATGTGGGAGCCTCTTCAAGCAAGCAGGCAACGAGCATGCGTCTTCCGGAGGCTTATGATTTGAGTAAACGCATGGACCCGAACCTGAGCTTCGGTGGTGTCGTGATACCCGAAAGACATACGATGAAGAACGATGAGCATCTTCGTGTGGTCCAGAAAATGAACAGCGGCTGCCAATTCTTTATCTCTCAGGCAACCTACAATATTGAAGCGACGAAGAATTTCCTGTCGGATTATTATTATTACTGCAGAGATCAGGAAATCGACATGGTCCCGATCTTGATCAATCTTGCGCCTTGCGGTTCGCCGAAGACGCTGGAATTTATGAAATGGCTTGGCATTAGCATCCCGAAATGGCTGGAAAATGATTTGAAGCATTCCAAAGACATTCTGGATAAATCCGTCATGCTGTCTCATCGCATGTTTGAAGAGATTTTCGATTTCGGATTGGAGAAGGGGATTCCGCTCGGGTGCAGCGTAGAGAGCGTATCGACAAGAAAAGTTGAAATTGATGCTTCAGTAGCCCTTCTGAATGAAATCAGAGCGACCATTGCGAAGAAACTGGTCAAGTAGCCCAAGATTCCATTACCACAACTCGTCCTTTTTGTCAATATTTAATTGCACAATATTGGGCATCGAGTGTATAATAAAGCAAGTCGCCCGGTTTCACGGTCGCGCTCATTTTTAGGAGGTTGTTCATTTGAAAGGAACAGTTAAATGGTTTAACGCAGAAAAAGGCTATGGCTTCATTCAAGTTGAGAATGGCGAGGACGTGTTCGTTCATTATTCCGCAATTCAAGGTGAAGGCTTCAAGTCCCTGGATGAGGGTCAGTCCGTAGAGTTCGATATTACACAAGGCAATCGCGGGCCGCAGGCGGCAAACGTTACCAAACTGTAAGCTATGCAGCTTCCGCCGGGAAGCTTCTCATACGTAAACGCTTTAGATGAACCCGACATGATGATGTCGGGTTTTTTTATTTGTTTGCGGCCTTTGACCTCAACATGGACAAGATGATAAACTGATGAATGGAAATTATTTTACCTCTGCTAAGGAGCGAATTAGAGCTTATGAAATTCAAATTGTTTAAAGACCGTAAAGGGAAGGCCGATCAGGCTAAAAATAATAAATTCGTTAAGCTGGCAAGAGAGCTATACGTTCATGCGCGCAAAGGCGGACCGAACCCGGAGTCGAACTTTGCGCTCAAGAATACGATCGCGGCAGCTCGCGCCGAGCAAATGCCGACGGACAGCATTGAACGTGCCATCAAGAAGGCTGCAGGCGCCAACGATAGTGTGGAATATGAAGAAATCATGTACGAAGGATACGGCCCAGGCGGCACGGCAATCATGGTCCGCTGTTTGACGGACAACCGGAACCGTACGGCTGCCGATGTTCGTTCGATCTTCAATAAACGCGGCGGTAATATGGGCGAGAGCGGCTGTGTTGCCTATATGTTCGATCAGAAGGGACTGCTCGTCATTGACCGCGAAGAGCTGGACACCGATGAGGATACGATGATGATGCAGGCGCTGGAAGGCGGAGCAGAGGATGTTATCGTCAATGAGGAAAGCTTTGAAGTGATTACGCATCCGCACGAGTTCGAGGCCGTAAAGACGGAACTTGAGAAGCTTGGACATAAGTTTGAATCGGCAAGTGTTCAGTGGCTGCCGCAAAACACGGTCGCAGCAGAAGGCGAGAATGCAGAGAAGCTGCAGAAGATGATGGATGCCTTCGAGGATAACGAGGATGTTCAAGACGTTTACGTCAACTTCGAGCTGTCGGACGAAGAATAGATATGAAGCAAAGCCCCATCGCAGATGAAACTGCGATGGGGCTTGTTTGTTGTGTCGGTTAAGCATCGCGATTGATGAAATGTTTCGCAAGGAAAGCGATGGATGCGACCAGTGCCAGCGTCATCGCCAGTTGGAAGAAGGCTGTTCTGCCGAACTGCTCGAAGATCGCGCCGCCGGCAGTTCCGCTGATTGCACCGGCAAAACCACTCCAGACAATCGCATAAACGGCTTGTCCGGAGGAGCGGAACTCATCGGGAATGATGGAAGATAGGTACCGCAGCGCCGTAACCATGTAGATCCCGAATGTGATGCTGTGCATCGCCTGAATCGGGATGATCCAGAGCGGATCTGTAATTTCGCTGATGAGCCAGAAGCGCAGCGCATACATCAGGCTGGCGATGGCCAGTAGAGGAAGCTCTTTGAATTTATGCCCGTACTTGCCGAGCAGGAAGAGGACAGGAATTTCGCTTATGGCGGACACCATCCAAGCAATGCCGACGAGCGAATTGTCTGCTCCCATTTCCCTCAATGTCACAGCCAGGAAGCCTTCATACATTCGGTGCGCTACGGAAACGACCAGCACGATGGCGAAGTAGCTTAGGATGCTTGGCTTACGAATGAGCTTCAGGAACCCGCCAAATTCGATTTTTCGCTTCGTTCCCTGATAATCCTTAAGAGCAAAGGAAAGCAGCAGGGCGAGACTGATTGAGCCCACAGCAAGCGGAATCGTAATCTGCGTGCCAGTCACCTTAAGCAGCTGACCGACCAGAAAAGCCGACAATGCAAAGCCAAGCGAACCGAACACTCGAATGAGCGCATAAGGCTTCGATGTAAATTGACTGGATAACAGAATCAGGCTGTCGCTCAGCGGATTGACAGGCGTCTGAAAGAAATAGAAAGCCAGCATAATGAAGCAGACCATAACGAACGCATCTGTCGTGAAGAGCAGTGAAACCATGACCAGCTGTCCGAACATGAGAAGGGTCATTATTTTCTTGATCGTACGATAGCGATCACTTGCAGTTCCGAAGATGATGTTCGCGAATATCGATATGATCGGCCCGGTTGAATAGATAATGCCAATTTGACCGGCTGTATAGCCACGGTCCATGAAGTACAACGGAAAATAAGAAACGACAAGTGCTTGTGTGGTATAGATAACGTACATAAAGAATCGAAGCATGAACACTTCTCTGGAACCCAAGATGATTTCACTCCATATCTGTTGCTTTCCTGGACATCGTTTTGTCCGCTTGTCCGACTCGCCTGATCGCAACAGCGATGAACAGACATTCTGCTGCTACTCCAATCGATTGTGCCCATGCACCGATTGCACCATTCCAGCCCGGCGTGAGCATAATACATAGAATAGAGGTTAACACCGTGAACAATAGATTCACGGATTGCGAGCCTAATATGATGCGTGTCTGTCCGCGCACCATGATGAGTCCGTTGCCGACATCCAGCCACGGCAATGCCAGAGCGAGCAGGACGAAAGGCTGCATGGCACGAAGCGTTTCCGATTTCAGCTTTCCTTCTATGCCCATGATATGGCCGACTATGAAGTCGCCTGCCGGTGTGAATGCGAGAAGAGCGACAAGCAGCGTTGGAATGAAGCCAAGCAGCAATGTGAATTTTCGGACGGCTTTAGGATCGATTTTATAGAAATTAAGTACAATTTGATGGAAATAAGTAAAGAAGCTTAAGGTGAGCTGTACCAGACTTGCTGCAAGCGCAAAGGATGCAATGGACAGCGCAGCGTCGCTCGTTTTGCCGAGCATTATATTGATGGATGGCCCGATCCATACCGCAATTAATGTGGATAGCAGCAGTGGACGATAGAAGGAGAATACTTGCCTGAAGTTCTGTACGGCATGCTGTTCTACTTTCTCGGGCATTTGCTTCACCAGCGAAGAACCTTCCAAATAACTAACCAATGCTTCAATCATCATGCCGGCTAGGAAAATGACAGCGCCAACCGTACCGCTTGTGACCCCTTTATTCATATAATAGAGGGAAATGCCGTACATCCCGACAAGACGCAGCGCCATGCCGATCGTCAACCATTTGGTGCGTAAATTATAAATGATGACGCCGTGATATAAACAGCGGATGCCTGAGAAAATACTGACGAACATGAGAATTTGATAGACATCCAGGATATGCGGTACGAGCTCATCATCTGCTCCGAATAATCCTCCGAATATCCAAGTGCCGAGCGGCGAATAGCAGATGATCATGCCGAGAACCAGTATAGCAGCAAACACGAGCTGGCCAACCCGCAGCATCGCGCGGAAGGATTGCTTGTCGCGTACCAGTGCCGAGCATGTCTGGCGCAGCAAGACGGCCGGCCGTTCCGTAATGATAAGCAGACTCATCGCGATGGCATAACTTGCGATGACGACTTTCTGATTGGCAGCATGTGCCAGTGTACTATTGATAATGACGTGTGAAATAGTTACGAGAGAAGCTGAAAGTCCGAGCGGCAAAAAAAAACGCCATAGCTGTCTCATCGACACAGAGCCTGGCTGTTTCCCCATAGTTCGTTCTCCTTGCAAGCGATATGTACCTCAGTATAGCATATGGCGAACAAGTTTTCGCGCTGGATTTGTACTCTATGAAATGGTACATTATTTGATGGAGGTTTTGAGACGTGAACCAATTTTTTAGTTGGAATGACCGGCTTGGAATCCCGCTTCCGGCCCTCCATCAGGAGTGGGACAAGTACAGTGAAAAGGATCGTACGTTCATTGTGACAGAATGGGAGATCATTCGCGGGACGATACCTGAGCGCGTTATCGCATTTGAAGCGGTAATTAACGTAAAGCAAATTCAACTGTTTGAGGAAGAGAACTTTGAGCGTTCATGTACCATTAACTCCGATATTGCCGAGCTGGCAAGCCGGATTAATGATTTACATATCTGGTACCGCATGAATCAAGAAATTGAAAATAAGCGCCATTCCTAACAAGCGGAGTGGAAGAAGGAGGGCGCATATCGATGCAACTATCAACTTTGGCCCGCCAAATGCCGCAAACGCCAATTCGATTAATGTACCGGGTTTACAAATATGTATTGCCGGAAGTTAGAGCCGAACTCGCAAGATTGCGTGTTATTGCCGAGCAAATTCCCGACGACGAACTGAGAACACAAGCGATCGCCAGTATGACGAGCAAGCAGTTTCATTGCGAAGGAGGAGGCATTTACGCCGCCGCCAACCTGCAGCGCAGGGATATACTAGTACCGCTCATCGTTGCTTTGCAGACGATAAGTGATTATTTGGACAACCTGTGTGACCGAAGCACATCGCTGGATGCGGATGATTTTCGACTGCTCCATCAATCGATGCTGGATGCCGTAGACCCGAACGCGCCGCTGCGTGATTATTATGCACTGCGGACAGAGCGTGACGACGGGGGTTATTTGCATGAGCTGGTTCGTACATGTCAAGCCTGTATAAGGAAACTGCCTTCCTATTCGGCTGTGCAGTCTTATGTAACAGAACTTGTCCGACTATATGGTGACCTGCAAGTTCACAAACATATCGTCAAAGAGAGACGCGAGCCGGCTTTGCTTGCATGGTGGGAGCAGCATCGTCACCTTGCGCCGAATTTTAAGTGGAACGAGTTTGGTGCGGCGACAGGCTCAACACTGGGCATGTTTATGCTGTTTCTTGCCGCTTCTGATGAAGGCTGCGGCAGTGAAGAAGCGCTGCAAGTTCGTAACGGCTATTTCCCCCATGTTTGCGGTCTTCATATTATGCTAGATTATTTGATCGACCAAGAAGAGGATCGGATAGGCGGAGACTTGAATTTCTGCAATTACTATTCCAATCAAAGCGAACTAGTGACACGAATCGGAGACATCGTTGAAGGTGCGCGCCGAGATGTGAGCGGGCTGCCTGCTCCGAAGTTTCACCGCATGGTAATCGAAGGCTTGCTCGCCTTATACCTGTCCGATCCCAAAGTTCGGGGTCAGAAGGATGTGCAGCTCGTTTCGAAGCGGCTCATGAAGAAGAGCCCGCTCACGCGATTGTTCTTCTGGGGCAACAGCGTTGTTATTCGATTGCGTCAATTCAAATAATGCTATGAACATGGAAAGCACAGATAAAGATGAAAGAGGAGTGGATTTGCAATGTCAGCAGTAAAATCAATTGCCGTTCTTACAAGTGGTGGAGATTCGCAAGGGATGAACGCAGCGGTACGCGCTGTCGTTCGTAGTGCTTTATATCATGGACTTGAAGTTTATGGTGTGCAACGCGGCTATCAAGGCCTGCTTAATAATGATCTTCGTCAAATGGATCTTCGCAGCGTAGGAGATATCATTCAGCGCGGGGGTACTATTCTCCAAACAGCCCGCTGTAAAGAGTTTCTGACACCGGAAGGTCAACAGAAAGGTGCAGAAGTACTGCGCGAGCGCGGAATTGACGGGCTAGTCGTCATTGGCGGAGACGGTTCCTACCAAGGTGCCAACAAGCTATGCAAGCTGGGCATCAAAACAATGGGATTGCCGGGCACGATCGACAACGATATTCCGTTTACCGACTACACCATTGGATTTGATACTTCGGTCAGCATCGTTGTTGATGCAATCAACAAGCTTCGCGATACGATGACTTCGCACGAGCGTTCTTCGATCGTAGAGGTTATGGGCCGTCATTGCGGCGACATTGCTCTGTATGCCGGTTTGGCAAGCGGTGCGGAAACCATTATCGTACCGGAAGTGCCGTTTGATCTGGATCAAGTTGCAAACCGCATGAAAGAAAACTTCAGTTCAGGCAAACGTCACAGTATCATCGTTGTTGCTGAAGGCGCGGCAAGCGGTGAAGAAATCGGTAAAGGCATCACGGAGCGTTGTGGAATGGAGCCTCGTGTTACCGTTCTTGGTCACATTCAGCGTGGCGGAACGCCAACGCACAATGACCGGATTCTTGCCAGCCAGCTGGGCGACTTCGCTGTTCGCAAGCTGATGGAAGGCGACTCAGGCAAAGGCTGCGGTATCATCCGCGGTGAGCTGGTCGTGACCGATATTGATAAAGTAGTAAACACGAAGAAACCATTCAACATGGATCTCTACAACCTGGCTCTTCGTTTATCTCAATAAATGAACTTAAAGCCTTATATGCGCGTCTGACGGGGAGAAGAATGGACCCGAATGACTGCCGTATAAGGCTTTTCTATTAATTAGGAGGCTATTAGGATGTTCTTGTACAAAATTGAAATCGAAATGGAAGATACCTCAGCGCATCTGATTCTTCTGGCGGAGACGGATGAGAAAGCATTCTCGTTCGTAGAGAGCCATGTTGCGCGTCATTATATCAAAATGCCTGTCCTGAAATCGGTTGCCATCGTGGAGAAGAAACGGACCGAGGTCGGTTCGGGTTACCTTATTCCTCAATCGTAAATTCCTTTATTGACCAAAAATACAAAACATACTATTATGTATGTAAAGTAGAAATTGGAAGGGGAATATTTATGCGCATTACGATTATCGCGGGAAGCAATCGTCCGGAATCGACCAGTACCAAATTGTCCCGATATATCGGGAAGTTTATGGAATCGGAAGGCCATGAGGTTACCGTATACGACCTGTATAAGCAGCCGTTGCCGTTCTACGGCACGCACGAGGATACGAATCCTAACCTCGCAGCATTGCGTGAATCGGTGTTCCACAGCGACGCTGTTGTACTCAGCACGCCTGAATATCATGGAAGCATCTCCGGCGTGCTGAAGAATGCGCTTGATTTCCTTGGCGGTGATCATTTTGACAGCAAAGCCGTTCTCTCTATTTGTTCTGCAGGCGGCGCAGTCGGGGTAAGCTCGCTTACTCAATTGCAGGCCATGGTTCGTAACATGCATGGAATCAACTGTCCGGAGTGGATATCCATCGGCGGCCCGGCACGTCAATTCGAAGCAGACGGGACCCCGTCATCCGTAGATGTAGTAACTCGCGTTCATCGCACCGTACCGTATTTCTTACAGCTGGCTGCGAAGCTGCGTAAGTAAGTTTAGTCAACTTTAAATGCAAAACGCTCTGCAGCCAGGCCCGGTATTGTCCGTGCGAGGCTTGCAGAGCGTTTTTTTTAATTTAGAATTTGGCGTCCGCCGTATAACGGTTGTTCGCGTTCCATAATAAATATTCATGAATGCCGGTATCCTGCAATGCTTTAATTTGTGCGTCCACTTCGGCTTTTCCGTACTTAATATAATGCCCTTTGCCAAGCCAGCTTGCGGTGAAGTCTTGAATCCATGGTCGAATTATCGGTTTGTAAGAGCCGATCGGATCTAACTTCTTATGTGTGTCTACCATGGCACCTTTGATGGTTGCATAAGGATCTTTGTCCGGATCCTTCACTTTGAACCAGCCTGTGCTGTAATGGCTTGGATAAATCATCGGTGCGATAACATCCACATATTTCGAGATTTTCACAAAATCTTGTCCGATACCTTCAGCAGCCGGTACGGAAGCGGCATATCCGAATATATCAACCGAGACTCTCACGCCGAGCGGCTCAAGCTGGGATTTCGCATATTTCACGAAAGCAGCGACTGTATCTACTCGTGTATCCTTGTTTTTATAGAACTTCAGGGAATCGGCTTTCTTCTCGAAACCTTCCGGGAAGCGGACATAGTCGAACTGGATTTCTTTGAAGCCGAGCTTCACAGCTTCCTTTGCAATCGCAACGTTATAATCCCAAACTTCCTTCATATAAGGGTTTACGAAGCTGTCACCTTTGCCATTCTCCCAAAGTGACCCGTCCTTTCGTACGTAGGAATACTCAGGATGGCTTCTGGCGAGCACCGTATCTTTAAAAACTACGATACGTCCGATTGGGTACACATCATGTTTCTTCAGACGTTCCATCGTTTGACTGATATTGCTGATAAACTTCTTTGGTTTGCCGAGCTTGAGCAGCTCCGGGTTGGTGGTGGGATAGGTGATGTAGCCGTTATCATCCTTCAAATCAATGACCATGCTGTTCAACGGGGTATCATCTAGCAGCTTCAGCAGCGATTCCATGCGAGCGCCTCCGGCACTGTGTGCCGTTACATAAATGCCCTTTACCTCAGGAGCATCCGGCTGCGGATCGTGCTTAACGAACTCGGATCCTGCGCTTGACCCCGAGCCTGCATCACCGGGTGTTGTTGCACCTGTACCCGAATTCGTTCCAGGCTGTGTCGAACCTCCGGAACCATTCGGCTGCTGCGAATTAGGAGCAGTTAGCATTGTAGCGAGCAGTTGGTGGGTAGATGCGGATTGCGCGCCTGCTTGCGCATCAGATCCGGTTAAGACATGAAACAACAATAACAATGTAGAAACAATAACATCCATTTCAATTCTCTCCCCATCTGCCAAGTCAGTAAAATTATAATTCAGTTTCGAATGAAGGCACAGAGGTATTTTGTAGGAATTTGCTAGAAATTGAAGAGGAGGGGGACTTGAATACGTTATTGAGCAAAAAAAGGACGAGAACCGATTTCTCGTTTTGTTATTGAGCAAAAAAAGGACGAGAACCGATTTCTCGTTTCTCGTCCGGGTCGTTCTCTATTGCAAAAGCACTTCTCTTTGATACTCACAAATGCTTTGCTGCACAATCTCCATCGCGTCCTCAGGTTCCAGCAATGCCAGTCCATCCCGCAGCACGATATTCAAATTCAATTCCCGCTCCGTGAGGAAAGGCACTAATTCCGGTGCTAGCTTTTCCACAATCTGTAATAGTCTGACCGTTTCCATATCCATGAAGCATCACCCTTTCATCGTAATGGAGGGTAAAACGTATGGCACGAAACAAATTCAACGGGATAGCTATATTATAACAGCAGCGAATTCAAAAACCTAGTGTTGAACAAAGAATTTCCATATTAGCCGATGCCCGATTTGCAAATTAGAGGGAAGGCTTCCGGAATTCACCCATTACGCCGACTGTTTCTACAACGTTGACGAATGCACGCGGGTCTGTATCTTGGATAATTTTGCGCAGCTGGTTCAATTCGAAGCGAGTTGTCACCGTCATCAACATGTCATTCTCCGCATTCGTGTAGGCGCCGCGTGTTTTGATGACCGTTACGCCCCGAATCAGCGGAATCATGGCTGTACGCATTTCTTCGGTTTTCGTTGTGACGATAAAGACGGTAATCTTCACATGTTTAATGTGTATGAGGTCAATGATTTTGCCGGTTGTAAAGATCGACAGCAAGGAGAACAGCGCAATATCCCAATCATTCGTAAGCATTCCGAGTGCGGCGATAACCGTCCCATTCAGGACGAAGATCAGCATGCCGATCGACAAGTCCCTTTTGCGAGTTATGATGGCCGCTATGATATCGAAGCCGCCGGAGGAGGAGCCTTCACGAAGGGCAAGTCCACTTCCGAAACCGACCACAACCCCGCCGAATACTGCGCCAAGCGTCAAATCCTCAACCATGGGGTGAACGGGAACAAGCTGCATGAAGAGCGTCGTTGCGGCAACTGAGAACGCACTCCAGCCAACAAATCGCAAGCCGAGAACACGCCATCCCCAGATTAAAATAGGCACATTTAGAATAAAATAAAGCCAGCCAATGTTTAGGCCGGTCGCATACCCAGCAATCATCGTAATGCCGGATACGCCGCCGCTGATCATTTTGTGCGGAATCAGAAGCTGGTTAAAGCCAAAAGCGATCAGTAAAGCGCTAATCAAAGTCGTTGCTGCAGTTCGTGAAGATCTCAAAACGATTCACCTCGGTGGAGTATAATTAACAGGTAGCAGTTTATCAAAAAAAGTTGGAAGTTGTCTAATGTAATAAATGATGCTAGTATATGTATTTAGTGCTTGCTGGTATTCAGAAATACAGTTGTGCTATAATAAACTGTATATTTTCTGTAGGATGCAGATAGAAGGAGATTGAAACAGTTTGAAAACATTTGCTGAATTCGGCTTGGAACCTAAGGTTCTTCAAGCTATTACTGAGCTTGGATTTGAGGAATCTACCCCAATCCAATCGAAAGCCATTCCAATTGCGCTTGCCGGCACCGACTTAATCGGGCAAGCTCAGACAGGAACGGGCAAAACGGCCGCCTTCGGGATCCCGCTTGTCAACAAGATTCCGGTTACTGAAGAGCGTATCGTCGCATTAATCATGACCCCGACCCGTGAGCTTGCGATTCAAGTTTCGGAAGAAATCGGAAAGCTTACACGTTACAAAGGTTTGCGTTCATTGCCGATTTACGGCGGTCAAGAGATCGGTCGTCAAATCCGCGCTTTGAAGAAACGTCCGCAAATCATCATCGGTACACCTGGTCGTTTGCTCGATCATATTAACCGTAAAACAATCAAACTTGATGACGTCCAAACCGTTATCTTGGATGAAGCGGATGAAATGCTGGATATGGGCTTTATGGAAGATATCACTTCCATACTTTCCTTGGTTCCGACTAATCGCCACACGATGCTGTTCTCGGCTACAATGCCTCCGAACATTCGTAAACTGGCAGATCAATTCCTACAATCGCCTGAGCATGTGTCGGTAATCCCAACACAAGTCAGCGCACCAACGATTGAACAAGCTTATATCGAAGTTCACGAGCGTCAGAAATTTGACGCGCTGAGCCGCTTGCTTGATATGGAATCACCAGACCTTGCAATCATCTTTGGACGTACAAAGCGCCGTGTAGATGAGCTGAGCGAAGCCCTTCAGAAGCGTGGTTATTCTGCAGACGGCTTGCATGGCGACTTGTCTCAGAATCAACGTGACAACGTTATGCGTAAATTCCGTGACGGCAGCATCGATGTGCTTGTAGCAACAGACGTTGCAGCACGTGGTCTTGACGTTTCCGGCGTAACGCATGTTATCAACTTCGACTTGCCGCAAGATCCGGAGAGCTATGTACACCGTATCGGCCGTACCGGCCGTGCTGGTAAAGAAGGTACAGCGTGGTCGTTCGTAACGCCGCGTGAGCTGGATCACATGCATTTCATCGAGAAAGTGACTCGCCACAAAATCGCGAAGAAGCCATTGCCAAGCATCGCTGAAGCAATCGAAGGCAAACAACGCGTAACGGCTGAGCGCATTCTTGAAGCTCTTGACGGTGAGGCAGTTAATGAATTCAAAGCCATTGCCATTCAATTGCTTGAGCAATACGACTCCGTTAACTTGCTGGCAGCAGCAATTAAATTGATCACTGGCGAGAAGAAAGATATTAATATCGAACTTACACCAGAAGATCCGATTCGCGCTAAGAAACGCAGACCGGATGTTCGTACAAGCGGACGTCGTTTCTCCGGCGGACCATTTGGCGGCGGCAATCGTTCCGGCAGCGGTCCTCGCGGACGCGGCGAAGGCAGCGGCAACCGTGGCGGTTATGGCGGCGGCAGCAGCAGCGGTGGCGGCTACGGCGGCAATCGCAGCAGCAGCAGCAGCTCAAGCAGCACTAGCAGCAGCAGCGGCTACAATCGTGATCGCGATCGTGACAACAAAGGCCGTGGAGACGGCCGCGGCGAAGCTCGCCGTTCCCGTCCATCCTCTGACGAATAAGTAAGGATAACACCGGGGCTTCTGTTTAGCCGAGCAATCGGATAAATAGAGCCCCTTTTTTATCTTGTTATCTACTGTCAGAAGAAGCCTTTCGAGATAATGATAAGAAGAATGAACAGAACAAGAATCAACGCAGCACTAGTATGAGAACCATGACCCATATTACCCATTAGCGACGTCCTCCTCAGCTTTTGTCTTGGGTACGATAACACTATATGGTATGCATCTGGGTGAATGTCGTTTAGACGCCTGCCCACATTCCCGAAAATGGGCGTTGGCTTCTTGGGCTGTCTATATTATAGTTAACGTAGTATAAAATGAAATCGCTTGCTAGGAGGACTTGGCTACAATGGAAATGAGAGGCATGATGGGCGGGTTTTATAAAATCTCGGAATGGATTATGCGCTTATCGGTAACAAACGTGCTATGGATCATTTGTTCCTTGCCGTTTATTATTTTACTGCTCCCTGTGTTATTTGCTCAGAACAGCGATCAAATGATGAGTTACTTCATCGTCTCCGGCATCGTTGCTCCGTTCACTTTGTTTCCGGCTACCGCAGCTATGTTTGCGGTTGCGCGTAAATGGGTAATGGGTGAGGTAGATGCGCCGCTCCTTCGCACGTACTTTAGAAACTATAAAGACAGCTATGTGCAAAGCATGATAGGCGGAATCTTGTATATGGTTCTGTTTACGATTCTCATTGTGGACTTCCGTGTATACTTGGTGAAATTGGAATCGTTCCAGCTGGTTTCTTATCTATTCGTTGCCCTTGTAGCTTTGCTGGCTGTATCGCTGTTCAATTTCTTCTCCATGGTTGTTCACTATCACATGAAGACAATGCAGCTGCTTAAGAACGCATTGCTGCTTACAATCGGACGACCATTCCGGTCGCTCTCGACAGTCATCATGTGCGGCTTCGTTATTTATATTAGCTTTAGCTCACCGAAACTGATGTTTCTCGTTCCGTTCTTTACGGGAAGTGTAGTGGCCATTATCGCCTTCTGGAACTTCTACGCGATTTATACGAAGCTTCAGCTGCAAGCGGAGAAAGCAGCGGAAGCAGCAGCGGAGGAAGAGCGCAAACGTCTTGAAGATGAAGCGTTCCTGCCGCATACAGAAGAAGGTCACAACACCATTAAATAGCGGTTCGTGTCACGTTTACTTTTACCCCTGTTACGTCTATAATAACAATACATCCTGCGATGTGCGTTACGGCTTATCACTTGTTTTGAACCAATGGCTGTATTACGGGAGACTCAATTGAAACGCAGCTGACAGGCCCTCGAAAAGGGATCTCAAAAACGTTTCTGCGGCCACCCACCTGCGAGAGCGGGTTCAGAAACAAGCAAGTCGGACGGCATGGCGGGTTACTTACTTCAAGCGAAAAGGGGGCAACCCCTTTTTTTTATGTTAGAAACTATGTTATGATATCTCTTAGCGTACATAGAAGTTGGAGGGGGAGATTACCTTTGTCTTTGAAGCGGTCCCTTATCGGGTTGCTGCGCAGTCATGAATTGACAGGCGATAAAGCGAAAGATCCGTTACTTAAATCCCATTATTACAAGTTGTCACGGGAGAGAGCTTGGGAAGAGGTTGTCTCTACACTAAAGAAGATGCAAGGCTACAAGGTGCTTCATGAAGTGCAGTCCGTAGGTGAGATCGTACTCGAGAAACGTACGGTAACCGGCCGTACAATGGATATTACCGTATCCGTTATCAATGTGAATCCTGTTACAGCAGCGGTGGACATTTATTCCGCGTCGCGCGGTTCGTTCGGTGATCTTGGATCCAATTACCGTATCATTATTGATCTTTATCGGACTCTCGATAAGAAGCTGGCTCAATATAAAACATCCGGCATATAATAACGAGAAAAAGCGAGGAAGGGAATCCCTGCCTCGCTTTTGTCATATGCTGATCTTTATGTAGCTTATACGAGTGCTTTAACTGCGTTGATTGCATTCTCGTAGTTCGGGTGCTCTGTCATTTCACTAAGCACTTCCACATATTGAATCGTGTCATTGCCGTCGATTACGAAGATTGCACGCATATCGAGGTGAAGATCTTTGATCAACACGCCGTAAGCTTCGCCGAAGTTGTTGTTTTTGTAGTCCGACAGCAGAACAACTTTATCGACACCTGCAGCACCGCACCAACGAGCTTGTGCGAATGGAAGGTCAACGCTCACTGTCAGTACAGCTACGTTATCACCTAGTGTTGCTGCTTCTTCATTGAAACGACGAGTTTGCGCATCGCAAACGCCTGTATCAATGGAAGGCACTACGCTGACAAGTTTCACTTTGCCTGCGAAGTCTTTCAAGGAAACAACCTCTACCAGCGATTTGTTCAATTGAAAATCAGGAGCTTGGTCACCGATTTTCAGTTCTGGGCCGATCAGTGTAAGCGGGTTGCCTTTAAGAGTAGCAACGCCTGTGCGTTCTTGTGCCATTAATAAACAGCCTCCTTAGGATGGAATGGGTTCATACCAAATTATTATAACTATAATGAAATACCATTGTCCAATAGGAGGGCGAAGGAGACTACGATGATATTCCTGCGTTATGAAAGTTTTCGCAGCTATTTGCGGCAATATCCGGTTACGGCGGCTATTATCGCGCTGAATCTGCTCATCTACATTAGCGATCGTTACATACTGGATGGTATGCTGCTGGACCGCGGTTTCTTTTACAGTGACCCAAACAACAATTATTTCTCGCTTGCAGAACCTTGGCGTTATGTGACGGCTCAATTCTTGCATTTGAGTATTTCGCATATTTTCTTCAATATGTTTGCTGTGTTAGTGTTTGCACCTCCGCTCGAACGGATGCTCGGTCATGTGAAATATCTGTTGTTTTATCTGCTGTGCGGCATCGTCGGTAATCTATTTAGTGCCATCGCTGATTCGTCTACTGCGGGAGCGGGTGCGTCGGGAGCTATCTATGGTGTATATGGTGCGTACCTCTATTTGGCACTAATGAAACGCTCGCTCGACCCGGATTCGCGCAAAACAGTGTATACGATACTGATATTCGGTATTCTGTATTCGATATTTGCACCGGGTATTGGGCTGTGGGCTCATTTTGGCGGATTGTTTGCAGGGTTCGCGCTTGCTTATGCATACGACTGGTATTTAATCGCGAAGAAGAATCGCCGATATAATCGGTAATGGCAGCTGTTATAGAGAAGAAGAGGGGACCTAATGGAGCTTCGTCAATTGTATTATTTCGTAAAAGTGGCTAAGAAGGAGCATGTTACGAAAGCAGCAGAGGAGCTGCATGTGGCACAATCTGCTGTCAGCCGACAAATTCATCAACTGGAAGAGGAGCTTGGCGCCAAGCTCTTCCTGCAGAAGGGACGCAACCTGCAGCTTACACCTGTTGGGGCATTGTTTCTGAAGCGGGCAGAAGTGATACTGGCCGATTTGGAACGCTCCGTTGTGGAAATTCAAGAATTTCTCGATCCGGAGAAAGGGGAGATTCGGCTTGGATTTCCGCACAGCTTGGGCATTTCACTCATACCCGAGGTTGTGGCGGCGTTTCGGAAGCTGAACCCTAATGTGAAGTTTCGATTTAAACAAGGGATGTTCCCGTCTCTGATTCAAGATGTGATGAAAGGTGAAGTGGATTTGGCTTTCGTATCGCCATGTCCGGAGAAGCATCCTCATGTCACCGGTCAGATCGTCTTAACGGAAGAGTTGTTTGCAATTCTGCCGCCGAATCATCCGCTTGCGAGTGAAGAGTCCATTGAACTGGCTCAATTAAAGGACGAAATGTTCGTGCTGTTCAGTGATGGGTACTCGCTTCGTCCAATCGTATGGGAAGCATGTCTGGCGGCAGGATTTACACCGCAGATCGGATTTGAAGGGGAAGAGACGGATACCATTCGCGGTTTGGTTGCGGCGGGCATGGGAGTCAGCTTGCTCCCCGAAATGGCGCTCTACGCATCCGGCCCCCTTAAGCCGGCTAAGGTGCGCGTGAGTTCGCCGCAAGTGACAAGGACAATCGGACTTATTTATCGATCCAATGAGAAGCTCCCGCTTGTAGCCAAATCTTTTCAGAGCTTCCTGCTCGATTTCTTTGCTTGCAGCCGGTTTCAGAAGCAATAAACGTTACGCCTGAATCTCAGTTGAGGTCAATCAGAGTCATTCTGATTGGCCTCTTTTTAATAAGGGGATACTTGTAATAAAATCCCTTTCGGCAGTCGGAGGAATAGACGTCATGAGCAGAGAACGGCGAAGAAGCAGACAACAGCGAATTTTTATCCTCCTCATTATGCTGAGCGCGATGGTACTGTTATTTGTTTTGCGTATCGGATGGCTGCAGCTGCTGCCGTCTGCACCCGTAACAGCCAGAAGCTCAGATTGGAAGGAAGAGTCTGTCGCGCAGCGAGAACGAACATTGGTGCTGGATACAGGCAGGGGGGATTTCTATGATCGTTCCGGTAGACCGCTTACGGGGGAGACTTACGAGGCACTGGCTGTATTTCCGCTGCAAATGAAATCTCGTACCGATAATCCAAAGGAAATCGGTGCATTGGCCAAGGCGCTTGGCATGCAGTCTTCTACGCTGAGACAATGGATGGATAAATTAACCGAACCCGTCTTCTGGCAGCGGGAGGGAGAGGGATTGCCGCATCGCTTATCTGCAAAGCAGCTCGCAGCGATAGATGCCTTGCACATTAACGGCGTACGCGTGCTGCCCTATCATAACCGCTATCCGTCTGCCTTCAGCGTCAAGCACGCAGTTGGCTACATCAGCCAACATCCGGAACTGCTTCGAGCCGATTACAGCAAGCGGCTGAAGGCACATACAATGCGCTTGAGCGATAAGACCGGAGGCGCTGGCTTGGAGCGGTCCCTGGATCCGCTGCTGCAAGGTACGGGACCGACCGCAGTGTCTTATTTTACCGATGGAACGGACAAGCCTATGCACGGATTAAACTTACGTCTCATTAGCCCGAATAATCCATACTACCCGATCAAAGTGATGACGACGATGGATCTGGCCTTGCAGAATCAATTGGAGAACTATGTGGATCATAAAGGGCTCAAAGAAGGAGCGGTCGTTGTCCTTGATACGGCCAACGGTGATATTATAACGATGATTTCAAGGCCTCAGCTCACAATAAGCTCGATTGATGCGACGGGCATGAATGCAGCCAATCATGCGATCAGAGCGGCAACACCGGGGTCGATATTCAAAATCGTGACGGAAGCGGCTGCGCTTGAGTCCCGCGTTACCGCCGAAGGGGAGCAGTTCTATTGCAATGGGAATTATGGCCGCTATGGCCTCCATTGCTGGAAGGACGGGGGACATGGGCATGTCACGCTGCAAGATGCTTTCGCGGGCTCGTGCAATGTCGTATTCGCGGAACTTGCGGAGAGACTGAGTGCGCGGCAGTTTCTGGTGACGGCAGATCAGCTTGGTATTGCCAGGCAGATCGGATGGAGCAGCATAGGAGCGTTTGCGCCGCTTGGTAGACCGCTCCGGCAATTCCAAGAGGAAGAAGCGGGAAATGTATTCGCTCAGCCGCAGGGGGCCAGAGATGGCGGTCAGCTGGCGCAAACGGGCATCGGCCAAAGAGATGTTAAGCTCTCACCGCTCCAAGCGGCTAACCTTATGGTCACGCTGCTGCATGAAGGTCGTGTACAAGAGCCTAGATTCGTTATTGAAATTCGGTATGGGAATGGACAGCTGCTGGCTAAGCTTGCCAAACAGTCTTCGATGTCTCAATACGGTCAAATTCATGCACGTACAGCTCGGACTTTACTAAGAAGCATGGAAGCGGTAGTCCTTAACGGAACGGGGAAAGGGATCCGAAATGGAATTTGGGCGGTTGCCGGTAAATCCGGCACCGCCCAAATTAGAAGAGGAAATCAGGAAAGATTGAATCAATGGTTTGTCGGCTACGGGCCAGCTGAGCAGCCTCGCTATGCTGTTGCCGTGCTAGCCGAGAACCGTACACCGGGAACATCCAATCAAGCGACAGTTATCTTCCGCGGAGTAATGGATATTCTTGCTAAGCAGCAGAAGCACTGAACCATGTTACAGCTAGTCCACAATTTCCGTATCATCCGCTGGATTCGTTTGATGCTCGAACTCACCTTTAGGTGAATGAATCCAGCGGTGGAAGTATCGTTGATCATACAATGCCTTCAATAGAATCATCAGAATCGGAGACAGGATCACGCCTGCAATCCCGAATATTGAAAGTGAGATAATCATGAATGCGAGCATCGTAAAGGCAGAAACGCCGAGCGTGTCGCCGGTGATCTTAGGCTCGAGAAATTGACGTGTCAAGACGACCGCAAGGAATAGGCAGCTGAGCCAAATCGCGAGTGTCGAGTTACCGACAATGAACAAGTAAATGATCCACGGGATGAAGACGGTTCCGACACCGAGCAAGGGCAGGATATCGAAGAATGCGGATAGCAGCGCGATGGAGAAGGCATTGGGCACTCCGAGCAGCAGCAAGGCAACGAATATAACGATAAACGTAATGCTTATTAGCTTGCCTTGGGCTTTCAAATAACCGGCAATGCCGGAGAATACGTTCTCGCGTAAGAACAGGAAAGCTTTCTTGAACGTATTAGGCGTCTTCTCTTGAGCCAGCTTCTTCCACTCTTTAATTTCCAAACTAAGGAAATAAGCGAGTATGATTCCGATGGTGAAGTTAATCATAAAGGTGGAGAAGGATTTCAGGTACCCGCCAAGCGAGAGCAGGAACGAAACCGCCAAATTAGATCCCCATCTTGTGATATAACCGAAGATCTCATTGGCCTTCTCCACGACGTTATCCGGCAGCGGAAGTGAATCGACTTTATCTTCGAGCAAAGCGGCATTCTTCTGAAACTGGTCGACAAGTAAATCCTGGTACTTGCCAAGGTTTGAAGCGAGTCCGGTAACCTGCGTCGTGACGACGAAACCGGCACCGACAAATGCGCCGACAATGACGAGTGTGAAAATAAGAACGGATATGCCTGAAGCGATGGATTTCTTCATCCCGAGTCGCTGCATCCATCGTGCAGGAGGCTCAATAAACATGAAAATTAAGAAAGAAAGGAATATTGGAGTGGCAATCCGGTATACATAACTGAATACAAGCATGATGAGATACACGGTCAGAACAATTAAAGCAATATCGAATGCGGTACGCCAATATTTACGGTAGAAGGAAAGCATCGATTGACTCCTTTTTAAATAGCTGAAATGCGGTTATGTATCACGATTGTACTATAAAATAACAGAGTTTCCCAACTTAACTTTATGTTAGCCTAATTTTCCGATTTATGCTGTATTTCTTCGTTGTAACTTCCGTAGCCGTTATTGTACGTGCTATGTTACAATGAATGAAGGTATCAGGCATCTAGGGCACTCCCTCTTCCAATGGACAAGGATTAAGGATCGAAACTAGGGTGGTGGGAACACGTAATATGGAAAACTTCCTGCTGTGGGGATTTTATTTTTTAACGTTTTATGCTTTTTTACCCGGAATTATAAGTCGTACATTTGGTTTTCGCGTATTTAAACGGGGTCGTGCAGAACGGGAAATTGCTCTTACTTTCGACGATGGGCCGGATCCTGTTTATACACCGCTGCTGCTTGATCTACTAAAGAAATATGATGCTAAAGCGACATTCTTTGTTGTCGGCATCCACGCAGAACGGCACCCGGAGTTATTGCAGCGAATGCATGCTGAAGGGCATGTGATCGGCATTCATAATTACGTACACAAGTCCAATTGGCTTATGCGTCCAAGAACGGTTAAGAAACAAATTCATCGCACATCAGAGATTATTCGCCGGGCAACCGGCGTTCGTTCGGCGTACTACAGACCTCCGTGGGGGATCGTCAATCTGTTTGATTTTTCCAATTTAGGGTATCTTCAAATTATTCTATGGTCTGCGCTGTTCGGCGATTGGCGCAAACATGTAGGGGCTGAACGTCTTAAGACCCGCATGATGAAGAAGCTTCGGCCGGGAGAAGTGCTGCTTCTTCATGACTGCGGCGCTACTTTCGGTGCGGATCAAGATGCGCCGGCTAACATGCTCATTGCATTAGAGTCGTTCTTAGAGGCAGGTCGTGAACGCGGATATCAGTTTATCCATATTACGGACATGATCGCACTTACGGACAGGGATCGCAGTAAGTCGAGAGAATCCAAGCCTGCGACACATGGTCTCTTCAAACGAGCGTTGATCGCATGTTGGATGGGATGGGAGCGGGTATTTCACGTCCTATTCCGCGTGAAGTCAGGCGGAGAGGGCTCTATCTTTCACATTCGGCTTGTCCCGTATCCGGGACAAACGTTGGAGCTGTCGGACGGCAGACGAATCGAGCACAAGGATCCTGTAATCGAACTTCACTTTGATAATCATAAGCTGCTGAAAATGATGACTGAATCACGTTCGATGATGCATGTTGCGATTATGCTCATTCGAGAAGTGCAGAAGGGGATGCCTAAGCTTGCCCAGCAGCTTGTGGGAAACAAAGAGTACGAACATGCAAAAGGATTATACGGCGTCAGCATGATTAATCGCGGCGCAGAGCAATTCGGATTCAGCGTGCTGCCGATTCCGAAAGGACTTTTTGATTATTCTACACGGCTATATTTGAAGCTGCTGCTTCGTGTGCTTCATCCTTCGGGCAAGAAACGTCTGACAGAGCAGGGCTCTCGGCTTGATCCGCGAATTATTGCGATGTCGATGGATCAATTCTGGGGTCGTTACGGTGCTGAAGCAAACGTGAAACCCAACTGGAAGAAGACGCAAGTGTATGAGCCTAAGCTTCATCAAGGAGCGCGTCCGGGGCTTACGCCTGCAGCTTATGATAATGCGAATGCAGCGGGAGCCGGGGAGTACACGCCATAAACGAAACCCAATAATTGATAAGGAAGGCGCCTCGGAACTCGGGGCGCCTTTCTTGTGTTGTCATGTCGCGATTCCGATCATAAAACTTATTGGTTGATATAACGCTCGAATACAGCAGCGAAGTCTTTGGATTTGTATTGCTTTTGCGTTTCGGCAAGCCAATTGAAAGCAAGCTGGTTAATCGATTTGAACTGCTCGGCGAGATCAATTTCGGCTTTATAGATCTGGCTTACAGTCGAGGAGGCCAGGTCCAAACTCTGCCTTGCAAAGCCAAGCGAGATTTCATTCTCGTGCGTGAGCTCGGCGATTTTGATCAGTGCTTTGTAGAGATCCTTGACTTCTTCTATATGTTTCTTATGAATGTCTATGGTGAATGGCGTACCGCCAAGATTGAATTTAATTTCAACATCCAAATCGACGGTTCCTGCCGTTTCTAAGTATACGCCGGAAATCTTATGTGCACTGTAGGAGTAGCGGTGGAGCGTTCTTTTCTTACTGACTGCACTCGTGCCGTCGAGATGGATGAGAGCTTGATTCGTGAAGCAGTATTCATCGGATTTGGACTTGATAAGAAAATAAATTTTCTCGTTATCCTCGTGCAGGACGTAGTCGTCGGAATCGACCTTATCATAGTTCTCCGGTTTGATGACAGATCCTAAATCACTTAAACCAAGCAAATCGGCAGCTACTTTCCCGAACATGAGAATCCCTCCATAATCTAAAATAAAATCGCCCTGCGTATAAGTTGACTAACAACTAGTCATACGCAGGGCGATTCTATTATGTTTCAGTTTTGGCGGGAATTAATTAAATCTTAGTACGCCGCCTGTGCTTGCATTCGTAACAAGGTGGGAGTAACGAGCTAGATAACCTTTTTTGATTTTCGGTTCAAAGCCTTTCCAATTCGCACGACGAGCTTCGAACTCTTCATCACTGATCAGAAGGTTCATTTCGTTGTTGATCAAATCAAGCTCGATAAGGTCGCCGTCATTTACGAAAGCGATAGGACCGCCTTCGGCAGCTTCCGGAGAAACGTGTCCGATACTGATGCCGCGGGATGCGCCTGAGAAACGGCCGTCTGTTACGAGACCGACCTTAGCTCCAAGACCCATGCCGACGATTTGGGACGTTGGCGCAAGCATCTCTGGCATACCAGGTCCGCCTTTAGGGCCTTCGTAACGAATGACGACAACATGTCCTTCTTTAACTTTACCATTCGCAATTCCATGCAATGCCTCATCTTGTGAATCGAAGCAGATTGCAGGACCTTTATGGTAGCCGCCAACCGATTTATCAACAGCGCCGACTTTAATGATCGCACCGCGCGGTGCAAGGTTTCCGAATAGGACAGCCAGTCCGCCGCGCTCGCTATGCGGGTTGTCCAGCGTATGAAGAACATCCGTATCCTGGATATCATGTCCGGCTACATTCTCGCGAAGTGTCTTACCTGTTACAGTAAGCACGTCACCGTGAAGGGCGCCTTCTTTCTTGAACAGCTCATTGATAATTGCGCTTACGCCGCCGGCATTGTGCACATCTTCGATGTGGTAATCAGAAGCCGGAGCAATCTTCGCTAGATGCGGAACGCGTGCTGCAATTTCATTAATGCGCTCGATTGGGTATTCGATACCAGCTTCATGTGCGATTGCAAGCGTATGGAGAACAGTGTTTGTGGAACCGCCCATTGCCATATCAAGTGCAAATGCATTGTCGATGGAATCTTTGGTCACGATATCGCGTGGTTTCAGATCCATCTCGATCAAGTTCATCAGCTGACGAGCAGCTTGTTTAACGAATTCTTTACGTTCAGGCGATACAGCCAGGATTGTGCCGTTACCCGGAAGTGCAAGGCCAAGACCTTCTGCCAAACAGTTCATGGAGTTAGCTGTGAACATACCGGAGCAAGATCCGCAAGTCGGACAACCGAATTGCTCAAGCTCTGTAAGACTGGCTTCGTCGATTTTACCTGCTTGGAATGCACCGACACCTTCAAATACGCTGGATAGCGAAATCGAGCGGCCATCGGAGGTTTTGCCTGCTTTCATTGGTCCGCCGCTGACAAGCATGGTCGGGATGTTTACGCGAAGCGCGCCCATGATCATGCCCGGTGTAATTTTGTCACAGTTCGGAATACAAACCATGCCGTCAAACCAGTGAGCATTAACAACGGTTTCTACCGAATCCGCAATAATTTCACGGCTCGCCAGGGAATAACGCATACCGATATGTCCCATTGCAATGCCGTCGTCGACGCCTATCGTATTGAATTCGAAAGGCACGCCGCCTGCTTCCCAGATCGCTTCTTTAACGAGCTTTCCGAATTCCTGCAAGTGAACGTGGCCTGGAATGATGTCAATATACGAGTTGCAAACCGCGATAAACGGTTTACCGAAGTCTTCCTCTTTTACCCCGGCAGCACGCAGCAAGCTGCGGTGCGGAGCGCGGTCAAATCCTTTTTTAATTGTGTCTGAACGCATCTTTTTTGCCGCCATTTCTGTCCCTCCCAAAGTAAGTTCAATAAATTTTAGTCTATCACATCAGGCATCGAATGGCTAGCACGTTCACCTAGTGGCGGAGTGGCAAGGAAGCTAAGAAAATCACGTAATAGATGAAGGGATTTATCCCTCATTTCGACAAAACCTGACATCGTTACCCAAATTATAGCAATACTAATCTGTAATCTATCGCCTTATGTCATTAAACATAACACAAGAGATTTACTTGGCCCTATTCAACCGTTATAATAATAGAAAACGTTGGAAGAGGTGCCTGTATGCAGTTAACGGAAAGGGAAAAAGAAAAGCTTCTAATTACGATTGCTGCCGATTTGGCACGTAGACGACTTAACCGGGGCGTGAAATTGAATTACCCCGAGAGTATAGCGCTTATTACTTCTGAGATCTTAGAAGGTGCCCGCGATGGTTTGACAGTGGCGAAATTGATGGAGCACGGTACAACGATTCTAAGCCGAGATCAAGTGATGTCTGGCGTGGCGGATATGATCCATGAAGTGCAAGTGGAAGCAACTTTTCCGGATGGAACGAAGCTCGTGACCATTCATCATCCCATACTTTAATGCGCTAAGAGAGGGGGATTGCCTTGATACCAGGAGAATACCGTACGATGGCAGGAAATATCGAGCTGAATGCCGGTCGAGAAACGGTGGAGATTGTTGTTGTCAATACGGGAGATCGTCCTGTGCAAGTGGGATCGCATTTTCATTTCTTTGAAGTAAATCGTGCACTCGCATTTGAACGTGAAGCGGCATTCGGCATGCGACTTCACATTCCTGCCGGTACGGCAGTTAGGTTTGAGCCTGGTGAGGAGAAACCGGTTCAGCTTGTTGAGCTCGGTGGAAGCAAACGCTCCTTTGGACTAAATGCACTGACTAGCGGCTCAGCGATTCGCGGCAGTATGTCTGATGAAGTGCGGAGCAGGCTTAAAGCATGGGAGGGCCTTCGTCATGAGTAAGATGAGTCGCAGCAGTTACGCAGCCATGTTCGGTCCGACAACAGGCGATGCCGTTCGGTTGGCGGATACGGAGTTATGGGCTCAAATAGAGAAGGACTACACTGTTTATGGTGACGAGTGCAAGTTCGGCGGTGGAAAAGTAATTCGAGATGGTATGGGGCAATCGAGCGGGGCGCTCCGTAGTGAAGGCGTTCTCGATACGCTGATCACCAATGCGATTGTCATTGACCACTGGGGAATTGTGAAAGCCGATATCGGGATTCGAGACGGTGTAATTGTTGGCATCGGTAAAGCAGGCAACCCGGATATTATGGATGGCGTTATGCCGAACATGGTCGTCGGCGCGAGCACAGAGGTTATTGCCGGTGAAGGGAAGATTGTAACCGCTGGCGGGATCGACAGCCATATTCATTTTATATGCCCGCAGCAGATCGAGACGGCTCTTTCTTCAGGTGTAACTACCATGATAGGCGGCGGAACGGGGCCGGCGACTGGAACGAACGCAACGACCTGTACGCCTGGAGCATGGCATATGCGCAGAATGCTGGAAGCTGCTGAAGCGTTTCCGATGAACCTTGGTTTTACCGGCAAAGGCAATTCATCCTTTACCGAACCGCTCATCGAACAAATTGAAGCGGGAGCTATTGGGCTGAAGCTGCATGAAGACTGGGGAACGACGCCGGCTTCTATTGATGTTTGCCTTACGGCGGCGGATTTGTACGATGTTCAGGTCGCGATTCATACCGATACGCTGAATGAAGCGGGATTTCTGGAGGATACACTGGCGGCATTTAAAGGTCGCACGATCCATACGTATCATACGGAAGGAGCCGGCGGCGGGCATGCGCCGGATATTATCCGTGCAGCCGGCGAACTGAATGTGCTGCCTTCATCCACGAACCCGACTCGCCCGTTTACGATTAATACCATCGAAGAACATCTGGATATGCTTATGGTCTGCCATCATTTGGACAGCAGCATTCCGGAGGATGTTGCGTTTGCTGACTCGCGGATTCGTCCGGAGACGATTGCGGCCGAAGATATTTTGCATGATATGGGCGTATTCAGCATGATCAGCTCCGATTCTCAGGCAATGGGTCGTGTCGGGGAAGTCATCATCCGAACCTGGCAAACGGCTGACAAGATGAAGAAACAGCGTGGCCCCCTGGCGCCAGATACTAACGCTGAAGCTGATAATTTCCGCATCAAGCGCTATATCGCGAAGTACACGATAAATCCCGCTATCACACATGGCATCTCGCATCTGGTTGGTTCCATTGAACCCGGCAAATTTGCGGATTTGGTCGTGTGGAGTCCGATGTTTTTTGGCGTAAAGCCGGATCTGGTGCTCAAAGGCGGAAGTATTGCATTCGCACAGATGGGTGATCCCAATGCATCGATTCCGACGCCGCAGCCGGTATTTGGCCGTCCGATGTTTGCCGCATTTGGCAAAGCCAAGCACAGCAGCTCGATTACATTCGTGTCTCAGGCTGCTTATGATCGCGGCATCGCCGAAGAACTCGGCTTAGCGAAACGGATCGAACCGGTGCGTGGCTGCAGAACGGTGACGAAGAAAGATATGATTCACAATGATGCGACACCGGTCATTACCGTTAATCCCGAAACCTATGAAGTAAAAGTGGATGGTGTTGTGGCGACTTGTGAACCGGCTGACGTTCTGCCGATGGCGCAGCGTTACTTTTTGTTCTAGGTACATAAATGCAGGTTTGCTGCTTCCGGTTCGGAAGGGAGGTGGTTTGAGCTTGGCCGACAATTCAGAAGAAAGTCCTCGCCCTGTAGTACTGCCTTGGCTTGCCCTTCAACAGCTGCTTGACTCGGCATTGCCTATTGGCGGGTTCGCGCATTCCTTCGGGCTCGAGACGCTGGTCCAGGAAGAAGCGCTGCTAACAAGCAAGCAGCTGGAAGATTATACGGTATCGATGCTGATGCAAAGCTGGTCAACAGCAGACGTGATGGTCATCAAATCCGTATATCGGGACATGCCGATTCACGACTATGCTTCCATGTTTGGTGTAGAAAGGCTCGTACATGTTCAGCGAACGGCAATTGAAACACGAAATGGGATCGAGAAGATGGGGCGCCGTCTATTGCAGCTGTTAGGCGCATTATATCCGAGTTATGACTGGGCACCTCTGCAGGATGGACTTAAGTCCAAAAACTGCTTAGCCACTCATCCGCTGGTGTTCGGTTTTGCCTGCTATCGTCTGGGAGTTTCGCTTGAACAAGCAGCTCAGGGTTATATGTATGCAGGCATCGTCAACTGCATCAACAGTGCTCTTCGTCTCATGTCTATTGGCCAAACCGAAGGGCAAACCATCATCGCCAGGTTGACGCCGAAGACGATGGACGCTTGGGAGGAAGTGTCTGAGATGACGCCTGAGGACGCCTACAGCTACATGCCTATGAGCGAAATTGCCATGATGCGCCACGAGAATCTGTACTCTCGTCTCTTCATGTCTTAATCGTAGAAGGCTGATAATGGAACAACATATCCCGATTGGAGGAATGTACAATGTGTCAAGGACAAGGTCATCATCACCAGGAGTGGGAGCAGCCGGCAATCGATCGCGCAGGTTCAAGACCGGTTCGAATTGGTATAGGCGGCCCGGTAGGTTCGGGTAAGACGGCATTGGTTGAACGGCTTGCAGGTGCTCTGAAGGACAAATATAGTGTGGCGGTCATCACGAACGACATTTATACCAAAGAAGATGCTCGGATTTTGGCCGCTACCGGTGTGCTGCCGGAAGAGCGTATTATCGGAGTGGAGACTGGCGGATGCCCGCATACCGCGATACGCGAGGATGCTTCGATGAACTTTGAGGCGGTGGATGAGCTGACGAGCCGGTTTGACAATCTCGATCTAATCTTTATTGAAAGCGGCGGCGATAATTTGGCGGCTGCCTTCAGTCCGGAACTGGTGGATCGGTTTATCTATATTATTGACGTGGCACAAGGTGAGAAAATCCCGCGTAAAGGCGGTCCTGGCATCATGCGCTCGGATTTGTTGATTATCAACAAAATCGATCTCGCCCCTCATGTCGGTGCCAGCCTTGAAGTGATGGAGTCTGATACGAAACGAATGCGCGGAGAGCGGCCCTATGTATTCTCGAACCTCTTCGGAGGCGTGAATGTGGATCGAATTGTTGCTTGGCTGGAGCATGAGCTCGCCCACGCTCATGGACATGAGCATCATCATGAGCACGAGCATAAGCATGAGAGTGGACATGAGCATGCAGCACATCACCACCACTTCTAAACAGGAGGGGCAACGTGTATCGCAGCTTCGGGCGGTATTTGAGAAGCGGGTGCGCGGAACGGTTCTCACCTCGAAATATCATACTGCACCTATTAAGATCGCAAAAGCTTTTCCGCTTGACGGGCCGCTCGGTGTCATCGTGATGGATGTGTCTCCGGGGCTGCTGGCCGGTGATCGTTATGAATTTGATTGGCGTTTAGAGCCGGGCGCGCATGCCTACGTTACGAATCAATCGTTTACGAAGGTGCATCCATCGAATGCGCTGCTTGGCGGATCTTCAATCAGGCAGCGCTTCGAGCTCGCAAGAGGCGCGGTATTGGAGTCCATGCCAGAGCCGATCATGCTTTACCTTGATGCTGCATTGGATTCCGAGACGATTGTGCACTTGGGCCAAGGTGCGGTGTGGATGGGAGCTGAAGTGCTCTGCCCTGGCAGATCGCTGCGAGGTGAATTGTTCGACTATCTCCATCTGAAGAACAGGGTACGAGTTTATTATGAGGATGAGCTTATCTATGCCCAACAGCAAAATATCATTCCGGCATCGCAACAATTAACGTCTCCCGGTTGCCTGGGGCAGATGACGCATACCGGCGTATTCTATGCGTTCGCAGATCGAATTCAAACGAAGCATGCTGAGGCGGTTCGGGTTGCTTTGGAATCGATGCCGAGTCGTGAAGGACGGACGCTGCAGTGGGGCGTATCGTTAACCTATAAGCATGGTATAGCGGTTATGGCAGCAGGGACAACTGCCTGGCATGTCCAAGAACTGTTTGCGTTCGTATGGGCAGTATTGAGGAAGGAACTGCTGGGACTATCACCTTTCGCGATAAGCTAATTGAGAAGGATGGCGAATTACTCGCCATCCTTTTTGCTGGAGAAGTATGCTGTTCTGGTAATCCCATAGTAATCGAGATCTTCGAATTGGTCCCATTTGCGAATATGTTGTTTAAAGGTCCCTTCGTGTTTCAAACCCGCTTTGGTTAGAACTGAGGATGATGCCGGGTTACGTGTCATAGCCGCGCCAATAATGCGGTTCAGGTTAAGTGCTTCGAAGCCATAACGTATGATTCGTTCAGCGGCCTCCGTAGCATAACCTTGACCCCAGAATTCCTCGCCTAACCAGTAGCCGATTTCGGCCCGACTATGCTCTGCTGTTAGATTTAAGCTGATGCAGCCCATTAACTGCTGTTGTTTCTCTTCTATAATAGCAAACGTATAACCGTGCCCGTGTTTGGCTGCGTCCTTGCGAAACGCGATCCAAGTATCCGCTGCTCCATCGGGGTAGGGATGT
>NZ_JBWDNS010000012.1:0-74780 GCF_056269305.1 Paenibacillus sp. J22R3 | reverse complement strand
CCCGTCCGCCGCTAAGCTATCCCCGAAGGAATAACTCCGCTCGACTTGCATGTATTAGGCACGCCGCCAGCGTTCGTCCTGAGCCAGGATCAAACTCTCCATAAAAGTGGTCCGAAGACCGTTTATGAATTTGCTTGTTAGCTCATTCAAAAAAACTAGCTTGCGAAACGTTAGTTTCGCGATTTATGACCATTTGACTGGTCGCTCATTGTTCAGTTTTCAAAGAACAAATACTTCGTGTTTTTCTTGCTCATTCGCCCGTGTCTCAGCGGCGACTTGATTAATATATCATAGCCCACAACATGATTGCAACCCTTTTTTTAAACTTTTTTCAATTTCTTCTTGGAGCACTGTTTTTCGCTGTACGCTTCCATAAAGAAAACCGCCAGGGCTACTCGCTACTCACCCCGGCGGTTCTGTTTAATTTGATTATTCGCCTGCACGCTCACGCATAAGCGGGAACAACAGTACGTCTCTAATAGAAGGTGCATCTGTAAGCAGCATAACTAGACGGTCAATTCCGATGCCAAGTCCGCCTGTTGGCGGCATACCGTACTCCAGCGCACGGATGAAATCCTCATCCATTTCATGCGCTTCGTCATTGCCTTGTTCTTTCTCAAGCAGCTGCGACTCAAAACGTTGACGCTGATCGATTGGATCGTTCAGCTCCGTAAAGGCATTCGCGTGCTCACGCGCCACGATGAACAACTCGAACCGATCCGTAAAGCGCGGATCGAGATCGTTCTTCTTAGCAAGCGGCGAGATCGCAACCGGATGACCGGTCACAAACGTCGGTTGAATCAACGTATGCTCACAGAACTCCTCGAAGAATGCGTTAAGGATATGACCGAAAGTCATATGCGGCTCAACTTTCACATTATGCGCTTTAGCATGTGCATGCGCTTCTTCGTCTGTCATTTGCTGGCTGAAGTCGACGCCTTTCGCTTCTTTGACCAATTCAACCATCGACACACGGCGCCATGCCGGCGTTAGGTCAACTTCCGTACCTTGGTACATAATTTTCGTAGTTCCCAGCACTTCTTGCGCAATATGTGCAATAAGCGACTCAGTTAGAGCCATAATATCTTTATAATCCGCATAAGCCTCGTAGAGCTCAATCATCGTAAATTCAGGGTTATGACGTGTCGAAATGCCTTCGTTCCGATAAACGCGGCCGATTTCGTATACTTTCTCCATGCCGCCGACAATAAGGCGCTTCAAGTGAAGCTCAATTGCGATACGCATGTACAGCTGCATGTCGAGTGCATTGTGGTGGGTAATAAACGGACGAGCCGCAGCACCGCCAGCAATGGAATGCAGTGTTGGTGTTTCGACTTCCAGGTAACCCTGCGCATCCAGGTAACGACGCATCGTTTGGATAATACGGGAGCGCAAGATAAACGTTTGCTGTACTTCCGGGCTCACGATCAAATCTACATAACGCTGACGGTAACGCAGCTCTACGTCTTTGAGGCCGTGATATTTCTCGGGAAGCGGCAGAAGCGATTTGGACAACACTGTGATTTCTTTCGCCTTAATAGAGGTTTCGCCTGTGTTTGTTTTGAAGACAACGCCGCGCACGCCAATAATATCGCCAAGATCCAGAAGATCGAACGCTTGATACTGAGCTTCCTCGACGGTGTCCTTGCGCGCGTAGATCTGAATCTTGCCGCTCAAATCTTGAATATGAGCAAAGCTTGCTTTACCCATTCCGCGTTTCTGCATGATTCGGCCTGCAACGGTAACCTCAACAGCCTGAGCTTCGAGATCTTCCTTGCTTACCTCTTCATACGTATCTACGATGTTCTTAGCATGATGAGTCCGTTCAAATTTGCCGCCGAATGGGTCAATGCCCAGTCCGCGGAGCTCGTCCAGCTTGTCTCTGCGAATTTGCAGAAGCTCGCTTAATTCTTGTTCTTGCGTTCCTTGCTCCACCACGATTCATCTCCTTGTTGGTCCAGAAAGGCAGGGCGGTACAGCCGCTGCCCTATTACCCTTGCCAGAGCAGAACACATTCCTGCTCCACAATGTTGAAAAAAGCTTCCTCAAGGAAGCTTTCTCAAAAGGCATGCCTGGTTTATTTTTTGATATCAACGATTTTATATTGAATGATGCCGGCTGGTACGCTTACTTCTACGATCGTGCCTTTGTTCTTGCCAAGAATAGCTTTGCCAACCGGGCTTTCATTAGAGATTTTATTCTTAAGCGGATCCGACTCAGCCGAACCGACGATCGCATACTCCATCGTATCACCGAACTCCAAATCTTCAACCGTAACGATAGAACCGATGCTCACCGTTTCAATATTGATTTCATCGTTATTGATAATACGGGCGTTACGGAGCATTTTCTCAAGTGTAATAACCCGACCTTCGATAAACGCCTGTTCATTCTTAGCGTCTTCATACTCCGAGTTTTCACTGATATCGCCATAGCCGATAGCCACTTTGATCCGCTCAGCAACTTCACGACGTTTGACGGACTTCAAGTTTTCAAGCTCATCTTCCAACTTCTTCAGGCCGTCTTGTGTAAGGATAATCTCTTTATCACTCATGTTACAATTCTCCTGTCGTGTGGCATTTTTTCATACCGTGTATGAATCACTGTTACTTAATATATTACGCATCATGCCCTTGATGACACCGCGCAGGAATGAGAATTGCCAGTCATAAACCAGGCGGACGGTTTGTTATTGGAAGATTATATTTCAACTTCCCCTATATGTCAACGAAAGCCAACCAGCAAATGTAATCGCTTAACTCCACGAAACGCAAAGGCACTCGCTTATGAGCTCCTTTGCGCTTGGATTAGTGATATACGGCTTCTTCCGATGAAGTGGAAGGTGTGATCGAGGCTGTAGGCTCTTCGCTCAGCTCACCCAGTGACTCGACATACTGGCCTAGAATCTGCACTACGTTGTCGCGTGTCGTTTCTTCCATGATGACGTCTTTGACTCTTGCCGCACCTGGAATCCCTTTGAGATACCATGCCAAATGCTTGCGCATCTCGCGAACGGCCGTCGATTCGCCTTTCAAGTTAACAAGACGATCCATATGCAAAATAGCGACGTCCAGCTTCTCGCGAGGCGTTGGGTCCGGAAGCAGCTCTCCCGTCTGCAAATATTGGATTGTCCGATACAGCATCCACGGATTACCGAGTGCTCCACGGCCAATCATGACACCATCGCAGCCGGTATGGTCAAGCAGCCTGCGTGCGTCCTCTGGAGAGAACACATCACCATTACCAATAACGGGAATGGATACGGATTGCTTAACATCCTTTATAATATCCCAATTGGCAGTACCGGTATACAATTGCTCCCGCGTACGGCCATGAACACTGACAGCTTTGCCGCCCGCACGCTCAACGGCTTGCGCATTCTCAACGGCAAATACATGCTCGCTGTCCCATCCGATCCGCATCTTCACCGTGACCGGTTTATCGACAGCGTCGACAACAGCCGACACCATTTCGTAGATTTTGTTCGGATCGAGCAGCCATCTCGCACCTGCGTCGCATTTTGTGACTTTAGGCACAGGACAGCCCATATTGATGTCGATAATATCTGCGTTTGTTTGCTTATCGACGACTTTAGCAGCCTCCACCAACGATTCGCGGTCACCGCCAAAAATTTGCAAGCTAAGCGGCTTCTCGCGCTCATCTACAAACAGCATTTCCAGCGTGCGCTTGTTGCCGTGCAGGATAGCCTTATCGCTAACCATCTCGGCGCAAACCAGACCGGTGCCGAATTCTTTGGCTATCAGTCGAAAAGCCGGGTTGCACACACCTGCCATCGGCGCCAGCACGACTTGATTCTTCATCTTGATGTTTCCGATTTTGAGCATGAACGTCCAGACTCCCTTCTGAGTTAAAAACAATTTATAAACCATGATTAAACCAGCGTAATACTCATTTAAAGTCGGCGGTCAGTTCGCTGTAGCTGATACCGAGTGTGTCCGAAATGCGCTCCAACAGCTTAGGATCCGGCTTGCGCGTTCCCCGCTCTAGCGATCCGAGCACAGCAACAGAAACGCTTAGCTTGGCAGCGAGCTCTTGCTGCGTATAGCCCTTTAGCTTTCGGAATGCGCGGACGCGCCCGGCCAATTGATCGTATTCCATAGCGCGATTCCTTCCCCTCTGTCTTGTAGCGCTTGCTTTGCGATTTCTTTCACTTGCTTCTGCAGTGAATGCTCCTCCGCCAGTACATCGCTAAGAGGCACCAACACAAACGAACGCTCCATCATACGTGGATGCGGCAGTATAAGCTCCTCTTCCGCAAGCGTAACTCCTTCATATAAAAGCAAATCCAAATCAATGGTTCGCGGCCCCCAGCGGATATCTCGCTTTCTTCCAAGCTGCTGCTCCATCGCAAGCATCGCATGCAAGAGTTCATGTGGTTCAAGCGAGGTTCGCAGTGCAGCAGCCATATTAAGAAACGCCGGTTGATCGGTATAGCCCACAGGGTCGGTTTCGTAAATTGCCGATGCCCGTACAACCGTTATCGCTGGGTGGCTGTCCAGCAAATGAAGTGCGTTCCGAAGCTGCTGCTGTCGATCGCCCACATTAGCGCCGAGTGCTATATATGCGTTTGCCTCATCCGTGCGAAGGATGAGTTTCAGATCATTAATGCCTTGCGGGCCGCTCGGTTCCATAGTCATCCCGCTTTCTGCAGAGTTCCACCGTCACGCCGTCGAAAAAGATTTCAAATGGCGGATTCGGCTTCGTTACGGACACCGTCACTTCATTTACACTAGTATAAGCGTCGAGGACGGCCGATGCAACGTGACCTGCCAGCGCCTCAATCAGTTTAAATGGCGGTCCTTCAACAATTGACTTCACCCGGGCATGAATTTCGGCATAGTTGATCGTATGTTCAAGATCGTCGGTTCTGGCTGCCTGCGATAAGTCCATCTGAAGCGACAGATCGACATAGAATTGCTGGCCGAGTCTGTTTTCCTCCGGAAAAACGCCGTGATATCCGAAGAACCGCATCCCTTTTAGAGTCATTTTGTCCATGTTTTATTCCCCATTCTTCGACAAATTTCTTCCTATATCGACTTCACGCGCGGATATACAATGGCATCGCTCATTAATGCGGTCTGCTTGTTCTCGCGAATATCGTGTACGCGGATGATCTGACAGCCCTGCATGATGCCAAGCGCGGTCGTCGCCGCTGTGCCAAACGTGATTTCATTCGAATTTAATTGCAGCGCTTCGCGGATAAACTTCTTGCGAGAGGTGCCTAGCAGCACGGGAAACCCTTCTGCCACCAATTGATCAAGCTTGCCCATTAGCGCGAGATTATCCTCGTAGGTCTTAGCAAACCCAATCCCCGGGTCGAGCCAGATTAATTCGTCCGATACACCGGCGTTTCGCGCTATTGTGATACT
This sequence comes from Paenibacillus sp. J22R3, assembly GCF_056269305.1. Classification (NCBI taxonomy): domain Bacteria; kingdom Bacillati; phylum Bacillota; class Bacilli; order Caryophanales; family Paenibacillaceae; genus Paenibacillus; species Paenibacillus sp. J22R3. Next base: position 69,390 of record NZ_JBWDNS010000012.1, on the reverse strand, counting down.
TTCGCGCAAATCAACCAGGACGTCTTTGACCAAATCGGAATAGTCTCTAGCCTGCCTATTATGACTAATAATGACGGGACAGCGGTGTGCTGCAGCAACCTCGGCCATTCGCGGGTCACCTTTAAGTCCCCATATGTCATTGATAATGTGTGCTCCCGCATGCAAAGCCTGGTCGGCAGTTTCAGCTTTATAGGTATCAATAGAAATCGAAATGTTCGGCACTGCCTCGCGAATTGCGCGAATGACGGGGATGACCCGCTTCAGCTCTTCCTCAAGCGGAACAGGCTCGAATCCCGGACGTGTCGACTCCCCGCCGATATCGATGATGTCTGCGCCATCTGCAACCATTTGCTTGGCATGACGAACGGCCGCTTCCACTTCGTTATACCGTCCTCCGTCAGAGAAGGAGTCCGGTGTCATATTCAAAATGCCCATGATCAGCGTCCGTGTTCCAAGCGCAAGCTGCACACCGTTCGGAAATACGTAGCCCCGCTCAAAGGGCCACTGTTTTACTTTATCTTCTGATATACATGCTTTCATGAATGGGTATCCTCCCGATATGCTGCCAGCAGCTTCCGTGTGATCGAGCCGGCTTGTCCACTCCCAATCACTGTTCGGCAGCCGTCATCATCCCTTAACACAGTAACAGGTACAAGCTCTTGAATCGAGTTCGTTACCCAAACTTCTTCAGCCTCCGACAGCTCTGCCCACGTATAGAATCCTTCTTCGACGGTTATTCCCGCTTCCCGAGCCAGCTCCATTACGCGCTGGCGTGTAATTCCCGGAAGAATACCTGTTTCAATGTCCGGCGTGAATACCTTACCTGCGTGAGCGAAGAAAAGATTGCTGACGATTCCTTCGGACAGCCACCCTTCCCGGGTCAGCATGAGCCCTTCTGCTCCCGAGGCAGCCCAGGCGGTCGCCGCCAATTCCCGCTTTGCTATAATATTATTCATATAGTGGAGCGATTTCAAACGCACCTCGCCCTCCGGCGTATTCCGCAAGGTCCGCAGCAACGCTAACTCACGGCCGTTAAGATAGAGGTCATCATTAGGTCCAGGCAGTGCTTTTACAAGCAGCAGCACATTCGGCTCTTCATAATCCCCGGTCGGAAGACCAAGTACACCTTCGCCTGCGGTAACCGTCAGTCGAACATACGCTTCTTCCAGCTCATTAGCAGCCATTAGCTCGCGAAGCCAGCTTCGCAGCTCAGCTGTATCAAGCTTGCACTTGATGCCAAGCGACTCACATCCGGCCGACAAACGCTCCAAGTGCCGCTCCAGTAAATACGGCTCACCGCCATAGGTGCGAAACGTCTCGAAGAGGCCCATTCCATACAAAAAACCGTGATCGTAAACCGAGATCACGGCCTCTTCCTGTAACTTGATGCTGCCATTCCATCCGATCTTCATCGTACCGCGCCTGCCCGCATGTTCAGGAAATTACGAAGCAGCTTCAGTCCGTTCTCGGTGATGATCGACTCCGGATGGAATTGAACGCCCTCAATGAGATACTCTTTGTGGCGCAGTCCCATAATTTCGCCTTCTTCCGTCTCTGCACTGATTTCCAGGCAATCCGGAAGTGTTTCTTTCTTCACAATTAGGGAATGGTAACGCGTCGCCGTATAAGGAGAAGGAATTCCTTCGAAAATCGTGCGGCCGTCATGATGAATCTGCGAGGTCTTGCCGTGCATCAGCTTCTCAGCGCGAACAACGTCGCCTCCGAAAGCTTGTCCGATCGCTTGATGGCCAAGACATACGCCGAATATCGGAATAATGCCTTTGAAACGTTCAATGAGGGCAAGGCTGATACCCGCTTCATTCGGGCTGCATGGTCCCGGCGAAATCAGAATATGATCCGGTGCAAGGGCCGCAATATCCTCAAGCCCAATCTCATCATTGCGTTTCACGACAATCTCCTCGCCCAGCTCTCCCAAGTACTGAACCAAATTGTACGTAAATGAGTCGTAGTTATCGATGACCAATATCATTTGCGTTTCCCCCTTTGGATTACAGCCGAGCGCGGCTTGCTTCTGCCCATTGCTCGCTGTACTCGATCGCCTTCCACAGTGCCTTGGCTTTGCTTAGTGATTCGCGGTATTCACGCTCCGGATCAGAATCAATGACGATTCCCGCTCCTGCCTGAATGTGGACGACTTCATCCTTCACCGACATCGTTCTTATAATAATATTAAATTCCATATCTCCGTTGTAGTCAATCCATCCGAGCGATCCGGTATAAGGCCCGCGCCGCGTCGGCTCCAACTCTTCGATGATTTCCATCGTACGGATCTTAGGCGCACCTGTAATTGTACCGCCCGGGAAGGTCGCTCCAATGACATCATAAGCGTCCTTGCCTGAGGCAATTCGGCCTTCAACTTGCGATACCAAATGCATCACATGGCTGTAATATTCGATAACCATGAGCTCCGATACGTGAACCGAGCCATATGCCGATATACGGCCAAGATCATTGCGCTCCAGATCGACAAGCATGATATGCTCTGCCCGTTCTTTCTCGTTGCTCCGAAGCTCTTCGGCCATCCGAAGGTCCTCTTCTTCGGTCAGTCCGCGACGACGCGTACCCGCAATGGGGCGCGTAGCCAGCTTGCCATCCGAGAGCTCCACCAGCAGCTCCGGCGAAGCCGATACGAGCTGGAAGTCCGGACAATTCAAGAATCCCATATAGGGCGAGGGGTTGAACAATCTAAGCCATTCATAGAGCTCTTCCGGACTCGACTGAATGTTACGGCTTTGACGCTGGGAGAGATTAACCTGAAACACGTCGCCTGCCGCGATATAGTCCCGAATTCGCTCCACCGCCGCTTTGAAGGCTTCCTTGGCAAAAGGGGACGTAATCCCGTTTACCGACTCCAAGTCGATTTGAAGGGAACCGTCTTCCATAAAGCGAGTCCGAGCACTCCGCAAAGCTTCTGCTGCTGCCGCTGCTTCTCCTCTGGCAAAAGCAGTCCACTGCTCAGCCATGCGCTGCACACGAATACAAGCTGCTTCGAACAAAACTTCGAGCTGTTCCTTCGTTTCTTGTCCCGTTAGTGCAGTATGTGCAGCGCAGTAAAGCTGCTCCTCTTGATGATCCACGATCCACAGCTCGTCCATCCGCATAAACAAATAATCAGGCAGGTCCAGGTCGTCTGCCGCCTGCACCGGAAGCCGCTCGATTGAGCGAATAACATCGTAGCTCCAGAAGCCTGCACAGCCGCCTGTCCATTTCGGTGCACCCGGCACTCGCGGCGCTCTAAGGCCGCCCATCCAGCTGCGCACCGCTTCGAGCGGTTTCTCCTTATATGTGGTTACACGACCATCAACAAGATCGACCGCCTCTGCTTCCATTCCTTTACCACGGATAACAGACGCAGGATTAAGCCCTAAATACGTATAGCGGCCATCCTTGCCACTCTCCAGCACGAACGCGTGCGGCGATGCCGTCTTCCACGCCGCTTCCCATGAGGCCGGACGCCCTTCACCACTGCCGAGCTCGCGCTTCATAAGCACTGGCAGCGAAGTGTAACCCTCTTCCCGCCAGTTCAACCAATCCTTAAAGGCTGTACGTTCCATTCTCAGCCCCTCACTTCCTATCCGTTCGAGAGAGCCGCGGCCGTCATGGCCTGCTCTCTTTGTTTGCAAGCTAGTATACCGAAATTGTGGGAAAAAGAAAAGAAGGTTATCTGCGTTCTGAATCAAAATCCACCTTTACCGCGATTTGAACCTTCAGCAGCGGATACATCGCATACCATGCTTCGGCCTTCCAATGCCGATCCTGAGATCTCGCGATTGCCCCTAAGCCGATTGGATCGATATTACTGCGCTGCAATCGCCCAATCAGCTTACTGATTTGTTGCTCCATATCCTGCTCAGCCTTCTTTTTCAATTGCTCAAACTCACTCCTTGAATACTTTTCCATCGGGGTTGCGAAGTTAGGAATAAGATAAGCATGAATCTTGATGCGAATCGTCATTACCTTACTGGATGCCTCCCAAACATACTTAGTACTTGAATGCTCGATTAACATGCGCAGCGGCTTCTCTTGCTCATCGGTATCATAATAGCCATTGGCCACTGGCTGCTGAAGCAAGGAGAACAGCAGCATGCTCCGATATCCTTTCAAAGGAAAGACGTAACGATCATCTTTGAACAATGCCAGCCCCACCAACTGAGCACGGGGACCTTCACCATCCTTACGTATAAGCGGCAGATAAGGATCTTGTCCTTTGTTTGCATGTTGACGAACAAAAGTTAATAAATTGGTTAGCGGTATGACGCCTTGCTTCTCGTTCTTAGCCAGGAGATTGTTTATGCTGGTGCCTGGGTCAATATCCTTCATAGGCATTTCAAGAAGACTTGAAGGCGAAGTCTCTGTCACAGTCAGTGACATATTACCGGGCAGATTTAGCCTGCTTGCATAATAAATTAATAAACGGTTGTAAACCCCCTGGCGTGCCAGCCCTTGATCAATCAGCACTACCTGCGTCTTCTCATCAACAAACTTGCCTCCGGTCTTGAGGGCAGCCAAATTCCGTGTCTCAATCGTAGATTGGGCTTGTGTCCGAACGATCTGACTTTCCACGCCGTCTTTCTTATACAGCGGGATCAAATACGAGGCCGCGACTAAATCCTTGGCATCCTTACTTGGCTCATAAGCAATACCATAAACAATACTTAATTTCTCAAGTAAGTCTCCTTGACACCCCGGAAGCAGCAGCAGAATCATCAACAGCGTTATACAGAACAATCCTTTACGCGGCATTACCTCTAGCTCCCCTCTTGAACTGCCGATGCTTTTCCGGACCCTTTGGCTTTACGGCTAAGCAGCCCGTAAAGAGGGATATAAGCTCCCACCATAAACACCGTTATGAGAGGCTGCCAATTTTGAATGAGAAGGGTATACCGTGAATACCAGAGGGTAACCGCCGTTGCAAGAAGCAGCAGAGCAGACAAACACAGATGAGCTGTTTCCGGCCATTTGCATAAAATTGTTTTCCTCAGCAAAGAAGAAATCACCCACAGCAGCAGAGATAGAATGGGCAGCAGACGAAACAGCTGAAAGCTTACCCCCGCTTGATCGATGCTCTCGAAGAAGGGAAAGGACATGATTTTATATAAATCGACGGTCGTTACCGTGCCCGTAGAAACAATCTCAATGCCAAACACGCCAAGCATCAGCCACAAGGATAGGATCGTAAACGCACTATTCACGCCAATCGCCGCCCATAACGCGTAACGTATTCGGGATGCCTTGAGGCCGCTTGTATTGAGCTTGAGAAATAGCAGCAGCTCAATTCCACTAAACAAAGCTGTCCCGCTAGAGACTCCCCCTCCCAGCTGCTGCAGTTGACCGCTCCAAAGCGGCAAGACGGATCTTATTTCAAAATAAGGCAGCGACCCCAGTATAATCAGCACATACTCCAGAACTCGCATACAAAGTGCAACGAAGAAGAGCCCCGCAAAGACGCGGACACCGCCTTTAGCCGCTACAACCGCACAGACCAAGAAGAGCGCGATCACCCAATAGGACTGGAAGTTAGGCGTCTGATAACGGTCTAGAAGCAGAACCATTTGATTCGTTGTTATCCCTCCAACCAGAAGCAAAGCTGCAAAAAAAAGCATCAGCAGCATAACGCCAATCGGTTTTCCAAATGCAGCGAGATGGCTGGCAACGAAATCTTGGTTTACGCTCCCCGTCATTGTTTTGCCTAAAGGCATACATAAAATGCCGATGGCGATGGCAATTGCAAGCACATACATAAAGCTCGAAGTACCCACATACCCGGTAAGTTTACTGGTAACGATATAATAATTTGCAGCTCCCTGAAGTCCACAAGCCATATAGAAGAATTGCCATGCCGTAATGCGATCTTGTCGCATCATTGCTCACCCCTTCCCCTTTATATAGCGGGATAGCGGATGAACGCCGAATAGCGCAAACGGCTTGTTCAAGGATCGAGCGGCAAACAGTCATGACAGCAATAAAAACCAAAACATACAAATGCCCGGGAGCCCCAGGATAACCGCCAACAATAAGGCCGGCACTTTGAGGAAAAATAACATGCCTCGCAGTTGAACCGTTGCGGAGGCAAGCGTCAGCAAAGACGATATGGATACCAGGACCAGCATGACATTGCTCACGATTCCCGCTTCCACAGCTGCTGTCCCCAGAACAATGCCCGCTACAATGCCTGCGCTTTGCGAAAGCTTGGTTGGAAGACGAGTAACGGCTTCAAGCTGTATGAGAACCAGAATCTCCATAAACAGAGATTCTACGAATGGAGAGAAGGGAACGCGGTAACGTGAAACTAAGAGCGTTTCAATGATTTTACTCGGAAACATTTGAAAATTATAAGTGGCTACAGCTACATAAAGCGGCGTCAGCAATAGAGCCAGAATAAAGCAGATTACCCGAATGACTCGAATAAGAACGACGTAATAGCGAGGTGAGAACAGGTCAGAAGCGGTCATAAACGAATCCTCGATGGAAGTTGGGGCAATTAAGGCTTTGCGTGAGCCTTCCATGAGCATGACAACCTTCCCAGACTCCAGCGAATGCACCGTCTGCAGCGGCAATTCGGCAAAATCATACGGAGGGAAAAAGGGGCTTTTACCGTTCGGCAGCAGCATGGCAAAGCTGGAGATATCCATCAGCGCCTTCGGATGATCGATTGACGCTTGTTCGACTTGATAATTTAAACGGTCCGCCTCCATAACATGGTCGGCCAAATAGACAATGGAGACAGGCAGCTTGGCCGAGCCGAGTACGAGATTCCGTACATGCAGTTCTTCGGACACTAGACGTCTGCGAATGAGATTCAAATTCATCTCCAGCGATTCCGAGAAGGCTTCCATGGGCCCAGATTCCGCAAACTCCTCTAGCGGTGTCTCAACACCCCGATAATTGCTTTTCTTACAAGGAAAGAAGAGGACGTCGGGATGAGCGACACCGGCTGTTTCAATCGTTACACTGATATACCCCTTCAGTAAATATTGATGCATATCGGCACGTGATTTAATTTCGATATTTTCAATCGGCAGGATCAGCTTCATCTCTTCGCTGGAATGGGGCTTATGCATCTGGAGCATCGGTAAGAAGCGTTCCCGCATAATTTGCTGGTCCGCCATGGAGGACAGCCATTCGATTCGGTAGGTACGCTCTTGAAGTGCAAGATGATAGGTATTCCAATCGTCAGTCTTCGGGGTGGTCACTGTCACCGCTGCAACACCTCATTTTCTGCCAAGGATTTGTTTATCTTTTCCTTGGATGGGGTGTTTTATCAATATAAAAAAGGATCCCCTTGGAAAGGGGACCCTCTGTGAGTAAGCAAAACGCTTACGATTAGTTCTCGAAGTTGAACAGCGGTGTGGACAGGTAACGTTCGCCGTTGGATGGAACAATAGCAACGACACGTTTGCCTTTACCGAGTTCTTTGGCAACCTTCAATGCTGCGAAGATCGCTGCACCGGAGGAAATACCGCAGAGAATGCCTTCTTCTTTCGCTGCACGGCGAGCCGTTTCGAAAGCTTCTTCATTCTCAATTGTGATGACTTGGTCGTAAATCTCGCGGTTTAGGATCTCAGGGATAAAGTTAGCGCCAATCCCTTGGATTTTGTGACCGCCAGGGCCGCCACCGGAGAGCAGCGGAGAAGCAGCAGGCTCAACAGCTACTACTTTGATGCCCGGGAAGTTTTGTTTCAGTACTTCACCGGCACCGGAAATCGTACCGCCTGTACCGATACCCGCAACGAATGCATCCAGCTTGCCGTCAAGCGAGTTAATCGCTTCAACGATCTCAGGGCCGGTTGTTTCGCGGTGTACCTTCACGTTTGCTTGGTTCTTAAATTGTTGCGGAATGAAGTAAGAAGGATTCTCGGCTTGCAGCTCTTCCGCACGGCGAACTGCTCCGTTCATACCTTCAGATCCCGGTGTAAGCACAAGCTCAGCACCGTAAGCGCGAAGCAGGTTGCGACGCTCAACGCTCATTGTTTCAGGCATAACGAGAATCGCTTTATAACCTTTAGCGGCAGCTACCATTGCCAGACCGATCCCTGTGTTACCGCTAGTTGGTTCTACGATAGTATCACCCGGTTTAAGGATACCTTGCTGTTCAGCTACTTCGATCATGCTGATTGCAATACGGTCCTTAACGCTTGCGCCGGGATTCTGGTACTCAAGCTTCACGTAAATTTCTGCGCTGTCCTCCGGTACCAAACGGTTCAAGCGAACAAGCGGTGTATCCCCAATAAGATCGATCACGCTTTGTACAATTCTAGCCATGAATAGTGCTCCTCCTTATTCCGACTAAATCAGTTGGTTTTACTTACATATTATCAATGAAACCCAGTAGTTGTCAATAGTCAGTTTTCGAACAAAAGGCCTACAGCTCTACCCATTGGAAGACTTAGGAAGCACTTCCGCGTTATATTTCTGCAGCAGTGAATTCTCTACTTCACGCAGCCCGTTCAGCTTGGATAAAGCCAGCTCTCGCTTCACTTGATCACGTATACGGCTCTCGCTCAGCACTTCTTCCGTATGCGTTTCGAGCAGCTGAATAACGGCTTGACCTTGCTCCACTTCGATTGGCCCGGTAACCTCGCCAACTGACAGCCGATTGGCCGCTTCCAGAATGGCATCATCCGTAAACGGATCATCGGCTTCAATAAACCCCAGATCCCCGCCGCCATCTGCCGTATTGGTATCAATCGAGTAGGTCTTTGCCATTAGGGCAAAATCTTCTCCTGAATCGAGCTGCTGCAGCAGGTCGTCGGCTTCGTCCTCCGTTGCAAGCACAATCCATGCCAGATGCAGCTGCTTCCGGGGGGCGAACTGCTCCTTGTTGTCTGCTATGTAGGCATCAATCTCCGACTCGGTCACCTCAACGGATCGAACTGCGATTTTCTCAAGAAGCAGCCGGTACTCGGTGTCTTCCCGAATCCCCTCAGGCGTTAAGCCGAGCTGCTCTTTCATCGTGGCATAATATTGTTCCTTATTCTCATAGCCTGTCATCATGGCTTCAAGCTCATCGTTCATTTCCGTGTCCGAGATGCTCAGGCCGTAAGCCTCCGCCTCCTGCCGGGTAGCGGCTCGCACCATCAATGTACGAAGCAGCTGATCGCCGTACTGCAGCTGCAGCTCGTCGCTGAGCTGCTTGGCCGTAATCTGCTCATCGCCAACCTTGGCGGCAAGCGGCTCCTCCGTAGACGCAGGGCCTTCTTGGTCTTGTGAATTATCGACCGTCGCTTGCGGATCTGCCTTAGGCGGGAGCAGTACCCGGAACACCACCACGAGAGCTAAAATAATCATACAGATCGCCTGAATGAGCACAATGCTCTTCAGCACCCGGTCGTTCTTCATTATCGCTTGGCCTCCGATTATTGAATCGGCTTCGGCTTAGCCTGATCGAGCAGCATCTCAAGCTGCTGGCGGTCAAATGCATAGATCTCGTTGCAGAAATGGCACACGACTTCAGCTTGTCCGTCTTCATCAATTAACTGTTTCAACTCATGCTCACCCATACTGATGAGCGTACGCTCTACACGTTCCATGGAGCATTGGCATTTAAAGACGACGTCCACATGGTCCATCAGCTGAATTTCGTCACCAACGACAAAACGCAGCAGGCTTTCCGGTGTTTCTCCTTGTTCAAACAGAGAAGAGATCGGCGGCAGTACCGCAATCGCCTGCTCCAGCTTCGTAAGGTTCTCTTCGGTGATACCCGGTAACACTTGTACGATGAAACCTCCGGCGTTCATGACGGTGCCATATTCATCGACAAGCACGCTAAGCCCGACAACAGACGGCGTTTGCTCGGATGTAGCGAAATAGTAAGTGAAATCTTCCGCGAGCTCGCCTGATACGATCGGAACGCTGCCGCGATACGGCTCCTTCAGCCCCAGGTCCTTAATAATATGGATGTAGCCTGTACGGCCGACAGCGCCTGCTACATCCAGCTTCCCAAGCGCATTGCTGGGCAGCTGTACATCCGGGTTATCTACATAACCGCGAACTTCGCCATTGGCATTGGCGTCGACGACGATTTGGCCGACAGGGCCATCGCCTTTGACTTGAATCGTCAGTTTCTCGTTGCCCTTCAACATGGCGCCCATCATCGCACCTGCCGTAGCCGTGCGTCCAAGTGCTGCGGTTGTGGTCGGCATTGTGTTATGCCGCTTACGCAGCTCTTCTACCAGCCCGGTTGTCTTGACGGCAAATACGCGAAGCTGTCCGTTCCATGCTGTACCGCGTACTAAATAATCTTTATGCTCTTCAGTCATCTCTATGATACCTCTTTTATTCTTGGTTTCGTTCGTAAATAATGCGTAAACCTTCAAGGGTCAGCAGCGGGTCCACTTCTTCAATGGTTTCCGATTCGGCGGCAATTAAGTCTGCCAGGCCTCCTGTCGCAATAACACGCGGGGTTACACTGAATTCTTTGCGAATCCGATTCACGATACCGTCCACTTGACCGGCATAGCCGAAAATAATACCTGCTTGCATCGACGTGACCGGGTTGCGACCAATCACACTTTTCGGTTTCACCAGTTCAATACGGGGCAGCTTAGCGGCACGCTGATATAGCGCTTCGGTTGAAATACCGATACCCGGTACGATCGCTCCGCCCAAGTAGTTATTGCCTGCGTCAATGTAATCAAATGTCGTTGCGGTGCCGAAATCGACAACGATCAGCGGCGCGCCATATTTCTCAATGCCTGCAATGGAGTTTACGATGCGATCTGCGCCGACCTCACGCGGATTCTCATAACGGATATTTAGTCCGGTCTTGATGCCGGGTCCAACAATGAGCGGAGATTGACGCATGTATTTCTGGCAAAGCTGTTCCAACGTACGCATAAGCGGCGGCACAACGGAGGAGATGATTACCCCTTCGATCTGATCCAGCTTAACCCCTGCAATTTGAAACAAATTGTGAATCATAATGCCGTATTCATCCACGGTTGCCGAACGATTCGTGCTCAGGCGCCAGTGGTAAAGCAGCTTGCGAGCTTGGTAGATACCCAGCACAATGTTCGTATTGCCTACGTCCACAACGACGATCATGCTGCTGGGCCTCCTTTCTTCCCATTCAAATCCAGACTAATGTCGAGGGATTGGAACGAATACGTCAGCCCGCCAACGGAAATGACATCAACGCCTGTTTCCGCTATGCTGCGAATGGTCGACAAATTCACACCACCCGATGCTTCAACGATCACATGAGGTGAGCCAGCCTTGATGCGCCCCACCGCTTCACGCATAAGATCATTGGACATGTTATCGAGCATGATAATATCGCTGCCGCACGCGAGAGCTTCATCCACTTGAGCAAGTGATTCCGTCTCCACTTCGATTTTCATTGTATGGGGAATAACATGACGAGCAGCCTTCACAGCGCCGGTAATCCCGCCTGAGCCTTTGATGTGATTATCTTTGATCATAACGGCGTCGTATAACCCGAAACGATGGTTGAATCCGCCGCCCACCCGCACGGCATACTTCTCGAGCAGACGATGACCCGGCGTTGTTTTGCGCGTATCGACCAGTCGTGTAGGAAGCCCTTCAATAGCCTGGACAAAAGCGCGGGTCTTGGTCGCGATGCCGGACAAACGCTGCATTAGATTCAGCGCCAGACGCTCGCCTGTCAGGATACTATGCGTGCTGCCTTCGACTTCAGCCAGTATCGTACCTTTCGTCAAAGAATCACCGTCGGCTGCCAATGGACGGAATTCCAACGTGGGGTCAACCACCTCGAAAACAAGCCGAGCAACCGGCACACCTGCCAGTATGCCATCCTCCTTCACATGAATGACAGCCATCGAACGCGTTCCTGCCGGAATCGTCGCCCAGCTTGAAATATCCCCTGTCCCGATATCTTCAGCAAGCCACGCCTTTATTTGAGCCCGCAGCATATCAGTCGCACTGTTCCCGAATGCCGCCGCAAATTGTGCTTCATACATCTTCAATTCGCTCCTCTGTTATCCCGTTCTCCCGGTGGAGAACGGTATGCTTGCGCCAGAGCACATCATTACGCTCCGGAAAATCTTCCCGACTATGCGCGCCTCGGCTTTCTTCCCGTGTCAGGGCAGACTCTGCCGTGAGCATCGCGCAGGTCAGCAGATTCGCAAACTCATATTCTTCTCGTTTCGTAATAACGGAATGAAAAATCGAACGCAGCTTCTTCAACTCTTCAAGCCCTTTGTTCAGCCCGTTAGCATCACGATTCAACCCGACATACCGCACCATTGTCTTCTGCAGCTTCAATCGCTTCTCAACCACCGCCTGGATCGGCGCTTCGCTCCGTTTCAGTGAATCCATGTGAACATCCGTATGGCCTTCAAGCGGAGGCAGCGTGTTAATACGCTCTACAATTCGCCGTCCGAACACAATCGCTTCGGATAACGAATTGCTCGCCAATCGATTCGCACCATGAACGCCGGTCGACGAACATTCCCCGCAGGCGAACAACCGCCGCAAATTAGTTTCGCCGTTCAAGTCGGTTTTTACGCCGCCCATCATATAATGCGCCGCAGGGGCAACGGGAATCCAATCCGACGTCAAATCAAGTCCGAAATTCAAACAGAACTCATAAATGTTCGGAAACCGGTGTCTCACCATATCCGCGGATTCATGTGTCACGTCAATATAAACGAAGGTGGATTTGGTCGCTTCCATCTCGCTGACGATCGCCCGCGCCACGACATCCCGAGGAGCCAGCTCAAGCTGCTCATGGTATTTCTCCATAAACCGTTCGCCCCGGATGTTACGAAGCACCGCACCTTCACCACGCACCGCTTCCGAAATCAGAAAACGAGGCGCACCCGGGTAACAAAGCGATGTTGGATGAAATTGAATAAACTCTACATCTTGTATGTAAGCACCTGCACGATAAGCCATAGCAATGCCATCTCCGGTAGCTACTTCGGGATTCGTCGTATAACGGTACAGCTGCCCTGCTCCGCCGGAGCAAAGAATCGTTGCTTTGCCGCGTACGAACAATCGCTGTCCATCCGGTTTCTGTACCAAAGCACCGACGCAAACACCGTCATCGGTAATCAGATCGATCACGAAATGATCATCCCAAACCTCAATCCGCGGGTTCGCAATCGCTTTCTCCGACAACGCACGAACGATTTCGAAACCGGTCGCATCTCCATTGGCATGCAAAATACGACGCTGACTGTGCGCACCTTCCTTGGTGAGCGCAAACTCGCCGTTCTCTTGGTCAAACTGCGTACCCATGCGGACTAAGTCCTCTACGCCTTTCGTTCCCTCATGCACGAGCACATCGACAGCTTTATGCGAGCAAAGTCCGGCTCCGGCAATAAGCGTATCCTGACGATGATAAGCCGGGGAGTCGTCCTCGGAGATAACAGCTGCAATGCCGCCTTGGGCATAACGCGTATTGCTGTCCATCAGCGACTTCTTCGTAATCATGAGCACATCATTCGTTTCACTGGCTTTAATTGCGGTAAAAAGACCGGCAATGCCGGCCCCGATTACAATGACATCTTTATATATGACTGGAAGCCCTTCGAGTTCAACATCTACGAGATAACGTGGAATCATAAGTGCAACTTTCCTTTCTCATGGAAAGAGAGTAGCGCATGCTACTTCACTTGTAACATGCGCTCCAGGGATAGACGGGCTTGATTGGCAACCTGCTCCGGTACGTAAATTTGCGGCTGCATCGTTTCCAGACATTTCACAAGCTTCTTCAGGTTGTTTACTTTCATGTTCGGGCAAACCAAATATTTCGTAGCAAAATGGAAGGTCTTATTCGGGCTGTCCAGACGAAGCTGATACCCTGTGCCATCTTCCGTTCCGACGATAAACTCCTGGCAATCCGATTCTTTACAATATTTTATAATAGCGGTTGTACTGCCGACGAAATCGCCAAGCGCTACTACTTCAGGACGGCATTCAGGGTGAACGACGAACTGCGCATTTGGATATTTGGCTTTCATTTCTTCTACATCTTTGACGGTCAGCATGTCATGCGTGTTGCAATAGCCTTCCCAGATAATCATCTTCTTGTCTGTTTTCTGCTGCACGTAATGGCCAAGGTTCTTATCCGGCACCCAAATAATTTCGTCTGAATCGACCGAATTCACGACACGCACGGCATTAGCAGAGGTACAGCAAATATCCGTTTCCGCTTTGATTTCGGCGGAGGAGTTGATATAGGTGACTACTTTCGCATTCGGATGCTGTGCTTTCAGCTTCCGCAAGCCATCGACGTTGACCATGTCAGCCATCGGACAGCCGGCGCGCTCATCGGGAATGATAACAGTCTTGTTCGGAGCCAGGATCTTCGCACTTTCGCCCATAAAATGAACGCCGCAGAACACGATTACATCTGCATCCGTTTCCGCTGCCTTCTGCGCAAGCAGGAAGGAGTCGCCACGGAAATCGGCCACTTCTTGAATTTCATCACGCTGATAATAATGCGCAAGTATAATGGCGTTACGCTCTTTCTTCAATTGCAACAATCGTTCCCGTAGTTCGCGGTTTTGTTCCGCTTTCCTTTCGAGAGCTAATGCTTCCATAGCTAAATTCCCCTCTTTTCACTAACTTTGTGAACTGATGCACAAACTTGGCTGTTCGTTCACCATGATTTATCGAAAATGCTGTTATTCCGCTGTGTATTCATCATCTATCATGCCCACGTCATAAGCCGCTTGATTCGCAAGAGCCTTTACAAGGGATTAACCTTAAATTTACACAAGGTAGTGTGCGCTGTCAACAGACAAAAGAGGCCGTTTTAACCGATCTACGGAAGGTTTACGCAAGTAAAGAAGTTACCAAGCCTCTATGCTTACTCGTCCTTCCACTATAGCGCTAAAGCGCCTTCCTGCACAAAAGGCTGCCCGTGCAGTTGCCTGCAATCGGACAGCCTTTGAGGACTATCAACTTCTATTTCATTAGGACTTCGGCGTACCGTCGTCGTCTTCGTTACCGCTGTCTGGATCAACCGGAGGTGTTAATTCGCCTGGCTCCTTCGAACCAATACGAACCTTCACGCCGCCAATCGTATCGATAATCGGCTCTGCTTTCGGCTCTGCGGAAACGATGTTCGAACTGCCTTCGCCGCCTTCTGCCGATCCGCCTTCGATCAGACGTTTGATTTGTTCAATCTCCAACGTTTCTTCGGTAAGGAGCGTTTGAGCAATAAGATGCATCTCTTTGCTCTTCTCCGTAAGAAGCTGTTTCGCACGAGCATAGCAGTCTTGAATGAAGCTCTGCATCTCTTGGTCAATTTCATAAGCGATGGCATCGGAGTAGTTCTGCTCATGTCCAATGTCACGGCCTAAGAATACTTGGCCTTGCGAGCTGCTGCCGAATTGCATCGGTCCAAGCTTGTCGCTCATTCCGTATTCCATAATCATCGCACGAACAATGCTCGTCGCCGATTTGAAGTCACTGTATGCGCCAGTGCCGATTTCGCCGATGTAGATCTCTTCGGCTACCCGGCCGGCAAGCAAACCCGTCACTTTATCAAGCAATTCCTGCTTGGTCGTCAGCATGCGATCGCCATCTTTAGGAAGCATGATGACATAGCCGCCTGCGCGTCCGCGCGGGATAATCGTTACTTTATGAACCTGATCCGCATGCTCCAGGAAGTAGCCTGCAATTGTATGGCCCGCTTCATGGTAAGCAACAATGCGTTTCTCACGGTCACTGATAACGCGGCTGCGTTTCTCCGTACCGACGATAACACGGTCAATCGCTTCGTCCACTTCTGTCATCGCGATGTCTTTCTTGTTGCGGCGAGCGGCTAGAAGGGCTGCTTCGTTAAGCAGGTTCTCCAGATCCGCACCGGTAAAGCCCGTTGTCCGCTTCGCGATTACATCAAGTTTCACGTCTTTGGCAAGCGGCTTATTGCGAGCATGTACTTTCAGTACAGCTTCGCGGCCTTTCACATCCGGACGGTCAACCGTAATTTGACGGTCGAAACGACCCGGACGAAGAAGTGCAGGATCGAGAATATCCGGACGGTTGGTAGCCGCCACGATAATGATACCTTCGTTCGCACCGAAGCCGTCCATTTCAACGAGGAGCTGATTGAGCGTTTGTTCGCGCTCATCATGTCCGCCGCCGAGACCGGCGCCGCGCTGACGTCCAACGGCATCGATTTCATCGATAAAGATGATACATGGTGCGTTCTTCTTCGCATTCTCGAACAAGTCACGAACACGGGAAGCACCGACACCGACGAACATTTCAACAAAGTCCGAACCGGAAATGCTGAAGAACGGCGTGCCCGCTTCGCCTGCAACAGCACGAGCAAGCAACGTTTTACCAGTACCCGGAGGGCCTACAAGCAGTACCCCTTTCGGAATACGAGCGCCTACGGCTGCGAATTTACGCGGATCCTTCAAGAACTCGACAACCTCGACAAGCTCTTGCTTCTCCTCGTCTGCGCCTGCCACATCCTCGAATGTGACACGTTTCTTCTCTTCGTTGTACAATCTGGCACGGCTCTTGCCAAAGTTCATCACTTTGCCGCCGCCGCCTTGCGCCTGATTGATTAGGAAGAAGAACAAAATAAAGATGATCACGAATGGAATGATTGAGGTCAAGAAGGTGAGCCAGATGCTCTGTCCTTCCATCGGCTTAACTTCCATTGCGAATTTGTTTTTTAGCTGCGCATCGGTCACTTCTTTAACGACGTATTCCTCAACGCTGGTATGGGTGTAGAATTGGGCTGAATCCGAACTTTCCGGTTTGTTCTTGTACTCACCGGTGATCAAGTAAGAGTAGCCGTCGAACTGAAGCTCAACTTGCTTCACATTGTCATTAGCTAGTTCCTGCCTAAATTGATCGTAACGGATTTCAGTGGTGGAGTCATTTTGGCTGCTGATAAATTGGAAGATCCCGACGGTCACCAAAAAAATAATCAAATAAAAGCCAGTGTTACGGATGATCCGGTTCATCCCCTACCTCCTCTCAAGACGCAAAAAATAAGATGACCTTGCTCGGTAAGCTCCCGTGTGCGGGAGCCCTCGATACATGGCTGATTGCATGGACTGTCTTACAACCTTACTTCTCGTAAACCTCGGGCTTCAGAATGCCGATAAACGGCAGGTTGCGGTATTGCTCCGCATAATCAAGCCCGTACCCGACGACAAATGCGTCCGGCAATACAAATCCTTTATAGTCCGCTTCCAATTCCACCTTGCGGCCTGTCGGCTTATCAAACAGCGTAACAAGCGTGATGGACTTGGCGTTGCGGCGCTCCAGCACATCGATGAGGTAGCTGAGCGTAAGACCACTGTCGATAATATCTTCAACAATGAGTACGTCTCGGCCTTGCACCGATGTGTCAAGGTCCTTGATAATTTTCACAACACCGCTTGTTTTGGTCGATTGTCCGTAGCTGGACACCGCCATAAAGTCGAGTTCGACCGGAATTGTGATGGTCTTAACCAAGTCAGCCATAAAAATAAAAGCGCCTTTAAGAACGCAGATAACGAGTGGATTACGCCCCTCGAATTCGCGGCTAATGGTATCGCCCAGCTCTTTCACTTTCTGCTGAATTTGGTCTGCGTCGTAAAGTACTTCTTGAATGTCGTTCAGCAACACGGGCCCTCCTAAATGGTTCTTGCCTATACTATGAATGGATCAGTGCATCTTATTCAAGTTGGTTCAGTGCGGAAGCATCAAGGTTTACCCGCATCATCATTCTGATAACACGGCTCGTCGTTTCCATCACCTGAGCATGTCTTGATCTTCGAATGCCCGGGATCCAAAGCACGGTTCCGTTAGCGTCGACAACGATCGGCAGCACCTCACGACGTGAGGGTGCGACACGTTCATCAACGAACATATCTTGTACCTTTTTGGTGCCATTTAAACCAAGCACTTGCATTCGGTCACCTGGACGGCGATTTCGGACCGTGAGCGGGAATTCGAGCGAGTCGGCATCAAACAGTGCTTCATGTCGATTATTCGGTCTGAGCGCATGATCTGCAGCCCGTTCCTCAAGCGACAATTCCGCTTCCGCCTCCGGCAAAGCCAGGCGTACCGCACCTCGGTTCACTATATAAGCATATCCGCTGCGCTCGGGGGTCATTCTCCCCTTATTCGCACGGGTGAACACTAAATTGTCGTACTCACGCAGAAATCGAACTCCGCTGCCAACATCGAAGCTCCACGTTGCAGCTGCGCCATCAGAGGCCGCAATCCTTATCGTTTCTATGCTTTCGAATGAAGTGGTTTCCGTTTCCAAGCCAATATAACTCAATATTAGTTTAATCAATCTCCTTTGTAAAGCGACATGCAGGCCAAGCAGCGCTTTGCGGGTCAATTGGCATCCTTCGCTGTGAGGCGCGATATGGCGCTCAAAAATTGCCTTAGTTTCTTGCTCCAGCCAATCGTCTTCAGCCGATGCAAGCTCCGCCAATCGGACTAGCGACTGGGAAAACTGCGGGTTAAACGAAGCCAAGTAAGGCAGAACGTCCAAACGGACCACATTGCGAAAATAATACTTCTGCCCATTGCTGCTATCTTGACTGAACGGGATCGCCCACTGTTCACAGTAACGCAGGATGTCTGCCTTGTATGTACGCAGAAGCGGCCGAATAAGTTCCACGTTTTTTTCTTTTCGCCGAATTGCTATTCCTGCAAGCCCTCCGGGTCCTGTTCCGCGAACCACTCGCATCAATACCGTTTCGGCTTGATCATCGGCATGGTGGGCGAGCGCAATGCGCGCAGCGCCGTATGTATGAGCGACCTGATGCAAGAATGCATACCGCTTCTGGCGGGCCGCCGCCTGCGCGTTCATTCTTGTTTCTTCTATATAAGCAGGCAAATTAAAAAGCGCCGTTTCGCAAGGGATGCCGAGCAGCGCCGCGTATTGTCTCACAGATTCAGCTTCACGCGCCGATTCCTCGCCGCGAAAGCCATGGTCCACGTGAGCGGCAACCAAATTAAGCCGCTCTTGCCCGGACAGCCGGTGAAGCAGATGGAGTAAAGCCATGGAATCCGGTCCGCCGGATACCGCAACGACGATCGTCTCTCCCGGCAGCCACAGCTGCTCATCCCGGGCTAGTGCGGACAGCTCGCTTAGCCAATCATCCACTTCCCTCATCCTTCCCAAGTTGCGTATTCTTATGATGCGCCGCGCAGCAGCCAATAGATTGTGGTGGCCAGCACGGCCGCCGAAGCGGCGAACAATCCCTTCATCCAGCGAGGTGCCGGCGCGGAAACGGACTTACCCGCTCCTGATCGGTGCATCCACTGCTGCCAAGCAGCAGCCGCTTCGCGGGCGCTTGCAAACTCGCCGTAGAGCGCCTTGCGCAGCCAACCGCTGAGCGGCTTGAGCACGGTGCTGGTCGCGGCGAGCTTCGCCAGCTCGTCCGGCGTTCGCGTTTGCGGCAGCAGTCCGGCACAAAGCTGCGCAAGTCTGCGGCTTTCGTGCAGCTGGATGCAAAGGACCGCAAACGAGAACAAGTCATACCGTGCATCCGCCGTTCGCGTGCCCGCATTCCAGTAGCCGCGGTCGTAGACTTCCGTAAACTGCCGTACGCCTTTGCCGAAAGCAGTAGCGCCGCCGTAGTCTACGAGCTCCGGTCGACCGTAATCGCCGACAAGGACGTTCTCTACCTTCAAGTCGCCAAACGTCCACCCGGCTTCATTGAGCTCTGCTAGTTTGCCTAATAGATTAAAAGCAACAACAGGAAACCATTCCTTCCCTTGTTTACCCAAATAATCGGCAAGCGTCATCCCTTTAATATATCGCATGACATAGAACGGATGCTCTTTGCCATCTACTCCGCGGAAATCATCCACATCGACAAGGAATAGTCCTCCCTTAGCGCCTCGCTTCTGTTTCTGCTTCGAAATCGTTTGCAATACATTCACTTCCGACTGCAAATCTACGGTATCCGAACCGATCTTAAGCGCGTACAGCTCACGCTGCCGCTCGACCAGAAATACTTTGCCATTGGCGCCTTCACCAAGCATTCGTTCCACACGATAACTGCCCTGCTTCCACTTGCCGCGAATGATCGTACCACGCGGAAGCGTCCATTCAAACGACGTAGTCACTCATCATCCCGTCCGTTTCATCATTCTTCCTACTACCATAATCGGCTTTCTGATAAAAATCAATGACATGCACGATCGCAGGACCTGTCGGCGTCGTCCCTCGCATCTGCAGCCGCGGGAATAAGGAATGAACGCCGCTTATATTGCTCGTCCAATCAAGGTCAAGCTTGCAGTCCTCTCCGTAGGCGGAGCCGGGAAAATGAAACACCGCAAGCTCGCTGCCTCCCTGCCTCGATTGCAAGCTGATCGCCAGATCGCGAATGGCCTCTTCTACCGCTTGCAGCTTCGGTTTCATACTGGCACTGGCATCAATTAACAGAGCAACGCGCAGCTTACTCGTCTCGCTTAACTCATCAATGACGCGTACGACTTCACCCCGCTTCTCCGGCGGAAGCTCTTCGATGGACGACGTGCCAAGCACCTGCTTCAGCTCCCGTTGAACGGCTTGCTGTATCGTCTGCACGACGGTCTTGCGCGTCAGCATTTGAACCGTTTGCGAGAGCTGCCGTGTATGCGATAACCGGCTCAGACCGCCGCCCGCCCGTGCAATCTCTTCAATTTCGGTTGTTCCAAATTCGGCGAGATCGCCTTGATCCACCACACCGACAACATTCACTGTGATCCCAACTGCGTGCGCCTGAGCAGCCGCAATAACCGGGCTCACCCCAACATTGGAGCAGCCGTCCGTTACTAATAGAATCTGCCTCATCGTTCATTCCCCCAAAACCTTGGAATCTGAATCTACTGCTCGAGGAAACTAGCCTGCAACTATCGTCCAAGCAGGTTTCCTCCCTAGTACTAGCTCTATCAGCATTGCCAATTATGAGAGGGGATAACCCTGTTTGGCTCAGGCGCGGGGTTGGGCAGGCGGCGTGGAGCGTGCGAATACAGAGAGAACGGGCGGAGGAGATCGGATGGGAGTTTGCAAGATACGGGTAAATTGCAGGGGAATGGGTACACACGAAAAAGAAGCCTGCCGGCCGGACAGGCTTCCATTCCTCTTCTTCTATATAAAGCTATGGATCTTTAATAATCGCCGTCCCACGTTTATGCTGCCTCAATGCCAGTACGCGTTTCTGCCGTTGCCGCCCTCGGGTAAACTGTCCGTTTCGTATGCTGATGTTCATCAAATCGGCTCACCGTCCCTATTGTGCTCAACCCGGCTATACCAGATTGGCGGAGTGCAGCCCGCCTAGGCTGATGTCTGCTCATTCTAGTGATGACAATCCATCTAAGGCTATCGACCCTCTTATTGATCATTAATAAATGCCGGTGCACGCTTCATTAAAGAAGGGTGCCGAATGCGTTTCCGCTGCTTGCGCCTTTGGAGTAGTTGCTGGATCCATTTCATGTTCATGGTTAGCTCACCGTCCTTGGTCGCTCGACCTTGGTCACGCCAGGCCAGCGGAATGTAGCCCACTCGGGCTGATGTTTGTCTACTCTCGCAACGACAACCGTCATATCATCCACAATGTCGCCTTTGTGGTACCTCACGACTGTGTCCAGCAGTCCATCGGCAATTTCCTGTGGATCATCGGATCGAATTTCTTGGATGACCCGTTTCATCCACATTTCCTTATTCACGGCATGCCCCGGCGCGTCATAGATGCCGTCGGTCATCATAATGAGCGTATCTCCAGGCTGCAGCTGCACGCGAATAAGATCTATGTCAATGTCCTGCAAAATCCCTACCGGCAAATTGTTGGCCGAGATCGGAATCACTTCGTTCCCGCGCTTAATGAAGCTGGGCGTTGATCCGATTTTCATAAAAGTCGTCTTCGCGGAGTACATGTCGATGAGTGCGACATCGACGGTTGCAAATATCTCATCCGAAGAACGCAGCAGCAGAATGGAGTTAACCGACTTGATCGCAAGCTTCTCATCCATGCCGGATTGCAGAAGCTGCTGTAAAATCGTCAAAGCAGTGCTGCTCTCCTGCTTTGCACGCTCCCCATTCCCCATACCATCGCTGATGGCGACAGCAAATTTGCCATTGCCGAGCTCCACCGTACTAAAGCTGTCTCCCGACAGCAGATCGCCTCCCTTGGCGAGTCCGGCGACACCCGTTTCAATCTCATACGCTTTGGCCGTCCCGAAAACAACCTGCGCAGCACTTCCCTTCTTCTCCGGATAAGTCTCCGACATAACGGCAATTGGCTCGCCTAGGATATCGGATAACAGCGGCGCGATGATTTTGCGGCATTCATCATAACCGCGGCCAAACGTATGATACACCTCAATCTCTACGTTTCCCTCCTCCAAGTTAATAATTTCAATGCCTTGTATCGATAAACCGAGCCCTTCCAGCGCCTCCCGGATTTGTTCTTCCTGCAAATGCAGCTGCTGCCCTTCTCGCTGAATTTCGCGAGCCAAGTCTTCCATGACCTGGGAAACGCCGGACAACTGTTCTGCGACAAGCTGCCGAGAATCGTTCAGCTGCTTCCGCCAATGCCGATCATGCTGATATAACTCATGCTGCTGCTGCATGACGTTAAGCACTTGATGCGGCTTCACGCAATGCACGCTCCACTCCCTCGGCACCTCCTTCGGCCCCAAACGGCGCCCTTCCTCTACGGTTATCATCATGCTCGTCATCATCTTGTACGTATCATAGAATCGCCCCTCCCAGCAAAGTTCCCGCTTGTGGCAGGCATTGCATGTTCGCTCTGCGGCCGCATTCATGAAGTGGCCGGCAGCTTCTTCTCGCCTTTCTTTCTCCGTGGCCTCATGGCCAAGCTGACCAAAACTCCGGGAAAGCTGGCGAAACACTTCGGAGAACTGGGTTACGCGCTGTGCCGTGACGTCTCGGACGCGCCTTGCGTATTCATGCTGCGATTTCACATGCTCCTGCGTGCCGGGCACATATTTCGAAATGATACGAATTATCGATTTTGGGGTAAGCATAAGCATAGAGGCAGCGATCACCGACTCCCACGTCGACGCCATCACATCGGCTTGATTACCGACATAGATGGAAAGTATGGACGAACCGAGCAGCATCCCGAAGGCTACGGCCATTTTGCCGCCTTCACGAAGCAGTCCGGCAAGCAAGCCGGCGAAAGCTAACAAGCTCATCTGCACAATCGCATTGGTATCTGCCAAACTAAGTATGAGACCGGCGACAACACCCACAGAAGCGCCAAGGGGTGCGCCGCCTACAAGCGCAAAGAGCAGAAGCATAAACCTCGACATGATATGCTCAACGGACAAGCCATATATCGTCCAGCCCACAGCCCCCGTCATAATGGAGGCAAGCATGATCATTAAACAGATAATCTCTTCGTTCTTAAGTGCCGAAGATTTCTTCGTCAACGTCAGCACCGGTATCGCTTGGACGAATACCAAGGTCAGGACAAAGGCAAGTGATGCCTCCACGCCAACCATCATCAGCTGATACCAGTTCAACGTGTCTGTCGTCACTACGCCGAACAGTCGGACCAGCATGGTAGCCAGGAATACAAGCAGCGGCGCGTAGGACAGTTCCGCTCGTTCATATGCTTCAAGGCCCCTCAGCAATAAGTAAACGACGGCCAGCTCCATCGCGATCCACATCGGTTCCGGCGCTATAGCAAGCCAACTCCCAGCTACAATGGCAGCCGCAACCGGAAGCAGCAGGTCTCGGCGCAGAAAGAAGATTACTGTAAAGTAAGCAACTGCAAACGGAGTCAATGACTCCAAGATGACAGCTCGTCCGAGCAGAAACCCGACGGCCATCAGCGCAAACGTCCATTTTCGCGAGGTCAGCATCCCTGCTATGCGAAGCAACCCGGTTCGTTCCATTCCTTTCCTAAAGGTTGATTGGACGAAGCTAGTTTTCTGTACACCTGGGAACATGACAACTTTAGGTTTGTCCACCATGCCTGATGACACCGCCTTATTCCAAATTTGTATCCCCATTATAGGATTACGAATATAGAAATGTTTGTCAGAAAGCGTTGTCATGCAAAAGTTTTTTCCGACATTTTCACGCGCCGTGGGCGCCCCCCTGTCGGGATTGCGGCATCCTAGCGCTATCAAGGGGTCGACATCCTTATGCGCCTTCCCGTCACCCATCGTTTCAACAAAAAATGTTCCTTCCGCCAAGCCGGCGCGTGGCGAACCGCCGTCCGAACCTGTCGGGATAACGTGAGAACAAGAGAAAAGTTTTTGAGGTGGGCGGGTATATTTGTTAAATATGCTGCATATCAAGCCGTTGACAGCCCCTTCACGCCTTAAAAAAGCATCAAAAAAAGGCAGCGCCTCAAGGGGCACTGCCTTCTTCTCCTACTACTATGCTATTAATCGCGCTTAGCACCACGGCCACCGCGTTTGGATTCCGTGTTCTTCTTGAGCGAAGACATACGCTCTTCGCTATCTTTCAGGAAACGTGACATTTTGTCCTCGAAGGACGGTTTGCCGTAAGCAGGTTTGCCGCCGCCAGCTTTGTTGAATGGACGTCCGCCACCACCGCCGCCGCCTTGACGATTAAAACCGCCTCCGCCACCGCTTGGTCCGCGATCTCCACCGCCGCCCGGTCCGCCTGTACGATTGAAGCCTCCACCGCCACCACCGGCACCTGCCCGGTTGAAGCTGCCGCCTGGTCCGCGATCTCCACTGCGTTCACGCTGAGGAGGTGCAGAGCCTTCTGGCCGGTCGATTGCTTGCTTAATGGAAAGCCCGATTTTCCCGTCTTTATCTACATTAATGACCTTGACTGTAACGACATCTTCCAGTTTCAAATGGTCTTTAACATCTTTGACGTAGTTATCGGCAATCTCTGAGATGTGAACTAGCCCTGTGACACCTCCCGACAAATCGACGAATGCTCCGAAATGCGTAATGCCTGTCACCTTGCCCTCTAACTTGGCGCCCACTTCAATTGCCATAGGTAAAAATGTTCCTCCCTAACCGTTATGCGAAGCCATTAGCTTCGAGTTCTCTCAGCCTGAGGCTGCGAGCATAAAAATAAAATATGACTACGGTAAGCCGTTTTAAAAATATGGTTACTAAGCTGATTATACTCCAATGGGAGAAGCAAGGCAACAGGACGGACACCCGTTGTTACGCCCATCCTTGATGGATGCGAGAGGAATGCCGAACAGACCGGAGGTCCGTTCAAACCAATCATCTACGGCTGAGTAACGACCTCAATCCGCTTCTCACCTTTGCGAACCATACCTTGTTCCTTCGTTGCCAGCTGTCCAATGTACTCCTTATCGCTCAATCGCGCGACTGCAAGCTTCAGCTCTTCAACCTGCTTAGCTGCTGCGTCGATTTTCTGGGAGGCATTCGCCAGCTTGATCTCCGCTTGTCCTTGTCGATCAAGCTGAGAGATCAGCGTATATAGCGCCCAGCCCATGAAAAGAACGATAAAAACAACCCAGATCTTCAACCGACGTTTCGTTCCTGCATATTGCGCCGCAGCGGATGAATGAGAGCTTGTTGTAGATGTCGCCATATCACGGACCTCCTGACGTTAGATTAATCGTCTTTCTTCTCTTGCTTCCGATTCTTCCAGCGCTGCCATAGCTTATTCAATCCGGTACGAAGTGCAGTGACTCGTTCCGGTATTCGCCACTTGGTTATAATGGGATTTACCCACCGTTTCCAAGAACGAAGCAGCGGCTTCCAAATCGGCTTGGTCATCCATCTAGACAATAACCAAAATGGACGTACCAATTGTACCACAATTTTGAAAAGGAACATAGCAAATGCTCTCAAAAACGCAAAGAGCAGTTTCCCAATTCGATAGAGCAGCAGCAGAGGACGAATAATCAACAGATCAAAAGCACGGATGATGAATCTCGTAACCGCGCGGACGGTGCGTATCAGAATATGCACGAGCTGCATCGTGATTTTGCTAAACAGCCAGTAGTAACAGCCGATGCCAAGCAGCAGCCCGATGAACACATATGCCCGCACTTCCCCTTCATTGCTCGCAGAGAGCACCTGAAAGACAACCAATGTAGCCGCAATCCAGTAGAGCAAGTCGAAGATCGGAATCCATAACCGGCTGATCCGCAGCTCGTCCGATACGACACGATACCCATCGAAAACGACACCCATCCCGATCCCAGAGAGCAGCATCGTTATCATGGTCCACCACTGAACGGTCAGACTCACTTGAATATCTTCCCGAACAAGCCCTTCGACTTGCTGCCCGTATTGCCATCCAGGTAAGTGAGCGAATGAACCAGCCCTTCAATGGCGACCAGTCCCTGCTCCAGACTGAGATGCTTCATATGCAGGTTCTGCCCGCGGATCGCCAGAAAGCCCAGCTCCGTCTCCAGCAGAAACTCTTCATTGTCGAAGCTCTCTACATTCATCACGCCGGTAATCTCAAGGATCTTACGGTTAAGCATTTTGATTTCCTGGCGCTTCTGTCCCTTAGCTTGCTCGATCATTGCTCGTCCCCCTCCTTCAGCACATCTTTCACTGAGACTAGCCTATGGGGCAGGGACAGGTTTTAGAACTGCAAACTGCGAGATTAGAGGGTTAGGGTTTTGGCAGGATCATAGATTTGATGACTTGGACGAGTAAGGCGAAGGCAAAGAACAAGACACAAATCGCGCCGATGGCACTGATGATTCGCATAGCCGTTCGGATGAATAGGTAGCAGCCCGAAGACTCTGCCAGTGTCAACAAGACGGAACCAAACATCGAATCATTCATGCAAAGCAGAGCCAGCCCGGCCAGAATACCAAATACATAGTTTTGATGTACCCTCATCGTTCTGTTCACCTCGCTACTGCAACAGAAATCGCCGCTTGTGAGATTATAGCACTTTAATAAAAAATATGGATACGGGGTGTTTTTATTTTATAGGGGCGGGATTGCTAGACCGGGCGAGCCTACACTTCCTCTCACTGGTTATAATGCTGACATTTGTGCAACACTTTCGGAGTTTTGGAGTCTCGTAGGCGTTAATGTTGCTTTTTATGCAGCATTCCTGCGCCAACAGACTGGTTTTGGGCCAATTCGTTTAGCAATGTTGCAGATTATGCATCATTTCGCTTTATTTGATCATTGGGAGGTTGAAATGTTGCTTATTCGGCATCATTAACTACTTGGCCAAAAAAACTGCCCCATAAGTCGCTCCCCTCACTTGAGGGACAGCGTCGTTCATGCCAAACGGGGATTCATGTGAGAATGGAGCTGAATGGGCGCATAAGAAAAACAGCCTCCCCCAGGTATGACCCCGGTTGAGGCTGTCGCTTCAAACTGCTTATGCTTGCCAGTCGAGTTTGTTCTCTTGCTGGCGCGCTTCTTCTTTCAACAAAGTATACATCCCGCTAGCCTCGTCCTTCTTGGTCGTCTCCAAGATCCGCTCGACGCGGACGGTGACGATCTTCTGGCCGTATTGAATCTTGAGCTCGTCGCCGGCTTTGACGGTGCTGCTCGCTTTGGCTTCACGATCGTTAATCCAGACGCGGCCTTGTTCGGACACGTCCTTTGCGACAGTACGCCGCTTGATTAAACGCGATACTTTGAGGAACTTATCCAGACGCATGATTACTTGATCGCGTCTTTCAATTTATTGCCGGCTTTAAACGCTGGAACTTTGGATTCTGCAATTGTGATCGGGTTGCCCGTTTGCGGGTTGCGACCTGTACGGCCGGAACGCTTACGCGTTTCGAATGTACCGAAGCCGATCAATTGTACTTTGTCTCCGCCTGCCAGGGCATCTGTTACTTCGCCCAGAAAGCCGTTCAATACGGATTCTACATCACGCTTGGTCAAACCGCTTTTTGCCGAGATGTTGTTGATCAAGTCTGTTTTGTTCATGGTAAATGGCCTCCTAAAAGTTCAATTATACTTGTAGGCAGTGTTTAGACTGCCGCATAGCTTAGGTTCCTCAGCTACTACTTCTGCCTATTAGCAAATAAATCCTGCTGATTGGAAAATTATTTTCACGTTTTGTGAGGAAACAAGCCGAATTTTGACGAATCTACAATCCTTTTTACTAGGGAAGCTTCTTCGCATCCTCCCAGTAACGATCCATCTCTGTTAAATCAGTTTGGTCAAAGGTTCGGCCGCTTATACGAAGCTGCTCCTCAATATATGAAAATCGTTTCTTAAATTTCGAATTGGTGCGAGAAAGCGACTCTTCCGGATCGGCATGGATGAAACGCGATACGTTGACCGCCGCGAACAACAAATCTCCCAGCTCGTCCGCTTGCTGCTCCGCATCCTTTGATTGGATCGCTTCGCGAAGCTCACCAAGCTCCTCGCCTACCTTGTCGAGCGCCGGGCCGATATGATCCCAGTCGAAGCCGACTTTGGCCGCTTTCTTCTGAATCTTGTAAGCTTTCATCAGAGCGGGCAGATCCGGCGGAATGCCATCGAGCTGCGAGGCTGCGGCAGGATCGATGCCTTTGCGGCGTTTCTCCTCGGCTTTCATCTGCTCCCAATTGCGCAGCGCCTCTTCGGAATTGCCGGCACTCGTATCGCCAAATACATGCGGATGACGGAACAGCAGCTTCTCGTTAAGAGATTGAATGACATCATAGACGGAGAACGTGCCAACCTCTTCTTCCATCTGGCTATGCAGCATCACTTGCAAAATGACATCCCCGAACTCTTCGCGCATGCCGTCCGGATCATCGTTATCCAGTGCTTCAATCGCTTCATAAGTTTCCTCGATGAAATTATTACGAATCGATTGATGCGTTTGTTCCCGATCCCACGGGCAGCCTTCAGGGCTTCGTAATATAGCAACGATTTCATGCAGACGCTCGAAGGAGCGGTTGCGCAGCATATCGTCCGTGGAACGCGGCAGCCAAATCAGCGAGAGGTTGCCGTAGCCAGGCGTCCGGTCCAACTCATAGAGCGGAACGGTAATGATCTGCTCCTCGCCGGGTACACCGAGTGCATGACCGATCGTGATCGGGTAGTCATCAGGCAGCAGCTCCATAAGCGTCAGCTTCACATCCGAAGCCGTAAACTCGTCATAGACTTGGCCGATAACGGTATGCAGCTCCGTGCGGATCAAGGACGGCTTCAATTCCGCTGCATCCAGCAGCTGGAAGCCTTCAATAGGATCGAAGCCGAGCCGCGTAAAAGCTTGATCCAGGAAGCTCTCGCCGCCAAGGATGCTCAGCTCAATGCCCCGCTCCGGGCAGCGCTCGCGCAGCAGCTGTACGGTCCGCTCCGCCACCATGGGATGGCCGGGAACGGCGAAAATTAAGCTGCCTTTGGTGCCGGCGTTCGCAATGAGCTGTTCTGCAATTGCTTCATATACATCCGGGAACGATTCCATCTCCTCGTATAGAAAATCGAAGGACTCGTATGCTAACTGATGATCGCTGAATACCTTCATCATGGGGTGCTTGTCCGTCCGGACATAGCGATTGGACGCTTCTTGCAGTCTGCGCCAAACGCCAAGCGTAAGCTGGTCTTCGTCGCCGGAGCCTAGTCCGACCACGGTTATTGTTGGTTGTGACATGTATGTATGTTCCTCCTTTGGGAATGCAATTGTCGGCGAAGTGTTCCGCCGAGGCGAGTTAGTTGGCGGCGGGTAGCAGCCGCCAACGCTGTAATCGGGCGGCAAGCGCATCGCCGCCCGGAAGCGCGCGCAGCTCGCGCGCGGTCACGCCGCCGAAGCGCAGCACGGCGGCGGCGAAGAGCGCTCCGCCGAGGGCGGTTCCCCCGAGCGCGAGCGCGCAAGCTGCCGCCCTCGGCGGCAGCGCAAGGTCGAGCAGCGGGGCACCGCCGCGCTCGATCAGGACGAGCACCGCGGCCATGACCGCGAGTGCGAGTCCGATGCCCGCGGCGCGCCGCGCGGGCATAGCCGCGCCGGAGGCGCGGCGGACGGCGCCCGTGCCGAGCAGGGCGGCCGCCGTGAGCGCAGCGATGCCGGCGCAGGCTGCGCCGGCCGTGCCGAACGCCGGCACGAGGGCGGCGTTGAACGCCGCCTTCAGCGCGGCCGCGGCCAGCATGAACAGCGCAGGGGCACGGACAGCCCCCAGCCCCTGCAGCGTCGCAGCCGCGATGGCGCTAACGGTGCCCGCGAGCGCCGTGCACCCGACAAGGGCAAACGTACGCGATCCGGCATCGTCCGCGTACAACATCACATTAACGGGCTCGGCCAGCAGCGCGAGCCCTAAAGCCGCGGCTGCGCCGATGCCCCACGCAGCCCGCAGCACGAGAGCCGCCTGCTGACGCACGGCGGCTTCGTCTCCGCGCACGCGCGCGGCCGCGAGCGCGGGAACCAGCGCGGCTCCCATCGCGCCCGCAACCATGACGACCAGCTGCACAAGCGGCTGGCCCCGGCTGTACAGGCCGAAGAGCGACATCGCTTCGGCCTGCGACACACCGGTTCCGCGAAGCAAGCGCGGAACCGTGAATGCATCCACAACGCCAAGCGCCGGTACGGCAAGCGCCCCTAGCGTAACCGGAATCGCAAGCAGAGCCAGTTTGCGCATCAACGTCACTATTCTTTCTTTACCCACTTCCTGCGAAAAGTTACGTTCAACCGTAACGCCCAGCTTCCACTTCTCTTTCCGGTCTTGCTCTTGCTCCCGCCATCCCCGCTCCCGCAGCCAGAACGCCGCAATTACCGCAAGACCCGCCGCGCCGCCGATGGCTGAACCGGCAGTTGCGCCGGCAGCAAGCTTAGCATCAGACCAATTGTAATGCCAGCCGACCGCGAGCAGAATCAACATACCCGCCACGCGGACCGTCTGTTCCGATAGCTGGGACACGGCCGAAGGCAGCATCTGTCCCCGCCCTTGATAGTAACCGCGAAGCGCCGCCATGACAGGCGCGAACCAAAGCGCGAGCGAGACGGTTCGCACCGCAGATGCAGTGGCCGCGTCGCCTATCCAGACGGCGATTCTATCGGCCCCGAGCCATAGCAGTACAAATCCCACAGCGCCGCTCATAAACAATAACCAAGCGCTGGCGCCAAGCACACGCCTTGCACCGCCTGAATCCCCGCGTGCCTCGCGCTCGGCTACGAGCAGCGAAACCGCAACAGGGAATCCTGCCGTTACCATCACCAGCAGCAGTTGATACAGGGGATATACCGCGTTATAGATCCCGAATACGCGATCACCGGCTATATTTTGCAGCGGAATTTTCTGCATCGTGCCAAGCGTCTTACTGATAAGCATGGCAACGCCCATTAGAGCCGCACCGCGCAGCAGTAGAGGCTTATACCCCGTGCCTGTACTCTTCACCGTTCCGCCTGTGCGCGTATTTTTTTCCGTTTCCCCCATGCTCGTACTCTTCTCCGTTATCTCTGTGCCTGCACGCTCCATCTTCCCCGTGCCCGCGCGTTTCTCCGTTGTCCCCACGCCCTGCTCCACACGCTGCCCATCCACATCCGCAGTCACAGCATGCTCCTCTTGCCCTATTTTCAAAACCTGTGCACCTGCCCTACTCTCTTCTCCTGCTCCCATTATACCCCAAACGGCCGCGCAGAATGGACCTCTACAGAAAAAAGCTCCCATGAAGACATGCTCTTCAAGGAAGCTTCTACGCTGCTATTGCTCCATTTGCTTGGCGAGGAACCCCGCTGCGGTTTCTGCCATTTTGGTCTCCATTTGCGCCATCTTGACGCTTTCGTCCTTACTTAGCAGCACAACGGTGCCGATAGGATCGCCGCCGGCTACAATCGGAGCCGCCACGAAAGAACTGAATGCCTCTCCAATATCTTTGACGACCTCGTAAGAGCCGCCGCCGGCTTCCACAACGGTTTTGCGGTTCTCCATACAGCTCTCCAGCATGGAGCCGATCTGCTTCTCCAAATAATCTTTCTTGGATGCTCCCGCGACCGCAATAATATTGTCCCTATCCGTGATCAACGTAATATGGCCTGTGCTTTCAGCTAAAGATTCCGCATACTCTTTGGCGAAATCGCCAAGCTCACCAATCGGGGAATACTTCTTCAAAATAACTTCGCCATCGCGATCAACGAATATTTCCAGCGGGTCGCCCTCGCGTATGCGCAGTGTTCGGCGGATTTCCTTAGGGATGACGACCCGGCCGAGATCATCGATACGACGGACAATTCCAGTTGCTTTCATGTTCTAGTTGCCCCACTTTCCTTGAAGGTTTTGAATTGGACTGGACGCAAGCTGCAAATTGCAATTTTTCTATCGTTCAAGAGGAGAGGATCCTTGAAAAAGGTGATTATCGATCTGACCATAGTATTCATCCCCTCCCATTTTCTTATGCACGTGGAAAAGGGACAAAAGCCTTGAATCACCGCTGTTGGAGGTATCTTCCACAAAGATCCCCAGAACATAGAAAAAAAGCACCCCGCAGCTCTAACGAAGAGCTTCGGGATGCCGAAAGAACATCATTCTAACGATAAAACCAAGTGCCGCCAGCAGCTTTCTATTGAAGCGCTTCGCATCAGCACCGCCTGCACTGCCCGCCTTGCCGCTTCCCGCGGAAGGGTCATTCGAATCACGCCTCACCATGCCGGATCACTCCTCGTCCAAGATTGCCTTGCTTAATGCTTCAGCAGCTGTCCAAGCTCTCGCTTGAGCGCCAGAAATTCCGGCAGCTCGCGTACTTCAGGAGTCCGTTTATCCGGCAGTCCCACATCGAAGG
The DNA here is from genome assembly GCF_056269305.1 of Paenibacillus sp. J22R3. Classification (NCBI taxonomy): domain Bacteria; kingdom Bacillati; phylum Bacillota; class Bacilli; order Caryophanales; family Paenibacillaceae; genus Paenibacillus; species Paenibacillus sp. J22R3. The sequence goes on along the minus strand of NZ_JBWDNS010000012.1, from coordinate 36,798 downwards.
TTTTCAGAATGCGGCCCGGGCCTGCACCCATCACTACGATGCGCTGCGACAGGAAAATCGCTTCGTCGATATCATGCGTGATGAAGAGAACAGTCGTCTTCTCCTTCTCCCACACCTCAAGCAGCATCTCTTGCATCTCCAGCTTCGTCTGCGCATCAAGTGCTCCGAACGGTTCATCCATGAGCAGTACCTTCGGACGGTTCGCAAGCGCCCTCGCAATCGCCACCCGCTGCTTCATCCCGCCCGAGAGCTGCTTTGGATAGGCGCTAGCAAACGCTTCGAGCTTAATCACTTTCAGAAAATGATTGCTGATCGCACGGCGCTCCAGCGTCGAAATCCCTTTCAGCTTCGGGCCGTACTCAATATTCTCACGCACCGTGAGCCACGGAAACAGCGTATATCCTTGGAAGACCATGCCTCGCTCAGCACCCGGCCCGATCACTTCTTCGCCATCCAACGTAACCGATCCGTCCGTCAGCTCATCAAGTCCCGCAACGATACGAAGCAGCGTCGATTTCCCGCAGCCGGAAGGGCCTACGATGGTGACAAACTCATTGGTGCCAATGCTCATATCGATATTTTTGAGGGCTTCGAATTGGCTTTTCTTCGTCTCGTACACCTTCTGCAGGCCTCGAATTACGATCTCACCGCGCTGCACCACCGCTAAATCCTTCGCACTGGCTCGAGTATTTCCTTTCGCGTTTGCCGATTGCTCTTCATAGTTAGCTTCACGTTTAACGGCTTCCATCGCGATCAACTCCCTGTACTGATTTCATTGCAATGTCTACTGCCTGCGAACCATCCAATCATCACGCCCAAGGGAACAACCTGCGGTTTAAGAAAGCGAAGATCCGATCGCTAATGAGTCCAAGAAGACCGATGACGATAATGCCGACAAAAATTTGATCCGTATTCAGGAACCGCTGTGCCTTCATAATGGCGTAACCGAGTCCGCTGTTGACCGCTACGAGCTCGGCAACGACGAGGTACGTCCATGCCCAGCCTAGAATGAGGCGAAGTGTGTTCATCAATTGCGGCTGAATGGCTGGAATAAGCACCGTCTCGATCGCCTTCCAGCGGCCTGCCCCAAGCGTGAAGGACGCTTGAAGCAGATCATGAGAGACGCGGCGCGTATTGTCCGCCACCATTAAGACGAGCTGGAAGAAGCAGCCGAGGAAGATAAGCAGGATTTTCGCCCATTCCCCAATGCCGGCCCACACCATAATGAGTGGAATAAAGGCAACTGCCGGCATGTAGCGGATGAATTCCATCGGCGGTTCTACGAAGGCTTCACCGTACTTGAATGTACCTGCGAAGATGCCGAGCGGAATGCCAACGATACAGGCGAGCAAGAACCCTGCCGATACACGGAACACGCTAATCCCGATATGATGCCAGTACTCACCGGTGCCCAGCATCTTGAACATCTCGACAAATACTTTATCCGGCGTTGGCAGGAAGACCGGATTTACCGATTCCGTGTAACTAAGCGCCGACCAGACGATGAACAAGAGTGCAAAAGAGAATCCTGCGGTGAAGGCAAACGGCCTCCCGCCGATATCCTTAAAGATTTGAAACCGATTCGGCCGCTTCTTATGCCCGGGTTTAAGCTCGTTTGCCTTCATCGTGATCACTCCTTAGCTGCTTTTTCTACAAACGATGAGTCGAAGAGGACGTCGAAGTCTTTGATTTCATCCACCATATCGAGCTTTTTCAAGAAGTCGGCCGTTTTCTGAGCGGTATAAGGCAACGACGTGTAATCATCGCGTTTACCGAATGCGTTCACGTTATCCGACGGTGTGAACAGCTTAATGCTGTCAAGACCAAGCTTGAAATCCTCCGGCGTCGTTTCTGCTTTCTCCGCCATAAGCTTAATGGCTTCATCCTGATGGGATTTAAAATAATTCAGCGCATCGAACCATGCATCTACGATCTTCTGAATATCATCCGGACGGTTCTTCACGACATCATCGCGGAAGACGAGCAGATCGGGAATGAGGCCCGGTGTATCTTTGGAAGAGAAGAGCACCTTGCCCTTGCCTTCTTTAACTGCTTTCGTTTGGAACGGCTCCCATAGCACGGATGCATCTGTTTTGCCGGATATAAATGCAGGTCCTGCATCGTTGACCGTCATATTGACGTAATTGACATCCTTCTCTGTCAGTCCGTTCTGATCCAGCGCGGTCAGCAGCAGCAGATGATCGACGGTTCCGAGCTCCGTTGCAACGGTTTTGCCTTTCAACTCGGCAATGGAGCCGATGTTCGACTTGCTGACAATCGCGTCACCGCCATAGGAGTTGTCATTGACAAGAACGGCTTTCAAGCCGATTCCTTTGGATGCGGGAGCAAGTGTATCGCTGAGCGTTTGGCTATTGGCATCCACTTTGCCCGTAGCGAGTGCTTGAAGAGAATCACTGTAAACCGGGAACCATTTCAGATCGACTTTGACGTCATGTTTCTCGAAGAAGCCCTTCTCGTCGACGAGGTACCAGAAGAACCAGCCCGGCCAAGGACTAAGCGCAATTGTAATCGGCGAATCGTCCGAACTGGATGAAGCTTCCTTGGAACCTCCGCAGCCGGTGAGCGCCGTCAGCATTGCAGCTAGCAGTAACAGTGTAACCGTCGTCCGTTTCGTTCTCTTCATTTCTCCCCACTCCTATCGATTCTCTATAAGAATAGAAAAAGCCTCAGGAGAGATCTCCCAGGCTTTTGTCCTTCCGTGTTATACGGAGATCGCGGCCCAAGTTCATGTGAGCCATTCTCCATACGCCGCCTCTCGGACCAGCTGGTTGTGACACCACGGAACCCTAGACAGCTTTTTCGTTCCCGTAAATTGCCGAGAACCGATATTCTATTGTTAACCAACCTTACATTTATCTGTATTGTAAGAGTGAAATAGCTAATGTGTCAATGTCTATGTTAGGTTTTATTACATGAATGCTAGACGGTCAAATAATGACGGATGACTTCATCGTTCAAATCGGACAAGCCGCCTTCCCATGCGATCGAGCCTTTCTCGAGGATGTAGAAGTAGTCTCCGACACTCTTCACAAACTCCAAACTTTGCTCCGCCAGCAGAATAGCGGTCTCGCCTCCTGCCTTAATCGATCGAATCACATCGCGGATATCATCGACAATCGATGGCTGAATGCCTTCACACGGTTCATCGAGCAGCAGCAATTCCGGCTCGGAGGCAAGCGCTCTGGCAAAAGCCAGCTGCTGCTGCTGTCCGCCGCTCAAATCACCGCCTCTGCGACCATACATCGAAGGCAATACGGGAAATTTGGCAACGGCCGACTCCGGAATGGCGCGTTTTTTCTCTTTGCACGCTTCCAATCCGAGCAGCACATTCTCAAATACGGTCAGCTGCGGGAAGATTTCGCGCCCTTGCGGCACGTATCCGATCCCCTTCTTCGCACGCTCGCCGGGCGCCCGCTTCGTCAGATCGGTTCCTTTGTAGGTCACCGTACCTTTTCGCGCCTTCAGCACCCCCATAATGCTCTTCATCAGCGTCGTCTTGCCGACCCCGTTACGCCCTAGCAAACAGACGACCTGCCCCGGCCGCACCTGAAGCGTAACCTGCCGCAAAATAACGCTCTCCCCATAACCCGCTTCAAGCTGTTGAACGGCTAGCATCGACATCCCGCCTTTTCCCCAGATACACTTCCGCTACGCGGTCATCGCGCTGCACTTCTTCCATGGATCCTTCCTTCAGCAGCTTCCCCTCATGCATCACCGTCACCTTGCTCGCGAAGCTGCGCACAAATTCCATGTCATGCTCCACGACGACAATCGACTGCGTCTTGCGAATATGCTGCAGCAGCTCGCCGGTTTTCTCGGTCTCCCCATCGGTCATCCCGGCAACAGGCTCATCCAGCAGCAGAATCTCCGGCTCCTGCAGCAGCATCATCCCGATTTCGAGCCACTGCTTCTCCCCGTGCGAGAGTCCGCCAGCTCGCCAGTCCGCTTTTCCCGACAGTCCAACCAGCTCAAGCTGAGCATGAATTCGCTCTCGATCCTCAGCCCGCATCTTCGCTCGCATCGCGGCAAATACGCCCCGTTTCTGCTTCATTGCAATTTCAAAGTTCTCCATCACGGTAAGGGACGCGAATATAGACGGCGTTTGAAATTTGCGGCCGATGCCAAGCTCCGCGATCTGATGCTCCTTCTTCCGCGTAATATCAACGCTTCCGCTGAACATCACCTTCCCGTCAGCCGGCTTCACCTTGCCGCATATGACATCAAGCATCGTCGTCTTACCCGCTCCGTTGGGGCCTATCAGAAATCGCAGCTCCCCCCGGGCAAGGGAGAAATTCATCCCCTGTACCGCTTTAAACCCGTCAAAGTCGACCGTTACCTCGTCACACTGCAGGACTACTAGGGACTCCTTTTGCTCCTTCATCAGCTGCCTTCCTCCTTCTAAACCACTTGAATTGCCCAAACAGGCCCGCCGCTCCTTTCGGTAAGAAGACCACGACAACGACGAACAATGCGCCCATGAACAGAATCCATATATCCGGGTAAGATTCGCTGAAAGCACTCTTAGCAGAATTCAGCAGCACTGCGCCAAGCACCGCGCCGACCAATGTTCCACGGCCTCCGATTGCTACCCAGAGCACCATCTCGATGGAAGGTACAATGCCCATCATAGAGGGAGAAATAATGCCGACATGCAGTACGAACAGCATGCCTGCGAGTCCGGCAAGCCCTGCCGAGATGCTGAAGGCGACCATCTGATAGACAGCAGGGTTATACCCGATGAACCGTACCCGATTCTCGCCATCCCTTATTGCTCGCAGCACCTTACCGAAGCGGCTTTTCACTATAAATCGGCAGAGTATAAAGGCCCCGATTAGCAGCACGACTGTCAACCAGTATAGGTAGCGTTTCGTGTCCGGCGACGCCAGCGAGAACCCGAGCAGCTTACTGTAGCCGGTCACTCCGTTCGTGCCGCCGGTATACGCCTGCTGCCCAATGAACAGCGTGACGGTAATGATGACGAGCGCCTGCGTTAGAATCGTGAAGTACACGCCGCGAATTCGATTGCGGAACGTAAAGTAACCTAGTATCAGAGCCAGCAGCGCCGGTATTAATATACCTGCCAGCACGGCAAAGGGCAGCGATCCGAACGGCTTCCAGAACCAAGGAAGCGCCATTAGGCCGCTCCAATCCATAAAGTCGGGCAGTTTCCCTCCATTTGCATCAAGCTTCAGATACATTGCCATCGCATAGCCGCCTAAGCCGAAGAACACGCCGTGTCCCAGGCTGAGAATGCCGGTATACCCCCATATCAAATCAAGCCCCAGCGCTACAATGGCATAGGCCAGAAACTTCGCCAGCAAATTTAAACGAAAATCACTCAACACAAGCGGTGCACAGAATAACGCAGCAGCGGCAACCGCATAACCCGCCAAAAGCCATATCCGCTCAGGCGTCATCGTTCGAAGCTGCATCATGACTCCACCTTTCAAGGGCAACTCTATCCCGTCTAGTTATCAAGCGAACGTGAGCGCATCGCCACAAGCCCCATCGGCTTCCACTGCAGGAAAGCAACGATACACAGGAACACAAGCACTTTGCCAAGCGAAGCCGTCGTCCAATATTCAAAGATCGTATTCGACATCCCGATGCCAAGCGCACCGAACACCGTTCCTACCAGCTTCCCTACACCACCGAGTACAACGACCATAAACGCATCCACGATGTAGTACGTCCCAATCGAAGGACCAATCGGACCAATGAGCGTAAGCGCACAGCCTGCGATACCCGCAATGCCAGAGCCAATCGCGAAAGTCATCGCATCTACTCTGCGCGTTGAAATGCCGAGGCAGGCAGCCATTTCACGATTTTGCATAACGGCTCTCATTCTGCGTCCGGAGTGACTCCGATAGATGTACAGATACATGACGAACAAACAGACCAACACCAGACCAATGATGAATAGTCGCTTGTACGGGAATACAACGCCGCCCAATGCAGTTACACCGCCATTGAGCCATTCGGGACTTGTTACGCCGACATTCGGTGCACCGAAGATGCTCCGTGCGATCTGCTGCAGCATGAGTCCGACACCCCAGGTGGCAAGCAGACTATCGAGCGGCCGCCCATAGAGAAATCGGATAAGCGTCATCTCCAGCATCATGCCAAACGCGAAAGCAACGCAGAAGCTTACCGGTATGGCAAGCACGAAATACCAGCCGAATGCCGATTCAGGCATATAAGAGGTAAAGAGATTTTGCACGACGTATGCGGTGTAGGCACCGATCATAATAAGCTCGCCATGCGCCATATTAATAACTTTCATCAGGCCAAAAGTAATCGCCAGACCAAGCGCGATAAGCAGCAGAATCGAGCTTACGCTGATCCCGTTAAACAACTGCACTATGATAACATCCATCGATCGCATTCACCCCTTATGCAAACTGCGCCGTCCTAAACACATCAAGCGCTGCCCAATTGCTGGGCCTTGCTGTGTCTGGCGGCGGCGCAGTTCACGTTAGTACCGGACTATTGATTTGTTATTTGCTTTCGCTCAAGCTGGCAGCCCATGAGTAGCCTTTGAGGTAAGGGTCTGGCTTAACCGGCTCTCCGGAGTTCCATACTTCCTTGAATTGGCCATCCGTTTGAACCTCGCCGATCCGAACCGTTTTGTACAGATGCTGTGTTTCGCCGTCGATTTTCACTTTGCCTTCCGGCGCATCCCACTCCAGCTCTTTGGCCGCTTCTTTCACTTTCTCTACGTCCGCGGAGCCTGCTTTCTCAACTGCTGCCGCCCAGAGGTAAACAGCATCATAGCCCGCTTCAATCGGGTCGGCCGTAACACGGTCTTCGCCGTATTTTTTCTTATAGTTTTCAACGAAGGTTTTGTTCGCCGGGGTATCTGTTGTTTGGTAGTAGTTCCAAGCGGCATATGTACCAGCCAGTACATCGACGCCAATACCGCGAATTTCTTCTTCAGCTACGGATACGGATAAGGTCGTCAGGTCTTTTGAGGAGATGCCTGCATCCTTCAATTGTTTGAAGAACGCCACGTTACTGTCGCCGTTAAGCGTATTGAACACCACATCCGGCTTCGCTTCTTTGATTTTGGCAATGACTGTTGCATAGTCGGTATGTCCAAGAGGGGTATATTCTTCACCGGCGAGCTCGCCGCCTTCAACTTTCAGCTGTTCTTTGATGATTTTGTTAGCGGTGCGCGGGAATACGTAGTCAGAGCCTAGGAGGAAGAATTTCTTGCCGTGGTTTTCAAGCAGCCAAGTGACGGCCGGAACGATTTGTTGGTTGGTCGTAGCGCCGGTGTACATGATGTTCGGGGATTGCTCTAAGCCTTCATACTGAACCGGATACCAGAGTAAGCCTTTCAGCTCCTCGAACACCGGAAGCATCGCTTTACGGCTGGAAGATGTCCATCCGCCAAAAACAGTCGCTACCTCATCCTCCGAAATCAGCTTCCGCGCTTTCTCCGCGAATGTCGGCCAGTCGGACGCGCCATCCTCGACGACAGGAACGATCTTCTTCCCTAATACACCGCCTTTAGCGTTTATTTCGTCAATCGCCATCATTTCCGAATCTTTAACCGATACTTCGCTGATTGCCATCGTGCCGCTAAGAGAATGAAGAATGCCGACTTTAATTTCGCTTGCACTGTCGCCGGAACCGGCTGCATTCGTCGATGCGGCCTTATTGTCGTTCTTGCTGCAGCCTGCCAGCACCAAACAACAGGCAAACAGAATGAAAACCCCACTTTTCCAAACGTTCTTCCTCATTCTCCCACTCCCTATCCACTTTTTATCTCTAATCCGAACGTTTTACTGGATTGAACTTCCATCGTTCGTGGTTTCATTATAAGATCAGCCCAAGTTTGATGTCAACAAAGATTACATAAATGATGGAAATATTTATGTGGTAGCGCATACACTCCGAAATTGATCGAATTTATGTTATATTTACTCACTCTTATGATTGAATTATTCAAAAACCACGTTTGTATGTGCCATATATATTACATTTACTTAACGCATAAACTTCATCCTCGTCCCTATCACTACTCCCACGAGCCATCCCTGAATACAACAAAAAAAGCCGGACAGGCATCATGTGCCCATCCGACTTTCTACCTCGCCTACTTATGCAAAAGAAATACAAACCGGCTTGCTCGTCTCGATGACGTTGCCCGTAGGCGTCAGTCCGCCTGTCGCTTCATCGATTCGGAAAGTTACGATGTTATCCGAATCTTGGTTAGCTGCCAGCAGGTACTGTCCATCCGGCGAGATCGCAAAATTTCGCGGTGTTCTGCCGCCGCTCGGCGTAATCTCGACAAGCTCCAGCTTCCCTTCGGCAACTATGCGATAAACCGCAATACTATCATGCCCTCTGTTGGAGCCATACAAGAAGCGGCCATCCGCCGTCACATGAATGTCGGCACATGTCGTCGCTCCGTCATATCCTTCCGGCAGCGTACTAATAATTTGCTTCAACGTAAGCTGAGACTGATCTGCCTCATAGCCGTAAACGCCTACCGTGCTGTCCAGCTCATTAATCACATACAGCACAGGCGACTGCGGGTGGAATGCCATGTGACGCGGACCCGCGCCGGCCGGCATCTCCGTCTCCTTTAGTCTAACCAGCTTCTGCGCGGCATGATCGATTTCATAATGAACGAGTTGATCAATACCGAGGTCTGCAATCAACACGTAACGGTTGGCCGGATCAATAATAGCGGAATGCGGATGCGGCGCTTCCTGGCGATCCTTTCGCGGCCCGCTTCCCTCGTGAACAGCGGAATCCGCCGGCACGAGCGCACCATCCTCACTCTCGATTCCGTATACAGCCAAATTGCCTCCTGTATAGTTCGTCACCACAAGCAGCTTCCCTGTAGCATCGGATTCAATATGGCAAGGTGAACCGCCTTGAGTGGTTACTTCATTGATCGCCTTCAGTTCCCCGTTATCGGCATGGATGGCAAAGCTGTGCACACTACCCGGCTCTGCCCCTGTCTCACTGACCACATAGAGTCTTGTGCCTGCTTCATTGCTTCTTAGAAAGGATGGATTAAGAATGCCTGCTTGACCTGAAAGTCGCGTAATTGCGCCGTCCTCCGTATGTAAGACCATGCCAGAGATGCCTTCTTGCTCTTTCGCTGAATAAGATCCCACAAAAAATAGCTGCTGTCCCATTGAAACGCCTCCCATTTTTCGCTGATATGTTCAAAACAAGCCCAGCCATGAGGCTGAGCTTGTTGTGTTGCTTCTTACTTCTTGTCGTTTGTTGCTTTATCGTCTGTTGCTTTGTCCGTGTTGTCTGATTTCGAATCATTCGTCTTCGAATCATCCGTCTTGGAATCATCTGCAGCAGGCGTTTCCGCTTTAGGCAGATCAATCTTCGTAATCAGCTTCGGAAGCTCGTCCGTCATAAATTTATTCAGGTTTGCCGAGGCAACAGCTTGCTTCAGCAGCGTCTTGTCTTCTGCGGTTAATTTATCGAATGCTGTAGCTTCGCGTTTCTCAACCTTCATGACATGGTAACCGAATTGGGATTTAACCGGTTCGCCGACTTTGCCGATTTCTTGCTTGTTGGCTGCGTCTTTAAATTCCGCAACCCAGCCTTTAGCTTGCTGCGCTTCGTACAGACCGCCGTTTTCTTTGGAGCCTGTATCGTCGGAGTACTTCTTCGCAAGCTCTTTCCAGTCGCCGCCTGCATCCAGCTTCGCTTTTACTTCTTTCGCGATTTTTAGCGCTTCTTCGTCTTTACGCTTCTCTTCGCCTGTCGCAGGATCTACAGTGCCAATGAGAATGTGACGAACGCTAATCACGTTATAATCAGCTTTTGTCGTTTCGAATTCTTTCTTTACTTGATCGTCGGTTACTTTCTTCTCTTGCTCCTTCATAATCGTAGAGATCATGGAGTAGAAGTATTTAATATCGTCTTCAGTCAAACCAGCGTCATCGGCTTTCTTCTTGATTTCCGGTGTACCGTCGATTTGCTGCTTCATTTGCGTGTAGAAATTGTCGACTTCTTTCTTCGTTGCATCATCTTGCTTAACGTCGCCTAGACGCTTGTACAACACTTTGTAGCCGATATATTCACGCAGAAATTGTTCCTGCAGCTGTGGAATGCTGAGGTACATCTCTGTTTGAGGCTGTACGATGCCAAAGAATGTCGAGTACTTCTTAAATTCCTTATCCGTTACCGTGCCGTCTGTATACGTAGCGATCGTCTTGCCTTCGCCCGTACCCGGAGCCGCGCCCTCCTCTTTCTTCTTGCCGCAGCCTGCTGCCAATACAACAACCAGCACAGCAGCCAGCGCGAGCAGAGTCGCTTTTCTCCAATAGTTAGTGCGTAACATTCTGTAGTTCCCCTTTCGATTGAATGGTGTCTTTATAGTGCATCAAAAAACGTTCCAGCAGCTCAAGCTTCTGCTCCACCGACAATCCTTTGCCTCTTAATTGCATAAGCGGATAAGGCTCTTGTCCGGCCGAACGCTTGAACCGGTTTTCCAGCTGCAGGCATAACAGGTCAACCTTCTTCGTGTCGAACCGCTGCTTCTCACGTTCCGCGAAACGCAAGGCGATATCCTCGCCTTTTCCGCCGATTTGCTCAATGCCGCAGATCGCGCCGTACACCTTCAAACGAGCTACAGAAAGCAGGTTGTCGACCGCTTGCGGCAGATCGCCAAACCGGTCAATCAACTCCTCACGCAAATCTTCCACTTCCTCGAAGGTGCGAACCGAGGCCACTTTCTTATAAATCTCTATCTTCTGTATGCTATCGTAAATATAGGAAGACGGCAAGTAGGCATCGATGCTCATATCTATGATCGTGCTGACTTCTTTCACAGGCTCCTCGACTTCGCCGCCGCCCATGTCTGCTTTACGCTTCTTAATCTCATCAGCCAGCATTTGCGAATACAGATCAAAGCCAACAGAGGCAATGAACCCGTGCTGCTCCGCACCAAGCAGGTTCCCCGCTCCGCGGATCGACAAGTCGCGCATCGCAATCTTGAATCCGGAGCCGAGCTCCGTAAATTCTTTGATCGACTGCAGCCGCTTCTCGGCCACTTCTGTCAGTACTTTATCACGTTGGTAGGTGAAGTATGCATAAGCGATCCGGTTGGATCGTCCTACCCTGCCGCGCAGCTGATACAGCTGAGAAAGCCCCATCTTGTCCGCGTCGTGGACGATAAGTGTATTGACGTTCGGAATATCAACGCCTGTCTCAATGATGCTGGTGCTGACAAGCACGTCGGATTCCCCGTCAAGGAAGTCCAGAATCGTCTTCTCCAGCTCCTGCTCCGACATTTGGCCATGACCGACCGCCACCCGTGCATCCGGCACAAGCGCATGGATTTGCTCTGCCATCTGGTGGATTCCCTGTACGCGATTATATAGATAGTACACTTGGCCGCCGCGCGCAAGCTCCCGCTCGATGGACTCCCGCACAAGCGATGGACTGTATTCCACCACATAGGTTTGAACCGGGAAACGATTCTCCGGCGGCGTCTCAATGACGGACAAGTCCCGCACACCGAGCATCGACATATGAAGCGTGCGCGGAATCGGCGTTGCCGTCAGCGTCAGCACGTCGACGTTTGTTTTGAGCCGCTTCAGCTTCTCTTTATGCGACACGCCGAAACGCTGCTCCTCATCCACGATAAGCAGTCCCAGGTCTTTGAAAATAATATCCTGCGAAAGCAGACGATGTGTGCCGATGACGACATCGACCGTGCCCGCCTTCAGCCCTTTCATTGTGGCTGTTTGATCCTTCTTCGAACGGAAACGGCTGAGCACCTGCACATTGAATGGGAATCCCGAGAAACGCTCCCGGAAGGTTTCATAGTGCTGCTGCGCCAGAATCGTTGTTGGTACCAGAATAGCGACCTGCTTACCCTCAATAGCGGACTTGAATGCTGCCCTTACTGCTACCTCGGTTTTACCGTAGCCGACATCTCCGCAGAGCAGGCGATCCATCGGACGCGCGATTTGCATATCCTTCTTGATTTCGGCTATGGCCCGCAGCTGATCGACTGTTTCGTCATAAGGGAACATCGCCTCGAAATCCTGCTGATACGAAGTATCTGCGCCGAATGCGAAGCCGGTCGTGGACTGCCGCTCGGCATACAGCTTAATGAGCTCATCGGCAATGTCTTTGACCGACGATTGCGCTTTGCTCTTCACCCGCGTCCATTCGCTGCCGCCAAGTTTATACACCTTCGGCTCTTTCTCTTCGGAGCCGACATATTTCTGAATCAGGTCAATCTGCTCGATCGGTACAGACAGCTTGTCGCCGCCCGCGTACAAAATATGCATATAGTCCTTATGGATACCGGCAATTTCAAGCGTACCGATCCCCATGTACTTGCCGATACCATGATTCTGATGGACGACGTAATCGCCTACCTTCAGCTCCGTATAGCTCTTAATCCGCTCCGCATTGTCCATCTTCTTATCGAGGCGGCGCGCCTTGCGCTGCTTCTGCGAGAACATCTCGCCTTCGGTAATTACGATGAGATGAATCGAAGGCAGCTCGAAGCCCGTTTGCAGATTGCCTTCCATGATAACAGGCGGTTCAATGCCATAGTCATGCAGCACCCGGCGCATGCGGTCCATCCGCTCCGCGTTTCCGGCCAGCATCATAACCGTGGCGCCTGTCTTGCGCCAACGTTCCATCTCCGCTTTCAGCACGTTCATTTGACCGTGGAAGTTCTGCATGGAGCGGCACACTACGTTCAAAATATTTTGCGGCTGCGTATGCGGAATTTGCCTTAAGAAAAGGGAAAGAAACAGCGTCGGGAACGGACGATGGAAGAGCACGTCGTCAGAAGGACGCGCAAGGGCCAGCGAAGGCAGCGCTTTGCCGTTCGTTAAGAGATGCAGCGCCCACTCCGATTCATCCCGCTCCAGCTGGCGACCGGTTTCAATCAGCCTTGTCGGCTCGTCATAAATAAGCAGCGTATCCTTAGGTACATAGTCAAATAACGTATGCCGCTCCGGATAGAGCAGCGAAATATATTTATAGATTTCCGGAAAATACACATGCTCCCGCAGCTTCTCAAGCTCCGAACCGATCTCCGAACGCAGACGATCCTTCGCTGTGCGGTCTGTCATCTTCAGCAGCTGCTGCTCCAGCAGCTCTGCGGCATGCTGAGCCGCATTCTCAAACCTTCTCGCATCAGCCAGAATTTCCTGACAAGGCGGTACGGTATACGTCTCCATCTTCTCAATGGAGCGTTGATCGGACTGATCAAAGGAACGAATCGAATCGATCTCGTCGTCGAACCATTCCACCCGATACGGATGCGCTGAAGTAAGCGGGAAGAAGTCGACGATTCCGCCCCTCACACTCATTTCACCTTTGCCCTCTACCTTATCGACGCGCACAAAGCCAAGCTCTACCATTTGGCGTAAGAACGCTTCCAACGATAGCGTCTCGCCTACGCGCAGCTCGATGCGAGCACCGGCCATCACGCTGCTTATCGGCAGGAAACGCCGTACGCCGGAGAACGGCACGACAACAATCCCGCGAAACCCTTGCGACAGTCGGATAAGCACATCCATCCGTTGCGCCAGCGTTTCCGGGCTCGATATTGCTGCTTCTGCAGCGACTAATTCATTGGCGGGATACAGCAGGACCTCGTTCTCGGACAAGCACTCCACCAGATCCTCCGCAATCTTCTGCGCGGCGAACATATTGTGAGTGACCACCAGCATCGGTCTGTCAAACTCCTGTTTCAGAGCAGCGATCATGACCTGCCTCGAAGAACCGGCGAGCCCCGATATCAGCTGCTCCTGCATCCCTTTCTTGATTCCGGATACGATAGATTGAAAATCCGTATCCGCAGCGTAAGCTTCCAGTAATGCTTTCAACGTTAGCGGCACCTCGTTTCTTTCCACACCAGACAATCTATAAGAACCGGCACCTGCCGTCCTCTAGCAAAGGTACAATTCACATTTTCCATTCGAGATCACTACAAAAAGAAGCCTCAGCCGTACGCCAAGGCTCTTCATTCATTTCCTGCAGCCCGCTTATTGCAGCGGGTTCGAAACAAGCAGCAGCTCAGGGTTGCTGTCGATTGCCTCGCGGCAATAGTCGCAAACCACGTTAACCGTAACGTCGCCGTTCGGATTATACGCTATTATATCGCTGCGCTCTTCGGGGGTCAAGAAATGGAAACCGAGCTGTGTTTCTGAAATTTGGGCGTTGTCGATCGACCCAATCTGCGATTTGCAATGCCGGCAAATATAATTTACAGCCATATGTATGCCTCCTGAGTATTCGTTATACCCTCAGTATGCCCGCATCAGCTGAAATTTAACGGTTATATTTGGCCATCGTGCGTTCAAATGGATTCGTTAGGGCGAACTCGGCCGCATCGCAGCTATCTTCCACCATCACCTTCAGCAGATCCTGCTCGCTCTTCGGGAAATTCGAGAGCACATAGTCCGAAATGCTCATGCCCGGCTGCGGACGAGAGATACCAATTCGAATCCGGTCGAACGTCTGGGTCCCTGTATGCTGAATAATGGACTTAATCCCATTATGACCGCCGGCGCTGCCTTGATAACGCAGACGGATTTTGCCCGTTTCCGTATCCATATCATCGTAAACGATAATGGCATCTTCCAAATTCGCTTTAAAATAATCCATGAAGCCTCTTACCGTTTCACCGGATAAATTCATAAAGGTCATCGGTTTAATGAGTGCAACTTTCGTTCCCGCCACATTGCCTTCGCCAATAAGTCCCTTGCATTTGCTCTGCGTAACGCTAATCCCCCAACGCTTAGCCAGCGCATCGACGACCATAAAGCCCACATTATGCCGCGTCCCTTGATACGCGGTGCCGGGGTTGCCTAATCCGACTATCCATTTCATGCTGAATCCTCAACTCCTGCTACAACCAAATTTCTTTTTTCTTTATGCAACGAATCTTCGCCTTCAATTGTCATACATATAGATTCGGCAGAAAAGCCGAACTTCGTTCATAAAGGAGCGTATCTTTCGATGTATGTAAACGGCCAGCCTATCTTCGACGATTATCATTTCCAGGATCACCATGAGCATCAAGTTCCTGTCCAAGTCTATTGGGGCCAAGAACATCATGATATTGGCTACGTCGAATATTTCAGCCCATCGTACATCAAGATGAATAATATTTTCTACAGCCGCAAGCAGTTTACCTTTGTTTCCAGACCCGGCTATTGAAAAAAAGTAAAGGGCTGCCTCTTACCCGCAGCCCTGATCGTTCTTTTATTCGAACTTAACCGCATGCATCTCCGCTTCATGTGCACGCTGCTCCGCTTCCTTCGTTTCTACCGCCGCATCCTCTGCTTCTTCCGCCGTCAGATCTTTCTGAGGAGTCAGAATCGTTACAATGACTTGGTCTGCGTCCAGCTTGGTCGTTACACCGGATGGAAGCTTCAAATCACTGACTAACAGGTTCTCCCCGATGCCGAGTGAGGACACATCCACCTCAATGACCTCCGGTATACGATCCGGCAAACAATGCACCTCAAGCTCATGCAGCATCGCCTGCAGAATTCCGCCTTCGCGCACCCCGGTAGAGTCACCGACCATCTCCAGCCGAACCGGCGTTTTGATGGTTTCATTCATGTTCACCTGATGGAAATCAATATGGAGCAGCTCGCGTGTCAGCGGCTCGCGCTGCACTTGCGTCAGCATGACGGGCTGCTTGCCTTCTCCCGGAATATCAAGTTCAAGCAAGGCATGGGGATGGGAGCGAAGCAAATGCGTCAGCTCCTTCTCATTGACCGAGATCGAAATCGATTTGCTTAGCTTCGTGCCGTATACGACGCCGGGTATGTTGCCCTGCTGTCTCATTTGTCTCAATTGGCCTTGCGTGGCTGTCGTCCGTGCTTCTGCTCGAAATGGTATCGCCATAGTCGGAAACCTCCTGAGAGTGTAGTGATTTCCATATATTCATACCCATTCCGCCCCGGAAATAAACGAACAACTTCTCACAATCAGCCTTTCGCCTTGCTATCCTTCTTCGCTTTGGCGCGTCCGCGCAGCTTCTCCGCATAACCCGGTTTGTTGACCTGGCGCTCGCGAGCGATCGCTACATCATTGTCCGGCACGTCCTGCGTAATGGTAGATCCTGCAACGACATAAGCACCGTCACCGATCTTAACAGGCGCAATCAAATTCACGTTGCTGCCTACGAAAGCACGGTCGCCGATTTCGGTCAGTGACTTGTTATAGCCGTCATAATTAACGGTAATCGCGCCGCAGCCGATATTCACGTCTTTACCTACTTTCGCGTCCCCAACATAGCTCAGGTGGGAAACCTTCGTGCCTTCGCCTAGCTCAGCGTTCTTGATCTCGACGAAATCGCCGATTTTGCAGCCTGCACCAAGCTTCGCACCCGGACGCAAGTAGGCATATGGTCCTACTGCACATTCGTCGCCAATAACCGACTCCACAGCGTTGGAATGCTTCACTGTTACACCGTTTCCGATCTCCGTATCCGTAATATCCGCATGAGGACCAATCACGCAGTCTTCTCCGATCACAGTACGACCGCGCAATACGGTGCCTGGGTAAACAATCGTATCCGAGCCGATAACCACATCTGCTTCAATGTAAGTCGCAGCAGGATCGATAATCGTCACGCCGTTAATTTGATGCTTCCGGTTAATTCGGGCACGCATGAGCGCTTCCGCTTCTCCAAGGCCGACACGGTCGTTAACGCCAATGCCTTCGGCATAATCCGGCGTGCAATACGCGCCGACGGTCTCGCCTGCGTTCTTCAATATTTCCATCACGTCAGTGAGGTAGAACTCACCTTGTGCATTGTTATTCGTTACCTTCTTCAGCGCCTGGAACAGCTTCTTATTGTCGAAACAATACATGCCTGTATTGATCTCCGTAATCGTCGCTTGCTCAGGCGCACAGTCCTTCTGCTCCACGATCCGCAGTACATTGCCGGCTTCATCGCGGATGATACGACCAAGTCCTTGTGGATTAGGCACAATGGCCGTCAGCACGGTAGCCGCTGATTCTGTCTTCGTATGAAGCGCAAGCAGCGCTGCAATCGTTTCTGAAGTCACCAGAGGCGTATCTCCGTACAGAATGACCGTCGTTCCCGCTTCCTCGCCAAGCAGCGGCTCTGCTTGCTGTACGGCATGGCCCGTACCAAGCTGCTGCTCCTGCAGAACAAACTCCACGCCATCTCCGAGATACGTGCGGACCGTTTCCGCGCCATGACCAAGAACGACGACTGTGCGCTCACAAGCCGCATCTTGTACCGTCTGCAGCACATGCGCCACCATTGGCTTCCCACAAACCGGATGCAACACTTTATATAGTTTGGACTTCATTCGTTTTCCTTGTCCAGCTGCCAATACGATCGCCATTACTTTCTTCAAAGGATGTCCCTCCCAGCTTCTATATCCCTATGTTATTCAAAATATAAACCATAGACACAGCTTATATTTCTCCGAAATGAACCTCGCCGGCGCCACCATATCGGATAGCCGCAGCCGATTCACCTTGCTTAAATGCTCTACTGAATATAGCGTATCTGTGGGCAAAAGAAAAGAGAGCCCGGTTGGGCTCTCTTTGCTAGACGTCTTAACACCTTGATTTAGGCGCCTTCTTCGATTGCTACATCTTCTTCCGTCGCTGCACGTTCGTATTCTGCTAGGACGGCAGCTTGGATTTTCTCCCGTGTCGTCGAAGAAATAGGGTGTGCGATATCGCGGAATTCTCCATCAGGAGTACGCTTGCTTGGCATTGCCACAAACATTCCATTGTTACCGTCAATCACGCGAATATCGTGAACGACAAACTCATTGTCAATGGTAATTGAGGCGATTGCCTTCATCCGGCCTTCGGAATTTACTCGGCGGAGTCTAACATCGGTAATTTGCATCTGTGTTCACCACCTTTGCCTATCAAGGACTTGGTGTATACTTCCACGTTTCAATGCGAATTCCTTCATGATTCTGGAAAATATCTGTATAGTTTGAAAATATTTTTTAAATCGGAATATTATCCGTTTCTATTCGACTTCAATCGCCACGATCAGCTCAATTTCGACAAGAACGTCTTTGGGCAGGCGCGCAACCTCAACGGTAGAGCGAGCCGGCTTATGGTCGCCGAAGTAGGATGCATAAATGGCATTGAGCGCTGCGAACTGATTCATATCTTTAATGAATACCGTCGCCTTCGCCACGTCAGCGAACGTTGCTCCCGCTTCAGCCAGGACAGCTTGTAGATTACGGAATACTTGATGCGTCTGCTCTTCAATTCCACCTTCAATAAGAACGCCTTCCGCTGTCAGCGGAATTTGACCGGAGGTAAACAGCAGGTTGCCAATCTTTATAGCTTGGGAGTAAGGTCCGATTGCAGCTGGCGCTTGTGTTGTCGCCACGATTTGAGGTTGTGCTTTCATGAACAAGTAATCCTCCTCGATTAGATGCTAAACAGATGTCCGGGACGTGAAATAGTTGCCCGGTACAACGGTTGTGTGTTTGGTCTTCATATCTACAGCCGTCAGCTTCGCCAACGACACATAATCCTCTAGCAATCGATCCTCGGTTTCCAATTCCCCGGATTCCACGAATACGCCGACACCGGCTACCTTTGCGTTGAACTCGAACAGCAAATCCATCATGCCTTGAATCGTTCCGCCGGCCTTCATAAAATCATCAATGATTAATACGCGTGCATGTTCCTTCAATGCACGACGTGCAAGCGACATCGTCTGAATACGCTTATTGGAGCCCGATACGTAATTGATGCTCACAGCAGAGCCTTCCGTCACTTTATTGTCGCGACGCACAATGACAACAGGCAAATTCATGCAAGCTGCCGTTGCATAAGCAAGAGGGATCCCTTTCGTCTCGACCGTCATGATGACATCGATATCCGAAGCTGCGAATGCGGTTGCAAACATTCGTCCAACATCTGCGAGCAGCCCTGGCTGTCCCAGCATATCCGTCATGTACAAGTAGCCTCCGGCAAGTACCCGCTCCGATTGCTCCAATTGACGACAAATGCCGTTCATGATGCCAAGTGCCTCGGCCTGACCCATCTTCGGCGTATATTTCACGCCTCCGGCGGCTCCTGCCAACGTATGCAGCTCACCGAGTCCTTCTTCTTCGAATACCTCTTTAATAATCGCCAGATCCTCACTAATAGATGACTTGGCAGATTGGTAGCGATCAGCGAATGCTGTCAGAGAAATTAACGTATGGGGGCGTGTAAGTAAGTACTGCGTCATTTCTACTAACCTTGCACTCCGTTTTAACTTCTTCAACGTGTACTCCCCCCAGCCAAATCCGAATATTATAATGACATAATACCATTTTCATACGGATTTAATCAAGACGCACGTAGGGTTCATGTCAGCATTCTTACCACATAGACTTCTTTGCAAAATCCACGGAGTCCATTGTAGATGCGCGAGACCTTCGCTTCCTTGCTTACAAGGCCAAAAACCGTCGGTCCGCTGCCTGACATTAACACGCCATCTGCGCCCAGTCGCTGCATAATTTCCTTAAGCTGCAGCACCTCGGGGTGAAGCTGAAGCGTTACCGTTTCCAGCACATTGCCCAGATACGTGCAAACGCCGCCGAATGAGCCGCTTGAGATTGCGGACAGCATGTCCGCTGTTGATGGATGCTGCTTCAGCTCAGAAGCGCGCAGCTTCCCGTACACGTCTGCCGTGGAAACGTTGATTGGCGGCTTCGCCAGAATGACCCAGCATTGCGGCGGGTTGCTGATTCGCTCCAGCTTCTCTCCGCGGCCGCGTGCGATTGCAGTACCGCCGGTTACACAGAACGGTACATCGGAGCCAAGCTCCGCACCGAGCGTACACAGCTCTTCTTCGGAGATGCCCAGCCCCCACAGCCGATTGAGCCCCCGCAGCGTAGCGGCTGCATCACTGCTTCCGCCGGCAAGCCCTGCGGCAACCGGTATCTTCTTATCCAGATGAATATAGACGCCTTTACGGACATTGTAGCGATCCTTAATCAGTCTTGCTGCCTGAAAGGCTAAATTCTTCTCGTCTAGCGGAATATATCCCGCCTGACTCGAGATAATGATGGTGTCCCGCGGAAGCTCTTCCATCTCAAGCCGATCTGCTAAATCCACCATTGTCATAATCATTTCAACCTCGTGGAATCCATCCTCACGCTTACGCATGACGTCCAGCAGCAGGTTGATTTTTGCCGGCGCTTTCTCATAAATCTTCATATGTAGGCTCACCCGTCCGTTATCGTTAAACTTCACATATTATAACAAAAGGTCATAAGAAAAGCTAAGATGCTTTGAGCAGTCTACGGGCCTGCTCAACACCTTAGCTTGAAATAACCCCTTAGTGTGGTTGATATTGGGACGCTTGCTGCTGTGCGGCCTGCATGGCTTGATGCATATAAGCCGGAACCGTACCGGATGCCTGCTGGCGCTGTGGCGCATAATTAGGCTGCGTTTGCGGCTGCACGAATGGACTGCGGGCAGGCTGAGGCCTGTAGGTAGTTTGTGCCGACTGATACGTTTGCGGCTGATAGGGCTGGGATTGCGCCTGCTGCGCGGCATATTGCTTAGCAGCGGCCTGCTCAGCGATTTGAATCGCACGTTTTACCATATTGCCGGCATCCTTTGCTTTAATGCCTCCCCAGCCTTCCTTCTGCACGGTATCATAGAAGCCCAGATCCTTCGCCAGCTCTTTCTTCAGCTCTTCACTCATCGTACCGCGGCGTCTGCGTGACATATACACTCTCCTCCTTTGAAACGGGTAGTACCGTTAGTATGGTTGTTTTTGTCGTTCTCATACGGAGTAAAAGGTACGGCCATATCGGCACAAAAAAAGTGCAGATTCTGCCTACGCTGCTCTCGCCGCGTCCGCAAATCTGCACATGTTCGATTCCTATTTATCTCATTGTATATACGTAAT
The DNA here is from genome assembly GCF_056269305.1 of Paenibacillus sp. J22R3. Classification (NCBI taxonomy): domain Bacteria; kingdom Bacillati; phylum Bacillota; class Bacilli; order Caryophanales; family Paenibacillaceae; genus Paenibacillus; species Paenibacillus sp. J22R3. Next base: position 15,884 of record NZ_JBWDNS010000012.1, on the reverse strand, counting down.
GCGTACTTGACCATCGTCACTGTCCACCGTAACTTCAACGGACTCCGTTAATATATCGGCGTAGCTGTAAGAGACGCGCTTAAACGCATGCTGCTCCTGGTCGAGCCTGACAATAAATACAGAAGGGTAGATTTCTTCTAACACACCGGTCCGTTCAATCGTCTTTCGACGACCACCGTTAGCACGAAGACGGATTTTGGAGCCGACATGGGTTTCCAAACTGCGTTTGATTTCCAATAGCGCATTTTTTGCCATTGTGCACTACCACCTCTTTCCTTGTCCATTATAACCAAAAGGAGGTGGTTTGTCAAAAAATTATAATTATAACAGTGGAGTCACTTTGGTGTCAATATAAAAAAGGGTACTTTTTTCTCCGGTACGTATATTTTAGCCCGAAGCAGCCATATTATACAGTTGGCTTTACACCGGTCAGCGTTTTAGGCTTAGGCAAACCAACCCGGAACTTCCCTAATGTTTCAATGCCCCCGACTCCATCGATTCCGCTGATTGTGCCGTGAATGACATCCGATAAATTGATCGTCTCTCGTATCGAGGTATAGCTGGCTTTAATGGCGACATACACCGGATCCAGCGCATGGATGAGCACCCGGCCCGGAGAACTGGCGAAGTTCGATCCATTCTGCAGCAGCGCTTCATAATGCGATTGGCATGCGCCGGCTACGACAATTAAGCTGTCTTTGCTTTTCTCATACTGACGCGCTATCCGTACTGCATTAACGAAATTTTGCGAGTTTTTGTAGCTGGCCAGGTTATGCAGATCATCCTGGTTCCGAGTCTTCAGCACGCCGTCATGGCCGGTTATCACGACAATATCCGGTTTAATCTGTGGAAGCAGTCGGTAAACCACGTCGGCCATTTGGGATTCATGTACGTATACCCCGTGGGCAGGGACGCGCATTTGCGTATACAGCTGCATGCTTTTTCTCATATAGTTGCTGTCCCCGTCCAAATGAAGTACTTTTCCGGGCACCTCAAAGTACGGCTGGGATTGGCTTTGCGCGCGCTGCAGTTCACGTTCAATTATCTGCTGCTCGCGTTGTTCCTGCATCCTTAGCGTGGACTCACTGGCCTTAATGCGTGCCTGCCTCGCTGCGCCGGAAGATTCCGGATCGCTCATAACGGACAAATCGACAATTGGCGCGTCTGCAAGCAGACGATAGTCGGTGCCCTTTAGGATGGCTGTCTGTTCTTCTAGAATTGTCGCAACACGAAAAAGGACGTCCCCGCCATAGGATTTGCGGACGACCAGGTCCCCTTGCTTCATGGGCAAATCACCTCTTCGTCTATCCTATGGGGAGACGCCCCTGATGGTGCGCTCACTTTTATTTTTTCGTCTAGCTGCTGTGTAAGTCCGCAGCCAGGAGTGCACGGCTCAATGCGGCAAACTCCTCAAGAGACAGCGTCTCCCCACGCCGGGACGGATCTATGCCGATGCCTTCAAGCAGCGGTCCGAGCTTCTCGCGATTCACTTTGCCTACATAAGCGGTCAAATTGTTCGCAATGGTCTTGCGGCGCTGCGCGAAACAAGCCTGTACCGTTTGGAAGAAATGCGCTTCGTTCTCGACTTCAACAGCCGGCTTGTCCCGCAGCGAAAGCTTTATAACCGCGGAATCAACATTCGGCTGCGGAATGAAGACGGTATGCGGGACAATGCAAACCAGCTCAGGCACACAATAGTACTGCACAGCAACGCTAAGGCTGCCGTACTCCTTGCCACCGGGCTTGGCCGCCATCCGCTGCGCGACTTCCTTCTGGATCATGACGACGATATTCTCAAGCGGCAGTTTCTCTTCCAGAAGCTTCATCAGAATCGGAGTCGTCACGTAATAAGGCAGGTTCGCAACAACACTCACGCCGGAGAGCCCGGCAAACTGCTCCTTCAGCAGCTGGGCAAGGTCGAGCTTCAGCACGTCGCCATGTACGACGTGCACATTCGGCGTATCCGCCAATACATCCTTAAGAATCGGAATAAGCCGATTGTCGATCTCCACTGCGGCTACGCGTCCTGCAGCGTCTGCCAGCTTCTGCGTCAATGCGCCGATACCCGGCCCGATCTCAAGCGCGCCTTTCGTCTCATCCAGCTCAGCGGCGCTGACAATGTTACGCAAAATATTTTGATCGATCAGAAAGTTCTGACCGAGGCTCTTCTTAAATGTGAAACCGTATCTGGCGATAATGTCTTTCGTGCGCTTCGGTGAAGCAACATCGACACCTGCCTTCATTCCCTCTGTCATCATTAATCTCCTTCGCTCGCCTGCTCCATCGTGGTTAGAGCCCGCATAAATTCCTCACGCGTAATTCGAAACATCGAACAGCGCTTATAGAACTGCTTGCCATTCGCATAGCCGATTCCGAGCAGATTGCCCATCTTCAGCCGTCTATCCGAAGCTTGCGGATGTACGAGCAGACCTGCTTGCATTAAATCTTCCATCGTGACCTCAGCAAGGCCGGCAGTGTCAGACGTCGCTTCCGTCCGCAAATTAGCGAGTGCTCGCTTAATTGCTTCCGGTGATGCGTTCTCGACGCCTATGTCTCCTTTGTAAAGCGCCTCCTCCTGAGGGAGAAAAGCATGCTTGCAGCCTGGTACACGCTGCGCCACGATCTTGCGGATTCGCTCGCCTGCATGATCAGGGTCGGTGAAAATAATAACGCCTCTGCGCTCCTGCGCCAGCATGACTCGGCGGATTACCCCTTCGCCAATCGCCGACCCACCGGTCTCAATGGTTTCTGCTTCAACGGCGCGTTTGATGGCGACAGTATCGTCTTTACCTTCTACTACAATGATTTCTTTAATCATGGGACTCCATTCCTTCCCTTCCGTACAACATGCAAAAAGAAGAGGCATCGCCTCTTCTTATGATGGCATATTTACGCGCGAAATACGATACGCATGTTCATACCGAGGAATACTGCCTACACTGCTGATGGTTTCTTCGGACCCAGCACATAAACCGTATAGCCCCGCTTCCGCCCAAATTTATCGGCATACGACTCGCTGTCAAAGTAAACATCAATCTTGTTGCCTTTGACTGCACTGCCCGTATCCTCAGCTCGGCGGAAACCGATTCCTTCGATATACACCCACCAGCCGATCGGAATGACTTTCGGGTCGACCGCAATGGTACGGCCTTCTTGAACGCGTGCTCCCGATGCGGTAATACCGTACTGTGGATGGTTCTTGCCTTTACCCGTCGAAGCCAAGCCGGCAGAATAAGCCGTAAGGGTTACATTCTTTATTACTTTCTTTGCACTGAACGTAACGCCTCGCTTCGTCATGGTAGATATGCTCGGCGAATTCGCCCGCAGCATCGTTACCTTCGGTTCAGGTTTCTTCGTCCCGACCGACACGATTTGATCGACAGAAGGTGACTTGGTCAACTTCTCGACTAATGTCTGCGAGACTAGAACTCCGTCTTCGAAAGTCTTTTCATAACGTTTAACGACCGTGCCTTGTTTACCCGTTTGGACAAGCTGTTCTTTCCCTTGCGCTAGCTTGGGATCATCCTTCTTCACAGTGGAGAAGGGAACGGGGTGGGTACTCTCCGAGATCTTCGTATCAATCCGAGTGATTGAAATAATCATATTCGGTTTAAGTCCCGAGGATAACGAAGGTACTACCTTATCTTGACTGCGTATCGATATATGAGCCTGATCGATCGCCGCCTGTACGGTTCTTTCTGTCGTGTACAACGTTCTTGCTTTGCCGTCAGCTTTTACAATAAGAGGCACCGCTTGATTAATAACAATTCGGTCACCGTCTTTAATACCGCCATCCAGCGGCATCGACACTTTATCATAAGTGCCAACTGCAATAGCTTGTTCATCCAGTAGGCGTTGAAGGACCCATTGCTTCGTAGAGACAATGGTTTCTCGTCCATTCACTACTACGGACACGCGCTTGTCAGCCGTTCCGTACAACAACACCAGAAACATGAAAGTCATAGCGATTGAGATCATAGCGCTTAGTACAATTAAACGCATGTTCTCATGCTTCCATCGCAATGCGAAAGACATGCTGGATGATCGTTTCCCATGGGTGTCCTTAAGCTGGAGTGCTCCCATTTCATCGGTCCTCCTTACATAGCCCCGCCGCCTTTGTTACGCATGATTACATAGACGCGACTATAGAGATTTTCTTTCCAAATTCAGCCCCGGACCACTTCCATAATACAGCTTTTGTCGTCAGTTTATGCTTCTTTCAAACAAAAAGAAGCCCGACGACAGAGGATCTGTTTCGTGGCTTCCCATTAGACAATGGTAGCATGGAATTGCATGCACGAGGTTGATCTCTCTTATTGACGCTTACGAGGTTAGCTGTCGGATTCGGACGTGAGAGTCGCCCTATTCGCTAATGGCACGTTCGAACAATTGCTGCTGTGCCGGTCGCAAAATTCACCCCAAGAAGAATTTCATGTCTATCGCTGTCTGCCTTGTACAAAACAGTGTCGCCCTTTAGTCGACGAACACGTTTTAAGGAGAAGAAACGAACAAGCTGTTTCTCCGTGATACAAACAGTTTCAACAATTGGTTCCCCCGCTCTCCGAATTCCGGAGATTAAGCGTTTTATTGGAAAAGGAATACAAGTTTTGTTGCTCTGAAATGAATCATACCGTCTACCGCGCCACATTGTAAAGAACTGATTAATGACGATTTTAACGAATTTCAAGGAAAAATAGACGAAAAGCAAGCAATTTCTTCAATCAAAATCAGTTTTATCACGAGAATAGTCCCAAATCCTTGCTTTCAAAGCCGTTTTCATCAGATTCCAAAACATTTCCTTGCGTTTTCCGTGGTTATTTCGCCGACTTCCTCCACACTTTTACCCGTTATCTCCGAGATCGTGTTTGCTACAAGACGGACGAATGCAGACTCATTTCGTTTTCCGCGATGGGGGTGAGGAGCCAAATAAGGAGCATCCGTTTCGATCAAAATTCGGTCCAGAGGCACTTGTGAAAGCACTTCCTTTGGCACCCTTGCATTGGTGAATGTAAGCGGTCCACCGAACGAAATATAGAAGTTCATATCGAGACATTGTTTCGCCGTTTCCCAACTACCGGAGAAGCAGTGCATGACCCCGCCAACGTCCTTGGCATCCTCTTCTCGAAGCAAACGGACGACATCCTCGTGGGCATCCCGATTATGAATAACGATTGGCATCCGTTTCTGCTTGGCTAATTGGATTTGTTCGCGGAATACTCGCTGCTGAACATCTTTAGGCGAGGTGTCCCAGTGGTAATCCAGACCAATTTCGCCGATCGCCACAACCTTCGGATGGTCACAAAGCGATGCAATCCAATCCAGATCCTCGGGACGCATATCAATACTGTCAACCGGATGCCAGCCCACAGCCGCATAGATAAAGGAATACTGCTCGGCAAGCGCCATCGTAGTTGGGATGGTCTCACGGTTAAAGCCGATATTGATGAGCTTATGTACGCCGGCAGCCTGCGCTCTTTCGATAACTTCTGCTCGGTCTTCGTCGAATTTAGGCGAGTCTAAATGCGTATGCGTGTCGATTAACATGATGGATATGGAAACCCCTTTCTACATTAAAGCAAATAATTCGCGGAGTTTCGCAGGCAGCCTGTGAGCTGATTCGCGAAGCGGTTCCTCCGGGTAATAAAGATGGTACTTGCCTTGATGGATACCGGTAATGGAACGAATGATATCCGAGCGGCTTGAGATTTCCGACAATCGTTCATCACTGCTCAGCAGCAGAATCGGAGGTTTTTCTTCCTTGCCTGCAGCAGTTGTTGAGCCGGGACGATAAACATCGTAGGGCATGTCGTAAGGAAAGTCAATTTCTAGGTGATAGTCCGGATGAAGGCCGATTTCTTGCAGCTGCTCACGGATTTCTTGCCACAGCTTCTCATCAGGGTGATCCATCGTAACATATTTGTACAGCTTGCGATTGAGAAACCTACGGCATAGGTCCGACAACACGGGATCAGGCTCATGGACCCATTGTGCAAAAGCCGTTTGAACAAGGGCTTCATCCAGATCCAAATACCCTTCAATGTCCATTGTGCCCGCAAGCAGCATCTTTATAGGCTTCATTAATGTATGAAATTTGTAATCATTCGCGAAGAGCTCCTTCGCCCTTCGGAAGATTTGCCTTAATATAATTTCAGAGCTTCTCGTGACCGGGTGAAAATACACCTGCCAGTACATTTGATAACGAGACATGAGATAGTCTTCGACGGCATGCATGCCGCTTTCCTTCACCACAATCCTGCCCTGATGAGGCCGCAGCACTCGCAATATACGCTCCAGATCAAAGGTGCCGTAATTCACTCCCGTAAAATAAGCATCTCTAAGCAAGTAATCCATGCGATCGGCATCCATCTGACTGGAGACCAGACTGACCACTATAGGCTGATGATAGGTTTTGCAAATAACGGCGGCAATGCGCTCCGGATAGCTCGAATCAAATTCGCGTAAGACTGCATTAATTTCCGTATTTCCAAGCAAAATGCGGCATGTCCACTCCTCATGGTGGCTGTCGAACACATCCTCTATGGAATGAGAGAATGGGCCATGTCCGATGTCATGAAGCAAAGCAGCACATAGGGCAACGAGCTTCTCCTCCTTTGGCCAATCGGTATAACCGCTGCGCTCAAACTGAGATATGATTTTGCGAGTAATTTCGTAGACGCCCAGGGAATGTGAGAACCGACTGTGCTCTGCTCCATGAAAGGTCAGATACGAAGTGCCAAGCTGGCGAATGCGACGCAGCCGTTGAAATTCCCGCGTATTTATGAGCTGCCAAATCAGCTGATCCTGAACGTAAATATATTTATGTACAGGGTCCTTAAATACTTTCTCTTCCGCGAGTTTATCCTCTCGATGAGCAGCACTCATGTCGAATCACGCTCCTTAAAGTTCAATCATTCGACACAAATGTCGAACTAATGTCGAATAATGTCGCAATATCATTTCCAACCGGACTTCGTTTGCAGTACTATATATATATTGAACAAATGCCTATTTACAACGGTAATCGGTTATTACTGGTCACAATTACCGTTAAAACCAGGTTGACTATTATGGGAAACGTTGGTATTATTAAGTCATTATATGATAGAATTTTGTCGAATGATGACGAGTTAATCCATTGCGAAGGGGAATAATAGATATGATGAAATCTACAGGAATTGTGCGTAAAGTAGATGAGCTGGGACGTGTAGTAATTCCGATTGAATTGCGCCGTACGCTTGGAATCGGTGAGAAGGATGCTCTTGAGATCTACGTAGATGGCGAGCGCATCATGCTGAAGAAATATGAGCCGGCTTGTATCTTCTGTGGCAACGCAGAGAATGTCGCTTATTTCAAAGGCAAAATCGTTTGTAACGTTTGTTTAACGGAAATGCCGACTCCTGTTACAAAATAAGAGACAAATTCAGTTTTATAGGTTATAATACATTTATCAAACCTGTTAATTCTAACCTTTTTATACTCCTTGATGCCTTCCTGAGCCATAACGGTCAGGAAGGTCTTTTTTTTGTCTACCGGCATGCTTCTATTTCTTCATTACTTCATTATATACATCTCGTTTTTGCAGGCCTCGATCAAGTGCTGTTCGTTTGATGGCTTCCTTCCGATCCTCACCTTGCTCCTCGTATCGGCTCACATGCTCCTCCAGCTCTAGCCCGCTCCACCATACCGGATCATCCTGCTGCAATTGCGCTGCTTCTTCTTTGCTCATACCTGCAATAACCAAACAATACTCGCCAAGCGGCGGATTCTCTTCCAGCCACGCGATGCACTCGGTAATTGTTCCTCGGGCGGCTTCTTCATGACGTTTTGTTAATTCACGAACCATCGCCATCTTCCGGTCACCTAGCTGCTCTAGCATCACTGCAAGGGTTTTTACGATTCGATGCGGCGATTCGTAACAAATTAATGTCGCCTCTTGCCTCTGTAATTGCTGCAGCCATGCGGTAAGTGACTTGCGCTCCCGCGGAGGGAATCCCGTAAACAGAAACTTCTCTGTCGACAAACCGGAGATGATTAATGCAGACAACGCTGCATTCGCCCCCGGGATCGGTACAATGGCTATTCCACTTTCAGCGGCGGCTGCAACAAGATCGGCTCCGGGATCGGATATAGCCGGAAGCCCTGCATCACTGACCAGTGCAATGGACTGTCCGCTCGCCAGCAATCGGATAAGCTCTGGCCCGCTATTCTCCTTATTATGCTCATGGTAACTGACAAGCCTAGTCGAAATTTCAAAATGTGCCAGCAGTTTGCGTGTTTGGCGTGTATCTTCTGCTGCGATCATATCGACTTCTTTGAGAATCCGAATCGCCCGAAAAGTCATATCCTCTAAGTTACCAATCGGCGTTCCAACTAGATACAATGTTCCGGCTGCAATACCATTACTACTGACTTCTGTTGTGCTGAAACTGCGCTGTACAATCATTTGGCCTAATCCCTCGTTCCCGCTTCCGGCGCTTGATCGCCGTAATAGATCCGCATTAACTCTTCATTATATTGTCGCTGTTCATTATATACGATCATCGGCGGCAGCAGCTTCACATCCGGTTTGCCATCTCTGGCCGCTTCAATCAGTACCATATTCGCTTCGGCGCCGGCATGCGGATGTACGAAGCGAATCCGTTTCGGTTCAAGCTTCCATTTACGGAACGTTTCCAGTATTTCAACCAACCGATTAGGACGATGCACCATGGCGACCCTCCCGCCTGGTCGTACGAGTCGCGCACATGCCGCTACAATATCATCCAGCGTCCCATTACGCTCATGCCTAGCCGCAGCAAAATGCTCATTCTCATTCTGATCCCCTGTTCCAGCAGGCATATAAGGTGGATTAACCGTAATGACATCATAATTTCCATGTCCGCTTTGTTTATAGAAATCACGCAGGTCGCCTTCATAAATATGAATGCGATCCTCGAGCCCATTCGCCTTCACACTTCGCCTTGCCATATCCGCAAGCCGAGGCTGAATTTCAACAGCGTCAATCTGGGCTTTCGTCCTTGTCGTTAAGAGCAGTGGTATAACGCCATTCCCCGCGCACAGATCCAGGATTTTACCGCGCGGCGGCACAGCCGCGAAACGAGCCAGCAATACGGCATCCATGGAGAAGCTGAATACTTCCCGGCTCTGGATAATATGCAGCTGATGCGTTAGTAAATCATCCAGCCTTTCATTCGGCTCCAGAGTTACTTCATTAGTCATCATTAATTGCTCCTTACGTTTGCCAAATTCGAACCGCTTGAATATGCAAACAAGACCCTATGGAAGGGTCTTGTCTCTTATTCCTTATTGAGAAACGAAAGGCAGAACAAACAGTCGCCTTCCGTTCGCAAATGTCCATAATACAAATTACAAATATGAAAACCTTCATGATACAATCTCGCCAAATTATCATACCCTTGCCCAACGCCTATCGCGTCACTTGCCAGCACGGGTTCATCGTTTGGCATGGCATGAGAATCATCTTCCACGGCAGCGGCCGGTACCGGCTTCGGTATTTGACTGGCCGTTTCCCGCTTTAATACTTTGCGCAACTGCTGATTTTCTATGCTAAGCCGGTTGTTTTCTTCCAAGAGCGACTTGATTTTCTGCTTCATCGCTCCCAGCTCCTGATGCAGGCTTCCCATATGGGATTCCAATTCGCTGATTTGACTAAATATGTCTTTTTTCAAGTCTCCACCCCAAGGCTATACAGCTTCGGATTCGCTTACTTATTTCACTACAACATCATCAAGCGGTAATTCCTTCGGTTTGCCGCCATCAAACAGCTGTACATAAACCGATTTGGAGCCCGCATTAATTCCGGTTACTTTACCTTCACCATAAGAAGTGACAACAACCTTACCTACTGCCGGCAATTCTTCGCGAACGCTCTCATAATTGTCATGCTCATATTTCAAGCAGCACATGAGACGTCCGCACAAGCCGGAAATTTTGGTTGGATTAAGCGATAAGTTCTGATCCTTCGCCATCTTAATGGACACCGGTTCAAAATCGCCGAGCCAAGTCGAGCAGCATAGTACGCGTCCGCAAGGTCCAATGCCGCCAAGCATCTTCGCTTCATCCCGCACACCGATTTGTCTAAGTTCAATTCGTGTACGGAATACGCTGGCCAGATCCTTAACGAGCTCACGGAAATCGACGCGGCCTTCAGCTGTGAAGTAAAAAATAATTTTGTTGCGATCGAACGTAAATTCGACATCAACGAGTTTCATCTTAAGCTGATGATCTCTTATTTTTTCAAGACAGGTCGCAAATGCATTGCGTGCGGCCGCCTTGTTCTCATCGACAATTTTGGCGTCGTTGTCACCGGCGATCCGAATGACTTTCTTAAGAGGCAGGACAACATCTGATTCTCCGACTTGCTTCTGTCCAACCACTACTTTACCGTATTCAATCCCTCTTGCCGTCTCAACAATGACATGCTGATCCTTATCAATTGGGAAATCAACCGGGTCAAAATAATAGATTTTGCCCGCCTTCTTAAAGCGGACACCAACGACGTTATACAACGTTTCACCCCTCCTGTACACGGATTAGCAGCTGCTCAAGCGCTAATTGCGGCGATACATGCGCGCGCATGCGTTTGCCTGCCTCAAGCGTATACTCCATACATGTCACCCAGCCCTCAGCCGAACGTGAGAATGCATGTTTACCAATCCAATCAAGCTGATCTATAAAAACAAGAGCCTCGTGTCTTCCTGCTTGAAAATGAATCATATCTTTATACCATAAAACGAGTAATGACAACAGAAGCTGAGGCTGCTCACCAAGCTCTGTCTTAAAAATATGCTGTTGCGCAGACATCATCGCCGCAGTAAACCGCGTGAGACTGTCCTTTCCTAATTGTATCACTACGTTTCTCATTTCTGCAAACCCATTCTGCTGGATAAGCGCCCTGCACGCATCTAATCCCGATGCGAGATGAACGGCAGCACGGGCAGGCAGCTGAGGAACACCTTCATTCGCCAATGTTTGCAGCATGTCATCGGGTGCAAGCGGCATAAACGGAACCCACTGCGTTCGGGAACGGATGGTTGGCAGTACGGCTTGTCCATTCTCCGTCAGAAGAATCGCGACAACCGGCGACTGCGGCTCCTCCAGAAACTTTAGCAAGCTGTTCGCGGCTTGCAGCGTCATGGTTTCAACGCGCTGCACGATATAGATTTTGCGTGACGTGCTTATATTTCGATAGGCAAGCTCTCTTTGAAGCTCGCGAATTTGGTCGATTTTAATGAAATTGCCATCTGGTTCTACCAGATGCAAATCAGGCTGGTTGCCATGCTCGAACTTCCGGCACTCCAAGCATTCGCCGCAAGCGTCATCGCCTTCGCCTGTACAGAACAATGCTTTGGCAAACGCCATCGCCATGTTCATCCGCCCGCTTCCGGGCGGCCCACTGAATAAATAGGCATGTGAAACTTTGCCGCTTGTCAGCGCATAAAACAAAATGCGTTTCGCCTTCGGTTGCCCGGCAAGCTGTGCAATGCTCATGGTAAAGATCCCCTCTATGCTAGAAAAACAAATTAATGAGAATGCCGCGAATATCCCCGACTTTTTGCAGCAGATCAAGTCGTCCTTCTTCACTTTCAAGCAGTTCTTCACCCATCGATACGAGGGAAGAATCTATTTCTTCTAATAACTTATATCGTTTCGTACGGCCGCGACGGTCAAATCCGCGCGTTTCCTTCATTCCGATACCCCGTCTGACGGTATCCTCGAGGAATTGCTTTACCATCTGGCGATAAAGTCGCAGCTCTCTGACGGTCATCGATCTTGCGAGCCGTTCGCCTTGATTATGAATATTCTGCAGTTTCTCCTGCAGCTGTTCAATCGTACGTTGTTCGTCCTGAAAGTTCATCACATCTGCAAAGTTCTTAGGCGCAATCGGTTTGGAGCCGAGATCCGGCCGCGCTCGGTCTTGCCCTAAAGGACGCCAGCCCGGATTAATCTTCATTGAAGTTCACGTCCAATCAGAAATGTTCGAACCGCTCTACTGGTACGACAAATACGGCAGCGCCGCCAACTTGCACTTCAACAGGGAACGGAATGTAGGCATCCGTAGTACTTCCCATCGGAGATACAGGTGAAACAAGCTGATCGCGGACTTTACAGTTTGAACGAATCACCGTCATAACCTCATGAACCCGTTCATCCTCAATACCGATCATGAAGGTTGTGTTGCCTGCACGCAGAAACCCGCCGGTACTAGCCAGCTTCGTTGCCCGGAATCCCTCTCTTACAAGTGCATTCGACAACCGGTTGCTATCTTTATCCTGTACAATCGCAATAACTAATTTCATCAATATCCCTCCTAAAATTTTCGAAAGACATCGTTACCTTATTATTAATTTGACATCCCTTGTAAATAATCCTTTAAAATCGTCTATTTATTATAGCAATGACATCATTCAACACGTTCTCTTGCGTTTGTTCGGCATTAACACGCACAATTCGATCCGGATCGGCTGCCATCAACCTGCGATACCCTTCTCTCACCTTCTCATGAAAGGCCAAACTCTCTAGGTCGAGTCGGTTGATCTCCCTTTCGGAAGTAGCATTGATCCGTGCTAAGCCCGCTTCCGCAGAGATATCCATCCATATCGTCAATTGCGGCATGAAGCCTTCTATCGCAAATTGGTTAATCGACCATACTTCCTCGATTCCAAGTCCGCGCGCATACCCTTGATACGCTAGGCTGCTGTCGACAAAACGGTCACATATGACCACATCGCCTTGAGCTAGCGCCGGCAGTACCTTCTCCACAAGATGCTGTCGCCTGGCCGCTGCGTAGAGTAGTGCTTCTGTTCGTGCATCCATGGATGTATTCGCTGTATCCAGTATCACATTCCGAATCTGCTCGGCAATCGGGATGCCTCCTGGTTCTCTCGTCATCATGACATTTCTGCCTTGGGCTCTAAGTGCATGTACAACGCCCTCTATAAGGGTCGTTTTACCTGCTCCTTCGCCGCCTTCTATCGTCAAAAACAACCCTTTTTCCACTTCAGTACTCCTCTGTCTGTTAATACCCTTATCATATCAAAGCCAATCATAGGCGTAAACGACTAGCCCGTCCGTAGTACGGTTATTGTTTGCATCGTTGGATCTGCCGCTCCCTGACATCTTGCGCCATGCTCCATTAACTGTTGGATGTAATTTATCGTTTCCTCCGTAATGCGTTCACCCTCATATAACAGTGGGATGCCGGGGGGATATGGGATGACCGCTTCTACGGTGTAACGTCCCGCCGAATTCGACAATAGAATGGTTTCTGTCCCATTCGAAGCATGTTTTACGCCTGATCGCGTGAATACAACCGGTTCCGACAATGTTCGGTGTTGCTCGATTGGCATATAGAGGTTTTCCTTAGCTTCCAACCCTTCACGCTCAATCTCTTCTGCGATCGCAATCAGTGCTTCTTGAAGTCTATCCACATCTGAATCGGATGCCGCCAGCCCAAATAACAAGACTACATATCGAAGGTCAGCCATCTCGGCATAACAGCCGTACTGCTCTAAACGTTGCTGCAGGTCAAAGCCAGACAACCGACCATAAGCTTCTCGCAAAACAACACGAATCGGATCTACCCTAATCGCAGCAGCTGAAGATCGCCCCTGTTCCTCATCCAATAATAATGTCTCAAATGCTGATTGGTCTTTGATCCAAGCTCTAAACCTACGAGCAGCATGAATGCCTTGTTCAAAAAGATCACTGCCATACGCTTGCAGCATGGCCCGTGTCATATCCAGTGAAGCCATAATCGGATACGATGGGCTTGAGCTCTGCACCATTCGCAGTGCATCTGCAAGCTCCAACGTATTGATACGTGGACCTTGAACATGCAGCATAGCGCCCATCGTCAGTGCCGGTAATGTTTTATGTGTCGATTGCACCACAGCATCCGCGCCTGCTTGTATAGCGGAACGCGGAAATGCCGGATGCAGTCCGTAATGGGCACCATGCGCTTCGTCAACAAGCAGCAGCATTCCATGAGCATGAATCTGCTTTGCATATGGCTCCAAGTCTATGCTCAACCCATAGTAGCTGGGGTTCGTCAGAAATACAGCTTTCGCATCTGGGTATTTAGTCATAGCCTCTTCTATTTGCGAAATATCCGGGAGAACGTCCAAATTGCTCCCTACGTCCTTCTGAGGCATAATAAACACTGCACTTGCCCCTGCAAGCTTTAAACCGTTTAAAACCGATTTATGCGCGTTACGCTGCACGATGACTAGGTCTCCTGGCCTACATACGGCTAATAACATAGCTAAGTTACCGACTGTGCTTCCTCCAACGAGGAAGAAGGTCTGGTCCGCTCCAAACACCTCAGCAGCTAAAGACTGTGCTTCCTGAATGATACTCGATGGTGCATGAAGGTCGTCGGTCCCCGATATTTCGGTCACATCAATCCTCATTATGGATTGAAAGGTCTGTACTGCATTGTCGTTCATACCGGTCAGATGTGCGATAGATTGACCGTATTTATGGCCGGGCACATGAAAGCTTACAGGATTAGACCGCTCCAAGGCTGTTAAGGTATCGAATAGAGGCGCATGCCACTGTTTGCTCTGAGTATCTGCCAAGCAACTTTCCCCCTGCTAAACTTCTTCTTTCTCTCATCATAATCCATTATGAAGGCAACATAAACCTGCTGAAGACACAGCCAGTAAACAAAATAACCCCTAACCATTCTCGGGTATTTCTACAACTCGAGACGATATAGGGATTACTTGTTCCTTACACTGTAGCAGTACGAAAGTTTAGGCATTATTTTGCATCCAGATCCGTTTTAGTTGGTGTATAAAGAAAGGGTATTTAGCATCCTGCACTTCCGTACGTACCATCTCAATCTCGCAAGTTTCGCAAATAAACTCATCAATGATTCGAATGCCTTGTTCCTTCTCATGACCGCAAATAATGCATGAGTTTCCCGCAGTCTCTTCCATCATTTCGTTTCACCTCATCCAAGTGAAAATATGTCATTGCTTCTAGTATGCCACAAAGTCTAGCAAACTATACGACTTTCATAGCCCATTTCAAATAGTAATACAGTTTATGTTGAAGCGCCCAGATTGGTGACGAAGGGCTTGCACTTCTTTCGGGCAGGAAGTCTACAAATTAATCAACCTTTTACCGATACATGGTGTAGAACGCAGAAAGGCGTGAACATCATGCGCGGTAAACTTGCTGAACAAGAGAAAGCAACAATCTATCAATACCAACTCATTCAAAAGGTGCTCGTACGAGATGAGCTGCGTCGAAGCCATCTCAGTATACTAGCCATTCTTGCTATCTTCCTCTGGCTCATGTATCAAATGGACGGAATGAAAGCACTCGGAATCGGATTCATTAGCGCCTTCGTAATCCAGTTCATTATTACGCGGTTAACGCTTATCCGTGTTGACGAGCCGGATGATCGCAGATGGGGCTGGCGCATTATGCCGCCATGGATCGGTTACATTCCAACAGCTCACATCGAGCTTGCCTTGTACCGAAGATTGCATCGTCATTTATTATGGCTTGGTCTATGCGCCATTGGCGTCTTCTATCCATGGGCTAATGAAGCTACAATGATCAGTCTAATTATGTGCCATGTTTGGATATTAGCACCCCGGCTAGTCATCATGCGCAAGCTTCGCAAAGCCAAACGCAACGGCGTGCTTCGCATCGCTGTATCTGAAGTCAGCTACTATCATCGTTAACCCGTTTCGAACGAAACGGAATGATGATGGCAGCTGACTTTGTGATTTAGAGACAACAAAAAACCGACCGTATAATTACGGTCGGTTCATCGTGCTTGGCGACGTCCTACTCTCCCAGGACCCTGCGGTCCAAGTACCATCGGCGCTGGAGGGCTTAACGGTCGT
>NZ_JBWDNS010000013.1:0-66887 GCF_056269305.1 Paenibacillus sp. J22R3 | reverse complement strand
AGGTTCGAGGTGGAAGTGCAGCAATGCATGCAGCTGACGAATACTAATCGGTCGAGGGCTTATCCTACGAACATCTGCTCGGATGTTCAACTTCGGACAACAATCAGCTAAACAAGACCTTCGCAAAGGTTCGTATCCAGTTTTCAAGGCGCAAGCTTTGAACAAGATTCCTGAATAACACTGTTCCCTGATAGCTCAGTTGGTAGAGCACTCGACTGTTAATCGAGTTGTCACAGGTTCGAGTCCTGTTCGGGGAGCCATTCATGGAGAAGTACCCAAGTGGCTCAAGGGGACCCTCTGCTAAGGGGTTAGACTGCGTAAGTGGTGCGAGGGTTCGAATCCCTCCTTCTCCGTTGTAATTTTTCTTGTAAGGCCCGTTGGTCAAGTGGTTAAGACACCTCCCTTTCACGGAGGTAACAGGGGTTCGAGTCCCCTACGGGTCACCATTCATTTCCCTGGAGGCTTAGCTCAGCTGGGAGAGCATCTGCCTTACAAGCAGAGGGTCGGCGGTTCGATCCCGTCAGCCTCCACCATATATGTTTTACTTGTACTATCGCGGGGTGGAGCAGCTCGGTAGCTCGTCGGGCTCATAACCCGAAGGCCGCAGGTTCAAATCCTGCCCCCGCAACCAATTTTACTGCGGAGCCGTGGTGTAGTGGCCCAACATGCCTGCCTGTCACGCAGGAGACCGCGGGTTCGAATCCCGTCGGCTCCGCCATTTTAACCAAAGCTTTATTCTTGCCGGTGTAGCTCAGTTGGTAGAGCAACTGACTTGTAATCAGTAGGTCGTGGGTTCGACTCCTATCGCCGGCACCATCTTTACTCGAGTCATTAGCTCAGTTGGTAGAGCACCTGACTTTTAATCAGGGTGTCGTAGGTTCGAATCCTACATGACTCACCATTTTCTTATGCGCGTATGGCGGAATTGGCAGACGCACCAGACTTAGGATCTGGCGGGCGACCGTGGGGGTTCAAGTCCCTCTACGCGCACCATATTTAAATGCGGAAGTGGCTCAGCGGTAGAGCATCGCCTTGCCAAGGCGAGGGTCGCGGGTTCGATTCCCGTCTTCCGCTCCATTAGTGCCCTTAGCTCAGCTGGATAGAGCATTTGACTACGAATCAAAAGGTCGGGAGTTCGAATCTCTCAGGGCACGCCATTTTTTATCTTTATAACGGGATGTAGCTCAGCTTGGTAGAGCACCTGGTTTGGGACCAGGGGGTCGCATGTTCAAATCGTGTCATCCCGACCATCTTTTAAAACGAACGCTCCTTGCGAAAGCAGGGGGCTTTTTTTGTATATTCCAGTATAAAAACGTTTTACATAATACATAAATATCATCAAGCTCGTGCATTTTTTGTTTATTTTTATAGCCGAATTTCGAGAAAATCCAGTGATATCAAGGGATTCGGCGCTTCAAAAACGCAGTTTGTTTTAATGTTGAAGGAATCGTCCAGTCGATGGTAAGATGTCAGTACATTGAATTGAAAGTGCTTACAGATCCGTAACTCTCTGCCATAAGGTGGTGGCTAGCGGCGTTAGGTTCACATTAAAAACGTTTTTAGTGACTATAATGTTCAAGCAAAGAGAGGAACGATGGGATGGAGACGACAACTATAGCTGAGGTACAATTGCCGGTTTGGATTTGGCATCAGGAACGGGAGCAGCGGCCCAAGTGCGTGCTGACTCGTACATTTACGGCAGAACAAGAAATTCGCCAAGTCTCCTTACACGCATCGTTTACAGGTGCAGCGCGAGTTGTGCTTGATGGGCAAGTGGTAGCTGAGATTGCAGAACGTGCGGGGAATGCAGGCGCTTTTATGAACATTGTCGGTTTTCCGGATGTATTGCAGCCGGGGGAGCATGAGCTAAGGCTGGAAATGGACTGTACGGAGTTCATCCCACTGGTAGAAGTGAACTATTATCTGTGGAATCGCAGGGTTGGTGCGATTGCATTCTTGCAGGGTGAAGGATTATGGCTTACGACAGAGGCAGAGAACTGGCTGGCGGATGAATCGGCTGCTGCGCAAATTTGTCTATTAGGCGAAGAGCCATTCGGTGATTTAGAGAACAGTCCGGCAGCTTTCGTAGCAGGCGGCTTCGGAGATATTGCGGCGTATGATCTGAATGAAGTCATCGTGCAGGACCAATACGGGGTAGAAGCGGCGGTATCCGGCGATGGCAAGGTCAAGCTCAGCGGCGCACATGGGCAAGATGGAATGCTCGTACAACCGGAACAGGAGCAGCTAGAGTTATTCTACCATCTACGGAAGCAGAATGAATGGAGAGCGATGAGGCAGTTGCAGATGGAGATGGACCTCGGCAGCGCTTCGAGAGTGACTGTAGATCTGCTTGCGGAGCATAATTGCCGATTTACGGTCTCGAACCAAGGGGATGAGTCGATAAAGCTGTTATGGAATGGTGCCGAATCGCTCATGGAGCTTGAACATTATGACGGATGCATCACGGAGTGGCTCGTTGTGGCTCCGGGGGAAAAGGTTTGCACGCTCCCGCAGGGCTGCCGATATATACAGCTGTTTGTGCTTGGTGAGCCGGGGCATTCATTTGAGCTAGAGCTAATGTTCCAAACGGTTCATGTGGCGCTGCGTCAGGCAGGGAACTTGCAAAGCGACAACGCGGAGCTGAATCAAATCTTCGAGGTATCCGCACATACAAGCCGAATCTGTCATCAGATTGGGTTGTGGGACGGGATTAAGCGGGATCGGCTGAACTGGACCTTTGATTTCTACCTGGCAGCGAAATCCTGTTACTTCTTATGGGATGATACGAAGGTCATCCGCCGCGCGGTGCGTGAGCTGGGAGAAGGTACGCCTAGCGGGCACTGGATGAACAGTATTTGTGAATATACGCTTTGGTGGATGAAGACGGTAACCGAGTATTATTTTCAGACGGGCGATAAGGAGTTCGTGCTGGAGCTGAAGGAGCCGATGCAGCGTCATATCAAATGGGTGCTTCAGAACACGAAACCCGGCGAGGGCCTTCTCATCCAAGACGGCATTCTGATTGAATGGGTACCGCTCACGAATGAGGAGAAGGTTATTGCGCTGCAGGCTATCTATGCACTAACGCATGCCGACTTGGTGAAATTGGCAGCCGAATTACCTGAGCTGGAGCTGACTCCGCTGCTGGATTGGCCAATGCGAGCACTCACTTCCGAGGATTATATGAAGGAATCCTATGCGCTGGCAGTAAAAGTGCTCGGCATTGCGAGCGGTTATGTAAGTGCTGATGCTGCCGTAGCTTTTCTGGATGAATATGAATTGATGGATCCAATCACGCCTTTGTCGGCGTTCCAACTCGCTGAATGTTATTCCCGATATGGCAAACATGAACGGGCGTATGAGGTCATTTCGATCGTATGGGGCGGTATGCTCGATCACGGGGCCACGACTTTCTGGGAAGCCTATTCGCACGGAGAAGGTGAGGGACGCGACTTTCACGATGCCCTTACGACCTATACCGCTTACGGCTCCTATCGGATGAGCTTATGCCATGCTTGGTCCAGCACACCAGTCAAATGGATCGGTGAAGTTGTTCTCGGTGTTCAGTCTCTTGAACCGGGTTACAAGACCGTGATGGTTTCACCAAATCCGGTTGGCGGCATTCGCGCATGCAGCGGTACAGTCAACACTCCGCATGGCGATCTCCATGTGAAGTGGCATGTCGACGATAGCGGCAAAGTGTGCACGAGCGTTATGGCGCCTCCCGGCGTGCAGGTTGTGGAATGGAGCGAGAATAAGGTCTTTTGAGCGGATTTGCATAATAATAGTTGATTTATGGGACTCATTTCGGTATTGTGAGAGTAATTTAAGAGTCTGGGCAGAGGTAAGGAGAGCTTACGAGTTCTCTTTACCTCTTTTTGCATATTCGGTAGAGGAGCGGATGTGAGTGAAGTCTTATCAACAGGAGTTGTTTGAGAAGCCTTATCCGGGGAGAACGTTGATAGCAGGCATGACGCCTTCCGGGTCGCATTACATGCAGGTGTATTGGATTATGGGGCGCAGTGTGAACAGCCGCAATCGGATTTTTGAACAAGATGGCCTGTATGTGAGGAACAAAGCTTTCGATCCGGCGTTGATGGAGGACCCCTCGCTTATTATTTATTATCCGATCCGTCACTTGGGAGATGCGCACATTGTCTCGAACGGTGATCAGACGGACACCATCTATGAAGGTCTGCAGCTTAGGCAAACGTTCGAGCAAGCGCTTATGAATCGAGAGTTCGAGCCGGATGCGCCGCATTTTACACCGAGGATCTCGGCCGTTATCTATGCGGATGTGCAGCAGTATGAATTGTCGATTCTCAAAACCTATGACAATGACCCTTCGGTGTGCCTGCGTAATCGCTACCACTTCAGCCGCTTCAAGCAAGGAACCGGACACTGCATACATACCTATGAATCAGAACGAGACGGTGTATTGAAGCCGTTTAAAGGCGATCCCTTCGAAGTGCCGTTATTCGATTCGATTGAAGAAACCGCTGATTTCTATTGGGAGGGAATCAACCCGGAGAATCGAATATCGCTGCTGGTCAAATCGATTAGTTTGGAGGATCAAACGATTCAATATGCTTTTCGAAATAAGCATGTGTGAGCGGCTGGCAGAATTAGGGCGGATAATCGGGGAATACTGAAGCTTTAGCTTACGGATTAGGTGAATAGGAGGCGTGAGTACAGTGGAGCTTCTGAAGCAGAAAATAAGACAAGAGGGCATCGTGCTGGATGGCGGCGTGTTGAAGGTAGATACGTTTCTGAATCATCAGGTGGATGCGGAGCTGATGCTTGCGGTCGGAAAAGCTTTTGCCGAGCTGTTCCGTGAGAGCGGCGTGACGAAGATCATGACGATCGAGTCTTCGGGCATTGCACCGGCCGTATTGACGGCGCTTCCGCTTGGCGTGCCGATGGTGTTCGGACGTAAACGCAAATCACTGACGCTTCGGGATGATCTGTACACGGAGAAGGTCTATTCGTTCACGAAGCAAGAGGAGAGCGAGGTTACGATATCGAGAAAGTTCCTCGCGCCGAATGATCGCGTGTTAATTATTGATGATTTTCTCGCTCACGGTGAGGCTGCGCTGGGGATGGCTCGTATCGTTCAGCAAGCCGGGGCAGAGGTGGCCGGTATCGGAATCGTAATCGAGAAGTCGTTCCAATCCGGTAGAGGTAAACTGCTCGAGCAGGGGTTCCGGGTGGAGTCGCTAGCTCGCATTGCTTCGCTCGAAGGCGGCAAGGTGGAGTTCGTTTGATGAATTGAAGTGTAAGTGATTCTGCTGCGAAGGGAGTGTCGCTTACACGAATGACGTGGCTGTACTGGGGGATGGGGCTGGTGCAGCGATGGATATGTTGCAGAATATGCAATATTAGGATGCCGTAAGTGGCGATGTTGAGCGTTATGTTGCAGAATCTGCAACATTCTCTCAAGGAATAGCCTCGTAGATGCGATATGGCATAGAAATGATGCATTTCCTGCAACATTTGCGTAGATTAGGCGGCTTAAGTGGGGAAAAGTTGCATGTTATGCAACTTTACAACTTTGTTAGCTATCCACCACCTGGAACCGGCGATATTGGATTCATCTACGTAGGATAAGCTAGAAGATTGACTAAATCCAAGTCTTCTTCAGCATGTGCAAGTAACGGTTCACTGCATCGATGAAGCTATCGGTATCAGAGGTTAGGCGGCTTAGCAGGGAGTGAAGCGTGTCTCCCATCTCGAAACGGTATGGCGCGAGCCACCGTTTCTTGTTGCCGGCCCAGAATAAGCGGGATGCGCTGTTTGCTAGCGTTTGCTGCATCTCTTGGTTGTGACTGAGCGCGATGACGCGGCTCACGAAATCATATTCGAACTGGCATAACGCAAGTTCGCCGCCGACAATATGAGCGGGGGCATGATCGCCGGCGACCGCAAGAGCGGGTTCATCGCCGACAGATAGCAATGATTCCAACTCGTGGACCAGCTGCCGGGACAACTCGCTGAGCGCAGCCTCGTCGCGAAGGCGCACGCTCGTCACGGCATACAGCAGCAGCGCGGTCAGCAGCTCGAGCAGATCGCCGACCCGCTGGGCGGATGAATCAAGCACGAGCACGCCGTGCTTAGGAATGATCCGCAGGAAGCCTTCATTCTCGAGCTGCTGCAGTGCGGCGCGGACCGGCGTGCGGCTCATATCGAGCTGGCGGCTGAGCTGCACCTCGGAGGTGACGGCTCCTTTGGCAAGCACACCGCCTATAATTTGTTCATAGATGATGTGATAGGCTTCATCACGCAGCGATTGGCGGGGCATGCTGAGGATCCCTCCTATGATTTGTGCATCCGGATACTATTAAAAAGTAGTATAACATAAGAGTGAGGAAGCGAAGGAGGGACGGATGTTGGAGAAGCAGCAGACCGCGGTGACGCTGCGTGATCAGGCTTTCGAAGCGATAAAGAATCGGATTGTAACCGGAGAGTGGCAGGGCGGAATGTTCTTGTCCGAGAAGCTGCTCAGCGAGCTGCTGGGGATGAGTAAAACGCCGATTCGCTCCGCGCTTGATCGCCTGGAGATGATGGGGCTTGTAAAGCTGTCCCCGAAGCAGGGGGTCATCGTGCAGGAGGTGTCGCTAAAGAAGATTCTGGAGATCTACGAGCTGCGATTATCGCTGGAAACCTATGCGGTTCGGCGGCTGACGGGGAAGATGGATGCGGCGTTCTTCGCAGGTTTGGATGCGAATATGGCGCAGCAGGCAGAAGCAATAGCAAACGAGGATATCATCCGGTACGTGGAGCTGGACCGCCAATTCCATGCGCTGATTATCGCCGGACTCGATAATGAAGAGTATACCGAGGTGATGTCGCGCATCCAAGATAAGTTTCTGCTCGTTGTGCGGACGACCTTCAATCGCAACAAGAAGCGTCTCGCAGGCAGCATCGAAGAGCATTGGCAGATTCGTCATGCGCTGGCAGGTAACGATCCTGAGCTAACCGTTCAATTAACGCAGCGGCATATTGAATATGTGAAGAAGATCATGCTTTGATGTATACAAGTTAGACATCTTGTCGCTTCCCGAACGGCTATGCTACGCTGGGCTCAATTAAGGATAATGAAATTGGGAGGCGCAGCGGCAATGAAAATAACTAATATTCGCACTTATATTCTCGGCAACCCGTGGAAGAACTGGCTCTTCGTGTTAGTAGACACAGATGAAGGCGTAACAGGGCTTGGTGAAGGGACGCTGAACGGTTTCGCCAAAACCGTAGAGGCTGCCATTCACGAGCTGAAGCATCTCGTCATCGGACGCGATCCGTTCGATGTGGAAACGATCAGTCTGAAGCTGTTTCGCGACGTCTATTCCGACGGCGGACAGATTCAAGGTTCAGCGCTGGCCGCAATTGAAACCGCTTGCTGGGACATCATGGGCAAGGTGACGAACCAGCCGCTCTATAAACTGCTTGGCGGCAGCTGTCACGATAAGCTGCGCTGCTATGCCAACGGCTGGTACCGCGGACCGAATACGCCGGAGAACTTCTTCGAGAAAGCGAAGATTGTGGTCGATAAAGGCTACACCGCCTTGAAGTTCGACCCGTTCGGCGCGGCTTGGCGTACGGTTAGCCGGCAGGACTTCTCCGCTGCAATCGAGAATATTGCGGCAGTCCGGGAAGCAGTCGGCAAGGATGTCGACATTCTCATCGAAGGCCATAATCGCTTCAGCGTGAGTACGGCACTGCAATTCGCAGATGCGATGCTGAAATATGAACCGACCTGGTTCGAGGCGCCGGTTCCGCCGCAGCTGATCTCCAGCATGGTCGAAGTGGCGCGCCGCAGTCCGGTGCCGGTCGCCTGCGGGGAGGACTACTACTCGCGCGAGCAATTCGCGGAGCTGCTCCGTCATGATGCGGTGCATATCATCCAGCTGGAGCCGCAGTATCTGGGCATCTCGGCATCGAAGCAAATTTGCGGCATGGTCCATGCCCATAACGGCGTAACGGCGCCGCACAGCGCGCAAGGTCCGGTATGCTCGGTTGTATGCAGCCATTTGAATATGGCGACGCCGAATTTCCTCATCCATGAAATTTTCGATGAATTCAATGAGCCGTGGGAAGAGCAAGTACTGCTCCCGCCCTTGAAGGTTCAGAATGGTTATTTATTGCCTCCGGAAGGGCCGGGCCTTGGCGTGGAGCTGAATCTTGAAGAGATCGATAAGCATCCGTACCAGGTGGGCAATTGGCTGCCGCTCTTCAAGCAAGGCTGGGAGAAGCGCGAGACCGTTAAGTAAGAACAGAGGAGAGGCGTCCCTACCAAGGACGTCTCTTTCGATAATACCTGATAATGGGGGCCGCATATGAGCTGGATCGGGAAAGTGGTTATCGTGACTGGTGGAGGAAGCGGGATTGGAAGAGCTGTCTGTCATCGTTTTGCAAAGGAAGGTGCATCGGTTGTCGTGGTGAATCGCACGGCTTCGAAAGGCGAGGCGGTCGCGGAGGAGATTACGGAAGCGGGACTGCTAGCCACTGCGATGCAGGCTGATGTGTCGTCGGAGTCGGATGTGAAGCGGGTGGTGGAGGATACGCTCGCCAAGTACGGTCGGATCGACGTCATGGTGAACAATGCCGCGGTATGTCCGCAAATTCGCATTACGGAGATGAGCTTGCAGGGTTGGAACGAGGTCATCACGAATAATTTGACATCGGTCTTTTTGTTCTGCCGTGAGGTGCTTCCTGCTATGGTCAGCAGAGGCGGCGGTGCTATTGTGAACGTCAGCTCCGTGCATGCGCTGGCAACTTTGGATGGTTATTCGGCTTACGCTGCTTCCAAAGGCGGCATCGTGTCGTTGACTCGGGCGATTGCCTTAGACTTTGCCAAACAAAATATCCGGGTTAACGCGGTACTGCCCGGGGCTGTACATACGCCGATGCTGGAGAGCAGCATCAAGAACCTCGACACTCCGCGCGAGGAAACGATGAAGCAGTGGAACGAAGCGCAGCCGATGGGCCGTGTCGGCACAGCAGATGAGATCGCATCGGTCGTCATGTTCGCGGCAAGCGCGGACAACTCGTTCATGACGGGGGCCGTGTTAGTGGCTGATGGCGGGATGACTATTGATTTGTAGGAGGATGAACGATTGATGCAGCAATCTAATGCACAGCTGCGAGAGCAGCTGCATTCCCGAAAGGCGGAGCTGGTGCTTGACGCTCAAGCGATACTCGCTGAAGGACCAAGCTGGAATGCGGAGCAACGGAAGCTCTATTGGGTGGATATAACCGGCGGATCATTCAGCCGGTTCGATCCGGCTACGGGGCGCAACGAGCAGTTTACGATCGGCAAGCCGGTCGGCGCTGTCGTATGTGATGCTTCAGATGGCGATGCCGTCATTCTGACGACGCGGGATGGGTTCGAGCATTACCACTGCGGAACCGGGAAGCTGACCCCGATTGCAAATCCGGAGGCGCATTTGCCTGAGAACCGATTTAACGATGGAAAATGTGACTCTGCCGGCCGTTATTGGGCGGGGACGATGCAGGATGCCGAAGTGGATGTTAAAGGGTCCTTCTATGTGCTGGATCATGATTTAAGCTGCCGCAAAATGGTGGATGACGTTGGCGTATCCAACGGCATCGCTTGGAGTCTCGACGAAACGCAGCTGTACTATATCGACTCGATGAAACAGACGGTGACAGGGTTCGACTACGATGTGTTGACAGGGACGATTCGTAATCCGCGGCTGGTGATTGATTTTCGGCCGGAGGAAGGGTTCCCGGATGGAATGACGATCGATAGCGAAGGCATGTTATGGATCGCCCATTGGGATGGATGGCAGGTGTCGAGATGGAATCCACTGACGGGACAAAAGCTGGAATCGATCTACGTTCCTGTGGCAAAAGCGAGCTCATGCATCTTCGGCGGCGACAACCTGGATATCCTCTACATCACGACAGCTAGTATCGGTCTCACGCCGGAGACGAGTGGGGATCAACCGCATGCAGGCGGAATCTTCACCTGCAAACCGGGCGTAGTCGGTACGCCGACACATGCTTTTCGAAGCGACAAAACATTTACGTAAATTTTAGCAAATTCGAGCTTGCTGAATCTATCAATTTCACCCAAAACGGGTATAGTAGAGATAGAGGCAAGTCTTACTAAAAGGCAAGTCTCGCTAACGCTCGCGAGCGAGGAGATGGTAATTATGAACCGACATGCACTAGGCATCACGCTAACAATCATCGGATTGGTAGCTTGCATCTCAACAGCATCGGCAGTCGATAATAAGGGCTACGCGCCTGTAACCCAAACTCCGGAAATGATCACGGTTTACATCAACGGCATGGACACGCAAGGCGGTAAGCTGCTTCTGCAGACAGACGAGATTCAGTGGTTCGAAGGGGAAGCGGCGGATGCGGCTTTCGTCAAAGAAGAACCGGATTCCGGTCTCGACAAAGCCCCAGACGGCTACTACATCGTGAATGATGATGAAACGGTGAAGACGCTCGAGGTAGATCCTCACGCAGCCGTCATTATGCAGATCTATGACCGTACCGGCAGCCTTGTGAATGCTTCCACCGAGTGGAACCAAGCCATTTCGCTTGATAAATTCGATGCGATTTTTCACGCAGACGGCCTCATTACTGTCAGCGATTATCCGTATCATCTAACGATTCAGAACGGTAAAGTTACGCGCATCGTACAGCAATTTATACCTTAAACTATTGGGCCCTTGGCCATCGAAAAAGCCGCTATCCATCATGGATAGCGGCTTTATTTTGTTTGGTTATATCAAGATCAAGTATGTTATTCAAACCGCGCCAGGAAGTAGTTCTTCTTCCCGCGGCGAAGGAGAATGTACTTGCCGTACAGCTTCTGATCTTGTCCGAGTACGGTTTCACTGACGGTTTGTTTCTGTCCGTTGATAGAGACCGCACCGCTCTCAATGTCCTGTCTCGCTTGGCGACGTGATGAAGCCGCACCGACTTCGATCATCAGGTCCATTAAGCTGCGATCTTCTTCACCCGTACAAACGGTAGTCGGCATATCTTGCAGCGCTTCTACAAGCTCGGCTTCGCTCAGCGACATGAATTCGCCGGAGAACAGCGCTTGCGTGATTTTCTCTGCGGTTACGACGGCTTCTTCTCCATGCACAATCTTCGTTACTTCACGAGCAAGCTCCCGTTGTGCAACGCGGCGTTCAGGCTGCTGCTTCAGTTCGTTCTCGAGCGCTTCGATTTCCGCTTGGGAGAGGAACGTGAAGTATTTCAAGAATTTCACGACATCGTTATCGTCCGTGTTGATCCAGAACTGGTAGAACTGGTACACCGATGTTTTGCTCCGATCGAGCCAGATTGCGCCTGTCTCGGATTTGCCGAACTTCTTGCCGTCGCTCTTCGTAACAAGCGGCATCGTCATGCCGTAAGCGTCGCCGCCGCCCATTTTGCCGATCAATTCAAGACCCGCGGTAATGTTGCCCCATTGGTCGCTTCCGCCTACTTGCAGGGAACAGTTATGTTCTTGATGCAGCTTATAGAAATCGTAAGCTTGCAGGATCATATAGCTGAATTCCGTAAACGAAATGCCATTGGATAATCGCGAGTCTACGGAGTCCTTCGCCAGCATGTAATTAACCGTGAAGTTCTTGCCGATATCCCGCAGGAACGTAATGACATCTAGCTGAGCAATCCAATCGTAGTTGCTGACCAGCTTAGCAGGATTGCCTTCTGAGTTGAAATCGAGGAATGCAGAAAGCTGTGCTTTCAAGCTGTTCGTCCACGATGCAACCGTGTCCGCCGTATTAAGCGAACGCTCGCTGGAGCGACCGCTTGGGTCGCCGATCAAGCCTGTACCTCCGCCTACAAGTGCAAGCGGAATATGGCCAGCAAGCTGGAAGCGGCGAAGGCATAGAATAGGTAGCAGGCTGCCGATATGAAGGCTGTCGGCTGTCGGGTCGAAACCGCAGTACAGCGTGACACGCTCACTTTCCAGCTTCTTTCTCAAGTTTTCGGTATCCGTTAGCTGATGAATCAGTCCACGGTATTCCAGATCATTAACCAAGTCTTTACTGCTTTGTACGCTTCCGCTTAACATTGTTGAAATCCCTCCATTAGGTAGTTGAATTGAGTTGGAAAACAAAAGAAAGACCCGCCCCTGTCATAGACAGGGACGAGTCATCGCGTTACCACCCTAATTGAAAACGCAGTGCGCTGCGTTCTCCACTCTTGTCATGTAACGGCTGACAACCGTCTGCTCCTTCTGCAGCTTGCAGTTTCGGAGACGAGAAGCTCGGGAAATGTAATTGACGTTCAACCTGTACCGGCTTGCACCAACCGCCGACTCTCTGGAAGCAGGATTTGAACGCTGCTGTTTTCCTTCATGGCTTTATCCATTTGCTTGTTATTGAAATAACTGTATACGATTATAGCTCAGCATGTCAACTTGGAACGGAGCTGAAGAAGAACTTGGCAGGTATTTCACAACGTTATAAGATAAGACCATACCAGCGAAGGGAGCTCGATCATATGTTTGATCCGACTGTATTTGATAACTTGAAGGTAGCGATCGAGAATCAAGTCTATGATCTGGACAATATTGCCGGACAAATCCTGATTACGCATCGCGTCGATCGGCTGGAAATGGCTGTTATGGCACGGGTATTCGCGCTGCAATTCACGCTGGTGAACGGAGGCGGCATTACGGCAGAGATGCGGCTGGAAGCATCGCTGAAGGATCTCGCGGCAGAGCTGCTGGAACAGAAAGGCGAGAACCCGGGGTGTTCGCTGCGACTGCGCTTCTATATGCCGGTTCAAGATACGGAAGCGGAGTGCAAGGCGATTGAGCAGAAGCTGCTCGAATTATGGCAGCCGGAGCTGCCGCCTACACAAACGCTGAGCTTTACGTATGGTGAGCAAACAGTCAGCTATTTTAATGAAATTGAACTGCATTTTAATCGGAAAATCAACGAGGAGCAAATGGAGGATTTGCCGGATCTTATTGATCACGTGATGCAGACACTTGAGGCGCTGGATGGCCTAAGTACGGGGGATTGACGAGTTATTTTGAGGTATGAATTTTAATTCCGACAAAAACGATAGGAAAAGTCTTGACTTTGGATTCTATTGCCAATAAGATAGAAACAAGTAAAGCAAACGACAGCATTTCATTTGTCGGATGACATAGGATGATTAGTCTACTGGACCACCAGAGATTCAATGAGAGAGCGTGATTGTACACGCCATCGTTGGGTCTTCTTTTTTTATCCGGAATTCATCATTAAGGGGGAGGAACGACGAAGTAAGCTGTCGTTCTTTACAGGCAAGACCAATTAAGATCCCACTACACTATGCTCAGAGAGCGAAGAAGGAGATGTTCTTACTATGAAAAAACCAAACGTATCGAAACTTACTTATTCCCTTGTGATCGCAAGCGCTGTGTTTCTGGTGTTGACTTATACCGCCGTATTCGCCAATAAAGATTCGCAAGATAGCACGAATCCTACTACTCCTGCTGTTGAACAAGCTGCAGCACCAGCGTCTGCACCTGCCGAAACGAAGGAGACTGCTCCTGCGGCAGTTGTAACAACAGAAGAACAACAACCAGCGTCAACGGTTGCTCCTGCTGAAGAAACGCAGGCAGCCGAACCAACTGTTGAAACGGCTGCTGCCCCAGCGCCTGCCGAAGAAACACAAACGGCAGCAGTGGACAATACGGATGCTTCAGCGAAACAAGCAAAAACAGAGCCTGCTGCATCCACTAAAGCTGCAGCAGTGAAACAAGTGAAAGCTCCGGCTACAAGCACGAAAGCTGCTTCCCCGGTAACAACCAGCTCTGCTGCGCCTAAAACAGCAGCAGCATCCGTGAAACAAGAAGCACCGGCAGCAGCAGTTGTATCCGCACCGGTAGTTGAAGAGCAACCAAGCACACCGGCTCCTGCAGCAGCACCTGTTGACAAAGGACCGAAGAAGGTGGGCTCCCTGGTGGCTAAGAAAGAAACTACACAAGCAGCAGCTTCGACATCGTCTTCTTCATCATCGTCGTCATCAAGCTCCAACTCTTCGTCTTCGGATTCCTCGAACTCTTCAGGCGGAGAAAACAGTGGTGCGGTGGAAGAAGAGGTTTGCCCATAACCGCAGCTCTTCTATGCACTCATCCCACTAATTAGGAGCGTAACTATATGCGAAAACATCAGCCAATTGTCAGACTAGGGGCACTATTACTAGCCATCTTCCTAACGATCCCGTTCTTCCAAGCTTCGACCGCTGCCGCGGATCCGGCAACTCCAAGCCCAAGCGCAATCAGCCATTATAATTATTTCAGCGACGTATACCCGAATTTGAAGGATGCCAATCATGTGTTCAGAACGGCTACGTATGAAGATATCGCCCACATATTCGAGAGCGAAGGTACATACGCGGTTCTGTTCGGCGGCGCATCCGTTGCCAGCACACAGGCGAATATCGGTTTCATTAATCAGGTTGCCAAAGAATACAACATCTCGACGATCTACAACTTTGACACGAAGCTCGACGGCGTGAGCTTGGATCTGGCAGACAGCACCAACCAGTTTGCGGGTGTGTACACCGACCTGGTGAACAAATATTTGACGGCGAAGGATGCAAGCGGCACAGCGTTGGGCACAAGTCCGGCAGCGGACGTGAAGGATCAAACGCTCCTCTTCATCTACAACAAGGATAATAAAGACGGCGCGAACAGCCAGCCAATCGTGGCTTCGCTGAAGAGCAGCAACACTTCGGCTGATTTCCTGACAGACGGCGTGGAGGATGCGGCGAAGGTAACGGCGTATAAGGACCAAGTGAAAGCGGTCTTTGGCGCAGCGGAATCCTTCGACACGATCAATCCGAACGATTTTATTGAACTGGCGTTCAACAAGAACGTGAAATTCAATTCGACGATTGGCCGGGATATCTTCGACGGTACGGACGGTAATGTCGTACTGGAGCATGTAACGTATCATGAGCTTACGAAATTGCTTGCTTCGCAAGGCAACTACGCGATTCTCTTCGGCGGATCGTGGTGCCCGAATACGCAGGCGGCGATTAAGTTTATCAATGAATACGCGAAGAAATACAACGTCGATAAAGTGTACATGTGGGACCCAAGACTGGATGCGGGCGTTGATGTGACGCAGACGGATTCGGAGACGTTTGACTCCCACGATATCGATCGTCTGATGGTTCGCGACACGAAACACCCGTATGCCAACCTGTACGTGGACCTGGTAAAAACGTACCTGACTAACATTCAGACGCAATATGTGAAAGGGACAAATGACGTCCGATATAAAGATGTGAATAACAATGATGTCATTGCAAACAAGCTTCAAGTGCCTTACTTATTCACGTACAACAAGGATAACAAGGATGCAGCAGGCAACAGCGCTCCGATTCTTGGACATGTGGAGCTGATGTACTCGTGGACGAATATCCAGCCGGATTACGTACCGAATGGCGTATTGCCAAACACGATCTACAAAGCTGCGCTCGACAAACTGTTCTCGCGATTAGAGGCTGTACCGACAGGGCTTACTGGGGTTGCGCCAACTTCCCCAACCGTAAATGACGGTCGCATTACAGGCTCGAAAGCAGGCTTGGAATACAAGCTGTCCGGAGATGCAAGCTACACAGCTGTAACGGGCAATTCCATTACAGGCTTGGCGCCAGGTACTTACAATGTGCGTTATGCGGCTAAACCGGGCTACAATGGTCCTGTCAGCCAGCGTGTGAACAATGTTTCGACGCTGATTGCTCCAACAGCAGTACCATATAGCGCGGGCGAGTCCGTGAATGTAGTCGTACCGCCTTCAACCAATGCCATTAGCCATTATAATTATTTCAGCGACGTATACCCGAATTTGAAGCATGCCAATCATGTGTTCAGAACGGCTACGTATGAGGATATCGCCCACATATTCGAGAGCGAAGGTACATACGCGGTTCTGTTCGGCGGCGCATCCGTTGCCAGCACACAGGCGAATATTGGCTTCATTAATCAGGTTGCCAAAGAATACAACATCTCGACCATCTACAACTTTGACACCAAGCTTGACGGTGTGAGCTTGGATCTGGCAGACAGCACCAACCAGTTTGCGGGTGTGTACACCGATCTGGTGAACAAATATTTGACGGCGAAGGATGCAAGCGGCACGGCGCTGGGCACAAGTCCGGCAGCGGACGTGAAGGATCAAACGCTCCTCTTCATCTACAACAAGGATAATAAAGACGGCGCGAACAGCCAGCCAATCGTGGCTTCGCTGAAGAGCAGCAACAGCTCGGCTGATTTCCTGACAGACGGCGTGGAGGATGCGGCGAAGGTAACGGCGTATAAGGACCAAGTGAAAGCGGTCTTTGGCGCAGCGGAATCCTTCGACACGATCAATCCGAACGATTTTATTGAACTGGCGTTCAACAAGAACGTGAAATTCAATTCGACGATTGGCCGGGATATCTTCGACGGTACGGACGGTAACGTCGTACTGGAGCATGTGACGTATCATGAGCTTACGAAATTGCTTGCTGCGCAAGGCAACTACGCGATTCTCTTCGGCGGATCGTGGTGCCCGAATACGCAGGCGGCAATCAAGTTTATCAATGAATACGCGAAGAAATACAACGTCGATAAAGTGTATATGTGGGATCCTAGGCTGGATGCGGGCGTTGATGTAACGCAGACGGATTCGGAGACGTTTGACTCCCACGATATCGATCGTCTGATGGTTCGCGATACGAAACACCCGTATGCCAACCTGTACGTGGACTTGGTAAAAACATACCTGACTAACATTCAGACGCAATATGTGAAAGGGTCAAACGATGTCCGATACAAAGATGTGAATAACAATGATGTCATTGCAAACAAGCTCCAAGTGCCTTACTTGTACGTGTACAACAAGGATAACAAGGATGCAGCCGGCAACAGCGCTCCGATCCTTGGACATGTGGAGCTGATGTACTCGTGGACGAATATCCAACCGGATTACGTACCGAATGGCGTATTGCCTAACACGGTTTACAAGGCAGCTCTTGACAAACTGTTCTCGAGACTGGAAGCTGTACCGACAGGTCTTACGGGGGTAGCTCCAACTTCGTCAGGCGCAAGTGACGGTCGCATTACAGGCACGAAAGCGGGCTTGGAATACAAGTTGGCGGGAGCAGCAAGCTACACGGCAGTAACGGGCAATTCCATTACAGGCTTAGCGCCAGGTACTTACAATGTCCGTTATGCGGCTAAACCGGGCTACAATGGTCCTGTCAGCCAGCGTGTGAACAATGTTTCGACGCTGATTGCTCCAGTTGAAGTACTCTACAATCCGGGAGCATCCGTGGATGTTGTCGTTCCCGGCGATCCAATCATTAGTCCACCAACGCCGCCTTACGCAGTAGTCACGCCTCCTGCTGCAGAGGTAACGAATACAACTTCAGGTAACACAGCTACTTCAAGTTTTACTGTACCTTCCAAAACCGATGCGGCTACAGGTACAACATCAGCTGTCGTCACGAAGGAAGTAGTTACAGCTCTTGTAGCGGATGCAAAGAAAGCGGAAACGGCCGGAAAATCAGCGGTTGTCGAGTTTAAGGTAGAAGCAAGCGCAGCTACCGAAACCGGCCAGCTAAGCATTCCGCGCAGTGCTTTCAACGAAGTTGCGGATGGCACCGGGGCGCAGGTTAAAGTTAATTACACTGCAGTCGGTTCCATAGTGTTCGACGCCAAAGCAGCGGATAACATCCGTGCAGCCTCAGGTGATGGCGATATTAAGATCGAAATTGCTAAGCAAGAACTTACTGAAGAAGGTAAGCAAGTATTGGGCGACCGGCCTGTATATGAGCTTACCGTGAAAGCGGGAGACCAAACGGTTTCCACTTTTGGCGGAGGCAGTGTCAAAGTCAGTGTGCCTTATACGTTGAAGGCGGACGAAGATCCAAGTGCAGTCATTGTCTACTATTTGACCGACGATGGTTACTTGGAAACGGTAAACGGAGTCTTCAACGCTGCAACGGGTACGGTAGACTTCGAGACGAACCACTTCTCGCAATATATCGTGGGCTATAACAAGGTTACATTCTCAGATGTTGCGACGGCTTCTTGGTACAGCAAAGCGGTAACCTTCCTGGCGGCAAGAGATATTGCTACGGGAACGGACGATACTCACTTCAGCCCGCTCGCGAACGTAACGCGCGGCCAGTTCCTGGTGCTGTTATTGAAAGCATACGGCATCGTGCCGAACGAAACCGAAGCGAATAATTTTGCGGACGCAGGCAACGCCTATTACACGAATTATCTGGGCGCAGCGAAACGTCTCGGCATCACCAACGGCCTTGGCGACAATCTGTTCGCACCGGATAAAGCCATTACCCGCCAGGATCTGTTTACACTTCTGTATCGCTCGCTTGATGCACTTGGCAAGCTTCCTGAGGCCGAATCAGGCGTAAGCGTAAGCAGCTTCAAGGACGCTGATCAAATTGCAGCCTATGCACAAGAGGCAGCTGCAGCGCTCGTAGAAAGCGGTATCGTATCCGGCAATAACGGCAAGCTAAGCCCTCAAGGGGTTACGACAAGAGCTGAGGTCGCTCAGGTATTGTATAACTTGCTTTCGAGCAAATAAACCAAATAAACATTCCGTTCAAAATGGGCATCCAACCGGCTGCCCATTTTGTTCATTTGTAGTATGTAGGAGGAGAAAACATGGATATCATCGTTGCCTTGGTGATCCTCGGTGTCCTTGTCTTTACGGATAATCTGGAGCTGATTAGCGGAGGCGAAGGCCTGTTCGATCTATAGAAGGAGCTTGAAGAATGAAGAGAAGCGTGATGCTATGGGGGACGCTGATTATTGTCATGATGATTGGGGCTGCCGTAACGTCTACATCAACTTCTGGGCAAGCTGGTGCAAATACTGCAAGAAGGAAATGCCGGATATAAAGAAGATCTATGAACACTATCCGGATAAGAAGATCGCGATGAAGTACGGCATCACGTCGATACCGGTATCCGTGTTCGTTGATCGACAGGGTAATATTGTGCAAAAACGAGTGGGTGCGATGAAGGAATCGGATATGAGGGCTATTCTGACCCTATGATTAATTCGTAAATGATAAAAAGCCCTCCATCGTCCATAGGGACGGGAGGGCTGTTCTTCGACGAGTTCTACTTAAGCAGTTTGCAGGGAGATTTCGTCGTCCTTGTCATTGTTGAAGGCTTCACGGTCAAACTCGCCTTCCGAATTCGCAACGAGCAAGGAAGTAACGGTTGTTCCTGTTGCGTTAACCGTTGTGCGGCCCATGTCGATCAGTGCCTCAACGCCGGCAACAATGGCAATCCCTTCGAGCGGAAGACCCAGAGCAGTCAATACGACGGTTGTCGAGATAACGGCAGGTCCCGGAACGCCGGCAACGCCGATCGATGAAACAATGCTGACAAGCACAAGTACGATATAATCCGTAAACGATAGATCAATGCTGTACACTTGAGCGGTAAAGACAACGACAATGGCCGGCCAGATGCCGCCGCATGCATTGAAGTTAACGGAAGCGCCAAGCGGTGCAACGAAGCTCGCGATACGCGGCGACACGTGCAGACGCTTCGTAATGACATCCAGATTAACGGGAAGCGTTGCATAGCTGCTGCGGGTTGTGAACGCGACAGCGATTGTCGGATAGATTTTGCGGAAGAACCGAATTGGATTGACTTTGGCTACGAAGAAGACCAGACCGCCGAAAACGAGAACAAAGTGTACGATCAGTGCAACATAAGAGGTGATAATTACGCTTCCGAGTTCCTGCAGCGTTTCCCAGCCATAGTGGGATGTAACGCCGGCAATCAGAGCGAATACGCCATAAGGTGTGAGTCGAATGATGAACTTGACGACCTGATGAAGCACTTGAGCGAGCGATTGAATCAGATCACGGACAGGCTTCACCGTTTCCGCGTTTCTGGATCCGAGCTTGATAATCGCTACGGCAAGGAAGATCGCGAAGATAAGTACAGGGACGACTTTGCCATCAGCTGCTTCGTTAATCGGGTTCGAAGGAACGAGGCTCAGAATAACTTCAGAGAAGGTCGGGATTTCGCGGGCTTGGAAATCTGCCGGCGCCGCCTGTTGAATGCCGCTGCCCGGATTGAACGCAAGTGCGATCACAAGGCCGATAATAGAGCCGACGCCGGTCGTTCCGAGGAACCAAGCGAAGGTTTTAAGACCGATTTTGCGTAAGTACTCCAGGTTCGTTAAGGATGAAATACTGTTAAGGACAAGGATGAAGACCAGCGGCACGACGAGCATCCGAATTAAGCTTATGTATATACTGCCGAATGTTGTAATGCCCTTGGTGTCATAGTCCAAGTTCTGAAACAGAATGCCGACTACAAGTCCGATGCCTAGGCCGATCAGTACCCGAGCACCGAAGCTCACCCGCTTACGTGCAAGATAGAATAATACCCAGAATACAAAGATGGAAGTAACAAAGCTGTACCAGTTCGTTTCAATGGCTGACAAAAAGTTGTTGTCTATATGTCCCATCGTTTAATCCCCCTAATCCAAGTTGTTTTGTCGGAAATATAGTTTTACTCTAATGGCATAGGCGAATATTGTCAATAAAAAATAACAAATAAATGGCATCGATGATGATATCTTCAGTTAGTATAGGTGAAAGTGATGGAACTCATAGATTCTAAATATTTCACGGATTCGCTTCGCTCTATTATGATGGAGGCAATCATTGGGAGGTGTTCAGCATGGAGAAACATGAGCATGTGCGCAGTACATTCGATGAAACAGCAGCCGTCTACGATCAGCAGAGGCGGAAATTAATCCCTTGCTTTGACGACTTCTATGGCGTTGCTTCGGCGCTCGCCGAGGTCGAAACGGAGGCACCTGCGATTTTGGATTTAGGTGCGGGAACAGGGCTGCTCTCTTCCTTTCTCTTAGCGCGTTATCCGCAAGCGAAGCTCACGCTCATCGATCTATCCAATAAGATGCTTGCCGTCGCGAAATCGAGATTTATGGAAATGGATTCGTCGCGTATTACGTACCTCTGTGAAGACTACACGGCCTATGTTCCGGGAGAGGCATTCGATATCATCGTTTCCGGGCTGTCGATCCACCATCTGTCCGATGCGGATAAGCTCACTTTGTATCGCAACAGCTTCGCTAATCTTAAGCCCGGCGGCGTGTTTATCAATGCGGATCAGGTGCTGGGACATACGCCTTTCGTGGACACGCTCTATAGAGAGGATTGGAGAGGAAAGGTTGAGGCGAGCGGATTGACAGAGCCTGAAATCGCTGCCGCTTACGAGAGGACGAAGCTTGATCGGATGACGGATTTGCAAACCCAGCTTGGCTGGTTGACCGGAGCCGGCTTCTCAGATGTGGACTGTGTATACAAGTATTATAATTTTGTAGTGATGTTCGGGAGAAAGCTGTAGCGGACGATAGAGGAGTTCGGCGAGTGAAGCGCGCATGATGCGCCTTGACTGTCGGACTTTATATTTTAGCGGGCCATAAGCTATTGTGCCTATTTTACGGGTATAATGAGGAACAACACCAAGATGAAGAAGGAGGACATTAGGATGAGTCAAATGCTGAACAAGCTGTGCGTGAAAACGTTCAATAATACGAATGTCATTACCGAAATCGGCGTCGTGAAGAAGGTGAATAACCGTACGATTCACGTGGATTGGGGCAAGAAAGTATGGGTCTATCAGAATCGCGAGTTTCGCTGGGTGCCGGTGACGGAAGAAGAGTTCCTTCAGAAGTACGCTAAGAATAAGTTTTCCCCTGAGGCACTTGCCAGAGCAGAAGAGCTCGGTCTGAATATCCAGAAGGGATAGGGACATGGGTTTAGTATATGGAATCGACTTTGTTCGACAACCTTCGCAATACCTAATTATTTTGTAAAATAGGATGCCCTAATCGGCAAACTGCTGATATAATAAGAGTCTACCTTTTTTATCCACTGGAAGGAGACTCTATGCGTAGATATATCAGCCTAGTAATCATGTTTACACTTCTGGTCGGCAGTCTCGGCATTTCATTGGTTTCTGCCACGTCGGCATTCCCTTATCAAGCTAAAGTCAGCAGTACCGCACTGAATGTACGCAGCGAGCCTTCTCTGCAATCCTCCGTAGTCGGCAAGCTGAATAAAGGCGAAGTCGTTACGGTTACCGATGAAGACAGCGATGGCTGGGTTCAAATTAAACACAACAAATTGACCGGTTACGCCGCAGGCTACCTGCTCAGCAAGCTGGATAACTCAGGCGAAGAGTCCAGCCCGGCGGCAAGCGAGCCGCCTACGAGCGGTACGGTAAGTACAAGTCCCGGTTCAACGGCGACTGTGCTTGCGGATTCGCTTCGAATTCGTTCCGGCCCGGGCGTAAGCTATAAGGTGGTCGGATCTTTGTCACAAGGCGAGCAGATTACGATTACGGGCAGTCAGAGTGATTGGATTAAAATTCGCACAGCAGGCCGTACAACGGGCTGGGTGTCCAAGGCATACGTCGGCAAAGGCGCTGTCCCGCCTAAGCATTCCGGCAAGGGACTTAGAGGCAAGGTCATCGTCGTTGACGCCGGACATGGCGGTAATGATCCGGGCATGATTGGTACAACGTACGAAACCAAGGAGAAAGATCTTACGCTGAGTACCGCCACTTATCTCAAGCAGGAACTGCAAAGCTTAGGCGCTACGGTCATAATGACACGGACGACGGATAAGAAACCGGAGCTCTCGGAGCGTGTACGGATAAGCGAGAAAGCGGACGCGGATGCGTTCGTCAGCATTCATTATAATTCCTCGGAGAAACAAACCTCCGGCATCCTTACTTTCTTCTATTCCGAGAAGAAAGACAGGCCGCTCGCGCAAGCGATTGAGGATGAATTGACTGAAGTCGGCGGGCTTCGCAGCCATGGCCTATCCTTCGGCGATCTGTATGTGTTGCGGGAGAACGACACGGTAGCGACACTCGTTGAACTTGGATTTCTATCGAACCGCAAGGATGAATCCATCGTTCGCGGATCGGCTTATCAGAAGAAAGCGGCTGCGGCGATTGCCAGAGGCTTGGCGAATTATTTTGGATAATCATGGCTTGGCGAATTATTTCGGATAAACACGGCTGCTTAGCAGCATAGATGAGAAGGAGACTGCCCCTTGCGAGCTTGCGAGGGTCGGTCTCCTTTTCTGTATAGCGTCGAACTTTAGCGTATTCTGGGAACCATTGTCTTGCGCAGAAAGAATTGATATTTTTGGCAAACTGGTAGTGTTAAATGAAGCCGAAATCCGCTAAAATAACGATGACACCCACCTCATTATTCCATGTGAAGAAAAGGGGAATCGCCATGCTGACCGTACTGCGTCAAATGCAGACAAGGCTGAGTAATTGGCAAGTCATCTCAGGGTTGTTCATCGTATTGCTTGTTATTGAAGCGGTTGTGCTGCCTTACGGATCATCCAAGCTAAATGAGTATTCAGGCGGTGCAGGCATTCTGGATTTGCGTCTCTCCTATTCCGTAGACAAGGCGTATGCCATAATCGGAGCATACAGCGACGCAGGGAGATCCTTTTACGTCACATTTACTCTCGCAGCTGACTATATCTACCCCATCGTATACAGCTCGTTCTTCGCGCTGCTGACGACCGTAATATACCGCCGGGGATTCGCACCGAAGTCATGGTTACATCAATTACCTCTACTTATCTATATCACGCTTCTGCTGGATTACTTAGAAAATGCATGCATCTTGACGATGCTGACCAACTATCCGGATCAAATCACTTTCATCGCTCAGGCAGGCAGTCTCTTCACCACGCTCAAATGGACGATGGCGGCGATCAGCATTCTGCTGCTGCTGTTCGGGGTAGTGATGCTGATCACCAAACGGTTGCGCAAAACCCATTAGAAAAGAGGAGTCCCAGTGTCGCACGAGCATCAGTCCCCGTCTGCCAAGTTTAAACGTCCTACCGCTCTTCAAGCAGAAGCTCGGAGCACCGCAAGTTCAGCCTCAGCTTCTTCAGCCTCCGGTTCCGGCGGTGAGCGTGTGCTCTCTCCCCAGCAGGTGCTGCAGCTGCAGAAAGCGGCAGGCAACCGAGCAGTTGTGCAGATGATGCATAGCAGCCGCTCGCAAGTCGTGCAGCGAAGCGCAGAGGGAGATGACGAGCAACGTGAGAAAGGACGGCTTCCTTCGGGCGTGCAGGTAAAGATGGAGGCTGCCCTTCAGTCGAATATGTCGGATGTGCGCGTCCATGAAGACTCCTCATCTGCAAGAGAAGTAGGTGCGCTTGCATACACGCAAGGCAGCGACGTTCATTTTGCGCCGGGACAATATCAACCGGATACCCAAGAAGGGCAAGAGCTGATCGGCCATGAGCTGCAGCATGTCGTGCAGCAGCGTAAGGGGCGAATCGAACCGACGATGTCGGTAGCCGGCATGCCGGTCAACGATGACCCTGCGCTTGAGCAGGAAGCTGATGCCATGGGCAAGAAAGCCGCTTCTCAGAAGGTTGATTAATTAGCAGAATGCTCCATTCGAAGCTTTGGCTTCGAACGGAAACCAATCACCGGCAGCAGAATGCTCCATTCGAAGCTTTGGCTTCGAACGGAAACCAATCTGCATAACTGCTCTCCTCCCGCATGGGAGAAGGGCATTTTTTCTATCATGAGAGGGGATAGGGAAGATGAGTAGGCGGGATGAACAAGCTTTTCTGGCAGGAGCTATTCGGTGGGATGCTTGGTTTCCGACGAACGTATCCTACGCGGGATTCGTAGATCCATCGCTGTATACAGCTTACAGCAGCAGGGAGCCGATCGATGGCTGGTTCGATTCGGAGGTACCCGATCACGCAGAGCGGGTTGATCGCCAAATCCAAGCGGCGGCTGATGGCCTGCTTGATTTCTGGGCCTTCGTCTGGTATCCGGAAGACGATGCTCATGAGGGGATAAGGCGCCTAAACAATCCCTTGAAGGATTACATGGCTTCTGCGAAACACGAGCTGCTGCAGTTTGCGCTTATTCTGCAGACCGGCTGGGTGAGCGGTACCAATCAAGAGCAGCGACGTGGCTGGCGGAGACGCAATGTACCTGAGTTTGTAGCGTTAATGAAGGACAAGCAGTATGTGCTGGTGGACGGCAACCGACCGCTGTTGTTCTGGATGGACACTGCCTTCCTCGATGATGCGGAGCGCGGATTCGGCAGCCGCTGGGCGGAAGAGCTGGCCTATTTGGCGGATGCTTGTACAGAGGCTGGATTAGGTGCGCCTTATTTGGTGGATATGCGTAACGATTACGAGTCTGCCGCGAGGTTTGGGTTTGACGGCGTTTCCGATTATGGTCCTGCGTCACACAGCGGCGAGGGGCATTACACCTACGAGCAGCTGGCACGCCATGATCGTAATAAACGTGATATTGAGAAGGGACTTAAGGTGATTCCCGGTGTCAGTGCGGTAATCGACCCGAGTCCGCGGCATAATGAGGCTTGGACGGCCGCTGTCGGGGCTAGTTATTATGGCTACTCGTTTGAATATCCGACGTATACGGAATGGTTCGAGCATCTCAGTGAAATGCGCAGCTGGCTGTTCAATCATGCGCAGCATACGAGCTCGCCGCCGGTGATGGCGATCTATGCATGGAACGAGCTTGATGAAGGCGGTCCCGGCATTATGCCGACGAAGCAGGAAGGCACGATGTTTCTGGATGCGCTCCGCGCTGTGAAGACAGGCATTCATCCGGAGCATATCGAGAATCGAATGAATGATTCGAATCCGAACATCAGCTATGAAGGGAACTGGCAGCGGGAGCGCGGAGCTGCGGGCAGTTATAACGATGACTACACGTGGAGCGACACGGAAGGCGATGGTTTCAGCTTCTCCTTCCATGGAACATGGGTGAAGCTCTGCGGAGAGCGCGATATGGCCTTGGGTACGGCATCGGTACAGATCGATGGTGCTGTCGTTGGTATCGCTGATCAGGTAGTGGAGCGGGACAGCGTTTGGTTTGCAGTTGAAGGCTTGGCTGCAGGTGCTCATACGTTACGCGTAACGTTGACCAGTGGCAAATTGGTGCTGGATGTGATTCGGTTCGGCGGCAAGGGCGGTTATCATACGATGGGTGAAGCGGTTTAGTCGCATTTTGATAACGAAATGTAACTCTTCTGTAACGCAAAATCGGCTATCTCGTTCTATAATCAAACATGCAGCCTAGAGTCAGGTTAGTCAGTCAGCAAGTAGGGGGAAACGGTCCCCTGCCGGAAGGAGAATGTTAATATGCCAAAACCATTAGGAAACAGCGGTCGCTACATGCCCGGAATCGATGGTTTGCGTGCCATTGCCGTCTTTGCGGTAATCGCTTATCATCTGAATCTATCGTGGGTACCGGGCGGATTGCTTGGCGTAGGCATTTTCTTCGTCCTCTCCGGTTACTTGATCACCGATATCTTATTAAAACAACAAAGTCACACAAGGCGGCTGAACCTCGGCGAGTTCTGGATTCGCCGGGCTAGAAGGCTGCTGCCGGCCATGGTTATCATGCTCCTGCTCGTTGCAGGTTGGCTGCTTTATATAGACCCGGCAAGAATCTCCTCGTTAAAAGGGGAAATGGTCTCCGCGCTTATTTATACGAGTAACTGGCGGTTGATTTTCCATCAGGTCTCGTATTTCGAATCCTTCGGGCCGCCTTCGCCGTTTGGCCATTTGTGGTCGCTCGCCGTAGAAGAGCAGTTCTATCTCGTATGGCCTTTGGTGCTTGTGCTCCTCGTGCGCTGGGTACCGCAGCGCGGTAAGCTTGCGCTTGTTATCTTGGCAGGGGCGGCAGCATCAGCGGGGCTGATGGCTGCGCTCTACGTGCCGGGGCTTGATCCGAGCCGCGTATATTATGGCACAGATACACGGGCTTTCGCGCTGCTCATTGGTGCTGCTTTGGCTGTTATTTGGCCAAGCTGGAAGCTGTCCGACTACGCCAGAAGCAAAACGAAAATGGTGCTGGATATCGTCGGCTTCAGTGGTCTGGCTGTTGTGCTGGCCATGATCGCGACTGTTGGCGAATATGATGAGATGCTGTATCGCGGCGGTATGGTGATATTGTCGGTTGCGACTGCGGCTGTTGTCGCTTCGCTGGCGCATCCATCAAGCAGGTTTGGCCGCATGATGGGCTGCAAGCCGCTGCGCTGGGTAGGCGTGCGATCCTATGGTATTTATCTCTATCATTATCCCATTATTGCTCTGACTACTCCTACAGCGGAGGTAGACGAGTTTCATGCGATGCGAGCCGTGCTTCAAGTGGCGGCTGCTATTGTGCTGGCCGAGCTCTCTTGGCGCTTCGTCGAGGAGCCGATCCGGCGCGGTGCGCTGGGCAGACTCCGCGGTAAGTTATCGCAGCTGGCAGCAAGGCAGCGGCAGTTGCAGTCGCTTCGCGCAAGTCGGATCGTGCTGGTCATGTCACTTTGCACGCTGATGGCTGTCAGCGTATCTTGCTCGACTCAATTGTATGCGATAGACGGTGGTTTATCGGTGGGCATTCCCATTCTGAAGCCGGGAATCGCGAATGAGAGACCGACTGAAGATCAAGCAGAGCACGCTGTATCGGAAGGTGGTCAGGGAACTGAGGATCGTCCGGTCGTGACGAATCCGAACGATACACAGCCGGGTGATACGGCTGCGAACGATACGAAGGCTGATGATACGGCTTCGAACGATACGAATCCGGCGGGCTTGAGCCCAAGCGAACCAGATTCAGGGAGCACAAGTTCAAACGATACGAACCCAGGCGATGAAGGCGTCGTTACGGATACCAAACCGGAAGTGGATGGGACAAGCCCTGATAAGCCGGTTACTAGTAAACCGGGCAAGGCAGGTTCGGCGGAGGATAAGCCGGACAACAATGGTGCGAAGGATCAGGAAACCACGAATGGCAATGAAGCCACCGAGCCGCCAACGACTCCTCCTCCTTCCAAACCGTCAAAGCCACTCAAGCCGATTAAACCAGCAGCAGGCAGTGTTACAGTGATCGGCGACTCGATCCTTCTGGATGCGAAGCCCTATCTGGAAGAGCTTGTGAAAGGCATTGTCGTGGACGGGAAAGTCGGACGGCAGATGTCGGAGGCTGACGAGGTGGTCTTGGAGCTGAAGGAAATGAACAGGCTAGGCCAAACCGTCATCATCGAGCTCGGCACGAACGGTTCATTCACGGAGAAGCAGTTAAATACGTTGTTAACGGCCATTGGCAGTGAACATAAAGTCATTCTCGTCAACACGCGCGTTCCTCGTAAATGGCAGGATGTCGTAAACGACATGCTGGCAGAGACGGTCACGAAGACGCCGGGCATTGCGCTGATTGACTGGTATTCCGCCAGCAAAGGTCAAGACAATTTCTTCAGCACGGATGGTGTTCATCTGAGGAAGAACGGCGCGCAGTTTTTTGCGCAATTGCTTGTAGACGCATTGGCCAAAAGCTAAACAAGAAGCCCTCGCGGTCCCGTGTTATCACGGGTCCGCGGGGGCTTCTTCTGCTAGTATTGAGGTGCCAGAAGCGCCCCATCCTCATTCATAATAACATTCACATTCACACTAGCCGTCTGCTGCGACTGTTCATCGATAAGCCTCCGACCCTTGCCGTATGGAATACACAGCGGTGTCCCGAAGATCGGATCCTGCACGACTTGGCATTCCATATTGAAAACCTCGCGGATAAACGACTCATGCACAATTTGCTCCGGCTTTCCTTGCGCAAAGATACGTCCTTCCTTAACCGCCACGATGTGATGGGCATAACGGCATGCAAGATTGATATCATGGAGCACCATCACGATGGTCCGGTTTTCTTGCGCATTGAGATCAAATAGGAGATCCAAAATTTCGATTTGATGGGTCATATCGAGATAGGTGGTTGGCTCATCGAGCAGTATCGTTTGCGTATTCTGCGCTAACGTCATGGCAATCCAGGCGCGCTGCCGTTGTCCGCCGGATAGGGAATCTACCGTACGTCCGGACAGTTCCTCCATATGTGTGGCTTGCAGCGCCTTCTTCACCATTTTCTCATCCTCTGCGGACCACTGTTGAAGAAAGCTCTGATAGGGATAACGCCCTTGCTTCACGAGCTGCTGGACGGTCAGTCCCTCCGGAGCTGTCGGCCCTTGCGGAA
This sequence comes from Paenibacillus sp. J22R3, assembly GCF_056269305.1. NCBI lineage: Bacteria > Bacillati > Bacillota > Bacilli > Caryophanales > Paenibacillaceae > Paenibacillus > Paenibacillus sp. J22R3. The sequence continues at coordinate 37,781 of NZ_JBWDNS010000013.1, read as the reverse complement.
GAATGGCCAAACGCCTTGCGACTTCTTTGCTGGACAGCTTGGCAATGTCGGAGCCATCCAGCACAATAGAGCCCTCTTGCGGCTTCAATAACCGGGCGAGCGAGCGCAGCAGCGTTGATTTGCCACAGCCGTTGCTCCCGATAAACACCGTTATTTGCCCTTTAGGAATCTCCAGCTCAAGATTTGCGAAGATCGGTTTCTTTCCATACGATAACGTGAGGTTATTAGCTGCAATAACGGTCACAAGATTCACTCCCTTTACGAGTTGCGATGGCGATACAGCAAGAAGATAAAGAACGGCGCTCCGATTGCGGCTGTAAATACGCCTGCAGGGATATCGAGCGGAATAAACGCGACTCTGGCGACCAAATCAGACAGCAGCAGGACAAGCGAGCCAATCAGAGCGGACACCGGGATGACTCCGCCGTACGAAGGTCCAACGAGCTTGCGCGCGATATGCGGAGCCATGAGTCCGATAAAATTGATGGCGCCGCCAATGGCGACGGCTGTACCTGCGAGTGCGACACTGATAATAAGCAGGATCGTTCTCTTGGTATTGACGGAGCTGCCCACGCCTGTAGCGACCTCATCACCGAGCTCCTGTACGTTCAGATGCCGGGCATAGATGAGCGCGATAGGCATTAATACGACCATCCACGGCAGCAGCGTCAGCACATCGCGTTTCCACGACACCCCGTAGATGCTGCCTGTCATGAACGTAAAGGCTTTAACAGCTACAGCAGTCGGTGTAAAAGATGCGGTTAGAATGAGCATGTAGGTGGCTGCCGTTAACGCGGTTGCCATGCCAATCCCGATCAGCACGAGCCGAAGCGGAGTGATCCCGCGACGATAGGCAAAGAGATAGATTAGGAATGCCGCGGCAAAAGCACCTGCAATCGAGCTGAGCGGCATGAAGCGTATGCTGAGATGCGAGAAATAAATGATGAAGAACACGGTGCCGAGCGAGGCTCCGCCCGAAATGCCGATCACGTCCGGTGACGTAAGCGGATTACGCACGATACCTTGCAGCAGAGCACCGGATACAGCCAGCATCGAGCCCACCATAATGGCAATGACGACACGAGGCATTCTCAGTTTGAAAATAATCATGGAATCCGCTTGGTCGCCTATACCGAGCAACGAGCGAATGACCGCGATCGGGCTTACGACCGTGCTGCCAAGACCTACGCAAACAATGAAGGCAACCAAGTTGGCAGCAATTAATAACAGAATGACTGACAAAGTTCTGCGTTCGATCAGAAACGAGAGACGATTGTTTCGCAGAATCAGAGATTTGCTCATCTTAACGCTCCCCCCTTCTGGCGATGTACACGAAGAACGGAACGCCAATAATGGCGGTCATGATGCCGACAGGTACTTCTCCGGGATACGCAATGAATCGTGAACCCACATCAGCGACAAGCAGCAATATAGCACCAAGGAAGGCACTGTAAGGGAGAACCCAGCGGAAATCGATGCCTACCACGTAACGTGTAATATGCGGAATAATGATTCCCACGAAAGCGATCGGACCCGCAATGGAGACCGAACCGCCGGCCAGCAGAACAATAATGACGGCAGCTGCGAGCTTCACGTAGACTGTCGTTTGGCCAAGTCCAGTTGCGACGTCATCCCCTAATACGAGCAAATTCATATGACGAGACAGGGCCATGGTACCTAGAAGAGCAATTCCCATATATGGGGCTGCAGTCGTAAAGATATGCATATCTCGTCCGGCTACCGAACCTACGAACCAATACAAAACTTGATCGAAGGTTTGACCGCCTGTCAGCAGCACGCCCATCGTAAGGGAAGAGAAGAACGCTGTCATGGCAGCCCCTGCAAGCGTCACCTTGAGCGGAGTCAGACCATCACTGCCGATGGAGCCGAGAATATAGACGAGCAAAGCCGTAAAAGCAGCGCCAACGAATGCGAGCGTCGCGAACGTGCCCAGACTGCTTGCCCCGAAGAATGCAGAGCTAACGACAATGAAGAATGCCGCGCCGGCGTTGATGCCAAAGAGGCTTGGCGATGCGAGCGGGTTGCGGGTAATACCTTGCATTAATGCGCCCGCTACAGCAAGACTGGCACCGGCGAAGGCTGCGATCAGAGCTCGTGGCATCCTTGCCGTTTGGATGATGAGATGCTCTTGCGATCCGTTATAAGCGGTGTAAGATTCCATAATGGTATGTAGGCTTATATTGGAAGTTCCAAAGACGATACTGCCTAACATCCCGAGGACGAGAAGGACGAAACAGGCGATTAGACCTAGTACCTTCTGAAAGCGCGTTGTAAGTAAGATGTTCATAATTGCCCCATTCCCAGCATGAGAGATTAAGTGTAGAAGAGTATAATAGCACTTTGTCATTCTAGGCGATGAGCACTTCGATGTCAATGAGAGTGATTCTCAAAATCATTGACATCCGAAATTATCCCTGCTATAGTTGCTATCTGTAAACGCATTGATAATCATTTTCAAATACGAAGGGAAGTTATTTACGTAATGGTATCCGCTCTGAAGAAGAAGTACATGTGGTCCGTCACTGTTCTGTTGTTTACTTTCGCACTCCTCTTGTCCGCTTGCGGGCAGTCCAATTCTAGCAATAATACCAGCAATAACATGAGTAATTCCTCGAATTCGCAGGCAGCGAATGCTGAAGAGCATAAGGTCACGCATGCAATGGGAGAGGCCACGATTAAAGGCACTCCGCAGCGCATCGTTGTATTGACGAACGAAGGAACAGAAGCATTGTTGGCACTTGGTGTGAAGCCTGTTGGCGCTGTTAAATCATGGACAGGCGATCCTTGGTACGATCATATTAAAGCGGACATGGAAGGCGTTACGGTAGTTGGTGAAGAGAGCCAGCCGAACGTGGAGCTTATTGCCAGCCTGAAACCCGATCTGATCATCGGCAACAAGCTGCGCCAAGAGAAAGTATTCGATCAGCTGAACGCAATTGCGCCGACGATCTTCTCGGAAACGCTTCGCGGAGCATGGCAGTCGAACTTCATGCTGTATGCGGATGCACTGGGTAAAACAGCCGAAGGCGAGAAAATCATCAAAGCCTACGACGACCGTACAGCTGATTTCAAAGCGAAAGCTGGCGACAAGCTGAATGAGAAAGTTTCTGTTGTCCGGTTTATGGCAGGTAAGACGCGTATTTACCTAGATGATACGTTTACGGGACTTGCGTTCTCCAAGCTTGGCATCACCCGTCCTGATAATCAGAAGAACTATAAGGATACATTCGTTGAAGAAATTACGAAGGAACGTCTTCCGGAGGTTGATGCGGATCGATTGTTCTACTTCACTTACGAGACCGGTGATGGCAAAGGTACGGCGATGGAAGAGGAAATGCTGAAGGATCCGCTGTGGCAGAGCCTGAACGTTGTGAAAAACAAGAAGGCGATCAGCGTGAGCGATGCGATCTGGAATACGGCCGGCGGCGTAATTGCAGCGAACTTGATGCTGGATGAAATGTTCAAAATCTACGAAATTAACTAATATGCGAAACAAAAGAGGCTGAGGCGTCCTGAGTAACAGGGCGCAATCAGCCTCTTTTTGCTATGCCTATTTCGTGAGTTTGTTGATTTTGCTGCCCATCTTCACGTAACCAACCGACAGCAAGGCGAAGAGGGAGATATAGATGATTGCCATGGGAAACACTACGCCCCAGAATTGATGGCCGCGAGGCAGCAGATTCGCCATATTTATCGCACACAGAGCGACGTTCAAGAGCAGCATCGCACCCATCATGCGTTGAATTTTCTTATAATGTGCGGTAAGCGAATCACGGTCGGAGTATAGACGAGGCACCTCGCCGGGCTCCCACGCTCTGCGAAAATAGTGCCAGATTCCGCCGTAGGAAGTCACATACTCCCAGCCCGCATCCCGGTACAGTTCAATATATTCCTGCAGCTTGCCGTTCTTCTTCGTCAGGCCTGATTGATAGTCCAGGGAGTAGGAATAGCGCACTGCCTCATCTCGTGCGAAGGTACTGCTCAAGAAACCGGGCTTCTCGAGATGCAGACCGCGTGCGGAATGCTCGTTCATCCACTTTTCCTCGTTCTCGTAATCCCAGCTCAAGTTGAGCCGATATTTCTTCACCTTATTTGGTTTCATCTCGGATCACTCCTTATAAGAAATTTGAGCCAGCTGACCGGCCTTCAGAAGCTCTTCTAACCGAACCATTTCGGCGGCTACGACTGCCTTGCCATCTTCTGTGATCGCATACATCTTACGCCGGGGATCAAAGCCATCCGGCGCGGGGGACGGATCAATGAGCCCTTTGTTCAGCAGGGTATTGAGTGCGGTATAAAGTGTGCCTGCGCCGATCTTCACGCGGCCGCTGCTCATCTTCTCGACGTCTTGCATAATCCCGTATCCATGAGAAGGCGCTGTGTGCAGTGCTACTAGGATGTAATAAAAAGCCTCTGTAAGGGGCAAGGATTCTTTGACCATAGGGTTCACTCCTATCCTCTATATCGAAATCCGATATATCTTATACCGATATAATACTCCTGGATATATCGGGTGTCAATATAGTTTGCGTACAAAAGTTGGAAAATAGGCGGAACCGTCGCAAATACCGATGGTTTTACCAAAATTTTACCGTTTCCGGGCTATTATAGATTTAGTTGTGATCTGCAGAGGTATTTGAACTGAGGTTCTTAGTGTTGAGGTGATTTATAGGAGGCGTGGGGAGGAAATATGAATAGACGAATATCGAGGATACTTCTGCTAATCGTAGTTATGGCGGGGCTTTGGATCGGTTTTCTGCAGATGAGACCGCCATCACCACCGACGGAGTCGAATGCTGATTATCCTGCCTTTGAACGGATGCTGGCTAACTTGAAGGCGATGACGGTCGCGCCGCATCCGTCCGGTTCCAAGGAGCTGGAAGCGGTACGGACGCATCTATTGGCTGAAATTCGAGATATGGGGTTGGCACCGACCGTGGATCATGAAGTGTACACGGCAGCCGACTTGGAGGCTGAGCATCTTGCCCAAGATGGCCCGCCGAGGGAAGTTCGAATGGAAAAGAAGAAACCTGCAGCCGGCGACAAGAAGCCTGCTGCAGGAGGCGGGACATTTGACATCGTACATAGAGAAGGTCCGCCATTGAAAAATCTGGCTTTGAGCAATATCTGGGTGAAACTGGACGCCCCTGATACAGATCACGGTATTCTTATGCTGGCTCATTACGACAGTGAGGACAATGCTCTTGGTGCGGCTGATGATATGGTTTCCGTCAGTTCGTTATTAGAGGCCATGCGCGAACAAGGGAGTCATCCCGAGCTGCTCAAGAACGATCTCTACTTCTTGTTTACGGATGGGGAGGAAGAGACGGCGTTAGGCGCCAAAGCCTTCGTGAAGTCGCATCCGGAGGTTAAGAGCAAGATTGATCTCGCCATTAATTTCGATGCGCGCGGGAATCGAGGCGGTCTGCTTATGTTTGAGACATCGACGCCAAACTATGATCTCTTGCAGCATTTCCAGTCGGCAAGCTCCCATCCGATTGCGTTCTCGTTCACAACCGGTCTTTATCGCAAAATGCCCAATGGTACCGATTTGACCTTCTTTATGGAAGCGGGCTATCAAGGGCTAAATTTCGCAGTGGCAGAAGGCGTGGAGCACTATCACCGGATGTCCGATAACGTTGGAAATTTGGATCGCGGTACGGCTTATGATTTCTTGCAGACTGCCATGGAAATGGCTGAATACGCCGCAGGAAACGAGCAAATTGGCGGGGCCAGCGGTTCGAAACGCGACAGCGTCTTCTTCACTTTTCTGCCCGGTCATCTTATAGTCATGAATGATCTAGTCGCGTATTTGCTAGCTGCATTGGCTGTGTTAGCTTCGCTGGTCTGGTTGATGATGCAGCTTCGGCTGGGCAAAGTTAAGCTTGGCCAAGTCGCAGGCGGCACGGGGTGGTTGGCGGGTTCGATTGTGGCGATGGGGTTACTGAGCTGGGGTCTTGTTTTGTTGGTAACGCAGATGATGGGGTTGAGCAAAAGAACGAACAATGATCATGTTTTTCTCTGCCTGTTCGTTGTGCTAAGCTTGATCATCCTTGTTGTTATGTACTTCCGCATGCGTAAACACTCAATTGCCGAAGCGCTGGCAGGCTTGCTGCCGATTCAGATACTGCTCACGATCGGAACGACGTTCCTGTTCATGGAGCTCAGTTACTTATTTGCATTATCCACGCTGGGCATGCTGATTGTCGCCATCATGGATTGGCATCGTATTGGACGGATGATTGCCTCGTCAGTGCTTGGTTTTGGAATCATGCTGCTTTATGTGCCGGTAGGCTGGTTAATCTATGTCATGTTTATGATGCCCATATCGCCGATTGTTATCGCCTTGAGCGTAATGCCGTTTTCGATTCTTACCGCATTCTTCGCAACGACCTATAAGCCGGCCGCCAAAGTTGCTGCTGAGCTGTAATAAAAAGCAAAGCCCCCTCTATAAGAGGGGCTTTGCCGGTCTGGTGAGAAACCCGTGTTTGTTACAACGTCGGTTTATTAGCTTCCGGTACGGTAGTTCTATGTGCCTCCGTGATGAGTGCATACTTTGTCGTCGCATTCCAACGCTAACGGTTGTGACAGTGGTTATTTGGCATAAATTAGCCCTTTTTATTGTTTAACGGTTGCCAGCGAGCTTATTTGATCATGTTCCCCTTGAAATCGACCCATTTGTTGCAAATAACGACTGTGGCAACCGTTAGATTTTCAAAAAGGCTTTTTTGTATGAAATAGAAACGCTGGCAACCGTTAAAATTATTTTCATGATGTATAGACAACAAAGTGGCTGCCCGAGACTTTCTCGGGCAGCCTGCAAAGCCCCCTCTATACGAGGGGGCTTTCTTCTATTTGATTGTCTTTATGATTCAGAATGCTTTCCTCCAGCACAGCAGATCGATCGCCATATTCTTTAATAATATGGGTGTCTCCCCAATTGCACAGCGCATTTAATATGGCTTCCAAGCTTCGGCCATAGTCGCTGAGCTCATATTCCACTTTAGGCGGAACCTGATTATAGCTAATCCGATTGACGATGCCGTCATGCTCTAATTCTCTAAGCTGCTGCGTTAACATTTTCTGCGTAATCCCCGGCATGAGGCGCCGGAAATCACTTGTTCGTTTCTTCCCGTGTGTCAGATGACAGAGGATGACGCATTTCCATTTTCCGCCGATCACCTCAAGCGTTGCTTCCACCGAGATGTTGTATTTCTTCTTAAGCAAAGGCCGTTCCTCCCCCGAACATCCAATAGGCACTTTTAAGTGCGTATAGCACTTAGAAGTGCCTATATCACTATAAAGTACGTACTGTTCATACAAACTTATTTCATCTATAGTAGCACTTACCGGCCGGGAATACCAAACTAAACGAAAGAAGAGATTTCACATGGCATTCGATAAAAAGAGAAGTACATTAGCCCTGCTTGCGCTCGCCATAAGCGCCTTCGCAATCGGGACAACGGAGTTTATCAGCGTGGGACTGCTGCCTCTAGTCTCGCAAGACTTGAACATATCTGTGACTACTGCCGCTTTAACGGTAACTATATATGCGCTGGGGGTAACGCTTGGCGCCCCAATACTGACTACTTTAACGACTGGTGTCCCGCGCAAAACCTTGCTGCTATGGATCATGATTGTCTTTATCGCGGGGAATAGTCTTGCGGCAGGGGCAAGCGGGATTGGCATTCTGCTGACAGCTCGCGTAATTTCGGCATTCGCACACGGCATCTTCATGTCGATTGGCTCAACCATTGCGGCTGATCTCGTACCCGAGAACCGCAGGGCGAGCGCTATTGCGATTATGTTCTCCGGACTTACTGTGGCGACCGTTACAGGTGTGCCGCTCGGAACTTTGATCGGTCAAGAATGGGGCTGGCGGGCTGCGTTTATTGGGATCGTTGTAATCGGCATTGTTGCCCTGATCGCCAACTTGATCTTGATTCCCGCGAATATGCGCAAAGGGAGTCGAACACCGCTTCGCGAACAGCTCAAGATTGTTACGAATGGGCGGCTGCTGCTGGCATTCTCTATTACGGCAATCGGGTATGGGGGGACCTTTGTCGTCTTCACTTATTTATCCCCGTTGCTTCATAATATAACCGGATTTAAAGATACGACGATTGCGATCATTCTTCTCGTATATGGCGTGGCCATTGCGATCGGTAACGTCATTGGTGGTAAAGCGGCCAACCGCAAGCCGGTTTCTGCTTTGTTCTATATGTTTATTTTGCAATCCATCGTGCTGCTCGTCCTAACGTTCACCGTGCCGTTTAAAATTGCGGCTCTGATTACGATTTTCTTCATGGGGCTGCTGGCTTTCATGAATGTGCCGGGCTTACAGGTGTATGTCGTGCTGCTGGCTGAGCGTTACGCGCCCAAAGCGGTTGATACCGCATCTGCTGTCAATATTGCCGCGTTTAATGCGGGCATTGCGATTGGGGCTTTTATGGGCGGCGTCGTTACGGACTCCATCGGGCTTGTTCATACGGCATGGGTGGGAGCATTGATGGTCTTCGGAGCGGTTATCTTAACGGGTAGAGCACGAGTCTTGGAGCGGCGAGCTGAAGCAAACGCCCCATCTGCAACGGAATCTACACCTGCACAAGCGTCTTCATACTAAACATAAACAGGAGGTTTTTAGATGATTTCGAAACATATCCAAGATACAACAACGCTGCACAACGGTGTTACAATGCCTTGGCTTGGGCTAGGCGTATTTCAAGTGGCAGAAGGCGACGAGCTGGTCCAAGCTGTCAAAACAGCGATTAAACAGGGCTATCGCAGTGTAGATACAGCAGCCATTTACGGAAATGAGCAAAGTGTGGGGCTGGCCATTCAAGAAGCCATATCCGAGTCTGGGATCACAAGAGAAGAGCTGTTCGTGACGTCGAAGGTTTGGAATGCAGACTTGGGCTACGAGGCGACGCTGGCGGCGTATGAGACAAGCTTAGCTAAACTAGGTCTAGACTATCTTGACCTGTATCTCATCCACTGGCCGGTGCAGGGCAAATACAAGGAAGCATGGCGGGCGCTCGAAACGCTCTATAAAGAGGGCCGTGTACGAGCGATTGGCGTGAGTAATTTCCAAATCCATCATCTCGAAGAGGTAATGAAGGATGCTGCCGTTAAACCTATGGTGAACCAGGTGGAGCTCCATCCACTGTTATCGCAGCAGGAGCTGAGACGATTCGGTGCGGAGCACGGTATTCAAATCGAAGCCTGGTCCCCGTTAATGCAAGGTCAGCTGCTGGAGAATCCGGTGTTAAAAGAAATCGCAGATGCCCATAGCAAATCGATTGCTCAAGTCATCCTGCGCTGGGATTTGCAGCATGGCATTGTAACAATTCCAAAGTCGACGAAGGAGCATCGCATCATCGAGAATGCCTCGCTGTTTGATTTTGAGCTCACGGCCGATGAGGTAGCTCGCATAGATCAGCTGAACCAGAACCTTCGTGTCGGCCCGGATCCGGACAACTTTGATTTCTAAGTTGGGCTTGCCTAGCGGACAATATCCGATAAAGAAATGTTGCCAGCAGGGCAACATTTCTTTTTTTGATTAGAGATCAGCCACAAGAGAGGTACTAGTTACCGTTCATTCGTTACGCGTTCATCCAAGCCTCATAATACTCCTCAAGGGTCGGATACCGATCGTCTTTATCGGCACTAATCGTTCGCAGAGCCGCGCGGTGCTGCTTCTCGGAAGCTTGCCATTTCTCGATAGAGCGGTCCATACCGCCGCCCATCAGTTGAAATGCGGTAGCTCCCATTACGAAAACATTGGATCGCTCATCGATCTCTGCGCCTAGCTGAAATTCTTCCGGAGACATATAGCGACTGGAGCCCCACATGCGTCCCATCGTATTGATTACGGGGTTCTTGCTATATACTTCAATATCGCAAATCATAGTCCGTTGTGTGCGGAAGTCATACATGATCGATCCATCGTAGAAATCTAACGCGATATACCCACATTTGATGGTATGGATATGAAATAATACGAGGTCCGAGTAGATCTCCAGCTTTTCTTCAATCGGCAGGGCTAAGAATTTATCGTGAGACTGATATTGCCTACCCATACAATCGCCTTCAAACCACTCATAGACAGTCAGATATCCGCCGGGGATCACCTTGTGCGCGATCATATCAATGAGCACCGGGTGACGTAAATCCTCATATACAGCGACGGTGGATCGGAGTCGAGCGATGGCTGTTTCCGGACTGACGTTGCTCACTAAAGTGGCTGCACCGGCCATTTTCAAGAACAGCTTCCTGTTGTCGTTCTCATTATGAACGCCAAAGCACAGATAGCCGGAATCCTGCTTGTCGAAGACGGCAAAGACCTTGCCATATTGCGCAAGAAAATCAAAGTTAAACTCCGCTTTCAACCCAAAAGATACGCCATCGATTGTATGAGTTATCATCTCTACCTCCTTGAATTAGCCGCCCTCACAAGAGCTATTTGGTTCAATTATAACGGATTCCCGCCATCGAAGGTGAGAAAAGAGGGCTGTTCCATAAGTCATCCAAGATGACTTATGGAACAGCCCTCTAAATCTTATTTCACGGCGCCAGCGGTAATGCCGCTTGCGATTCGACGCTGAAAGATAATATACATGAACAGCACAGGCACGATCGTAATAAGCAATGCAGCGAATAGGGGACCCCACTCCGTCCGATACTGCATTTCCGCTCGCATGACTCCGATCTCAACAGGCAGCGTATACTGCAGGGGATCATTGACGAGAATCGTACCTACGATATACTCGTTCCAGATGTTTAAGACATTGATGATAGCGAGGGTGATCAGACCTGGCTGCGACAAGGGCAGCATAACTCGGAAGAACGTTCCGAAATAAGAGGTACCATCAACAATAGCCGCTTCTTCCAGTTCCTTCGGCAGCGATTTGAAGAATCCGACGAGCACGAAGATCCCAAAAGCCAGCAAGCTTGAAGCGTAAACGACAATCAATCCGAGCTTCGTATTAATTAAACCCATCGAATTCATTAAGAAGAACAGAGGGATAAGTGCCAGCACGAATGGGATCATCATCGAAGAGATGTAGAGCAGATACAGCATATTACTGCCTCTGAACTTATATCTTGCGAGCACGTAGGCCGTCATAGCGGATAATATAAGGCCTAACCCCGTGGAGCCAGCCGTAACGACCAGCGAGTTGATGAAATACGTACCGAAATTGTAATTGCTCCATACATAGGAGAAATTGGACCACAGCAGCGGGAATTCCGGCAAGGACCAAGGCGCGTTGCGGAAGAACTGCTCGTTATTTTTCAAAGCATCCAGGAGTGTCCAAAGCAGCGGGTATAAGACGGATAACCCCCATACGCCAAGGATTCCATAGAAGAATAGTTTAGCGACCGGATTTTTTAAGCCTACAATCATCTCGAAGTCCTCCTTAACTCATCTCGACGGTCTCATGACGCATTAACCGCTGAAGTACGATTGTCGTAATTAACGACAAGATCAAGATGATAAATCCTATCGAAGCACCATAGCCGAAATGATATTGGCGGAATGCCATTTGGTACAAATAAGAGCCCATAACCTGCGTGCTGTTATCCGGTCCGCCCTCTGTCATGATCCATACAATAACGAACGAGCCGTTAAGCGTTGTCATCATAATATTGAGCGTCGAAACTTTAATTTGCTCCCAAACGAGCGGCAGGGTAATGTTGCGGAATTGTCCCCATTGTCCCGCCCCTTCTAAGTTTGCAGCCTCGTAATAGGAATCCGGAATACTCTGAATCGCGGCGATCAGGAGAATCATATAAAATCCGATACCGGCCCAAATTGCCGGAGGCAGCAGCATCCAAATCGTGTGATTCGTAAATCCAAGCCAGGTAATCGTGACCTGTTCTTTGGTGAATAGCGATAGAAACGCGTTCAAGAAACCGATTTGCGGATTATATATGAAGTTCCACAATACGCCGATGACGACGACGGAAATAACATTCGGAATGAAGAAAATCGACCGGAAGAACCCTGACAGCCTAAAGCCAAACCGGGTAAGCGCTACAGCGAAAAAGGTCGCGATCGTCATAATGCCGATAACCTTGCCCACTACCAGAAAATAATCGTTGCCAATCGCTCTCCATACAATGGGATCGTGAAACAATTCCTTGAAATTATCCAAGCCGATAAACGTTTTATGTTTCGACATACCGGACCAGTCGAAGAAAGAGAAATACAATCCTTGCGCAACCGGATAAATCGTAAATACCCCAAAGAACAAGAGAGTAGGGATAATGAAGGTTGCGATAAATACATTACGCTGCCACTTAGCCGTTCTATGAGTCATAGTGCCTGCCATCCCTCCGAGTAAATTCGCAGAGAAGGATCGAGGCGGCTGCCCCGATCACCCTCCGCGTTAAGCCTCTGAAGGCTTATTATTTACTTACTTTTTTCACTGCGTCAGTTACACGTTTGACCCACTCTTCAGGGGTGATTTTGCTGATTGTAAGGGCATCTGTTGCATCCATCATCGCTTTATCCACGTCTGCGTTGTAAGTGATCGTCGGGATAACAACGGTGTTTGGATCTGTTAGGTATTTCGCTGCATCCTTAACGAAGTTCGGCGCGTTGGAGGCACTGATATCGCCTTTGATGTTGGAAGGTGCACCGCTAAGCTCTGCCCACTGGGATGCTTGCGCTTTAGAGAAGATGAATTGCAGGAATGCTTTCGCTGCATCTTTGTTCTTCGCATCTTTAGCGATTGCTACTGTTGATGTCGAAGTATTCGCTACAACTTTGCCGCCCGCATCTTGCGTTACGGAAGGAATGAAGCCGAAGTCGAAGCCATCCGGAATGTCTTTGGACATTTCGTTAGGGAGCCACAGGCCGTTCGGGATAAAAGCATCCTTGTTCTGCAAGAAGAGCATTTGCGAATCGGTGTGGTTGATTTGAATCGACGCCGGATCGATGAAGCCTTTGTCGCGCAGCTCTACGATTTTGTTCAAAGCCGTAAGTACGGCAGGGCTTTCGAAAGCTTCTACTTTATTAGCTGCCATGTCTTGAAGGATCGTGAAATCATTGTTATTCGCCGAAACGATTGCCGGGTATAGAATCGATCCGTTGATGTAGTACGGATATTTACCGGTGTGGATGAATGGATTGATGCCGGCTGCTTTGATTTTGTCGCTAGTGTCTAGGAAGGATTGGAAATCAGTAGGTTCCGTCCATCCTTTTTCTTTGAACAAAGCTTTATTCCAGAAGACGCCCCATGAGTTAAGCACGAGTGGAATGTTGAATACTTTACCGTCGAATTGCTGTGCAGGCTGTGCCAGAATGTCGGTGATGAGATCGCCGTCAATGTTTTTGGCATCCTTCAGCCAGTCGGTCAAGTCTTCGAGTTGGCCATCTTCAACCATTTGGCGGTCATTCAAGCCAGCGCCGTCGATGTAAACGAAATCAGGCGGGTTGCCTCCGATCCAACGTGGTTTCATTTGCTCATTGATTTGCGGACCGCCGGATTGCTTAATCTTCAGATCCGGGTTAGCGGCTTGGAAATCATTGATAACCTGTTTCCACCATTTGTCGCCGTATCCGCCAACGAAATATTGAATTTCGAAGTCGCCGGTCAATTTAGCGGTTGTATCCGTGGATGTGTTAGTGGAATTGGTTGCTGTTGTGTTCTCCGTGGTATTGGCAGTCGTATTCTCGGTAGTCGTGTTGGTGTTGGCAGCCTCGTTGTTATTCTTGGAACCGCATCCTGTCAGTGATACGGCAGCCAGAATGCCGGCAAGACCGATTGCAGCCATTTTTTTGTTCATGGTCATAAAAGCAAACCCTCCCAATAATGATGATTTACGCTTGTTGTGGTCGTTCACAAGTGAACGCCTGCGCTTGTTCTCATCATAAGGCGGGAGGGCTTTGGTCTCTATCGAATATCTTCCACGAATTCTTTGTTTTCTTCTTTTCTTCTTCTGCCGCGTTATCGGCCGCTCTTGGATTCGGCAAATTGCTGCAGCTTGTCCAGCGCGTCCTTCGGCGTAAGATGCTCGTAGAGGACGGCATCACCCATCTTGCGGGCGTAGTCGAGGACGGCCTGCCAAGCGGGCTCCCCAACCGGATAGAACATCGCTTTGCTCAGCGCATCGAGATTGCCTTTCATGACGGTGTCTTGCATGGACAACTGGCTGCCGACAGTGCTTGTTACAGGGAGCAGTCCTTCGCGCTTAATCATATCGCCATAAGCCGAATCGTCGTACAGAAAATCCAGAAACGTAGACAATGCTTCTTTGTTCGTATGATCGGTCTTGAAGGAGATGAGCACATCCTGCACGGCGAACGTAATCGGAGGCTGCCCGTCCTTCACGGGAATCGGACCTTTGTCCCACTTGAGCGCGGGAAATTCTTTCGGCACGACGGAAGTGAAGTAGTTGCCCGAGATGAGCATGGCCAGTCCGCCTCCGCCCAGAATCCGCTGCTTCTCATCACGGGTCGTAACGGTCGGTTCCGGATCGGTTAATCCTTTATCGAATAACGTCTTCAGATACGTCAATCCCGCGATATTCGCAGGGGAATTAATCGTCCATTTGCCATCCTTCGTCCAAGAGCCGCCGGCTCCGTAGAAGAAATATGATAGATACGCTTGTGTCTCATTGTCGGTCAAATCAACGCCGAAACCATCTGCTGCGCCTGATGCTTTAATTTGATGCGCCGCTTTCTCGAGCTCGGACCAAGTGGTAGGCGGGGACTTAATACCGGCCTTCTCCAGCAATTCCTTGTTGTAGTAGAGATTCCGTGTCGAGGCTACGTACGGTAAGGCGAATTGTACGTTGTTCATCTGATCCATCGCCACTAAATTCGGGTAGAGCCTGCCGGCGAGCTCCTTCGAAATAATCGCACCCAAATCATTGAGCATGCCATCCTGGGCGAAATGAGCGTATACATTCGTATTTAGCAGATCGGGCGGTTGATTCTTGCTAATCATCGTCGTATAGATGGCATCTAGATTGTCCCAATTCGCGACTTGAAGCTCGACGTCAATCAGAGGATTCTTGATTTCGAAATCCTTCACGAGCTTCTCTAGGAATGGCTTCGTCTCCGTGCTGTATTCAGCGGCAACAAACCGAATAAGCGCTCTATCCTCCTTGGCGGGAGGCGTCGGCTCTTCGCCCGATGACATACAGGAAGACAGAATCACGGATAGAAAGATGACTGAAAAGGTTGCTTTCCAATGCGGACGGACCGGACGGAAGAAGACGGTCATATGCGGCTCACATCCTTCTCCTAGGTATTATTTGTTCTCAATGAATGGAAACAGCAGCTTCTGATTCTCCGGCAAATACATATTCTTGCGATTGATGACATTGGATTCGATGTATGTAACGGGAGCCGTATTCGTGCCTTCGATCAGACTTAAAGCCCTCTTCACGCCGAGATAGCCCATATTAAACGGCTTCTGCACGATGACCGCATTCAGGACGCCTTCCTCCAGCAGCTGGATTTCGTAGAAGGAGCTGTCGAAGCCGATCAGCTTGATCGCACCTGCTTTGTTCTGTTCCTTCAGCAATTTGGCTACGCCGATGGTCGCGGATTCATTCATCGTAATGAACGTATTGAAGGACTGACCTTCGGCCAGCAGCTTCTTGGCCATCTCATAAGCTTTATCTTCAGACTGCTCGCCATAATAAACGCCAATAATGCTGTCCTTATAGCGCTCAAGAGCATGCTTCAGACCCTGCAGCCGCTCCTTCGAGATCGTGGCATCCGCATAATCGCTTATGATCGCGATAACGGGTTTCCTCTTCGTCTCGTTCACGGCGGTTTCTCCCGCTAATCGCCCAGCTTCTACATGATTGTTTGAAACGACAACTGGGGCAGATTTCATCTCAAGCGGCGTATCGATCACGACCAATTTAATGCCTTCGTCACGAATTTGTTCGAATAGGGCAGGCATGCGATCATCTGCGTAAGGAGCCACCACGATCGCTTGCGGCTTCTCCTTGATGGCCTCTTCCAACTCATGAATTTGCTCGTCCACGTCACCTTCTTGCAGCGGGCCTTGGATGTTAAGCGAGAGCCCGGTTTCTTTAGCCGCTGCTTCTGATCCTGCGCTGACTGCTTGCCAGAAATCCGAACGAACGTTTAAGTTCTTGAGTACGACCGTGATGCTCTTCTCGTGATGGTTCGTTACACTAAACAGTTTAAAGTAGAAAATCGAATAAACAGCAGCAATGAATAGTACGAGCGCCAGCCCTATCGTAAATCTCTGCCTAAACATAACATTCTCCCTTTAATCGAGTTTCGGGATCGAAATCGACACGCAGGTGCCGACTTCAATTTCACTGCGAATTTGGATGCCGTATTCATAGCCAAAATACAGCTTGATCCGCTCGTTGACGTTCCTTATCCCAATCCCTTGATTGCGGGTTTCCCCTTCGACGGGGATCAGCAGGCGTTCGGCTTGTTCCGGTGTCATTCCAAAGCCGTTGTCCTCGACCTCGAATATGATTTTATCATCCGTCTGCCATCCGCGTATGGTAATGATGCCGTCATTAATGCCGTATTTATTGCGAATGCCATGATAGATCGCATTCTCGATTAAGGGCTGAAGCAAGATCTTCAACGTTTTGAAGCCGAGGATCGATTCATCCATCTGAATATCATATTCGAGCTCCTCGTAGCGCATCTTCTGGATGAGCAGGTAGTTCGTAATATGCTCGATCTCCACGCGGATCGGTACCAGCTCCTGATCCTTCGTGATACTTGCGCGGAATAGCTTCGCTAATGCCGAGGTCATCAGTACGACCTCTTCATGCTGTTTCTGCTCCGCCATCCATACGATGGAATCCAGCGTATTGTACAGGAAATGGGGATTAATCTGCGATTGCAGCAGCAGCAGCTCGCTCTTCCTCTTACTCTCTTGATTAAGAATCGTTTCTTCCATGAGAGATTTGGTTCGACTGACCATCATGTTAAACGATCGCCCCAGCTGCCCGATCTCGTTCATTTGCCCGATTTCCGTCTGAATGTCGAAGTTGCCTTTCTCCACTTGCTTCATATCGGATTGCAGCACTTTAATCGGCTGCGATAAACGGTGGGAGAGCCAAACCGAGATGAGCAGGGAGATGGCCAGTCCGCATAAGGAATAGAGAAGGATCGAGTTTCTTAAGTCGTCCTTGCTTGCAATGAGGTCGTCCGTGTAAGCGACGCCGGCGATTTTCCAACCGAAATTCGTATCCTGCACGGAATAAATCCGTTTGCCTTCGCCATCATTGACTACGAAGGAGCTGCCGCTTGATGCCTTGATGACATCGGCGATTCGCTCCGACCGCAGTTTGCTGTCGATCAACTGCTGCTGCGGATGATAGACGATGTTGCCGTTATTGTCCACGATGAAGAGGTACCCTTTCTTGCCTAAGTCGATATTTTTGCAAATATCGTTAATGATGCTGAGGTTCAGATCGACGAGAAAGACACCTTCGGCCGTAATGCCGTCTGTGCTCTTGAGCTCTCGACTTAAGGAAACGACCCATCGGTATTCGTTCTGGATAATATTCTGCACGTGGGGAGAGGAGATGACGGATTTGCCGCCCTCGCTCTTCGCCATCTGGAACCAGCTCTGATCCAGCAACTTCATATTCGGATTCAAGTTCGTAATCCGCCGATCGGATACGAAGCGTCCATTGTAGCCAAAAACCATAATCGAAGCGATGTCTTGGCGGGTGTATAAGATAGCCTGGAAGAGGTCGGATATCCGCTTCTCGTAGATTCGGCGATCCTCGGCGCTTATGTACGAATTGTCGGATATGTAGTACTTGACGTCCTTGTTCGTCAGGGCGAGCAAGGAAATGTTCTCCATGTTATCGACGTAGGATTGAATATTCATGTTGACTTGTTTAATGATTTCTTCGATATATCCCTTGGAATTTCGTTCAACTGCATCGACCGACAGCTGATAGCTGATTAAGCTCGTGAGCACGATGGCTGCGAGAATGAGAAGAGAGAAAGCCAAGGAGATATTCGATTGAATGCTTTTTAACGGAAAAAGGGGTATTCTTCTCGCGCGTTCGCTTGGCATCGTTAGTTTCCGCTCTCCTTAAGCTGCTTCTCTCTGAAGTCCTTCGGGGTCATGCCGGTATGTTTCTTGAACAAGATGCTGAAATAATTCGGGTCCTTGTAGCCGACTTGCTCGGCAATCTCATAGAATTTCATCGTCGTGTTATGAAGGAGCTCCTTCGCCCGCGCTATGCGTACCCCGGTTAAATATTCAATGTACGTTTCACCGGTATGCTGCTTGAAGACGAGACTGAAATAACTGGTGCTCATCAAGACGTGACGGCAGATATCCTGCAGCGACATTTTATCATTGGCGTAATTCGTTTCAATATATTCAACTGCCTGATGAATCTGCATGTTCGTCAATTGGCTGCGGTTATCGGCAATTGTGGCCATTACTGAACGCACGACATCCTTGAGCCAAATCTCGACCTCATCCAGTGTCTTCAGTCCATAGACGTCCATAAGCCGCATCTGTCTGTCGAAGGATGCTTCCGGATCATGAGCGACGAGCTCCTGGATCGAGTTCATCAAGGACAGCACAACCTTCTGCATCTGCAGGAAACAGGCTTCAATCGGAGCGAGGGAGGATTTCAACTCCGCAACACCGTTCTCGATCAGTTGAAAAGCTTCCTGGGCAGCGCCTCTCTTAACGGCAGAGGCTAGCTTGCGGTCCCAATCGAGCTGTGGCGGCAATGGAATGGAGGGTTTGCCTTCCATATCCAGAATGCTTAGCACGCGGTTCTTCCCGAGCAAGAAGCGGTAATCCAGTACGGAGAGCGCGCTCTTGTAGGATTCCGGCAGCTGTTCCAGGTGAGCGCAGGCTCGTCCGATGCCGATCGTGACGGTAAACTTCAAATACTTCTCGATATGGTGCCTGACTTGCTCCGCCAAGGAATAGACCTGCTCGTAGAGCAAGCTTTCGTCATCCTGACCGGATATAATGGCAACCATTCGTTCCTCCCTAGTACGGAAGAGCATCACGCCTTCGCGTTCGAGCGTTTCCTTGAAGATATCAAAAGCCGCAAACCGCAGAAACTCCACATCATGCTCGTACGAATGAAGCTCCCGGTCGCCGAAATCATCAATATCGACGATTAGGACAACATGAAGGGGGAGCGGCGCAGGAATACCGAAATAGGAGAACCGTTCGGTAATTTCCTCCTGATTAAGTCCTACTGCGACCAGGCGTTCGAGGAAGCGTTCTTTCAACAGAGGAAGGCTCTGGTTCAATTGGCTCTTCAATCGCCCGAGATCCTCGCGATGCTTGGTCTCCTCGTCCATCTCTTTCTTGACGCGATCAAGCAAGGAGCGGATTTCATTGGCCGTAATCGGCTTCAGGATGAAATCGGAAACCTTCAGTCTTATCGCTTGCTGCGCATATTCGAATTCATCAAAGCCCGTTAATATAATCAATTTGATATAAGGGAATTGAGTAGAGATCAAACCGGCCAGCTCAAGGCCATCCATGAAAGGCATGCTGATGTCCGAGATCACAAGCTCCGGCTTGTGCTGCTCGACCGCCTCCCAAGCTTCGCGACCGTTCGCATAATCGCCTATCAATTCGAAGCCATGCTCGTTCCAGTTAATCGTATTCTTCAATCCGACCCGGACAACCGCTTCATCATCCACAATAATCACTTTGTACATCGGCGTTCCCCCAGACCACTGCGGTAAGTATAAGCGCTATAATTATTTCAATTATGCCTTATTCAAAGGCGGCTTACAAAGGCTTATTATTTGAAGTTGGTTTAGGGAGTCTGTTTTGCCGCCTATTTATGTATAGTAAACTTGACATTGTGTATGGTTTTTATTACATTATGTATAAGGTAATTTACTTCATTTACGGGAAATGATAAATAGGAGGCAAATCCATGACTTACCAAGAGAAGAAGAGCATCGTTTCTTTAATCAGCACTATCGTTATTTTCGGCTCGTATTGCTTGTACATGTATTCGCAGTACCCCGAAGGCGGGCTTGAAGCGGAGAAAGCCTTTCATTATTGGGGCTCGTTCGTCCTCATTCTCATGGTGGTCTCTATCGTTGCGCATATCCTGGTCAGCATTATTTTTAACATCATCTTCAGAATCACCACGCAAGAAAAAGAGCCGACCTTCGCAGATGAGCTCGATAAACTTATCGAGCTGAAAGCGAACCGGATTTCGTTCTTTGTGTTTATCCTCGGTTTTCTGCTTGCTATGGGATCGCTGGTTATGGATCAGCCTTCACAGGTCATGTTCGTTATTCTGATCGCCGGCGGATTCATATCCGATGTGACCGGCTCCTTCACGAAACTTTATCACTATAGGAGAGGAGTTTAAGTCTAAGATGAGTAAGCATCTTGTCGGCAATCACATCCGCAAATTACGCTTCAACCATGATGAAATGACACAGCAGCAATTGGCTGACAAGGTGGGCGTAACCAGACAAACCATCGTGGCTTTGGAGAAGGGCAATTACTCCCCGTCTTTGGAGCTTGCTTTTCGCATCGCGCACGCTTTTAATTTGCCTTTGGAAGAAATTTTCTTTTACGGAGAATAGAAGAGGAGATGGGGGAACATGATGCCACCTAAATTAGCTGCGAAGATTGTGGGAGTACTGTTTATCCTTGCAGCCGTTACGTCGATAATCGCTGCTTTTATTTTGTACAAACCGATCCTAAATAATCCTGATTATCTGGTTGGAGGTTCTAAGCACGGGAACCAAGTGATACTCGGCGCGGTAATGGAGTTGATGCTTGTCGTTTCCGCGATTGGTACGGCGACCACCATGTTTCCCATTCTGAGAAAATACAATGAAACGATCGCGCTGTGGCATATATGCTTTCGATTTCTTGAAGCGATTATGATTACGGTTGGCGTAATCAGCGTGCTGTCCTTGGTGACGCTAAGCCGAGCATTTGTTGCGGGAGGAGCGACGGATACGGCCGCGTTTCAAGCTTCCGGCACTCTATTAACAGCGATACATGACTGGACCTTTCTGCTTGGGCCGCTTTTCATGCTTGGTATCAACACCATGATGTACAGTTATATCTTCTACAGATCGAGACTCGTACCGAGGTTTATTCCGATCCTGGGCATGACAGGGGCGATTCTCGTTTTCGTTTGTGCGCTGCTCGTCATGTTCGGTGTCATTGAACAAGTTTCGTTCTGGGGTGGTATTCTAGCGCTGCCGGTAGCAGCTAATGAAATGATTCTCGCGGTGTGGCTTCTCATTAAAGGCTTCAATGATGCTGCGCTTACTTCTCTGTCTGCTAACAAGAAAACGATGGCGATAGAAACTACTATGTAACTGAGACGGGCGGCAAGCTGCAGGCGGGCAAATGGTTGATGCAGATCAACCGTTTGCCCGCCTCTTCAACTAGCTCTACCGACAAGCCGGATACGGCAAAATATCATTGATCTGATTAAACGGATAATGGAATGTAGCGAATTGAGAGGCGTACAAATATTGCATGACATACACCTCGCCGCCTTGTACGCCGCAGATGACACCGGATACACCTTGGCCGCTCCGCAGGGAGATCCCGACTGGGCGCCCAGTAAGATACATTGCTTTCTGCTGCAGCGACATGTTAATCTGTGCCTGACCGGGGCTTTGCATTTGACCCGGGCTTTGCATGAACATAAGGAGTCACTCCTTCATATATAGGCAAGCTTGAGCATGCGGAAACGTTAATCACATGTAGTGTATGCCCTGCCGGGTCAGATGCCCTCCGCCGCTGCCCAGCACACTGTTTATGCAAAAATTGGTATGCAAATTGTGTTTCAATTACGCGTATTTAGGGTTAAAACACTCTAGTACCCGCAACCAGAGGAGGAGCTATGTAATGGAAATTGGATTCTTTCTGCTGCCGAAAGAAAAAGTGTCATACTTGACGACATCAGCCACCATGAGAGACGCACTTGAGAAGCTGGAAGCATGCCATTATTCAGCGATTCCGATTATTGACGAGGAAGGCAAATATATCGGTACCTTATCCGAAGGGGACATTCTGTGGAAGCTTCGGGGAACAGCAGGACTCGATTTTGAGAATATGCATGAAATTCCGGTGATCAGCATCAAGAAAAGAATTTATAACGAGTGCGTCGCGATTACAGCGCTCATGGACGATATGTTAACCCTCGCCGCTGATCAGAATTTCGTACCGGTCGTAGATGATGATCGCGTGTTTCTCGGCATCATAAGGCGTAAAGATATTATTGAGTACTATACGCGCAATATTACGGATTGATGGATGTTAATAAGGCATGAATGGCGTCACAGGTCTCGGATCTGTGGCGTTATTTCTCGTATTCGGACATCTGCGGCCATGTTGATATCTCTAACGAATCATAGAGGGCTTAATAGTTATAGGGTGCAATTAAGCCCTTTTGAAATTCTAACGAATCGTAGAAGGGTTATTTGGGTTCAAAATGCCCATTACCTCTCGAATTTAGCTAAATAGGACTTCCACGATTCGTTAGAGTTTTTTGGAGGCCATTTTCGCCCAAATAAGGCTTCTACGATTCGTTAGACGCGTACAGCCTCGCACCGGGCAAGGTCAATGGTGCAAGGTGGCGACCTCGCACGGGTCAGGGGCAATGTTGCAAGGTGGAAACCTTGCACCGTCGAGGGCCAATGTTGCAGGTGATGGCAACCTTGCACCGCAAGCTGGCTTTCCGGCATTTTCCTCACGAAGTGTCGTTCTATGAGCAACAAATCGCCCACTAACTTCTGAGGCCACTGAAAAAGTCCAACTGATGAAAGAAACAGAATTTCAATTTACTTGCCAGAGACAAGGGGGGTATAGAAGGTTTAGTCGGCTTCCTCCTTGAGTTGTACAAATTACACGACAAACCGAATCCTTCCGAGAATTAAGTTAGTTAACGTGTATAAAATGCATTTGAAATACGGATAACCAGCTATATGCACTTGAAAGAAACGTATGAATTGTATGAAGTACATGTCATTCGTCATTTGACACTAGAAAGTAGCGATTGTGTTGTACTCCTTACACGTCATCTTCGTGCCGCGTGATAAGTGATCCCTCGCACCTCATTACTTTGGCAGCTAGAGAGCAATGTCACAATAAATCGAATCGCTACGATCGCTAAAAAACCTACTAAGTTCTTCAATTACCTCCTAACTTCTTGGAAAGCCCTCTGTTTCTTGTCAGCCTCGAGACGGATTACAGCGGCAGCGGAGTCATGCTATATTGTTTCCTAGGAAACAACGAGTGCGAGGAGCTGTGAATTTATGGGGTTGGTAGAAAGTCTGGTTAAGAAAATGTCGCGCAAGGCTGTCGTTGTGAGTAAACAACAAATCGCCGATCATACGTTTCGCATTTCAATGGAGCTGCAGGATTTGGACAAGATGCCGTATACACCGGGGGAGTTTCTTCGCGTATTCGTAGGAGAGGGTCAGCCGGTCAAATTATCGGAGATGATAAGGACCTATTCCGTCTGGAACTATGACACGCAAAGCCGGATTGTAGATATAGCTGCGTGTACGTTCTCTTCAGGTGCAGGTGCGCGTTGGGCCAAGCAAGTGAAGGTCGGCGACCCCGTTCACTTCGCAGGGCCGAAGGGGAAGTTCGTGTCCGATGATTCGGGGGATTATTACATCCTGATCGGCGATATTTCGGCACTGGCCCATCTCTATGAGCTTAACCGCCATATTCCTGCTTCTAAGAAAGTGTTCAGTCTCGTGTATGCGGAGAAGGAACAATCCTTCTTCCCAGATCTAGATGGCCAAACGAAGCTTACTTTCCGTTCGTTGCCGGCGAATCCGGTACAAGCGTTGATCGAACAGATTGAGCACATCACGAAGCAGGCACAAGGAAGAGGCGTGGTGTATGTAGGCGGCGATGGACGAGTATGCGTGGAGCTTCACAATTATTTCAAGAAAACGTTACAATGGGATCGTGGGCAAATTAAAGTAAAGCCATTTTGGATGCCCGGCAAAACAGGACTCGAATAATCGTTGGAGGCCATCCAATTCTATGGACGATCAGGAGAAGAAGCTTTTATTTAGCAAGCTGCAGCAGCTGTTTCATCAGTATGAAGCGTTTGAGAAGAAGGAGAAAAGACTCGTTCTGCCTTTTGCCAAGCAGTGGGGAATTTCCAAGATTACGCGCGATCTGACTCTGTCGGAGGTTCATCTTGTTGAGCAAATCGGTCTCCATGAATCCATCAATGTGACCGGTCTTGCGGATAAGATGGGCATGACCAAAGGGGCCATTACCAAAATCAGCGCCAAATTGCTGACCCGAGGCTGGATCGAGAAAGTGGCTGCCGTAGGAAACCTGAAAGAAGTGTATTATCAATTGACGGCCGAAGGAAAGAAAGTACATCTCGCGCATAATCACTACCATGAGAAAGTAGAGCGGCAATTCAACGACTTTATCCGGAAATATTCCGATCAGGAATTACAGTTTATCGGCGTCTTGCTTGCCGATCTATCGCGGGAAATGGATCAAGCCATGGTGCAGATGGATACAATGATAAACAAATAGTGCGGCATGCTCTGACCAAACGACAAAGAAAGACCCTATCCGACTGCTCGGATAGGGTCTTTCTCGTTCTCGCGGACATTGAGATATAGGAAGGCGGAAGCGATCAGCACGCCGCCTGCGACGCACCAGGTGATGGAGATCGAAGCATACTGTGCGATGAAGCCGTGGATGAAGGAACCAATCATGCCCCCTAGCTGCAGAAATAACGAATTGAGCGACTGCATCGTGGAACGATTGTTTTCGTTTAGCTGCTGATTGAATAGGGCCATGTCCGGTGAGCCGGCGATGCCGTTGCTCATGAACAAGATGAAGTAAAAGACCGTGAATCCGGCAACACCATGCTGTGCGGCAAGGATGAGGAACAAGATGCCAAGCGCTGATCGGAATCCGAATAACAGCACCGTCACCGGCAATCGCAGCAGCTTGGACAGCGGCGTGAAGAGCAGGCTCCCGGCGGATGCGGATAGGAAGTAGCCGGCGGTCAGCAGACCGAATTGCCAATTCGCGGAATCAGGGCCGAGCATGTTCTTCACTTGCGGCTGCCAGTAGGTTTCGAGGCCTGAGAATGCGAAGCCCCAGGCGAATGATGTTAATAATAACAGCAGTACGGCAATCTGCTTGAATCCGTATTGCACAGAATCCGTGACCAGTTGAGGCAGCTGGCGAAAGCCGCTCAGCATACTCATTGACCTGCTCTCATGAATCTGCTCTACCACGAGCTTGGCAGTGAGGAGGAACTGCACCAAGATCATGACGGCCATGGCAATGAAATTAATGGAGTAGATGCCTGCGCCGAAATCCGAAGTAAGCGGACCGAGCAGATCAGGCAGCCAGCCACCGGCAAGAGCACTAATTCCCATGGCAAGCGGGATGAAGATACCTGCTTTCGCAAGTTTACTGCTTAAGTCGCCTTCGGGCTCAAGTCGGTTATATTCATCGACGAACCATGCGTCGATGGATCCGGAGGAAAGTGCTCGGGCTATGCCGAACAGGATGTAGCCAATCATAAGCGTAATCAGATTCCAAGAAACCATGACGAGCAGCACCGCGCCAAGCATGAAGACCAGGGAAATCAGATAGACTCGCTTACGGCCGAGCGCATCCGATAATCCGCCGGTCGGTAATTCGAGCAGCAGCACCGCCGCCGAGGATACGGCGAAGATAAGTCCGATCTCTTGTAGATTCAGTCCCTTATCTAACATGAACAGGCTGGAGACGGGCAGAATCAAGCCGATAATGAACCAGTGCAGCGATTGATTCAAGATATAGACGAACAATAATGATTGGGCAGATCTCATGCGGGTAGAACCTCCTGAGAGTGATAGGTTAAAGTGTAACGGGAAATGAATAAACGAACAAGAGAATGTTACATGGACAAGGTTGCGTAAACGCGTTAAACTAATAAAGAAAAAGTGGTATTTTCTGCTAATTTGTCGAAACAAAGGTGAAGAGGCTGCATCTGTATGGATGGTCTCTCAGTCATTTGAAGCCGATTGTGTTTGGAAATGGAATCCTATGACAGTGCGAAGCAAAAAAACGTATTTAAAGTCGAAAAATATGGAAGAATTTAATCGTTATGGGAATGCTATACGTGAATAGAATGAGATGTGACGTAAGTGTGAGGAAACGTTACATATCAAGGTAGGGATACTGGATTTAATCCGCAAAACTAGTTTACAAAAAGCCCAAATCACCGTATATTTGATACAGGTCAAACAAATGCTAAAACAGGTTTTTTACAAATGTTCAGACTGGGGTTAGCAGTAAACTAAATATGGAAATGAGGAGTAGAATACCATGAAGAAAAGTTTAGTAACAATCGTGATTTGTATGCTGGCATTTGCAATGGTCGTAGGTTGCGGAAGCAAGAACAACAACACTAACAATGCAGGTGAGAATGCAGGTACAAATGAAGGCACCAAGGCTTCCTTTAAAGCGGGCATGGTTACCGACTCCGGTACGATCGATGACAAATCGTTTAACCAAGGTACTTGGGAAGGTTTGCAGCGCGCAACGAAAGATCTTGGCGTAGAAACGAAATACTTGAAACCGGCTGGTACAACTGAAGCTGACTACCTGAAGGAAATCGGCAACCTGTACGATGCAGGCTTCAAAGTTATTGTTGCGCCGGGCTTCAAATTCGAAACAGCGATCTTTGCGGCACAAGATAAATATAAAGACGCGAAATTCGTTCTGATCGACGGCGCTCCTCATACTGCTGACGACTTCACACCGGTTGTGAAAGAAAACACAGTATCGATCTTCTTCGCAGAGCATGAGTCCGGCTTCATCGCTGGCGTAGCTACTGCGCTTCAATTGAAAGAAGGCGAAGCAGGCTTCATCGGCGGGATGGAAATTCCGGCTGTACAGAAGTTCAACTGGGGCTTCCAGCAAGGCGTGAAATACGCGAACGACAACCTAGGCACGAAGATTTCGATCAAAAAAGAAAACGTGGTTTACCAAGGCAGTTTCGACAACGTAGCGGCAGGCGGCCAACTGGCAGCTCAAATGTATGACCGCGGCGTTAAAGTCATCTTCACAGCAGCAGGCGGCGTAGGCGTTGGTGCAATCAACGAAGCTAAGACTCGCGCTAAAGCAGGCAAAGAAGTATGGATCGTTGGCGTTGACGGCGACCAATTCAAAGACGGCGTGTATGAGGGAGACAAATCCATTATCATCACTTCCGCAATGAAGAAAGTTAACTCCGCGTCCTTTGATATGATGAAAGCTGAGCAAGAGGGTACATTCCCTGGCGGCAAAACGTTGACGTTCGACATCAAGAACGATGGCGTAGGCCTGCCGGAAGAGAATCCGAACCTTAGCGAAGATACAATGACTAAAGTCAATGATGTTGAAGCGAAGATGAAAAGCGGCGACATCAAAGTAGCAGCTGAAAAAGGCGAGCTTATCAAGTAAGAGTCTTTCGCAATAAACTTTAATTACGAGAAGAGACGGGAAGCTCCGTCTCTTTTTACCATTAAAAAAGTCCTAATCAGCTTTACCCTTACGATTAATTAGGTAAAGGAGCCTATCGTATGGAATTTGTAGTGGAAATGTTAAACATTCGCAAGGAGTTTCCGGGAGTTGTGGCTAACGACGATATTACGCTCCAGCTGCGCAAGGGTGAAATTCACGCTTTGCTCGGAGAGAACGGGGCCGGCAAGTCGACGCTTATGAGTATTCTGTTCGGGATGTATCAGCCGGATCTCGGTATGATTAAGATCAATGGCGAACAGGTTAAGATCGCCAATCCGAATGTAGCAAACAAGCTTGGCATCGGCATGGTTCATCAGCATTTTAAGCTGGTCAGCAATTTTACCGTTACCGAAAATATCATTCTTGGCAATGAAAAAGGTTTAGTGTTAGACATCAGTGGAGCAGCCCGCCGTATTGAGGCGCTCTCGAAGCGTTATGGCTTGAATGTGGATCCTCATGCGAAGATTGAGGATATTTCGGTTGGCATGCAGCAGCGTGTGGAAATTCTGAAGATGCTGTATCGGGATGCGGAAGTGCTTATTCTGGATGAGCCGTCAGCTGTTCTGACGCCGCAGGAAATTGTAGAATTGGGCAAAATCATGCTGAGCTTGATCGCTGAGGGCAAGTCCATTATTCTCATTACGCATAAGCTGAAGGAAATTAAAGCGGTAGCTAATCGGTGTACGGTCATCCGCCGCGGCAAAACAATCGGTACGGTTGATGTCGCGACAACGAGCGAGCTCAAGATGGCTGAGATGATGGTTGGACGCAATGTCTCGTTTAAAGTTGAAAAAGAAGGTAGTCGGCCAGGCGAAGTGATCCTGAAGCTGGATGGGCTCACCGTGAATAATAATAAGAACGTACCCGGGCTCAAAAACTTCACGCTCGATGTTCGGGCAGGCGAAATTGTCGGTATTGCCGGCGTAGAGGGCAACGGGCAAACAGAGCTGGTGGAAGCGATTACAGGTTTGCGCAAGGTTGAGAGCGGACGTATTGAGATGGATGGTCAAGATATTACGCGCGAATCCATTCGAGGCCGGATTCATAAGGGCATTGCCCATATTCCGGAAGATCGCCAGAAACGTGGGTTAGTACTGGATTACACGCTTGAAGAGAATATGATCCTGCAGATTTACAACCGCAAGCCATTCGCTAAGCGCGGCATCTTGAATAAGGCTGCGATACGCAAGTATGCAAGCGGTATATTGGAGAGTTTCGATGTGCGTTCAGGAAGAGGTCCGCTTTCCATGTCGCGTTCGCTATCCGGCGGTAACCAGCAGAAGGCGATCATCGGGCGTGAGATTGAACTGGATCCGGGTCTCTTGATCGCGGTTCAGCCTACGCGGGGCCTTGATGTAGGCTCGATTGAATATATTCACAAGCGATTGATTGAGCACCGGAACAGAGGCAAGGCGGTGCTGCTCATCTCGCTGGAGCTTGACGAGGTGCTTAACGTGTCAGACCGCATTGCGGTACTCAATAACGGAGAATTGATCGGCGTCGTCAACGCGTCCGAAACAAACGAGAACGATATCGGCCTGATGATGGCCGGAGTTGGAAATGGGGGAGACCAATGAGGAATGTCATTATATCCCTATGTGCGGTGATATTCGGTTTACTCGGGGGCGCAATTCTGATGGCCGTGACGGGTCATCAGCCAATCGAGGGTTACAGGTACCTCTTCGAAGGCGGGCTCAAGAATCCGTCGCGCTTCGGAGACACGTTAGCAACCGGGACTCCGCTTATCTTTACAGGGCTATCGGTCGCTTTTGCATTCCGTACGGGTCTGTTTAATATCGGAGCGGCGGGACAGATGTTGTTCGGCGGCTTCTGCGCCTCGGCGGTGGGTCTTAATATCGATACCTCAAGACCGCTGCTTCTACTGCTCATGATACTTGCCGCTATTCTGGGCGGCGCAGTTTGGGCATTTATTCCGGGACTGCTCAAGGCCAGATTCAATGTACATGAGGTGGTATCCACCATCATGATGAACTGGATTGCTTATTGGACCATCTATTATGCGGTTCCGGCTTATCTGAAAGCGGAACAAATCGAGACGGAATCACGCTCACTTGCCGATAAGGCTACGTTGAAATCACCTTTCCTCTCCGATATGTTCGGCGGTTCTTATGTGAATTTGGGATTGTTTCTGGCGGTGATTGTCGTGATCGTCATTGCGTTCATCATCAACAAAACAACGCTCGGATACGAGCTTAAAGCAGTCGGCTTCAACCGTCATTCCGCTGAATATGCAGGGATTGGCGTTAATCGCAGCATCATCACGTCCATGCTGATTTCCGGCGCTCTCGCGGGACTTGGCGGACTGGCGCAATATGCCGGTAACGGTAATAACATTCAGATCGGTGTATTGCCGACGCAAGGTTACGATGGAATCGCGGTTGCCCTGCTTGGTGCCAACTCTCCGATCGGCGTATTGTTATCCGCGCTATTCTTCGGCCTCCTGTACTCCGGTCGCGGCTTCATGAACGCGATGACGGAAATACCGCCGGAAATTGCGGATTCGATTATCGCGATCATTATCTACTTCGCAGCAACAAGCGTACTGATGGACAAGCTGATTACGCGATTTATGTCCAAACGCAAAGAGGCAGCTGCAAACGCAGCGGTCAGCGGAAAGGAGAAGGTGTAGCGTATGTGGATCACGATTCAACAAATATTCCCGTATGCGATCATGTTTACGATTCCGCTGCTCATTACCGCGCTGGGCGGACTGTTCAGTGAACGAAGCGGAGTCGTGAATATCGGTTTGGAAGGGCTGATGGTCATTGGTTCCTTCGCAGCGGCCTTCACGATGTATAAGCTCCAGACGGCTTGGCCTGATCATCAGATTGCATCCATCTGGATCGGACTTCTGGTGGCGATTGTGGCAGGGACGCTCTTCTCGTTGCTGCATGCTTTCGCGAGTATACATCTAAACGCGAATCAGGTTATCAGCGGCACGGCTATTAATATGATTGCCGGAGCTCTTACGGTGTTCCTCTCCCGCAACATCACAGGCAGCGGTAATATCCGCCTTGCCGGCGGGTTTCCGCCTTTTAATGTGGGTTGGGGACTATCGGATATTCCTATCCTTGGACCGCTGCTCTTCACGAAGACATATTGGACGACTTGGATCATTCTGCTCGTCGTCGTTCTCAGTTCATGGGTGCTGCGGAAGACGGCTTTCGGCTTACGATTGCGCTCTTGCGGTGAATATCCGCAGGCAGCAGAGGCAGCCGGCGTTAATGTTCGCAAAATGCGCTATATCGGCGTTCTGATCTCCGGTGCTTTCGCAGGTTTGGGCGGTGCCATCCACCTGGTTACGATCGCCGGTGAATTTACGGGGACGGTTTCCGGTCTAGGGTTCTTGGCACTCGCGGCTTTGATCTTCGGACAATGGCGTCCGATTGGCATTCTGGCTGCAACGCTGTTCTTCGGCTTTGCGAGTACGGTGGCCAACGTATCGCAGGTTATTCCGGCATTTGCTTCATTTCCGCCGATTATTCTTAAGGTGTTCCCATATGTCATTACCTTGATCGCGCTCGTTCTGTTCTCCAAGACATCACAAGCGCCTAAGGCTGCCGGGGAGGTATTCGATTCGGGCAAACGTTGATGAACAGTGAGTGAGCTATTGACAGGGGAGAGTTGAGAGCCAGTGCATGAAGAACGTTCAGATGATAAAAGGGGAAAAATGCTGGATGCGGTCCGGATGTACTATCAACTGGACTACAGCCAGCAGGAAATTGCCAAGCAGCTCGGCGTATCCAGGCCGACTGTAAGTCGCTTCATTCAACAAGCTAAAGAAGAAGGCTACGTGATTATCAGCATCGTCGATCCGCTGGAGAACAACGACCTTCTCGCATGTCAAATC
This sequence comes from Paenibacillus sp. J22R3, assembly GCF_056269305.1. Classification (NCBI taxonomy): domain Bacteria; kingdom Bacillati; phylum Bacillota; class Bacilli; order Caryophanales; family Paenibacillaceae; genus Paenibacillus; species Paenibacillus sp. J22R3. The sequence continues at coordinate 6,392 of NZ_JBWDNS010000013.1, read as the reverse complement.
GAGCGAAAGTTCGGGCTCAAGAAAGTCATCATCGTCAACGTGCCGCATTATGAGGATGCCGTGGTCAAGAAGTATTTAGGCCCGGCAGCGGCGAAGTACGTGGACAAAATCATCAAGGACGGCGATATCGTCGCCACGACTTGGGGAACTACGCTGTATGAGGTTGCGCTAAACCTGCAGGATAAACATGTCAAGGACGTGAAGGTCGTACAGTTGAACGGCGGCGTCAGCCATTCCGAGACGAACACCTACGCGTATGAGATTGTGAACCTGTTCGGCAAAGCGCTCCATACCGTCCCGTATTTCATTCCTCTGCCCGCGATCGTCGATCATCCTGTCGTGAAGAAGACGATAGAAACGGATCGCCATATTCAGAATATATTGGACCTAGGCAAGAAGGCCAACATCGCGATTGTGACGGTGGGTGCGCCGACGGAAGATTCCGTCCTGATTAAAGCGAACTATTTTAACGAGAACGAGCTTCGGATGATCTTCGAGAAAGGCGCAGGCGATATTTGCTCGCGATACTTCAATCTGGACGGCGTGATCTGCTCCCAAGAGCTGAATCAGCGCACCATCGGCATTGATCTCGAGGATCTGAAGAAGAAAGAGAAATCCATTCTGGTAGCAGGCGGCATCCGCAAGGTCGACGGCATCTACGGCGCGCTGCGCGGAAGATATACGAATGTGCTGATAACGGACCAATTCACCGCCAAATACCTGCTGGAGCGGACTAATTAAAACAGACAGAGAGTAGGAAATAGGATGGGTAACGAGTTACAAGGAGCAGCATTAGCGGCTTATTTTGACCATACGTTGTTGAAACCGGAAGCGACGGCGACGCAAATCGCTAAGCTCTGTGAAGAAGCGAAGCAGTACAAATTCGCGACCGTTTGCGTGAATCCCTACTGGGTATCGGAAGCAGCGAAACAGCTTGCAGGTTCAGGGGTCGGCATCACGACTGTTATTGGCTTCCCTCTGGGTGCATCAAGCTCGCTCGTCAAAATAGCAGAAACGAATGACGCCATCGCCAATGGCGCAACGGAAATCGACATGGTGCTTAACATAGGCGCGCTGAAATCCGGACGCCTCGAAGAAGTAGAACGCGATGTTCGCGGCGTAGTCGAAGCTTGCCAAGGACGCGCGGCCAGCAAAGTTATTCTTGAAGTGGGCTTGCTCACGGATGAAGAGAAAGTCACGGCTTCCGAGATTTGCAAACGTGCCGGCGCAGGTTTCGTGAAAACCTCGACCGGTTTCGGTCCTGGCGGCGCGACCGTTGAAGATATCGCGCTTATGCGTCAAACAGTCGGACCGGAGATGGGTGTTAAAGCTTCGGGCGGCGTGCGTGATCTGGCAGCAGTTCGCAATCTCATTGCAGCAGGTGCGACACGCATTGGCGCAAGTGCGAGTGTGACGATCGTCAGCGGCGGTACTAGCGAAGGTTACTAATTTCATGTGTTATGACAAAGCGAGAGAGGTGCATCTGATGCACCTCTCTCGGTTATTTTCTAGCTATTCAAATATCGCTCGCGGATGACATTCAGATGATGCAGCTCATGGCCGACGATGACGTACGCGAGCGCTCTGGCGGATATATCGGTGTTGCTCGCGATGCCCTTTCGCAGGAAGGACGACGGCGTTAGGCTGCGAAGCAGTGAAGCGGTCGCGGCGCGAACGGCTGAATAATCAGTGAGAAGATCGGCGATCATGCTGTTGTCAAACGATGCGCCTTGCACAAATTCATTCTCTTCAAAGCCGGGAAGCGGCGTACGGTCCCCGCGCGCGATTCGAAGTAACCGGTAACTCATAATGCGCTCCGTATCTGCGATGTGGCCGAGTACTTCTTTGAGGCTCCACTTACCAGCCGCGTATCGATACGCCGCTTGTTCCTCGGTTAACGAGGAGAACAGTGCTGTCGTTTGGCTGCGGTTGCTCTCAAGGTGCTGCAGCAAATCTCCGTCCGGAGTCACTGCGATATACGTGCCGAAGTGTGATCCGTATTCATCTGCTGAAGGTCTGGTTAACAAGAGCATCATCCCCTTAGGTTGAATTGAGCCTGCGATAAGGTGTAAGCTACTAGAACAAGAGTAACCCTCGAACCAAGTAAATACAAGGAGTGTATTCGAAAATGTCAGGAAGATCCAAAGAAGAGCTGCAAAGCGGCGGCATTACCCAATTGGGCAATCAAGGTACGTCCTATCTGTTCAACTACAGTCCGGAGGTGCTGGAGTCGTTCGATAACAAACATATCGGGCGCGATTATTTCGTGAAATTCAATTGTCCTGAGTTTACGAGCCTGTGCCCGATTACGGGACAACCCGATTTCGCCACCATCTATATCTCGTATATTCCCGATGTAAAAATGGTGGAGAGCAAGTCGCTCAAGCTGTACCTGTTCAGCTTCCGTAACCATGGCGATTTCCACGAAGATTGCATGAACATCATTATGAATGATCTCATTGCGCTGATGGAACCGCGCTACATTGAGGTGTGGGGCAAGTTCACGCCGCGCGGCGGCATCTCGATCGATCCTTATACCAACTGGGGCCGTCCGGGCACGAAATTTGAAGAAATGGCACAATACCGTCTGATGAATCACGATCTGTATCCGGAGAAAGTCGATAACAGATAAGTCAATAAGTCAGGAAGTGGCTGCAAATGAATTTTTCATGGGAACGGAACTTAGTTGTACTGTGGATCGGGGTTTTCTTCTGCAGCATGGCCTACTCCATCTCGATTCCTTTTCTGCCGATCTTCTTAAATACCGAGCTTGGCGTGGAGCATCATCTGGAAGCGTGGTCCGGGATCGCATTTGGCATTACCTTTCTGGCGAGTGCGTTGATATCCCCGTTCTGGGGCTCGCTCGCCGATAAATACGGACGCAAGCCGATGTTGATTCGCTCAGGCTTCAGTCTTGCTGCACTTTATTTATTGAACTATTTTGTCCATGATCCGTACTGGTTTCTGCTTATCCGTATCTTCCAAGGGCTGCTGGCCGGCTTCGTGCCTGCCTCAATTGCGCTTGTGGCAACGAATACGCCGGAAGAGAAGACAGGCTATGCGCTTGGCATTATGTCAACGGCCGGAGCGACAGGGAGCATACTCGGACCGCTCGCAGGCGGCTTAGTCAGCCACTATATCGGTAATCGGGAGGCTTTCCTGTTCTCCAGTGCCATTGTTCTGATCTCTGCCCTTGTGGCAACCTTCTTCGCGAAGGAGCAGAATTTCAATCGCATGGCTGCCAGGTCGCATGTACGTGATGATCTGAGACATGCGCTGGCCAATCGTCCGTTTATGATTCTGCTGATGCTTGTTGCCATCAGCACCTTCTCGGTCATGATATTGGAACCGCTGATTACGCTGTATGTGTTGAAAATGGGTATTTCCCGAGAGAAAGCCTCTTTAAGCTCCGGTATTATTTTCTCGGCGGTCGGTATCGCTACGGTCATTATGGCGCCTAGATGGGGCAAATGGGGACGTAAGTTCGGCTATCAGAAAGTACTGCTGATTGGGCTTATCGGCAGTGGTATCGGCAATCTGCTGCAAGTTTTCATTACCGGTTATATCGGCTTTGGCGTGCTGCGGTTCGGGTACGGTCTGTTCTTCGCCGCCGTTAATCCATCGATTAACGCGATGATTGTACAGAATACCGAATCGGAATTCCGAGGTCGGGCGTTCAGCTTGAACCAGTCCGCCTCGCAGCTTGCGACGATGGCGGGACCGATTATCGGAGGCTTGCTCGGCGGCATGATGCCGATCCATTATATCTTCGTCATTAACGGTGCTCTGCTGCTGTTATCTGCCCTATTGTTTAAGCTGAAAGTAAAGCAGAATTCCGTCGCCGTTACCAGTCATCAACCATAATTTGTAAAAATACGGAATCCAAAACCGCTTCGCGAGATGAATCATCCCGCAGGCGGTTTTTTCGTCATAAAATGACAAAAATATGGCACTTTCGCATTCTCTATCGAATGCTCCCGTGGTATAGTAGCAGTAGTATAAATGGTATAGAATGCCTATTGCGATGATAGATTCCACTCTTCATATATGCCAGGGGAAGGATTTGTTCGTTCATGACTAAGAAACAGAGAAAACAGCGGCTGAAGTCCGTGAAGAATGCAGCTAAGATGCTCGGTACGGCAGCAGCGCTAGCCGTTCCGGTTGCCCTCGCGGTTCCCGGATTTGCAAGTGCAAGCCCGGTGATTATCCCGCAGCCGACTAATCTACCGGTCGTCATCAAGAGCATCAACAGTACACTCGCCGATGAGTATGCTTCTAAACTAATTGCGGGAAGTAACTTTCAAATTGCTTTAAACACGATCTTTGAAGAGGCTGCTGCGCTAGAGTATACCGTTGTTGTCCAGAATAGCAGCGTAGCTGACGTTAAGGTCACGGGCAACAACACCTTGAACATAAACCTCAAGAAAACCGGCTCCACCATGGTAGATCTCATTGTACATAAGCCGAACGAGAGTATGTCCATCCATGAACGTTTCTCCTTAAAGGTCGGCGCTAACGGAGCGCTCGATCCTGATCAAGATGGAGCTGGAATTGCTGATATTATTAAGTATTTCAACAGCCACGCAGGTGAATTCCACTCCACAGGTGATTTCCGCACACTCCTGCAAGCCGCAGTCTCAAGTACAGTACCGACGCCGAATCATGCGCCGATCGTCTCCCCTGAAACCACATTTATCGTAATGACAGCAGGAACCTACAACGAAATTCAATTAAACGATCTATTCAGCGACGAAGACGGCGATGAGCTTTCCTTCGAACTGATTAACCCTCCATCCAGCACTTCTTTTGTAAATGCACATCTGTATAGCGATACTAGTACTCTAGTCCTGAGCGCTATAAATCCAAGCTCTCAGCCTCTCATCGTTACCGTGAATGGGACAGATGGTGAAGAGATTGCTACGAAGCTGTTTAGCGTGACGGTTGGGGCTGCGCCGGTGGTGAATCATGCTCCGGTGGCGAACGTGCTCAGCGTGGTGGAACTGAATGAGAACACTACGACATCCATTCAACTCGGAGGTACGGATGAAGACGAAGATGAGCTGACAGCGATTATCGTAGAAGGCAAAGGTCCGATTCATGGCGAGTTGATCGCAAGCTCATCGGAGCAGAACAAGTTCACGTACGTGCCGGATGCGGACTATAATGGACCGGATTCGTTCACGTATATCGTGAACGATGGTACGGAGGATTCAGATGAGGTTACCGTAAACATTACGGTAAATGCAGGGAATCACGCGCCGGAAGCGAACGTGCTCAGCGTGGTGGAACTGAATGAGAACACTACGACATCCATTCAACTCGGAGGTACGGATGAAGACGAAGATGAGCTGACAGCGATTATCGTAGAGGGCAAAGGTCCGATTCATGGCGAGTTGATCGCAAGCTCATCGGAGCAGAACAAGTTCACGTACGTGCCGGCTGAGGACTACAATGGACCGGATTCGTTCAAGTATATCGTGAACGATGGTACGGAGGATTCGGATGAGGTCACGGTAAACATTACGGTAAATGAAGTGAATCACGCGCCGGTGGCGAACGAACTCAGTATGGTGGAACTGAATGAGAACACCACGACATCCATTCAGCTCGGTGGTACGGATGCAGACGAAGATGAGCTGACAGCTATTATCGTAGAAGGCAAAGGTCCGATTCATGGCGAGTTGATCGCAAGCTCTTTGGAGCAGAACAAGTTCACGTATGTGCCAGATGCGGACTATATTGGACCGGATTCGTTCAAGTATATCGTGAACGATGGTACGGAGGATTCGGATGAGGTCACGGTAAACATTACGGTAAATGAAGTGAATCACGCGCCGGTGGCGAATGAGCTCAGTGTGGTGGAGCTAAATGAAGATACTACGACATCCATTCAGCTCGGCGGGACAGATGCAGACGAAGATGAGTTGACGGCTATTATCGTAGAAGGTCCGGCGCATGGCGAGTTGATTGCAAGCTCTTTGGAGCAGAACAAGTTCACGTACGTGCCGGCTGAGGACTATGATGGACCGGATTCGTTCACGTATATCGTGAACGATGGTACGGAGGATTCGGATGAGGTCACGGTGACGATCACGGTCAACGCCGTGAATCATGCGCCGGTGGCGAATGAGCTCAGTGTGGTGGAGCTAAATGAAGATACTACGACATCCATTCAGCTCGGCGGGACAGATGCAGACGAAGATGAGTTGACAGCTATTATCGTAGACGGTCCGGCGCATGGCGAGTTGATTGCAAGCTCTTTGGAGCAGAACAAGTTCACGTACGTGCCGGCTGAGGACTATGATGGACCGGATTCGTTCACGTATATCGTGAACGATGGTACGGAGGATTCGGATGAGGTCACGGTGACGATCACGGTCAACGCCGTGAAT
>NZ_JBWDNS010000014.1:0-61640 GCF_056269305.1 Paenibacillus sp. J22R3 | reverse complement strand
GGAACCACGCGTACCCATCCCGAACACGACCGTTAAGCCCTCCAGCGCCGATGGTACTTGGACCGCAGGGTCCTGGGAGAGTAGGACGTCGCCAAGCACGATGAACCGACCATATCTGATATGGTCGGTTTTTTGTTGTTTCACCGTTCATCCACAGCTGCCTAACTTTTCAACGTAACAACAACACTTATTTAGACGGAACATTCATCGAAGTTGTCCTCAACTTGTGCAGAAGCTCTGTATAACTCCGACTATTGTGCGTACATGCGACTAAAAACACAATAGGTTATTCACATGTTCATAAATCTTTTTCAGTCACTCGCACATATATTGTTATTCATAACTCAACTTTCGCAGCAGGATATCGTTTTGCGAAAGTTAAGTTCGTACAATCCCTTGATTGTTGTGGATAAGCGAACGGGCAACGTATAAATAGGCGCGATCCGCCCAAGCTAGTAAGGATACGCAGTGATGGCAATCCGCTTGACCTTTTGACAAATTTGCGTATAATAAAGTTAAAGTCAAAGAAAGTCAAAGTCAATTTGACTAAAAACTTTGACGATTTAGATTTCTTGGCTATACAAGTCGCCGAGTAGATGTATGGGCAACTTAGGGAGGTTGGCGAAATGCGCAACATTTCCGATCTCATCGAGCAGTACCTCAAGCATATGCTTAAAGAAAGTCCCGGTGGCGCTGTAGAGCTTCAACGTAATGATTTGGCGGACCGCTTCTCTTGTGTACCGTCGCAAATCAACTACGTCATCAGCACAAGGTTCACGCTGGAGAAAGGCTATTTTGTGGAGAGTAAACGCGGAGGCGGCGGTTATATTCGCATCCAACGTGTAGAGCTGCCCACACTCTCAGCCCTTCAAGAGCATCTTGCCCAAACCATCGGCGAGCAAGTGGATCAGGATACAGCAGAAGGCATTGTTTATCAGCTGGAGGAAGCGAAGGTCATATCCAGGCGAGAAGCGAATTTGCTTCGGGCCGCGATATCTCGTGATTCCATCGCTGTTAAGCTGCCGCTGCGGGATGAAATTCGGGCTAGGCTATTGAGGGCGATGTTGATCACACTGCTCGTTAAGTAAGCTGCGCAAGCCTTGTATGAGGAGGGATAGTGCGGAATGCTTTGTCAGGAATGTGACAAGAAGCCGGCTACGCTTCATTTTACGAAGATTGTGAATGGCGAGAAGACAGAGTTTCATATCTGTGAAACCTGCGCGCGAGAACGAGGAGAAGGAATTCCGGGTACGGCAAACGGATTCTCGATCCACAGTCTGTTATCCGGGTTGCTTGATTTTGAGCCAGCCGGTAGCATGAACACACTTGGCGCTAAGTCACAGCAGCAGCTGCGCTGTGAGCACTGCGGACTGACCTATACACAATTCAGTAAGATGGGCCGATTCGGCTGCAGCAATTGTTATATCCAATTTGGCAGCAAGCTGGACCCAATTTTTAAACGGGTGCATGGCAATACAACTCACGTAGGTAAAATTCCAAAGCGTACAGGTGTTCAAATCCAAGTGAAGCGTGAAATTGAACAGCTGAGAAGGGATTTGCACATGCGTATCGAACAGGAAGAGTTCGAGGACGCGGCCCAAATCCGGGATCGGATTCGGGAACTGGAGCGCAATATAGCCGATGTTTAGGCGCGGTTAGGAAGGTGATTCAGAAGGATGTCGAAGCGTTACGTAGATGAAGCGCTGAGCGACTGGATGAAGGGAAATGGCCCTGATACGGATGTTGTCATCAGCAGCCGCATTCGAATTGCCCGCAATTTATCGAGTCATCCGTTTCCGATGCTTGCCACAACTGAGCAGGCAAACGAAGTGATGGAACAGCTTACAAGTGTGGCTGAAACGGGCCAACTGAGCGAGCTCGGCGAATTCGAAACCATCAAGCTCTCTCAGCTAAACGAGCTTGAGCGCAGAGTACTTGTCGAGAAGCATCTCATCAGTCCGAATTTGGCCAATGAGTCACGCAGCGGTGCCGTACTGCTAAGCGAGAATGAATCGGTTAGCATTATGGTGAATGAAGAGGATCATTTGCGCATTCAATGTCTGTATCCCGGCTTTCAGGTTAAGGAAGCATGGGGACTGGCGAATCGCATTGACGATATTTTTGAGGAAGTAACGAATTACGCGTATGACGAGCGAAGGGGATATTTAACAAGCTGTCCGACTAACGTTGGAACAGGCATTCGCTCATCGGTCATGATGCATCTTCCGGGTCTAGTGCTCTCGCAGCAGATCAACCGCATTTTGTCGGCCGTCACGCAGGTGGGGCTGGCAGTTCGGGGCATTTATGGCGAAGGCAGCGAAGCGCTCGGAAACTTGTTTCAAATTTCGAATCAAATTACGCTTGGTCAATCCGAAGGGGAAATCATCGAGAACCTGCACAGCGTGGCTCGGCAAATTATTGAGCATGAACGAGCGGCTCGCCAGCGTCTGCTGGAAGAATCGCGCGTTCGTCTGGAGGATCGCGTATATCGCTCCTATGGCATATTGTCGCATGCGATGATCATGGATACCAAGGAAGCGTCCCAACGGCTGTCCGATGTCCGTTTAGGCATCGACTTGGGTTTGATTCGAAATGTCTCACCACAGGTAATGAATGAAATGATGGTATTAACGCAGCCGGGCTTCCTCCAACAGGTGTTTCATGAGAAAATGACGCCTGAGCAGCGGGATATTCGGCGAGCGGAACTTATACGAAGTCATTTACAAAGCGAATCCGATCATGGGGGTGTATGAACATGATGTTTGGAAGATTTACGGAACGAGCACAGAAGGTGCTAGCACTGGCGCAGGAAGAAGCGGTTCGTCTCGGTCATAACAATATCGGCACGGAGCATATTCTGCTCGGGCTGAACCGAGAAGGGGAAGGAATCGCAGCAAAAGCACTGATCGGTCTTGGCCTCAGCCTTGAGAAAATTCAAGATGAAGTGGAGACGCTGATCGGACGCGGACAAGAACAACCTACCAATATTGCGTACACACCACGTGCCAAGAAGGTGATCGAGCTATCGATGGATGAAGCTCGCAAGCTTGGGCATACGTACGTGGGCACAGAGCATATTTTGCTCGGTCTGATCCGTGAAGGGGAAGGCGTTGCAGCCCGTGTACTGAACAACCTTGGCATCAGTTTAAATAAAGCACGTCAGCAAGTCCTGCAACTGTTGGGCAGCAGTGAGGCCGTTTCAAGCAATCACGGCACACCGACAAATGTTAGCACGCCAACACTGGATGGCCTTGCTCGCGATTTGACGGCTTATGCCAAAGACGGCAATTTGGATCCGGTTATCGGCCGGAGCAAAGAAATCGAACGCGTTATTCAAGTGTTGAGCCGCAGAACGAAGAACAATCCTGTTCTGATCGGGGAGCCGGGCGTTGGTAAGACGGCGATCGCGGAAGGATTAGCTCAGAAGATAATCGCGGGCGAAATTCCGGAAACACTTCGTGACAAACGCGTTATGACGCTCGATATGGGCTCAGTTGTAGCGGGTACGAAGTATCGCGGTGAGTTCGAGGACCGTTTGAAGAAAATCATGGATGAAATTCGTCAAGCCGGCAACATCGTTCTGTTCATCGATGAGCTGCATACGCTGATCGGTGCAGGGGGAGCGGAAGGTGCGATTGATGCATCGAATATTCTAAAACCTGCTCTTGCCCGCGGCGAGCTGCAGTGCATCGGTGCAACAACACTTGATGAATATCGCAAATATATCGAGAAGGATGCTGCTCTGGAGCGCCGTTTCCAACCGATTACGGTGGATCAGCCTTCCCCAGAGGAAGCCATTCAAATCCTGCACGGTCTGCGTGATCGTTACGAGGCACATCATCGTGTGAAAATTACAGATGAAGCGATCGAGCAAGCCGTTAAGCTCTCCGATCGTTACATCACGGATCGTTTCTTACCGGATAAAGCGATTGACCTTATCGATGAAGCGAGCTCCAAAGTACGCTTGAAATCGTATACGGTACCGCCTAACCTCAAACAACTGGAGAATCGTCTGGAGGATATCCGTAAGGAGAAGGATTCCGCGGTTCAAAGCCAAGAGTTTGAGAAAGCTGCAGCACTTCGTGACACCGAGCAGAAGATCCGTGAAGAGCTCGATGTAACGAAGAATCAGTGGAAAGAAAAGCAGGGCCGTACGGATTCCGAAGTAACGCCTGACGATATCGCTCACATCGTAGCGAGTTGGACTGGTATTCCGGTTACTAAACTTGCTGAGGAAGAAACACAGCGCCTGCTTAAGATGGAAGATATTCTGCATTCCCGTGTTATCGGACAGAGCGAAGCGGTAAAAGCCGTATCTCGTGCTATCCGCAGAGCGCGTGCAGGTCTGAAAGATCCGAAGCGTCCAATGGGCTCCTTCATCTTCCTTGGTCCTACCGGGGTTGGTAAAACCGAATTGGCACGTGCGCTTGCAGAAGCGATGTTCGGCGATGAGAATGCGGTCATCCGCATCGACATGTCGGAATATATGGAGAAACACTCCACTTCGAGATTGGTTGGCGCTCCTCCGGGCTATGTCGGCTATGAAGAAGGCGGTCAATTGACCGAGAAGGTTCGCCGCAAGCCGTATTCGGTTGTGCTGCTCGATGAAATCGAGAAAGCCCATCCGGAAGTGTTTAATATCTTGCTACAAGTGCTTGAAGACGGTCGTCTCACGGACTCCAAAGGCCGCGTAGTCGATTTCCGCAACACCCTAATTATCATGACGTCTAACGTAGGCGCTGATCAAATCAAACGCAATTCCTCCCTCGGCTTTACGGCTGCACAGGATGCGGGGCGCGACTTTAACATCATGAAAGATAAAGTGTTGGCAGAGCTGAAGAAGAGCTTCCGCCCTGAGTTCCTGAACCGGATCGATGAAACGATCGTGTTCCATTCGCTGGAGCAGGAACATATCTCACAAATCGTAACGTTGATGTCCGAAGAGCTTCGCAAGCGTCTGCGTGAGCAGGAAGTAGACTTCGAATTGACGGATACGGCCAAAGCATTCCTGGCGAAGGAAGGCTTCGATCCAGCGTATGGTGCGCGTCCGCTGCGCAGAGCGATCCAGAAGCATATCGAGGATCGTTTGTCAGAGGATCTGCTGATGGGCAAAATCGCGAAGGGTCATCATCTGATCATCGACGAGAAGGACGGAGAGCTTACGGTTACCCACCGTGACAGCAATCACGTTCCTGCACCAGAAGAACCTGCGACAAAATAAAATCATGCAAAGCCCTTTACTCTACTGCCGCAGGCGGAGGAGTAAAGGGTTTTTTTGTGAAACAATGAGATCAGCTGCGGATAAGAATTGTTATCGGCGTGCATTAAATGGTAAACTTTGAATGATACGTCTTTTGCATAAGGAGCGGCACATGGCAAAACTTAAAGTGAAGTTCGCATGCACCGAATGCGGAACAGAGTCACCCAAGTGGATGGGGAAATGCCCGGGGTGCGGGCAGTGGAACACGATGGTGGAAGAGAAGGAAACGGTTGTGAAGACGCAAGGAATGGGCTCGACGCTCATTCAGACGAAAGAAAAGCCGCGTCCCATCATACATATAGAAAGTGGTCAGGAAAAACGGATCGAGACAACCAATCAGGAACTCAATCGGGTGCTGGGCGGCGGCGTTGTGCCGGGCTCGCTGATCCTGGTCGGCGGGGATCCGGGTATCGGCAAATCGACATTGCTGCTGCAAACTTCCCATGCGCTGGCATCGAAGAAGCTGACTGTGCTCTATATTTCAGGAGAGGAATCTGTACGTCAGACACGATTACGCGCCGACCGTCTTGGCGCGCTGTCTGACACGCTGTATGTACTGTGCGAAACGAACATGGAACAGATCAATGATGCGATTGAATCGGTTCAACCTGATTTTCTCGTCATCGATTCCATTCAGACGGTTTATGACCCAAGAGTAGAATCTGCGCCGGGCAGTGTTTCGCAGGTACGGGAATGTACGGCTCACTTTATGCGGGTTGCAAAGATTAAGGGCATTGCGACCGTATTGGTTGGCCATGTTACGAAGGAAGGCGCGATTGCAGGTCCACGGATGCTCGAGCATATGGTCGACTGCGTGCTCTATTTCGAAGGCGAACGTCATCATTCGTACAGGTTGCTTAGGGCCGTTAAGAATCGGTTCGGTTCTACCAATGAAATCGGGATATTCGAAATGGTCGAAGAAGGGCTGCGGGAGGTTAATAATCCGTCGGAGCTATTCTTATCGGAACGACCGCTTGGCGTATCCGGTTCTTCTGTCGTGGCGAGCATGGAGGGCACAAGACCGGTGCTGGTCGAGCTTCAGGCGCTTGTCGCGTCAACGAATTTCCCCTCGCCGCGCAGGATGGCAACGGGTATTGACCACAACAGAATGACCTTGATCGTTGCCGTGCTGGAGAAACGAATGGGTATGTTTCTGCAGACGCAGGATGTTTACCTCAACGTGGCCGGAGGTATCCGGCTTGATGAGCCGGCTGTCGATCTGGCTGCGGCAGTCAGTATTGCATCCAGCTTCCGAGATGCGCCGACTAGACCGTTCGATGTCTTCTTCGGAGAAATTGGCTTAACAGGCGAGGTGCGGGGTGTATCCCGAGCCGAGCAGCGTGTAAAAGAAGCACAGAAGCTGGGATTTAAGCGGGTCATTATGCCTCAGAAGAGCTTGAAGGGCTGGACCCCGCCTGCCGGCATAGAAATCATCGGTGTTGAGACGGTTGCAGATGCGCTGTCCAAGGCATTCGGATAGAGGGGGGAGAAATCGATGAAAGAGTCAAACCAAGCAGAAATGGTTAATCAGCTGCTCCAGATGGTCGCACCGGGCATGGCGTTCCGGGAAGGCCTCGATAATGTGCTGCGAGCGAAGACAGGGGCGCTCATCGTCGTCGGCTACAGTCCGGAAGTGATGGAAGTTGTGGACGGCGGCTTCTCCATCAATTGCGATTTTTCCCCGAACTATTTATACGAGCTGGCCAAAATGGATGGCGCCATTATACTTAGCGAAGATCGCAAACGTATTCTCTATGCCAATACCCAGCTGATTCCAGACAGCTCCATCTCCTCCAGCGAGACGGGAATTCGTCACCGGACCGCGGAGCGAGTAGCGAAACAAACCGGCAAGCTGGTTGTATCGATCTCCCAGCGACGGAATGTTATTACGCTTTATCAAGGTCAGTTCAGGTATTCCCTAAAGGAAATGGGCGTTATCCTGACTAAGGCTAATCAGGCGATTCAGACGCTTGAAAAATACAAAGTGGTGCTGAACCAGTCCTTTACGAACCTATCCGCACTGGAGTTCGAAGAAATGGTCACCTTGCAAGAGGTTGCCCATGTCATTAAGCGGGTAGAGATGGTCATCCGCGTCAAAATGGAAATCAAGCGTTATGTGAATGAACTCGGTACGGAAGGCCGACTCATCAGCATGCAGATGGAAGAGCTTGTCGGCGGCGTTGAAGAGGAAGCCTGGTTCCTCCTCAAGGACTATGTGAAGGATCCCAACGAGGACCGCATCCGTGAAATTCGCGCAAGCATTCGCAAGTTGAATTCCGAGGAGCTGCTGGAACTGGGGCAAATCATGAAATTGCTCGGTTATACGGGACTAAGTGCTGCTTCAGAAGAAATGGTTGCGCCGCGCGGTTATCGTCTGTTAAGTCGCATTCCAAGATTACCGCAGGTTATCATGAACAATCTCGTGGAGCGATTCGGATATTTGCCTCATATTTTGATGGCCACGATTGAAGAATTGGACTCGGTAGACGGCATTGGGGAAGTTCGAGCACGTGCGATTAAGGAAGGCTTGAAGCGGATCCAAGAGCAGATGTTCATTGACAGACAAATTTAAATCCCATACAATGAGGGAATGCAGACGGACGCTGGTTACAACTGACAATTAGCCGTATTGCACCCCTTAACCTTCTGGTGGAAGTTATTTTCTCAGTTTGCCTGCACTACTGCAAATTGCGGTTTTAGGGCATAGTAAAGATGAGGTGGAGCAAATGATTACGAAGTCAATACCGAGTCTTTTTACGGTGGCGAATTTATTCCTGGGTATTGTCGCCATTATTCTCATATTTCCTGAGAATGCGAAGCCTGAGGTAGCTGCGATGATGGTTATTATCGCTATGCTGATGGATGGTGTTGATGGCCGAGTGGCCCGCGCACTTAACGCTCAAAGCGAATTTGGTAAAGAATTAGATTCACTGTCGGATGTAATTTCTTTTGGAGTTGCACCTGCTTTTATTATGTATAGTGTCGCTTTCCAAGAACTGACCCCGGCTCCGGCTTGGATTATAACCGCTTTGTTCCCGATTTGCGGAGCATTACGGCTTGCGAGATTCAACGTCGTCTCCGGTATGCCTGGTTATTTCATTGGCTTGCCGATTCCAGCCGCTGGCGGCGTACTTGCCACACTGGCTTTGTTCCACAAAGATATTGCTGTATCCGTCCTGATGGCAAGTACGCTTGTCTTGTCGTTCCTGATGGTAAGCACCGTTCGTTACCCGAACTTTAAGAAGCTCGGTATTCCGAAGAACGCGATCTGGGTCGTACCGATTATTGTTGCGGTCTCCGTGGTGCTCGGCATCTTGTTCCCACATCATCTATCGAAGATCCTATTCGTTCCGCTGGTACTCTACGCGCTGTACGGCCTAAAAAAAAACGTTGATCGCCGTCTCCCAAGCAGGAAACGCAAGCGTTTAATGGAAAGCCAGCGCCAAGAAGAAGCGGTTCACAGCGAACATAGCGCATAAGCGGCTAATTAGAAAGACCGCCTTGTCTGTCCCCTAAGGGGATGTACAAGGCGGTCTTTCTTGCGTTTACCGCTAATTATGCGAACGGGTGGGTAAAGACTAAGTAAGATTGAATAAGCCGAGCGTACTGCATTTATCGGATTCGTGTTCAATGACGTCTTCGAGTTGAATGTCGAGCAGATTCGCCATCGCGGACATATAGAACAAATTCCGACCGAGCTCGTTCTGAATGGCCTCTTTGCAATGTTCGCATAGCTCGCCTGAAATGTGATGATGAAGCTTTGTTTTGGCTTGCTCCAGGTTAAAGTCATCCGCAAACTGCTGCTTCCGGGCATTTAATTCGATACATCCGCATTCCGTAACGGATTTGGCAACTGCCCGATTAACGGAAGCGCCGGACTGGCCGTACTTCGACATGACGTCTAACAAGCTGCGATGTCGCAACAGCAGTTCAGAGACCTGCTGCTGAAATTGCTCCAGTGTTGGTGCGTTCATCGATTCCACCTCATTTCAGGAATGGATTGCTTTTCTTTTATTATAAGCCTCCCCGCGGTGCATTACAAAATGGATTTCACCTTTTTGTCCGCTTTTCGCAATAGGTTAATAAATTCTAATGCTTTCGCCCTTGTAGGCGATTAACGTAACCATAATTGGAACATAATTGTAATGGAGGTGGATTTATATGATGAAACGAATGATTCAACTGATTGGTCTATTGTTCGGCGGAGTTCTGGGCGCTCAAATGAACAGCTCCCTGAGCGGCGGTGTGAGCTGGGCGGAATCGTCTACCGGTCTTATGCAGCATTCAGGAAGCTATTACATGAACGTCGGCATTGGCGCGTTGTGCGGCCTTGCAGCAGCAACGGTATTGGCAGGCTCCATCCTCAAATGGATGCGGCAAGGAGCGGAGCGGGCGTCAGCCATTCCGACAGGCGAACTGGTAGCAGGCGGCAGTGGATTGATTGGCGGACTTGCACTGTCTGCGCTATTGTATCCGGTTTTATCTGGTTTATCGGGAGCAGGCCTATTCATTCCTCTACTACTGACGTTGTTCTTAGGGTATGCAGGACTGCGGATCGGGTTAAACAAGCGTGAGGAATTTACCGAAAGTCTGAGAGGGCTCTTCGAACGGCGGAGCAATGCTTCCCGAGTGGAAGAGGAAAGCAGCTATGAGGAGCACAAGATTCTGGATACGAGTGTTATCATCGATGGCCGAATTGCAGACATTTGCAAAACCGGGTTCATCGAGGGCACGCTGGTCATTCCGGAGTTCGTGCTGGAAGAGCTGCAGCATATTGCCGATTCGTCGGATTTGCTCAAACGGAACAGAGGGCGCAGAGGGCTTGATATTTTGAACAAGATTCAAAAAGAGCTCGACGTGAAAGTGCTGATCTATGAAGGTGAAGCCGAAGAGGGCGAAGTGGACAGCAAGCTCGTGAAGCTGGCGAAAGTGCTGCACGGTAAAGTCGTCACGAATGACTTTAACCTGAACAAAGTATGTGAGCTGCAAGGCGTATCGGTGTTAAATATTAATGACCTTGCGAATGCAGTGAAACCGGTCGTGCTCCCAGGCGAAGAGATTGTCGTGCAAGTCATCAAGGACGGCAAAGAGCATGGCCAAGGAGTCGCGTATTTGGATGACGGTACCATGATTGTAGTAGAAGGCGGCAGAGACTACATCGGAACGACGATGGAGGTGCTCGTGACGAGCGTGCTCCAAACCTCTGCGGGCAGAATGATTTTCGCGAAGCCTAAATTGTTGGAAAAAGCGCTGTAACGCGGTATGATAGTGGGGGCTGCAGCATGTAGCGGCCAGACTAGAAGTATACACGCGGGGCGGTTGAAGGCATGGAAGCAGCAGATGCAAAATGGGGCGTCGTCGTTGTGGCGGCGGGCCGAGGAACCAGAATGGGCACAGCGGAGAGCAAACAATATTTGCTCTTGCGGGACAAGCCTATTCTGGTTCATACCCTTGAACGATTTCAAGCCATGGATGACATTGCGGAAGTGGCGCTTATCGTCGGTCAGCAGGATGTGGACCGATGCCGGGCATTCGTAACGGAATATGGCCTGCACAAAGTGAAGCAAGTGGCGGCGGGCGGAAGCGAGCGTCAGCATTCGGTTCATCTGGGACTTGCGGCTTTAAGCCAATCGGTCGACTGGGTCATGGTTCATGACGGTGTCCGGCCTTTTGTGACCGAGCATGCGGTTCGCTCATGTATGCATAAAGCTCTTCAGACGGAAGCAGCTGTGCTTGCCGTACCTGTTAAAGATACAATTAAGCAAGTGAATGAAACCGGCGCCATTACGGCGACTCCGGATCGGCGAAGCTTGTGGGCGATTCAAACGCCGCAGGCTTTTCGTCGTTCCTTGCTGCAGCAGGCGCTTGATCAAGCGGCCGCGGAGCAGTTTCTTGGAACGGATGACGCGATGGCTGTGGAACGATTAGGTGTGACGGTATCGGTTGCCGAAGGCGATTATACGAATATTAAGATTACAACACCGGAGGATTTGCCGTATGCGGAGTTTCTGCTGGCAAGCCGAGAGCGGGAGAGGGGATCGGAATCATGATTCGAGTAGGACAAGGGTTTGATGTACATCAGTTGGTGGAGGGACGGCCTTGTATCATTGGGGGCGTTACCATTCCGTACGAGCGCGGACTTCTGGGGCATTCCGATGCCGATGTATTGCTGCATGCCATCAGTGATGCGGTGCTGGGGGCTCTGGGACTTGGCGATATCGGGAAGCATTTCCCGGATACCGATCAGGCGTTTAAGGATGCAGACAGCTTGAAGCTGCTTCAGCATATTTGGGGATTAGTGAAAGAGCGCGGTTATAAGCTCGGCAATATCGATTCAACGATCATCGCGCAGCGTCCCAAAATGCTGCCTTACATTCCGCAGATGGTCGAGATTATTGCAGGAGCGCTGGAAGCAGAGGATCTCTCGCAGGTGAATGTGAAAGCAACCACAACGGAGCAGCTTGGATTCACCGGCCGCGGCGAAGGGATTGCCGCGCAATCGGTTGTCTGCCTTGTAAAAGTTGTGCTATGATTCTGCAATACAATAGATTGCCCGGGAGGAGTTAAACAAGATGTCAGAACAAATCAGAGTACGGTATGCACCGTCACCAACAGGTCATTTACATATCGGCAACGCCAGAACGGCCTTATTCAACTATCTGTTTGCGCGTAATTTAGGCGGCAAATTCATTATACGGATCGAAGATACCGACGTGAAACGCAATGTAGCGGGCGGCGAAGAAAACCAGCTCACGTATTTGAAGTGGCTTGGGATCGATTGGGATGAAAGCATCGACGTCGGCGGAGGCTACGGCCCTTACCGCCAGACAGAGCGTCTTGATCTGTACCGCGAGTACTGGCAAGAGCTGCTCGACAAGGATCTGGCTTACAAGTGCTACTGCACCGAGGAAGAGCTGGAGCAGGAGCGGGAAGAGCAGACAGCACGCGGTGAAATGCCTCGTTATTCCGGTAAGCACCGCAGCCTGACTGATGAGCAGCGGACTGCTTTTGAAGCGGAAGGCCGCATTCCGAGCATCCGTTTCCGTGTACCGGAGAACCGGACCTACACGTTTAACGATCTGGTAAAAGGGCAAATCAGCTTCGAGTCCGATGGCATCGGCGATTACGTCATTGTGAAGAAGGACGGCATTCCAACGTACAATTTCGCTGTCGCATTGGATGATCATCTGATGGCCATCAGCCACGTCCTGCGTGGAGAGGATCATATCTCCAACACGCCGCGTCAGCTGATGATTTATGAAGCGTTCGGCTGGGAGCCGCCGGTATTCGGTCATATGACGCTGATCGTCAACGAGAACCGGAAGAAGCTCAGCAAACGCGACGAGTCCATTATCCAGTTTATCGAGCAATACGATAAGCTTGGTTATTTGCCGGAAGCGATGTTCAACTTCATTACCTTGCTCGGCTGGTCGCCTGAAGGTGAGCAGGAGATGTTCACGCGCGAGGAATTGGTGTCGGTCTTTACAGCAAATCGTTTAAGCAAGAGCCCTGCCGTGTTCGATACGAACAAGCTGAGCTGGATGAATAATGAGTATATGAAGAAATCAGACATTCCACGCATTGTGGAGCTGTGTATACCGCATCTTCAAGAAGCGGGACGTTTGCCTGCGGCACTAAGCGCGAGCGAGCATGATTGGGCGCGTGATCTGGTTGCTCTTTATCAAGATAAGCTGCGATTTGCAGCGGATATTGTGCCGCTTACCGAGCTCTTCTTCTTGCCGGAGGCGGCAGATGAGGATGAGGCAAAGGCAGTCTTGGCGGAGGAGCAGGTGCCGGTTGTCCTGCAAGCTTTCTTGGAGCAAGTTAAAGCGATGGACGCCTTCCATGTAGATGGAATCAAAGCAGCCATCAAATCGGTGCAGCAAGCAACGGGCTTCAAGGGCAAGCAGCTCTTTATGCCGATTCGCGCCGCTCTGACGGGTCAAACTCACGGGCCGGACTTGAATCAGACCATAGCTCTGCTGGGTCAAGCAAAGGTCGAACAGCGTTTGCAGGGGCGACTGGGCTAAATAGCGTCAGCCTATTGATATCCCACGAATACTTGAACGTGATGGGCGTTTGACTACTTGCCAGTTAGGAAGTCCTCGGCTATACTTGAATTAATTTAGAACGATAAGGCTTAGAACAGGATTGTTTATTTCAGTACAGGAATACCAGAGAGGGCGACCTTCAAACGGAGCCGCAGATACAGTAGTATAGCGGTGTTCGAATGACTGGGTGTGAGTCGCTTATTCTTGGGAATAAACGTTGCGCCTGGGAGCCGCATCTCCGAGCTGCCGTTATTGGCAGGGTGGGTGGTGACGATTGGTCCTCGTTACGGACTATAAGACGGACGATAGCAAGACGTACAACAAATCGTTCCGATGCAGAGTGGGACCGCGTGATTACGCCTCTGCAGCCTTTGGGCTGCGGGGGCTTTTTTGTATTATTGTCGATACCGGAGAGGGGGAATTTCGATGTTTCGAAGCTTGGCGTCTGACATTGAGACGATACTAGAGAATGATCCTGCTGCCCGCAATAAGCTGGAAGTCGTGTTCACTTATTCAGGTCTTCATGCGATATGGTCGCACCGAATCGCGCATGCGCTCTTCAAACGCAAATGGTACACACTTGCACGCGTCATCTCGCAGACCAGCCGATTTTTTACAGGCATTGAAATCCATCCGGGTGCGACAATCGGGGAAAAGCTGTTTATTGACCACGGCATGGGCGTTGTCATTGGGGAGACCTGCGAAATCGGTGATAATGTGGTTATCTATCAAGGGGTTACGCTTGGCGGGACGGGGAAGGAAAGAGGGAAACGTCACCCGACCATCGGCAACAATGTGGTCATCGCATCAGGGGCAAAGGTTCTAGGCTCCTTCAAGGTTGGAGACAATGTGAATATAGGGGCAAATTCCGTTGTGCTGCGGGAAGTTCCGTCGAACAGCACAGTCGTCGGTATCCCCGGCAGAGTAATTAAACGCAATGGCACGCGGGTAGGGGACCGCCTTGATCATACCCAGCTCCCGGATCCGGTCATTGAGATGCTGCGGGCGATGCAGAAGGAAGTGTCTGAGTTAAGAATAGAGCTGGAGCAAGAAAGAGAAAGACGCAAAGAGCCAGTTGCTGGAGGAGAAACGAGATAATGAGCCTGCGTATATATAACACACTGACACGTGAGAAGGAAATTTTTCAATCGCTTGAGCCCGGCAAAGTGAAAATGTACGTGTGCGGACCAACGGTTTATGATTATATCCATATCGGGAATGCCCGTCCGGCGATTTTCTTCGATGTCGTGCGCCGCTATCTGGAGTCGGCTGCTTACGAAGTGAATTACGTCGTGAACTTTACGGATGTGGACGATAAGCTGATTCGTAAAGCGGAGCAGCTGGGCACAACGGTTCCTGAAGTAGCAGAGCGGTTTATTCATGCGTTCAATGAGAATATCGAAGGGCTGGGTATCCACAAAGCTACGCTTAATCCGCGTGTTACCGATCATGTGGATGAAATTATTGCCTTCATCAAGTCGCTCGTCGATGGCGGCCATGCGTATGAGAACGGCGGAGATGTATTTTTCCGTACGAGTACGTTCCCTGACTACGGCAAGCTGTCGCATCAGAATCTGGATGAGCTGCAGCTGGGCATTCGGATCGGCGTGGATGAGCGCAAAGAAAGCGGTCAAGACTTTGTACTATGGAAAGCTGCGAAGCCCGGAGAAATTAAATGGGATAGCCCATGGGGAGCGGGACGCCCGGGGTGGCACATTGAGTGCTCCGCGATGGCGCGCAAATATCTAGGCGATACGCTGGATATCCATGGCGGCGGCCATGACCTGCAGTTCCCGCATCATGAATGTGAAATTGCGCAATCCGAGTCCGTGACAGGCAAGCCGCTCGCGAACTATTGGATGCATAATGGTTACATCAACATCAACAATGAGAAAATGTCCAAGTCGCTCGGCAACGGGATCACGGTGCAGGAGATGCTTACTCGTATTAAACCGGCCGTTATTCGCTACTTTATGCTGTCGGCACATTATAGAAGTCCGCTTAACTTCAGCGACGAGACGATTGCGCAGGCAGAGAACAGTGTGGAGCGGATCTTGAACTCCGTTTCGAATGTGAAACACCGTCTTTCCGTTGCGGTAAGCGTGCCGGACGTGGCGGCGCTTGATCAACTCAAAGAAAGAATCGCTGCGATTCGCGAGCAGTTTAATGCGAAGATGGACGATGACTTCAACACGCCGGATGCCATTACCGCTATGTTCGAGCTGGTCAGTGAAGCGAACCTGCTTCTGCAGCGTCCGGTTGTATCGGCAGAGGAGCTTGAGCTATTGCTCACGGCGTTCCAAGATTTTGACCGTGTACTGGGGCTGTTGGAAGCAGCAGAAGAACTGCTCGATGCCGATATCGATGCCCTTATCGTGCAGCGGACAGAAGCGCGAACCAATAAGGATTGGAAGCGGGCCGATGAAATACGCGACCAGCTGTCTGCGCTCGGGATTGTACTTGAGGATACTCCGCAAGGTATCCGGTGGCGGCGGAAATGATGGATAACGGACATACGGATATCGGTATCGGAGGAAACGGTGGAATCGGTTTGGGCATAGAAGAAGGCTTATGGTTCCACCCCCCGAACAAACCGGTTCAATTAATGAATCCCATCGTGCTGGCTTACATTGGCGATGCGGTGTTTGAGATGATGGTACGACAATATCTCATTTCGCAGTCCAATCATAAGCTGCACCATCTTCATCGTCAGGCAACACAGTTAGTCTCGGCTAAAGCGCAGCGGATCCTGCTGGAGAAGTGGCAGCCGATTCTGACCGAGGAAGAAGCGGATATCGTCAGGCGAGGACGTAATGCCAAGTCAGGCACTTCGCCGAAGAACGCAGATCCGGCTGACTACCAACAGGCGACGGCGCTGGAGTGTTTAATAGGGTATTTGTATTATGGCAAGAAAGTGACCCGGCTGCGTGAGCTGATGGCGATCGCTTTTGACGAATAGATTTAGAAGAGACATATTTAAGGAGGTTAATGATGCGCGAGGTTGAAGAAGATACACAGGAATGGATCGCAGGTAAGCATCCCGTAATGGAAGCACTGCGCTCCGGACGCGAAATCAACAAAATTTGGGTGGCTGAGCAAGCGCAGAAGGCAGCGCAGCCGATTATGCTGGAAGCGAAGAAAGCGGGTCTTGTTGTACAGATCGTGGACAAACGGAAGCTGGACCAAATGGTGGAAGGCGTTCCGCATCAAGGTGTTGTTGCCCAAGCAGCAGCTTACCGGTACTACGAAATTGAAGAGCTTCTTGCGCGCGCCAAAGAAAGCGGAGAGATGCCATTCTTCTTGCTGCTTGATGAAATTGAAGATCCCCATAACTTAGGCTCTATTCTGCGGACAGCGGAGTGTACCGGTGTACATGGCGTTATCATTCCGAAGCGTCGCTCTGCTTCGCTGACAGCAACGGTTTCCAAAACATCGGCCGGTGCAGTGGAATATATGCCGGTTGCTCGGATTACGAACATGGCGCAAACAATCGACAAGCTGAAGGAAGAGGGTATTTGGGTAGCAGGCGCTGACGTTGGCGCGAAGCAGGATGTCTATTCCTCATCTACGAAGTTTGATATGCCGCTGGCGATTGTCATTGGCAATGAAGCAAAAGGGATTGGCAGACTGATTCGTGAGAAATGCGATTTCCTCATCAAGCTTCCGATGAACGGCCAATTAAATTCACTCAATGCTTCAGTTGCAGCAGGTGTACTGATGTACGAAGTCTTGCGGCAGCGCCTCGCCAAGTAGGCGATGCAGCGGCGGGATGACGTTCTGCTGGTTGACGGATATAACATGATTGGCGCTTGGCCGGTCCTGTCAGCTTTGGGAGATAAGGATTTAGAGGATGCGCGGGACCGACTGCTGGAAATGCTGGCGGACTATCAAGGCTTCACCGGTATGAAGGTCATCGTGGTATTCGATGCGCATCAAGTTCCCGGAGCAGGCTCCACGTTCAAACAGCATAGGCTGACCGTCGTGTTTACGAAGGAGAAAGAAACAGCCGACGCTTGTATTGAGCGTCTTGCGTCGGAGCTTGCGCTTCGAAGCCGCAACATTCATGTCGCGACATCCGATATGGCTGAGCAGGCGGTCACTTTCGGTAAAGGTGCCTTGCGGAAATCAGCCAGAGAATTGCTTATCGAAATCCAGCAAAACCGTAAAGCAATTGAGCGAAAGGTCGAACAGAAAACGACGGTTCGCAATGAGCTGGATGGTAATATTAGCAATGATGTACGAATGAAACTGGAACAATGGCGCAGAGGTCAAATGTAAGCGCTAGACTTTTACGTTACCGGCATGTGAGATATTAGCTTGAAATTCTCATTTAAGTCGGTTGGAATTCCCATTTTTGCTAGATAATTAGCATGTTTTCAGCGGGATCATCATTGACGGTTGAAGGTTACATAATGTATACTGAGTCTAAGTTTCTACACGTAGGGTACGTTGTAGAAGGTTGTTTCAGATATGTTATTTGCTCTAGTTTTGAGACATTGCGCGCCGGTTATAGATTAAGCTACTGATAGTTTTGGGCATTGTACGCCTTTCGAGCCGGAGGGATTGTTCGTGAGCATCGACCTCAGAGAATGGAAAACGCTGGATTATGACTGCAAAACGGACGAAGACATTGTCGAGACGGTTCGCGAGGGTGACAGCGAAGCGCTGGAATATTTAATCAATAAATATAAGAACTTTGTCCGTGCCAAAGCGCGTTCCTACTTCTTGATTGGGGCCGACCGCGAAGATATCGTCCAAGAAGGCATGATTGGCCTTTATAAGGCGATACGAGATTTTAAGGGTGATAAGTTAGCTTCTTTCAAAGCCTTTGCCGAACTGTGCATAACAAGGCAGATCATTACGGCGATTAAGACGGCAACCCGTCAGAAGCATATCCCGCTTAATTCTTATGTTTCGTTGGACAAGCCAATCTATGACGAAGATTCGGATCGCACGCTGCTTGACGTCATTTGCGGAACGAGAGTTTCGGATCCGGAAGAACTCATTATCAATCAAGAAGAGTTTGTAGGTCTTGAGGATAAAATGTCCGAGATCCTCAGTGATCTTGAACGTAAAGTGCTTATGCTCTATTTGGATGGAAGATCCTATCAAGAGATCGCCGTTGATTTGGATCGGCATGTGAAATCCATTGATAATGCGCTTCAACGGGTGAAACGGAAGCTCGAACGGTATTTGGAATTGCGTGATATTGGTAGCTAAATGGATGAAACCAGGGAGCCGATTGCGGCTCTTTTTTAATGGGAGGGCTTTTCGAGGTTTGAAATGTCCTTGTCCGGATCATACTGTTTACTGCGGAATGGAAGTTGTCGGCTCTTTTTGTGTTGTTGTCGCCCTGTCTGAGATGTGAGCAAGCAGCACAAGAATAGCAAGTGTGCAGGAATAGTTTTCCGTTGACACTACCTATTGCTTGTGATAAAGTGTTTTGGTAGCCCTAAATAGGTCTTTTTTTATTATGGGACCAAAATCAGGCTGGGTTCACATACAACGTTTCACACTTTATTTATTTATGGTAAGTTCGGGAGGTGTCAGCAATGCGGGTAATTATTACGTTGGCTTGCACAAACTGCAAACAAAGAAACTATGCTTCCAGCAAGAACAAACGGAATCACCCCGACCGTATTGAGATGAAGAAGTTTTGCAAGTATTGTAACGAGCATACTCCTCATCGCGAAACTCGATAAGGTCATTATGGAGGTTGGTGGACGTGGCATTTTTAGCTAAGCTGAAGCAAAGCTTCGGGTCGACTTTTTCCTTCTTCACCGACAGCTTCGCGGAATTAAAGAAAGTCCGCTGGCCAAGCCGTAAGGAATTGACAAGCTATACACTCGTAGTATTCTTTACGATTATAGCGGTGACAGTTTACTTCTGGGTTCTTGACATCGGAATTTCCGCATTGGTCGAACTGATTGTTTAAGAAGGGGCCAAGGGTGGCTTGTTATGGAAACGATGGAGAAAAGATGGTATGTTGTTCACACCTATTCAGGGTATGAGAACAAAGTAAAAGCGAACTTGGAGAAACGTGTTGAATCGATGGGCATGGAAGACAAGATCTTCCGTGTGCTTGTTCCTATGGAAGAAGAAGTGGTAGACAAGGACGGCAAGAAGAAAACCGTCATGCGTAAAGTTTACCCCGGCTATGTTCTTGTGGAAATGGTTCAGACGGATGATTCCTGGTATGTCGTTCGCAACACACCCGGCGTAACCGGATTTGTCGGTTCGACTGGCTCTGGCTCAAAACCTACACCGCTTCTGCCTGATGAAGTGGAACAAATTTTGCGCCATATGGGCATGGAAGAACCGAAGCCTAAGATTGAATTCGATCTGAAGGAAACGGTACGTGTTAAAGTCGGGCCGTTCGCTAACTTTGTCGGAACAGTGGAAGAAATTCTGCTCGACAAGAGTAAGCTGAAGGTGCATGTCAACATGTTCGGAAGAGAAACACCGGTTGAGCTTGACTACAATCAAGTAGAGAAGGTCTAATCGCGGTTTCTTGGACTTGCGTGTGATTATTACGGCAAGGAGGTGTTCATCATGGCAAAAAAGGTCATCAAGTTGGTTAAACTGCAAGTTCCAGCGGGTAAAGCGAATCCGGCTCCGCCGATCGGTCCAGCGCTAGGTCAAGCAGGGGTTAACATCATGGCTTTCTGTAAAGAGTTTAACGCTCGTACTGCAGATCAAGCTGGTTTGATTATCCCAGTTGTAATCACTGTTTTTGAAGATCGCTCGTTTACTTTCGAAACGAAAACGCCGCCGGCTGCAGTACTTCTTCGCGTTGCTGCTAAGATTGCTAAAGGTTCCGGAGAGCCGAACAAGAAGAAAGTTGCGACGGTTAAACGTTCTGTCGTTCGTGAGATCGCTGAACAAAAAATGCCTGACCTCAACGCAGCTTCTGTAGAAGCAGCTATGCGCATGGTTGAAGGTACAGCGCGCAGCATGGGCGTTGTTATTGAAGACTAGTCGTTAACGGCTGACAGAAGACACACCAGATGGCGTTGTCTGACTGACGAAGCGCTGCTTCGCTCAGGTGGGAGGATCTCCCTTTCACAGGGAGGATTTTCCGTTACTACCACATAAGGAGGAGAATTCTAATGGCTAAACACGGTAAAAAATATCTTGAAGCTGTTAAGCTGATCGATGTTGAAGCAACATACGAGGCTGCTGAAGCGATTGAACTCGTTAAGAAAGCCGCTACAGCTAAATTCGACGAAACGGTTGAAGTTGCTGTACGTTTGGGTGTAGACCCTAAGAAACAAGACCAAGCAGTTCGTGGCGTAGTTGTACTTCCTCACGGTACTGGTAAAACAAAACGCGTACTCGTTTTTGCTAAGGGCGATAAAGCCAAAGAAGCAGAAGCAGCAGGCGCAGATTATGTCGGCGATGCTGACGTAATCGCAAAAATCCAACAAGGCTGGTTCGAGTTCGACGTTTGCGTTGCTACTCCGGACATGATGGCTGAAGTTGGTAAACTCGGCCGTATCCTCGGTGGTAAAGGCCTTATGCCTAACCCTAAAGCGGGTACAGTAACGTTTGACGTTACGAAAGCCGTACAAGAAATCAAGGCTGGTAAGATTGAATACCGTCTTGACAGAGCAGGTCAAATCCATGCACCAATCGGTAAAGTATCGTTCGACTCCGAGAAGCTGAACGAAAACTTGAAAACACTGATCGATGCGCTGAACCGTGCAAAACCGGCTGCAGCTAAAGGGGTTTACCTGAAAGGTATTTCTGTTTCCTCGACAATGGGTCCCGGCGCTCGTTTGAACGCTGCTTCGTTCCGCTAAGAGAAACAGAAATTGATAATCGAATATGCATACCGAAGACAGTAGGTGCCCGCTCGGCTTAATTTCCTACCGAGGTGTTATGATAAACGTGTTTGTGCGCTTTTCGCCGATTGGCAGGAAGTGATTTACGGACCATCATGGCCTTCGCTACGTCTGCGGGGGCCTTTCTCATGCATCGCGTGGAAGGATTCCGCTGCATTAATCGGGATGTTGACAACATAACGGGAGGTGTACATTATGGCAAACGCAAAAATCATTCAAGGTAAAGAGCTGGCTGTTGCAGACATCACGACTAAACTTCGCGAGAGTTCTTGCACAGTTGTTGCTGATTACCGTGGACTTAACGTGAAGCAAGTAACTGAGCTCCGTAAACAATTGCGCGAAGCGAACATCGAGTTCCAAGTATTGAAAAACTCCCTCGTTCGCCGTGCGACTGCACAAGCGGAACTGACTGAATTGGATGCTGTTCTGGCTGGCCCTACGGCTATCGCTTTCAGCAAAGAGGATGCAGTTGCTCCAGCTAAGATTTTGGCTGATTTCGCTAAGAAAAACGACGCACTTAAACTTAAGGGCGGCGTAGTTGAAGGTCAAGTCTTCAACGCGGAAGAAATCAAAGCACTGGCGGATCTACCTTCCAAAGAAGGTTTGCTGTCCATGCTTCTCAGCGTGCTTCAAGCTCCAATGCGCAACTTTGCTCTTGCAGTTAAAGCTGTTGCAGAGAAACAAGAAGCTTAAGATGATTGGTTTTGTGTCGGGCCGAGCTCGGCACGCCGTATTCATCTGAATATAAGAAATAAAACAAAAACAAAACAAACTATTGGAGGTTTCTCTCATGAGTAAAGAACAAATCTTGGAAGCCATTAAAGGCATGAACGTTCTAGAACTGAACGACCTGGTTAAAGCAATCGAAGAAGAATTCGGCGTAACAGCAGCAGCACCAGTTGCAGCAGCAGGCGCAGCAGCAGCTGTAGTTGAAGAGCAAACTGAGTTCGACGTAATCTTGAACAACGCTGGCGCTTCCAAAATCAACGTTATCAAAGCAGTTCGCGAAATCACAGGTCTTGGCCTGAAAGAAGCGAAAGACCTTGTTGACGGCGCTCCTAAAGCAGTTAAAGAAAGAATCTCCAAAGAAGACGCTGACGCTATCAAAGCTAAGCTTGAAGAAGCAGGCGCTTCCGTAGAAGTGAAGTAATAACCGCTTATAGCGGAAACCCCTTGAAGCTTCGGCTTCAAGGGGTTTCCTTGATTTTTAAGGTTGTTCCGGATGGGAGGGATATGATGTCAGACCATTATTACACACGTACACCGGGAACCGCGCATGATCGGCATCTTCTCGAGACCGAGCTTTGTGGCTATAAGCTGCGTTTTATGACGGATGCAGGCGTTTTCTCGAAAACCGGCATAGACTTTGGCAGTCGAGTTCTTGTCGAAGCGCTTCAGCTGGATAAGCAAGCGAAGGTGCTGGATGTCGGCTGTGGTTATGGGCCAATGGGTATTACAGCAGCGAAGCTGGCTGAGCACGGGCATGTAACGATGATCGACATTAATGAACGTGCAGTTGCGTTGGCAACGGAAAACTTGAAGTTGAATGGGATCTTGAACGCCACAGTGTTGCAAAGCGACATTTATGAACGGGTGATGGGTCAAACTTTCGACACGATCATAACGAATCCGCCGATCCGGGCGGGCAAAGAGGTTGTCCATCGGATATTTGAAGAAGGTGCGAAGCTGTTAGTACCTGGCGGGGCGATGTGGGTGGTCATTCAGAAGAAGCAAGGGGCACCATCTGCGGCGGCGAAGCTCGAAGCGATTTTTGGAAACGTGGAAGAGGTTACGAAAGAAAAGGGTTATCGCATATTTAGGGCACAGAAGGAAGTCTAGGGAAAAACGCAACATTTTGTTGACTTGACTTTTCTGATGTGATATCATTATGAAATGTCAGCATTAAAATGGGCACAATCTCTTTAGTCCACTAAAATGTCAAGCGCTATTTTAAATGAATAGAAACAGCGGATTTGACGTATAATGTTTACATTTTGGGTCAAAATTACTTGATATGAGACTTTTGTGGTTTATTGTACCACAGAGTTGTGGCTGACAGAAGCATGCTCTTTTTTCGATTTCTCGATAAGGGCTTTTCTTTATTTGAATCAGAATTTGCCTGCTGCACATTCTGGTTTTAACAATGTGATAAACGTTCGCGGTCTTGCTCGCAAATTTACGGGTACGATTAGCGAACTGTTTAAGCTTGTTTATACAAGGTCATTGTTCACTTTCTGTGAAGCAGACATGAGGGGTGAGGTTAAGTTGGCAGGACAACTTGTTCAGTATGGGCGTCGCACGCGTAGAAGCTATGCCCGCATCCGCGAGGTGCTCGAAGTTCCGAACCTGATTGAAATCCAACAAAAATCGTACGAGAAGTTTTTGGAGAAGGACTTGCTTGAGCTTTTCCAAGACATTTCGCCGATTCAGGATTTTACAGGTAATTTGATGCTTGAGTTCATCGACTATTCACTTGGCGAGCCTAAGTATTCTGTCGATGAGTCGAAAGAACGCGACGTGACTTATGCGGCACCGCTGCGTGTTAAGGTTCGACTCATTAACAAAGAAACTGGTGAAGTGAAAGAGCAAGAAGTGTTCATGGGTGATTTCCCGCTGATGACCGAGACGGGCACATTTATTATTAATGGCGCGGAACGTGTTATCGTCAGCCAATTGGTTCGTTCACCTAGCGTTTACTTTAGCACGAAAGTGGACAAAAACGGCAAGAAAAATTATACGGCTACGGTGATTCCAAACCGCGGTGCGTGGCTGGAGCTTGAAACCGATGCGAAGGACATTATTTATGTTCGTATTGACCGTACTCGGAAGATCCCGGTTACAGTGCTTCTTCGCTCCCTTGGATTCGGCACGGATGCTGAAATTTTAGAATTGCTGGGCCATGACGAATATATTCGAAACACGCTGGATAAGGATAACACCGATTCCACGGAAAAAGCTCTTATCGAGATTTACGAAAGACTCCGTCCGGGTGAGCCGCCTACGCTTGATAATGCAAAGAGCTTGCTGGTAGCGCGCTTCTTTGATCCAAAGCGTTATGATTTGGCAAACGTAGGTCGTTACAAAATCAATAAGAAGCTGCACATTAAGAACCGTCTGTTCAACACGCGGCTTGCGGAAACGCTGATTGATCCTTCTACAGGGGAAATCCTGGCGGAAGCTGGTCAAATGATCGACCGTCGTTTGCTGGATGAGCTAATCCCTCATCTGGAGAACAATGTAGGCTTCAAAACGTACAATGTGGCAAATGGCGTTCTTGATGCGGATAGTATTCCGCTTCAAACGGTGAGCGTATACTCCCCGCTTGATGAGACTAAAGTGATTAAGGTCATTGCCAACGGCATTATCGACAAAGCTGTTAAGCATATTACACCTGCTGATATAATCGCTTCCATCAATTATTTCATAGATTTGCTGCACGGCGTAGGAAGCACGGATGATATTGACCACCTAGGTAACCGTCGTCTTCGTTCGGTTGGCGAGCTGCTTCAGAACCAGTTCCGTATCGGTTTGTCCCGTATGGAGCGTGTTGTTCGAGAGCGTATGTCCATCCAGGATGCTAATGCGATTACACCGCAGGCGCTTATCAATATCCGTCCTGTTATTGCGTCGATTAAAGAGTTCTTTGGTTCATCCCAACTCTCGCAGTTTATGGACCAAACCAATCCGCTTGCTGAACTGACGCACAAACGTCGTCTGTCTGCACTCGGACCCGGCGGTTTGACGCGTGAGCGCGCGGGCTTTGAGGTTCGTGACGTTCATAACTCTCACTATGGCCGTATGTGTCCGATTGAGACGCCGGAGGGACCGAACATCGGTCTGATTAACTCCTTGTCGACATTCGCGCGTATTAATGAATATGGCTTTATCGAAGCTCCTTACCGTTGGGTAGATCCGAAGACGGCTATTGTTACGGAGCAAATTGCCTACCTGACTGCTGATGAAGAAGATAACTACGTCATCGCGCAAGCGAATGCGAAGCTTACCGACGAAGGTAAGTTCCTCGACGATGCGGTTATCGTTCGTTACAACAAACAGGCTGACAATATTTTGACCATGCCTACTGAACGTGTTGACTATATGGACGTATCGCCTAAACAGGTTGTATCCGTCGCTACGGCGCTCATTCCGTTCCTTGAGAACGATGACTCCAACCGTGCGCTCATGGGATCCAACATGCAGCGGCAGGCTGTTCCACTTCTAATTCCGAAGTCTCCACTTGTCGGAACGGGTATGGAACATAAGTCTGCTAAAGATTCAGGTGTATGTATCGTTGCGAAATACGATGGCGTTATCGAACGCGTATCAGCCAATGAGATCTGGCTGCGCCGCGTTGAGATGATTGACGGTAAGCCGGTAACAGGCGACTTGGTGAAATCGAAGCTGCATAAGTTCATGCGCTCTAACCAAGGTACTTGTATCAACCAGCGTCCGATCTGCCGTAAAGGCGACATCGTGAAGAAAGGTGATATCCTTGCGGATGGTCCTTCCACGGAAATGGGCGAATTGGCGCTCGGACGTAACGTTGTCGTTGCGTTTATGACGTGGGAAGGCTACAACTATGAGGATGCGATCCTACTAAGCGAGAAACTCGTTAAAGAGGATGTGTACACGTCCATTCATATCGAAGAATATGAGTCGGAAGCACGTGACACGAAACTCGGACCGGAAGAAATTACGCGCGACATTCCGAACGTCGGTGAAGAAGCGCTCCGCAACTTGGATGAGCGTGGAATTATCCGCGTCGGTGCTGAAATTAGCGCAGGGGACATTCTCGTTGGTAAAGTAACGCCTAAAGGGGTTACGGAATTGACGGCTGAAGAGCGTTTGCTGCATGCGATTTTCGGTGAGAAAGCGCGTGAAGTACGTGATACTAGCTTGCGTGTACCTCATGGTACTGATGGTATCGTCGTAGACGTTAAAGTATTTACTCGTGAGAATGGCGACGAATTGCCGCCAGGCGTTAACCAATTGGTTCGTGCCTACATCGCGCAGAAACGTAAGATCTCTGAAGGGGATAAGATGGCAGGACGCCATGGTAACAAAGGGGTTATCGCTCGTATCCTCCCAGAAGAAGATATGCCTTTCCTACCGGACGGAACGCCAGTAGAGGTTGTTCTTAACCCGTTGGGTGTACCTTCGCGTATGAACATCGGTCAAGTACTGGAAGTCCATCTTGGTATGGCTTGTAAGAAACTTGGCATCCATGCTGCAACACCGGTATTCGATGGAGCGCGTGAGTATGACGTGTTTGACTCCATGGAAGAAGCAGGTATGCAGCGTAACGGTAAGACCGTTCTTTACGACGGACGCTCCGGTGAGCCGTTCGAGCGTGAAGTAACTGTCGGCGTCATGTACATGATTAAACTGGCGCACATGGTTGATGACAAAATCCATGCTCGTTCAACTGGTCCTTACTCACTTGTTACTCAGCAGCCGCTGGGTGGTAAAGCGCAGTTCGGCGGTCAGCGTTTCGGGGAGATGGAAGTTTGGGCGCTTGAAGCATATGGGGCTGCCTATACATTGCAAGAGATTTTGACCGTGAAATCCGATGATGTCGTCGGCCGTGTCAAAACGTACGAGTCTATCGTGAAGGGTGAGAACGTTCCGGAACCGGGCGTGCCTGAATCCTTCAAAGTTTTGATCAAAGAGCTTCAGAGCTTAGGTATGGACGTTAAGATCCTATCTGAGAATGAAGAAGAGATCGAAATGAAAGAGATGGACGATGAGGATGATGCAGCGAATGACAAGCTCAACCTCAATTTGGAAGGTGCAGAAGTAGGCGTCGAGTAATCGTTGCTTTCCTGCCGGAAGTCATAAGCATGCCGAAGTCCAACTTCACGGGCGGATGTAAGGTTGAAGGAGCCGCTTGCGCTGTGCTCCTTTAGCCGTTAACGGCGTTAAATACAGCATATTAGTGAACCATGACGAAGGAGGGTTGCTCCTTGTTGGACGTGAACAACTTCGAGTATATGAAGATTGGATTGGCATCTCCGGATAAAATCCGATCGTGGTCCCGCGGAGAAGTAAAGAAACCGGAAACGATCAACTACAGGACTTTAAAACCGGAGAAAGAAGGTCTTTTCTGCGAAAAGATTTTCGGACCGACGAAAGACTGGGAATGTCATTGCGGTAAATACAAGCGCGTTCGCTATAAAGGCGTTGTCTGTGACCGCTGTGGTGTTGAAGTAACGCGTGCGAAAGTGCGTCGTGAGCGTATGGGGCATATCGAGCTAGCGGCTCCTGTATCCCATATCTGGTACTTCAAAGGAATTCCGAGCCGTATGGGGCTGGCGCTTGATATGTCGCCTCGTTCTCTTGAAGAGATCATCTATTTTGCATCATATGTGGTAACGGATCCAGGCGATACGCCGCTTGAGAAAAAGCAGCTGTTGTCCGAGAAAGAATACCGCAGCTACCGTGAGAAGTACGGCTATGGCTTCCATGCCGGCATGGGTGCAGAAGCAGTCAAGAAACTGCTTCAAGACATCGATGTCGAGCGTGAGCTTGAAACATTGAAAGAAGATCTTCGTACCGCTCAAGGCCAACGTCGTAACCGTGCGATCAAACGTCTTGAAGTTATCGAAGCATTCCGTAACTCCGGCAATATGCCGGAATGGATGATTCTTGATGTGCTGCCGGTCATTCCGCCGGAACTTCGTCCAATGGTACAGCTTGACGGTGGACGTTTTGCAACGTCTGACCTGAATGACTTGTACCGTCGTGTAATTAACCGTAACAACCGTCTGAAACGTCTGCTCGATCTCGGTGCTCCGGATATTATCGTGCAGAATGAGAAGCGTATGCTTCAAGAAGCGGTTGATGCTTTGATCGATAATGGCCGCCGTGGTCGCCCGGTAACGGGTCCAGGTAACCGTCCGCTTAAATCGCTCAGCCATATGCTCAAAGGTAAGCAAGGACGTTTCCGTCAGAACTTGCTCGGTAAACGGGTTGACTATTCCGGTCGTTCCGTTATCGTCGTAGGTCCTAGCTTGAAAATGTTCCAATGCGGATTGCCGAAAGAAATGGCGCTTGAGCTCTTCAAGCCATTCGTTATGAAGGAACTCGTTAACAAAGGTCTTGCACACAACATTAAGAGTGCGAAACGTAAAGTTGAACGTGTCAGCCCAGAAGTTTGGGATGTGCTAGAAGAAGTAATCAAGGAGCACCCGGTTCTACTCAACCGTGCCCCGACCCTTCACCGTTTGGGTATCCAAGCGTTCGAACCGATTTTGGTTGAAGGTCGCGCAATTAAACTTCACCCGCTCGTATGTACCGCTTATAACGCGGACTTTGACGGTGACCAAATGGCAGTTCACGTACCGCTCTCTGCTGAAGCGCAAGCTGAAGCACGTTTGCTCATGCTTGCTTCGGGTAACATTTTGAACCCGAAAGACGGCAAGCCGGTCGTAACGCCTTCACAGGATATGGTTCTCGGAAGCTTCTACCTGACGATGGACAACAAAGAGGGTAAAGGCAGCGGTTCTGTATTCGCTACTGTAAACGAAGCGATCTCTGCATACCAACGCGGTATTGTATCGCTGCATGCACGTATATTTATTCCGGTTAAAGTTCTGAAGAAAACGTCCTTCACGGATGCACAGCAGAAGACGCTGATCTGCACCACGGTTGGTAAAGTAATCTTCAACGAAATTTACCCGCCGGATTTCCCTTACATCAATGAACCTACCAAGGTGAACTTGCTGCAAGGTACCCCGGATAAATATTTTGTCCATGATAAGGGCGCTGACTTGCTTAAGTTTATGGATGGGTTGGCTCAAATTGGCGGTGTAGGTAAAGAGTATCTCGGCTTAATTATTGCGGAGTGCTTCCGTCAATACCACACAACCAGAACTTCGATCATGCTCGACAAGATCAAGGAACTGGGCTTTACGTACTCGACTCGTGCAGGTATTACGGTTGCGGTATCTGACGTTATCGTACCTCCTGAGAAGGTTGAGATCTTGAGAGAGTCCGAAGAGAAAGTAAAAGTCGTTTCGAATCAATACCGTCGTGGTTTGATTACAAACGAAGAACGTTATGACCGTGTAATTGAAATTTGGAGCAAAACCAAAGATCAAATCACTGAAATCCTTATGAAATCGATGGATCGTTACAACTCCATCATGCTCATGGTGGATTCCAAAGCACGGGGTAACAAATCGCAAATTACGCAGCTTGGCGGTATGCGTGGTTTGATGGCGAATCCATCCGGTCGGATTATCGAATTGCCAATCAAGTCCAACTTCCGTGAAGGCCTAACCGTACTCGAGTACTTCATCTCGACGCATGGTGCGCGTAAAGGTCTTGCCGATACTGCATTGCGTACAGCTGACTCAGGTTACCTGACTCGTCGTCTGGTTGACGTTGCACAAGATGTAATCGTTCGTGAGGATGATTGCGGAACAGACAAAGGCTTTAGAGTAAGTAAAATTCAAGACGGTAAAGAGGTTATCGAAGATCTCTACGACCGTATTGAAGGCCGTTACTCCTTTGAAACTGTACGTAATCCACAAAACGGCGAAATCATTCTACACCGCAGCCAGTTGATCGATTCCAATAAAGCAGAGGAACTTATCGCTGCTGGAGTAGAAAGCCTGCAAATCCGTTCCGTTCTTAGCTGCCGTGCTCGTCATGGCGTATGTAAAATTTGCTACGGACGTAACTTGGCAACAGGTAAATTCGTTGAGATCGGTGAAGCGGTCGGTATTATCGCTGCTCAATCCATCGGGGAACCGGGAACACAGCTTACAATGCGTACTTTCCATACCGGCGGTGTTGCCGGAGACGATATCACGCAAGGTTTGCCGCGTATCCAAGAGCTTTTCGAAGCACGTAACCCGAAAGGTCAAGCGATCATTTCCGAAATCGACGGTGTCATTAAAGACATCCGCGAAACGAAAGACCGCCGTGAAATCGAAGTTCAAGGTGAAGCAGAATCAAAAGTTTATGCTGTTACCTATGGTTCGCGTATCCGCGTAGCCAAAGGCAAGCAGATCGAAGCCGGCGATGAGCTCACAGACGGTTCGATCGATCCGAAGGATATGCTCCGTATTAAAGGCATCCGTGGCGTTCAGAACTATATCCTTCAGGAAGTTCAACGCGTATACCGGAACCAAGGGGTAGAAATCAACGATAAGCATATCGAGGTTATGGTGAAGCAAATGCTTCGCAAAATCCGTATCGTAGAAGCTGGCGACACAACGTTGCTGCCAGGTGCTTTTGTTGACATTCATGAGTATGAAGCGGCAAACCGCGACGCAATTCTCTCCGGCAAAGAGCCGGCGGTAGCTAAACCGGTATTGCTGGGTATTACTAAAGCATCCCTGGAAACTGACTCCTTCTTGTCAGCAGCCTCATTCCAAGAGACAACTCGTGTCTTGACTGATGCCGCTATCAAAGGTAAAGTCGACCAGTTGCTTGGTTTGAAAGAGAATGTTATCATTGGTAAGCTCATCCCGGCAGGTACAGGTATGCAGCGTTATCGCAGCGTGCATGTAGCTGGTATGGATGATGAACCAGGCATGGAAGAACTGCAAGTTGAAGCAGAGAGCGTACCGGTTGAGTCTTAATCGGGAAGTGATATAAGGCAGCATGAGGACAAAGAGCGAGCGGGGCTGCAGCCGTTGCAAACGGAAGTAAGCCTGCCGCTCTTTGCGCCGTCATGCCATGTCATGATAATCCATTTTCTCCTGTAATTCTTAAAGAGTCGTGCTTGACAATTACCAAGCCTAGATGCTAATATGTCGTAGTGTGCCAAATCGCACAACCTCTACGCATGTCATTAACGAAACTTGATCGTTCTAGTTTTGACTGACTTGGAAGGATGGTTGAGATGCGATTTGTAATTGGTAGCAAGCAAACGACGAAGATGGTTGAGCAAGGATTAGCCACTCAAGTCTATGTAGCACAAGATACAGATCCGCGGCTGAAGAACAGTATTGTTCGGCTTTGCGAAACATCGGGAGTGCCAATCATCTGGTCTGAATCAATGAAGGACCTTGGGGAAACCTGTGGAATTGAAGTTGGTGCAGCGATGGCAGCGGTTATACCGGAAATCGAATAAAGAAGTAACGTTTTTACCGAGTTGAATGACAAGGTAGAAACTTTCGTTTGTTTCTTTATGAACCGCCTGGATCTGTGGGCTTAAATAGCCAATATGTCTTGAAATGTTTTACTAAGTGAGGAAGGGGGATGCAACATGCCAACAATTAACCAACTCGTTCGCAAAGGCCGTGAAGCGAAAGTCGTTAAATCGAAATCGCCAGCCCTGCAAAGAGGTTTCAATGCATTGAAACGTGAAGAGACAAACCTTAGTTCACCACAAAAACGTGGGGTTTGTACACGTGTAGGTACGATGACTCCGAAAAAACCGAACTCCGCTTTGCGGAAATATGCGCGTGTACGTTTGACAAACCGCGTTGAGGTTACAGCTTACATCGGCGGTATTGGACACAACCTGCAAGAGCATAGCGTAGTATTGGTACGCGGCGGCCGGGTAAAAGATCTTCCGGGTGTTCGTTACCATATCGTTCGCGGTGCGCTTGATACAGCGGGTGTAAACAACCGTAAACAAGCTCGTTCCAAATACGGAACTAAACGTCCTAAAGTTAAAAAATAAGGCATAGCCGGCGACGGTTATCCTCATCCTAAAATGAAAAACTAGAAGAAAGGGGGACTTCCACATGCCACGCAAAGGTCCAGTAGCAAAACGTGATGTATTGCCAGATCCGTTGTACAGCAGCAAGCTTGTAACTCGCTTGATCAACCGTATCATGATCGATGGTAAACGCGGTGTCGCTCAAACAATTTTGTATGATGCGTTCACACTTATCAACGAGCGTACGGGTAAAGAACCGATGGAAGTTTTTGAAGCAGCAATTAAGAACATCATGCCAGTACTTGAAGTTAAGGCACGCCGTGTAGGCGGTTCGAACTACCAGGTACCAATTGAAGTTAAACCGGAGCGCCGTACAGCGCTTGGTCTCCGTTGGCTCGTGAACTATTCACGTAACCGCGGTGAGAAAACAATGGAAGAACGTTTGGCAGCTGAAATCATCGATGCTTCCAACAACACTGGTTCATCCGTGAAAAAACGCGAAGATACACACAAAATGGCTGAAGCGAATAAAGCATTCGCTCACTATCGTTGGTAGAATTCGCTTAATCGAAAGGAGACTGAATTATGGCAAGAGAGTTCTCCTTGGAAAATACGCGTAATATCGGGATCATGGCGCATATTGATGCAGGTAAAACTACCACGACAGAGCGGATCCTGTTCTACACAGGCCGTACCCACAAAATCGGCGAGGTGCACGAAGGTGCAGCAACGATGGACTGGATGGAGCAGGAACAAGAGCGCGGAATCACGATTACTTCCGCTGCTACTACTGCTCAATGGCATGGTCACCGCATTAATATTATCGACACCCCGGGGCACGTTGACTTCACTGTTGAAGTTGAACGTTCCCTGCGTGTATTGGACGGGGCCGTTGGTGTTTTCAGTGCGAAAGAAGGCGTAGAGCCGCAATCCGAAACCGTTTGGCGTCAAGCTGATCGTTACGGCGTACCGCGGATCGCTTACGTCAACAAAATGGATATTATCGGCGCAGACTTCCTTAACGTAGTTAGAGATATGCGCTTGCGTCTTAACGCAAATGCAGTGGCAATTCAATTGCCGATCGGCGCTGAGAACGACTTTGTAGGTGTAATTGACTTGGTTGAACGAGTTGCTTACAAGTACAAAGACGATCTTGGTAAAGATCCGGAGAAAATTGAAATCCCTGCGGAATATAAGGACCAAGTCGAAGAACTTCGCTTGGAACTGATCGAGAAAGTTGCTGAGCTTGATGAAGAGCTCACAATGAAATATCTCGAAGGCGAAGAAATCACTGTTGCTGAGATTAAATCCGTACTTCGCAAAGGTGTTTGCGATGTTAAGATCTTCCCAGTAATCGTTGGTTCTTCGTACCGTAACAAAGGCGTTCAATTGATGCTTGATGCAGTTGTTGACTACTTGCCATCGCCAATCGACGTTCCAGACATCAAGGGTCACCTTGAAGATGGTACTGAGACGATCCGCAAGTCTGCTGACGACCAGCCTTTCGCAGCATTGGCGTTCAAAATCATGACTGACCCTTACGTAGGTAAACTGACGTTCTTCCGCGTATACTCCGGCGTACTTAGCTCCGGTTCATACGTTGTGAATGCAACGAAAGGCAAACGTGAGCGGATCGGTCGTATCCTTCAGATGCACGCTAACAGCCGTCAAGAAATCAGCGAAGTTTACTCCGGTGATATCGCAGCAGCTGTAGGTCTGAAAGATACAACTACTGGCGATACGCTTTGTGATGAGAAGCACCCGGTTATCCTTGAGTCCATGAACTTCCCTGAGCCGGTTATCCAGCTTGCGGTTGAGCCTAAGACAAAAGCTGACCAAGACAAAATGGGTATTGCTCTTCAAAAGCTGTCTGAGGAAGATCCTACGTTCCGTGCTCACACGGACGAAGAGACCGGCCAAACGATTATCGCTGGTATGGGTGAGCTTCACCTTGAAATTCTAGTTGACCGTATGCTTCGTGAATTCAAAGTCGAAACAAACGTTGGTAAGCCTCAAGTAGCTTACCGTGAGACGTTCAAAACGGCTGCGAAGGTCGAAGGTAAATTCGTTCGTCAATCCGGCGGACGCGGCCAATTCGGACATTGCTGGGTTGAATTCTCCCCGCTTGAGCCAGGCTCAGGCTTTGTGTTTGAGAACAAAACCGTGGGTGGCTCGATTCCACGTGAGTTCATTGCTCCAATTCAAGCAGGTATCGAAGAATCGATGAAAAATGGTGTCGTTG
Organism: Paenibacillus sp. J22R3; assembly: GCF_056269305.1. Taxonomy (NCBI): domain Bacteria; kingdom Bacillati; phylum Bacillota; class Bacilli; order Caryophanales; family Paenibacillaceae; genus Paenibacillus; species Paenibacillus sp. J22R3. The sequence continues at coordinate 27,625 of NZ_JBWDNS010000014.1, read as the reverse complement.
CCGGCTTCCCGGTTGTTGACATCAAAGCAGTCGTAGTCGACGGTTCCTACCATGACGTTGACTCCTCGGAGATGGCGTTCAAAATTGCTGGATCGATGGCGCTTAAAGCAGCGAAAGAGAAATGTTCTCCGATTTTGCTTGAGCCTATCATGAAAGTAGAAGTTAGCGTTCCTGAAGAGTACATGGGCGACGTAATGGGTATGTTGAGCTCCCGCCGCGGTCGTATCGAAGGTTCGGACACACGCCATGGTGCGTTGATCGTTCGTGCTAAGGTGCCTCTGGCTGAGATGTTCGGTTACTCCACTACACTTCGTTCCGGTACACAAGGTCGCGGCGTGTTCTCCATGGAGCTTTCGCACTATGAAGAAGTACCACGTTCGATCTCGGAAGAGATCATCTCCAAATCCAAAGGCGCTGCTAACTAGTAGCTCTTTGACAACTTGCATCTCATAAGTTGCACTTTGGCTGAATGTTGGGGGCATTAAGCTCCCGCACAGCCGATCACATAATCTTCTACTTATTAAGGAGGAATAGTTCAATGGCTAAGGCTAAATTTGAACGTAATAAACCGCACGTTAACATTGGTACAATTGGTCACGTCGATCATGGTAAAACAACTTTGACGGCTGCAATCACTACAGTTCTTTCGAAAAGATACGGTGGTGCTGCTGTAGCATTCGACCAAATCGACAAAGCTCCAGAAGAGCGCGAGCGCGGTATCACAATCTCCACTGCTCACGTTGAGTATGAAACTCCTAACCGTCACTATGCACACGTTGACTGCCCAGGTCACGCCGACTATGTTAAAAACATGATCACTGGTGCTGCACAAATGGACGGAGCAATCCTGGTTGTATCCGCAGCTGACGGCCCAATGCCGCAAACGCGTGAGCACATCCTTCTTTCCCGCCAAGTAGGCGTACCTTACATCGTCGTATTCCTGAACAAATGCGACATGGTTGAAGATGAAGAGTTGCTTGAACTCGTTGAGATGGAAGTTCGCGACCTTCTTAGCGAATATGAGTTCCCAGGTGATGATACTCCAATCATCCGCGGCGCTGCTCGTGAAGCTCTTCAAAACCCAGATGGCCCATGGGCTGACAAAATCATCGAGTTGTTCGAACAAGTCGATACTTACATCCCAACTCCACAACGTGATACTGAGAAGCCGTTCCTTATGCCAGTTGAGGACGTGTTCACAATCACAGGTCGTGGTACTGTTGCTACAGGACGCGTTGAGCGTGGCGTAGTTAAAGTATCTGACGAAGTTGAAATCATCGGTATTGCTGAAGAAACTCGCAAATGTATCGTAACAGGCGTAGAAATGTTCCGTAAATTGCTTGATTCCGCACAAGCTGGTGACAACATCGGCGCATTGCTTCGTGGTGTAGACCGTAAAGACATCGAGCGTGGTCAAGTACTTGCTAAGCCAGGTTCCGTTAAACCACACACGAACTTTACAGCTCAAATCTACGTTCTGACTAAAGAAGAGGGCGGACGTCACAAACCTTTTTTCACAGGTTACCGTCCACAGTTCTACTTCCGTACAACTGACGTAACTGGTATCATCAGCTTGCCTGAAGGTACTGAGATGGTTATGCCAGGCGACAACATCACAGTAACGGTTGAGCTTATCGCTCCAATCGCTCTGGAAGATGGTACTCGCTTCGCAATCCGTGAAGGTGGCCGTACTGTAGGCGCCGGCGCTGTAGCTTCCATCCAAAAATAATGAAACTGCAGCGTAAGCTGCAGCTCATAAAGCCCTCACTTCGGTGGGGGCTTTTTTATTACTAAATTTTGATGTTTGCGTAAAAGCTCGAATTTCACTATTATAAGTGAAGACAAAGACGCAGGCGCTGAAACAGCACAGGCAAGCTAGCAATGGCAAAGTGACTGATCGAACTGATGAAAAAGTGGCTTCATGTTAAAGCCACTTTTTATTATGTTTTCTTTCATGGGTTTTGTTAGAAAGAAATGCTTTGGTGCCAACACAAAGTTGTGAAGCAAAGTGAATAATGAGCCGAAGAGTTTACGTGCAGCCTTTGTAATCCTGTTGTCACCGATTATGTTCTATATATGAAGCAACAGGATTACAACAGCTGCCGCAGGCCATTATTTACGTCGCGAAACGCAACGAAGGTCGGACAATCTTTTCTTTTTACAAAGCCAACATTTTTGTTGCATTCGCCCAGCGTTTCAGATATAATAGTGAGCGTTGGTCTGTGACGTTGCGATGATGCGAGAGGTTGCCGACACACACGGCTCCTTTGCCATGAGGGGCGTGTCGGGTTTTCTTGCGGAGTATGTCCGATACTAAATTGGGCGATAGAAGGAGGGACTTATATGGCTAAGCAAAAGATTCGTATTCGCTTGAAAGCATACGATCATAGAATTCTGGATCAATCCGCAGAGAAGATTGTTGAAACTGCGAAACGTTCCGGTGCAGGCGTGTCTGGGCCGATTCCGCTTCCTACTGAGAAGCAAATCATCACCATTCTGCGTGCGGTACACAAGTACAAGGATTCTAGGGAGCAATTCGAAATGCGCACTCATAAGCGTTTGATCGACATTGTTAACCCAACGCCGCAAACGGTTGATGCATTGATGCGCTTAGATCTGCCATCCGGTGTAGATATCGAAATCAAACTGTAAGTTATGCATATTTGAAAATGGAAAGGAAATGAGGTGTCAACATGAAAGGTATCTTAGGTAAAAAACTTGGAATGACGCAAGTGTTTACTCCTGAAGGTAACGTAATTCCGGTTACGGTTATCGAAGCAGGCCCTTGTGTTGTTTTACAGAAGAAGGACCAAGACAACGACGGTTACGTATCCGTACAACTTGGTTTCTCCGACAAGAAAGTATCGAGAGCTACTAAGCCAGAAATCGGCCACGCTAAAAAAGCGGAAACGGCTCCTAAGCGCTACGTTCGTGAATTCCGCAGCATCAACATTGCTGAATATGAAGTTGGCCAGGAATTGAAGGCTGACCTATTCACAGCTGGCGAGTTCGTTGACGTTACAGCTACTTCCAAAGGTAAAGGTTTCCAAGGTAACATCAAACGTTGGAACCAAAGCCGCGGCCCTATGGCGCACGGCTCGCGTTACCACCGTGGTCCAGGTTCGATGGGTTCTATCCAAGCGAACCGCGTACCAAAAGGCAAACACCTTCCAGGGCACATGGGTAACGAAACAGTTACAATCCAGAACCTTGAAATCGTGCGCGTTGATGTGGAACGTAATGTATTGCTCGTTAAAGGCTCCATTCCGGGCCCTAAAAATAGCTTTGTAAAAGTTAAATCTACGGTGAAGAAATAATCGCCTAAGAAAGGAGGAACATGAAATGCCGAAAGTAGCAGTTTATAGCGTGAATGGCTCGCAAGTTGGCGAGGTTGAATTGTCCGAAGCGGTATTCGGAATTGAACCAAACGTTCACGTATTGCATAGCGCAGTTCTTTTGCAGCAAGCTTCTGAACGCAGAGGTACGCACAAAACAAAAGGACGCTCCGAAGTACGCGGTGGCGGTCGTAAGCCTTGGAAACAAAAAGGTACAGGCCGTGCACGTCAAGGTAGCATTCGCTCCCCACAATGGGTTGGCGGTGGTACAGTATTCGGACCAACTCCACGTAGCTATAGCTTCAAACTTCCTAAGAAAGTTCGTCGCCTAGCAATCAAATCTGCATTGTCTTCCAAAGTGATCGACAACGAAATTATCGTTCTGGATCAACTGGCGTTCGCGCAACCGAAGACTAAAGAATTCGTAGCAATTCTGAACAACCTGAAAGTGGCTCGTAAAGCACTGGTTGTAACAGCTAGCTACGAAGATAATGTAGCACTTTCAGCTCGTAACATTCCTAATGTGAAGTTCGTTGCAGCCGATGGCATCAATGTTCTAGACGTTATGAAATACGACAAGCTGATTATCACTAAAGAAGCGGTTGAAAAAGTACAGGAGGTGCTTGCGTAATGAAAAATCCTCGCGATATTATCAAGCGCCCAATCATTACTGAACAAACAAGTGATTTCATGGCGAACAAAAAGTATGTATTCGAAGTTGATCTTCGTGCAAACAAAACTGAGATCAAACTTGCGATTCAATCGATCTTCAAAGTGAAAGTATCGAGCGTGAACACGCTTCGCATGCCGGCTAAGCCTAAACGCTACGGTAAACACAGCGGATATACATCCGAGTGGAAAAAAGCGATCGTGCAATTGAGCGCAGATAGCAACGAGCTAGAATTTTTCGAAACAGTTTAATTAGCGAAGAAGTCCCCGGCTTCTCGTGAAAGAACGTTAGATATCGGTTAAGGAGGGAATCGAAGTGCCAGTTAAGAAGTATAAACCGACATCTCCAGCGCGACGTGGTATGTCCGTCTCGACATTTGAAGAGATCACCACAAGCACACCGGAGAAATCGCTTCTTGCGCCGCTTTTCAAAAAAGCTGGTCGTAACAACCAAGGTAAAATTACGGTTCGTCATCACGGTGGCGGCCATAAACGTAAATACCGGATCATCGACTTCAAACGTAACAAGGACGGTATCGTAGGTAACGTCGCGACGATCGAATACGATCCGAACCGTACGTCCAACATCGCACTTATCCACTATGTGGATGGAGCGAAAGCCTACATCATCGCACCTAAAGGCCTTAAAGTTGGGGATAAAATCGTTTCCGGAGCAGATGCTGACATCAAGATCGGTAACGCGTTGCCGCTTGAGAACATCCCGGTAGGTACAGTTATCCACAACATCGAGCTAAAACCAGGCAAAGGCGGACAATTGGTTCGTGCTGCTGGAACAACTGCTCAACTTCTTGGTAAAGAAGAGCAATACGTCACAATTCGCTTGACGTCTGGCGAAGTACGTCGTATTCTGAAAAAATGCCGTGCGACAATCGGTTCTGTTGGTAACGAAGATCACGAACTCGTGAAAATCGGTAAAGCCGGCCGTTCCCGTTGGATGGGCAAACGCCCTGAAGTACGTGGTGTTGTAATGAACCCGAACGATCACCCACACGGTGGTGGTGAAGGCCGTGCGCCAATCGGACGTAAATCTCCAATGTCTCCATGGGGCAAACCTACACTTGGTTTCAAAACACGCAAAAAGAAAAAAGCATCGAGCCAATACATTGTTCGTCGTCGTACGAAGTAATAGGCGCCTCGGCGTCATGAGCGTGACGCGCTGCGTCGCGTAACGCTAGCGTGAAGGGAGGATCATCCATGGGTCGCAGTTTGAAGAAAGGACCGTTTATTGACGGTTACTTGCTGAAAAAGGTTGAAGTTCTGAACGAGGCTGAGAAGAAGACTGTTGTCAAAACTTGGTCGCGTCGTTCTACAATTTTCCCGCAATTCATCGGTCACACTTTTGCTGTTTATGACGGTAAGAAGCACGTGCCGGTATATGTGACGGAAGATATGGTTGGCCACAAACTCGGTGAGTTCGCGCCAACTCGTACGTACAAAGGACACGGTAACGATGACAAGAAGACTGGTCGTCGTTAATCGGTTAAATAGTTAGGTAATAAAGGTCGAGAGGAGGTTCATCCATGCAACAAGCTAAAGCGTTCGCTAACCACGTCCGCATTGCACCTCGTAAAGCTCAGCTGGTTGTTGATTTGATCCGTGGTAAGCAAGTCGGCGAAGCAATCGCGATTCTGCGCCACACACCAAAATCGGCTTCCCCAATCGTTGAGAAGCTGCTGAATTCCGCAATTGCTAATGCGGAGCACAACTACCAATTGGACGTGAACAAACTTGTGATTACACAAGTGTTTGTTAACCAAGGGCCAACAATGAAACGTTTCCGCCCGCGCGCAATGGGTCGTGCTAGCCGGATTAACAAAAGAACCAGCCACATTACTTTGGTGGTATCCGAAAAATAAGGAGGGAAAACGTGTGGGACAAAAAGTAAACCCGGTCGGTCTACGTGTTGGTATTATCCGTGATTGGGAATCCAAATGGTACGCAGGCAAAGACTTCGGCGAATTGCTCATGGAAGATGTTAAAATCCGTGAGTACCTCAAAAACAAATTGAAAGATGCGGCTGTCTCCAAGTTCGAAATCGAGCGTGCAGCTAACCGCGTTAACGTTACAATTCATACAGCTAAGCCTGGTATGGTAATCGGTAAAGGCGGATCTGAAGTTGAAAACCTTCGTTCCGAACTGTCGAAAATCGCTAAAGGCAAAAAAGTGCACATCAACATCTCTGAGATCAAACATCCAGAACTTGATGCGATTCTCGTAGCTGAGAGCATTGCACAACAACTTGAGCGTCGGATCTCGTTCCGCCGTGCAATGAAACAATCCATCCAACGTACAATCCGTTCGGGCGCGAAAGGTATCAAAACTGCCGTTAGCGGTCGTTTGGGCGGCGCTGAGATTGCTCGTCAAGAAGGTTATAGCGAAGGTACAGTTCCACTTCATACGCTGCGTGCAGACATTGATTATGGAACAGCAGAAGCTGCGACAACATACGGCCGTATCGGCGTTAAAGTATGGATCTATCGCGGTGAAATCCTTCCAACTAAGAAGAAAGCTCCACAGGAAGGAGGCAACTAATCATGTTGGTCCCAAAACGTGTCAAACATCGTAAGCAACAACGTGGTCATATGAAAGGTCGCGCTAAAGGCGGTACTGAAGTAGCCTTCGGCGAATACGGTCTACAAGCACTTGAGCCTTCATGGATCACTAACCGTCAAATCGAAGCAGCGCGTATTGCGATGACTCGTTACATTAAACGTGGCGGTAAAGTATGGATCAAGATTTTCCCTGCGAAACCAATTACGCAAAAGCCTCTTGAAGTTCGGATGGGTAGCGGTAAAGGTAACGTAGAAAAATGGGTTGCTGTCGTAAAACCGGGCAAAATAATGTTCGAGCTTGCTGGCGTATCTGAAGAGATCGCACGTGAAGCTATGCGTCTTGCAGCACATAAACTCCCAGTTAAAACGAAGTTCGTGAAACGCGAAGAAGTGGGTGGTGAAGCAAATGAAAGCTAATGATTTCCGCAACCTAACCTCTGTTGAACTCGAACAAAAAGTCGCTGGATTCAAAGAAGAGCTATTCAACCTTCGTTTTCAATTGGCTACCGGCCAACTGGAAAACCCAACTCGCATCCGCGACGTACGTAAGGATATAGCTCGTGCCAAAACCGTTCTTCGTGAAAGAGAACTCGGAATCAGCAGCTAAACTGCGATTGTCCGTGAGCGATAACGAATGTATGGAAGGAGGATGAACATGAGCGAACGTAATGCCCGCAAAGTTCAAGTAGGTAAAGTCGTGAGTGATAAAATGGACAAAACAATCGTTGTTGCCATTGAAACTTACAAAAAACACGACCTGTACCACAAACGTATTAAATACACGAGAAAATTCAAGGCGCACGACGAGAACAACCAAGCTAAGATCGGTGATATCGTTAAAGTCATGGAAACTCGCCCGCTATCGAAAGACAAACGGTTCCGTTTAGTCGAAATCGTTGAAGCTGCTGTTATTTTGTAAGAAATGCTTCTTAGTAAGCATTTTCCCGAAAGGAGGACGTTGAAATGATTCAACCATTTACACGTTTAGCTGTCGCTGACAACTCCGGCGCTAAAGAACTGATGTGCATTCGTGTGCTCGGTGGTACTGGACGTCGTGTTGGCCATATCGGCGATTTGATCGTCTGCTCCGTCAAACAAGCAACACCCGGTGGCGTTGTCAAAAAGGGTGATGTAGTTAAAGCGGTTATCGTACGTACGAAACGTGCGGTTCGCCGTAAAGACGGTTCATACATCGCATTTGATGAGAATGCAGCGGTTATCGTAAAAGAAGACAAAAGCCCGCGCGGCACACGTATTTTTGGACCAGTTGCTCGTGAACTTCGCGACCGCGACTTCATGAAAATCGTATCGCTTGCTCCGGAAGTTATCTAAAAAGTACTTTGCGCATTCCGCGCAAGCACGCAGGAGGTGTAACTCATGCCACGGTTGAAGAAAGTGTTAGAATCCCATAACAATAAATTGCACGTGAAGAAAGATGACACGGTAATGGTCATTACGGGCAAAGACAAAGGCAAAAAAGGCCGCGTTATTGCTGCGTATCCGCGTCAAAACCGCGTACTCATTGAAGGCGTCAATATGGTGAAGAAACATGCTCGTCCTTCGCAAGCTAATCCGCAAGGCGGCATTATCGAGCAAGAAGCGGCGATTCACGTTTCCAACGTTATGCACATCGATCCTAAGAGCGGTAAAGTAACTCGGATCGGATATAAAGTGCTTGATAACGGCAAAAAAGTCCGGATCGCTAAAAAATCCGGCGAGGTAATTGATTAATTGACCGATACGGAAAGGAGGTCCACGTTACATGGCAGCAAGAATGAAAGATCGTTTCCTGAATGAAATCACTCCTGCTCTTATGCAGAAGTTCAACTATACAACAGTAATGCAAGTGCCTAAGATCGAGAAAGTTGTAATCAACATGGGTGTTGGTGAGGCTGTTTCCAACTCTAAAGTTCTCGATGTTGCTGTTGAAGACATGCGTTTGATCTCTGGTCAAAAGCCTGTAGTAACTCGCTCCAAGAAATCGATCGCTGGTTTCAAACTTCGCGAGAACATGCCGATCGGGGTTAAAGTAACACTACGCGGTGAGCGTATGTACTATTTCCTTGATAAACTGTTCAATGTCACACTTCCACGCGTACGCGATTTCCGCGGCGTATCAAACAAAGCGTTTGATGGCCGTGGTAACTACACTCTGGGTTTGAAAGAGCAATTGATCTTCCCTGAGATCGAGTATGATAAAGTTGACAAAGTACGCGGTATGGACGTCGTCATCGTCACGACGGCAAAATCGGACGAAGAAGCTCGTGAACTGCTGACCCAAATGGGCATGCCGTTTACGAAGTAATCCACAGGAGGTGTAATACCAAGTGGCAAAAACTTCGATGAAGGTTAAGCAGCAACGTGCTCCTAAATTCAAAGTGCAGGCTTACACACGCTGCGAACGTTGCGGCCGTCCGCATTCCGTTTTGCAAAAGTTTAAAATTTGCCGGATTTGTTTCCGTGAATTAGCATACAAAGGCCAGATTCCTGGCGTTAAAAAAGCAAGCTGGTAATCAGCCTAGTTCGGGAAGGAGGTTTACACAATGGTTATGTCTGATCCGATCGCAGATATGCTTACACGCATTCGCAACGCAAACGTTGTGCGTCATGAGACCGTAGAAATGCCTGCTTCGAAAGTAAAGAAGCAAATCGCTGAAATTTTGAAACGCGAGGGCTTTATCCGCGATGCCGAGTATATTGAAGATAACAAACAAGGGATGATCCGTATTTTCCTTAAATACGGCCCGAACCAAGAGCGTGTAATTACGGGGCTGAAACGTATCAGCAAACCGGGTCTACGCGTTTACACGAAAAGCACTGAAGTGCCTCGCGTATTGGGCGGCCTGGGAATGGCAATCATTTCCACGTCCCAAGGAATTATGACTGATAAAGAAGCACGCCAAGTTAAATCCGGCGGCGAAGTCGTCTGCTACGTTTGGTAATTAACTGTCACAACGATTGGAGGTGTAACAATGTCTCGTATTGGCCGTAAACCGATCCAAGTTCCAGGTGGCGTAAACATCGACTTGGACAACAGCTTGATCACTGTTAAAGGACCTAAAGGTACACTGAGCCGCGAAATCCACAAGGATATGAAAGTGGTTGTAGCAGACAGCGTAATTACTGTAGAGCGTCCTTCTGACAATAAATTGCATCGTTCCCTACACGGTACAACTCGCAGCGTCATCGCTAACATGGTTAGTGGTGTAACTGAAGGTTTTGCAAAAAACCTTGAGCTAGTAGGCGTTGGTTACCGTGCAAACAAAACTGGCGAGAAAATCGTACTTAACGTAGGTTACTCGCATCCAGTTGAAATCACTCCTGAGAGCGGAATCGAGTTCGATGTTCCATCGAACACGAAAATCACTGTTAGAGGCATCGATAAGGAACTCGTTGGTGCAACTGCTGCGAAAATTCGCTCCGTACGTGAGCCTGAACCGTATAAAGGTAAAGGTATCAAGTATGAAGGCGAGCGTATCCTTCGTAAAGAAGGTAAAGCTGGTAAGAAGAAATAAGCAGACGCTTAGCGTTGCTTAATCGGATAGCTTCATAAGCACAAGGAAAGGAGTGTACAACGAATGATTACAAAAGGCGATAAAAACAAAGCACGTCTCAAACGTCACCTGCGTGTGCGTAAGAAAATCAACGGAACTACGCAGCGTCCGCGTCTCTCTGTATTCCGTTCCTCCAAACACATCTATGCACAATTGATTGATGATGTTCTAGGCGTAACGGTCGCTTCAGCGTCCACGCTTGATAAAGAAATCGCAGAACAATTCAGCAATGGTGGTAACATCGAGGCTGCTCGTAAAATCGGCGAAGTTATCGCTTCTCGCGCTAAAGCGAAAGGCGTAGAGCAAGTGGTTTTCGACCGCGGCGGTTACTTGTACCATGGAAGAATTCAAGCACTGGCTGATGCAGCTCGCGAAGCAGGACTTGAGTTTTAATCGATAATACTTATGAAGGAGGTAAGTCGACTTGCGTATCGATCCAAATACGTTAGAACTAACTGAAAAAGTAGTTCAAATCAACCGTGTAGCGAAAGTAGTAAAAGGCGGACGCCGTTTCAGCTTTAGCGCACTGGTAGTTGTAGGTGACGGTAAAGGATATGTTGGCGCAGGGATCGGTAAAGCTGGCGAGGTACCGGATGCAATCCGCAAAGGTATCGAAGATGCTAAGAAAAACCTGATCCATGTACCACTTGTGAAAACAACAATCCCACATCTAGTTCTCGGACACTTCGGCGCTGGCCGCGTATTGCTTAAACCAGCATCTGAAGGTACTGGAGTAATTGCAGGCGGACCGGTTCGTGCCGTTCTTGAGCTTGCAGGTGTTGGCGACATTCTAACCAAATCGCTTGGTTCTTCAAACTCCATGAATATGGTTAACGCGACACTAGAAGGACTTTCCCGTCTGAAACGTGCCGAGGACGTTGCTAAACTTCGTGGCAAAACCGTGAAAGAGCTTTTGGGCTAAGGAGGAGAATACGATGGCAAAATTGCAAATCACCCTCGTTCGCAGCCTGATCGGTCGTAACGAGAAGCAGCGTGCGACTGTTGCTACGCTTGGTCTTCGCAAGATTCGTCAATCGGTTGTCCACAGCGACAGCCCGGCTATCCGTGGCATGATTACTCATGTCAGCCACTTGGTTAAAGTGGAAGAAGTACAAGCTTAAATCGTCTTTAATGGCGTAAACGATATACCGCATCAAAAGTATGCTTTCAAAGACGAGTTTTGCTGATGAAGCAAACTCGTACAGAAAGCAGCGTAAAACATTAAGGAGGTGCAACGTACGATGAAATTGCATGAACTTTCACCAGCACCGGGTTCTCGTAAAGAGGGCTTCCGTAAAGGCCGTGGTATCGGTAGCGGCAACGGTAAGACAGCCGGTCGTGGTCACAAAGGTCAAAATGCTCGTTCCGGTGGTGGCGTTCGCCCAGGGTTCGAGGGCGGACAAAACCCATTGTACCGTCGCTTGCCTAAACGCGGCTTCAACAACCCGTTCCGTAAAGAGTATGCGATTGTGAACATCGATGAGTTGAACAGCTTTGCAGCTGGCACAGAGGTAACACCTGAGCTTCTGCTTGAGCAAGGTATCGTTAAAAACCCACAGAGCGGAATCAAGATCTTGGGTAATGGCGAAATCACTGTTCAGCTTACGGTAAAAGCAAGCAAGTTCTCTCAATCTGCGGTAGAGAAAATCCAGGCTGCCGGCGGTAAAACCGAGGTGATCTAATTGTTCAAGACCGTGTCCAACATTTGGAAAGTGGAAGACCTTCGCAAGCGGATCCTGTTCACGTTGTTCATCTTGTTGGTTTACCGGATCGGTTCCTTTATACCGGTTCCTGGTGTCAATAAAGATGTATTTACACAAACTGATCAGGCCGGTTCTGAATTGTTTGGTTTGCTTAATACGTTTTCCGGTGGGGCACTGTTCCAGTTCTCGATCTTCGCGATCGGGATCATGCCTTACATTACCTCATCGATCATCGTACAGCTTCTGTCGATGGACGTTATCCCTAAATTCGCTGAATGGGCGAAGGAGGGCGAGAACGGTAAACGTAAACTTGCTCAGATTACTCGTTACGGTACGATTGTTCTTGGTTTAGTCCAAGGTTTTGGTACTGCAATTGGTTTTAACCGGCAATATCAGTACGATATGATTCCTGGTGCAACGGTTACGGATTATATTATGATTGCGATAATTCTAACGGCGGGAACAGCCTTCCTCATGTGGCTCGGTGAGCAGATTACAGAGAGAGGCATCGGCAACGGGATCTCGGTCTTGATTTTTGCCGGTATCGTAGCAGCAATTCCTTCTCACATTCGTTCGATCTACACAGCGGAGTTTGTTGATGCAAGCAACATCTTCCTTAGCATTATCAAGGTAGTAGTGATTGTAATTGCGATTATCGCAATTATCGTCGGCGTTATCTTTGTACAACAAGGTATTCGTAAGATTCCGGTACAATACGCTAAGCGCGTTGTTGGACGGAAAATGTACGGTGGGCAATCTACCCACATTCCGCTGAAAGTTAACGGTGCAGGTGTTATCCCGGTTATCTTTGCAGTATCGCTTCTGATGTTCCCGGTTACGATCGCGAACTTCTGGTCGACGCATGCATGGGCATCATGGGTTCAAACTCATATGTACTACGACAAGCCGCTAGGCATGGTGTTGTACGTAATTCTGATTATCGCTTTCACGTTCTTCTACACGTTTGTGCAAATCAATCCGGTGCAGATGGCCGATCAAATGAAGAAAAATGGTGGTTACATCCCGGGCATTCGTCCTGGTAAGCCGACATCTTCCTACATTACGCGCGTCATGTCGCGGATCACACTCAGCGGAGCGATCTTCCTATCGCTCATCTCGATCTTGCCGGTACTCTTCGGCACGCTCGCTGATTTGCCTCGTGATGTGAAGCTAGGCGGAACCTCGCTGCTAATCGTAATCGGTGTTGCACTGGATACGATGAAGCAAATCGAGACGCAATTGATCAAGCGCCACTACAAAGGGTTTATCAATAAATAACAATAGGTTCGCAAGCGGGCTTCCGCGCATCTAGTTGTGTGGCGGGACCCGGCCGAGCCTATTATGTTTAAAGCGAGGAACACGCTAATGAACATCTTATTCATGGGCCCTCCGGGCGCCGGCAAAGGCACACAGGCGGAACGTATCGTGGACACTTTCAGTGTCCCGCACATTTCCACTGGCGATGCTTTCCGTTTAGCAATGAAGCAAGGCACACCTCTTGGTCTGAAGGCTAAAGAATTCGTGGATCAAGGACTTCTTGTCCCGGATGAAATTACGAACGGCATCGTTCGTGAACGTCTCCAACTTGAGGATTGTAATGGCGGCTTCCTGCTGGATGGATTTCCTCGCACACTGCAACAAGCTGAGGCGCTGGACGGGATGTTGGCTGAAATGGGACGCAGTATCGATCATGTTGTTAACTTGAAGGTTGACCGCGGTCTACTGCTTGCGCGTCTGACCGGTCGTCGCATTTGTAAAGCATGCGGCTCCACTTACCATGTTATGTTCAACCCGCCGAAGCAAGAAGGCGTTTGTGATAAATGCGGCGGCGAGCTGTACCAGCGGTCAGACGATACGGAAGCAAAAGTAGGCACGCGTCTCGACGAATATATCTCCAAAACAGCTCCATTACTTGAGTACTACACAAGTAAAGCCGTTTTGTGCGAAGTAGACGGCGAGAAAGAAATCGACGAAGTTACAGCTGACATCGTTAGCTGCCTGCGGGGAACAGCAGAATGATCATTTGCAAATCCGAATCGGAATTGCAAGTAATGAGAATAGCTGGCCGAATTGTATCGGAGACGCATCGCTTGCTCAAACAAGCTATTCGTCCCGGCATTACGACCAAAGAATTGGACGATATTGCTGAGTCGTACATTCGCAGTCAGGACGCAATACCTTCTTTTAAAGGGTACAATCAATTTCCTGCCAGTATCTGCGCTTCTGTAAACAATGAGCTGGTACACGGTATTCCAGGATCACGTAAGTTGCATGATGGCGACATCATCAGCATAGATATTGGCGCACAGTATAAAGGCTACCATGGCGATTCCGCTTGGACCTACGGTGTAGGCAGTATTAGTGAAGAGTCCCAGCGACTGCTCGACATTACAGAACAATCGCTTTATGCAGGACTCGCGCTCGTGAAATCGGATGTTCGTTTGTTCACCATCTCGCATGCGATTCAACAAGTGATTGAAGCTGCTGGTTTTTCTGTTGTTCGAGATTTTGTGGGGCATGGCATTGGTGCAGATTTGCACGAAGAACCGCAAATTCCGAATTTCGGATTACCCGATCGCGGACCTCGTCTAAAACCAGGAATGGTGCTGGCGATAGAACCGATGGTCAACATCGGTGAGCGATATGTGCGTACGCTGGAGGATAATTGGACAGTCGTTACACAGGATAACAGCCGATGCGCTCACTTCGAGCACACGGTTGCCGTCACAGAGGATGGCTGCGAAATCTTAACCCTATCCAGGGAGCAGGCAGGTTGAGTGCATTGGAACATATGCCGGAGATCGGCCGTATAGTTAAGGTCCTTAAAGGAAAAGACGGAGGCTCATACGCCGTCATCATTCAGGTTCTGGATGAACGTTTCGTCCTTGTAGCTGACGGAGACAAGCGGCGCTTCGATCAATCGAAGAAGAAGAACGTACTGCATCTTCTGATGCAACCGGTCGTCAGTCATGAAGTGGCTGACAGCATGCGGGAAACCGGCCGTGTTACTAACGCTAAACTGCGTTATGCTATTCAGAAGGCTGTGCAAGGGAAAGGAGAATGACTATGGCCAAAGAAGACGTCATTGAAGTCGAAGGTACGGTCATCGAACCACTACCTAACGCCATGTTCAAGGTTGAACTTGAGAATGGACACCAGATTCTCGCCCACGTATCGGGCAAACTGAGAATGCATTTTATCCGCATTCTGACAGGAGATAAAGTAGTCATTCAATTGTCGCCTTATGATTTATCTAGAGGACGCATTACCTATCGGAAGTAGGCCTTAAAGGCCTGCCGACGAAAGAATTCGGGAGGTAATCACAATGAAGGTTAGACCATCGGTCAAGCCGATTTGCGAGAAATGTAAAGTCATTCGCCGCAAAGGCAATGTTATGGTGATTTGTGAAAATCCGAAACACAAACAAAAACAAGGATAAGGAGGGATAACGATACATGGCACGTATTTCTGGTGTAGACTTACCGCGTGATAAACGCGTTGTCATCGCTCTGACATACATCTTCGGTATTGGCAGAACGACTGCCAATAAAATTCTTAGCACAACCGGTATTAGCGAAAATACACGCGTTCGTGATCTGACAGAAGATGAAGTCAGCCAACTTCGCGAAACAATCGATAAAACGGTTAAAGTAGAAGGCGACCTTCGTCGTGAAATTTCGCTTAACATCAAACGTCTGATCGAGATCGGCTGCTATCGCGGTGTTCGTCACCGTCGTGGTCTTCCGGTTCGTGGTCAACGGACGAAAACAAATGCTCGTACGCGTAAAGGTCCTCGCCGGACTGTAGCGAACAAGAAGAAATAAGAAGGAGGGATAACCGAAATGGCTAAACCAAAAAAAGTGGTTCGTACGAAACGTCGTGACCGTAAAAATATTGATACTGGCGTAGCGCATATCCGCTCGACATTCAATAATACGATCGTTACGATTACTGATCCGCACGGAAACGCGATTTCTTGGGCAAGCTCGGGTAACCTCGGCTTTAAAGGTTCCCGTAAGAGCACGCCGTTCGCAGCTCAAATGGCTGCTGAATCTGCAGCAAAAGCGGCAATGGAACACGGCATGAAAACTGTCGAAGTAATGGTTAAAGGTCCTGGCGCAGGCCGTGAAGCAGCGATTCGTTCGCTACAAGCAGCAGGTCTGGAAGTAAACCTTATTAAAGACGTTACTCCAGTTCCGCACAACGGATGCCGCCCGCCAAAACGTCGTCGCGTATAGTCAATATTTGTGGTATCAAATGACTACAACTTGTGAATAATGGTTGTGAAGGTTTGCCATACTACATGATTTGACTACTTATGCGATAATGGTAACGGAGCGACGTTTTGAGGGAGGGTACTATTGTGATTGAGATCGAAAAGCCGAAAATCGAAACCGTAGAACTAAACGAGGATGGCACGTACGGAAGGTTCGTTGTTGAACCGCTTGAACGTGGCTACGGAGCAACGCTCGGGAATTCGCTTCGCCGAATCCTGTTGTCGTCGCTGCCTGGTGCAGCGGTAACCTCTGTTCAAATCGATGGTGTACTTCACGAGTTCTCTACGGTTCCAGGTGTGATGGAGGACGTTACCGAAATCATCCTGAATCTCAAAGGCCTCTCGCTGAAAATCCATTCCGACGAAGAGAAGGTATTGGAGATTGATGCGGAAGGCGATGGCAACGTTACGGCTGGCGATATTCGCGCAGACAGCGATGTCGAGATTTTAAGCCCTGATCTTCATATCGCGACGCTGGCCTCCGGTGCACGGCTCCACATGCGGGTATTTGCTAATCGCGGACGCGGTTATGTGCAAGCAGATCGGAATAAACGGGAAGACCAACCAATTGGCGTCATTCCTGTTGATTCCATCTACACACCGATTACTCGTGTAAACTACTCGGTTGAGAACACTCGCGTTGGTCAAGTGACTAACTACGATAAGCTCACACTTGAAGTTTGGACCGACGGAAGCATTCGTCCGGAAGAGGCTGTAAGCCTCGGCGCCAAAATTTTGACTGAGCATCTGGATCTGTTCGTTGGTTTGACTGACGAAGCGAAAGACGCTGAGATCATGGTTGAAAAAGAAGAAGACAAGAAAGAGAAAGTACTTGAGATGACGATCGAAGAGCTCGATCTCTCGGTACGTTCTTATAACTGTCTGAAACGTGCAGGTATCAACACCGTCCAAGAGCTGATCACGAAAACAGAAGAAGACATGATGAAAGTCCGTAACCTCGGACGCAAGTCTTTGGAAGAAGTTCAAGAAAAGCTCGAAGAACTGGGTCTTGGCCTCCGCATGGAAGAATAAAAAGCAGCGTAGACTAAAGGTCGATAGACTGTTTTAAGGAGGGGAAAATCGATGGCATATTCAAAATTGAGCCGTGACGCTAGCTCCCGGAAAGCATTGTTCCGTGACCTCGTTACAGACTTGTTCTTGTATGAGCGCATTCAAACGACTGAGGCGAAAGCAAAAGAGCTTCGTCCAATCGCTGAGAAGCTAATCACACTTGCAAAACGTGGAGATCTGCACGCTCGTCGTCAAGTTGCAGCTTTCGTTCGCCGTGAGTCTTTGGTAGCTGGTGAACAAGATGCAATTCAAAAATTGTTCTCCGAACTGGCTACCCGTTACTCGGAACGTCCGGGCGGATATACGCGTATTTTGAAACTAGGACCACGTCGCGGTGACGCGGCACCTATGGTTTACTTGGAACTGGTGGATCGCGCGTAGCAAGAAGAAACGGCTGGCGTCATATATTTGCGCCCGCGAAAGTTTCTTTCGGAAAGGGTGGACCTTGCGGCCACCTTTTTTTGTTGCCCTTGATACCGTTCATAAGGGGGACTATATGGGATGAAGAACATACGGATGGTTGTCAGCTATGTAGGCACGCATTATCATGGCTTTCAAACGCAGCCCATCGGAAATACGGTGCAGGACGTGCTTGTGCAAGCGATTCATGTGTTGACTGGTGAGAAAGTGAATATCGTGGCATCCGGTAGAACGGATGCAGGTGTGCATGCGAGGGGACAGGTGTTTAATTTCATCACCTCCTCGCCAATTCCGATCGGACGCTGGGCGCTCGCCTTGAACTCTCGATTGCCGGTTGACATCGCCATCTTAAAGGCCGATGAAGTACCGCTTGATTTTCATTCAAGCTACAGCGCGAAACGGAAAACGTATCGCTACTCCATCGACACCAATAAGTTTGCAGATGTATTCGAACGGGATTACCGGTTCCATTATCCCATGCCTCTTCGCTTGCCCGAGATGAGGGAAGCGTTGTCCAAATTGGTTGGCAAGCATGATTTCACTTCCTTTGCATCGCAGCGTTCTACGAAGCGTACACATGTGCGAACGATCCTAGAGGCAAGAATCGAACAAGGTGAAGGGAAATTGGATCTATTTGTGACTGGTGATGGCTTTCTCTATAATATGGTGAGAATCATTGTGGGCACCTTACTATGGGTAGGTGAAGGGAAGCTGACCGTATCTGATTTTGAGCGTATCCTTGTTGCGAAGGACCGGACTGCAGCCGGTCCGACAGCGATGGCTCACGGTCTGATGCTTTGGGAAGTTTCCTACGACGATTGACGAGTATTACCAGTACTCTGAGGGCATAATGCCTAAACAAATAGCTTGCACTTGTTAATCCTATGTTGTAGAATATAACTTGTGCTTTCTTAGTGGCTCTCCCACAGCCCCGACTGAGATCGCCAACCAACAATAGCATTTTTGAATGGAATCGAGCCGGTTACAGATGATGGCTTAGAGTAGACCTTTGGTCGATCCACCATTCATCTCTAACGTACCGTAACATTATAAATTAGAACCAATGTTTGAATGAACAAGGAGGAACATCCATGCGCATTACCTATATGGCAAAGTCCAGCGAAGTTGATCGCAAATGGTTTGTCATTGACGCAGAAGGCAAAACGCTTGGTCGCTTAGCGAGCGAAGCTGCTAGCCTGATCCGCGGCAAGCACAAACCGACTTTTACTCCACACGTTGATACTGGTGACTTTGTAGTTGTCATCAACGCGGAGAAAATTCACCTTACTGGTAAAAAACTTCAAAACAAAATGTACTACCGTCACTCCATGTACCAAGGCGGACTTAAAGTAACTCCGGCTCAGGACATGATCAAGAACAAACCAGAGCTAGTATTGGAGCAAGCTATCTACGGCATGCTTCCAAAAAATCGTCTTGGCGATAAAATGAAGATGAAGCTCAAAGTTTATGCCGGACCAGAACATCCACATCAAGCACAAAATCCAGAAGTTTACGAACTTCGCGGGTAAATAGAGGGAGGACAGTTTCATGGCACAAGTTCAATACTATGGAACCGGTCGTCGTAAACACTCTGTAGCACGTGTACGTCTCGTGCCGGGTGAAGGACGAATCATTATTAACAAACGTGACTTGAATGATTACTTCGGTCTGGAAACACTGAAGCTGATCGTTAAACAACCGCTTGCTCTTACTGAGACTGCAGGCAAATACGATATCTTGGTTATCGCACACGGCGGCGGTATCTCCGGTCAAGCCGGCGCTATCCGTCACGGTATCTCCCGTGCTCTGCTTAAAGCAGATCCGGAATTCCGTCCAGCTTTGAAGCGTGCAGGATTCTTGACTCGTGACCCACGTATGAAAGAGCGTAAAAAATACGGTCTTAAAGCAGCACGTCGCGCGCCACAATTCTCCAAACGTTAATATCGACTTACGGAAATGCCTTCTCTGCTTGCAGAGAAGGCATTTTTTTCATATTCCGGATATCATTTAAAAATATTGAACAAATGGAACAATCGACGTATAATTTAATGTAGATTAGTTTACTAGGAATTTGAATATGGAGGTCATCACCATGAACTTGTTTGAAAAGGAAGCACTGATCAAGCAAAAAGCGGATGAATTGGAAACAGCATCACCGCAGGAGATTATTAAATTCGCGGTAGAAACTTTCCCGAACATTACCTTTGCCTGCAGCTTTGGCGCGGAAGATGTCGTACTTGTCGATATGCTGCAAAAAATCAGCCCGAAAACGGATATTTTCTATCTGGATACGGACTTCCACTTTAAAGAAACCTACGAAACACGCGACAAAATGGCGGATATCTACAACCTTAACTTTGTTGAAGTGAAGCCTATGATCACTCCCGAAGAGCAAGCTGCTCAATTTGGTGAAGAGCTTTGGAAGAGCGCTGCGAACCAATGCTGTGATATCCGTAAAGTACAGCCTTTGACGCAAATTCTATCCAAATATGAAGCGTGGATTACAGGTATTCGCCGTGACCAAGCTCCTACACGTGCGAACGCGAAGAAGATTGAATACGATACAAAGTTCGGATTAGTGAAATTCAATCCAATTGCGAACTGGACTTCTGAAGATGTTTGGGATTATATCCGCACGAACAATGTGTACTACAATCCGCTTCACGACAATCACTATCCGAGTATCGGATGTGAGCACTGCACGCGTCAGGTAATGCCTGGTGAGGATCCACGTGCAGGCCGTTGGTCGGGTCAGGAAAAAACAGAATGCGGATTGCATAAATAAGAGGGGGCTTTCAGAGCATGAGCAGCATTAAGCCACATGGCGGCGTACTCATCAACCGAGTCGCAAGCGGAGCTGAGCGCGATGCGCTGCTGGCAGAAGCGGCAGCATTACCGGTCATCATTGTTAACACATGGGCAGTATCGGATTTGGATCTGATCGGAGTCGGTGCATTCTCGCCGCTTACCGGTTTCTTGAATGAAGCTGACTATCGCTCGGTAGTTGAACGTATGCGCCTTGCAGACGGCACGGTATGGAGCATTCCAATTACACTGGCAGTAGAAGAGGCGAAAGCTTCTGAGCTCTCTACAGGCCAGCGTGCAGCACTTGTAGGCGAAGACGGTATTGTTTATGGCGTTATTGATATCGAAAGCATCTACAGCGTTGATCAGAAGCATGAGGCATTAAATGTGTATAAGACAGATGACATCGAGCACCCTGGTGTTGCCAAAACCTACAGCCGTCCTAATACGTATGTTGGCGGACCGATTACGGTTCTTAACCGTCCGGTGCCTGAGAAGTTCAATGAGTTCTATTTTGATCCTTCTGAGACTAGACGGATCTTCGCGGAGAAAGGCTGGCGTACAATTGTCGGCTTCCAAACGCGTAACCCGGTTCACCGTGCACATGAGTACATTCAGAAGTGTGCAATGGAAATCGTAGATGCGTTGTTCCTGAACCCCCTTGTAGGCGAAACCAAATCGGATGATGTACCTGCAAATGTTCGGATGAAGAGCTACATCGCATTGCTTGAGAACTACTATCCCGCTGATCGGACATTCCTTGGCGTATTCCCTGCAGCTATGCGTTATGCGGGTCCTCGTGAAGCGATCTTCCATGCTATGGTTCGCAAAAACTACGGCTGCACACACTTCATCGTTGGCCGTGACCACGCTGGTGTAGGCGACTACTACGGTACGTATGAAGCTCAGGATCTGCTACGTTCCTTTACAGCAGATGAACTTGGCATCATTCCACTTTATTTCGAACACAGCTTCTTCTGCACGAAATGCGGCAATATGGCATCGAGCAAAACTTGCCCGCATGACAAAGAGAGTCATCTGACGTTATCGGGAACGAAAGTTCGCGCATTGCTGCGTGATGGCGTTTGCCCGCCGCCGGAATTCTCGCGTCCGGAAGTCGCCAAAATTCTTATTGAAGGCATGTCTGAACAGCCGGTTAATTAATAGGCTGCTGTTCAAAGCATAACAAGCCACCTCGTCCCATAGGATGATAAAGAGTACAGGACAGACTCCTGTGCACGATCATCGGATGGAGATTGGGGTGGCTTTTGTATGCGCGGAGTTCGGAAACGTTTCGTCATCTGGATCACGTATCGCGGTGCTGTTCGCATTTCCCTTGGCGTGGTGGCGGTCATACTAACTGTGATTCTGCTCACGCAGGAGGTGCCTGCCACACGCACCTGGACGTATTGGACACTGCCTTTATCCGGTAAGGTGATCGCCATAGATGCAGGTCACGGCGGCGTTGATGGCGGAGCGGTCAGCAAGCAAGGGATGGTGGAGAAGGATTTGAATTTGGCCATCGCTTTGCAACTGAGGGATTATTTGCAGCAAGCCGGCGCGATCGTGGTTATGACACGAGAAGGGGATTACGATCTGGCTGAGGAAGGCACGTCGAAGATAAGCAAGCGTAAGACACAGGACTTAGTGAACCGCGCCAAATTTGTAAAAGATAAGAACGCTGCTATGTTGCTCAGCATTCATATGAACAGTATCCCGTCCCCGCGTTGGTCAGGTGCACAGACGTTCTTTTATCCGAATCTGCCGGAGAATGCGGTTCTTGCCTCTCTGATCCAAGATGAAATTCGGCGCAATCTGGCGAATACCGAGCGAGTGGCTGCTACTGTAAACACGGTTTATCTGCTTAAGGCTATGGATGAAGTACCGAGCGCCTTAGTAGAAGTCGGTTTCTTATCCAACCCGGGAGAGGCAGCACGGCTTGCAGATGCCGAGTACCAGAAGAAGGTTGCGGCTTCCATCTATCAAGGTGTTCTTCGCTTTACTGCCGGTGAGAAATGGGGAGCAGCTTCAAGCACGGAACCGAATGATCCCCAATAAGCGCGGCTTGGAACAGGGTCTTGGTCTTGTTATAATGGAGCGAGTACATACTTACACGTTGTTATATGCATTCATTCAAGAACAAGAGGAGACGGATAAACATGTTGACCCGCATAGAAGCTTTAGCGGCCGCTGAGTCTGCGGCGGCCCCATATATGGCGGAAGGTGCGATTACCTTCCGCGATGTGATGGTTAAGGAGGACCGTCACGTATCCATGACGGTCCTTGGGGCAAGCGCGAGCGCTGAACGCGCGCTCGAGGCTGCGCTGCGAGCAGCGCTTGCCGCCGCCGGGGCCGAAACCGCGCACTTCCGGTTTCGCACCGGCGAAGGCGCTCCTGCGGCAGCGAAGCCCGCGCCCGCGGCAGCGCAGCCGCAGGCTGCAGCCTCCGCCCCCGTACGTGGCCACGGGGCCGGGCTGGAGGCACATCCGCTGCTGAGCAGCAGCAGCGGAGTGCAGTTCATCGCCGTCGCCAGCGGCAAGGGCGGCGTCGGCAAATCCACGGTGACCGTCAATCTCGCGGTCGCCTTAGCCCGCAAGGGCAAACGCGTCGGGATCATCGACGCGGACATTTACGGCTTTAGCGTGCCCGATATGATGGGCATCGAGGATCGTCCGCAGATCGTGAATGAGCGCGTTATCCCGATCGAGAAATTCGGCGTACGCGTCATGTCGATGGGCTTCTTCGTAGAAGACAATGCGCCAATCGTATGGCGTGGGCCGATGCTGGGTAAGATGCTCCGCAATTTCTTCGCGGAGATCGAGTGGGGCGAGCTGGATTACTTGCTGCTTGATCTGCCGCCGGGAACAGGCGACGTTGCGCTTGATGTGCATCAGTTGATTCCGCAAAGTAAAGAAATCATCGTCACGACGCCGCACGCGACAGCTGCGTTTGTTGCTGCACGCGCAGGGGCGATGGCCATTAAGACCGAACATGAAATTATCGGTATCGTCGAGAACATGTCCTACTTTATAAGCAAGGATGGAGAGCATGAATATGTATTCGGACGCGGAGGCGGCGCAAGGCTGGCTGAATCGCTGAATGCCGAACTGCTCGCCCAAATCCCGCTTGGCGCGCCGGACAACCATCCGTCCGAGCCGGATTTCGCACCATCGGTATACAAAGCCGATACGGACAATGGCCGCATTTACCTAGACATCGCCGACCGCGTCATTGCGAAATGCGAAGCGTAATCTAATCGTTCACTTACAAAAAGCCGGTATTCCACACCCAATCGTGTGAGAATACCGGCTTTTTAGTCATCCAATCATCCAGTCATCAACCGCCTTGATCACTCATACCGCTGTCACCTTCGCCGCCGCCTTCACCTTCACCGCCGCCTTCTCCTTCGCCGCCACCTTCGCCCTCACCGCCGCCTTTATCGCTGCCTTCTTTTTCTTTCGTAACCTTCTCGTCCGGCTTAGGCTTAAGCTCCTCTTGAACAGCCTTCTTGAGCAGATCCAGAATTTCAAGACGGAACAGAGGATTTTGCATCGATTCCTGCATGAGCGACATGGTTTGTTTCCGGTATTGGGTGCTTTGCAGCACTTCAAGAATCATTTTATCCATTTCCGGACTCTTCATCACTTGAATGAGATCCTTCTGGTACGTAGGGTCCTTCAGCAAATCCTTATGAATTTGCTTATTTTGCTTATTTACGGCTTTCGCGAATTCTCCTGCAAAACGAGGATCGGTCATCAACTTCTCAATTACCTTGCTGTACTCCGGCGCGACCAACGTTTCCTTAACTGCCAGTCGAACCTGCTCTTGATCCTGCACGGACAATGAACGGAGGCTGGAGCCGTTGTTGCCGCTTGTGGCGGAAGCCGATTCCTGGAGCGCTTTTTGCGCGTCTTCGGTTTTGAGTATGTCAATTACCATAGACTTCATGTCTTTATAGCTGATGGGCTCACTCGATGCGCTGGATTGCTGCGTACCGCAGCTTGACAGGCTGAAAGTCAGGACAATGAGGGCACCAAGCCATGTAATTCGTTTAACCATGCTGTCAGTGTCTCCCTTCTGAAAAAGCAACTGTTGGTGTGTTTAGTATGCGACAATGTTCATCGTATTATCATGGAAGCGGCATGGCTTTTTGTATGGGACATGGTAAAATGAAGGATAGTTTCGGCATATTCGGAAACGCTGGCGATTAACGCCTGAAACATACCGAATTCATCAATCTCAACAAACCTGTAGGAGTGGAAAATAGTGAACTTGCGCAAATTGTTTTTCTTATTTTGGAGTACGATGGCCGTTGGCGGTGTTGTGACCATTGTTGTCGGAAGTATCATGCAATGGACCGATGCTTCATTTGGCTTCATGGGCCTTTCGGCTGCAGGCTTTAATGCAGCCATGATGGCACTTGTCGGTCTGCTTTTCGGCGCATTCAGTCAAATGGGCTTCTTTGCTTACATGACCTTGAATTACATCGCACTTAGCGTCATCCGCAGAAATTACATGTGGAACGCACTTCAGGCGTACACGACGTTGTTTGCACTTGGCGGCATCGGCTACTTGCTTTACCAGGATCGCGTGAAGCTCGATAACAATTGGATTTTCTGGGTGCTGCCGATTGGACTTGGACTGGCATCATGGGCAGTAGCGTATTACAAAGCCAAACTAACGAACAATAATGCATTCATACCGACGATGTTCCTACAAGTTGTAGTTACACTGCTCGAAGCATGGCCAAGCCTTAGAGGCGAAGAAAGCAATGTAACGGCAATGATATTTATGATCATCCCAATGTTCGTATGTAATGCCTACCAAATCTTGTGGCTGCACAAACTGGTGCGCAAACAACAAACAACCGATTCCGCATCAAATGCGAAACCGGCTGTATAAGCTGCTATTATTGTTCGGCTGAAGCATCAAGCTGCTCGAACATCGCTGTTTTATCTTGTACCGTTTTGCCTTGAAGCTCCGTTTGGGCGATTAATTCCGATACCGTCACAAATTCATAACCCTTGGAGCGCAGCTGTTCGATAATGGCAGGCAGTGCTTCATGGGTTTGCTTCACGGAATCGCTGGCATGCATCAGAATGATATCCCCGGGATGTGCTTTACTGACCACACGATTGATGATTTTGTCCGTGCCAATATTCATCCAGTCGAGCGAATCGGTATCCCATTGAATGACTTTGTAGTTCATTTGCTCGGCAATACGAAGGACGCGTTTGTCAAAATCCCCATTAGGCATACGGATCAGGCTTGGTGTCTTACCGGTAACTTGGGTCAAAATCGTTTGAGCGGTCTCGATCTGGCTGCGAATTTCTTCATCACTGAACGTGCTGTAGTTGTCATGCTTGTGACCATGACTGCCGATTTCATAACCGCCGTCGACGATCTTCTTGACGATATCGGGGTGGGTTTGACTCCAAGGCGATGAGAGGAAGAAAGTGACGTTCTTCACACCTTTCTCCTTCAATACTTCAAGGATCGGCTCCGTACGTTTATCTCCCCAGCTGATGTCAAACGTCAGGGCAATAACCTTCTTATCTGTCGGAACGCTGTAGATGGCCGCAGGCTGATTGGGAGCAAACACAGTAATGTTGTCTTTCTCCGCGTAAATAACGCCTGCAGCAAACAAAATACCTACGGTGACTAGAAAGTAACGCTTTAGTTTCCGTCCATTCATCACATAAAACATATTCATTACAATTGCACTCCTCTCCAATAAGGGCTTGTTCTAGTACAATCTATGCTCGTACCAACAACTTATTCGTGTTATCCCAAAAACAGCCCAAAGAGGTGACGCCTACTTATGTTTTCGCCAAGAGAAATCCTTCGACATTTGCAGACGATGCGGCATTACATCGCGTTCAGCACGATTTTTCTGCTAGCCGGCATCGTGGTAGGTGCAACTAACCCGGCTTTAGACTCCTTTATCAACAGTCAGCTTAGCGGACTGAAGGGTGTTGCGGAAAATATTGATTCGAGCTCTCATCCGACTTTATTCTTAATGCTGTTTATTTTCTTCAATAATGCGATTAAAGCCATACTGGTCATGTATGTAGGTTCGCTGTTCGGGATCGTACCCATTGCGTTCTTAGCGATTAATGGCATGCTGCTCGGTTACTTGGTTCACAAGACAGCGGAGCAGGGGAATGAAGCCGTATTTACAATGGTGTTTAAAGGGCTGCTGCCACACGGTATCATCGAGATCGCGGCAATCATAATTGCTTGTGCATATGGTTTGCGGTTTGGCAGAATGATGCTGCAGGGGCTTGGAACAGTCTTTACGAAGCGTAAAGGCTGGGGGCAAGAGCTTGAGCTGTTCGTGATGCGGACGCTGCCGGTGATGGTTTTAATTGTGTTTATGTTGATTGTTGCGGCAGTTATTGAGAGCACGGTAACAGTTTGGTTGCTTAGTTAGTAATAAATTTCCAATTATTTGAGCATAACAATAAAGCGGCGTTTATCGTGACATGCGATAGGCGCCGCTTTTTCTAAATTTCAGAGCGCGAAAATTCGTTTCGATTTGCTGAAATTTGGATAATATGAAGTAATTGTGCCGTTTTCAGGCGGTATTAGCAGTTTCTTCATGTTGGCCGATATTTTCCGGCTGATTATTTGAAGGGGGCCACTAACGGATATGCTCGGAATTCTGTTCAACGACAAAGAATGTAAAGAACTCGACTACGTCCTACGCAAAGAACTCGACGAAATGCTGCTCGATTTGAACGATTCCCGGTTAGACGGCGATATTAAAACCGCGATTGCCAAACGCTATAAGGTCATTTTCCGCATGTATGCTCGTATTGCCTCCCCGAAAGAGCTGTCCCGATATGCCCTGAATATGCGTACATACCGCTGATATCAACGGTTTTTCAAGGTGTTATGAACATGTGGATAAAAAAATCAAAAAAACCCTTGCATTGTTTATAAAGCGTGTGATATATTAATCAAGTCGCCGCTGAGACACGGGCGAATGAACAACGGAATTTGTTCTTTGAAAACTGAACAATGAGCGACCAGTCAAATGGTCATAAATGGCGAAACTAACGTTTCGCAAAGCTAGTTTTTTGAATGAGCTAACAAGCGATTTCTTAAAATGGCCAAGCCTTCGGGCTTACCACTTTTATGGAGAGTTTGATCCTGGCTCAGGACGAACGCTGGCGGCGTGCCTAATACATGCAAGTCGAGCGGAGTTATTCCTTCG